>JARFNK010000020.1 GCA_029167225.1 Sphingobium arseniciresistens
ATCGACAGCCCCTATGAGGCACCGGAGAAGCCCGAGATCCGCGTCAACACGGTCGAGATGACGCCCGAACAGGCGGCCGAGCACATCATCCGCCAGATCATGCCGCTGAAATGAGGGATGCCATGGTCTCCGAAACGATGAAGGACGCCGATCTCGCGGCCCATCTCGCCGATGTCGCCGGGCGCATCCTCAAGGATGTGCGCGCTTCCAGCCTGTTCTCCCCCAAGGCGCTGGGCAAGGCGGGCGACCAGACCGCCAACCAGTTCCTCTGCCATGCCCTGCGGGAGCAGCGCCCGGACGACGGGCTGCTCTCCGAGGAGGAGAAGGACAATCCCGAACGGCTCGCCAAGGGGCGCGTCTGGATCATCGATCCGGTCGACGGCACCCGCGAATATGGCGAGGAACGCGCCGACTGGGCCGTCCATGTCGCGCTGGCGATCGACGGCGTGCCGGCCATCGGGGCGGTCGCGCTGCCCGGCCTCGACGATGGCGTGATCCTGCGGACCGACCAGCCCCGCCCGCTGCCGGCAGCACCCGCGAGGCTGCGCATGGTCGTTTCGCGCACCCGCCCTGCCGCCGAAGCGGTCGCAGTGGCCGACGCACTGGACGCCGAACTGGTGCCCATGGGATCGGCCGGTGCCAAGGCCATGGCCATCATCCTCGGCCAGGCGGACATCTACCTCCACTCCGGCGGCCAATATGAATGGGACAGCTGCGCGCCGGCGGCGGTCGCCATCGCCCACGGCCTCCACGCCTCGCGGATCGATGGCTCGCCGCTCATCTACAATCAGGGCGACGTCTATATGCCGGACCTGCTGATCTGCCGGAAAGAGCATGCGCAGGCCGTGATCGACGCGCTCAAGGTCATGCCGCAGGCCGCCGCCTGACTGCGGGCGACGCCAACAGAAGAACAGGCGCACCACGGGGGCGCACATGATGGAGAGACAATAATGGCAACCGCACTGGCCGCCGATCATATCGACGTCGCATTCCTTCTCGCCGCGGCCCGCGAGCAGACGGGCCTTTCGGACTTGGGCGACGACGCCATCCTTGAAGGGCTGGACGTGCTTGTCGACAGCATCAACCGGGAAGCGAAGCTGACTGACGCGGGGCGCCAGCGCTGGACGACGACGCTCGTGGGCACGCTCGCCAATCGCCTGCGCGTGGAGGATTGGCTCGCAAAGCATCCAGAACTGCTCGAACGGCCCATCGAGAAGCCGCTGTTCGTCTTCGGCTTGCCGCGCACGGGCACGACCCTGACGATCAACCTGCTGAATGCAGACCCGGCCCGCCGCAGCCTGCTGCGCTGGGAGGCCTTCAACTCCGTTCCTCCAGCGAAGGCGGGCGAACTCAGCTCCGATCCGCGCTACTTTGCGGAGCAGGAACGGCTCGACATGTCGATGAAATATGTGCCCCATATTTCGGCGATCCATCATGAGGATGCCGACAGCCCGACCGAATGCCAATTTGCGATGTCGCCTTCATTCTGCGCCCAATATTATGACTCGGTGCTGCGCATCCCGAGCTACCGGAAATGGTTCTTCAACACGAGCTATCTGCCCGCCTTCCGCTATCACAAGCGGCTGCTCCAACTGTTGCAGGCGGAAAATGGCGGCCGCTGGTCGCTGAAGAACCCCTGGCACCCGCTCTATCTGGACGACCTGACCACCATCTATCCCGATGCGCAGCTGGTCATGACCCATCGCGACCCCGCCGACGTGGTCGCCTCCGCCTGCAGCCTCGTCAAGAATGTCCGGGTGATGTTCAGCGACGCGGTGAACCCGGTGGAGATCGGCCAGGCGTTGCTACAGACCTTCGACCTGATGATCGAGCGCATGCTCGCCTATCGCGAGAAACATGGCTGGGATTCGATCCACGACATCCAATATGCCGACCAGCTGCGTGATCCGATCGGCGAGATGCGCAGGCTCTACGCCTCTCTGGGAGAGCCGCTGACACAAGAGGCCGAAACCGCGATGCAGGCGATGCTCGACAGCAACCCGCAGGGCAAGCATGGCAAGCACAGCTATGCGCTGGAAGACTATGGCCTGAGCCGTGCGCAGGTCCACGCGCATTTCAAGGATTATTGCGACCGCTTCTCCATCCCCTGCAAGACCTGATCCCGCCGATCGGAAGGGCGTGGCGACGGTTGGCAGTCGCCACGCCCTTCTTCGGCAGGGGGAGGCAGGACCTTATCGCGTGAACGGAACCGCCGGGATCGCGGCGGGATCGGCAAGGGCCTGCGCTTCGCGGACCACCCGCAGCGCATTGCCGCCCCAGATCTTGGCGATGTCGGCGGGCGTATAGCCGGCCTTGAGCAGCGCCGCCGACAGTTTCGGATAATCGGTCACATCCTCGAACCCGTCGATGCCGCCTCCGCCATCGAAATCGCCGCTGACGCCGACATGATCGACGCCCACCAGCTTGATGGCGTGGAGCATGTGCTTTATGAAATCGTCGAAATTGGCGCGTGGCGCGGGCCATCGCGCATCGATCGCCTTGCGCTCGGCCATCAGCGCGGCACGCTGTTCCGCCGTCGGCTTGCCCATGGCCTCGAATTTTTCCATCAGCGCCTTCATCGCCGCGTCACGCTCGGGGATCTTGGGCTGGGCGATCATGTAGTTGCTGAAGGCATTGAGCTGGATCACGCCGCCCTTCGCCGCGACCAGCTTCGCATCGGCGTCGCTCACATTGCGCGGATGGTTGAAGATGGCGCGCATGCCCGAATGCGAAAGGATGATCGGCGCTTTCGACAGTTCCACCATCTGCCGCAGGGATTCGTCGGAGGAATGCGACGCATCGACGACGATGCCCAGGCGGTTGGCCTCCGCGACGTATTCCTTGCCCCGGGGCGAGAGGCCATGCCATTCCGCGCCCTTGGGATCGGTGGCGCTGTCCGCCAGGTCGTTGTTCAGGAAATGCGCTGGGCTCGCCATCGTCACGCCCAGCGCCCGGAACGTCCGCATCAGGCTGAGGTCCGCTTCGAACGGATAGCCATTTTCCATGCTGAGGAAGACGAAGCGCTTGCCTGCCGCCACGATGCGGGTCGCGTCGTCCGCCGTCAGCGCCAGTTCGAACACGTCGGCATGCTTGGCGATCATTTCGCGGATCTGCACGGCACGGACCAGCGCATTGTCGCGCGCCAGCCTGTCACCCTCCGGCGTGCGCGGCCCCTGCCCGATGTAGATGGCGAAGAACCCGCCATCCACGCCGCCCTCGACCATCCGGGGATAATCGACCTGATCGCCATCCTGCTCATAGCTGTGGCGATCCATGATGCTCCACCCCGGCCGCCCCAGATTGGCGGGCGTGTCGAAATGGGTATCGAGCACGATCGCCTTGTCATGCGCAGCGCGGGCCGCATCGCTGATCTGGGCCGGAGCAGAAGCCTGTGCCGAAGCCGAAACCGGCATCTGCAAGGCGATGAGGGCCGCGCCGAGCGGCAGGAGGTGAAGGAGTTTCATTATCACCGACCTTTCAGAATTTCGTCGTTTCCTCAAGGTTCTTCTCCACGTCAGCCCGGTTGATCCAGAGCGTGCGGAAAGTCTTGGAGGCAAGGAAGCGCAGCTGGTCGCTGTTATGCTTCGATCCGGGCTGGCTGCTGTTGCCATAGCTCATCATGCCCACGGCCTTCATCGGCGTACCGAACTCGACCATTGAAACCCAGGTCTCGCCATGGACGGGCAGCCGCTCTCCATTTTTCATCGGGCCCCAAGTGATCGTGCGGAAGACGCCGGTGTTCCCGAAGCCGCCATTGGCCGGCAGGCTGACGTCACCCAGATGATAGCGCGACACGTCGCCATAGGGGCGGTCGACCGCGCCATAGAGGGACTTCGTCTTCGCCACCGCCTGTTTCAGCATGGCGACGGAGGCCGCGGGATCCTTCAGGCCGCGCGGAGTCTCCAGCGGGTCGTCGAGCGTCCACTTCACCGCATAGTTGGACTGGTCGACGAAGTTTCTTGGCGCAAAGATCGCCGCCCATGTCTCGAACAGTAGCGCGCCGCGCGCATCGGGCTCGAAGCGATGGTCCCATTCGCCGAGCAGCTTCACGGCCTGCACAATCTCGGGATCGCTATTGCCCTGCGCCGCCTTGATAAGCTCCGGGATGAGCCGGTCGGCCATCAGCGACCGCGTTTCGGTCTTGCGCGCGACGAAATCCTCGAAGCTCATCTTCGGCGTCTTGTCGAGCAGCTTGACCGACATCTGCGCGCGCTGGCTCACCGGCCCGACGGGCGCGACATAGGCCGGGAACGCCTTGGGATCGAGCACGCGCGGCCAGGCGGCGAGCCATGGCGGATCATTGGCATTCTGAACGAAGCCGCTCGCGGGATCGAGTACCTTGGGCATCTCGTCATAGCTGTGGACGTCCTTCCACAGCGTGGCCGAGGTATCGCCCGCCACCGGCTTCGACCAGCTGGACAGGTCGCCATCGGGATGCTTGGGCAGGATGCCGTTGTCGAGATAGAGGATATGCCCGGCGCGGTCGGCATAGACGATATTGAACATCGGCACCTGCATCGTGCGCAGCGCCTTTTCGAACTGCGCCCAGCTCTTCGACTTGCCCATGTCGAGATATTGCTGGAGGACGCCGGGCCGATCGAGCCCGGCGACCTTGACGGCAACCGTCGTCTTGCCATCGGGCAGGCTGAATACCGGTCCCTGTATGGCAATCTTCTGGGTGAAGCTGACGGTTTTTTGCGACCCGTCGGGTTGGCGAACCTTGTAGCTTTTTTCTTCCGTCTTGAAGGGCAGCACCTTGCCGTCGAAGACATAGCCGTCACCAGACAGGGTCAGCTTGTACGTCGTGTAGCCCTGCATGGTGTTGACGGTGTTGGTGAAGCCCAGGTCATTGTTGAAGCCGAAGCGCAGCACCGGCAGCCCGACCTGCGTCGCGCCGTAGAGGCTGAGGCCCGGCGCGTTCAACTGCGCCTCGAAATAGGTGAGCTGGCTCGGCGCCCAGGGGAGATGCGGGTTGGCGAGCAGCATCGCCTTGCCGGTGGCCGAGCGCGAGGGCGCGACCGCCCAGGCGTTGGAACCTCCCGCCTCATTGGTCGTCGGATCGGCCAGAGCCTTCTGTTCCGACGCGATATAGACATAGTTCATTAGGCGATGGGCATGGGCCATCACGTCGACCCCCGTCACCGGCAGTACCTGAAGCACCTCCGGGTCCAGCTTGGCGCGGTGCGCGGCGGCATAGGCGTTGATGCCTGCGGCGAAGGCATCAAGGTCCGCGCGCATCTGCGGCGTCTGCGCCTTGTACCAAGTCAGCGACCGCTCCGGCACGTCATTGCCGATCAGCCACTTGTCCTGCTTCTCGAATTTCTCGCCCCAATATTCGGCGGCCTTCGCGCGGGCCTCACCGAACAGGTGGATGACGAGATTGCCGTGGTTCTGCGCCTGCGCATAGCCGAAGCCGTAGAAGGACCCCGCCTCGGTCTTGGCATAGACATGGGGCACGCCAAAACTGTCCCACAGGATTTCCCCATCGCCCCAGGCGCTGCCCTGCTTGGGAGCGGTGGCAGCCGGCATGGCGACCGTCGCGAGCGCGAGGGCCATCCAGATTTTCGATGCACGCATGTCCATTGCCCCTTTTAGAAGTTCACCGTGACGCGGCCGTAATAATAGCCGCCGGTAAAGCCATAGGCTCCGCTGGTGGCGTAGAAGCCTGCGCCGGTGTTGACGTTAGTCAGCGCATCATTGCGATCCGGGTAGACGTTGAACAGATTGTTCGCGCCCACCGCGACATTGAGCAGCTTGGTGGCCTGCCAGGAGAGTTCGGCGTCCGTAATCCACTTCGCGCCAAATTCGCGATCATTGTCGACGGCATTGCCATAGCTCTTGAACGTGCCGTAGCGAACGACGCGGGTGCTGAGCGAGAAGTCGCCGATCGTCGAAACATTGCCCAGGAACAGCTTGGTCTTGGGCAGGTTGACGGTGATGTTGCTCTGAGACAGGCGATCGAACAACACATAGCCTGCGCCAAGCGCCGCCAGTTCAGCCGGGTTTTCCTTGACGCCGGTGATGATCGTCTTGTTGTAGTTGTAGCCCAAATTCCACGACATGTTGACGAGATCGCCGATCTTGTGGCGATAGGTGGCGACCACGTCGATGCCGCGCGTCCGGGTGTCGATGGCGTTGGTATAATATTGGGCGCTGATGTCCGGCGAGAGGCCGTTGGCAACGAGAATATTGGAGACTGCGGTTCCCGTCAGCGTGCTTGTCAGGGTGATGCGGTCCTTCACCTTGATCTGGTAGCCATCAACCGTGATGTTGAGGCCAGGGAGCGGCGTTAGCACGAAGCCGGCGGAGAAATTGGTGGATTTCTCCGGCGTCAGCGGCTCGGCACCTAGGGCAATGGCGGCGGCTGAGCCGACGGGCAGCGTCTTGATCTGCAGCAGGTTCAGCGTCGGCGGGGTGCCGATGGTGCGGAACTGACCGGTGGTGGAGGCATAGATCTGCTGCGCCAGCGCCGGGGCTCGGAAGCCCGTGCTCACAGCGCCGCGGAAGGACAGCCATGGGGTGACGGCATAGCGGGCATTGAATTTGCCGATCAGCGTGTCGCCACTGGCATCGTCATAATGTTCGTAGCGCAGCGCGCCGCCCAGGGTGATGTCCTTGGTGGGATCATAAGCGAGGTCGAGATAGGCCGCGATGTTGTTGCGGCTCCCCACGCCGGCATCGTCAGGCGTGAAACCCGCTGCGCCCGAAGCACCCGGCGTCGGACGGCCAAGGCTGGAGGTGTAGGTGCCCGCCGCATAGCTCGCCTCGTCGCCCTGAAGCACCGCATAGCGCTCGTAGCGATGCTGGAGGCCGCCGGAAACCTGCAGGTTGCCGCCGCCGATCTCATAAGCGCGCGTCAGGTCGAGCGAGGTCACGATTTCCTTGGAAATCAGCGTGCCGACATAGAATTCGGTCGGGCTCGTCGGCCCGAGCGAGGCGTTCAGCGTATTGTCCGCCTCCTGCCGGGCACGGTTGCGGCCCAGCGTGGTGCTGAGGTCGGCGTCCCACCCGGCCAGCGTCGTCTTCAGGCCAACGGCGAATTCATAATCCTGCTCGCTGATAAGCACGCGGGGGCGGAAGCCGTTGGGGAAGACCTGCGGCAGCGAGTTCGCATTATTGGGCGCACGATAGGTATAGTTGAGGTCGGAACGGCGCTCGGAATAGGTACCGAAGGAATAAAATTGGACGGCGCCGAAATCATAGCCGGCATTGTAGCTCGTGTTGATGCTCCGCTGCGGCATCGCGCCATAGTTTGACGTGACCATCCGGTCGATGGTCGCTTCGCGCGGGTCAAGCTGACCGCCGACCAGCGGATAGAGGCGGATGCTGGACGCGATGGGTTCTGCGCGGTTCGACGCTTCCTGCTTCTTGGCGCTCGCGGACAGGTTGAGGAAGCCGCTCTCGCCCAGCTTCGTCCCGATATTGAGGTCGGCACGATACAGCTCGCCATCGCTGCGATCCATGTTCTGGCCGGCCGAAGCCGAGGCCGATCCGCCGCTATTGTCATCCTTCAGGATGATGTTGATGACGCCCGCAATGGCATCGGAGCCATATTGCGCGGCGGCGCCGTCGCGCAGCACCTCGATATGATCCACGGCCGAGGTCGGGATCATGTCCATGTCGGCCGGGACCGAGCCGTTATAATAGGAGGACACGGCGTTGATAAGCGAGGTTTTATGGCGGCGCTTGCCGTTGACGAGGATCAGCGTTTGGTCCGGGTTGAGCCCGCGCAGGCCGCCGGTCGCGATGACGGTGGAGGTGCCTCCGCCGGCGCGGGTCGGCAGGTTGAAGGACGGGACCAGCGTGTTGAGCGCGGCGAGGACGCCGGCCTTTCCGGTCTTCTCCAGTTCCGCTGCGCTGATGACGTCGATCGGCGTCGGGCTGTCGACCACGGTGCGAGGCTGGCCGCGCGATCCGGTGACGACGATCTCGCTACCGGCGGTTTCGCCTTCGTCGCTGCCCGCCTGCGGCGCGGCGCCGGCGATGCTGGCGGCCTGAACGGAGGCATGGATGGCGGCGGGCAGGCTGGCAGTGTCGAGGCTGGCGACCTGTACGCCGCGGCGTGCGGCGATGGCGCGGTTCTGCATGGAGAGCGCAATGACCTTGCCGGAGGACAGGTTGATGCTGAGCCCGGTGCCCGCAATCATCCGCTCGAGCGCCGCCTGCGGGGTCATCGTGCCGCTGATCGTGCGGGTGCGCAGCCCGTCCACCTGGTCATAGGGGAACAGCACCTGAAGCCCGGACTGACGTGCGAACATCGGCATCGCTGTCTTTACCGATTGCGAGGGGATGTTGAACTTCGCCTTCGTTTCGCCCGCCATTGCCGGTGAAGCCGCCGCGATCGCGGCCATGCTGACGACAAACCCCAGACCATGCATTTTTGTCATGTGCGGAACCCCCGATTGAAACCTTGTTGCTGGCCGATACGAGGGGGCAGCCACTTTCTGCTAACCTGGATGACGATTTTATTAAAAACTCTTGATGGTTGTTGGCGCGTGCTTCGTTCAAGCAAGCGCAGGCCGGCATGTCCGGCTTCTTCGAACGACATGCACATGCATGTCCAAGGGCGCAGCAACGGGAATTTGAAGGTGATCGCTTTGCATCCTGTCAGGATCAGGCTGGATTGGTACAAGCAGGCGATCCTGCCGCACGAGGGCGCATTGCGCGCCCGGCTGCGGCGGATGCTTCCTCCCGGCTTCGATGTCGATGACATGGTCGCCGAGGCGATGACCCGCGCCTATGCGTCCGGCGATCCCGAGCGGCCCGGCAGCGGCCGCGCCTATCTGTTCCAGATCGCGCGCAACCTGCTGATCGACGAAGTTCGACGCAACAGGATCGTCTCGCTGGAACTGGTCGCCGATCTCGAACTGTTGCAAGTGGACAATTCGACCGAGGAAGCCCTGCATGCCCGCGACGAGTTGCGCCATCTTCAGGCCATCCTCGACACCCTGCCACCGCAATGCCGGCGCGCATTCATCTTGCGCCGTGTCTTTGATAAATCGGTGATTGACATAGCAGAGGAGATGGGTCTGTCCGTATCTACCGTAGACAAGCATCTTATGCGCGCGTCGGTGAAGATCATGGACGCCATCGGCCAATTTGAGGATTCCGGGTTTGGATGGTCGCTACACAAGCGTCGAAGCACGAAAGGCCCTGGAGGCCGAAGCGGCACGGCGCTTTCATAGGGCACGTGCGAGCGACAATGAGCAGCAGTGGGAAGACGTTTATCGCTGGGTCGCGGAGCATCCGGCCCATGGCGCCGCTTTCGCCAAGGCCGAGGCAAGCTGGGAGATTTCCGAGCGTCTGCGCGAGGTTCCCCACATGCTGGGTTGCGACCCCACGTCCTTGGGCGCACTGAGCGACGCGGACGACGATCTCGACGACGAAGTGGACGACGATGCCAAGGACGCCGCCTTTCGGCCGTTCCGGCGCCTGCCATTCTCCCGCCATATGATGGTGGGGCTGGTTGCGGCCTTCTTCATCGGCATCATCTGCACCGTCGCCATCCAGTTCGAAAGCGCGGTCGATCGTTACCGCACCGCGATCGGGGAGGAAAAGGTGGTTCATCTGGCGGATGGATCGGTCGTCCACCTCAACACCGGCACGTCGATAGAGGTTGCCCTGCGCGACGACAGGCGGCTGATCCGGCTGTTGCAGGGCGAGGCACGCTTCGATGTCGCGCACGACAGGAAACGCCCCTTCCTGGTGACTGCCGGTAGTACGACGGTGCGCGCGGTCGGCACAGCCTTCAACGTGCGCCTGCGTTCCGAACTTACCGAACTGACGATGATCGAGGGCATCGTCGCCGTCAGCGACGGGCGCAGCTTCACCCGCCGCGTGCTCGCGGGACAGGCGGCCGCCATTCGCGGCGGCGCGGTCGCCATCACCCCGGTCCAGCCCAATGTCGTCAACCAGCGCATGGCCTGGCAGGACGGCCATATCGAATTTGAAGGCGACACGCTTGCGCAGGCGGTGGAAGAGTTCAATCGCTACCGCACCGTCCCGCTGGTGATCGGCGACCCGGCGATCGCGGGCCTGCGCATCGGCGGCACCTTCCGCAACGACGGATCGGAGGATTTCGTCGCGGCGCTGGAGCTGACCCTTGGCGTGAAGGCGGTGGCAGGCGACGATTCCGTGCTGCTGGTCGCCGCCAAATAACCCCGCCATATTCTGAACACCCAGGTTAGCAGAACCGTCCCGCCCGTCCGTATCGGCGCATATGGACATGCAAAGACTGACCGTTTCGACCGACACACGCCAGCGCGCGAGGGGCGACGGGCGCATCCGCTCCATCATCGGCGGATCGCTGGGCAATCTGGTCGAATGGTATGACTGGTATGTCTATTCCGCCTTCACTCTCTATTTCGCGCCGGTCTTCTTCCCCTCGGACGACAGCACCGCGCAGCTTCTGAATGCCGCCGCGATCTTTGCCGTGGGCTTCCTCATGCGGCCGCTGGGCGCGTGGATGATGGGGATCTATGCCGATCGCAAGGGACGCAAGGCAGGACTGACCCTTTCCGTGATGCTGATGGGCAGCGGGTCGATGATGATCGCACTGATCCCCAGCTATGGCAGCATCGGCATGGCGGCGCCGCTGCTCCTGCTGCTCGCCCGCCTGATGCAGGGTCTGTCGGTGGGCGGCGAATATGGCGCAAGCGCGACCTATCTCTCCGAAATGGCCTCGCCAGGGCATCGCGGCTTCTTCTCCAGCTTTCAATATGTGACGCTGATCGCCGGCCAACTGCTCGCGCTGTGCGTGCTGTTGCTGCTGCAATCAGTGTTGAGCGAAGACCAGCTCGACCTGTGGGGCTGGCGTATCCCCTTTGCGGTCGGCGGGCTGATGGCCGTCACCGTCTTCTATCTGCGCCGTGGGCTGCGCGAGACCGAAGCCTTCGAGGAAAGCGCGGCGAAGCCAGACCAGGAGAAATCCTCCGGCTGGACGCTTCTGCGTCGTCACCCCAAGCAGGTGCTGATGGTGATGGCGATGACCGCCGGCGGCACCCTCGCCTTCTACGCCTATTCCACCTACATGCAGAAATTCCTCGTCAACAGCGCGGGCTTCGGCCGGCAGACATCGACCGCGATCATGGCGTCCGCGCTGTTCATCTACATGCTGGCCCAGCCGGTGTTCGGCGCGCTTTCCGACCGCATCGGGCGCAAGCCGCTGCTCGTCGGCTTCGGCCTTCTGGGGACGATTTGCACCGTGCCGATCTTCACCCGGTTGGAGATCGTCACATCATCCTTCGGCGCCTTCCTGCTCATCATGGCCGGGCTGCTGATCGTCAGCGGCTACACCTCGATCAACGCGGTGGTGAAGGCAGAGATGTTCCCCGCCAGCATCCGCGCGCTGGGCGTCGCCCTGCCCTATGCGCTGGCGAACACGCTGTTCGGCGGCACGGCGGAATATGCCGCGCTGTGGATGAAGCAATCCGGCATGGAGGACGGCTTTTACTGGTACGTCTCCGCCATGATCGGCCTGTCGCTCATCGTCTATCTGTTCATGCCGGAAACCCGCACCCATGGCCGCCTGTCGAACAGGGCGCGGCCATGATTCCCTTCTTCCGTCCTCTCCCGTCCACCCAAGAACAGGAAGCCCACATCATGCGTCGTCTTGCCCTCATGCTCAGCTGCGCGCTCGCTCCCTTCGCCGCGATGGCGCAGGACCACCATGGCGCGCCCGAGCCCTCCCCCTCGGCCAAGCCCCTGCCCTTCACCTCGATGCAGCCCGATCTGTTCGGCGTGGTGGGGTCGCTCTCAAACGCCTGGGGCGATTTCGACAATGACGGCGACCTGGACCTGGCCGTATCGCTCAAGAGCGGCGAGTTGCGCCTGTATCGCAACGACAATGGTGTCTTCACCAGTATCGGCGCGCAATTGGGCCTGCCGACATCCGGCCGCGAACTGCGCGGGCTGAGCTGGGGGGACTATGACGGCGACGGCTGGCTGGACCTGCATGGCGGCGCAACGAGTCCCAAGGAACTGAGCTTCGTATTTCACAATGAAGGCGGCAAGGCCTTCAAGGAGATTGCGGCGGAGATCGGCCTGACCGTACCCGGTCGTTCCGCCCGCCAGACGAGCTGGGTCGATTATGACAATGACGGCGATCTCGACCTCTACGCCACCGATCGCATCGGCGAGAACAAGCTGTTCCGCAACGATGGCGGCAAGTTCACCCAGGTCTTCGTCGGCGCAGGACCGACCGACGCCCGACCGACCGTCGGCGCCTGCTGGTTCGACTATGATCGCGACGGCGACCTTGACCTGTTTCTCGCCAACCAGTCCGGCGCGACCGACGCGCTCTGGCGTAATGACGGCACGTCCTTCACCGATGTCGCGCCGCAGCTGGGCATGGACAGCCCAGGCCGCACCAAGGAAGAGGGCGGCGTCGGCTGCGCTGTCGGCGACTATGACAATGACGGTTATCTCGACCTGTTCGTACCCAATTACGGCAAGAACGTGCTCTATCACAACAGCCGCGACGGCACCTTCACGAACGTCGCGCATGAGATGGGCGTGGACTTCGAGAACCACGCCGTCGGCGCGGCATGGGGCGATTATGACAATGACGGCTTCATCGACCTGTCGATCATGTCCTATGAAGGCCCGGTCGGCCAGCAGGAGCCCAAGAACACGCTGTTGCACAATGAAGGCGGCAAGCGGTTCGTCAACGTGCTGCCGCATGCCAGCCCGCTCAATGCCGGCGACCACAGCACGCAATGGGTCGACTATAACCGCGACGGCGCGCTCGACCTGTCGATCACCGATGGCTACGGCCCGAAGGGCGGCCACTTCCTGTTCCGCAACGACCTGCCGAAGAAGTATGCCCGCCGCAGCCTGAGCGTGCTGGTGCTCGACGCCAAGGGGCATTTTACCCGCGCCGGTGCCGAAGTCCGCCTGCTGGACGCCAAGGGCGCCGTGATCGCCACGCGCCAGCTGAGCACGGGCGACGGCTATAATACCCAAAGCGCCATCCCCGTCACCTTCGGTCTCAAGAGCATGGCGCCCGTCACCGTCGAAGTGACATTCATGGCCAAGGGCGGACGAAAGATCCAGAAAGTCGCGAAGGTCAGTCCGCAGAGCTATTCCGGCAAATCCCTGATCGTAAAGCAGCTCGCCGACTAAGAGTCCCCAAGGCACCCGAACAAGATGATGTATCCGGTCCACCATTGACGGACCGGATACATAACGGGCTTGCACATTGTCACATCCCTACCTATCCAGCATTCGCCTGCTACGTAACGTTCCGTTGCGACGCTGGCGAATGATCGCGTCGGTTCCCCGAAAGGGGATTAAAACGGGAATGCGGTGCGGATGGCGCAATCCACCCTAGTCCGCAGCTGTCCCTGCAACTGTAAGTGGCGAGCGCGATGTACAGGTACGGCCGGGAAAGTGCCCGAGCCGTCAGCCACTGGGCCGGACGCTAAATCCTGCGAGGCCTGGGAAGGCCGTGCATCAAGCGATGACCCGCGAGCCAGGAGACCTGCCGGCGTCTGGTCGCTCTTGCCCTGGCCCAGGGGATGGCCGAGGCACGGTGAATTCCGTCTGAGCGACGAAGGAGCGGCAGGGGCCGCATCGGTTCGTGTGACGGGCGCTGCTGGCGTGCGCCCGTTCGCGCGCCGACCGTTCGTGGCGGCACGCCCCTGCCGGCAGTCGCTTGACGCCGGGGGAAAAGACATGACCACATTGAAGACCGCACGTTTCATGCTGCTAGGCCTCACGGCCGGATGGACCATTGGCCTCCATGGCATCGCACAGGCGCAGGAGGCAGACGCCGTTACCGTTGAAACGGGACCGGAAGCCGAACCGAATAGCGATATCGTCATCTTCGGGCGCGGCGAGGCCAAGATCGGCATCGCCCATGCCGCAAGCGAGGGCACGGTGGCCGGCGCCGACCTGCTAGTGCGTCCGCTACTACGCGTCGCCGAACTGCTGGAGGCCGTGCCGGGCATGATTGCCGCCCAGCATTCGGGCAGTGGCAAGGCCAATCAATATTTCCTGCGGGGCTTCAATCTCGATCACGGATCGGACTTCACCACCTATATCGACGGCGTGCAGATGAACCTGCGCACCCATGGCCATGGCCAGGGCTATCTCGACCTCAACGGCCTGATCCCGGAGATCGTCGCGCGGGAGGATTATCGCAAGGGCCCCTATCGCGCCGATGGCGGCGACTTCGCCCTCGCAGGTGCCGCCTACATGACCACGATCGACCGGTTCGACCGGCCGTGGGCCTCGATCGAGGCCGGTTCCTATGGCTGGCGGCGGGCCGCGGCGGGCGGCACCGTCCCGGCCGGCGGCGGCGAACTGACGCTCGTGGCGCAGGCCAAGGCCTATGACGGGCCATGGGAGCAGCCGGAGCATCTGCGCCATCTTTCGGGCTTCGGCAAATATCGGGTGGAAACCGGCGCGGGCCTGCTCAACGTCAGCGTGCACGGCTATCGCGGCACCTGGCGGCCGACCGAGCAAATTCCCGAACGGATCATCGGATCGGACATCTGCAAGGATCGCTTCTGCTCGCCCGATCCCTCCGCGCGCGGCGAGACGACCCGGCTGATCGCCAATATCGGGCTGGATGGCACGGACTGGCGCGGCAACATCTATGGCCAATATTATGACTGGTCGATGTATTCCAACCCGACCTATGCCAATGCCGACGGCACCAGCGCCCAGATCCGCCAGTTCGATCGCCGCGCGATCTTCGGCGCGAAGGGCGAGAAGAACTGGGCCATTTCCCCTGCCCTGCAGATCACCCTCGGAACGGACAACCGTTATGACGATATCGCCAATGTCGGCGTGTACCGCACGGCGAACCGCGCCTTCGTAGATTCTCTCGGCGCCTTCAAGGTGCAGGAACTCTCGACATCCCTTTATGGCGAGGCGACGTGGAAGCCGGTCGACGGCCTGCGGTTGATCGGCGGCGTGCGCGGCGACTATTATCATTATGACGTGAGCGCGAAGGACGCAGCGGCGGCAGCGCTGGGGGAAGGCAGCGGCAATGACGCCATCTTCTCGCCAAAAGCGTCCCTCGCCTACACGCCGACACCACAGCTCGAGCTATATGCGAGCTGGGGACGCGGCTTTCATTCCAATGATGTACGTGGCGCGGTTAACGTCGATTCTCCGGTGCCGACGCTTGTGCGGGGCACCGGCAAGGAACTGGGCGCGCGCTTCCAGCTTCCCCACCTCTCCTTCACCGCCACCTATTGGTGGCTGAATGTCGGCAGCGAATTGCGCTTCGTCGGGGATTCCAACGCGGTCGAGCCATCGGGTGCCAGCCGTCGGCATGGCTATGAGCTGGTCGCGTTCTGGCGGCCGGCCACATGGCTTGCGATCGACGGCAACTACACCGCCAGCCATGCCCGCTACGACAATGGCGATCATATCCCCAACGCCTTCGAGAATGCCGCGTCGGTCGGCGCGGCCGTGATCCTCGATCACTGGGAAGCGAGCGCGCGCATGCGTCACCTTGGTCCCTATCCGCTGATCGAGGACAACAGCGCCCGCGACAAGGGCAGCACCGTCATCAACGTGCGCGGCGCCTGGAAAGGCACGCGGCTGGAAATCTATGGCGAGGTGCTGAACCTCTTCGACAGCCGCGACCGGGACATCGCCTATTATTATGAATCCTACATCCCTGCGTTCGACACCAATGGTCCGGTCGAAGGACGGCTGAGCCGCGTGGTGGAACCGCGCACCTTCAGGATCGGCACCAAGCTTCGGTTCTGACGCCGGATGCACGGGGCTGGCCTGCAGGTCAGCCCCGGAATTA
Source organism: Sphingobium arseniciresistens (assembly GCA_029167225.1). Taxonomy (GTDB): domain Bacteria; phylum Pseudomonadota; class Alphaproteobacteria; order Sphingomonadales; family Sphingomonadaceae; genus Sphingobium; species Sphingobium arseniciresistens. Next base: position 15,770 of record JARFNK010000020.1, read on the forward strand.
CGCCTGAGGTCGTCACGAAAGGCCCGGCCACAAAATGTTGAAAATGCACGCCAGCTGACACCGTTTCCGGCGATCAGTCGGTATGATCCTCGCTCGCCGTCCAGATATCATGCGCGTCGATCCGCAGCTTCAGGATGGCGCGCAACAGGTCGCTGCGCGCCTCGATCTCCCGCCGCCGCGCCTCGGTCGCCTGGCGCTGCGCCAAAAGGCTGTCGGCTAGGTCGATCGCGCCCAGCGTATAGCCACGGTCGGTACGGGTCGCCGCCGCCGAGGCACTGGCGGCAGAGCGCTGCATGCTGGCCCACACGGCCTGACGGGCGCGGACGTTCGACAAATCCGCTGCGGCAACCGCCTCCACCTCGCGCCGGATGCGCGCCATGTCCAGTTGTGCGGCCTGCGCCTCGGCACTGGCATGGTCGCTCGTGGCCTTGCGATTGCCGCCGCCCAGAGGGATGGAGGCCACGACACCAACACCACGCTCCATGCCGCCGCGCTCGCTGAACAGCCGGACGCCCAGCGAAGGATCGGGCATCCTGTCCGCTCGCGCGCGCCGGGCAAGGACGGCCAGGCGCTCCGCCTCTCGCTCGGCCGCGCGGATTTCATGGCTGCGCCCGATCACATGGTCGCGCAGTCCCTCGACATCTTCCACCGGCATCACCGGATCGGCCATGTCCGGCGCCTCCTGAGGCAATGGCACGTCGGGGAAGATCATTATGAGCTTCGCCCGTGCCTCTTCCCGCTGGGCGCGTGAGACCTCTGCCTGCGCCTGCGCCATGGCGAGCGCGCTCTCCGCCTGATCGACATCCAGCATCGCCGCGTCGCGCAGTTGCGCCCGCCGGCTGACCGCGTGCAGCGATCGCTCCAGGCTCTCGGCCGTGAGCAAGTCATTGCGGTGGAGCGCACTCGCGGTCAACCAGTCATGCCACAGGTCGGAGAAGGTCAGCGCGGTCTGGTGCCGGACGTCCTCCATCATGTTGTGCGCCACCGCTACGCCCAGCGCGCCTGCCTGCCGATCCATGCTTGCCTTCCCCGGCAGCCGGATCTGGCGGGTGATGTTCGCGTCGAACTCGCCATAGTCGCCCTCGCGATCGACCGAGCGGCGCGATACCGTGCCCTGCAGGGTGAATTCATGGCTGCCCCGGCGCAGCATCTGTTCCTGCGCGCGGGCGGACTGGACCCGCGCCTGCGCGGCGGACACGGCAGGATGATTGTCCAGCGCCTGGATGACGACCTCATCGGGAGGGAGGTCCGGGCGCTGCGCCGATACCGGCAGGCACGGCAAAAGGATCACGGGCAGCGCGATGCTGGCGAGCAGCAGGATCTTGCGAAGGCTCATCCGATCCGCCCCCGCCGCGCGATGGCGACCGTCTGCCAGCGGACCGGGAAGCCACGCCGTGACGCTTCCACCGCCGCGACGAGCCCATCCACCGCATCTTCCCGCGCGACGAGGTCGATCGCCGAGCGCCGCAGGGCGCCGCGCACCTGTTCTCCCGCGCCGGCATCGCCGAAGTCGCGGCCATGCACCTCTTCGTCGCGCAGGTGGATCGGCTCGGTCGTGGCCGAGCGCAGTGCTTCCGCCAGGATCTGGCGATCGGCGGCGGCGCAATAGAAGGTAAGCAGCATTTCAGGCATCTGTATCTCTGGCATCAACGGCTTCCGTGGCGCTTTCGCCAAAGCGCTCGAACAAGATCGGGAGGAGGATCAGGGTCAGCAGCGTCGAGGTGACGAGCCCGCCGATAACCACGATGGCCAGCGGCTTCTGGATCTCCGATCCCGGCCCCGTCGCGAACAGCAGCGGCACGAGCCCGAAAGCGGTGATGCTGGCGGTCATCAGCACTGGCCGCAGCCGCCGCTCCGCGCCCAGCCGCACCGCCTGCGCCATCGCGAGCCCCTCGTCACGCAGTTGGCGGAAATAGGAAACGAGGACGAGGCCGTTGAGCACCGCGATGCCGAGCAGCGCGATGAAACCGACCGACGCCGGCACCGACAGATATTCGCCGGATATCCAGAGGGAAATCACGCCCCCGACCATGGCGAAGGGGATGTTGGCGAGGATGATGACCGCCGCACGGATAGAGTGCAGGGTCGTCAGCAGCACCAGCAGGATCAGCACCAGCGCCGCCGGGATCACCAGCATCAGGCGGGAGGATGCGCGCTGCTGGTTTTCGAACTGCCCGCCCCACACCATGCGATAACCGGCGGGCAAGGCGATCTGCTTGTCCACCGCTGCCTTGGCCTCATCGACATAGCCCACAAGGTCGCGGCCAGAAACGAACGCCTGCACGAGCGCATAGCGCGAGCCGTTCTCGTGGTCGACCTTCACCGGCCCCTGCGTTCGTTCCACCCGCGCCATGTCGCTGACCCGCGCCAGCGTCCCGTCCGGCGTGCGCAGCGGCAGGTCAGCGAAGCGCGCGACATCGCTGCGGATGGCATCGTCGCCCTTGATAAGGATGGGGATGCGGCGCTGCCCTTCGGCGACCACGCCGGCATGCATGCCCTCCACCTGCGCGCGCAGCATGTCCTGCATCTGGTCGATCGGCATGCCGAAGCGTCCCGCCGCGCTGCGGTCTATGTCCAGTTGCAGATAGTCGACCTGATCGTTGGCGACGGTCATCACTTCGGACGCGCCGCGCACCTTCGACAGGACGGACTGAACCCGCCCGGCCAGATCGGAGAGCGTCGCGAGATCAGGCCCGAACACCTTGACCGCCAGGTCACCGCGCGATCCGGTAAGCATTTCGGAGACGCGCATCTCGATCGGCTGGGTAAAGGTCGGCTCGATGCCGGGCAGGCGCTCGATCGCCTTGCGGATCTCCTCCACCACGAAATCCTTGTCGCCGCGCCATTGCGCCTGTGGCTTCAGCACCACGAAGCTGTCGGTCTCGTTCGGGCTCATCGGGTCGAGCCCGATCTCGTCGGTGCCGACGCGGGCGATGATCTGCTTGATCTCCGGCACATCGGCCATCAGCGATTTCTGGACGGCGGTGTCGATCACCACGGACTGGTCGAGGTTGATCGTCGGCAGCTTGGCGACCTGGACGATGACGGAGCCCTCATCCATCGAGGGCATGAAGGTCTTGCCCACTGCGCCATAGGCGATGCCGGCCAGCACCAGCCCTAGGGCGGAAATGCCATAGACCAGCCGCTTGCGCGCGAAGGCGCCGTTCAGCAGCACATGATAACCCGGATTGAGCCGGCGCATGATCCACGGCTCGCCATGCGCGCCACCCTTGAGGCCGAGCGAGGACAGCACCGGCACCAAGGTCAGCGCGATCAGCAGCGATCCGGCGAGCGCGAAGATGATGGTGAGCGCGACCGGCGCGAACAGCTTGCCCTCCAGCCCCTCCAGCGACAGCAGCGGCAGGAAGACGAGCGCGATGATGAGGATGCCCGCCGATACCGGCACGATCACTTCGCTCGTCGCCCGGAACACCAGGTTGAGGCGCGGCGGGCCATCGGCCTTCTGGTGATTGAGCCGCTCGACGACATTCTCGACGACGACCACGGCGCCGTCCACCAGCATGCCGATGGCGATGGCGAGCCCGCCCAGGCTCATGAGGTTGGCTGACAGCCCCATGCCGCGCATCATCAGGAAAGTGACAAGCGCAGCCATCGGCAGCGTCACCGCGACGATCGCCGCCGCCCGCCAGTCGCCCAGGAACAGGATCAGCAGCACGACGACCAGTACCGTCGCCTCCAGCAAGGCCTTCTCGACCGTACCGACCGCCCGGCCGATCAGGTCGGATCGATCGTAGAAGACGTCGATGGTCGTGCCCTTGGGCAGCGTCTTTTCCAGTTCGGCGATGCGCGCCTTCACGCCATCCACCACCGCGCGGGCATCGGCACCGCGCAGTGCCATGACCAGGCCCTGCACTGCTTCGCCTTTGCCGTTGGCGGTCACGGCGCCGTAGCGGGTCAGGCTGCCGGTGCCGACGGTCGCGACATCGCCCATATGGACGATGCGGCCATTGCGGGCGGCGATGACCAGCGATTGCAGGTCGGCCTCGGACCGGATGGCGCCCACCGCGCGGACGATCAGCGATTCCTCGCCGCTGGACAGCCGCCCCGCCCCGTCATTGCGATTGCCGCGCTCGATCACTTCGCTGAGGTCGGTGATCGACAGTCCCGCACTCGCCAGCGCGATCGGATCGGGGCGCACCTCGAACGTCCGCACATAACCGCCCAGCGCATTGACGTCCGCCACCCCCGGCACCGTGCGCAGCGCCGGGCGCAGTGTCCAGTCGAGCAGGGTGCGCTTTTCCTCAAGGCTCATCGGCCCTTCGATGGTGAACATGAAAATGTCCGACAGCGGCGTGGAGATCGGCGCCATCCCGCCGCTGATCCCCTCCGGCAGGTCGCCCATCACCCCCGACAAGCGCTCAGCCACTTGGCTGCGCGCCCAGTAGATATCTGTGCCGTCGACGAAATCGATGGTGATGTCGGCAATCGCATATTTGGCCGAGGAGCGCAGGATCGCCTGCCCCGGTATGCCCAGCATCTCCATCTCGATCGGGGTGATGACCCGGCTTTCCACCTCTTCCGGGGTCATGCCCGGCGCCTTCAGGATGATCTTCACCTGCGTCTGTGCGATATTGGGATAGGCATCGACCGGCAGGTTGACGAATGCCCATGCACCCAGCCCCGCCGTCACCAGCGCCATGGCGACGACGATCAGGCGATAGGACAGCGCCCATGCGGCAAGCGACCTCAGCATTGCCGCTTACTCGCCCATCGCCATCGGCTTGAGCGCGCTGGTGCCCGCCACGACGATCTGCTCGCCTACTTTCAGGCCGGAGAGAATGAGGACGCGGTCGCCATCCTTGCCGCCGGCCTTCACCCGGCGCATCGACACGCCGCCGGGTGTGCGGACGAACACAATGTCGTCCGCGCCGATGGTGCTGACCGCCGCCTGCGGCACGCTCACCGCACCGCTCGGGGCAGGGCCGAAGATCGTCAGGCTCGTCGCCCTGCCCGACAGCGCACCGGGGCCGGTGGGCAGCTTTGCCTTCAGCGTGACCGATCGCGTGGCGGGGTCGATGGTCGATCCCACCGCCGTCACGCTTCCACGCAGCCCGCCATCCAGCATCACTGCCATGCCCGGCCGCACCTGTCCGGCGAGCCGCTCGGGCAGCTGTGCCTGCGCTTCATATTGGCCGTGGGCGTCAATGACATAGGGGGCGGTCGATCCATCGACGACCGTGCCGGCATGGGCCTGCGCGCTCGTCACCTTGCCGGCGATTGGCGCCGTCAGCTTATAGGTGCCGCTGCCGCCCGATGCGTTGACCATGTGCAGGATTCGGCTCTTCTCGGACACGTCGGCACGCGCTTCGCCCAATGCCGCCCGCGCTTCCTCCGCACGGGCACCGGCGATCACGCCTTCCCGGTCGAGCTGCGACAGGCGGCTGGCATTCGACTGGGCGACGCCGAGCCGAGCCTGCGCCCGGTTGAGGTCCGCCCCCATCACCAGCACGTCCCGGCTCGATACTACCGCCAGCGCCTGTCCCCTGCGCACCGTTTCGCCCTCAACGACCAGCGTGCGAGTCACCACGCCGGGGAAGGTCGCGGCGACCGCGACGCGCGCATTGGGCGGCGGCGCGATGACCGCCGGCACGACAGCGATCGGCGCCTCGTTCGCTGCCGCAGCGGCCTCGAACCGCAGGCCGAGCCGGCGTATATTGTCGGCCGACAGGGCGATCTCGCCCGGCTTTGCCGCCTCTGCTTCCGCCATGGCGGCAGTGTCCGCCTGCTCCCCGCCCTCACAGGCAGACAGCGACGAAAGAAGCATAAGACTACCCAGCAATGCCGGCGCGGAACGGAAACCTGAATAAGCCATCCATCCCGCCTAGACCCTCTAGCTGACGGAAGCCTGACGGCGTCAGGATGAGGTAGCGAAATCCAGCACCAGCTCGCGATGATCGGGGACCGTAGTGAGCGCGCCGCCATAGGCCGCCATGATCCGCGCGACGATGGAGAGGCCCAGCCCTGCGCCATCCTTGCTCGCATAGTCCGCGCGGCGATGCCGCTGCACGAGTTGAGCCAGTCGGGCAGCAGAAAGTCCCGAACCACCATCCTTGACGCGCAGGCGCGGTCCAGGACCGGCAAAGACCGTAATGGCGCCCCCCGCCGGCGTCACGCGCAGCGCATTTTCGACAAGATTGCGCAAGGCCGCCGCGATCGTCTCCCTGCGTGCCCGGACCACCGCGACGTCGCCGATGCGCACCAGCGAGATCGTCTTCCCCGCCGCGATCACGCTGGGCGCGAGCAGGCTGATGACATCGGCGCTCACATCCTCCAGCGACACCTCGTCAGGCAGGGACTGCGCCAGCGCCTGCGCATCCGCCTGCGCCAGCAGCATAAGCTGGTCGATCAACCGGCGCATCGAGAGTACGTCATCCTTCAATCGAAGCGCGCCGGGATGATCCATCCCGTCCAGTTCCAGCGCCAGCACCGCAAGCGGCGTGCGCAGTTCGTGCGCGACATCCGCGGCGAACGCCTCATGATGGCGGGCGGCCTCGTCGAGCCGCCTTAGCAGCATGTTGACGGCCTCCGCGAAGGGCACGGCCTCGGCCGGAAAATCGCCATGGTCGACCAGCACCCCGCGCTCATGCGCCTTCGCCAGCTGCAGCTTTGCCGCGGCCTCGGCGAGAGGCGCGAGCGCCCGGCGGATCACCATCAGGCTGGCCACGCCCATGGGCACGATCAGGACGAGGATGGGGACGAGCACATGCTCCGTCAGTTCCCGAAAGGCATGCCGGGCGGCCACGGGATTGCCGAGCGCCTGAAAGGATTGCTGATGCTCGCGAACGATGAACACCAACAGCAACAGCGCGCCGATGACCCCCACGGTGGACAGTCCGACGATCAGTCGCCGCGCGATGGAGCGATGCAGGTTCATGGCAGCCGGACCATATAGCCGACGCCCCTCACCGTATGCAGCATGTCAAGCGCGCCGGCCTCCTCCAGCTTGCGGCGCAGGCGCGAGACATTCGCTTCGACCGCATTGGGCGTCACCGGCTCGGCAAAGGAATAGAGCGCACTTTCGATCGCATTGCGGCGCACCACCGTCCCAGCCTTGCGCATCAGCGCTTCCAGCAGGTCGCATTCGCGGCGGGACAGGTCGATCAGCCGCCCGGCATGATGCGCTTCCCTGCGGGCTGCGTCGAAGCTCAAATCTCCGCATGTCAGCAGCGTCTCGGCGCGCGGGCCGGGCCGGCGCAGCAGAGCGCGGATGCGGGCCGCCAGTTCATCGACCTCGGCCGGCTTCACGACATAGTCGTCAGCGCCGGCATCCAACCCCGACACGCGATCTTCCAGCGCATCGCGCGCCGTCAGGATCAGGGCCGGCTCCATCCGGCCCAATGCGCGCTGCCGTTTCAGCCAGGCCATGCCGTCGCCATCGGGCAAGCCCAGATCGAGGATCATCGCGTCATAGCGGGTGGCTTCGATCGCGGTTTCGGCGGTCGCCAGATCGCTCACCTCGTCGCAGGCGAACCCGCGCCGCGCCAGCCCGGCCACCATCAGGGCGGCAAGGCGCGCATTATCTTCGATCAGGAGTATCCGCATGGGCGGGTTCTAGACGTCAAACGACCGCCTTCCAAGCGGGTCGAAGGCTGGATTTCGCGCGATGACCGTCAGCGCGGGAAGCTATGATCCCTTGGCGGGTTTCTTCCGCGTCGTTCCCGTCACCTTGGCCGCAGACCGGGCCTTTGCCTTCACCGGCTTCGCCACCTCGATCCCCGTCGGCCTGGGCGCAGTCGTGCCGCCCGCCGAAACCACCGGCGGCTTGCCGGCGTCGAGGATCGGCTGCAACGTCTTGCGGGTCGATTCAAGCACCGTCTCGGCCTGTTTCCGGTCTGCCTTCAGCGCGACGATCTGGGCGTCGATGCGCGCGTTCTGATCGGCGCGCAAGGTTTCCAGCGCGGTGATCCGCGCGCCGATGCTGTCGACATGCGACTGCTGCAGCGCCAGCGGGCGGGACAGCATCTGCGCATCGATCTTGGTGCCGGAAAGCAGCTTGTCGACCTCCTTCGTGAGTTCTTCCCTGCCTTTCAGCAGACTGTCGATCGTCATAATTCCCTCCTTCAGGCAATCTGGTTGAATGCGTTTTCGGGCGCCGGAAATGGCGCGGGCCTGCCGATGTTCGGGCCGAACGACACATTACCGATGAACGGCCCGGGCATCCCGTGGAAATGATAGGAAGGCAGTGCCCGCGTGTTCGCCTTCACATGGTTGCCCGACACGGTGCATCGGCGGCCCACCAGGGAGACGGTGGCGTCCTGCCGCTGGTCGTTCACCGGCCCGCTGATGTGCATGCAGTAATTGTCGTCGAACTGGACCCGCTCGAAGCGCATGCGGATCGTGTCGGTCAGGTCCGTCTGCAACAGCTCGACAAGCGCGCTGGCGCCCGCGCCGATGAACTTGTTGTGCGCGATCTGCGTCCCGAATCCGAAGACGATGGCCTCCGCGCCCAGATTGATCTGCATCTCCAGCAGGCCACGCATCCGAAGCGCCCGGTCCTCTGCCGTGACGGGCCTGGACGCGGGATCGGTATAGGTGACAAGGTTGCCCTCGACCCGCGCCTCCAGCACGAACTCCGCTACGATGCCGCGCGCGACAGGGGCCGCACCCTGTCCGCCGGGCGGCGGCAGGCCGATGTCGACGACCTCGTTGCCCTGCACATGCAGCTCACCATAGACGAACAGCGCGCCGATGCCGATCGCGACGGGCAGCGTCCAGCCGCAGCGGTTGATCCTGTTGTCGACCAGCTCGGTACGCCCCGTCGATCCCAGGATGATGACGGCATAGCTGGACATCTCCCTCAGGCGGTTGCCCGTCAGCTTGGGCTCGGCGGAATTGTTGACCATGATGCCGACCTGTCCGCTCTCGATCCGGTTGCCGGTGAGGCTCGCCCGGTCGCAGTCATTGCAATAGAGGGCGGCCACGGGGCCGATCAGATGATTGTCGGCGATCACGCAGTCATTGGCATTCCCGGCGATGATGCCGATGCCCATTGTTTCACCGATGGCACCCAGCATGTTGCCGGCGATGCGCGCATGGCTGACGCCGAGCAGGCCGATGCCGTTCACCCGCCCGGAGATGATGTTGTTGGCGATGATGATCCGTTCAAGCGGCAGGAACTGGCCATCCTGCTCATTGCCCGCGAAGATCGCGCTGTTGATGCCGCCCTCGCCCGCGACGGTGATGATATTGCCTTCCACCACACTGCCGCTGCCGCACGCGCGGATGCCCACGACATTGCCACCCGGAAGGGCGATGCGGTTGCCCTCTATGATGGCGGATTCGGCGGCGACGTCGATCGCGCGGCCGATAATGCCCTCCGCTTCGGTCAGGCCGACCAGATTGCCGCGCACGACCGATCCAGCCGCCAGCGACGCCGGCACGTCATCGGGCCGGTCGTTGATGAGGATGCCCCGCACGGCGCGCCTGATCTCATTATTCTCGATCAGGACGCCGCGCACAGTCTGTTCCACCAAAATGCCGATCGTCGCGGGGGTGTTCCCGCCCGGACGGCCCATGGCGAACTGGCTGTTGGTGATCCGTCCCTCGATGCAGCGCTCCGACAGCCACACGCCGTTTGCGAAGCCGGAGAACACGCAATCGTCCACGGTCAGATCCCGCGCGCCGCGCGCCAGGATGGCGATGCCGGCGCTGATGTCGCGCTCCTCCGCCTCGAACACGCAGTGGGAAATGACCGGGCGGTCGGCAAGGCCGACGGTGATAAGCGGCGCCGCCCCTCTTTGCTGGCGCAAGCGGACATCATGGATGCGGACGCCCTCGATACCGCCATTGCCGATCACGAATGCGCCGCCGGCCAGTGCGACGACCGTTGCGCCAAGGCTTTCGCCATGAATTTCCACATTATCCCGCCCGATCTCGACCGGATCGCGCAGCGTGTGGATACCGGACTTGAGGCATATGCAGCCGCCCGCATCGGGCAGCGCATCGACCGCCGCCTGGATATCGTCGCCGGGCCGCACGATAATCGTGCAGCAGCTTTCCGCCACGACCGGGCGCGGCCGGCAATCCTCGACGATGGGCGCCACCCACCCGGCCGCATTGGCGTCGACCACGGCGAGGCGGCAATAATGATGGTGGATGCCGAAGGGCGCCGCCTGCACCAGTTCCTCGACCTGCCGGCCCGCCGTGCGCGCGGTGAAGATCCAATAGTCGCCGAGGCGGAAGGTACCGCCGGCAAGCTGATCGAAGCTGACCTCGACGCCATCGCCCAATTGCACCCATGTCCCCGCTGCCGGCACCGGGACCACGCCGGGAGAAGCGGCGGCGGTCAGGTCGGTCAGCACATTGCCGGCGCTGTCGCGGACAAGCCCGGCCTGATCCCATTTGCGCACGCGGGGGTGAAATTGCGGGTCGGCGGCATTGCCTCCACCGCCGAGCAATGCGACGGTGCCCGCCGGCAACGGCGCCGTCAGCGTGACCGTCTGCTGCGCGTCGTTCACCGCCTGGACCTGCGCCATGACGCCGGGCTGGCCCTCCAGTTCGCGCCGATCGTCGGTGATCTCCACCCAGTCGCCCGGATTGAACCGCATCACGTCGTCGCGCGCGACCCGCGCAACCCGCAGGATGTTCGCCGCCGGCACCGCCAGCACGGGACTTGCGACGGTGGCGTTATACATCGCCCATTTGAAGCGAAAGGCCCCCGCGGCCGACTGATCGTGGATCTCGACCCGGTAGGTCCGGTTCTCAAGGCCGGTATAGCCGCTGCCCGGCGGCAGCAGGCAGGGGTCGGTCTGGGGCGGGCCGATATGTGCGCGGCTCGACAGGCGCCCGGTGGACGGGGCGGTCAGCGCATTCCATCCGGGCAGTTCGCCATCGGGGGTGCTGCAATCGGCATTGCCGACATTGGGCAGCGTGCGGACCTGCCAGACCGTCTGGACGCGGCCGGTGGTGTCCACGCCGATGGCGGGCTCGATCAACGAGGGGTCTTCGATCGGCGTGACCGTCCGTTGCCAGACGTCGAGCAGCACGACATGCCGGCCGGCCGCCGGCGCACCGGGCGCAAAACCCGGCCGATAGGGCTGCTGGTCGAAGCGAATGGCTGCCGTACCGGTGGTCTCCGCCAGCACCGGATCGAAGGCATTCGGCGCGCCGCCATGATTTTCCGCCTGCAGGCCGTCGACATAGAGGCGGCCCGGATTGATCACCAGCTGGCCGGCCACCACATCGATCAGGAAGCTGTCCGGTAATGTGACGGGCACATGGACACGGCCCGATTGATCCAGCGTGCCGCTGCGCCAGCGGCGATCCTGAATGGCCCAGCCTTCGGTCCCGTCTGCGTCAAGCGCGACCCGGCCTTGCTGCTCGATGGGCGCGGAGTAGTTCTTGCGGGGAACGAAGCTGACGCGGCTGATATCGACCGTCATTGCGGTTACTCCTCAAGTCTCGAAAATCAGGCCCGCCTCGAGCCCGACGCCCAGATATTCGTCCAGCCGGATGCGCAGGTTCGCCTCGCGCTGGGGCTGAAACAGCAGGTGGGTCATGCCCATTTCGCTTTCGTCGTCGGCGCCCGTGCGGATCTCGCGAGGGGCCGCGTGCAACAGCTGGCCATAGCCGGGGTCGCCATAGCGCAGGCTCGTCCAGCTGGGCACGACGCGGTCGATGGCGGCCATGGCGATGGCATCCAGCTCCGGTTGCGAAACGAGCGGATTGATCTGTTTTCGGGCATTCTGCGCCTCGGCGATGGCGAGGCTGGGCTGGCAGCGATAGCGGCGCGGCGCGCGCGATCCGCTGGGCACGAAGCTGAAGCGGACGCAGCCGATCTGCCGGCGCTCCGCCCGCACCGGCGCCGTCCATGCATCGCCCGCCGCCAGCGCGCTGCTGAAGATACTGTTGGAGACGAGCATCATGGCGGCGGCATGGACCTTTCCCACGAAGGTCGTGGCGATCGCGCGGAGCACCGGGCCCTCGCCCGTGCCCGCAGGCCCGGCGAACGCGACATTCTCCGGTGCGTTCGCATCGACGATGGAATCGATGATGCTCAGCTGCACCGAGGGGTGGGCATGAATCGCGCCGAGAATGCAGCGCTCGATCTCCACCGTGACATCGCGCTGCTCGATGACGAGCGCCGGCGCGGCCGGTTGGGCCGGGCTTCCATCCGCGTTCAGGCTGCGCCCCGGCACGATCGTACAATGGCGCAGCCTCAGCATCCGCAGCGCATTGCCGGCCGCCGGGATGCGGATGGCGCCGCCCGACACGACAAGGCCGTTCAGCGTCACTTCCGACCCATCGCCGCCGGTGATGACAAGGTCTCCGGGCAGGCTAACCAGCGGGCGCTGGCCATTGTCCGCCCGCAGTTCGATCCGCCGGCCGGGATCGGGGTTGATCGCGACGGCGCCCGCATAGGTCAGGCTGTCGCTGATCTCCACGATCCCGCCAGCCTCGACCTGATCGAGTTCAAGCTGCAGTGCGGCGCCGGCTGCCACCTGCCGCACCGGGCCGAGATCGGCGAGGAAGCTGTCCGCCCGCTCATAATTTCCGCCGCCAAGATCGGCGCAGAAGCCATAGTGGAAATCCACGATGACCGATCGCGGCGCCGGCAGGTTGGGCGGGAAGTTGATGCGGCCGAGCACCGGGTCGATCGCCACCACATTCTGGGGCGCATGCGCCCATGCTCCGCCGCCCGCATCGGCCAGATTGCAGCCACGCACATTCGCAACCGGCACCTCGACACCGTCCGCGACGATCCGCAGCGCGCGCGGGTAATAATCTCCGATAAAGGCCGCCAGCCGCCGCCGGCCGATCGGTTCCGGCACGTTGAGCGGCCCGGCCAGCGACGCGATCTCGGTTTCGGGCACCGGCGGATTGAACAGCTGGCAATTGGCACCGAGCGGACTGAAGAACCAGCGGCGCGGATCGCCCGCAAGCGGCGCCGCCGTCGCGCCCCGGATCGGATAGGCGGTGAGGCGCCACAGGAACAGGCCGATATTGCGGATATTGTGCCGCCCCTCGCCGATCGGGATGCGCCCGACCTCTGGATGATGCGCGATCGTGTCGAAGGCGCCGTTCAGTCGTTCCAGCGGCTCCCAGTGGCGCAGGTCCGGGCTGCGCCGGTTGAACAGGCGGGCATGGTCCATATGCTGATTGGTCGCCAGGATCTGGAAGAACTCCTTCGCATGGGCGACCCAGCCGGTGACGTCGCGCGCCAGCTGTTCCAGCATGACGACCGTGCCCTTGCGGCGGCGCAGGGCAATGGTGTTGGCGATCTCGGCGCGGCGATTGGCGACCGTTCCCGCACCATGGATGGTGCGATAACCGACCAGATCACCGATATAGGGCAGCACCCAATCAGCGCAGGTCTCGACAAAGCCATTGTCGTAGAGCTGCTCGACATCCTCCTCAAGCACGCGCGCCTGCTCGGCCAGCACGGCAAGGAACTGGCGCAGCGGATAGCCCTGTTCGGCATCGCGCACGCGGTGGACGGACGGGAGCAGGTCGTAGAGGGCGGGCGCGTTCCAGCTCATGACATCAGCTCCAGTGCATCGAGTGGGCCGGGATCGAGGATCAGCAGTTCAGCCGGAATCAGCGTGCCGTTCGCGGCGCGCACGGGCGGATCTGCGGGCAGCCGGGGCGCGTAGCCTGGCGTCGCACCCCGATAGAGGCGGTTGATACGGACGGCGTCCACCCCGGCGACGGCATGGACGCAGGCGAGGATCGCACTGGCCGACACTGGATCGACCAGCGCCCGTGCATCGAAGGAGAAGGCCTTGCGCACCGCTGCCTCGACGGCGGGCAGCACGACCTCCGGCAGATGCGCGGCATTGACCTTGATCGCGAGGCCGAGCCGGAACAGCGCCTTGCGATAATTACCGATGGCAAAGCGGCTATAGGGATCGCCCGCATCGCGCACCGCACCCACGAGCGCCTCGTGCAGCGCGCCGGTATCCGGCACGGACGCGCCACCCTCGCCGGCGACCGTCACGAAGATCAGCTCCCCGCCCACATCCCACAACGGCAGCGCCATGGCCTTGGCGATGCCGGCATAGGCCCGCGCGAAATCCTCATAGTCGAGCAGCGACACCGTGCGATCGAGCGTCCGCACCGTCAGCGCGACATTCGCGCGAACGCTGTCGGCCGGCTGCGGATCGGCGCCCCCATCCGAAGGTAACGGATTGTCGACCCCGGCAAGCCCCAGCGGACGGGTCATCGCCTGATTGAGCTGACGTGCGCCGACCCGGCCGACAAGCCCCAGCCCCCGGCGATAGCGCGCCCGGACATTGTCCGATCCGGTCGGCAGCCGCGCGCCGTTGACGCCGTCGCCAAAGGTAACGATCATATGCCCCTCGGCATCGGTGCGCGTCACATAGACACGGTCGAACGGCCGCGCGTCGAGAAAGTCCGGCACGAGGCGCCAGAGCACATCGTTCACGCGGACCTCCAGCGTGGGCGCTGCGCCGCCGGGCACCGCCGCGCTCAAATGGGTCTGCGGCGCCTGCTTGGTGACGAAGCTCTGGTTGGCGATGCGGCTGTCACCGCTGCCCAGCACCTCGGCCACGGTCTCGCCATGCGTCGCCTGCGCCACATTGGCATTGATCCGCACCGACCCGCGCACATAGCGATCGGCCAGATCGGCATCGAGGCGGATGCGCGTCCCGCCCGAGGGCGTGAAGACATGCTCGACGGCGGCGATCTTGCGCGCTTCCGAGACCGCGCCCGCGCCCCTGCCCCGCGCCCGGCCGGTCAGGATGATCGGCTGTCCGGTCTGCAGGCCGGGGAACCAGCCGTCCAGCGGGATGAACGCAGCGCCGCCATCTTCCACCAGGCTCGTCACCGGCGTCGGCGCCAGTGGCAGGATCTCGCTGTCGCAATAGACGATCGCCCGGCGGATCGAGAAATTCGCGAAGCCCGCAGACGTGCCGAGCGTCAGCACCGTCGTCTTGCCCGAGATGGTGAAGGCGTTCTTCGTTTCCTCGCTGACGCCGCTTACCGAATAGAAGCTCCAGCCCGCGCCATCGCGCAGGACGGCGTAACCGGAAGACCTCGCGCCCTCCACGACCGTATCGAGATAGACCTTGTTGGAGCCGTCGGCGAGCAGGCTGAGGGTGCCCTGGTCCGCCCAACTGGTCGCCGCAGTGCCGAAGAACGGCCCGTTCTTGACGCCATTGGCCTTCACCACGCCATTGTCGACGGTGTAGGTGACGATCTGGCCGGTCAGCGATTCCGGCAGGGTGTTGAGTGCCGGCGCCGTGTTGCCGAACGTCCCCGCCCTGCGCCGGAACACCAGCACCTGCCGGGGGATCGGCAAGGCGGCGGCTTGCCATGGCGCAAACACCTGATCCTCCTCCACGTCATGCTCGGCATAGAGGCGGGTCATGTCCTCGGCGCTCAGCGTATCGCCCGACACGAGCTGCGCGGCGGGCGAAAAACTGTTCACGCCGATGGGAAAGGCGGGGATGAACGCGGGCAACGGATTGGGCGCGCCGCCGACCCGCTCGATCGTCGCCTCGGTCAGGTCGAAGGCGTCGGGGTCCAGCACCTTGTTGGCCGTGACCGGCTTTACGGCGCGGATCACCGCGAAGACATTCTGCCCGTCATCCGCCGTGAACCACACGCCGTCGCCCGGCTTGAGCCCGGTATTGACGCCCATGAACGAAAGCAGTGTTGCGGATGCCGGTAGCGGGTGCCGCTCCCGCTGGCGCGGGCGGATGCCGTTCCACGCCAGCCGCGCGGTGATGCTCTTGCCGGTTTCATAGGTCGCGGGCAGCTGGTCCTGCTCCGGCGTGCTCATCACCTTGGCGCCGGCCGGGATCACCGCACTCTTGGGCGATCCGGGCGCATCGCTCATCATGAAGGCCAGCATCGCGCTCGCGGCGACCCCGGGCCCTGGCCGATAGCCGACCAGCCGGGCCATCTCGCGGATCGATAGCGGATCGCGCGCGGTGGCGAGATAGGCCTCGTTCGCGAGCCGGTCGGTATAGAAGGACACCACCTCGCCCGCCGCCGCCCATGCGTCGATCAGCGCGATCGAGAAATCATCGGTGTTGCGCGTCCGCAATTCGGAGAGCTTGCCCAGTGCCGAGGAGGACAGCATGGCCAGCTGCGTGCGACGGAAGGCGGCGCCATTGCCGAGCCGCGCCGATATTTCCGGCAGTCCGGGCCGATTCGCGGGCGCGCGGGGCACACCCTGGGTCGTGCCGGCACAGCCTGAACAGACGTCCATGTTCATGTCGCTCATGGCCATGCCCTCCCCTATTTCCCGCCGCGCATGACAAGCCGGAAGCTGCCGCGCTCGGGAAAGTTCGGATCATTGTCGAGCCGGGCAATCTCTATCCGTCCCAGCCGCAGAAAGCCGTCCTGAAGGCCTCCCGTCGAGGGGTCGCCAAGCCGCCCGAACACGCTCGCCTCGACCGATGCCACGCCGGGCACGGCCTGCGCGGCGGCGATCAGCGGGCTCAGATAGACGACCTCCCCGAAAGTGAAGCGATCGGGATGGAACAGGCCGAGTTCGCCCGAAGGTTGCCGCCGGTTGGAGAACAGGTCCGTCAGCGCGCGCGCGACATCCGACCGGAAGCTGCCCGGCAGCACGCACACGATCAGCTCCAGTTCCAGCGGCGCGTCGCGCGGCTGATCCACGGCCAGATCACGCCCGGCAAGGCGATAGACCTCAAGGAAATCCCGGACATCCTGCGCAAAGGGCGCATCGACTGGCACGCCACCCTGCCGGTCGGGAGTGACAAAGACGGTATGCCAGCTGCCGGTATGCTTCCACGTCCCGCGCGAGCCCTGCAGGCCGCCCATGCGCAAGGGGATCTCGCTATAGTCCTGCCGCGTGACCGCCCGTTCCTGCCGGCGGAAGGCGAAGGGCGCGCGTTGGCGCACCTGCTCGATCGTCTCGGGATCTTCTCCCCCCCGCGCAGCCAGCGGATTGCGCAGCGAGAGGATCTCGGGATGGGGCAGCGCGACATGGACCAGGCTGTCGCGGCCGATATTGCCGGCCGTGCCATTCCCGATCCGATAGGTGGCGGTGAAAACATCACCGTCATCGGGCCTCATGCCATTTTCATCGTCGCCGAAACGCAGTCTGGTACTGCCGTCCAGTTCCGTCTCCGCCACGAACAGCGTGTCGAATGGACCGGCGTCGAGCAGATCGAAGGCCGGGCGCCACGGCGTCGGCGCGACGCTGGTGAGCGCCATGTTCGAGGGCAACGCCGGTCCGGCGGGCGCCAGCACCCGCCGCGCCGAACGCCCTGTCAGCAGGCGCCGCGCCTGCGTGAGCGGCCCCCGCCCCAGACGCGGGCGGAAGCGGGGCGGCAGGATATCGGCCGTATCCCGCGCGCACGGATCGCCGCCGCATGGGCCCGCCCATTCCAGATCGGCGATCGGCACCGCACCCAGATCTTCCTCGTCGATCGTGCGGCCATGATCGACGAGCACGATATTGCCACGCGCAACGCTGACCTCCGGGATTTCCGCCGCGCCCAGTGCCTCATCGGCGATCGCGGACAGGCAGAGCGGGAATGGCAGCGCATCCTCCGCCTCCCAGACGATTTCCGTCACCTCGTCACCCGTCACCGGATCAGTGAGCGGATTGGCGCCAACAAAGGCATCGACGCTGGTTAGCCGCACGGGATGGCGCTTGGCGGCATCGGCGTCGGCGGGATTGCCCGTCCGTGGCCCGACCACTTCCTCCAGGATGATCACCTGCCCGGCGGCGAGATCAGGGAAATGTCCCGCCAGCGTGGCCTGTGTCGCGCCTTTCGGCAGGATGCAGCGCGCATCGCTCCAGCTGTAGAAGGGCATGCGGTTGTGCAGCGCGAACAGGCCGGGCACGTCCTCCATCGCCTCGAACACTGCGGCCGCAGCGTCCAGTTGCGCCGCCGATCCGGCGATCGTCGCCCCCGCGCCCGCGATCACGCTGGTAAAGGCCGTACCCTGCGGCACGGCGGGGGGATCGCCGGGGTTGAGCGGCACGACATCGGCGCTGACCGCGATGTGAACGAGCGTGCGCGCATTGGCGCCGTCGCTCATCCGGTAATCCACCAGCCGCGCCAGACGGCGCACGGATGCGCGACGCCGCGCCCGGCCCAGATAGGCCTCGCTATTGGCATCGTCCTGCCGCCAGCTGATGTCGTCGCCGACATAGGCCAGCATCTCCACCAGCGTCACGCCAAGGTCGGCGGGGTTGCGCTCCGTCCAGGCCGGCACGCTCGTCGCCATCCGGTCCAGCATGAAGCCGCGCAGGCTGTCATAATCGCGCGCGAGATAGTCGCTGACGTTGATGTCGTCTGGCGGGCATTCGCACACCCAGCGCGGACGGCAGTCGAAGCTGGACGGGCATTCGACCTTGAAGGAGAAATCGACACTGGCGAGCTGCGGATCGAACCCGGCCGGCGGCGAGGCGTCCACCGCGCTGGTGACGAGGCGCAGCCGATAGCCGGAAAAGTCGCCCGCCTCGTCCACCTCGACCTCGATGACATTGGCCTGCCCGGCAACGCCCATGGTGACGTTGGTCACCGCAATGTCGCGGATGCGCACGCCCCCCTCGATCCGCACATTGTTCACCGTGAAGACTGTCGGCGCCGGGTCTTTGAGCAGATGGAGGTGCAGGATGCGCTGGCGCAACGCCTGGCTCGGCGCATCGAGATCGACCACCTCGATGAAGTCGATGCCGTTGAGCGGGCTGGCAGCGGTCGCACTGCGCCGCAGATTGTCGCAGCAGAAGTAGATCATGCGCCCGTCTCCCGCCTAAAGACATCGCTGCGCAGTTCGCCAGTCGATCGCAGCGCGTAGCTGACCAGCACCTCGATCGCGCTGTCATTGGCGGTCACGCGCACCTCCCGCGCCTCGATCCGGTCGCCCAGCCATTGCTGGAGCGCGCCCTGCACGAGCATCTGCGTCGCCGCCGCAAGATCCGGGCTGGCCGGGCCGAACAGCAGCTGCGGCAGGCCGGTGCCGAAATCGGGCCGCATCACCCGCTCGCCCGGCGCGGTGAAGAGCAGCTGCATGATGAGGTCGCGCACATGCTCCGCCTCCGTCTCCGGGGCAGCCGTGCGGCCGAGCGCATTGAAGCGGTAGGGGAAGCTCACATCGGTCATGTCGCAATCGCCCTTGGTTGCGCCATCACCGGCATCAGCGGCGTACCGGTGGGCGCGCAGATCGACATGCTGTCCATCAGCAGCAGCGGCTGGCCCATTGCGAGGACGCGCATGGCGCTGGTGACGAACTGCCCGGTCACGCACGGGCCGTTGGCGCCCGGAGGCGGCGGCAGCGCGCATCCCGCGACCAGCCATGGCGCGGGGAGCGTCGCCACCGGCTGGCCGCTGACCAGAACGCGCGGCACCGGCGCGCTGGGCGTCGCCTGCCCGCCATGGGAACAGAGCACCGTGGCGCCCAGATGGAGGATCGGTCCCGGCATCACGTCACCGTCAGCGCGCCGAGATTGATGTCCACCGTCGGCCCGACCATGGAGATCTGCGCGCCCTTGCCATTGTTGATGATGATGCCGACGTCGCTGACCGAGATGGTCGCACCGGTGGTACTCTGCAGCACGATACCACCGACGCCCATCGGCCCCAGCCCGTCGGAAACCACGATGCCGTTCTTGAGCGGGGTCGAGATGGCGAAAGCGGGCGTGGGCGGCGGCGCGGTCAGCGCCAGCGCGGGCACCTCCGCCGCCGTGCCCCAGAAGCCGCCGACCCAGATGGGATAATCGGGATCGCCCTGTTCGAACTCGACCCATACGCCCGATCCGGGAATCGGCACCGTGAAGAAGCCCGTCTGGATGCCCGTCACCGGCAGGCACGGCATCGCCCAGCTCGACAGCATCACGCCGGAGACCGCGGGCACCAACACCTGGATGCGCCCGATCATCATCGGGTCAATATTGTTGACAACCGTTCCGCGGAACTTGCCATAATAGGGGCCGGTACTCATGCCGCGATCCTGTTCGTCGTGGGCAGCAGCCCGTTGCGGCTCAGCTCGAAATCCTGCTTGAAGTCCCCCCGCACGATCCGGCTGGTGACGGAATCGACATAATAGAGCCCATCAAAGGCATGGCCCGCGCCGCGCACGCCAACGAGCTTGCGCGGCTCCAGCAACCGGCCATAGGCGCGCACGTCCAGCGTGCCCTTGCCCTTCACGACCTTGCCGGAGGACTGCGCGGCCTTCGCCATGCCGATCAGGATGCCCTGGATGGGATTGTATTTCGCCGTCTCCGTGATCGGCTCGATCTTCATTGGGATCGCCGGGATCGCGCCCAGCGGTGGGCTGAGCGGGGTGATGTCCGGCACCGGAATGGGGATCGGCACCTTGGTCTGCTGGTTGTGGATATAGACGATCGGCAGCACGGCCTGCGCGCTGTCATAGGTGAAGCTGATGTCCTCGATCGTCTTGGCCGCATCAAAGTCGAGGCTGAGCGCGGGCTGCTCCCGGCCGACCTTGATCTCCGGCCCCCAGTAACCGAAGGAGGTGCCCACCGTCGGGCCGGGCTCCATGTAGAAGACATAGCCCACGCGGTCCGCCAGCGACTTGATATAGGCCAGGTCCTTGCCCTTGTGCCGGGGAATGCTCTCGATCGGGATAGGCACGTCCAGCAGCACGCTGGGGATCACTTTGGGGATGATGCCGAGGAAGGCGTATTTCGCTAGGATCAGCATGACGCGGGCGAAATCCGGCATGGCGGGATAGGGAATGCCGCTGAAGTCGATGAGGTCGAGCACCCGCGACAGATCCTCGCCGATCACCGTCAGCGAGGATGTGCCGGGCCGTGAGCCACGCCCAACCTCGTGATGCGTCATCACCCCGTCGATCAGGATCTGCCGCTGCGCCCCGATGCGGACCGCGATGACGACCCGGACGATCGGGATCGGCGCGCCGGCGCTGACGAGGAACAGCGTATGCAGCGGCGAGCGCGTCGAGACGTCGAAGCTCAACTGGAACACGCTCGCGCCGCCGGCCGCCGTCGTGACGCTGACGGACACCAGCGCGTCGAGGATATCCTGCGACACCGCGATCGGCACGACCGGGCCAACGTAAAGTTCGAGCTGAACGGAATCACGCACCGGCGCTGCTCCTTCCCGCCTTGCCAATGGCAATCTTAAGCCCGCGCCCCACCGGCTCCACCAGCGACTGGAACCCCTCGCCATTGGCATCGCACAGCCGCCAGGCCTGGGTGGAGTCGCCAAAATTATCGGCCGCGATGATGTCGATCCGCTCGCCCTGGCGCACGGCATGGACCCCAATCTGCTGCAGGTCATCGGCCTGCGGGATGAAGCGCCGTTGCAGATAGGTGCGCTGGCTCCCGTCCGGCAGGGTGATCTGCTGCAGGCCGAGGCCATGATAGCGGCTGGTGGGCGGATAGGTGGTGGCCTCCAGCCCCGGCGCGGCCAGCAGGGTGGCGATGTCGGTCATGCGATTCCTCCGATGCCGAGCGTGTCGAGGCCGAACGCCGGCAGCTTGCGGGCGAGTTGTTCCTTGACGACGAGGTGATTGAGGAAGATCTGGCCGCCGCGCGCCGCAAAGCCGAGATCATCGACGGTCAGCACCCGCATCCCCAGCGTCACCGTGGCGCGGATCGGGTTGAGCGCGGGGTCGAACGCTTCCTCCGTCACCGAATAATCGGTGATGCGGACCGGCACGATCCGGTTCTTGCCCCACACGAACAGCGTCATCGGCTGTTCCATGGGCAGGATCTCCAGCACGCCCTGCTGCGCCAGCCGATCGGACGACAGAAGTTGGTTGCTGCCCGGCGAGGTCAGCAGTTCCAGCGCGGCGAGATGCGGCCCGATGCCGCTCCGGGCCGTCTCCGCGTCGCCTTTTTCCAGCGCATCGGCGCCGTCGATCGCGGCCTCAATGGTGATCGTCTCCACTGGCGGTCCGGTGAGCCGCAGCGCCTCCGACCTGTCGGCTTGCTCGCCCAGCGCCTTGGCCTTGAGCGAGCGGCTGAGGCGGGTGGGATTATACTGCATCGGGATGACGCGGATGACGGTCGCCTTCACGGGATCGGCGACGACGATGCCGGCTTTGGCGAGGCGGGGGGAATTGTTCAGCATCGCGCCCTCACATCACCTTGAAACTGAGCGTGGCCTTTTCGACCACCGCGATGAACACCTTGCGATTGACGTCCTTGCCCTTCATGTCCTCGCGGCCGGTCTCGCTATAATCCTCCGAGCCCTTGGTCGCGGAGGTGGCATCCCTCGTGCCCTGCTTCTTGCCGGCGGTCGTGGCGCGCTTCTCGCCCTTTTCTACGCCTGTGCTCTTCTTCACCGCATCCTGTTCCTCCACGCTCTTGCGGTCGGCCTCGGAGCGACCGGCGCTCTGGGAACTGCCCTTCTTGCTGCCCTTGATGTCGGTCTCGCCCTTGGAGGACGACGAGCCCTCGGTCTTGGAGCTGAATTTCTTCCAGCCCTCGATGGAGGTCTTGGCGTGGAACTTCCCCTTCACCGTCACCTTGCCGTCAAGGTCGAATTCGATTTCCATGTCGTCCTCGCCGGGCTTGAACAGGTCGAGGATCTTCTCGCCGATCGGCCCCAAGGCCTTCAGGATCGGGCGATATTGCTTCGGCGCGATCGACGGCCCGATCTTGAGCACCCAGCGCAGCCCCTTTTTGATCAGCCCTTCCTCGGCCTTCTTGAGCTCGCCGGTCAGCTTCGCGTCGACCTTGCCAGTCAGGTCGAAATTACCGTCGGTCGTCTCGGTGCCGCCGGACTTCTCATTGCCCTCGGTCTTTTCCTTGAACTCGCTTTCGTCCTTGCGGTCCTGATGCTCTTCATTCTCCTCCTCATAGACCGTGGAGCCCTTCTGCTGCGCCTTCTCGCGCTCATGCTTCTTGGCGAGGCGTTTCTCTCGGTCCACCTGCCGGCGCTCCAGGATGCTCTGCTCGTCCATCACCTCGACAGAATCCTCGCTGAAATCCTCATGGGTGTCGGTCTTGGAGGCGACATCCTTGTGGCCTTTTTTCTTCGTGTCGCGCCCCTCGGTCTTGTCGGTATCCGCGCCGATCTCGGCCGCGCGGACGGTCACGTCGAGTTCGGCCAGCACGCTGGACTTGAGCGGATCGATCTTGGGATAGTTGATCGGGTCGGTGGGCGTGTGGAGGTCCGTGGGCGGCGCGATGATCCCATCCTTGTCGATCGGGCCGACCTGAAGCGAGGCGAAGCCCTGCCCGCCGGTATCGCGCGGATGGTTGACCGGCGCCTTGCCCAGTGGCTGCGTCTGGCCGGGCTTGAGCGCCAGATCCTCGTCGCTCGCCACCGTCTGCGCCTGCGCCGCGCCATCCGGGCGGAAGGAGAGGCTGCGCAGCAGCACCGCCTGCTCGCCCTGCGTCACCCGCGGATCGCCCCGCAGCGTGTAGCCCGCCGACCAGCTCAGCGGCACATCCGCATCCTTGGCATCATAGGCGTCGCTCAGCAGCGTCATGAGCTGCTTATATTCCTCGCCGTGGAAATTATCCTTCAGCTCGTCGCGGCCGACCTGCTTCACCAGCCACTGCCGCTCGGGCATCGTCGCATCGCGCAGGATGGTGAGGATCGCCTGTTCGTCCTCGTCCAGGGTTGCGCCGGAGATCATCTCGTCGATCAGCAGCTTGCGCATCTCGAGCGAGGTCATCTTCTTGGGTGAGAGCTTCTTGTGGCGGCCGGTGCTGACCACCTGCCGCGCCTTGTCGTCGCCTTCCATCCCGCCTTCGGTGGTGCCGCGTTCCTCAAGGCCCGCCAGATAATCGTCCAGTTCCGTCTTGTCGTAGCTCCCCTCGCCCACCAGCCGCGCGAACCATTCGCCAACGCCGATCCGCCGGACGACGCCCGAGCCATCCTGCCCCCTGTCCTGCGCGACCACATGGGCGAGTTCATGCGTGAGCAGGCCAGGCTCCGCCTCCGGCATGGCGATGTGATGATCGACGGCAAAGGCCCGCGCGCCGATGCTGTTTGCGGCCACAGCGGCGTCGGCGCCCCGATGCATCCGCACATGGGAGAAATCATGATCGAAGGCAGCGCCATAGCGGCGCTGGTCCCTCTCGGACAGCGGCTCGCCATCGCCGCGCAGGGCCGATGAAACGATCCGGGGTGCCGGACTCGTCTCGACATCGCTCTTGCTCGTCGCCTCGACCGCTGGCCGACCACCAAGCCCCAGCCGCCGTTCCGCCTGCCGGGCATGGACGTCCGCGCTGCGTTCAGCCTCGGCATGGGCATGGCCAACGCCGAGTTCGCCCGTCACCACCTCACGCGCGCCGCTCATGGCCTGTCTCCCCGTACAGAATCCCGCACGGCACCGCGCACGGCATCGTCCACCGCCATCCGGTCGGGCGTGCCCTCATAGGCACCCAGCCGCTCGGCAAGGCGTTCGCGGAAGCCGGCCTCGTCAAAGCCGCGCCCGACGAGGCGGATGGCGTCGATCCGCACGATGGTCCGCCGCCGGCTCATGCCTGGCCCTTCGCAAGCTGGAGGTGCATGGGCATCTGCTCGGTCTTCGCGCTTTCGGTCGCGATCGCGCGCAGCAGGTGGGCAGAACCGATCTTGCCGCCCTCGGCCGCCGCCAGGAAGGCAGCATTGAGCGCGATGTTGCGGATGCTGCCGCCCGCGACGGAGAGCCGGCCCAGCTCGTCCCAATTGGGCGCATCGACCAGTTGGTCGCTCGGCAACGCCCGGCGCCACAGCTCCGCGCGCAGTTGCCGGTCCGGGAAAGGGAAGTGGATGATATAGCGGATGCGCCGGAGGAAGGCGTCGTCCAGCCCGCCCTTCTGGTTGGTGGTCAGGATAGCGAGGCCGCGATAGCGCTCCATCCGCTGGAGCAGGTAGCTCACCTCCATATTGGCGTAGCGATCATGGCTGTCGCGTACTTCGCTGCGCTTGCCGAAGATCGCGTCCGCCTCGTCGAACAACAGCACGCTGCCGCCCGCCTCGGCACCGGCAAAGACCCTGTCGAGATTCTTGCTGGTCTCGCCGATATATTTGCTGACTACCTGAGAGAGGTCGACATGCAGCAGGTCCAGCCTCAGCGCGCCCGCCAGCGCCTCGGCCGCCGTCGTCTTCCCCGCGCCGCTCGGTCCGGAGAACAGGGCAGTAATGCCAAGGCCCCGCCCGCTGGCGCCCTCCATCCCCCAGCGGCCATAGACGGTCGCCTGATGCACGACCTGATCCTCCAGTGCGTCCAGCGACGCGCGCTGCGCGGGGGGCAGGACGAGATCGTCGAGCCCCAGTTTCGGCATGATCCGTGTGACATTGCCGCCAAGGTCGCGACGCGCGCGGATCCGTGCCTCGTTCCAGGCGGCCTCGATCCGGCGAGGGCCTTCCGCAAGCGAGCGCGCTTCGGCAGCAGCATGGAGCAGGTCGGCGGGATCGAGGGAGAACTGGTAGGCGAGCCGGGCGATCCCCTCTCCCTCTTCCGGTACTTCCAACGCGCGCGCCCAAAGCGACTGCCGGGCCGCATAGCTGAGCGCAGGCAATTCGAAGAGCGCGACGGGCCGGGAGAGGTCGGCGGTTCCCCCGGTCAGGACTAATGGCGGCTCGAACTGTTCGGCAAAGCCCTCGACCGGAGCGAAAGCCATGTCCGGCCCGGCACCCGTCACGGGCAGGTCGATCACCGGAAGCGCGCCGCAGAGCAGGGTTTCACGCTCCCACAGCCGCGCCAGTGCGCGCTGCTTCTCGCCTCCGGGGGGGATGTCACCGGCATTGACGAGCCAGGGTGACAGACCAAGAGCGAGCGCCGCGCGGCGCGCGACCATAAGGCGGCCCATGCGATCGACGCCGCGCAGCAGGATCACGGGCGCGTCCCGTGCGCCGCGCAGGCGGCTGGCGATCCCCTGCGCGATCTCCTCCCAGCTTGCGGGCAACATGTCCGGCGTGGTGAGCGGCTTGGCCCCGCGCGCCGCGCTGCTGCAGCTGTCAGACAGGCCGGCGAGCCAGTCACACAGCCAGGGGTCGATCGACAGCGGCGCTGCGAGCCAGCTCCCGGCGCTCGACCAGTTGAGCAGCGACCAGCGCTGGAGCGCTGCGTCTGGGGCAAAGGCATCCCAACTGCCCCCCTCGATCCGCGCCATCGCCAGGGCCGGGGTAAGCCCACCTTCCGCGCCCAGCGCGACCGCAATCCGGGGGTCGAGGACAACCGCAGCCGCCATCAGCACAAGATCTATCTCGAAGGGGCTGAGCGAGAAGCGCTGCTGCAGGATGGCGATGCGCGTGCCAGCTTCCGGTTCGTTAGCGGCCGGCGCAGCCTCTCCACGCCAGCGATGCGCTGCACTGGCAATCGCCCCGATCAGGGCGGCGCGGCTGTCTGCACGCCCGCTCACGCCGGCACCGTGATGAATTGCGTGGGATCGAACACCGGCGGGACGGCGAGCCGGTCGATCAGCCAGCTGTCTACGCCGTCGATGCGCAGCCGCGCGGCCTGGCTGCCCGGCTGCAGCCGCTCGAAGCGGAAGCGCAACTGGTTGCCAGCCACCGCCAGGTCGAGCGCCGTCGCCTCGCGCCCGCCAATGGTGAGCGTCGCGAACTGGCCGGGGCGGACATTGGGGACGAGTTGAAGATCGATCGTCACGCTCTGGTCTCCCGCGCGGGCCATGGCGGCAG
Source organism: Sphingobium arseniciresistens (assembly GCA_029167225.1). Taxonomy (GTDB): domain Bacteria; phylum Pseudomonadota; class Alphaproteobacteria; order Sphingomonadales; family Sphingomonadaceae; genus Sphingobium; species Sphingobium arseniciresistens. The sequence continues at coordinate 42,307 of JARFNK010000020.1, forward strand.
GCGGCAAGGTCATGCGCGGCGCGATCGCGACGCCCAGCCCGTTGGTGCGGCGCGGCGAAGGCTCTCCGGCACGCTGCACGTCCAGCTCGACCGTGAACGGCCCGGCACACCAGGCGGCGGGCGCATTGGGGATGGTCACGCGCACCCGGTCATGCGCGACATCGGCTGCCGCGACCGGTACCACGATGGGCGCGGCAAGCCGGGCGCTGGTGAAGCGCGCCGTCACCGGATTGCCATCCAGATGATGGCCGCGCAGGGTGATCGCCTCGCCCAGCCGCACGCTCGGCTGCTCGGCCGGCAGGATGACGGCAGTGATCCCCGGATAGGGCGGCACGAGATCGGGCTGGACGTCGACGCCGCGATTGTCCGGGCCGAGGGTCAGCACCGGCAGCGGCCTGACGGCGGGATCGCGCCGCTCGATAATGACGACGCTCGCCATATAGGTCGCCGCGCTACGCAGGTTCGTCTGGCAGGCCGTCCACAGGCGGGATTGTTCGTCCAGCGACATGTAGACCGGCGTGATCCGCACCTGCTCGAGCTGGTCGGCCAGGAAGGTCTGCCCCAGCGACTGGAGTGAAGGCGGCAGGTCGCCGCCGATCGCGGGCATCGCGTCGAGCGCCGTGCGGATCTCGGCCCGGCTGATGACGGGATGCTCATGCAGGATCTGCATCGCATAGCCGAGCAGGATCTCGCCATGCAGGTCGGCGCTGCCATGGGCGCTGATCAGATAATGGAGATCCAGCGCCAGCGGCGTGTTGGCGACCCGTCGGCCGGCCGGATCACGCGTCGGCAGGAATTCGTTGACCAGCCCCAAATTGGGGCTGACGCCGTGGAGGAAGATGTTGAGGGTCGAGTCCGCCTCGGCGCGCAGCCCCTCGGTAATGTCCGGCGGCCGCGCCCGCACGTTGACATTGCCGCCCAACGTGCCGGAGACGTCGGCATCGACGAGCCCGTCGTTCAGGATATCGCGCAGGATCTGCGTCACCCCGGCAATGGCAAGCGCGCTGCTCATCGCCGCCCTGCCCTGCGATCGGCGAGATAGGAGGACAGGGTTACGGTCCGCTCGCGCCGCATCGGCGCCGGCCCCGCTCCAGGCTGCATCGGGGGCACGAGTTCGATACGGCCGATTTCGATGATGAGGGTTTCACTTTCGTCCTCACCGCTGTCTGGATCGGCGGAGGCGGGATTTGGCCGAGAGGGTGTTGACGAGCCAGCCTGTTGAGATTGAGAAGGCTCCCCTTCGCCCTGAATGGGCGCGGACGGGAATGTCGGCGCGGCAGGCACGGGCCTCATCGCTACGGTGGCTTCGACCTTTGGTCCGTTCAACCCTTGGATCGGAGTTTCGCCAAGGGAGGCGGGCTTCAGCGGCTTTATGGGATGGTCCTCCCCCCGTCCCGATGGCTCCCCCCCTGTCGCGAGGAAGGCAGGCGATTGCAGCTCAGGCGTCTGACGGAGCATGGCAGGCTGCTGCGACACGGCGACCTGCGCCGAAGGACTGGCGCGTGCCGGCGTGGGGCCATGTTCATCCACATCTGCCGAGATTGCGCGGCGGGCCTGCACCGGGCGATCTTCCACCAGATGCTCCTCCACCACCTCGCCGGCCCAGTCGGAATCCTCGCCAGCCGCCACCGCCGCGGGCTGCGCCGGCGCACGCAGGCCCGGTTCGCCCGAGGCATCGCCGGCGACGCGCGCGATCAGCCTGTCGAGCACGCCGCTCATCCCATCACCATGTCGACATAGGAGGCGCGGCGGCGCTCCGGCAGGGCAAGGATCGCGTCCTCGCTCCATCCATAGGCGCGGGCGAGCAGATGCACCTGCGTCAGCAAATTGCGTGCGCGCGTCGCCATCCGATCCCACAGAAATGCGGCGGCGTCGAAGCTGACCTGCTGGTCGGTCCCGCATTCCGGGCAGGACGTGGCGATCACGGGATCGAGCAGCGGATCGGCGGCGACCAGCGCCTGCCCGACCCGCTCGACATCGCCGGGTGTCAGCGGTGCGCCTGCCTGATGCGCAAGGCAGGATTGCGCCAGCGCCCCAGCCGGGTCGCCGGCCTGCTGGCTGGCAATGATGTCACGGGTCGTCGGCAAGCGGAGATTGTGCGTGTCCCCGCTCGCCAGCGTGACACTTGCCTCACCCACCGGACCACAGGCCTCGGCGAATGCGAGAGCGTCGAAGCCGATCTCGATAATCGCGCCGCAAGCAGCGCAATCCGCTACTGCCTCGACATCCCGCCCGAAGCCTTCTGCCAGCACCGCGATGAACCGCCGGTCGCGTTCGCCGACCGACATGTTTTCGGCCGCATCGGCGTCACCCAGCAGGGCGAGCAGCAGCCGTGCCCGCTCCGGCGCGGTCGCGGTTCGGCCACCCTCCCAGGCGGCGATGACGTGCTGGTCGGACAGGAACGACATGGGACGGCAGTCCTTTGGTTCAGCGCGGCTCGGTGTAGCTGGGCTCGGCTGGTTCCTTCACATCGACATCACGCTCCCAGCCCTCATTTTCGAGCTTCAGCGTCTGGATGGCGATGGCGCTGCCCTTCGCGTCCAGTTCCGGCAGGGCCTGGAATTCGGACACCCAGCAGCGGAACAGGCGGTAGGCGATGGCAAGCTGCCCGGCCTCGTTATACACTTCCAGCACGAGATCCTTGCGGAAGTCCTTAAGCGACACTTCCGCGCCCAGGCCGGAACCGAAGTTCCACACCTTGTTCGCCCATTGCTCGAAATGCTTGTCATGGGTAACGCCGCGTTCCAGCGTGACCGCCTCGAACTTGCTCTGCCCCGGCGAACGCCGCACGCTGCTCGGGTCGCCGCCCTCGCGATGCTCGACGACTTCGGTGGTGCGCTTGAGTGCGCTGACCTTGGACACGCCGGCGATATAAGTGCCGCCGACCTCCTTCACCCGGAATTTATAGCTTTTATAGGGATCGTAGCGTTGCGCGTTGACCGTGAACTGAGCCATGTCGCCTTCCCTTTATGCCTGCGCCTGGCCAGCGAGAAGCTGGAGGCTGATGATGACGAATTCGGCGGGCTTGAGCGGGGCGAAGCCGATGAACACATTGACGATGCCCGCATTGATGTCGTCCTGCGTCGTCGTCTCAGCGTCGCACTTGACCAGATAGGCCTGCCGCGGGGAGGCACCCTGGAAGGCGCCCTGCCGGAAGAGCTGCTGCATGAAGGAGCCCGCCGCCGCGCGGATCTGTGCCCAGAGCGGCTCGTCATTGGGTTCGAACACCACCCATTGCAATCCCCGGAACAGCGATTCCTCCACGAACAGCGCGAGCCGTCGCACCGGCGTATATTTCCAGTCGGATGCGAGGATATCCGCCCCGTCGAGCGTGCGCGCCCCCCATACCACGCTGCCGACCACGTCGAAGTTGCGCAGGGCATTGAGGCCGAGCGGATTGAGCTGGCCATGCTCGGGATCGGTCAGGGTATATTCGAGACCTGACACGCCGGAGAGCGTCGCCTCTATCCCGGCGGGTGCCTTCCAAACGCCGCGCGCGCCGTCGGTCCGGGCGTAGATGCCCGCCACGGTGCCGCTCGACCCGATCGTCCGCAGGCGGTTGCCGTTCAGCGGATCGGGCACCTGCACGCGGGGGAAATAGGCCGCCGCGTTGCGGCTGCGCAGGCCGTTGCTCGCGACCTCGCCCAGCCAGGTCTGTGCCGCGTCGAGGCTGGCGGTGTTGGGCGCGACGTCGATCAGGGCGAAGGCCCTGCGCTCGACGCAATAGGCGATCGCGCCGCTCATCACCGCCGCCAGATCCGTCACGTCGCCCAATGTCGCCGCCTCGGGGATCATCAGGATGTTGAAGAGGTTGACGTCCTCCAGCGCGAACAGCCCGGTCTTGTTCCCGCGCACGCCCAGCAGGGCGGCGGAGGTCAGCGCGCCGGCATCGGTGCCGGCCGTTGCCGCGCTCAGGAAACCGGCGGGCGCCGCAGTGCTGCCCAGAGCATATTGCTGGACATTCTCCACCGCATTGTCACCGGCCCGCAGTGACAATGTCGCGGCAAGATCACCCACATTGTCGTCGAACGTCATGATGAGGTCGGGCGCGTAATTGGGGCCGGAGCGACCGGCGAGTACCCGCAGCCGCCCGTCGCCCGTCACCTGCACGGTCGCCCCGGCGAAGAGGGGGTCGGCGGGACGACCGGCACGCAGCGCGCCTTCCAGCACGCCGCGCGCCTCGGGCAGAGAGGTGAGCGCGGCCGCGAGCACGGGCACCACGATCTGGGATGTCGTGCCGTCGATCGTGACATCGAGCGTATTGGTCAGCTGCATGCCGGCGAAACCGCCGACATTCACGACATCGCTGACGGTGCCGGTGGCGACCGGCCGCGCGCGGGTCCATCCGGCATCGCGCGACAGCTGGATCATCCGTGATCCCGCGTTCACGATGTCGATCGCAAAGCTCGGGCCGTCGTCCATCAGCAGGTTGCGGAAGGTTTCCGACCGCACCACGATTTCTCGCCCATTTTCGGCGCGCACCTCGTTGACCGTCAGGTTGAAACCATTGGCGGCGTCGCTCGCCTCATGATCGACATCGATGCGGATATTGTCACCCCAGCTGCCGGGATCACCAACGCTCGTGCCGCGCACCTGCCGGCCTGCGGTGGCCAGCAACGCCTCCGCCGCGCCGCCGGCGTCATTGTGGTTGAGCGTGGCATCGGCCGGCGCGCCGCCCGGCGCGACCCGCACCACCACCAGTTGCGATCCGCCGTTCAGGAAGAATTGCTTCACCTGATAGCTCGCCTCAGAGGCGGCGCTGAGCCCCCCGAAATCGCGTTCGAACTCACCGGGGTTGAACACGGTCAAGGCGGTGTCCGAGGGACCACGCGCAAAGCCGCCGACGATCGCCCCGATGGACGTCGCGACGCCTATGATGGTGCGGATGCCGCTGGGAAGTTCCTGGACGTAGACACCGGGATAGGTCGGGGAAACGGGCATGGCGATAGCTCCGTCATTAGCGAGAAGAAGGGGGATCGATGTGCGGGTTGCGGAAGGGCAGCCAGCCGCCGAGCGCCTGGCGCGGCGGGGCATGATCGGCACGGAAAACCCGGTGTGACCGGCGGAAGGAAATCAGCTTTCCTCCAAAGTGGATCTGCGTTCTGGGCATACACCCCCCTGTTATTTTGTTCTTTATCAGGCGCAGCAAAGCCTGCCTTTGGATCATATAATCCAAAGGATTACGACACATCATCCGCGCAAATACGGACAATGAAGAAAACATTTCTCAATATGTGGCTATAAATTCGCCCAATGAACCAAGACGAATTTCGCTCTTTTTTAGCGCGACCCTGTCATCGACTGTCAGGACATTTTCCTTTCGGTAGACCTGACTTAAAGCGAACTTGATTTTGCGTAGGAAAATGATCGGACTCAACCCGCGCAACTGTCAAGATCAATCTGCATTAACCTCATATCGGGCGACCAGCGGTTGCATAATCGGGGTCGATGACATGCTGCATCGCAACGACTGTGCCGTTTTGGAACAGGTTTCAGCGGCGGATTGATGTCACAAACCCGTGTGCGGTCATCCAGCAATTATTGAGGTGAGTCGCCCCGGCTGTGGTGATTTTTCATCGGGTCGATCCGGCTTTCGATCGACATGGCTTACCCAAAATCCGATCGACACATCCCCCTTGCTTCAATTCCATATTGCGATAGCATATCCCACATATAGAATAACCATGGACAACTCTCTGTACGGGACACGTCATATTTGGGGGAGAGACTATGCTGCTGCACGGTTCACGGCTCCGCGCCATGTTTCTTGTGGTGAGGCAGAAATGACGGAGATCGATCGACGCGCGGCCCTGGGCCTGCTCGCGCTTCCCCTTCTCCCCGTGCCAGCCCTTGCCGCGACCAATCCATCCGGCGCCCGCCCCGGCCCCTATATGATCGGTGCGGACATTTCCTGGATCCCCGAGGACGCAGCCGCCGGCGCGCGCTATTTCGTGAACGACAAGCAGCAGGATCCCATTGGCCTGCTGCGTGACGCGGGCTTCAACTATATCCGCCTGCGCATATTCGTCGATCCGGCCAGGGGCTATTCGGCGCGGGAACCGGACAAGGCATGGGCCGGGCTGGCGCAAACGATAAAGCTTGGCCGACGAATCAAGCTGGCGGGCATGGGGCTGGCGCTGAGCTTCCACTATTCCGACACATGGGCCGACCCCGAACATCAGAATGTGCCGGCCGCATGGGCCGGGCTCGATCTTCCTGGCCTTGCCCGCGCCGTGGAAGCCCATACCCACGACACGCTGGTCGCGATGCGAGCCGGCGGCGCCCCGGTCGACATGGCCGTGATCGGCAATGAGATCACTTTCGGCATGTTGTGGCCATATGGCCGCGTGCGCCTGTCCACGCCCACGGGCAATCCGGTGACGGACGCCAATCATCGCGATGTCGGCGCGGTCGGCGGATTCGACGGTCTCGCCGCGTTCTTGCGCGCAGGTATTACGGGGGCACGCGCGGCGGAACCTGCAGTCCACATCCAGTTGCACAATCATCTGGGCAGGCACTGGCCGGTGGTCCGCGAATGGACCGACGAACTGCTCGCGCGGGACGTGAATTTCGACGTCATCGGCTTCTCCTGCTACCAGCAGCGCGCGCAGGGCGACTGGGCCGAGACCTTCGCGAACTTCCTGTCGCGCTATCCCGGCAAGGGCCTGCTCGCCGCGGAATATTCCAGCCGGAAGCGCTATCTCAACGATCTGGTACACGGCTTGCCCGACAATCGCGGCTGGGGCACGTTCATCTGGGAACCGACCCGCCATCAGGAAGCGATCTTCGACATGAACGGCAAGAATGCCGGCGAAGGGCCGAAGCCCGACCTGCTTTCGCAGGGGTTGAACAGTGCAGAGGCGCCGGGCGGCATCGCGGCAACCGGAAACGCGCCAAAACCGCCTGCCCCAAAGCCGGAACCGGGCAAGGCCATGGGCCATGGCGGCGACTATATCGCCAATGAGCTGATCGACGAGTATCGCAAGATGGCCAGGGATTATCTGCGTTGAGCGACCTGCGGGAAACGTCGGGGTTGTCGATGGATCGCCGGACCTTCGGCGCCAGTCTTGCCAGCATGGTCCTGCTGGGCGGCGCGCTGGGCGGCTGTGCCCTGCGCAATTCGGCAGGCGCCCGCGCGGCGCACAACGAAGACATCCTCCTCTTCGCCTATTTCGCGACCGGCAAGGGCGAGGCGGACGGCCTGAAATTCGCTGCCAGCGAAGATGGCTTCAGCTTTCGCCCCCTTGCGCAGGGGCGAAGCCTGCTCGTACCGCAAGTGGGCGAGAAGAAGCTGATGCGCGACCCCTTCCTGTTTCGCGGCGATGGCCCGGATGCCCCCTGGCACCTGCTGTGGACGACAGCGTGGGACGGCGTGACCATCGGCCATGCGAGCAGCCGCGACCTGCGCAACTGGTCGCCGCAGCGCGCATTGCCGGTGATGGCGACAGTGCCCGGCACGCGCAACTGCTGGGCGCCCGAAGCGATCTTCGATGCTGCGACGGGGCGCTATCAGATCTTCTGGTCGAGCACTGTCACCGGACGCTTCACCGAAACGGAAGGAACGTCGGAATCAGGCTACAACCACCGCCTGTGGAAAACCACGACAGCCGACTTCGAGACGTTCGATCCCCCTTCCCTGCTCTATGATCCGGGGTTCAGCGTCATCGACGGCACCTTCGCGCGCGGCCCGGACGGCAGCCTGCACCTGATCGTCAAGGACGAGACACGCTATCCTCCACGCAAGATGCTGCAGACCGCAGCGGCCCGGTCTCCTGCAGGGCCCTTTGGCCCGCTTTCCGCGCCCTTCTCTCCCGCATGGGTCGAGGGCCCGATGACGGCGCAGGTGGGCGAGCGGATCATCTGCTATTACGATGTCTATCGCGATGGCCGCTGGGGTGCCGCGGCCACGCGCGACTTCACCACATGGGAAGATGTGAGCGCCCAGCTCACCATGCCGCCGGGCGCGCGCCATGGATCACTGCTGCGCGTGCCCCGCAGGATCGTCGACGCCATCGAGGCGGCCTAACCCCTGCCGTGTCTCCCCGCAAGAAAGAGTGGCCGATCCGGGGTTCGGATCGGCCACTCAGGCAATGGTTCGTTCAGGCGATTTACCCGAGGGGAAGACGAACCATTGAGAGAAATGATAACTGCATGGCCTGCAGGGAGACCGGCCGATGGGCGCCTCGCCATCTGCCGGTCCATCCCGACTACATGCGGAAGTTGACACCCACCGTCACTGTTCGGCCGATGCGTGTCTGGAACAGCGTATCCTGGCGCTGGCTGTCGATGTAGAGGCGATTTTCCTCGTCGGTGAGGTTGGTGGCCTCGACGATGATCTTGAGCCGGTCCGTGATGTTGTACGAGGCCGACGCGTCGACATAGAGCGTCGAGTCATTGCCCTGAAGGTCGCTGCCGGGCGACGCGGGAATGCCGCGAATGAAATTGTCGCGCCAGTTCGCCGTGCCACGGATGCTGAATTTCTCATCCTCATAATAGAGCGTGCCGGACGCCGTATTCTTCGACAGGCCGACAAGGTCCGCCGTCGTCGTCACGGTCGGGACACCGCCGACACTGGCAAGGACATATTGGATCTTCGACGTCACATGGGTGTAGTTGGCCAGCGCGCCGAGATTGCCCAGGAAGCCGTCGATGAAGTCGAAGGGCACCTGCGCGTTGACCTCGATCCCCTTGAGCGGACCGCCCGGCGTGTTGAATGGCTGCGACACCGTGAACAGTTCGGTCGGCAGGGTGTTGCTGTTTTCCAGCAGCGCGTCCGGCAGGCCCAGTTGGTTGAACGGCATCTGCGTGCTCACCGTCTGGATATAGGTGCCGATATCCTTGTAGAAATAGGCGGCCGAGAGCAGCGAGCCCGGACGGAAATACCATTCGACCGCCGCGTCGAAGGTCTTGGCGCGGATCGGCTGCAGGAACGGGTTGTTGACATTGCCGACACGGGTCACGGGATTGACGCCGCTGGTCGGGGTGAGCAGGCCCAGTTCCGGCCGTGCCATCACCTTGGCACCGGAGAAGCGCAGCAGGACATTGGTGATCGGCTCGATCACGATGTTGGCCGACGGCAGCCAATCGTCATAGTGACGGTTCGTCACCGCATATTGCCCGACCAGATTGGTGGGCGAGGTCGTGCCAGCCGGCGGTGCGACGGCGATATAGCCCGACGCCATCTGGTCCGTCCGCACATAACGCACGCCTGCGTCGCCGCGCACCTCGACACCCAGCAGCTGGCCGAAGTCAAACGTGCCCATGATATAGGCGCTCTTCACATCCTCGCGGACGCGGCCACGGCCGCCGCCGCATTCGGTGCCGCAATAGCGGACATCGTCGAAGCCGAAGGTATCGGCCCATTTGTCAGGGTCGATCGCCGCCCAGCTGGCCGGCGCACCATTGCCCCACAGCTTGTCGACACCAGTGATCTGGCGGGTGATCGAGGCCAGCGTCGTGCCGGCCGGGAGCGCCCGCACGACGGTATCCGCATTATAAGGCCGCAGGAATGTCGTCGTGAAATCGCTCTGGCGGAACTGCGTGCCCGCCTTCAGCACGATGCCATCCGACACCGTCCAGGCGAAATTGACCTCGCCGGTGAAGTTCTTGGTCACGTTCTTGGACGGCTTGCCCTGATAGCTGAAGCCGCCCAGCACGGTGCCGTCGGCAAGCCCCGGCGCGTAAGTGAAGTTCGCCGGGTTCGACACGTCGAAACCGAAGCCGATCCTGGGCGTGCTGCCACCGTCGCGGAAGTCGATGGAGAAGCCGTCGGCGTCGATCACGTCCATGAAAGTCTGCAGACGCTTCTTGCCGTCCCAGATCGACCGGTTCATGCCGACCAGCGCCGTCACCTCCAGATTGTCGGTAAAGCGGTGCTTGAAGTTGAAGTTCGCCTGCTTGAAGGTCGAAACGAAATGGTCGACCAGCCCTTCCGAGCGCACGTCGACGCCATCGAACAGGCCATAGACCAGCGAGCCGTTTTCATCGAATTCCACGTCGCGCACGGACACCATCGGCTGGCCGTTGTTCGCCACCGAGCGCGCGAAGGAGAGGCCCGCGATATAATTATCGCGCCGCGTCACGTCGAACCGGGAATAGAGCATGTCGAGCGAGATGTCGGTGTCGTCATCGGGCTGGAACTGCAGCGTCAGCGATCCGCCGATACGCTCCTGATCCTGCTCCGAATTCAGGTAGCGGGGGATGCGCGGGAAGAAGGCGCCGCTGCCCGGTGTGTTCGGCAGGTCGTCCCTGCGCAGGGCGGCAATGGCCTGATAGGCTGCCAGCGATCCGGTGCGAGGATTGCCGGTGCTGCAGTTCGCGGCGTCCGTTCCCTTCACGGCACTGACAGCCGGGTTGACCGGCGCGTAGCCGAGCGGCGAGCAGAACAGGCCGTTGGTATTCGCCGACAGGATATCGACGCCCGAATAGCCGACCTCGCGAATGTTGCGCTTCTGATAGGCGAGCGAGGCAAGGATGCCGAAACGGCCATCGCCGAACTTCTTCGAGATCAGCATCGACGCACGCGGATCGACCTTCTTGGACAGTTCGTTCCACACGCCACGCGCCGTCGTGGTGAAGACGAAATCCTCCTTCTGGCTGAGCGGCTTGGGCGCACTCAGATCCACGGTCGCGCCCAGCGAGCCCTCCTCGACATCGGCAGAGGGCGTCTTGCGCACGGCCAGGGCGGAAAAGATTTCCGTCGGGAAGACGTTGAAGTCGAAGCTGCGGCCGTTGTTGCCTGCGCCATAGATGTCCGAAGAACCTGTCTGCGCACTGCCTTCCATGCCGTTGATGCGAACACGGGTGAAGCCGGCGCCAAGGCCGCGAACGGAGATATTGCGTCCTTCGCCGCCGTCGCCGCGTGCCAGCGCGACACCGGGAATGCGCTGCATGGATTCCGCCAGGTTGGAATCGGGGAACTTGCCGATGTCCTCGGCAACGATGCTGTCGATCGCCGCGGCTTCAAGGCGCTTCTGGTTGAGCGCGCTGCTCAGCGAGGCGCGAAAGCCGGTGACGACGATATCCTGCTCGTCGGCGGGTGTTTCTGCCGAGGCCTGCGTCGGCGGCGCGGAAGTGGGAGATGCTGGTGCCTGTGCGGTCGCCGATGTCGCGATACTCATCGCGGAAATCATTGCGAGCGACGAAACTCCGTAAAAAGCGCACGGAATCATTCTGTGTCGAAGCATGAACTCACCCTCCCCTATATTCGCCGCCCTGCACGGCGATGACCATGTTTCATTATGTGAAACTATATGTCAGAATATAGCAGCTGTTCACTAGGAGGGCTAGAGCCCAATTCGCTTAAGTATGACAAACAGCCGATCATAAGCCAAAGCTCTGTAATCGTCCTGATTTTCTCCCTCAGGCGTCCGAAAATGGCGTGTCCCGGCGATTTTCAGGGTGAGGCCGCCATTCGCCCGTTCCAGACTTTCAGGCGGCCTTGTTCTTGGATTCGGACTATCGCAGCGCCCTGAGCGGAACGGCGTCGCTCATCACCGTGAAGCCAGCATCATTGGGGTGGAGATGGTCGCCGCAGTCATAGGCCGCAGCCATGCGAGCGGGATCATTTTTATCAGCGATCGCAGCGTCGAAATCTGCAACGCCGTCCGCTTCCCCGCTTTCCTTGATCCATTTGTTGACGCCCTGTCGCGTCACTTCCCCTTCCGCGCTCCAGTAACCGGCGCCCTTATAGGGCAATATGGTCGCGAGGATGACTTTCAGCCCCCGCTGATGCCCGCGCGCGATCATCTGGCGATAGGCGGCGACGATTGTGCCGACAGTGGGCGGCGCGTTGTCCTTATCCCTTGCCGCGGCGCCAATGTCGTTCACGCCTTCGAGAATGATGACATGTGTGGCACCCGGCACCGACAGCACGTCCCGGTCGAAACGGGCAAGCGCATTGGGACCGGTGCCATCCTTGAGCAGGCGATTGCCGCTGATCCCCATGTTCGCGACGCTCACCGCCTTCCCCGCCTTGACCAGGCGGGCGGCCAGCTGATCAGGCCAGCGGGTATCGGCGTCCGTCGTCGCACGCACGCCATCGGTGATGGAATCGCCAAATGCCACGACGGTCGGCTGCGCCTGCGGGCTCTCGACATCCACGCCCTTCAAGATCAGCCGCTGGTCGAAATGTGTCACCCCCGTCAGCACGGGCGAGGCAGCCTGATCGCCGGCAGCAAGCCAGCCGGTCGCCGCAGAATAGCTATGGACCGTCGGCTGTACCACGGGCGCGGCAAAATACATGCTGACAGCCAGCCGTGTAAGCGGCGTCACTTTCATGGCGATGGGATCGCTCAGCATCGGTGCATGGTCAGGAATGGTAACCTCCGCCTGTCCACCAAAAGGCACCGGGCGGTCGCTGCCGGGTACGATCCGGCCTTCCTTGTCGGCAAGGGCGACACGGACGGCAGCGATGCGCAATGGCGCATCCGACATTTCATTGGAGAGGTTCAGTCGGATCGCCTTGCCGCCACTGCTCAGTCGCACGACCTGCCGCAGGGTTTTGCCCGCAAGCTCCGGGGCGGGACGAGTGGTGGATGTTTCAAGCGCACCCTGCGGCGCCACGGCCCAGCTGCGCGACCAATGCTGTGCCAAGGCAGGCTGCGCCGTGGCAGCCGCGAAAGCCAGACAGACGAAAAGGCGCGCGCCGCCGCTTCCTAATGCCTTGAAGGCAATCATCTTGTTCAAAACAGGAAATTCTCTCACTTACCAACCCCTTCCGATGCGATCTGAACGGCATAAATCGCCGTTCGCCCTTCCATATTGCCACGGAATATCAGCCATTTGCCGTCCGGTGTATAATGAAGATTGGGCTCGAGCGTGTAATCCTGATGCGCCATGTCCACCAGTCGCTCCGTCTTGAGCTGGCCGGGCACGATCAGTCCGGGCCTGGGCGCCTCGGTCAGAACCGGCTTGAACAGGCTGATCCATCGCGACGAATAGGTGCCATCCCCGGCGAAGGTGGCAAGACCGGGCGCGATGTTGAAGTGGACCGACAACTGGTCGGGCCGCACTTCATATTGCCGACGCTCGCCACTCAGCACGTCATAGCTGGCGAGCCAGAAAATCCGGTTCCTGGGCGTCTGCAGATCATACCAGATCGTCTTCCCGTCCGGGCTCCAGAACTCGTGCCCCGCAATTTCGCCCACCATGCTGCGCTGGTGTACCTTGCGCAGGGCCGAGCCATCGGTTCGGATCGTCCAGATGCGATCGACCTTATCCCATGGCCCCTCGTGGCAGAACATCAACAGTCCTGGATCCCTGGGCGAAAACTGCAGATGGTTGAGCCAATCGGTCGCGCGATGAACGGTGCGCCGTTCGCCGGTCCGGATATCGATGGTGAACATTTCCATCGGCACGCGCGCCGCCAGCCGCGCTTCCATCCACTGCGCCTTCGCGTCGGCAAAGGACAGCGGCTTGCCGTCCGGGCCGGTGCCCGCATAAGAGGGCGATCCGGTCTTGGGATCGCGGCGCCCCTGACGTGCGATCTCGGGCGGCGGCGGCTCCAGTTCGCGCTGGCCGGCAAGCAAAGTCTCGTCTGCGTTGATCGTCTCGATCCGGCCGCCCGGCACGTCTGCGATCCTGCGGGTCTTGCCGGTATCGAGGCTGACCGCCCACAGCGTGACCGGCCCGCCATCGTCAACATTGGCCGCCTTTGTCGTGTAATAGGCAGTGTTGCTGCGCGTACCTGCGAACAGCAACCTGTCCACCTTCGTCCGCAGCACCAGCCTGGTACGCCAGTCATGCAGGTTGACCGTCCTGATGCCCTCCGCCGTCAGATAGACCATCCGGTCGCCCTTTGGCGTGAAGGCGTTATAGTTGAAATAGAGCGCGTAATTGCCCGGGCTGTCATCGATCCGCACGATGCGATGACCGGTTTGCGGATCCTTCCAGGAGGCTGGACTGACCATGGCAGCGGCCGCAGCCACCAAAGATGTCATCCACCAGCCAACCGACATATCGCTCTCCAGCAATCATTTCTCACATTGTGTAATCATGACCCATAATTTGCAATGCGAGGGACGGAAAATCTTGCCGGCGGCGAGGGCAAGCATGCGATCTTCCCGGCGATGGGAACAGATTGTCATTCGCCTCCCCCATGCCTAGCATCGCGCGCTACCATCATCAGGAGCGATCATCATGGTTGAACGGAAGGCCCCGGAGGAAATATCAGCGTCCTCGCACCCCGCCCTGTCGCGCGAAGTGCTCGACCTGTTCGACAAATATGTCCATGGCGCAATCAGCCGGCGCGGGTTCCTGGACCAATGCGCACTCTATGCCGGCAGCACTGCAGCCGCAGGCACCCTCCTCGCGTTTCTCAGCCCCGATTTCGCCCGCGCCCAGGTGATCGCCCCGAGTGACCGCCGCATTGCCATATCCAGCGTGGACATCGCCTCGCCGCAGGGCTCCGGCACCATCCGCGCCTATGTCGCCAAGCCGGCCGGCACGTCGACCAGCAAGCGCAAGCCGGTGGTGCTTGTCATCCATGAAAATCGCGGATTGAACCCGCATATCGAGGATATCACGCGCCGGCTGGCCGTCGATGGCTTTATCGCCGTCGCACCCGACGCGCTGACCGCGCTTGGCGGCTATCCCGGCGACGAGGACAGCGCGCGCACCCTGTTCGGCAAGCTGGACCAGACGAAGATCACCGAGGATTTCGTGGCTGCGGCGCATTATGCGCAAGCGCTGCCTGACGGGAACGGGAAGCTGGGTGCCGTCGGCTTCTGCTACGGTGGCGGCATGGTGAATATGCTGGCCACCCGCATCCCTACGCTTCGTGCCGGCGTTCCCTTTTACGGCGCGCCCGCGCCTCTGGCGGGCGTCCCGGCGATCAAGGCCGAACTGCTGATACAATTTGCCGGCAATGACACGCGAATCAATGGCATGTGGCCCGATTATGAGACCGCATTGAAGAAGGTCGGTGTCCGTTTCCAGGCCCATATTTATGAAAATGTCGAACATGGGTTCAACAACGACACGACGCCGCGCTTCAACAAGGACGCGGCTACGCTCGCCTGGAAAAGGACTTTGGCCTTGTTCAAGCGGACGCTGGCATGAGGCCAGGCGTGATCCGCCGGCGCGCCATTCGGATGGGATCGTCGCGTCAGGGCAGCTTGCCAACACGGCCGAAAATCAGCTGAAACAGCAAGAAATCCGGCAAAACATCTGCAGATCGACCTCCACATAATTCCGTATGCGTGACGATGGTCACGCGCTCGCCCGGCCGAATCAGTTAATGTGTCTGTGCGACCCGAGGGGAATCAGACACTCCTGATTTCCTTTTTCCTTGGCCCAGCAGCTTTCGAGTTGCTGGGCCATTTTGTTTTCAACGGCCTTTCCAGCGTCATGGTTCACTGTATGTAGCTGAGAATCAGTGTTGCAACGGGCACCTGATTGCCTTTGGGGGGCTAACTTGCTGGAAGCGGAACGGCTGGCCGTTATCAAAACCGTTTTTTCCTGCGACCACGACAGTGCCGCGGCCCTTGGCGCCGTGGTGAAAGAAGTCGTCTTCCCCAACAAGAGCACGGTTGCCCATCAAGGCCACGCGACCCAGCATTGCTGGCTGGTCGTGGACGGAACCGCGCAGGCCCGGATCATCTCGACAGACGGCCAGGAAGCGCTGCTCGCGACCTATGGGCCGGGAGAGGTATTCGGCAGTTATCCAGAACCCTCGCTCCTGCGGGCCGGCATTGTGGCGATCGGCTCCCTCCGCCTGCTCGCCATCGAAACGGTGACGCTGGTCGAACTCGCGCGCCAGCATGCGGATATCGCGTGCGGCCTTTCCGTGCTGTTCGCGAGGCAACTCGACATCGTTCTCGATCGCATGGCCGCGCGCACGACCCTGACGGCGACCGGACGCATCTATGCCGAGTTGCTTCGAATGGCCGATGAGACCGGGACGATTTCCCCGCCACCGGTTCTGTCCGCCTTGGCTCTCAACGTACACACGACACGGGAAACGACATCGCGTGCCATCGCCCATCTCGTGCGACGCGGCATCGTCCGTCGGTCCGACGCTGCGCTGGAAATCACCTCGCCCCGGTTATTGGCTGAACTGATCACCTGAGGTCACGTCCGCGAAAAGCCCGAAGACGGGCATATCCCCGGCCGAGGTGCAGATATTGCCCATGGGCTGCACATTGGCCGCCGGCAGATGGAGCGCCATGGCGAGTGCCGCGCTTTCACTGACCGCGATGGCTCCGGCCAGACCGGCAGAAGCGATAAACCCCACCCGCTCCGCCTGGATATGCTGCTCGCTCGTCGAGGGAACGGCGCGGTAGTCGATACCCAGCCGCACACCGGGTTGCTTCGTCATGATCGCGGAGGCCGTGGCGGCGCAGTCCATCAGCGTCTCAAAGCCGAAAATAGCGCTGTTATCCTGCATCCCGAGCCATCGACCGGAACTTTCCTCCCCCATTCCATCCGACACTGCCTCGGGAACCGCGAGCAAGGCCAGCGGCTGCGTGGGAGGAGGCAGGGCGGAGCGCGCGTCGTTGCTCCTGCTGACCGGTACGCGTACCGTCTCGAACACCAGCCCATCCCAGATCGCATCACTGGAGGATGTTTCGGTTTCGCCCTCGCACGGGATGCGCAGGGCACAGGGGAAAGACTGGAGACGCCGGCTTTCCTGAATGGCAAGGCCCATCGCCGCTTCCCGGGCAACGACGACCGATGCTTCACTGAGCGGATGCCAGTCGTCAAGAATGAGCACCGACGCGGCTTGATCCATCAGGTCATGAAATTGCGTGACCCAGGCGTCACCGAAAGGCTGCACCGACAGCTCGCAAAACAACTCCGCCGGGCACGGCAGGACGACATGGAGCTGCCCGCCCACCTGAACGGCAGCCTGCGCAATCAGGATGTCCGCTCCTGCAGCCAGCGCGCCGATCGCATAGCTTGGACCGATCGCCCGAACCTGCGCGTCAATCACTGAGCCCGCCGCAGCATCGTCGATCGCGATCCCCATGATGCCTTCGAAATGCATGCAGGGCGGTGGACGATAGGCGGCCAGCCAATCCTTGGAACAGCCCTTTTCCTGAAGAACCAGCCCGAATTGCCGCAGCGTCGAAGCATGATCTTCCCACGCTTCTGGTTGGCAGCGAATAGCGACGCCGAGCGCGGCTTCCGCTTCGGTGATCCGGTCGAGCAGCAGCAATGCTTCCGCACGGGTCGCATGCAGCCAATAGTCCGTTTCCGGCGCATAATCGCCGCTGTCGAGAAGCGCCAATGTCTCTGTCGCGAGACTTCGCGACTGCTCCTCCCGCCCGGCGAGGAAGGCAAGGGTCGCGGCATTGATGAGCGGATAGGTCGCACGCGAGAGTTCCGATGCGCGCGTATAGGCGGCAATGGCCTCGTTCAGCAGCTTTTCCCTGGCAGCGCCCGTCTCCTGCGCCGCACGATCCTTCAGCAGACGGCCATGGACGGTCAGGATGTCCGGGTCTTCCGACCCGGACAGAAAGCCCCCGCCATCGAACAGAGCCCAGGCGCGTTCCAGAGCACCAGCCCGCGCCAGACGTGTAATGTTATTCAACTGTGCTCTCGTCATCTTGGCACTCTGTTCGACATATCGACGCGTCACTCCAGAGAAATCAGCCATCCGGCCCGGAATTCGTACCGTCCGGGTCGATCGCGAGCACGACTCCGCCCTTGACGCCATGTGCATAGGCCGCGCTGATATAAATGTTAAAGATGAATCCCTGCGTTTCGCCTTCCTTCAGCGGCGCGCCGGTTATGCCATTGCGCAGGTAATTGCGGCAACGCAGTGCGGGCAGGTCGCATACCACGACCTTTTCCAGGCCATAGAAGCTCTTGTTGGGGACGACCGGCGCGGGCGGCGGGGGCAAGGACGAGTTTTCCTTCTTTTCCAAAAACCAGATGGGGTCGGTGTCGGCGCCGTCGTGGAAGGAATAACCAGGAGAATCGAGGACAATGGTGAAGTAGCTCTTATATTTCGCGAAGGTGATACCCTCGAAGCCATAGCCCTGAAATTCAGGATACTGCTCCGGGTTGTCGGACTGAGCCAGCTTGAACAGCGCTTCTTCCGTCTGCTTCAGGCCCAGCTTCTCGATGCAGGAAAACCAGCGGCTGACGTTCCAGACGCCGTCCTTCACGCCGACATAGAGAAGGGTCACATAGTTGAATGCCGCATCCGGCCCGATTGTTTGAATGCTGTCTCCAAAGGGCATTAAATTCTCCTTAGAAAGATCGTCAGTTCAGATGAGCGATTGCGTCCAACCGTCGGATGGTTTCAGCCTGGAACCCCGGTTCTGCCGCGGATGTCGAACCTGCCTCTATCATCAGGCCGCGCGCCAGGCCGGAAAGCCTGACAACTTCGGCCTTGTGCCGTAGCTTGGCGGCCACTTCGGCCGCATCCACGACGACGCGCAGATTTTGTTCGAACCAGCGCTTATTGGCGGGATCCCGCCGTCGCAGCTGGGCAGCCTGTCCCTCCGCCGTCTTGAGCAAATCGGCAGCGACCGTGAAATCCTCGACTTCATATGCAATTCTCGCCAAGGCCCTGGTCGCTACCAACCTATCATAGGCGAGATCTCCGTTATCCGGATCTTCTTTGCTCAAAGGTTCAAGTAATTTCAGTTGCATGAGCCGATGCCAGCGCGCGGCTCCATAATTGTGCAGGTCAAATTGCACATCGGAAATGCGGGCGTGACGTTCCGCAACTTCCATGCGGATATTGAGTGAAGCAGGATCGACAGCCTGTGCTCGCTGGAACCAGTAGAGCGATCGCTCATAATCCTTTAGCGCGTCAGCATATTTCGCCTGAAATTTGCGTTTGACCGATCCCATGTTGCTGAGCGCATAACCCACCTCCACAAAGCTGCGGGCCTTGTGCGGCTGGATCTTGATCAGTTGGAGCGCCCAGTAGAGATAGCCCTGATAGTGTTTCAGCGCATCTTCGGGCCGCTCCACGAGTTGGTCGACATAGCCGATCCAGAATTCGCTCTGCGAGTGGACGAAGATCCGCTCGGCATCTTCTGGATCGATGTCCAGCAGGGTCGCCGTCGTGCGATGCGCTTCCCTGAACTTGCTGAGCGCACCCGACAGATCGCCCCGTGCAATGTCATCCTCGCCCATGGCGTGCAGGATGCGCGCGCGTCGTTCCAGGCTGGGCACCGGCAGTCGCTCCAGGTCGCCCTGCGCACGGTAGTAATTCATGGCCTGCATGTTCGCCGCGGCGAGGGCATCGAGCCGCCCCACGCTGCGCAGCCTTTGTCGCAAATCGGTCAGCATGAATTCAACCAGTCCTTCAGCTTCAGAGCGTTGCTTCTCAGCTTCCCGCTGCGCTTGCCAGGCAAATACAGATAGCGTCAGGAGGCATAGCATGATGACCAGAGAGGCCACCGTGATAGCGGTCACGCGGCGTATCCGCCGCTGCGCATCGCGCTGTACCAGCCGGTCGAGACCCACGCCGGTCAGCCCGGCAACCAGCTTCAACACGCCAAGCCGGGGACCATCCCCCTTGGCCCGCAAGTCGGCCGCCAGCGGCTCTCGCCCATCCTTCAGGGCGGCCGGAAACGCATCTTCCGGTTCACCCTCGACCAGCGCCGCCAGCACCGGCCGGTCGGGATGGAGTTGACGGAAGAGACGGATTTCCTTGTCGACCCATGAGGACGCTGCGGCAGAGGGCGAACATAGCACGATCAGCGCCTGCGACCGGGAAATCCCTGCCCTCACTGCCTCGGAAAGGTCGGCCGCCGCAGGCAGTTCATCCTGGTCACGAAAAATCGGCCCCAGCTTTCGGGAGCCTTGACCGTCGCTCAACCCTTTGGGCAGCCGATAGCCTTCCAGCTTGCGATGCAAGCGGCGCGCCTTGCCGACATCCTTGTGATTATAGCTGAGGAAGGCAGCATAGGGCGCCTCCGATTGCCTGTCGTCCGCCGTCACCCCAAAACTGCTCCCCGCGTCCCCAGCCCTTTCCTTAGCAAGCCAGCGCGCCTCCGCCTATCCGGGACTGCGGATCGGCAAACAGTTGGCATCCAGAAAGCCCGTCAATCACCGACGCATGTCTGTATCATACAATGCGATCCCGCATTCATGCCCTAGAGTGCGGCCAAACAAGACTGGCGTCGCACTTCGTCTTGCATGTCGGGTTCCGGCAATTTCACCGGAAGCCTGGCTGCATAACCGACCTGAGGGAAGGGATGACCGTGACACCGGATTGGGCCGCAAATCCCGACATGTTCGTACGCAGTGCCGGAGCATTCTGCGTGATCACCGGCTTTCCGGACGCCCCTCATCACCCCCACCATCACGAGAGAGGTAAAACAGCATGACAATCCGTGAGATACAGCAGGCCCTGGCGAATGCGGGATTTGTGACCGGGCCGGTCGACGGCATCTGGGGACGCCAGACG
This sequence comes from Sphingobium arseniciresistens, assembly GCA_029167225.1. Lineage (GTDB taxonomy): Bacteria > Pseudomonadota > Alphaproteobacteria > Sphingomonadales > Sphingomonadaceae > Sphingobium > Sphingobium arseniciresistens. The sequence continues at coordinate 62,681 of JARFNK010000020.1, forward strand.
CAGGCTGCGGTACGCGCCTTCCAGAGCAAGCATGGGCTCAACGCCGACGGCATCATCGGCCCACAGACGCTGGCCGCGCTCTTCCCCACGGCATCCGCTCCAACCAGCGGACTTGATGACCCGCAACTGGTCTGGTTTCAGGAAGCCCGGCGGTTGCTGGGGACGCGCGAAAAGCCGGGCGTCGGCAACAACCCCACGATCCTGGATTGGGCGGACGATCAGGGTATCCAGTATAAGAGCGACGACATTCCCTGGTGCGGCCTGTTTGTCGGCCATTGCATTGCCGCGACCCTGAGCAACGAACCAACGCCTTCCGGCCTGCTGCGGGCACGGGCATGGGAACGGTTCGGCATCGCCAGCCCTGCGACGCCCGGCACGGTTCTGGTTTTCTGGCGCAAATCCATCGGCAGCGGCCTCGGCCATGTCGGCTTCTATGCCGGGGAGGACGATTCAGCCTATCGCGTGCTCGGCGGCAATCAGTCGGACAGCGTTTCGCTCGCATGGATCGCCAAGGATCGGCTGGTCGCGGCCCGCTGGCCAGCCACCGTCCCCCCTCACCCACCCAAGCCCGTAAAGCTCTCCAGCCGCACGGAAGGCCTGTCGTGGAATGAAGCCTGAAAGGGATGCTCCGGCGGAGCGGGGCCAACACAGGCCCCGCTCCGACGAGCGATCGCCGCGCATCAAAACATGGCGAGGCGAGGCTGGGGAGAGGTTGAACCCGCCCCACAGCCACATCGATGGCTGGAGCGGTATTCGCGACCAGCATGGGTGCTGGCTGAATCAAAGGCAAGAGAGCTGACCTGCCCTGCGAATGTCAGCCGGGGCCACGCACAATTGCGCGATGCCATATGCGCCCGTCGAAACCGTACACGGGATTATATTCTACCTTTGACTGGCTCTCATCCAGCGGCTAGGTAAATTGGGCAGCCCATTTCAAAAGGAAGCGACTGCAGGCAACGGGAGCCGCCGGATGCCGTAGGAGAAGGAGTAGAACCACGATGCGACTGTTGTTCCCTTTGGGTTTGGCGGTTTTGCTCCCGGTAGCAGCGGCAATGGCGGACGGCCCCGCCTCCCCTCCTCAAAGCGCCAGTGCGCTGAGCGCCCGCGGCGCTCAAGTCTTCCAGACACGGTGCGCCATGTGCCACGAAAATCCCGTAGGGCGCACGCCCAGCCGGGCCTTCTTGCGCCAGACCCGCTCTCCCGAGTTCATCTTGAGTGCCCTGACGACAGGTGTGATGCGCGAGAATGCGGAGGGGTTGAGCCTTGATGACAAACGCGCCGTCGCAACCTATCTGATCGGTTTCCCGCCGGGAAGTTCCGCCTCGATCAACCCGGATGCCAACCGTTGCAAACTCCGCCCGGCGTCACTCACCCTCGATGGCCCGGCGTGGAATGGCTGGTCCGGCTCGGGAGTGACGAACGCACGATTTCAGCAAGATCCGGGATTTTCCGTCAAGGATCTGCCGCGTCTGAAGCTTAAATGGGCCTTCGCCTACCCCGGCGGCGTTGCAAACGAACCCACGGTCGTCGGCGACCACCTGTTTGTTTCCAGCATGACCGGCATCATGTTCGCACTTAACGCCAAGACCGGCTGCACCCAATGGTCGGTCAATTTGGGCGTGCCCGCGCGCGCGATGGCCTCGGTCGGCAAGCTTCCCTCGGGCAAGCCGGTCCTGTACACAACCGACTGGCATGGCAATGTCTATGCCCTCGACACCGATACGGGCGCGCAGATATGGAAAACGACGGTCGAGGATCATCGGGCCGTGCGCCTGACCGGATCGCCAACACTGTACCAGGGTCGGCTCTACGTGCCGGTCTCGTCCGGCGAAGAGGCCATCGCGCCCGACCCGCACTATCCCTGCTGCAGTTTTCGCGGCAGCCTGGTGGCGCTGGATGCGGCCAGCGGCAAAATTCTCTGGAAGACCTATACAATCGATGAAGCGCCCCGCCCACTGGAAGACGGGCACCGTTATGGACCATCGGGCGCAGCCGTCTGGATGGCGCCGACGGTCGATGCAAAACGCAAGGTTGTTTATATCGGGACCGGCGACGACTACAGCAATCCGGTGACGAAATCATCCGACGCGATCATCGCCATCGACATGGACACGGGGGCGAAACGCTGGACCACCCAGATCATCGCCGGCGATACCTTCCAACTGGGCTGTGATGGAAAAGACCGCCATGTCAATTGTCCCACCGGCGAGGTCGGGTCAGACTATGATTTCGGCTCCTCGGTCATCATCGCAAAGGCCAAGGATGGCAGTGACGTACTCGTGGCGACATCCAAGAGTTCGACAGTGTCCGGCCTGGATCCTGACACAGGCAAGGTCCTCTGGGAAAAGAGGCTGGGACGCGGAGGCGAACTGGGCGGCATCGAATGGGGGGCATCGACCGACGGCCATGTCATCTACGCACCCGTAGGAGACACCAGCAGGGATCCGTCGGCGATAGAGATCGCCAGAGGGTTTCCGGCCAAGCCTGGCGTACATGCCATCTCCGCCGATGGCCAGGTGCTCTGGTACGCACCGGCACCCCAGAAGCCGGTCTGCTCATGGGAGGGTTCATGCCGCAACGCCTTCACTGGCGCATCCGCCCTGATACCCGGAGCGGTCTTCGCAGGCTCCTGGGACGGCCATGAACGTGCCTTCTCCACCGCCGACGGCAAGATATTGTGGGACTTCGACACCGGCCGGACATTCGACGCGGTGAACGGCGCGCAGGCGTCCGGCGGCACGATCGACCATGGGGCCCAGGTGATTGCAGGCGGCATGCTCTATGTAAATTCCGGCGGACGGCAGGGGCATCCCGGCAACGCCCTGCTCGCATTTTCGATCGACGGTAAATAGCGAACGCCCGCAAAGACGGTACCGGTCGACCTAAAAAAATGAATGTCGGATACGGGGATGCCAGCCCATGAATGTCACGCCCAGCCGGACCGACTGTCCGCCCGATCTCGCGATCGATCTTGCGCACTTTGCCTCCGGGCTTGATCCGACGATATGCGATCCAGCGGTTGTCGATGCGGCCAAGGCCAACATCTTCGACACGCTGGCGTGCGCGCTGGCGGGCTCGTCGGCGAAGGCCGTGCCAGAGATCGTCGGACTGGTGCGAGACTGGGCCGGAGCACCCCAGGCAGACCTGATGGTGCTTGGCGGACGCTATCCGGCGCACCATGTCGCCTGGGCAAACAGCGTGATGTGCCATGCGCGCGACTATGACGACACCCATGACGCGGCGATCCTGCATGCCGGGGTGTCGGTTGTCCCGGCGGCGCTCGCAGCCTGTCAGTTGCGTGGCGACGCCAGTGGCGCCGACATGATTGCAGGCGTAATCGCCGGGCTGGAAGTGATGTGCCGGCTCGGCACGGCGACCAAGCTCGACCTCATCGAAAGCGGCTTCATCTATTCATCGCTGATGGGCTATTTCGGCGCGACGGCCGCAGCTGGCCGTGCCCTTGCCCTCAGCAAGGCCGAGATGGCCCAGGCATTCGGCATCGTCTATTCGTCGGCGGCGGGCAATCATCAGGTCACCCGCGACGCCTCGCTGATGAAGCGGACCCAGCCCGGACTGGCCGCGCAGGCCGCGATCGTGGCGATACAACTGGCGCGCAAGGGTATTCGCGGCGCGCAGAACGTGTTCGAAGGGGCGGACGGTTTCTTCCGGGTTTATCTCCGTGGCGAGGTCGATGGAGCGATGGTGCGCGCCGGACTGGGCGAACACTACGAAATGCTCAACCTCAGCTACAAACCCTATCCCTGTTGCCGCGACACCCATTCAGCGATCGACGCCATCCTGGCGCTGCGGGCAACACATGGCCGCGACCCGGCCGAAATCGACTTCATCAGTGTGGGAACCACAGCGGGCGGCTATCAGATGGTCTGCGTCCCCGAAGCAATTCGCCTGGCGCCTAAAACCATCGTCGAGGCACAGTTCAGCATTCCCTATACCGTTGCAGCGGCGTGGATCGACGGCCGTGTGGGGATTGGCCATTTTTCCGACGAAGGCATGGGGCGGGAGGACATCCTCGCGCTCAGCGCCCGTGTACGGCCCTATATCGACGAGGAAATCGAGCGCGACTGGAGCCGGTTCGTCCCGCCCGCGAAGGTCACGATCCATTTCAGGGACGGATCTTTCGCGCACGGCCGGGTCGATTACGCCAAGGGCCATCCTGCAAACCCGATGACCCAGGCGGAATTCATCGCGAAGGCGAGCGATTGCCTGACCTTTGCTGCCGAGGCCATGCCGCAGGACACGATTAGCACGCTCTTTGAGGCAATCGATGGCCTTGAACAGGCGCAAGCCGTCGATGCCGTGATTGCGGCGATGACCGGGACGCCCTGCCCTCCCGGTCCGGGTCGGCGCCTCCCGGCAACGGCATGACTTAGCCTGGCTCTTTTGAACTCAGCATTTGCCGGACGACGAACGCGCATCTTCCCTCGCCGAAGACGCAGCCTGGCGGATCGCCATGCAGTTCAGATCGCAATGACGATAGGCCCCAAAGAACGTTCGTCCCAGCGATATCATCGGTCATGACTGACGCAGATCGGAAGGCACCACGCCCATAGGAGTGCTGGCAACGAGGGAGGCATCGCGTAACGGCCTCCCGGATTCTCGCGGCAAAACGCATCGGCATCCCCGTCTAATGGGCGCCCTTTTACGCCCCTGTCCGCAGCCAGCGGCGCCGTACGGCACGCTTGCTTGCCAAAATGCCTGAAATCCAGCCGTCAGGGCCAGAAATCACGCTGGCGCGGCGACGCGGATTTTCGTAGGAAGACCAGTCGTGTGTGCGTGTCGCAACTCGTACGTCCAAAAAGTGCGATAAATCAGCCGGGAGCGCCGAGATTAGCAAGGTCACAAAAGCAGGTTCCTCCGCCACGCGTCGCCGGAGATTGCCTGGATTGCATCGCGACGCCAAGCGCGGTTCATCCACAGTATCCCAAACACTTGGACGCAAATTACAGGACGCGATCCTGTCTGGCCGGCTGCAGGTCGGCAGTTCGCTGGGAAGCGAGCGCCACCTCATGGCGCAATATCGCTGTAGCCGCGCAACCGTGCGGGAGGCCCTCAGGGGACTGAGGGGACAGGGCCTTATCGAAGTCAAGCGCGGTCGCAACGGGGGATGGTTCATCTCCGACCCGTCGCATGACCCGCTCGTCCAGTCGCTCGACCGCATGATCAAGGGCCATACGTTCCGCTGGATCGACCTTGTCAATGCGCGGGAAGCGATCGAGGCCGCAGCCGCAGTTCAGGCGGCCCACTTTCCCGACGAGGAAAAGCTGGCGAAGTTGCGGGAAGCGAACGAGGAATGCGAACGCAGCCTCAACGACCTGGACGCCTTCGTCGATGCCAATCTTCGCTGGCATGTCGCCTTGGCCGAAGCCAGTGGAAATGCCCTCTTCGTCGCCTTTCTGAACTCCATGCAGCGCGCCATGCACAGCGCCACGGACCTCGAGGAATTCGACGCCTCCGTGCGCAAGGCCGTCATCGGCATTCACTGGCAGATCTACAACGCTATCCGCGACGGCGATCCGGACGCCGCGCGACGCCGGACATTGCGCCATCTGAGCGCCTATCGCAGGAAACTCACGACCGTCGATGAACTTCCAAGCCTGGAAAATGATGGGCAGGACGGCCTGTTTACCGAGGAAAATTGAGCGCCCCCCGGGCCTGGCTGTCAGAATGTCACCAGATCGCCACCCTTGAGCGCCAGCATTGCCCGCGCATCGTCCGGTGACGCGATCTCATACCCCAGACCCTCGACGATCTCGCGCACCTTTCGAACCTGCTCGGCATTGGAAGCGGCGAGCTTGCCGCGGCCGATGAAGAGCGAGTCTTCCAACCCGACACGGACATTGCCGCCCATGCTGGCGGCAGCCGCGGCGAGGGGCATTTGGGCACCGCCCGCGCCAAGAACCGACCATTGATACTGGTCACCGAACAGCCGGTCGGCCGTCCGCTTCATGAAGACGAGATTGTCGATCTCGGGTCCGATGCCACCGAGAATGCCGAAGATGAACTGGATGAAGATGGGAGCCTTGAACAGACCCCGGTCCATACAGAATTTCAGATTGTAGAGATGGCCGACATCGTAGCACTCATGCTCAAACTTGATGCCGAGTTCGCCCAGATCCCTCGCGACATTGGCGATGTCCGCAAAGGTGTTGCGGAAGATGTAGCTGTCTGAATTTTTTACATATTCTTCTTCCCAGGGATATTTCCACTCGGTGTAACGATCAGCGAGCGGATGGAAGGAGAAATTCATCGAGCCCATGTTGAGCGAACACATCTCGGGCGAGGCACGCTTGGCTGGTTTCATCCGATCCTCGATCGTGGTCAGCAGCGAACCGCCCGTAGAGATGTTGATCACGGCATTGGTCGATTGCTTGATCGTCGGCAGAAACGCCATGAAATGATCCGGGTCTAGCGAAACCGACCCATCCACGGGATTACGTGCGTGCAGGTGCAGCACAGCAGCCCCCGCCTCCGCCGCGTCGATCGCCTGGCGCGCAATGTCCTCGGAACGGAACGGCAGCGCATCCGACATGGTGGGCGTGTGAATGGCGCCGGTGACGGCGCAGGTGATGACGACTTTCTTCGGCATTTCAGAAGGCCTCCAATGTTCGCCCCATATCCAGAGCAACGACGGCGCGCTGCTCAGATTGCGTGCGCGTCGCGCAAGGCAAGGATATGACGGGCCTGTTTGAGATGTGGCATGTCGAGCATCTTTCCGTCCAATGCGACGACCCCGGCATCCGCTTCGGCGAACGCCGCAACGACGCGCTCGGCATAGGCAATTTCCTCCGCGCTGGGGCTGAATGCCGCGTTGATCACATCGATCTGGTCGGGATGAATGGCGAAACGGCCCGTGAAGCCTTCACGCCGCGATGAAAGCGAATCCTGCCGCAGACCTTCAAGGTCACGAAAGTCGGGATAGACGGTGTCGATCGCCTCCACGCCAGTGGCCTTGGCGGCCATCAGCATCAGGCTGCGGACGGTGCGATAGGTAAGGTCAAGCCGCCCCTGGTCATCCTTGTTGGTGCTTGCGCCAAGGGCTGAGCTGAGATCTTCTGCGCCCCAGGTCAAACCGAACAGGCGCGAGAGGCCGGCGTCCGGATATTGGTGCAGCGTCAATGGCGCACCTGCGGTTTCCGTCGCCACCGGCATGACGGCGATGCTACCGGGCTCGATGCCCTCCCGAACCTCGAGCGCATCGAGATAAAGGCCCAGTCGCGCGACATCCGCCGGCCCCGCCGCTTTGGGCAGGAGGATGCCGGCGGGACGTCCTGCGACAATCATGGCGAGGTCGGGCAGCGCCTCGGGCGTGTCGATGGGGTTGATGCGGACCCAGTGCGCAACGCGGCTGCCCGCATCGCCCTGCTTCAGCACCGCCGCAACGGTTTCGCGCGCGATCGCCTTGCGCGCATGGGCCACCGAGTCCTCCAGGTCAAGTACGATGGCATCCGCCCTCGATGCCTGTGACTTCTCGATCTTGCGCTCGCTGTCACCGGGAACGAAGAGTATCGAACGGATGGGCGCGTTCATGCCGCAGGCCTCTTCATCATGAGGGCGGAACGCTTGCATTGACCGACCAGCACATCGTCCTGATTATAAGCGCGGTGGTGGAAGGTGACGATGCCCTGATCAGGCCGTGACTTGCTCTCGCGCAGGTCCAGCACCTCTGTTTCCGACCGCACGGTGTCGCCGTGGAAGACAGGGGCCGGGAAACGGACTTCGTCCATACCCAGGTTGGCGACTGTGGTGCCAAGCGTAGTGTCGGCAACCGACAGGCCGATCATGAGGCCGAAGGTGAAGCCACTATTGACGATCCGCTGGCCGAACACGGTGTGTTCGCGGCAATAATGCTCGTCGAGGTGCAGGGCGGCCGGATTGCACGTTGCGGTGCTGTACCAGACATTATCGGCCTCGGTCACGGTGCGGCGTATCTCATGCTTGAACACCTGCCCGACCTTAAACTCGTCAAAATAGAGCCCAGCCATATCCTCACCATTAATTGTCAGTCCATTGTTTCGGGACATAGGCCAAGATTTTTTGGTGCGCAAGGCGAAGGCTGATACAAGCGATCCGAAGCGCTGAAGCGTAAAGCGGTTAAGGGCGATAAGTTATGCGACAGCACATTCAGCCTCCTCCAACATGCCGGCATTTCCTCATAAAATGGCAAAACCCCGCCCAATGCCCTTACGCGCAGTGCGGTCGCAATCTGCTAGACAAAAAGGTACGACCAATATAAGCCTGTTTCCGGTCGCCGATATGCGCTGCGCAAATGAACGCAAGACCGGGAGAGAAGGGTGAATCGTCAAGAGCTTGACCATCAAAACGTGCGCGCCCTGCCGCTTGACGGAATAACGGTTCTCGATCTCGGCCAAATCTATAACGGGCCCTATGCGGCGTTTCTGTTCGCGACGAACGGGGCTCGCGTCATCAAAATCGAGCCACCGGGCGGAGAAAATATGCGCCGCCGCGCATCGGTCAGCGATGGTGCGATGCTGCCGTTCGCCATGCTCAATTCCTGCAAGGAATTCGTCACCATCAACCTCAAGGCAGATGCGGGACGGGAACTGTTCCTGCAGATGGTGCGCAAGGCCGACATCCTGATCGAGAATTTCGCGCCGGGCGTAATGGACAGGCTCGGCGTCGGACCTGCGCGGCTGATGGAGGAAAACCCCCGGCTCGTATATGCAGCAGGTTCAGGCTATGGCTGGAGCGGCCCATATCGCGATTATCTGGCGATGGACCTGACGGTCCAGGCGATGTCTGGCATCATGGCCTCGACCGGCTATCCTGATCGGCCGCCGGTCAAGGCCGGCGCGGCGCTGTGCGACTTTTTCGGCGCGGCGCATCTCTATGGCGCGGCGGTCACGGCCTATGTGGACGTCTTGCGCACGGGGCGCGGCCGCTTCGTGGACGTCGCGATGATGGACGCGGTCTATCCCACGCTCAGTTCGCCGCTCGGCCTCTATCACGCACTCGGCAACAGGAATCCCCCGCGGACCGGCAATCGCCATGGAGGCCTCGCTGAAGCGCCCTATAATGTCTATTCTACCAGTGACGGTTATGTGGCGCTGTTCTGCGTCAGCGAATCGCACTGGGTCGGCCTGACGAAAGCGATGGGCCGAGACGATCTGCTGGCCGATCCGCGTTTTGCCGATCTTGCCGCGCGCGTCAGCAATATCGACGCGCTGGACGCCGTCATCGAAAGTTGGGCGAATGGCCTGAGCACGGACACACTGCAGGTCGCCTGCGCGGCGCAGCGCGTGCCCTGCGCGCCGGTGCGTGACCTCGATGAGGTCGTCAACGACCGGCACATGCATGAGCGCGGCGCATTGCAGCATGTCCACCATCCAGATCTGGGCGAGATCGTGCTGCCAGCCGGCACGATGCGCTTTGCCGACGCCCCGTCGATGCCGCTCAGGCCCAGCCGAGCGGTGGGCGCGGATAATGAGGCGGTTTTTCGGGATTGGCTTGGCCTGGCCGAGGAAGACATCGGCAGGCTTTCGAGAGCGGGCGCGATCTGATGTGCATGCCCCTCAAAGGGGACGGCCTCGAGTGATGGATAGGGTGTAAGGATGGATTTCGATTTCACCGAAGATCAACTGGCCATTCGCGAAGGCGTTCGGGCGGTCGTTACCGGATTCGACGATCATTACTGGCTGCAACGCGATAACGACGGCAGATTTCCGCATGAATTCCATCGTGCGCTGGCGGATGGCGGATGGCTCGGGATCACCATGCCGGCGGAATATGGCGGCTCCGGCCTCGGCGTCACCGAAGCGATGCTGATGATCAACGAGATCGCGAAGCATGGCGGCGGCATGGCGGCGGCTTCTACCGTCCACATCAATCTGTTTGGTCCGCATCCAATCGTCGTCTTCGGGACGGACGATCAGAAGAAGCGATGGATTCCTCGGCTCGTCGCGGGCGAGGACAAGTGCTGCTTTGGCGTCACTGAGCCCGATGCCGGCCTGGACACCACCCGCATCCGCACATTCGCGCGCAAGGTCGATGGCGGCTATCTGGTGAACGGGCAGAAAATTTGGACCACGACGGCCCAGCAGGCGAGCAAGATCCTGCTGCTGACCCGGACCACACCGATCGAGGAGTGCGCCAAGCCGACCGATGGTCTGACCATTTTCTACACGGATCTCGATCGCAGCAAGATCGACGTCACGCTCATCCCCAAGATGGGTCGCAAGGCGGTCGATTCGAATTCGATCTTCATCGACGGCCTGTTCGTACCGGATGAAGACCGTATTGGAGAAGAAGGTAAGGGCTTTCGTTATCTACTGCACAGCCTCAACCCGGAACGCATTCTGGTAGCGGCAGAGGCGATTGGTATCGGGCAGGATGCCTTGTCGCGCGCGTCGAAATATGCGCAGGAACGGGTGGTTTTCGGCCGCCCGATCGGTCGCAATCAAGGCATTCAGCATCCGCTCGCGACCAATTGGGTCGAACTGGAGGCCGCCTTCACCCTCGTCCAGAAGGCGGCCTGGCTCTATGACAATAAGCGGCCATGCGGCGCTGAGGCCAATGCCGCGAAGTTCCTGTCGGCCCGAGCGGCCTACTCCGCCTGCGAGAATGCGGTCTTCACCCATGGAGGGCTGGGCTACGCCAAGGAATATCACGTCGAACGCCTGCTGCGCGAGGTCATGCTGACGCGTATCGCGCCCGTCACCGAACAGATGATCCTCTCGTTCATCGGCGAGAAGGTGCTTGGCCTGGCCAAAAGCTATTGAGGCGTTGGGTATGCTGAGTTTCTCCTCCCGCCTTTCCGGGCAGCTTTCGGCAACGCGCAGCCTTTATGTCTCCGCCTGTGCGGCAGAAATTGACGGGTTGCCGGACATGTTCGAAACAGGTGGCCTGCGCGATGCGGTCATCACCGGTATCTTCAGCCCGCTGGTCAACCAGCGTTCTTATGCGGATCCCGACCTGAACGTAAAAGTCAGGACCTTCCTTCTGACGCGTCCGCTCAAGGCGGACATGGGGCGCGGGCTGATCGAATATTGCCCATGGCGGTACGCCATGGTCAACCGCTGGCTGGTGGCTCCGGACCGCTTCGACACGGCAATCGTAATGCTCTCGCCGCCCGATGAAGCCGGGATGTGCAGCCTTGGCGTGCAGGCCGACTTCTTCCCCAGCTTCCATCGCAGCGTCCGGCGTATCATCGGCTTCATCAATCCACAGCTTCCGCCGACTCACGGCCATGATCGCGTGCCCTATGCCTCTCTCGCCGCGGCCATCGACTATGATGTGCCCTTACCGGAAATGGCCGCACGCCCCTCGGACGCCGCCACGGTGGCAATTGCAACATTCATCGGCAATCTCGTCCCCGACGGCGCCACGGTTCAGGTGGGAACGGGCCAGTTACCCAGCGAGGTGCTGGTCCAGCTCTCCCACCACCGCAACCTCAAGGTGCACACGGGGATTATCGATGACAATATCCTCAAGCTCGAAGAAGCCGGAGCATTGTCGCGCGCAGGTCCGATTGTCACTGGAACGGCGATCGGAACCCGACGCCTCTATGATGGCCTTGCCGACAAGGGGCGGTTCGCATTCAAGCCCGTCGCCTATACCCATGCCCACGGCAACATTGCCGGGGTCGATCGCTTCACAGCCATCAACTCCGTGCTGCAGGTCGATCTGCTCGGCCAGGTTTCCGGTGAGGCCATCGGTGGGCGTATCGCAGCAAGTCCAGGCGGCCTTCCCGATTTCGCCCGCGGGGCCCAGGGCAGCCCCGGCGGGCAATCCATCATCGCTGTACGCGCCAGCGGCGGTGCCCGGCAGAACGGGATCGTTCCACTCATCGACAACCCGGCGATCATCACGAATGGCGCAGTTGACGCGCATCGGATCGTTACCGAATTCGGTGTCGCCGATGTGCGCGACCTCTCCATGGATGCCCGGGCGCAAGCCATCATTGCAATTGCCGCCCCGGAAGCGCGCGATAGCCTGGAGCTGGAATGGCGCAAGATAAGGCAAGGTTTTTTTTGACGCAGGCACGGGCGGCGGGTGTCGATGGGTTCGATATCAAGCCCGAAGGAGCAAGCATCATGCGGATCCGCAATATACTGAGCGCGACCGGGCAGGCGCGGAGGGCGCCGGGCTGCAACCCGATATCCATCCAGGCAAACACGGTTGGGATGGCAAGTCTTGCCAATGCGCCGATCGTGCCCGGTATCGTCCCGGAGAGGAAATTATGGCGCCACGCTTCCATCTTGATCGCCGCGGCTTCGTGTCGGGCACCTGCTGCACGCTCGCAATGACCAGCCGTCGTGCCAGTGCCACCGAACCGGCGGTCGTCGAAATCGAAAACGGCAAGCTGCGCGGCATTCATGCGAACGGCGCGATGTGTTTCAAGGGCATTCCCTACGCGGCGAGTACCGAGGGCGCCAATCGCTTCATGGCTCCGCGCCCGGTGGAGAATTGGGCCGGCGTGCGCGCGGCTGACGCATTTGGCGACCGCTGCCCTCAGGAACAGTCGGCGGAAGCGAACCTCATACCTGACGGAACCGACTGGTTCTCCTGGTATTACCGGAAGGATGCGACCTACAGCGAGAATTGCTGCGTCCTCAACCTTTTCACGCCAAACCTGGATTCCTCCGCCAAGCGGCCGGTGATGGTCTATATCCACGGCGGCGGCTTTCGCAGCGGTGGCGGCGACGGCTCCGGCCTCGACGGCAGCAATCTGGCTCGGCTGGGCAATGTCGTCGTGGTCACGCTCAATCACCGGCTCAACCTGCTGGGCTATCTGCAACTCGGCCATCTTGACGAGGATTTCGCCGACGCCGGCAATGCTGGCCAGCTCGACCTTATCGCGGCCCTGCGCTGGATCAGCGCCAACATCGCTGTCTTCGGGGGCGATCCGAACCGCGTTCTCCTCTTCGGACAGTCGGGGGGCGGATCCAAGATCGCGACGCTGATGATCATGCCCGGCGCACGGGCACTGCTGCACCGGGCCGTAAACATGAGTGGCACCACCGCCTATGACATGGGGCCGGCCCAGGAGCGCGAACCTGTGACTGACGCCTTCATGCGGCACCTTGGCCTTGCCAGGGGCGATCTGCGCAAATTGCAGAAACTGCCACCCGAACAGCTGCTGATGGCCTATCGGCAAACGGTCACCGAGATGAAGATGGACGACTTCCGGCCAGTGATCGACGGCCGCCATATACCTCATGGCCCGCTCACGCCCGAAGGTCTGGCGGTCCACGCCGATGTGCCGATGATGATGGGAACCACTGAGACGGAAGCAAGCTTCTGGCTCGCGCGAAATCGGCGCAACATCTCGGCCACCTCCGATGAGGTCAAGCGACGCATCATGGCTCAGTTTGACCTGAATGAGGTGGGAGCCGACGCGATCTACAGGGCGTACAGGGACGACGCCCAAAATCGCACCCCTTGGGACATATTGGCGGCGCTGGCGACCGACGTGCTGTTCCGCCATCGCATGCTGGTTGGCGCGGAAGCCAAGGCCAGGGCCTGCCAAGCGCCCGTCTATCTCTACAATTTCTCCTGGCCGCTGCCGGTGGACGGCGGCATCTGGCGCTCGCCGCATACTGCCGACATTCCCTTTGCGTTCGGCAACGTCGACCGGGCAAGCGTGATGACGGGCGCGGGCTCGATTCCACATGCGGTTGAAAATAGCCTCATGTCGGCGTTCATTGCCTTCGCGCGCAACGGCAATCCTGACAATGCAGCCATGCCGCACTGGGTGCCCTATGATGTTGGCAACCGGCAAACGATGACGGTTGACCATCCCTGCAGGCTGATAAGCGATTTCCTGGGTGGCGGACGCAAAGCCAGCGACGCCCTGATGGGGCAAGCGGCCTACCAGATACTGGGCGGACCGCTTTTTCGTGCCGACCCGTGATCCGGCCATTGTCAGGACCGTGTTGGGACGGGCTAGGCTTCGCTTAAGGGCACGCCCTTAACCACTGCAATCGAGAAAGATGAGGTATTGGCGTGAATGACGAGTTTGAGCCCGAGCAGCTCTACGGAACCTGGACGTTGACCGCGGCGACCGCGGAGGACGAATATGGCCGGCCCCTCCCCCCGCCTTATGGCCCGACGCCCATGGGAAGCCTGGTCCTTGCGCGGAACGGGCGCATGATGGCGGTGCTGAGCGACGGACGCCCCACATTGCCTGCAGGAGAGAAGCGAGCCTACGCATCCTATTGCGGCAATTTTCGGATCGAGCAGGATCGTCTGATCACGCGGGTCGATGCCGCGCTGATCGCCGCTCGGATAGGCGGAGAGCAAGTGCGGCGGCTGGAACTTCAGGGCGACACGCTCATCCTGTTTCCCCCGAGACGCACCGACGGCGCGCAGCGGAAAATCTCGTGGCGCCGCATCGGCTCTGATTAACTTCCATGGGGGCGATCTGCAGCGTGCTCGTGCAAGCAGCCATCCGGCCGAACATCCTTTCAGTGCTCGCTGCCGTCCTTCGGCTAATCGCCGACCGGCCGGCCGCGCTTGGTGTCGGTGGGTGCCGGCGGATCATTTTTGAGAACCTCCTCGATCCGATCGCTCTCAACCTTGATGCTTACCCCGGCGCGCTCCTGCGGCAGAAGCATCACCGCACGCGCGTCGCGCTCCGCCCAACCGCGGTTCATCGCCTCATAGACATCCGCCAGCGCCAGATTGGCGAAGCGCATCGGCACGCGAAGCTCCCGGCCAAGCTGGGTCGCAAGTTGCAGATCCTTCTCGATGATGCGCAGCGCGGCATGTGCGACATCATATTCCCCAGGCAAAAATTCGTCGACCAGCCCGTCGAAGCTGCGACGCCGGCCGACTGACCCCTGCCGAATGGCCGCCCACAGCGAGAGCGGATCGGCGCCCGCGCGCACGCCCAGCGTGAACACTTCTGCGATGGCAGCCTGGGTTGCCTGGCTGGCGCAATTGTGAACCAGCTTGGTCACTAGCCCAGCGCCGATTTCGCCGACATGGATCGGGCGGTCACCCATCGCCTTGAGCACGGGTTCGAAGCGGTCGTATGTCGCCCTATCGCCACCGACCCAAATTCCCATCTGCGCGCGCTGCGCCCCCAATGCGCCGCCGCTCACCGGCGCGTCGAGCACCTGGGCATCCTTGAGCAAGAATGCGGCGTGGAGCCTGTCGAGCAGATCCCTGGAATTGGTCGACATTTCAAAATAGGCTGCGCCCGGTCGGATACCCTCGATCAGTCCGTCCCCCCCCAAAGCGACCGCCTGGATCGCCGAAAGGCTTGGCAGACAGGTAAAGATGACGTCGCTTTGTGCGGCCAGTTCGGCGGGAGACGTGGCCCAGAGAGCACCGGCCTGCAACTGCGCCTGCGCGACCTCCTGCCGGACGTCATGAACGACGACCCTGAAGCCGGCCTTGAGCAGATTGAGCGCCATCGGCCCACCCATGACGCCCAGCCCGACATAGCCGATCATGATCTCGTCCTTGGCTGTCATGTCGCGATTTCCTCGTCGATGAGCCCCAATTCCGCAAGCAACGGCTTGGCCGTCAACGCGGCCGAAATGGCCGCCGGAAAACCGGCGTAGATCGATAAATGGGTAATCATTTCGCCTATTTCTTCGGCGGTGACGCCATGGTCGAGCGCCTTCTCGAAATGCGAACGCATCTGATCGGTCTGGCGCATGGCGATCAGCGCGGCGAGCGTGATCAGGCTGCGGTCGCGCCGCGACAATTGCTCGCGCTGCCACAGGTCGCCATAGACAGTGCCTTCGATCAGTTCGAAAAGCTTGGGAGCGACAGGGCGGATCTTGCCCTTGGAGGAGGAAGGGTTTGCCATGATATCTCAGCTCAATCGATAGATGCGACGGGCGGTGCCCGCGAAAAGGGCGGCCTTTTCATCAGCCGAACAGCCCGCGGCGACCTTCTTGAAGACCGTCCACAGCGTACGATAGTCGGCAGCAACGCCATCGACCGGGAAATTGCTCTCGAACATGCACCGTTCCGCGCCAAACGCCTCGATGCAGGTTTCGATATAGGGAGCCCAGTCAGCAATCAGCTCCGCTTCGGTCGGCCGCTCCGCGCGTTGACGATAACCAAAGCCGGTCCGGTCATGCGACAGGCCGCCGATCTTCATAGACATGTTGGGATGTTTCGCCAGTTCGACGATCTGCGCCTTCCAATGGCCGAAATTCTCCGGCCCCGAATAGGCCCGCTTGCCGACCAGACCGCCGCAATGGCCGCAGACGATCGTAGCGTCGGGTACGGCATCCGCCAGTTCGCCGAGATCGCTGAGCTGCGGATAATATTGCCATGCGTCATAGACGAGATTGTGGTCCGCCAGCATTTTTACTCCCGCGCGAAACGCGGGATCAGCCATGAGGCCCTGCGGCGCATAGGCCCGCGCGCCGGGCGCCAGATCAGGGTCTGGATCCCAGGTCGCCGAGCTACGGATGCCGCGCAGCCGGCCTTCGCTCGCGTCATGCAGAGCGACAAGCGTTTCCTCTATCAACGGACCAGAGGTGAGATCGGCATGCCCCACAAACCCCTCGCAGGCGCGCGTTGGTCCGAAATGACCGGTCTCGGCCAGGCGCGCCATCACGGCTGCAAAAGCCGCTTCGCCCGCCGGGCGCAGATGATCTGGCCCCGACATGCGCTGCAACATTCCACATTCGACATATATGGTGGAGACAATCCGGTGCCCGCTCCCCAGGTCATGGGCAAATTCGGGGAGCAGATAAGGGCTGCCGTCGGTCCAGTGATTGCTGGAGTAGAGGTGATGATGCGAATCGATGATCGGCAGATCAGCGTCCAGAACAGCCTCGGCCATGAATATCCTCTTCCCCATCCCGGCTTCAGACGGCTCGTAAATGCTCGTTGCGCGCCGCCGCGCCTTAGTGTCGCGGTTGCCGAATATGTCTCCGGCGCCGGCGGGAATCAGAGTTACAATCACGCGATGGGCAGGTCAATTAAAAGGTCCGACCTCTTGCGATTGACGCGCCAAAGTGTAAGGTGCGCGTCATCCGCAGCAGGCGGCGCACGATATGGAGCATGGGGCGTCGCTTAGGATCGCGACGTCATTAAGCGTCCAACGACCTGGATCGAACGACGCCGTCGGCGAAAGCGTCTGACGGCGCTGCCTTTAGGAGGGGCGGAAGAGTATATGGCTGAATTTGAGACCGTCGAAGGGCTGCCGGGGGGCAAAGGCAACCGCGTCGCCGGCAAGGTCGCCCTGGTCAGCGGCGCGGGTTCCTCAGCGGATGGCATCGGCAACGGCAGGGGGTCAGCCATTTTGCTCGCGCGGCACGGCGCAAGCGTCGGCCTGTTCGACTATAATCTCGAAGCGGCCGAGGAAACGGCGCGAATGATTCGCGCGGAAGGCGGCACCTGCTTCGCTATTCAGGGCGATGCGAGCGTGGAAGCCGATTGCAGGCGCGCAGTCGAGGAAACCGTGAACCATTATGGTCGGCTCGACATCCTCGTGAACGTCGTGGGCACCAGCAAGATCCGCGGCGACGCCGAAACAGTCGATCTCGACGAATGGGACCGCGGCATGGCGCTAAATATCAAATCCATCGTCATGATGACGCGCTATTCCGTACCGGAGATGCGCAAGGTCGGCGGCGGATCGATCATCAACATCGGCTCGGTCACCGGTCTGCACGGCGGCCACCCCAATCTCTTCTACCCGACGTCAAAGGGTGCGATCGTCAATCTCACCCGCACGCTTGCCGGCAATCACGGAAAGGACGGCATCCGGGTCAACAATGTCGCGCCCGGCTTCGTTTACACGCCGGTAGTCTATGGCAAGGGTCTACCCGATGACGTGCGCGCATATCGCCGCGAGATATCGGTTTTGAAGACAGAGGGCACGGGCTGGGACATCGGCTATGCCGTACTGTTCCTGGCCAGTGACGAAGCACGCTGGATCACCGCCGTCACCCTTCCGGTCGATGCGGGCGTCAGCTCGATTTCTCCTTATTTCCAGACAACCACGCCTAACCGCAAGCTGGGTTAGGAACGACCGGGGGTGACGGAGGCAGTGCTCCAAACCGATCCAGAACATAAGGGCGGCCTTTCGCCGGGCGGCGTGGACAGGGACGATGGCCTGACCCGCGCCCTGGCGCGCTATGCCGTCGGCGTACGTTACGCCAGTCTGCCCTCCGTCGTGCGGCATGAGGCAGCACGCGCCTTCCTCAACTGGATCGGGGTCGCTATCGGCGGCAGCGAGGAAGAGGCATCAAGGATCGCGGCGCGATATGTGGCCGAAAAGCACGGTGGCCAGAAGGCGGCACTCATCGGCCATCGCCTGATGAGCGACGTGGCCAGCGCCGCGTTCGTCAACTGCATCTCATCCTCCGTGCTCGCCTATGATGATGCACATCTCCCGACCGTCGCGCATCCCAGCGGGCCGGCGGCGGCTGCCCTTTTTGCGCTCGCGCAGACACGGCCCATCGATGGCGAAGCATTCCTCCGTGCGTTGGCGCTGGGTATCGAGATGCAGTGCCGCGTCGCCAACATGCTGGTGCAGCCGCCTTCCCCGATCGATCCGAACTTCTACGTCAACGGGTTCAGCGGCCCGATCGGCGTCGCGGCAGCCGTTGGCTGCCTCGTCGGGCTGGACGAGCAGCATATGGTATGGGCAATCGGCCTGGCGGCATCCCAGGCATCCGGTTTCCGCTCGACACATGGCACGATGACCGCCCATTTCCGGCCCGGCTACGCCGCCCAGGCGGGTGTGCTGGCCGCGCTGCTCGCGGCTCACGGCTTTGATTGCACAGACAATGCGCTTGAAGCGCCGGGCGGGTTCATCGACGTCTATGCCAAGGGCACGGATGCCGCAATTGCGCTGGATGGCCTGGGCGAACGCCACGAAATGCTGGAAAACAGGTACAAGCCCTACCCCTGCGGCATCGTCATCCATCCGGTGATCGATGCCTGCCAGCAGGCTCTGGCGCAGTTGCCCGTCGGTGCGACGCTCGCGCGCATTCAGCTCATCGTAAACCCCCTCGTCCTCAAACTGACCGGCAAGCCTACACCGCAAACACCGCTGGAATCGCATGTCAGCGTCTTCCACTGGGCGGCGGTGGCGCTGCTTGGACGATCGGTGGGACTGGCCGCGACGCAAACGGAAAGCATCTTCGATCCGACGGTCGTCGCCCTGCGCGACCGGATCGGGGCGGAGGCCGATCCCCGCCTGGGCAAGGGCGAGGCGAAGGTCCAGATCATATTGGCCGACGGCGCGGTGATCGACGCGCATGTCACGCATGCGCGGGGCAGCCGGGAGCGACCGATGACCGACAGCGAACTCGATGCCAAATTCGATGAACTGGCGATGCGCAAACTGTCGCGCGACGCATCGGACAGGCTGCGCGATGCCTGCTGGCAGGTTGCCGGCATGGCCGACGTCGGGCTCGCTATCGGCCCATTATTGCCATGACGCTGGCTCAGGCTCCGTCGCGCAAAACCAGCCAGCCCGGAGGTACGGATACAATGCTGATGGAAAATCCAAACACGAAGGAGCAGGAAAGCTCCGCGGACTTCGCTCGAATCTTTGCGGAATTCTCGTCCCGCCTGACCTTTGCCGATCTGCCGCCCGCCGCGGTCGCGGCGGCCCGGCTCAATGTCTATGACACGCTGGCTTGCGCGATCGCGGGCTATCGCGCGCCGGGTGTTCAGGAAGTGCTCGATGTCGTGCGTGACTGGGGCGGCAAGGGCGAGTCGCAGGTGCTGTGGACCGACCTGCGCGTACCCGCCCCCAACGCCGCCTGGATCAACGGCATCATGGCCCATGCCTGCGACTATGACGACACCCATGACAAGGCCATCCTGCATGGCGGCATCTCCGTCGTTCCGGCCGCGCTCGCCGCCGTCGAAATGGCGGACCGACCCGTCAGTGGCCAGGAATTCTATACGGCCGTGGCGACGGGCCTGGAGCTGATCTGTCGACTGGGTGTCGCCACGCGCATCGGCCTGATCCAGGCAGGCTTCATTTACAGCGCGCTGTTTTCCTATTTTGCCGCCGCGGCCGCTGCAGCGCGGATCCTGAACCTGAGCGTCGAGGACACGGTCAATGCGATCGGCATCGCCTATACCCAGGCGTCCGGCACACATCAGGTCACTCGCGATGGCGCGCTCACCAAGCGCATGCAGCCCGGCTTCGGCGCACGCGCCGCGATGACGGCCGTAGCGCTGGCACGGAAGAATGTCCGCGGCGCCCAGAATGTGTTCGAGGGTATCGACGGGCTGAGCCGGACCTACCTGCAGGGCGCGCTCGATCCGGACGTCTTGCGGGATGGACTCGGCGAGCGCTATCACTTCATCGACTTGTCCTACAAGCCCTATCCCAGCTGCCGGATGAACCATTGCGCCATCGACGCGGCGCTTGAGGTGCGCAGTCAGGCCGGATTTGACTGGACCAAGGTGACAGAGATCCGCGTCCACATCAATTCTCAGGGCAATCAAGCGGTCGGCACCCCGCTTGAGGTTCGCCGCGCGCCCGACACTGTGGTACGGGCGCAGTTCAGCATCTGCTACAATATCGCCTGCGCCCTGGTGAACGGTTCGGTCAGCCTGGCCGATTTCACGGCAGAGGCGCTACACCGTCCCGACATTCTCGCGGTGGCCGCGAAGGTGACGCCGATCGTCGATCCGGAGTTCGAACGCACCATGGGCCGCAACGTCACGCCCGCCAGGGTCGAGGCGGTCATCGGCGATACGGTCTTTTCGGCGCAGGTGACTGAGGCAAAGGGCAATTTCATGATGCCCATGTCGCGCGCAGACCTGCGCCGCAAGCTCATGGACTGCCTGGCTTTTGGCGGCTTCGACAAGGCCGGTGCCGATGCGTTCGAAGCGACGATCGAAGGGCTGGCTCAATCCGCCGACATCGCGGCTGACATGCGGGCGCTGAATGACCGGCTAATGGCCTGATCGATACGGCCGCCTCGCCGTTTGCGAGGAGGCTCTTTGTGTCCAACAATTTTTGCAGGCACGCGCGAGGCGGCCACGGATCGAAGGAGAGAAGCGTTGAGAATGGAAGGCAAGGTGGCGCTCGTCACCGGCGGCGGCGGCGGCATCGGCCGCGCTTCGGTGGAACTGCTTGCCCGCGAAGGCGCCAGGGTCGTCATCGCGGAATATAACGAGGAAACGGGCGAGGCAGCGCGCCAGGCCGTACTCGCCGGCGGTGGAGAGGCGATCTTCGTGCCGACCGACGTCTCCGATGAGACGCAGATGAAGGCATTGGTGGATACCGCGATCCGCACCTATGGAAAAATCGATGTCCTGCACAACAATGTTGGCGGATCGACGCTGAACGACGGACCGATCACACAAGTTTCCAACGACGAATTCTGGCTCAAGATGCGGGTTGATGTGTTCGGAACCTGGCTGGGCTGCCGGCTGGTTATCCCGCACATGATTGAAAATGGCGGCGGGTCGATCGTTAACATGACCTCGGTCAACGCGATCATCGGCGTCAAGGGCCGCAACGCCTATGCCGCCGCCAAGGGCGCGGTTTCCTCGCTGACGCGGGCGCTCGCGGTCCAATATGCCGAATTCGGCATTCGAGTGAACTGCATCGCGCCCGGCCGCACCCTCACCGAACGCGTCATGGCGCGGCAGGGCAACCGGAAGCCGACAGATCTCAAGGACGACAGCCACCTGCTCGGCCTCATCGAGCCCGCAGAGGTCGCCCGCACAGTGCTTTATCTGGCGACAGAAGACTCCAGCAAAACCACCGGACAAGTGCTCGTCGTCGATAGCGGGCTGACTATCCAGTGACGGCAATCCGCCTTGCCAACCGAATGAAGCGAGAGGCCGGGCGTTACGCACTTGACATCGGCTCGTATGCAAAGGACTATTAAAAGGACGGACCATTAAACAGTGGCTGGCGGAGAGGAACTCTTGTGAACAAGATCGACGCATCTACTCCCCGTGGGGCCTGGCTGGCGACCGCACTGTTCACGATCGTTTACACGCTGCACTCGGTAGATCGCTTCGTCATTTCCGTCGTGATCGAGCCGATCAAACATGAATTTCAGCTCAGCGACACCCAACTTGGCGCGCTGGGCGGCGTGGCACATGCGCTTGCCTTTTCGATCTTCATCCTGCCGATGGGCTGGCTGCTTGACCGTACCAATCGCGTGCGCCTGTTTGCGCTCATGCTCGGTATCTGGAGCGCCCTCACCACGCTCGGCGTCGCCGCCACGAGCTATTGGCACCTGTTTGCGATGCGCATGGGCGTTGGCGCAGCCGAATCTGCGACTTCGCCTTCAATCCAGTCGCTCATTTCGAACCTGTTTCCGGCAAAGCAACGCGCAAGTGCCATGGGGGTGGTCTTTTCCGGCGTGGCCATCGGCACGGGTCTCGTCTTCGCTGCGGGAGGGGCGATCGCGCACACCTGGGGCTGGCGCCATGTGTTTCTGGTTGCCGGACTGCCAGGCATCATCATGGCCTTCATCATGTGGTTCTCGCTCGAAGAGCCGAAACGAAAGAGCGACATTGGCGGCGTTGCCGCGTCCCCGGCACCGATGAGCGAGGCGATACTCTTCTTCATGAAGTCGCCCACAATCCTGCTCAGCACCGCCGGGTTTACCCTGGCATCGATGAACGTAGCCTCTGTCTGGACGTGGATCACGCCTCTGCTCATCCGCGAGCAGGGCTTTTCCCTCGTAGAGGCCGGCTTCATCGTTGGCCTGGCCGCGGGCGTCGTGAAATTCGCCGCGACCTTCCTCTCTGGCTTTCTGGGCGACTGGATCGCCAAGGGCCGGGTCGATCGACTGTGGATCGTGCCGAGTTGCGCGCTCACCTTGTCCTTGCCCGCAGCGGCGGGAATCGCCTTCGGTCCGGAACCGTGGATCGTCATCCTTTTTGTGCTGCTGCTCGGCTTCACGCTTGGCACCCATTATGCCGCGCCGCTGGCTGTCATCGTTTCAGTCACGCCGGAACGCATGCGCGGCTCTGTTGCCTCGATCGAACAATTTCTCGTCAACCTGCTCGGCGTCGGCCTGGGTCCGCTGATGACTGGCATGATCTCGGACTATCTGGGGGGTGCCAATTCCGTTGGCCGGGCGCTCATCGCTACGCTCGGCCTCAACGTCATCGCTGCCCTTTGCCTGTGGCTGGCCTCGCGCGGAGCGCGCGACGTCGATGAGGCAGCGCCGGCGGCCGCGAACTGAACTTACACCGAAGGCAGCCCTCCCCGTCAGTGGAGGGCTGCAGAGAGACAATTGTGCATGAGAAGGTTGGAACCATGACATCTGGGCCGCTCACCGGCATCCGCATCCTTGACGCCGCGACGTTTCTTGCAGCGCCCTATGCCGCCTCGCAGCTTTCCGAATATGGCGCGGAAGTGATCAAGGTCGAACAGCCGCAGGGGGACTGGATGCGGCACATCCCGCCGATGCGAGGTGACATATCTGTCTGGTGGAAAGTTATCGCGCGCAACCGGCAAAGTATCACACTCGACTTCAACAGCGAGGAAGGCCGAGACGTCTTCAAGAGTCTGGTGAGTCATTGCGATATCCTGATCGTGAACTTCCGCTCTGCAGCACTCAAGAAGTGGGCGATGGAGTTTGAGGATCTCGTGAAGTGCAAAACGGATCTCATCTATTATCACCTTACGGCTTTCGGCTCGGGCCCGTATGAAGAGCGCCCCGGTTTCGCCCGTGTGGCCGAAGCGTTCGCAGGGCTGACCAATCGCACAGGCCTGCCAGGCGGACCGCCAATACAGTCCGGCTATGCCATGCTGGGTGACGGTATCGCCGGAATCTACGGTGCCTTTGCCCTGATGCTTGCGCTGCGCCAGCGGGATCTGACCGGCGATCCACAAAAGATCGACCTGGGTCTCTACGAACCAATCCTCAGCATGATGGAGGACATGATAGTCACCTATGACGAGACCGGATCGCGCATGGAGCGGATGGGCAATTCGAGCCCACGCTGGTCGCCACATGGCCTCTTCACGACCAAGGACGGGCTCTATGCCGTCATCGCCTGCTCGACTGAGAAACTCTGGCGTCAGCTGCGTATCGTCATCGGCGACGAAACGCTCAAAGTCTTTGACAATGACGCCGCCGGCCGCGTTACGCATCGGGCGGAAGTCGAAGGCAAGGTGGGTGCCTGGACGCAGTCCCTCACCATGTCCGAGTTGCTCGATATCTGCGGCAGGGCCGGGCTTGCGGTTGGCCCGATCTACTCGGCGGAGGAAATCATTGCAGACCCGCACATCAGGGCACGCGGCTCCATCATCACGCTCGATGATCCGGAAACCGGCAAACCGGTGCGCATGGCTTCTCCCGCAGGTCGCTTTTCAGGGTTCAAGGGGGAGGTCCGGCACCTGGGGCCGAAGATCGGGGAGCATACGGACAAGATCCTGCACGAACTGCTCGGACTGTCCGGCGAAAAGATCGCAACCTTGCATGCGAAGGGCGTTATCGGAAAATGAGCGCGCGGCGATTTCACGCGGCGGCCGCCGATGGCCGGCACAACAACCGGACAAAATGCGAGAATGATCATGGCTGATGTGAACGGATATTGCGACCCGCGCTTTGACCGCGTCCAGCAACTGCTCGCCGACAATGTCGCCGCCGGGCGCGAAGTCGGCGCCAGCCTTTACGTCAGCATCAACGGCGAGCCGGTGATCGACCTTTGGGGCGGCTGGCGCGACAAGGACCATTCGGGACCATGGACGCAGGACATGATCGTCAATGTCTTCTCGGCAAGCAAGACAGTCACCAGCTTGGCCGTCCTGATGCTCGCGGACCGCGGTGAACTCGACCTGTTCGCGCCTGTCGCCGACTATTGGCCGGAATTCGCCCAGAACGGGAAGGAAAAGGCGCAGGTCCGCCACCTCCTGAGCCATACGGTCGGTCTGCCGGCATGGGAACCGCCCTTCGATCTTGCCCTGGCGATGGATATGGAAGGGGCGACAGCTCGGCTCGCCGCCCAGGCTCCCTGGTGGGAACCGGGAACGCGTGGCTCCTATCATGCCAGTTCGTTCGGCCATCTCAATGCCGAACTGGTGCGACGAGTGACCGGCAAAAAGCTCAGCCGGTTCATCGCCGACGAGATCACCGGTCCGCTCGACGCCGATTTCTACCTCGGCCTTGCCGATGACATGTTCGGGCGCGTAGCGACGGTCTATCCCGCCGAGCAATCCAATGGCCCCAACACGCCTGAAGCCGCGACCGCGCCAGCGGACCCGGATGACGGGCTGGCTGTAGAGCGAGACATCTCGATCCGCACGCGCCTGGGCTCCTTTTCCGGGCAGAAGCGCGACGCGCAGGCCCTGTTCAACTCGCCCGAATGGCGGCGCACCGAATTTGGCGGCAGCACCGGTCATGCCAATGCCCGTGGTCTTGGCCGGATCATGACCGTGCTGAGCAACGGAGGCGTGTCGCGCGGCGTCAAGCTGCTCTCGCGCGAAACGATCTCGATGATCTTTCAGGAACAGTTTCGCGGGATCGACTCCTACTATATGAAGCCTATCCGCTGGGGTCTTGGCTATGCCCTCGCCCCGCTGGAGAAGAAGGAGCGCGGTCCCCTGCCCTTCATGCGACCGAGCCCGCGGACCTGCTATTGGTATGGCACCGGAGGGTCGCTTTCCATTGCCGATGCCGAGCACGGTATCGCGCTCAGCTATGTGATGAACCAGTGCCAGTTCGGGGCAAAGTCTTTGAACGGTGTCTATTACAACGCCATCTATGACTGTCTGTAGCCCTGTTCGTCCCGCCAGAACGAGTGGTCCCATGTATATTGATCGCGAACGCGCCCTGAAACACCCGATAGCCTCTCTTCCCATAGAGCTCGAACGCGGTCGGCTGCGTTTCTTTTCACGCACCATCGGCCTGACCGACCCAATCTATCTCGACGTCGATGCCGCCATTCGGGCGGGGCACCGAGACTTGCCGGCGCCGCCCACATTTCTCAGCAACGCCATAGAGCTGGACATCCCCGATCCATTGGGATGGCTCGCCGAACTTGGCGGCGACCTTACCAAGACGACCCATGCGGAACAGAGTTTTACCTATCTGGGCATGGCTTATGCCGGAGACAGCCTGATGCTCCGCCGCAGGATCACAGATGTCTATACCAAGAAAGGCGGCCAGCTCGAGTTCGTCGTCAAGCGGACAACCGTCATGCGCGGTGAGGAAACACTGGCGGAGATCGATTTCACCATCGCCCTTCGCCACCCGGAGGCGACAACATGAGCACGTTCCCCCTTGCCGTAAACATGGAGCTTCCCCCGCTCGCTATCGACCCGATTTCGCGCAAGACCCTGGCGCTGTTTGCGGGTGCATCGGGAGATCACCAGCCCTCGCACATAGACATTGACGCCGCCAGGGCAAAAGGGCGCGACGATGTGATCGCGCATGGCATGCTGATCATGGCCTATATGGGGCGGGTATTGACGGATTTTGTACCGCAGGAACGCATCCGCGCGTTCAGCACGCGCTTTGTGGCGGTCACGCCGGTCCATGGGGCGCCGACATGTCGCGCGCGGGTGGTCTCGATCGAAGAGGGTTTGGCCACTGTGGAACTCGTCACGACCCTGGCCGACGGCAAGATCGTCGCGCGTGGTGAAGCCCTGATCGATATTCGCTGAAGGGCCTTGCGCTCCTCGGCCGCATCAGGATGGATGGATCAGTCCCCGCACGTAAGCGTCCGGCTTATCGCATCAGGCGCCACACACTCAGTCCAATCGCTTCTTGCGCAGAAATTCGGACATGAGATCGGCGATCTGCACATTGTTGAGGTCGGAAAAGGGGAAATGCGTGTTTCCCCTGATACCGATTTCCGGCAGATGTACCAACGTGACATCCCCACCGTGTCGGTTGACGGCATCTCTCCACAATTTCGCCATCTGCAGGCGCGCGCGCCACAGGTCCGGTCCGCCATGGGGTGTGGGTTCCGCCGGAATATTATCGCCATAGTAGATGACGATCGGAATGGTGGTGAGGCGCATGAAGTCGTCCCTGGCGATGCCGTCGGCTGCGAGATCACTGCCTGAACTCCGGACAGGTGGTGGCACTTCGCCTTCCGGAAAGACGAAATTACTGC
This sequence comes from Sphingobium arseniciresistens, assembly GCA_029167225.1. Lineage (GTDB taxonomy): Bacteria > Pseudomonadota > Alphaproteobacteria > Sphingomonadales > Sphingomonadaceae > Sphingobium > Sphingobium arseniciresistens. Next base: position 89,699 of record JARFNK010000020.1, read on the forward strand.
CCGGTTCATAAGCAACAATGCCACGAATATTTTTCGATTTGATAGCCGTGCGCCATCCCTGGCCGCCACTTTGCGAGTGCGTAACAAGAATTCCCGGACCGATCTTCTCGAACAATTCCGCCATCGCGGCCGTATTGACGGCCATATCATATGAGCCGGTGTTTGGCGTCATTTGACGAAAATACTGATTCAACGATTCGGGATCACGCGGAAACTGGACACCGGGGAAGTAGCTCGGCCACATGCCTATACGGAAAATCTCATAAAATTGCTGGTCGTCGGTCGTTGCAGGGATCGACGCCGCCACCGTCGACCGACCGGCATTCCCACGTCTGGGCTGATCGACGAGATAGACTTTGAAACCCCGCCGCAAAAAGATGTTTTGATAGCCCTCGCGACCGTCCGGCGTCGTCTCCCACGTCTTCGAAAACTGACCATAGCCATGCCACATGACGAGCGGCAGCTTTCGCGGATTTTCCGGGACCTGATAGAATGTGTAGAGATGATCGCCATGCAGCGTCTGTCCAGCGGGCGCGACATTGCCAGTCGATGTCACATTCGTGGAGTCGAACACGCCTGGCGTCTTGACGACCGTCCCCCCAACCATGAAGCTGCCCTGATCCTGAACGACCAACGGCGAGGGAGCGCCGGCGCGCCGGCCTGCAGGTGGCGCGGCAATAAGCCCGGGGGCTACAGTGGCGGCCGAGAGAGGAAGCAAGGCCCGTACGCCTTGAAGAAAGTGGCGCCGATTGAAGCTGGACAAGGCTTTACCTCCAGTTTTTTAAAATGTGGCCGCAGGCTGGCAGTCAGTATTTCGCGCCAGAACCGTTTCCAGGCAGGTTGAAATCCTGCGGTTCCGGAAAAAGGCGCTCAATCCAAAATCCAGGCTCGCCGAACCGATGCAATCGCATCGGAATCAGTTCCAGAACAGTCCGTTCGGCACGCGCGCGTTTGCACCCCGCCCAGGACGGGACCGGTCCTGCGACGAAAATCGCAGGACCGGCACCAAGACCGTCATAATTTGAACCGCACGCCGACCGTCACCGTGCGTCCGATTGGGCTGTAGGTGTTGACATAATATGGTGTGAACAGCCCGGGAGCAGTCTGCTGCGCCGGCGTGATCGGCGGGTGCGTGTCCAAAAGGTTATTTACCACGGCGAACATCTCGACTTCCCCAAATTTGTTTGGGATTTTGTACGAGACATTCATGTCCGTATAGACAATCGACGGCACATGATTGGCGACGTAATATTGTACGTGGGACCGATCAAAGGAGCCGATATAGCGCTCCTGTATGCCGGCGGTGAAGCCGCCGCTGACATAGGTGACGTCAAAAACGCCGCGCCATTTCGGAAGCGGCGTGGTCGCGAAATCGGCCGTCCCCGCCAATGCGCGCACCGGCTGGCCGGCCGCGTTCTGCTGGTTGAACTTAAGCACTTGCGTCGCGAGCGCCCGGACGCTGACACGCCCGCCGCCCAGATCGAAGGCATAGGCAAGCTCATAATCAATGCCACGGACAAGCTGGCTGGCAAGGTTCGCATTCGTCACGAGGATCGCTGTCGGGAAATTACCCGGAGACGGATCCGTTGCACTGATCGGCCGCACCACATTGTCACAAACGGGCGCGGTATAATTGCTTATGGCACAATTATCGAGAATCTGCTGCGCGGTGAACGGCGATGAAATTGCGGCCTTGATGTCGATATTATAATAATCCATCGAGAAACTCAGGCCCTGCAAGAAAACGGGCCGCAACACTACGCCAAGCGTCAGAGTCTTGGCGATTTCCGGTTTCAATGCTGCGTTACCGCCAGAGACGATCTGCAACGTGGCGTTGCGCCCGGTTAACTGATCAAAGAAACTCTGTGACGAGTTCTGCTGAGCCGAGAAGAGTTCGAACAGTGTAGGTGCGCGGATATCGCGAGAATATGATCCACGAAACCGTAAGCCTTCCAACGGCTCGAAAACACTACCTACTTTCCATGTGGTAACACGGCCGCTGGTACTGTAGTCCGTAAGACGGATACCACCGTTCAGGTCGAGAGATCCTATGCCTGAATCTTTCAGAACCGGGACATCCAGTTCTCCGAATATTTCCTTTACGTTCTGAGATCCGTTGCCAACACCGTTGTTGTTCAAGCGGAATTTCGTTCTCTGATTACTCAGGACACCGCGCAGTCCGGTGAAGTCAATCGCGATGCTGGGATCACCATTGCTGGTCTGGTCTATCGATACATGGCGATATTCAGCACCCAGCGCAAATGACACCGCTCCGGCGGGCAGTTTGAAAAGGTCGCCGGTCAGTGTCGCCTGGATGCTATCCATTTTATTTTTTGTCTTGAAGAAGGACGTATCCCAAAAGTAATCATAGGCAGCCTCTTTGGCAGCGTTGGTCCCGTTATTACCGAAGATGTTGAGTGGAGCGCAGCTGGCGTAGCGGGCCCTGATCGCCGGATCGGGATCGAGCGTGGGCCGACAGACGATATTGCCGCTGACAGGATCACGAACGGCATCGACCGACGCATAGAATTTCGAGAACTGGATATCACGCTGCCCGCTGTAAAAATCCGTCTTGGAATGCGAATAGCCGATGTCCCACTTGAAGCTGCCCCCGAGATTCCCCTTCAGCCCGGCGTTGATAACAAGGCTGTCACTCTTCTGCGTGACGTCGTGCTGTGGCCCTTCGGTGAAGATGCGTCCGACATCGAAAGACGATGTGGAGCCCAGTGCCGCGACCTGGGCGGGTTTCAGATAGGCATTATCATTGAATATCCGGATTTGCCGGACGAAGAGAGCGCCTGGATTTCCCTTATATTTTGATGTGTTGTAACCGACCGACACGAACCCGATGATGCCGCTGCCGAAATCATATTCAGGGCGCACGAAAAACTGGTTCATGAGCTGGGAGGAAGCGGTTGTCCCATTCAGCTGATCGAAAATACCGCCATCGCCGCCGATGCTGATCCCCGGAACCGACGTGGGCGTCCCTAAGTTGAGCGGCACGATGTCGCCATTCGCATTGAACTGCCCGGCAAGCGGTCCGGATGCAACGATGCCCTGGTTGGAAAGCAGCGTCGTACGCGTTCCGTTGATCGCCGCAAACGGGCTTCCGGCAGTCCCGTTGCCGTTGAGCGACCATGTCTGGCCGATGATCGGCAAATATCGCCGGTCTAGCGGAGCGGTGTAGTAGCGCTCGGCACTAGCCACGATATGCAGGCGATCGTCCATGAGCGAAACGCCGCCTGCGAGGCCAAGGCGATATGACGGGAAATGGCCATTGGTCGCAATACCCCCTTGGGCCAGCCCCTTGAGCCCGGTCAGATGCTTGTCGAGAATGAAGTTAACCACGCCAGAAACGGCATCAGATCCGTAAATTGCCGAGGCTCCGCCAGTGACAACCTCAACCCGCTCGATCAGCATGGAAGGCACCAATGAGATGTCCACGCCACCATTATTGCCGCTGACCGGCATCCGCAGGCCATCCTGCAGCACCAAAACCCGGTTTGGGCCAAGAGCGCGCATGTTCAGATAATTGCCCGTATTCTGCGCGCCACCCGTGCTGGTCGCTCGGCTCTGCGTGTTGATCGAGTTCTGGAACTGCGGCAACTGATTGAGGCCATCGGCGATTGCACCGGGGGCCTGTCGCGCAAGATCTGACGTCTGAACGGCAGTAACGGGGGTCGGCGCTTCAAAGCCTGGACGAGCGATACGGCTCCCCGTCACGATGATATCCTCAACCGTCGCGGACTGAGCGGACTGAGGAACAGGCTGCGGGTTGAGCGGTGCTTCGGACTGAGCGTGAGCAGGCAGAGCGGCTGCGAACGCAATTACGCTGGCCGTAGCCAGTATCGAGAAATTCTTCATATGAAAATCCCCTCCATTTTACCCTATTTTTAATATTAATATGCAAACTATAAGTAATAATGCATATTATATTCTTATAAGGATTATTATTTTTATTATATTTATTATCTTTTGTAATTTTATTACGAATTATATTTTAGGAAACTTCAAATAAATGATCTATTTCACGTAAATTCAACTGTTAAACATCGAAAAGCTTAACGGACGCCACCTCCAAAAAATGTCGCGAAAGCCACATTTCATGCCTTTCACGCCGACCGCTCCACAAACTACGTTTGCCACATGAAGACTCATGGATCGAGCAGCCTTGCCCCGATTGCACTTTATGTCCCGCGAAGCTCGACAAAAGTCAAGAGGTCAGACCTATTGTGAGGAGATCACAAAATGTATGACCTTTTACACTGAGGAGCCCCGCTCCTGCCGGCGCAGAAGCACGCGGCAAACCGTCAAAGGCGGCCTTCGTAGCACCAACGAAAAAGGAAGAAACTCATCTGAACGTAGCGCCCGTTGCTCTGCTTTTCAGGAAAGACATGAAAATCTTGGCAAAGGCCCGCCGCCACCTGGGTCTGCATCCTGATGCGACAAGCCATAAATAGATTATAAGGAGAGGCCCGGAGCAATGGCGACCTTTTCTTTCGAACGTCGATCGCTCGTGAGCTCCTGCGTGCGATCCCGGCCCGGATCACCCTGACGATCCCTTCCAACCATGCCCCGTTTACATCTCGCCCTTTCGGCACAGCAATCGAAGCGGCAACGGCATTGGCAGCACGGCACGATTACAACCACATCGGGCCGCACTCGAAACTGGGCGGGAAGCCCCCGCCGAGGTGATGGCAATCATCGTGAAGGAACGAGACCCTACGTCTGAATGGCAACAACCAAGGGAACACCTCAATGACAGGACGCCGAAACCGCCCCTGACAAAACAAGATTATGCCAAAGCCACGATTCTACCACCGTGTCAGACCCGCGTGACGAATTCTTGGAAAAATTTGCTACAAGCTCAACGGTCTCGAGCAATACAAAAAGGACTGATTTCAGCCAGTTTTTTGATGGTGCGGGCGGTCGGAATCGAACCGACACTCCTTTCGGAACCGGATTTTGAGTCCGGCGCGTCTACCAGTTTCACCACGCCCGCACGGTGGCCAGCCTATAGCGCCTCATTTATATCCTGCAACCGGAAAGGCGATCCTGCCTTGCTCCAGGCAATGAAGCAGCGGCAGCGCCATCCTCGCGGTTGCACCTAATACAGCGTCATGCCCGGAGGCACATCGGCAGGCATTTGCCCGTCGATCGCGGAAAAAGCGGCGGAAACGGCATGTGTCAGGCGGTTCTGTGGAAAGGGTTTGGCGAGGCAGCCCAGCGCAACCTGGCCGGCATCCTCCGCCGAAGGGCAGTTGCCGCTGATGAACAGGCACGGGATATCGCGTTCACGCAGCATCACGGCCACGTCCAGCCCGCTGTCTCCTCCAAGCAGTTTGATATCGCACAGCACCATGTCGGGCGGATCGAGGGCGACCATGGAACCAGCGCCGTTGAGAGTATCGGCGATCCAGGCAACCTCATATCCCTGCTCGATCAGCACTTCCTGGATCATCATCGCGATCATCGCCTCGTCCTCGACAATGGCGAGGCGTTGGCCCCCTTGCATCTCCACGCTCAACCGCGCGCTCCCGGTCGGGTCATGCTCAGCGTGAAGCCATCCATCGGGCGATCATGCCACTGCACGCTCGCACGCAACTGCCGCAACACCGCCCCCATCACTTTCTCGTTCGGTTGCGGCTCGGAAACAGGCTCTGCCCCCGTCCTGCCCGCAATCCGGCAGTTGAGGTCGATCCGTCCGCCCTCCTCGCTGGCGATGCATATCTGGACATGGCTTTCACGGTCGATCCGCCCGGCAAGGCAGGCGCGCAGCAACTCGTCGAACGCGATCGCCAACGCCACTGTCGCCTCCACTGGCAAGGAAACCGCATCCGCATCAACCACGGATGCACGCTCGTGCCCCTCCAGCACGCCGCTCACCAGTTCAGTCAGCAAGCCGCCGATGGCAACATCGCCGAGTACCCCACCGACATAAAGGCGCTGATGCACCGCCGCCATCACCAATATCCGGTCCGCGGCCTGCCTGATGGCGCGCCGCGGATCGACCTGCGACGTGCTGTTCGCTTCGAGAGACAGCAGGCCGACCACAAGCTGCAGCGAATTACGCACCCGGTGGTTCAGTTCCTCGAGCAGCGCCTCCTTTGCCTCCAGCGCTTCGCGAAGTATCCGCTCCTGGCGGAGCCGATGCTTGGCGAGGGCTACATAGTCGCAGATGCTATGCAGGAAATGCAGTTCGTCATCCTCGAACCGCTCCGCCCAGCGCCGTCCAAACCCTAGCGTGCCAAGGAGGGTGTCGCCCTGGACCAGCGGGGTGCAGGCATAGGCGTTCAGCCCGACGTCGCGCACGAACGCCACCAGCGGTTCATCCGATTGCTGGACGCGCGTCGCATGAATACGGGCACGGTCCCGCGCTGCGCAGCCGCATACCGCCTGACCGATCTCCAAAGTAGCCCCGGCTGCCGCCTCGCTCTCCGTCAGGCCGCCATGGGCCTCAAGCTCCAGCCGTCCATTCGCAAAGCGATAGTTGAAGAAGACATCGAGCCTGAGTTCCCGCTGGATGAGCAGGAACAACTCATCAACCATGATCGCGGGATCCCGCGCGGCGAGCAGCTTCCCGGCGACCTGCGCAATCAGGGCCAGATAGCGGGCAGGTCTATCCATGTCCTGAGGGTCTTCGACCAGTTCCGTCCCGAGTGCCCCCTTCATCTTGCTACCATTCTCCAAGGATGGCCTTGACGCCACGAGGCCATGGGATGTTCATTTTTCTGCCGGACCAGAACCGATTGAATATGTTACACTTTTCCTCATTACGCCGCAACCGCCCAAGCATGTGGCCTGATCGACAATCGTTCTCGTTCATTGTGCATCGCAAAGCGAACCCACCCCACCAGACCAACAGCAACACCTTCTTCCCAGCATAGCAAGAGCGTCTGCAGCAGCGCTGCGCTGCAACATGAACGGAGAAAATCTCGGGATTTTATCGTCTGTTAGCTGGCATGTTTGGGCGTCGACTGCATCTGCGGGTCAGCGGAAATCCCATGATCGAAACCAAGACTCGTGGGCGCGCCTGTCACGCCGGCCAAGACCGGATGCCAATAGCTCCGCGTCGGCGGGTTCAGGCTGCGGTGGCGTTTGGGTTTGCGAGTGTTGCGGGGTCTTGAGAGAAGATGCGGGCGATGTTGACGAGGACGACGAAGCCTTCAGGCCTGCGGACGACGCCGGCGATATAGTCGGACGGCCATGGGGTGCCGATGTCGGGTGCGGGCTCGATCTGGTCGTGGCGGAAGCTGCCGACCTCGAGCACGCGGTCGACCAGGAG
>JARFNK010000021.1 GCA_029167225.1 Sphingobium arseniciresistens
AAATCATGGAAAACCGAAGGAAACCTGCGTCTCTCGCCGCCACGCTCGACATAAACTGCGACTGCAAAGAATACGTTTAATGTGGAGCTCCACATTAGACATATTCACGGGGTGAAAGCTCGATATCGAGATGAGCACGTTCATCCGCGGGCAGGTCGGCCAGCCGCCGGTCCAGCATCGCCTCGGCCGTCGTGACGAGTTGGACGACCGCATGTCGCGCTTCGGCGACGTCCTGTTGGATCGCGGTCAGCATCGTCGGCAGCTTCATCGCGATCAGGAGCTGGCCGAAGAAGCGTTGCTTGGCGCTCTCGAAGCGGGAGAGCGCCGCGCCCTTGGCCTGACCATTGAGCGACCGGCCGCTCATCCGGTCAACGACATTGGTTTCCTTGAGGACGTCATCGAGGTTCTGGTGGATCAGCGCCCAAGCGTCGGCATATTCGTCATAAATGCGGATCTGCGTGGGCGTGAGTTCATGTTCGAGCGGGTCATATTCGACACCGCGGAACGTGAGCGCGCGGGCGGTGTAGAGGCCAAGCGCTTTCAGATCGCGGGCAACGATCTCCATTGCCGCGATGCCGCCGCTGCCAAGCGCGGTCATAAAGGCTTCGCGGGTTTCGAAGGATGATCCCTCTCCCCACAGCCCAAGGCGGCTCGCATAGCAGAGGTTGGCGGGGTCGGTTGCGCCCGTCGCGCTGTTATAGAGGATGCAGGCGCGCGATAGAAGATTTTGGAGGCGGACGCCGGCCAATCCCTGCTCCGAGCCCTTCTGGGTACCGAATTTGGTCTCGGTGCCCGCCGCGTTCGCCATCTCATGAGCTTCATCGAAGGCGATGACGCCATCGAAATCGGGGCCCAGCCAGGCGAGCACCTGCTGCAGGCGGGAGAGCGCATCGTCGCGCTGGGATCGCAGGGTCGCGAAGGTGAGATAGAGGATGCCGCTGTCCATCGTGATCGACGTGCCGAAGAGAAAGGCGTCGAGCGGCTGGACATCGATGGCCATGCCACCGAGCGCGGTCCAATCGCGACGGGCGTCTTCGAGCAAGGCGGCGCTCTTGGAAATCCAGACGGCACGACGTTGCCCACGGCACCAACGGTCCATGATGCACGCAGCGATCTGCTGCCCCTTGCCGACGCCGGTGCCGTCGCCGACCATATAGCCCATGCGGTAGACATGGCCGGCGGCATTGGGCGTCAGCAGCGTGCCCGCATCATTGGGGACGTAGCGGCCAGGCAGGTCGCGCTCGAAGGCTTGGCCCGCATAGATGACGGTTTCGAGCTGGGCGTCCGAGAGGGCCGCGACGGCGCGCGGCGGCAACATCGGGCGATAGGTCGGCACCGGTGGCAGGATCGACGCCATCGCGACGGACTCGACCAGTTGGTCCGGGTGCGGATTGGCCTGCTCGAAGACCATGCGGGAGAGCCGCCAAGGTATGTAAACACCGATCTGCTCGCCGGCGGGCGGCGGGGTCTCCAGCACCTCGTAGGTGAGCAGTTCGGGCTCGCCCGAGACGATCGGGCGCACGGGCGGCGCTATCTGGCGTGTCGGTTCGACCCTGGCAAACAGTCCGCCCACCCGGGCAGGAAGTGCCAGCCTCGGACTCGCAGACTGCGCCGGTTCGACCGGCTCGGGTGGCGTGGGTATATCGTCGAGGCGGGGCGGCACGTCGCGAGCGATCGCGAGGGCCTGGCGGATATCGTCGGCGACATGGCACTCGGATTCGCCGGTCCACCCCTTGTCGAAGACGAGCAGGCGGATCGAGATGGACGTGCCATGCTTCGCATAAGGCTGGCCGTTGATCGAGATCTCGAAGCGCGGCGGGACCAGGGCGCTGACCGTCTCATAGCCTTTGCTGCCGGTGCCGCCCCGAGCGAAAGCGGGCGACATGATCGCGACGCAGCGTCCTTGTGGGGAAAGGCGCAACAGCGCGGACCGGAGGTGACGCGCGCCGGCATGGCGGTCCTGCCCCCGGCCTTCACTGCGCGAGAAGGGAGGGTTGATGAGGACGACGCTCGGACGAATGGTCGGGTCGAGCAGGTCGTGAATGAATTCGGCATCGTGCCGGGTGACGCACTGGTCGAGCGCGAGCGACAGGAGATCGGCGCGTAGCGGGTCGCGCTCGTTGAGCAGGAGGCTGGCTCCGATCTGGCGGGCATGGACCGCGAGCATGCCGGTGCCCGCGGAGGGTTCGAGGACCGTGTCGGTATCGGTCAAGCGCGCGGCCTGCGCCGCGAGCCAGGCGAGTTGCAGCGGGGTCGAGAATTGCTGAAGCTCGACCTGCTTTTCGCTGCGATAGGTCTGGGTCGGTAGCCCGGATATCAGGCGGTCTCGCGCGGCGGCGGCCGCAGCAGGATCCGCATAATCGATGAGCCCTGCCGCCTGATCGAGGGCGAGCAGCACCTGCGCCGTTTCGAGCGCATCATAAGCGTCGCGCATCGACCAGTCACCCCAGGCGTCGGAGCCGCCGACGCGTTTTTGCATCAGGCTCTTGAGCATCTGGCGCGAAATGCTGCCGCCCTTGGCGAGGCGGTCGGCGAGAATGCGGGCGATATCGAAAAGCGCCGTGGCTTTGGCGCAGGGACGATCGGCCGCATCGGGTGCGGCGAAAAGCGAGAGTGTCATGAGGATCTCCGGCGATGCGGCGAGAGCCAACCGCCCTCGCCTCGCCGGATTCCCTCCCCCTTCCCTCCTAAGGCTGTTCGCCGCGCGATATCGGCTTGTTGCGTGATCCGGGATTTCGGAGACTGCGTCGCAGGGCCATTCCCGCACGCGTGAAAACTTGCGCTTCATGGGTGCTCGCGCGTATTTTGACGCCCTCGGACTTGGAGGCGACGCGGTCACTGTATCGCGCGACTTCCGGGAAAGATGGATCGAAGCGCTCTGATTGGAACCCGCGGGATGAATCTCCCTACCAAGTATCAGCCAAGTGTCGTTTCGGACCATGACGAGACGAAGCGTATGATGCTTCTGGCTATCGAGCTTTCTTCCGGCTCGAAGAGCGGGAACAATGGAAAGAAGCCCACTCTAGCGGACATGGATGAATATCAGGATTTCTGCCGGGCAGCCGATCGTTTCCCGGCACGAACGTCTCGAGCCTGACGAGCCGCCATCGGGTATTTGGTCGGCGATCAAGGCTATGACTTCGGCGTGGATCGTCGCCGTGCAGCGTTATAGATGTCGGCTGCCCATTGCTCGATCCATCCGGTCGTCATTGCGTCGTGGTCCAGGTCGCCGCTCTCGATCAGACCGCGAATTTGGGAACGCGCCTGAGCAATCGCGGCCTCCCAGGAGTCATATGATCGAACCGGGATGGGTGATGCATTCTCGGCGGGCAGGTGCCGAACGGGTTCGGACAGGCGCATGAGCTGCTGGCGTGTCCAGACCTCCATGTGCTCGGCCACCAGCGTATCGGATTTCGACACGCAGCGTCGGTAAGCGTCTCTGCGGGCTGCGATGCCATAGGCCTGACTGTCGATCGAGGCGATCCGCCCCTCAAACGCGGACAGGTATTGAAGCGCGGAACCTTTCACTCCGAAGGCGTGGAGCCTGACGGCGGCTGGGAGGATGCGGTCCAGATGTTCTACGACCGCGACCAACCCTTCCGGTCCGCCGATCTCCCGGCGGCACATCGATCCGACACCCAATATGGCGCCGGGACGGATCGAGAGCCAGAGCGCGTCGACGCACCGTTCATAATCGTCCGGGCGCCGGCCTTGAAGGACCGGCATGAAGCGACTGAGCAGTCCGAGATCGGCGGCACGGTCGCGACAATCCCGGTTGGCACGGATCGTTCGCGAGATCCGGTCAAGCACCTCTTCCCTGTCCGAGGCGATCTCATGCTCGGTGCAATAATCGAGGCTTGCGATGCGGCGAAACGGGAATGCCTGAGCAAGACGGAAATAGTCGTCGATGCTCCACGGAAATCCCCGGTATCTGGCCATCGCCACGAAGCCGGCGCTGTCGAGGTCGAGCGAGGCCAATCCCTCTGCGTTGGCGAGCTGGGCCAATCGCCATCCGGTCCATTCTCGCCATCCTCGTCGACTGGACCAGGAAGAAAGGGCGTTGGCGGAGATCAGGGTGGGAAGTTGCAAGCGGCGGGCCCTGGCAAGGATGGGTCCCTCGTTCAGGTGGGGCAGCCCGATGACGATCTCGATGGGCATGAAGGCCTCGATCATGAAGGAGGCAGAGGCAGGCGCGATCGGGCGCCGTCACGGAGCCGAGGCGTTCGGGACCGACCGTTCCGTTGTCGAGCGGGGGCGAGCAAGCCGGGGACAGCTTGCCTAGCGAACGCAATACGTCAGGATTTCGGGTGGTTTGCACCCAAAGCGGCGCGCACGTGATTGGGATCGAAAGGGTCGAGCAGCTCGGCTTCGTGCACGGCTCCCCGGGCCGCAGAACGGCTGTTCCAGCGGAAATCGTCGTCTGGAATGAGGGTGCCGTCCGCCCGGCGGGCGATCCAGCCGCCCTCAGGGTCGCGCTCGACACGTTTCATCGCGCTGGTCCTCGCTAAGTTGAAAGATGGGGCCGCAGCGGCAGCCGCGGCCCCGAGTTTCGAAGCGTCAGGCCGCTTCGGGCAGCGGTTCAGCCTCGCCGTCGTCCGGTTCAGACACGTCGGCGGACGTGTCGTTGGCGGCCGGCGGCAGGTCGTCCCCGAACAGCTCCGGTTCGTCGTCGAAGCCTTCGGGGACGAACCGCATCGGCCCGGGAAGCCAGGCAAGCGCCCGGTCCTTGATCTCGGCTTCGCCGATGATCTGGCCGGCGAACAGCTTCTCGGCCGACGCTTCCAGGTCGAACTTGCGCGAGGCCGCATAACGGTTCCTCAGTTCGATCCCACCGACCGTCTCGAACAGCTTCAGCACCACAGCCTTATTGATGCGGTTGAAGAAGTTGCGCGCGGTCGGCCGCCACCAGGCCGCGACATCGATGCGGAGCTTGGCACCCAGATGGTTGATAAAGCTGGTCCCGCTCTGGCCGTCCGGGACGGCGTGAAGCGTCCGGGCGATCGCCCAACCGAGCCAGCTGGCCCGGGCGCTATCGTCGAGCGCGCAGAAGGCATCGTAGCGCTCGTGGATCTCCTTGTGGTTGATCCAGCTCCGGTCGAGGGCTTCATCGAGCCGGCCCCAGGCTTCGGCCGCCGGGGTTTCGCTCTTGAAGCCGGCGACGCGGGGGGACGGTGCGTTGGCGCTCAGGTCGCTCGGCATGCTGCCGAAACCGAGCCGGGAGGCCTTGTCGACCATGATGAAGGTGCCGAGGTCGAGAGCGAAGTGCGGATCGTTGGCGACATGAAGCGCGAGCAGTTCGGTCTTCATCATCGCCAGTTCATCCTTGAGCTTCTGGCTGTAGCTCTCGCTCGGAGCCTCCACCGCATCGTCGGCCTCGGAGACCGGCTCCTCGACGGCACCCCCGGCTTCATCCGCCGAGTCCTCGTCCTCGCCGCCGGCAGCCGCATCGGGATCTTCCACGGGAGCCACGTAGAGCTGCTCATGAATGATGGGCTGGCCGTCCTTGCCGATCATGACATAGGCGATCGCGGAAGCCTTCTGCTTGGCCGAGACGATCACCGGCGTGTTGAGGATCTCGCCGATCTCTTCCTCGAGCGCCTCGACCCGCTCCGCCTGCTCCTCGGTGTAGCCGTCGGCTTCCTCGCCGAGTTCTTCGAGTTCGGTGAGTTCGGCGGCGATTTCCGTCCGGCGCGCTTCGGCCTCCGGTGTCAGAGCCGTCCTTTCGCCGACAATGCGCGTGAGCTGGTAGGTGTCCGTGTAGGGGATGGTGGTCGCCGTGACGACGCGCACCTCGGCGAAGCCTTCCCGTTCACGGATAGCGGACGCAGCCGTAGCGAGGGCTTCGTCGGCGAGCTTCTCGACCAGTCCGCCGTCGAGCCAGAGTTCGGTCAGCTCGTCGGTGTAGAGGTCGGCCGCGATTCGTCCGCCTGCGTCGAGATAGGTATCGCGGCCCACGAGGAGGGCTTTGGGATCGCCGCCTTTGTAGGTGCCGACGGCGACGGCGCGGCGGATCTCGTTCGCATTGTGGCCGTAATAGCTGGCGCCCATCTGAGCGAACACCTTGGCCTGCCGGTCGCTGTCCGAGGTGTGGGCATAAGCCATCGCGACATCGATGGTGATCTCGCCCTTCCGCAGCGCCTCGAAGACCGGCGCGGCCAGATTGGCGAGACGCAGGCGGCCATCGACGAAGCGCTCGGTCTTGCCGAACCGCTTGGCGACATCGATGGGCTTCTTCTTCTCGCGCTCGATGATGGATTGGAACGCGCGGCACTCATCGGCCGGATTCATGGGGAGCTGGAAGTAATTCTCCATCAGGCTCATCTCGATCGCGTCCTTGGCGGTCTTGGCGAGCAGGACGGGAACCATGAAGTCCTCGTCGAGCGTGCTCGCGGCGATATTGGTGTGGGTGCCGTCGAGCCGCCGGCCGCCGCCATAGATCTCGTACTTGCCCTTCTTGCTGTTGCGCGGGGCTCGGACGCCGATCAGGTTCTCAAGGATGATCTTGGTTTCGCCGATATTGGCCGCAAGTTCGGCATCGGCCTCGGCATCACTCTGGGTGCGGACGTTGTTCGGCGACTTGTAGCAGTCGAGCGCACGCACATAGATGATTTCATGCTGTGTCATTGCAGTTCTCCAGTGCGGAGCGACCTGACCACCAGACCGCTAACCGCACCGGATCCCCTCCCCCTTCCCTTCTTCCCGCCCGGCGGGACACAGTCTCCGGCCGAGGGTTGGACAGCATGGACAGTCCGATCAGTCTGGAAGGGCACTGTGCTCCCCGGTGCAGTGGTCAAGCGGCGATACGCTCCGCTCGCCGTCGCGCCCGCAACCCCAGTTCCTCCATCAGCACATCGTTCCAATCATTCAGGCCTCGCCAGGGCCAGAGGGTTCTGATTAATCGACCCGGACGCGCATAGGTGTCGAGGGCCCGTTTCGCTGCCAGGCGACCGCCCTGATCGTTGTCGGGCAAGAGGATCAGTTGATCGACAAAATCGGGAATGGCGACGCGCGCCAGCCGTTCATTCCCAAGTGTTGCCCAGACGGGAATATCGAGGAGGATCGCAGCCGACAGAGCGGTTTCGATCCCCTCTGCGAGACCAAGGCATCGCGTCGGTCGATAGAGGCGCACCGCCCCGGTAAGAGGGCGACCGAGGGTTAGCTTCGCTTTGCGCAGATCGGTGGCGAGCCAGGGTCCTGCGCGATCGAAGAAGCAGCGTTGGATCGCCGTAATGCCGGCATCATCGCGAACCGCGGCGATCAGCGCTGGCCTGAAGGAAACGCAGTGTTTCTTCCCCAGCGGGGTGCGCGGATGGTAACGCAGGGCCGCAGGCAGGTGGGTGATCCCTCGCGACGCCAGATAGGTCGCCACTAGCGTTTGCTGCGGCGTCCGGGTTTCGCCCCAGACGGCGAGCGCCCGCTCCAGGTTGATCGTGTCAGCGGGCGAAGGGGGGCGGACAATGGCGTCCTTGTCCACAGGAACATCGAGGTGCAGGCGGCGGATTGCGCGCATGACCTCAAGACCGCTGCATCCGGCAAAGCATTTGAAGAGCAGACTGCGATCACCGACCCGCACCGACAGGCTCGGGCTCCGGTCATCATGAGCTGGGCAATGGCACATACCGCCCGAGGCGGTCCAGGTTCCGCCGAGTTTTCGGACGAGTTCAGCGGCGGCCGTTTCAAGATGGAGGTTTGAGATCTGGGTCATGGATAGTGTCCATTGAACGGACCCGATCAAGGGCCCCGCCCCTTGATCCCACTCCCCTCTCCGATCCTTATGGTTGGAGCGTCCAGCATCTCGCGCGGATAAGGCTCGATCAGTCCCGGCGTAGCTCGAAAACGACGGGACCGGCCCCGACAGATCGATTAAGGACAAAATGTTACAAGAACGCCGACTACGAACTGTCATGCTGGGCATTCCACGAGCGGAGCATGGACATGATCACGCGACAGTCATCAGGCGAGACCATGATCGCAGCCTGGAATTGGAAGCCCGCGATACGGTACTGTCGCAGGCTTACCGTTTGTTTGTTCAGGTCTCTGATGTCACGGGCGATATTTAGTCAGAAGATAACCCGTCCGATTCGTGGGCAACATATGGCCTCTGCACCTTTGTTCAGGCGATGGTGCTATCGCCCAGTGATTATTTCTGCGTGTGTCAATGAGCATCGGCATCCTGCGCGACCGGATCTGTCCGCTCCAGCGCGGGCGAACAGGTGATCTATGTCATGCATGCTCCCCAGCGTCTTCGCGGCAATTGACCGGTGCGCCATGATCAGCTTGGCAGCACACGCACACCGCTTGATGGGGCAACAATTCGGTCGAGACCTATTTGCGCTTCCCGCGCTTGAGATGCTTTTCGATCTCTATGTAGGCAAGGATCGCAAGCCGCGTTCCTTGACGGGTCTTTGCACGGCGACGAATGCAAGCGAGCGTACAGCGCTCAGAATCATTCACAGGATGGTCAAGGGCGGATTGCTATCGCTCGCACCCGATCCTCAAGACGCGCGCCGGATGAATGTGGAACTCTCATCGCAAGGGATTCAAATGCTGGACAGCTATTTTGATGGATTGGTCAGCTTGCTCGGGAGACCGGAACTCCTGGAGTCTCGACGGTGAGCGGAGAGCCGGGACGCGAAATGGATTGCGCCTCTCGCCGTGGCTTGCATCCGACACGGATCTAATGCAGATTTCGAGAGCAGCGCGGATCATCAGGCCGGGGGCCGCCTGTAGGATTGACCTGGCGGGACATCATTGGCGCCCATCCATG
Source organism: Sphingobium arseniciresistens (assembly GCA_029167225.1). GTDB lineage: Bacteria > Pseudomonadota > Alphaproteobacteria > Sphingomonadales > Sphingomonadaceae > Sphingobium > Sphingobium arseniciresistens. Next base: position 8,768 of record JARFNK010000021.1, read on the forward strand.
ACGGTTGGGATTGCACGTCTTACTTTGAAACCCGCCGCCCCTGGGTGGCCGTCTCGTGGTATTTTACTCACATGAACTTCGCGGTGCGCGTCGTCATGCGCCCACTCGAGGCGTGGTTTGAGACCATGCTTCACCCAAACGACGGCGGCCGTTGTCGCCACGCCGAAGGCCGCGCCATCGGGCGCGATCAGCTCGATTCAATCTATCGGGTCGAGGCGCCAAAGCTGCGAGCCCTGCTCCGGGCGAAGGTCTGGCTCGAGGACGAACGCGCCGACCTCGTGCAGGAAGCCTTTGCGCGCCTTGCCGCCTCGCGATCCTCAGCAGCGCAGGAAAATCCCGGCGCCTATCTTCAGGGCATATTGCGGCATCTGCTTGCCGATCGCGTCCGGCGCTGGTCGAAGACCAGGTCACTCGGCGAGGCGGATCTCGCACTTGGTCGCGAGCCGCTTGGTCCTGACGCGGCCGCAGAGATAAGCCAGATGCAGGAACGGTATCGGGCGGCCGTCGAGTCCCTCCCTCCCAAGACACGCGAGGTCTATTTGCTACACCGAGTCGAGGACATGGAATATAAGCTGATAGCCGCCCGGCTCGGCATCAGCATTCGCACCGTCGAATGGCATGTGGCCCAGGCGATCATTCGGATCAGTAAAAGCGTCGGCAAGGATGGTTGAAGGTGAATTGCCCGAAGGTCCGCCTCGGCGAGACCAGTTGCTGGAAGAGGCGTCCTTCTGGTTCGCCCGCATGCGCGCGCCCGATGCGGAACAGCACCGTGCGGCCTTTGAGCATTGGCTGAAGCTCGGAGCGGCGCATCGCGGTGCCTATAACCGTGCCGGGGAGATTTTTGCGGTCGGAAAGTTTCTTGCCGAAGAAGCCAAGGGCTCATCGGCGAACGGGGCCGAGGAGCAGCCGGCGGCCAATGACGATGCGCCGTCGCGCTGGCGCTACGCAGCGATGGTGGCCTGCCTGTTCGTGGTTGTCGGCCTGGGCGCATGGTTCAGCCAGGGTATCTTGTCGTCCTTCATTCTCCCGAAAGAGCAGTTAGCGACGGTCCCGAATACGTCAGCGGTGGCGGCTGCTGATCGCAAAGTGTTTTCGACCCGGAGTGGTAAAAGGGACATGGTGAGGCTGGCCGATGGCTCGACGGTAACGCTCGAGGGTGGCAGCGCGCTCGTCGCGCTGTTCGACAGCCATAGGCGCGAGCTGCGCTTACAGACAGGGCGTGCCCGCTTCGAGGTCGCGCATGAGTCGCGTCCATTCATCGTATTTGCCGGCGACGGCAGCGTCACGGCGCGTGGAACGATCTTCGACGTGATTGTCGGCCAGGATAATCTGGTGACGGTGCGCCTGCTGCGTGGAGCGGTCGACGTGGAGCGTCCATCGGGGCCGGGCAGTGCGGGCAAGGCGAGTCAGCCGGCGGTAACGCGGCTGGCTCCCGGCGAGGAATTGAGCTTTGGCCTGGCCGCGATCCCTGATCTGACCGCGGCCCCGCGCATTCGAGCCGAGACGTCTTTCGCCACGCCGCTGTCCACCCCGATCCTCAAGGAATTCGACCGGGCGCCCTTGTCCGAGGTGATTGCGGAAGCGAGTCGCAGTTCGGGCATCGCGATCCGCGCGGGCGACTCTGGAGTGGGCTCGCTGGCGGTCTCAGGCCGGTTCCGCGTCGATGACCCCGAGCAGGTCGCCGAACGGCTTGCGAGCCTTTTCGACCTGAAAGTCGACCACACGCGACAGGATGAAATCGTCCTCCGGGCTAAATAGCAAGAAATTTATCGGAGCCACCCCGTAGATTGCAGTTTTGTGGCGATGCTCCCTGAAAGTCCCGTCAAATTGGCGGAATTGACCAAGGGGATCATCAATGGGGGTAAAGGCGATCGGCATTCGGGGGCGACTGCTCGTGGCGGCGGCGATGGGGGCGATGGTCATCGCCACGCCGGCCATGGCGGACGATGGTCGTCGGCAGGACTATAATGTTGAGGCCGGCGATCTGGGAGACGCCCTACGCACGGTCAGTCGCCAGTCGGGCCGCGAGATAATTTTCAGCGGGAAGGCCGTCGCCGGCATGAGAGCCCCGCGCCTCCACGGCTCCTTCAGCGCGGACGAGGCGGTCAGGGCGTTGCTCGCCGGCACCGGCCTGATCGCTGAGTTCCGAAAGGATGTCGTCATCATTCGGGGGCGATCCGAGGCGTCGGGCGAGACAAGCGATCGTCCGACGGAAGTTCAAGACATCCTGGTGACTGGCTCTCGAATTCGCGGCAGCCAAGGGACAAGCCCGGTCATAAGTGCCACACGCGAGCAAGTGTTGTTGAGTGGACAGTCAGGCCTCGGCGACTATATTCGGAGCATCCCACAGAATTACAATGGCGGACAGAATCCGAGCGTCGCCGGTGGCGGGAACCAGGGCGGCAGCAACAACAATGTCAATGGATCATCCAATCTAAATCTTCGTGGTCTGGGTGCCGATGCGACGCTGACATTGATAAACGGCCACCGCGTCGCCTATGACGCCGTCGGCGCCGGTGTAGATATTAGTGCAATCCCGTTGGCCGCAGTCGACCGTATCGAAATCGTCGCAGATGGCGCATCGGCGATATACGGCTCGGATGCTGTTGCCGGCGTGGCAAATGTCCTGCTGCGGCGTGATTTCAACGGTCTGACAACATCCGCACGTATCGGCGGATCTACCGAGGGGGGCAATTTCCAACAACAATACGATCTGGTGGGCGGCAAACGCTGGGGATCTGGCGGCGCTCTGGTCGCGCTCGACTTCTCGCGCAGTACCGCGATCAACGCCAGCGACAGGTCGTATACGCGGCAGATTGATGGAAGCACCACCCTTTATCCCAAGCTCAAGCAATATTCGGCGGTTTTGGCGGGCCATCAGGCAATCGCGCCGGGCGTTACGCTCGAGATCGACGGGCAATATAGCCATCGGACGTCCGAGGTGAATTTCCCTTATCTCCCCGACAAGGACGTGACGGTTGAAGGATTGCGTTCACAGCCTACTGTCGAGTCTTATTCGATCACACCCACTCTTCGGATCTCGCTCCCTGCACGTTGGCAACTCTCCCTCTCCGGCACACATGGTCAGAGCAAGTCTCATCTGCTCTCTCATATCTATTCGGGCGGTGAGGAGCTTGCGCTTATTGGAATTCAATACGATGGGCGGATCGATTCTGGGGAGATAAGCGGTGAAGGTCCCCTCGCTCAATTGCCCGGAGGCGAGCTTCGCTTTGCCGTAGGGACTGGCTATCGTTCGGTAGGTCTCGATGCGTCGTCGCGCCGGACGCTTTTCGGTACGACCACGACGACCCTGGATATCTCGCCGATCCGCGAGAATTACTATGCTTACGGCGAACTCTCGATTCCGCTGGTCGGCCCCGAAAACAGCAGGCCGCTGCTAAATCGGCTCCGGCTTACGGCTGCCTCGCGGTACGAGAACTATCGCGGCGTCGGCGATCTCGCCACGCCGAAATTGGGCGTGATCTACGAGCCACATCGCGCGATCGCAATCAAGGCGACGTGGGGCAAATCCTTCAAGGCGCCGACGTTGTTCGAGCAGTATCAGGCGACCCAAGGTACACTGATCCGGGGAACCGGGTTCCAGAACAACCTCGGCGGACGGCCAGCGCTTCTACTCTATGGTGGCGGTCGCGATCTCGGCCCGGAGAAAGCGACAACCTGGACGACCTCCGTGGAAGTCAAACCCCTTCCCGGATTGCGCATCGAGGCCAGCTATTTTGACGTGCGATTTCGCCAACGGATCGTCGAAGCGATCGGCGACACGAACCGCGCGTTCGGCAATCCGATGTTCGATGGCCTCATTCTCTACAATCCATCCGAGCAGCAGGTTCTCGCGGCGCTGGCCACGCTCGATACGCCGCTCCTCAATGCGAGTGGCCAACCGCTGAACGCGGCAAACATCAGCGCGATCTTCGATGATCGGCTCCAGAACATCTCCCGGCAGCATACGCGGGGCGTCGACCTGTCGGCGTCCTACGACCGCGAATTCGGACCGGGCGAGCATCTCAATCTCATGGGGTCGGTCAGCTACCTCGAGGGCAATCGGCAACTCAGTCCAGGACAACCAACCACGAAGTTGGTGGGGCGGATATTCAATCCGCCGCATTGGCGAGCCCGAGGCGGCGTGAACTGGACGCAGCGCGACGTCACATTCGCAGGTTATGCAAACTATACGGGCGGAACGAACGATGATGTGATCCTTCCAGCGGAAGATGTCGGCTCATTTACTACGGTCGATGCTACCATCCGGTATGCGCCCAAAGGAGCACAAGGCGTTTTGCACGGGCTCGAATTGGCGTTGAGCGCGACGAATATCTTCAACGAGAAACCATCGCCGATCCGTACCAGCGATCCGATCGCCATCCCCTATGACAGCACGAACACGTCAGTAACGGGCCGGGTCATTAGCTTCACGATCACAAAGAGCTGGTAATGGCGGCGGTTCCGGCCGGTCTCGGCATAGGCATGGCCGCGTTGCTTGGCTTGGCGTTTCCAGCAAACGCCAGCGAGCGTTGCGCGGGAATTTTGCCCGGCCCCAGCGCGCCGGATAAGCTTCAGCGGCCGTTGGAGCCGATCGACCTTGTCCGGCTGCGCGACATAGGAGCAAGCTACACGGTCCCGTCGAGTGCAAAAGCATTCTCAATATCGCCCGACGGCAAGCGCGTCGCCTTTCAGATCCGTCAAGCAGACCCTGGCTCGAACGGTTATTGCCTCACCATGGTTGTCGTGGATTTGCGGCACGGGTCGCTGCCTAAGATCGTTGACAGCGGTGGCGATTATATCCGCTGGAGCTTTGAGTTCCGTGGAAAAGCGGGGTTCCCATCTGGTCTACCGGTCACCGTCACGCCACATTGGTCACCTGATGGGCGATGGATCGCATTTCTAAAGAAAGTTGGATCGACGACCCAAGCCTGGCTTGCGCGGACGGATGGTAGCGGGAGTTCAGCAATTACGAAGGCGTCCACCGATGTCGTCGATCTGGGGTTCGCCGCAGATGGTCGCGGGATCATTTTTGCAACCCGGCCCGGCCTCGTCGCAGCCTCTGCGAAGATCGATCAGGAAGCATGGTACGGGTTTCAGTTCGATGACCGCTATTCGCCAATGACCCGGAGCCGGCCTTTTGCAGTGGGTCCGATGGACGAGGAGTTGTTTGTCCTAGACATCGCGAGCGGGGTGGTTCGGCAGGCCGACGCAGCCGAAAGTCGAGCGTTCCTCCAGCCTTCCGGCAGCATTCCAGATGCAGTCGAGGTCGCCCTTTCCACTAACGGCAAAGCAGCTTGGGTAATTCCGCCGCAAGGCGACGACTTCTTCTGGAATCGGAGGTTGGCTTTCCAGGACGGCAGTGGCGAAACGCAGGTCTGCCGAGCGACCCCGTGTTCGTCCTGGGTCAGCAAACCGTGGTGGACAACAGATGGCCGTCATGTGCGCTTTTTTCGGCGGGAGGGTTGGGCCGAGAGCGTGACCGCAATCTATGAATGGACGCCGGCTACTGGCCGGCTGCGCCGGCTCTATCGCACTGAAGATCTCTTGGTGCAGTGCGAGCCTTGGAAAGGCCGGCTGATCTGCCTGCAGGAAAGTTCGATCAATCCCAGGCGGTTGGTCGCTATCGATCTAGATAGAGGAGAGGCCACGGAGTTGTTCGATCCGAACCCTGAGTTTCTAAACATCAGGCTTGGTGCTACCGAACGCCTTCGTTTCAAGAATGATTTTGGAATAGAGAGCTATGCTGACCTGGTGTTTCCTGTCGGGTACGAGCCCGGTAAGAAATATCCTCTTGTCATCGTGCAGTATGAGACACGGGGCTTTCTGAGAGGCGGGACCGGAGACGAGTATCCGATCCAGGCATTTGCCAACCGTGGATACATGGTTCTCAGCTTCGCCCGCCCTCGCGACATCGGCTATTTTCGTGCAAAGGACGAAGCGGGGGTCAGCAAGGCTGATACGGAGGATTTCGCGGACAGGAAAAGTGTTCAGTCCTCCCTCAGGGAAGCGATCCAAATTCTCGCTGATCGCGGGCTGATCGATAGAGACAAGATAGGAATCACCGGACTAAGTGATGGAGCCTCGACCGTCTTGTTCGGCTTGATCAACGATCCGATGTTCGCGGCTGCGGCGATAAGCAATTGTTGCTTCGATCCGACCTCGATGCTGCTCGTGGGACCGACCGCAACGCGCCATTTCGTCGAGGAGGGATATCCAGCGCCGACCGCGACGGCCGACGACTTTTGGAAGCGTATCTCTCTTGCGCGCAACGCCGAGGCCGTCAGAACGCCGATCCTCATGCAACTGTCTGACGACGAATATCTCACCGCGCTGGAAAGCTACACTGCGCTCAGGCAAGCCAACGGTCCGGTGGAGCTTTATGTCTATCCGGATGAGCACCACATCAAATGGCAACCGGCGCATCGGCTATCGATCTATGAGCGCAGCATCGCCTGGTTTGATTATTGGCTGAAGGATATCCGACCTTCGTATAGCCGCGCAGCGACGGAAGTTCCCGGATGGGATCGCCTACGAGAGGCACGCCGGTAGGTTGATTTCACGATCAATCGGGGCGTTTGACTTGGCCAGCCAATGATCAATCCAGGCTTCGGTATCGAGAAACGCCATGATGCGAACATGGGCTCCGCCGAGATCCGGGCGATCATCCGAGAGCGCCGCGTCGAGAGCCGCGGGGTCGGCGATTTCGCGTTCGACCAGATGACCACCGAGGAGACGGTCCCGTATGGCAGCGCGGTGTCGGGATATGATTGCCTGGCAGAATGCATCCGGCCCTCCTTTCGACTGCCTCGACACGATTGCCTGAGGAAGCCGATTGGAAAATGCCTGCCGCGCAATCGACCTGTTTTCACCGTTTGCCACCCATTGCCAGGACGGAATGCCAAGGCAGCATTCGATGACAGGCTGACTCATCAAGGGATTGACGATAGGCGGCGCTGCTGTTGGGTCCATTCCGTCCAACTGCTGCTGGATGCGAAGCAGCAACGCGATGTGCCCTGATTTTCCCGGCAGCGCGTCTCGCGGCGCGATGAGCCAAGGGTGCTGATCGTCTGCTCCATCGAGAACCGCGGCAATGGCAGGATGTAGAAACTCTGGATCGGTGCGCCAGCTATAGGCATAGCTCGGGCGTCGCCAGATGCGGTGCGCTGTCAGGAGCGCTTGCCAAAAACTGGCTCCCGAAAGTTTGCAAATGTCCAAAAGGGTTTTAACCGAACCAAAAGCCAGCCCCTCGGTTGCGTAACGATCGACGACCGGTGACGCCGAATAGGAGAATGCGAATACATTGTCGCCGCCATTGCCCGTGAATATGGCGTCTGCTTGGTAATACCGCGCGATCTCCAGGATAGCCGCATCATAGGCCTGAGCCTGAAGCCGGCCTATTGGCCGCGGGAGATGTGCGACGCTGGACACGCCGAGATCGATCTTATCCAGATCGTGTTTTCGCTCGTCCAGATGCGTGTCGAGTTTTTCGCATAGCGTGCGTGCATAGTATCGCTCGTCACCATCCGGGTCGTCAGTCGAGAGCGTGATGCAGGAGAGCTTGCGGTTCGCAGCGCGCAAAGCGGCAGCGACAATGGAAGAGTCGAGGCCTCCAGACACGCCAAGCACGATCCGGTCGAACTGGGAAGATAGGGCGCCGACAGTGGATTGCAGAACCCTTGCCAAGTTCTCCGCATTGGCGTGTTCGGACTGTTGCTCTCCGCGACGGACATGATCCCACGGTGTCCAGAGAGTATCGGTGCTGATACCGTCTTGCAGTAGTTGAAAAGCGGTTCCTCTCTGGACCTCGTGCAGACCAACCAGGCCGGTACGGCCGCTGGGCTGGCCGCCAGAATAAAAGTATCGACTGACGAAGCCCCAATCCACCTGGGGGCGATACAACCCGCTCTCAGCCAGGATCGCTGGGTCGGAGCCGATTACGCGGCAATCAGGTCGCCCGGCGAAATAGCATGGTAATGCACCCGAAGGATCGCGGATAATTCGAGGACCGCGTTGGTCATCGACAAGTGCAACATATCCACCCCAGTAGCGATCGATGAGCGAGGCACCCCCAGTGGCAAGGATGCGCTCAGCCTCAGCGGGCTCGATTGCTTCGATCCGGCGACCGGGTCCGTGTCGATAAAACAGTGAGCCGAAGATGGCCCCGCATCCATTCGGCAACACCGTCACCAACTGCGGATCAGAGGCAAGAAGAACGGCATGGCGCGCCCGATAAACGATAGAGAGACCGATCTGCGGGGGCACGCGCGTCGCGAACAGATCCAGAATTTCTGCGCGACGCGATTCCACAATGAGGTATCGGGGAGCCATCAGAGCGCCAGGATGGGTGTAAAGATACGGACCTGGTCAACCGAATCCGTGAGGATTCGCGATTGGTCCTGAATCCAGCAATGCGCGGTAAAGGGGTTCACCCGAACCCCGATAACCAGCTGCGGATAATATCCCCGGCGATTGCACATGGAGAGAAAGGCAAGCGATCTTGGCAGGCAAGTGTTCGTGCGGCCAAAGAGAAAATCGGTTGCGGCAAAAGCGCCGACAACGGCATCGACGTTTGAGCTGGTCCCCGTGCCTCCGGACAATCGGGTAGCGCGTCGTTTCCGAGCGAGATGCCGATAGATCCGTGGAAATCCGTTGATCTTCAGGATCAACAGCGCCGACAGTCTTTCAACCGTAGCCAAGGCGATAAGGCCTGCGTTGGCGTCAAACGGTAGTGCCACGGGCGCGGAGGTGTCTAACGCGTTCGGATGAGATGGAGTGGCAGACGTGACGGCCGCTGGCTGGATCGTCAGGATATTCCGGCACCGGAGCCAGTCGATCTGCTCGGGATTCGCCGCCCCCCTAACAAATGCCTCGAACGCGGTCTCGCCTGCCGGAGGCAAGCAGAAATAGCGTCCTGCTGCCGCATCGAGGAAGATCGCTCGGCCGCCGCAAAAACAATGGTGTAGATTTTCGCGGACGGACAACATCCAGCATGCCCCATTCAAAAATGCGGGCGCTTGCTGGATCCGGCCGGCAAGCACCCGCACGCGGCGATCGCTCAATCCTCGGCGATACCGATACTGGTGCGGAGTCCGCCCATGAGGTCGTCCTTGTTCCCGTCCGGCCCGCGGGTCAGCTCGGAAACATCACCGAGATCCAGGACGTCCTCGGGCAATGTTTTGGTATCCGTTTCCATCGAAATATCTCCAGATAGGTTTATGGATCGCCGGGCGACTGCAACCGCAGCCGCGCCGGTTACTCGTCCGTCAGGCCGATGGTTTGGCGAAGGCCACCGACGAAGTCGTCGCGGTCGCCGGAGGGACCCTTGGTCTCCTCGACGATCGCGCCGAGATCGATCACGTCGCCGTGTTGCTGTTCGTCATTGCGCTCCATGACACGCTCCTCTTGATCCGCCGCGAGAATTCGCGGCAGTCCAACGGTAACCGAAGCAAATCGGGGAATGGTCGGAATATATCCCGACAAAATGGCGCGGTATCCGTGCGCGCCAACTCAACATTCATCGGGAATGCCTCCCGAGACAGCGAAGCCAATGTATTCTGCCAGTTTTTCTTATGTTGGCCGTTGGTGGCGATAGTCCCTAACAGCTTTTTGACGGTGGATTCGCCGGTCGTGATAGGCTTCGATCCGCCGGCGAATGTTCTTTTGGACATCCGTTACGGCGGAGTTGGTGAGGGTTCGCAACTCCCTGGCGGCCTCCTTCGTGTCTGTGATTTCCAAGATCCTCGGATAGTAAAGCCGCTCGTTCATATTGCGAATTGTAGCGATGGCCCTCGGATTGCCGGTGGCTTGCGCAAACGCCAGGAAGATGGCGCCGGTGTGGGTCGCAAGGTCAATCGCCGTGGTACCGATCGAAGCGCCGGCGAGGCGGTCGAGGGTTTCCCGGAGCATCGATTCCCGGACGCCATGGACCAGGCTCAGGATCAGATGCATATTCCAGGCGTAAAGGTCGATGAGATCGTCCGGTCCATCGAACGCAATCCTGAACCCACCGTCGGGATGGGGATCGATCAGTCCTTCCCCCATCAACCGGCAGGCTGCTTCCCTGACCGGAGTCTTGCTCGACCGATAGCGATCGGCAAGTTCGGGCACATCGAGCTTTTCACCGGCCGAGAAATGCCCAGCGAGATAGTCCGCTCTCAGCGCCTGATAGACGCGCTCCTGCATGATCGGATCGAACGCCGACATCATCAGGCCGGTCCGATCGCAAGGGTCGGGCCATGCCATATAGGCGTCAGCGCTCTGGTCAGTTGGTTGAGCTTGCGCTCCGCGATCACCTCGATGCAAAGCCGTTCGAGATCGCAGAGGTCGCCGGCAGCGAGCTGCAATGGATAGGACATGCGTTGGCCGGCAAAGAGGAGCGGTATCAGGATATGTCCGGTCGACAGACCGAGACGATAGGCGCAGATCAAATGATCATCGAGAGTAGATTTCGGGTTGCCAGACTCAATTTCCCGCAGCCAACGCTCGCCCATACCAAGTTCCCGCGCTAATTGGCGCTGCGTGAGACCGAGTTTCTTCCGTGCCTCTTCTATCTGTCGCCCGGACTGCAACTTGACGTGCGAGAGCGGACTTTCAGCAACGGAAGCCGCGCATTCGTGCGACATTTCCGTGTCTCCTTACGGGAGATTCCGCCCGCCAAGGCCAATCGAGCTTTTATAGCTAGGTGGACATACCACCATGGTCAAGAAGAACCCCAGCCAAATTGTCGGAACTGGAGCGGTCAGGTCTATGGAATAGTGCGGTTATTGACCTGCGGGCGTCGCAGCGCGGTCTGAGTGCGCTCAAACGCATCCATGAGATCGGCCCCTCTCGCGTTGGGCAGCTGCTGGAGCGCGAGGAGATAGATCATGCCCAGAGTCGGCGGTTCGCGGTCAGGCGTGGCACGCTGGATCCGATCGACGATGCGCGAGGCGATGTCCCATAGCCGCTGCGGCGCGCCGACATGGTGCTCTTCATTGCCGCTCAGCCGCGCTTCCCCCAACTCGCCAAGGCGCTCGACGATGGCGCTCGCCGGAACGGTGTCGAGATAGTTCACCGCGACATGCAGCGTGGTCCCCCACGCGATGAGGCAGCGAGTCGTGCGAATAAGATGGCAATGCGAGTCGATAAAGACATCCATGCCGGCCGGGGACAGCCGGAGTTTGAAGCTGCGTGTTGCTCGGCCCATCTGCGTTCCACCTCCTCTCTTTCGGTATCTGCCGCCTCTTTGAGTGCGAAAATCGGTCCATTTTTACGCCAATTTTGAACAAATCGGCACTGAAGTGCCGATCAACGCCATTTCGTGCCTATTCTGCGCCTGACCGCCGTTTGCATTCAAATTGCGGACTTTTCAGCTTTCTTTCGCCGGATCGGCACTTCAATGCCCTCCCTATTGCGGACCTTTCGAGGCGCCGTCATTTCTCGTGCCGCACCGGATCGACGGTCATCGGCAGCCCCGGCTGAAGCCCGAATACAGTCGGTCCGCACCAGCCAACCCGAAATTCAAGCGCCGTCCCGCGCCACGAGGAGACTTGTCCTATGAACATGCGCCCCCATTCCGGGCTTGCCGTGATGCTGCCGCTGGCCCTGCTGGCCGCACCCGCCCAGGCCCAGGACAATCCCCGCGACGCGGAGGCCTATCCCTGCGATCAGCGCGGCGACCTGACGGTCGTCCAGGATGGTCCGAGCTATTCGATCCGTCCCCGACTGGTCGTGGCGCAGGCCCCCTCGCCCACCAACACCACGGCGACCGCGATCTCCATCGGAACCGCCCTCAAGGTCGACTCGCGTATTTTCGCGCAAGCCGGCGGTCTCGTGAAGGAGGCTTCCCATGCGCCGCGCCGCTGAGCTGCTTGGCGCGGCGATGCTGGTGCTGGCGACGCCGGCATTTGCCCAAGATGCGCCGGCGGGCCCCGCGACCAGTGAGCCGCTCGCCGCCGCCGCGGCAGATGCCGAGCGCGAGCTGCGCCAGACCTTCACCAACCTCACCTTCGAGGATTTCGGTCCTGCGCCCGTGAAGGGGCCAATCTATCAGGCGAGCGCGGGCGGACGCATCATCTATTTCGCGCCGGAAAGCGGGCACCTGCTTTTCGCCGCGGTCTATGACCGCAACGGGCTCAACGTCACCGCCCTCGCGCAGGATGCCAATGCCCGCAAACGACTCGCCGCGATCGACCCGGCCGATGCGCTGCTGATCGGCCCGGCCGGTGCGCCCAAGGTGATCGAGTTCACGGACCCCGACTGCCCCTATTGCCAGGCGCTCGAACGCTTCTGGCTGGCCAAGGCCGCCGAGGGCAAGCCGGTGCAGCGCCTCATCTACTTCGTGAGCGGCATCCATCCCGAAGCCGCGGCGAAAGCGGAGCATATCCTCTGCTCGCCCGACAAGGAGGCGACCTTCAAGGCCATCTATGCGGGCGCGAGGCCGGCGACGCTTCTCAAATGTGCGACCGGGCATGACAAGGTCGCCAAGGATGCGGCCACCGTTCGCAAGATGGGGATCAGCGGCACGCCGACCCTGTTCGTCGACGGCAAGCTGGTCTCGGGCTTCCAGCAGGCGGAACTCCAGGCCTTTGTCGATCAGAAGGGAAGCGCCGGTGTGCGCCCCTGAGCCTCGCGTGGCAGCGGGCATCGTCCGCTCGCGCCCTTTCCATCTGGCGGGCCTCACGACCGCTCGCGGCAGCCGCTCGAAGGAGCGCGCGCCCGGCGGTTCGAGGGCCGAGATGCCGGCGGCCGTGCTCTTGTGGAGCCGTCCAGAACTGCCGTCGGCCGGACACGATTTCGATCGCAGCCGGCAGGCATGTCTTCGGACGGCTCCTTTCTTGAGGAGACCATCAATGCTCAAACTGCTTCGCCTGCAGGGCTTCGGCTCGGCCTATCTGGCCGGGAGGGGGTCCTTTCTCGAACGGCTGCGGAGCCGGACGCTCACCACCCTCGACGCCGCCCTTCTGCTGCTGGTGGCGGCGCTCGCCGGCACGGGCGTCGCCCACGCCTTCGCGGCGCCGGCGGCGGGCGACCTCGGCTATGACATCTACGACATCGTGGTCAACCAGGGCGTCAAGGGTCCGCTCGGCTTCGTGGGCGGCGTCGCCGCCTTCCTGTTCGGGGTCTCGCGGCTCTTCTCCAACATCATGATCGGCATCCCGACGATCGTGGCGGCGGTCTGCCTGATCAAGGCGGACTCGATCCTCCAGACCTTCGGCATGGTGATCTGAGCCTCGGCGCGCCGCGCCGGGCCTCCGGCCAGGCGCGCCTTTCGAGACGGGGGGCGGTGGTCGCCTCTCGGAAATCACGCTGATGCGTGATGAAGCAAGGGAGAAGGACGTTGGATGAACGTCTTCCGCAGTTCCTGCACCGGCCGGTCCAGATCCTCTGGTTCGACAGTCAGGAGTTCATCGTCGTGATGAGCACGATCTTCGTCGCGGTCATCGTCGGCGGGATCATCGGCTGGGCGCTCATTGGCGTTCTTCTCCTCTTCATTCCCTGGAAGCGCACCAAGCCGCGCGGATTCATCCCGCATCTGGCCTGGCGCTGGGGCCTCACGCGCTTCCGTCACTATCCGGGTCCGACCCAGACCCGCTTTTTCGAGTAGAGCGCATGGGGCATCCTTTCCGACGTAAAGCCGCGACCGACATGATCGGCGACACGCGCCCGAGCTGGCATCTGCACCGCTATCTCCAAGGCTCCGCGAACCTGTTCGAGGAGAACCGGCTGCTCAAGTTTGCGATCATCGGCCTGTTCGGCATTACCGCGGTGCTGGGGACCGTCCTCTATACCTCGAACCAAAACAGTCGCACGGTGATCGTGCCCTTCGGTTCGGGCGGCGATCTCTATGTGACCGGGAACAAGCCGTCACAGGCGTATCTGCGCACGATCACGTTCAACATCGTCAGCCTGTCCGGCACCTATTCTGCCTATTCCGCTGATCGCCAGTTCCAGGAGCTGCTGACGATCGTCCATCCGAGCAGCTATAACGGCCTGCGCGACAGCCTCAGCCGGCTGCTGGATGAACTCAGCAACAATCCCACGCTGTCGATCGCGACCTACATCCGCGGCGATCAGCCCGTCACCTATACGAGCAGCGAGATCGTCGTGCCCGTCGAGAAGGTGCGCGTGATCGGCGGCGTGATCCGCAAGTTCCGGGGCGATCTGCACATCCGATACGCGCTCGAGAACGGCCGCTTCTGGCTGACCGCCCTTCAGGAGGAGAATTTCAATGCCGATGTCCGGTAAGCGAAGCCGTGTCGGCCCGTTGTGGCTTGCCTGCTTCATGACGCTGCTTTCGGCGTCCTCCACCACCCTCGCCCAATCGATCGCGGCGCTGCCTGACCAGACCAGCCGGATCCGGCTGTCGAACCGGGACGTGAACCATGTCGTGTGCGTCGGCGGCGAGATCGACGACGTCAGATTCTCGGCCGAAAAGGGCCTGGCGGTCGAGCGCGGCGGGTCGGACGCCTGGATCAAGTTCCTGGTGCTCGAAACCGACGATGCCGGCGCGAAGACCCGCAGCTATGTGACGACGCCTTCGGAGTTTTTCGTCTCCTGCAATGGCGCCATCTACCCGCTCTACGCCGAACCGGCCGACATTCCGGCGCAGACTGTCACGCTGATGCCGGGCACCGCGCAGCGGGCTCGGGCGAACGACGCGCTGCTGGGGCCGCTGGTCGAGGAGGAGCGCGCGGTCGGAATCGCGCTGGCCATTCTGCAGGACCGGGTGCCTGCGTCCTTTTCGGAGGTTGCGCCGGCGAGCGCCCCGCTGATGATCGCCGACGTGCCAACGGTCTCGCTCACCGAGCGCCGACGCCTTGAGATCGAGGGCGCGGGGCTGTCGGTCAGCGAATATCTGGTCAGGGCAAATACCGCGGTGACGCTCGACGAACGCGACTTTCTCGATGGCGCGCTGGGGTCGGACATCTTCTCGATCACGCTCGATCGCCTGAGCCTGGCTCCGGCTGAGACCGCGCGGCTGATCGTCGTGCGGCGGAGTATCCAGCAATGAGCCCCGAAAACGCCTCCGGCCCCGATAAGGGCGCCCCTTTGCCCCCGGCCGATCCGCGCGACGTCCATGACGACGTTTCTCTCCGTCCCGCACTTTTCGATCTGCGCGCGCAATGGGAGCGGCTGACGTCTGACCAGAAACTGCGCGCCAAGCAGCTCGGCGTGGTCTCGACGATCGCGCTGCTCGGCATCGGTCTCTACACGGCGTCTTCGCATGGCGGCAAGGAACCGCCCAAGCCGCCCGAAGCCTCCAAGCTCGACATGGGCGCGGGGCTGCGTGGCGACAGCCTTGAAGTAAAGCTGCGCGGCGATCTGCAGAAGATCCTCGATGGGCAGACGCTGCTCGGCGACCGTGTCACGGCGATCGAGGAGGGCAAGGTCGTTCCCGGCACCGCAGGCGCCGTTCATGGCCCGGCGCCGACCGCCGAGGACGGACTCCCGCCGGCATTGCCGGGGGATGCGCCGGCCTATCCGCCGTCGCCGCCCGAAGCGAAGGCCGAGGCGGACAAAGTGCCAGCGCCGCCCGCCGCGCCGACGGCACCCCCCGCCCCGCCTGCGCCTCCAACCGAACGGCAGGTCGGCGCGATCGGTGCGGCCACCACGGCAGTCGCGGCGGAAGGAGGCGCGGCCGGCGGGGCGCGATCAAAAAAAGCGACCAGGACAATCTATTTGCCACCTGGTTTCATGAAAGCGCGACTGCTGACCGGCATCGACGCGCTCGCGAGCCGGGACGCGACCAGTAACCCCGAACCGATCATCGCGCGGGTCCAGGCGCCAGCGGTGCTCCCGAACGACGTGAAGGCGAACCTTGCGGGTTGCTTCGTCATCGGCAACGCGACGGGCAGCCTCGCCAAGGAGCGAGTCGAGATCCAGCTCGTCTCGATCTCGTGCGTCGATTTCGACGAACATGCCGTTGTCGATCAGGCGATCAAAGGCTTCTTCGTCGATGCCGATGGCAAGAAAGGCCTGTCGGGCAAAGTGGTGACCCGGGCCGGCGCGACGCTCGCTCGATCGTTCATCGCAGGCACCATTTCCGGCATCGCCCAATCGGTCGAGAACACCTTCGGCGACGTCTCGACCTCCGCGCTCGGCAGCGTCCGCACGCTCGACGCCGGAGATGCGGCCAAGTCCGGCATTGCCGGGGGCCTGTCCAAGTCCTCGGATAAGCTGACCGATTTCTATCTGGACCTAGCCCGCCAGGCGGGGCCCGTCGTCGAAGTCGGCGCCGCCAAGGATGTGGTCGTCGTCGTGCAGGAGGGCCTCGCCCTCGAAATCAAGCCAACGGTCGGGAGCAAGTTCTGATGCGCCCGATTGTCTCCAGCCAAGGAACGCCCCCCATGCCGATCTCCGGTTTGCGCCCTCCGCTGCGCGTCATGCTCGCCCTTTCCGCGATCGTCGGACTCTCGGGCTGCGCCACGGTCGGCTCGATGATGTCACCCTATTCCGAGAAGTTCGATTGCAAGAACAAGGATCACGGCCAGTGCATCCACCCGGAAAAGGCCTATGAGGATGCTGTCGCCGGGGTGGTATCCAAGTCCGATCCGGCAGTCACCAATGACAAGAAAATGCTGCGCGGCACGGCAGCGGAAAATGGCGGCAAGCCCGCCAAATCGGGCAAGGTCGTCGCGGGCGGCTCTGCTTATGGCAGCTATAAGGACAGCGTCTATCGCGAGTTGAAGGGGCTGATCGATGCGCCGGTGACACCGATGCTCAAGCCCGCGCGCACGGTGCGGACGCTGATCCTTCCCTATGCCGACCGGCAGCGGCCAGATCGCCTCTATATGCCGCGCTACGTCTATTCGGTGGTGGACAAGCCGGTATGGGTCGTGGGCGGAACCTTGGTGTCCTCACCCAGCCAGGCATCGAAGGCGCCCGTGCTCGGCCAAGTCAAGGAACAGGCAGCCGCGCCGGGCGATACGCCCGACGCGCCCCAGCCCGCTCTGCCGGAACCCCGGCCATGAGCGCGGCGACATCCCGCGGAGGGCTTAGCTATGCGCGGCTGCGCAACGCCGTCCGCCGCGACAGCTTTTCCGACTATCTCCCGCTGATAGCCTGGGACGGCGACACGGAAGCGTTCCTGTGCCTCGACGATACCTGGGGCCATGCGTGGGAGATCGTGCCGACAGCCTATATGTTCGCGCACGTTCAGGGTGCGCTTCAGGGCCTGCTCAACATCCATTTCCCGGACGGTACGGTCCTCCAGCTTCACACCTTCGCCGATCCGCTGATCGACGATGCGCTCGACGCTTTTCTCGATCTCAAGACCCGCGACGATCCGCTGATCCAGGCTTCGGCACGTCGGACACATGACTATCTGAGCCGCGGCCGCCACGGGCTAAAGGCGCTGCATGGAATCCCGGTGCGGAACTTCCGCACCTTGCTGTCGATCAAGACGCGGCGCCCGCTCGGCGACGATCTGCGTCGCCAGGTCGAGGAGCAGCTTTCCAAGCTCGGCATCCGCCGCCTCGAGCCCGAAGAGATGGTCGCGTTTTACCGACGCGTGTTCAACGGCGTGACGGCTCCTGCCCCCGGCGTGTTCGCCGATGGCACAACGGTCGGGGCCCCGCCGATCGCCAAGCAGATCATAGACGCCGGCCCCGATCTCGTTTTCGAAGGTGCCGAGGTGTTTCTCGGCAACCAGGTAGCCCGCTGCCTGACCCCAAAGGCACCCGCGCGCAGGATCACAGCAGAGCGCGCCAACCGGCTGATGGGCGGCATGCGCGGCTCCTCGGAGGACAGCGACCAGATCGGCGGGCCATTCCTCTACACGCTGAACATCCTGTTCGATCATTCGCAATTCGAGATCCACAAGCGCGCCCAGATCTTGTCCGCGCAAAAGGCTGCGGGCTCCTTCGCCGTCGAGGTCGGCAAGCAGATCGATGAAATCGGCTGGATTCTCGACGAAGCCGGTAACTCCAAGTTCGTGCGCGTGATTCCGACGGTCTGGGTGTTCGGCCGAGACCGGGCACACGCCCGCGAACTGGCGGCGCGCGCCAAGCGGCTATGGGAAAGCGAGCCGCTGCCCTTCTCGATGCAGGAGGAGAGCTATCTCAACCCGACCCTGCTGGTGATGAGCCTGCCGTTCGGCCTTTACCCCGACCGGTCGACGCTCAGGATGCTGGAGCGCGACTTCCGCATGCCGGTGAAGGCTGCGGTGCTGATGGCGCCGATCCAGACCGATTTCCGCGGCGGCGGTCGCCCTGCGCTGCTCTACACGGGCCGCAAGGGGCAGCTCATCACGCTCGACCTCTTCGACCCGCGCATCAACAACTACAATTTCATCGTTTCGGCTGAGAGCGGCGCGGGCAAGAGCTTTTTGCTTAACAACCTCTGCCAGCAATATTACGCCAATGGCGCGCTGATCCGCATCATCGATATCGGCGGGTCGTACCGGAAGCTCTGCACGCTGTGCTCGGGCCGCTATATCGACATCGGCGAGGAGCATCTGGTCCTCAACCCCTTCGACATGGGGCTGGCGCTCGACGGCGACGACAAGCAGTCGGCGATCACGATGGCGGTCGCGATCGTCGCCGAGATGGCCAATGCCTCGACCCGCAAGGGTGTCACCACCTCCGAATGGAACCTGCTCAAGTCGGCGGTCCAATGGACGATCGACACCGGACGCGCCGATCACGGCATCGATGCGGTGCGCGAATGGCTCGGCACCTATCCCGCGCTCGTCGAAAGCGATCTTGATCGCGTCGAGCATCTGGTTCCGACGGCACGCGAGCTGGCCTTCAACCTGCGCGATTTCGGATCGGACGGAGCCTATGGTCACTATTTCAACGGGGCCTCGACGCTCGACATTCGCGCCGATGAATTCGTGGTGCTCGAACTCGAACGCCTGAAGGCGATGCCCGACCTGTTCAACGTGATCGTGATGGTGGTGGTCAACGCGGTCACCCAGGAACTTTACCTGTCCGCCCGTGACCGTCCCCGCTTCGTGCTCTGCGACGAATCCGCCCAGTTCATGACCGGAGGCGATGGCCAGGATTTGTCGCGGCTCGCCGAGGCCTTCGGCCAGGGCTATCGCCGCGCGCGGAAATATCGCGGGTCGTTCGGCATCGTGCTCCAGAGCATGAACGACCTGCTGCTGTTCGGGGGCACCGGCCAGGTCATCCTCGAAAATGCGGCGACGCGCTTTCTGCTCCAGGGCTCGACCTATGACCGGGCGGTCGACAACAAGATCCTCGACTATTCGGGGTTCGTCCTCGACCTCCTGAAATCGGTCCGCAACTCCAAGCCCAATTATTCGGAAGTCTTCATCGACTCACCGCTGGGCCTGGGCATCGCGCGGCTCGTGGTCGATCCCTTCTCCTACTGGATCAACACGTCCGCGCCCGACGAAGTTGCCGCCTTCGAGGGATTGCTGCGTCAGGGCCTGTCGCCGCTCGAGGCGGTCTGCCGGTTGGCAGGCGTCGATCCGGCCAAAATTCTGGGCGGGGAGGTCTGATCGTCATGCGGCGTCTCTTCACCCCTCATCCCGACCAGCTGAAGCTGGAATGGCCCGATGAAGACCTGATCGAAAAGATGGTCGAAGAACGGGTCGAGGAACGGTTCGAGGCAGAATCCTTCCGTTGGCGCTTTCGACTGGTCGGCATCGAAACCGTCATGATGGGGTCGCTGGTGCTGATCGCTGGCCTGCTGCTCCACCAGCCCACCATGCTTGTGCTGCGGGCCACGGCGCTGGTGGCGGCGTCCTGTTTCGCGACCGGCCTCCTGCTGCTGTTCCTGTCGGCGTCCACCGCCAAACTGATGACGCGCCTGCGAAAAGGTCCGCGCTCGTGAACGGGCTCATCTCCGCCAAGCCGTCGCAAACGGCGATCCGCCTCGCATTTGGCGGTTTCCTGCTGCTGCTGGTGCAGAGCCTGCTGCTCCTGCTTGTGCCGGGGCTGGATGGCAGCGTCCGCTTGCTGGTCTGGGTGCTCACCCCAATCGCCCTGGTCGCCTTCGTCGCGGCGTTGGTCGGCCTCCCCGATCCACCGGCGGAGCATTGGAGGCGGCGCCATGGCCGCTAAGTTTCGCCTCCCGCCCCTGAACACCGGCGACAGCCCCGGCACAGCCATCCGCTCTGCGATCCTGCTCACGGGCGACTGTCGCGAGCAAATGCCGGCGAGAGGGCCTTTCGACCTCATCATCGCCGATCCGCCCTATGGCGACACGTCGCTGAGCTGGGATCGACAGGTCGAGGGCTGGCTGATGCTGGCGCGCGCGGCACTGCGGCCGACTGGATCGATCTGGATCTTCGGCTCGCTGCGCTCTTTCCTGCGGATCGCGCCGGCGCTTCACAAGGCCCGGTTGCGCCTGGCGCAGGACGTAATCTGGCAGAAGCAGAACGGCACCAGCTTCCACGCCGATCGCTTCCGGCGGGTCCATGAGATCGTCGCGCAGTTCTATCGGACCGACACGCCGTGGCGACTGGTCCATAATGCGGTCCGCACGACGCCCGACGCAACAGCCAGAACGGTGCGGCGCAAGACGCGTCCCCCGCATATGGGCGATATCGGCGTCGGCCACTATCGCAGCCTGGACGGCGGCCCTCGCCTGATGCGCTCGGTCCTGGTCGTGCGGAATTGCCATGGCCGGGCCATCCACCCGACCGAAAAGCCGGTCGAGCTGCTCGAAACCCTGATCGAGACGTCCTGCCCGCCCGGCGGCCTTGTCGGCGACTGGTTTGCCGGATCGGGTGCCGTGGGCGAAGCCTGCCTCAGGACGGGCCGGCGCTATCTCGGTTGCGAGATCGACCCCGCGATGGCGGAACGCGCGCGCCTGCGCCTGCAGGGCTTCGCCGCCTTCTACCCGGAGGACGGCGATGACTGACCGCACTAACTTCTGCGCTGCCCGCGCGTTGGCGGCCCTGCTGCTGGCCGGCGCTACGCTTGCCGGTGCGGCCTACGCATCCACCGCCCAAATCGGCCGGACATGGCCGATCGCCGAGCCCGATGCGCTCGCCGAGATCGAAGCCAAAGTGGCGACGCTGCCCAAGGATATGAGCAAGGCCTTCGGGCCGCGCGAGCATTGGAGCGCGCTCAAGGCGGCTCCCTTGGCCGTCGCGGGCGCCGACCGGGTGCGGACGCTTGTTCCCTTCTACACCCTCGACTTCGATATCCAACTGCCCGACGGGCGGGTCCTCTATCCCAAGGGCTTCACCTTCAATCCGCTGACCTATGTGCGGCTGCCGCAGCGACTGGTGGTCGTGCATCCGCGCGATCTTGGCTGGGCGCTGAAGGTCGCGCGGCCGAGCGATTTTATCCTGTTGACTGCGCTCGGAGGTCAGAACGGCGACGCGATCGACCTCAGCGAGAAGACCGGACGCGCCATCTACATTCTCGAAGAGCGCGTGAAGGATCGTCTCGGGCTCACGGTCGCGCCGGTGATCGTCGCGCAATCCGGCACCAAGCTCGTCCTCACCGAATATGGCCCCAAGAGTCGGCCCATGCCGAAAGGAGCCAGCCAATGATGCGCTCTTTGTGCGGAGAGGATTGCGCTCTATGGCGCTTCTATCAGCTGGCCTATCGTCGCGACGGGCAGATAGAGGCGAAGCGGAGCCTCCGACAGGGCTCGGAAGCCGTAACGCAGATAGAGCTGCTTGCGCCTCTCGACTTGCACCGGATCGCCGCAGTCGAGAACATCGAGAAGCACAACAGCGATTCCGAGGTCACGGGATGCCCGATAGATGCGCTTGAGAGCATCGGCGAGCAGGAGGCCACCATAGCCTTGGCCCTGATAGCGGGCATCAACCCCAATCATCGAGATGAAGGCAGCGGGAATCCGGCCATGACTTGGCCGATTGCGGGCGAAGGACCCCGGCAGATCGGAATAATGAATGTCGTGCGCGTTCAGCGTGTAATAGCCGACGATCCTGCCTTCCCTAGAGACGAGAACGAAGGCGCGCACATTGTCGGCCTGGGCCAGCTTGTTCGCCGTCTTGCGCAGATAGTTGTCAACCGGTCCAACGCCGGAAGCGAAACTCGTTCGGTCGTGCCGCTTGGGGTCGAGCGGCTCGATGTTCATTTCTTCTTCTGGCACGCAGTTTCGCTCTTAGCGGTTTTCGATCATCCGGTCGTGACGCGCGAAGGCTTCGCGCAGCCGCTCGGTGGGCGCCGGCGGATTATCGAGGGCGTTGAAGAACGCCTCATGATCCACGGGTCTGAGCACGGTGCGTTCGTGCGTCGAGATAGTCTCAAGCGCAGCCTTGTATGCGGCGTTGATGGTGAAGACCGAGTCATCCACGCCCGAAAGCGCCGCGGCACGCTGAATGGTCCGCTTGATATGCGGCTTCGTGCGAAAATTCATTCGCACCGTGCTGCGCTCGCTCACCGAGCCGGTGAAGTCGTCGAACGCCTGCATGACCTTTTCCTTTCCATTACACAGTGGCCCATCATGTACGTCGCAAAGACGCACATTTCAAGAATAACACGCGCCCGTCCGATCATGCGCGTCCAGAGGGATCAATGATGCGTCGCTGGAACGTCTTCTTTATCGGTGTCCTGATCGGCCTTGTGGCAACGATTGGCTGGCCGAACCAGGCCCATGCCTCCATGTGCGAGGCTGGAACGGTCTTCAATCCGATTACCAAAGTCCGTTGGACGTGCATTTTTCCCATCACGGTCGGCGGCATCCGTATCGGCAGCTACGACAAACTCGACAAGGCGCTCGACGCGCAGTCGGCGTCCAAGCCCCTCTGCGCCTGCCGGAAAGGCCTACAGTTCTGGTTCGGGGTCAAGGTCTCGTACTGGTCGCCCAACCGGATGATCGATGTGGTGACCGAACCGGGCTGCATGATGGCGTTAGGCGCCGATCTCATGCCGACCGGCGGCAAGCTGCAGGGTAGCCAATCGTCGATCTCCGACGGCACCAACACGCGCAAGATGTTCGCACAGATGCACTATTACATCAGCCCCGTCTGGGCGATGCTCGATATGTTCACGGACCTGCCGTGCCTCGAGAATGACGGCTTCGATGTCGCCATGATCACCGAGGTACTGCCGACTTGGCAATCGGGCACTTTGGGCGCGATTATCCAGCCCGAGGGCATATTGTTCGGCAATCCCGCCGCCGGCCTCGCGTGCATGGGCGACAGCGCCGCTGCCGCAGCCGGGAAGGTCATCGATCCTCTCTTCTGGTGCATGGGTTCGTGGGGGGCGACCTATCCGATCGCCGGCGACATCCATTTCGACGACAGCGTCGAGGCTTGGGCCGGGCTCGCCGCGCGCGGCACCTTCATGATGGGACGCCTGGGCGCGCTTACGATCAGTTCGGCCGACGGCTGTTCGTTCATCCCCCAGCCTATCTGGACCAAATCGCGCTACAAGCTCCAGATCATGGAGCCCGTGAAGGGCGGCAAGTGCGTCAATATCGGGCGCCCTGGCGCGCTATGGTCCTCGGCCAAGCACGCTCCGGGCAAGGACAACGCCCAGTTCATGCTTTTTGAAAAAGTGATCTGCTGCGCCGGGATTGCGGTGCCATGAGCAGATCGCTTCCCCAACATCCTGCGCACGCTGCCGGCCATCTTCGGAGGCCTGCCCGCCAAGGCCTGGAGGGCCTGGGTTGGCTGCGTGGGATGGGAGCGGCGTCGAACAGCCCCCTCGGCGCCGCTCCACCCCCGGTCAGCACGGCCACCGGTCCCTCCACGGCGCGGGAGGGCGCCCCCCAGCCACTCCGCGCCGCGGTGGCCGTGCTGACCATCTTCGACGGGCAGGCCGTCTATCGCGTGACCGCCTCGGATGAGGCCCGCCTGCCGCTTCGCGCGATGCTGCGCTTCCGGCCCGGCTCCCGCACACATGAGCCGAGAGGGACATGGCCATGAGGCGCGTCATTCCCTTCGCCTGCCTCGCGGCGCTGGTTGCCGTACCCGCCGCCGCCCAGACCGCCGAGGAGCGCGCCCGCGCCGCCGCTGCAGCGTCGCGCGCAAAGACCAGCGACAGCGACACACTGCTCAACAACTATGTGACGCCGGGACTTGCGGGCCAGACGATCGCTACCGTCGACGACAGCAAGACCTTCTCGCCGAATATCGCGTGCCAGAAGACGGCGACGATGATGGAGGTGCTGGTGCAGCCCGGGTCGGGCGGCGATCTCTCCACCATCAGCATCGCCCGCGACACCGATCTCGATGGCGCGATCGACAGCCGGACCAGCCTGCCCGTCGCGGTTTCGGGCATCTGCGCCAACGGCGTCATTTCCTGTCAGCCCGGCACCTGGAATCAATGCAATTTCTTCCGCTGGGATGTCGATGGCGCACGCAACCTGAAGCTCACCCAGGTCGATATGCCGCAGCTATCGGGGTGCTACTGCATCAACAACAGTTGCGGCACGAATCTCGCCTGGGGCAATATGGCCTCGGTCCTTCGCGATCTTGGCGGGGGCATGATCGGGGCGCTCACCACCGCCGATCCGCGCTATGGCGTCGCGGAAGCGGTGATCGACGGGCCGATGATCCGCTACGTCGGTGCCCAATCGACGGCCTGCACCGCCAATCCGTCGCTGCCGCAGACGGCCTATCGTGCGACCCCGACCGCCATCGCTGCGGACGCCTATTCGGCCTCGACCGGCAGCCCGGTCTTCCAGGCGCTGGCGGCTTCGCAGGTCGGCGTCGGCACCGCGCTGCAATACCGCCATTGCACCATCGAACGGCAGGTCACGGTGCTTAAACCCCGCGCCGAGGATATCATCAGCCGGGTGTCGGGCGGGTATTCGACAATCCAGAACGGGTCCTCGTTCGACTTTCTGATGGGCTCTCCTGCGGACAACAGCCTCGGCGGTAATTGCAGTCTCATCGATTTTCGCATGACGCTGCATGTGGGCGACGCCAACAGCATCGTCGATGCGAGGCTCAGCCAATATTTCGCGGACGACTGGGGACAGGTTCGCATCGACGGCACGCTGGTCGCGTCGGGACCGGAGAACTGGCCCTCGATGGGTGTGCCGCCCGGCAAATGCGAGCAGAAGAAGACCTTCTATCGCTATCCCAATCTCGACCTGAAGCCTTGGCTCACGCCCGGCGATCATGAGATCTGGCTGCGGGTAGCGGTCGCGGAGGGCGGAGAGGGCTTCGCCCAGGTCCATGTCGACGTAGACGGCAGTTGCCGGACGCTCGAACAGGTGGTCGATCGATGCGGGACCATTGCGGCCGATCCGCAGTGCCGGATCGACCGCGAGCTGGTCGATGGCGTGCAGACCTTCATCAACGGGGTCGCGACGGGACTGCGGCCGCTGGCGCAGACCCGGATCATGGGCGGTGTCTCCTGCCCCACCGAGTTGACCCGAGACTTCTTTCTCAAGGATCGCACCTATCGCTGCAAGATCGACGACATCGCGCAGCCCGACACGAGCCGCGGCACCTATATCATCGATCATTCCACCGAAACGATGCTCGCCGACCGGGCCCGGCAAAGCGACGGTAGCTTCGTGGAATCGACGCGCGCCTTCAGCCTGCCCGATCGCGGCTCGGTTCCGGCTTGCGAGGCCATCTGCAAGACGCGGGCGCCCAAGACGAACAACGATGCCGCGCTCGATGGCGTGGTCGGCAACAAGCAAAACAATCCGACTGGCTACGACACCTTCTACCATGCCTGCGACAGCGACAACCGCTGCCCGGCCGGGCCGGGCGAAGAGGTCGTTTCCGCCTGCGGCTGCCTCGACGATTTTCCTGAAGCGGTGGTGATGATGCAAACGGTCCGTCTCGCCGGCGCCGACCTCGTCTGCACGGGGACCGTGCGATGACGCGCCTCTGGTATCTTGGTCCACGCGCGGCTGCGTGCATGGTGGCGCTCGGTATCGGCATTGGCTTGAGCTGGCATGGCACCGCGCTGGCGCAACCCCTGCCCCAGCAACAGATCCAGGCTGCCGGGCTCGTCGAACCGCAGCCCGAGCCTGACCCGGCACCCGGCGGCGAAACGCCGAGTGATCCCCAAAGCCTGCAATTGTGCGCGGCCGATCTCAACGGCAATGGCGACGCCGCCGATCCAGGCGAGACCGCCTATTGCACGCCGACACCGTCGGGACAGTTCCTTTGCCCGATCCAGGAAGTGGACTGTGTCGCGGATGCCGCCGGCCAATATAGTTGTCCCCTCGGGCCTCAGCTCGCCTGCATCGCGAAAACCACCGGCGGTGTTCCGGCCTGCTCGCCCAACCAATGCGCCGACATCAAGACCAATCCGATCGTGGATGAGCCGCCGATCGCCGATCCAGGCACGGAACCCGACGGCGGGATGGACGCCGAGGGCAATTGCATGGGCACGATCGAGATCTTCAGCGGACGCGGCATGCGCTGCCGCCCGCCGGGTCTCAGCACCACGCTCTCCAATTGCTGCAAGGACAAGGGCAAGATCGTGAAGGATGGCATGGGCTCGTCCCTGTCATCGATCAGCACCAAGATCGCCGTCGCCAAAGGCGTGTTCAACGGGATGAAGGCCGCCTATGCTGCGTTCCAGGCGGGTGCGACCGCGAGCCAGGCGGCCAACGCCGGCCTCAATGCTCTCGTTGTAGGGTTCGATCCGACCTCGATCGCAGTCAGCCTTGCGATCAACTTCATGATCGACTTCCTGTTCTCGGGCTGTGACCAGCAGGACATGGAAACCGCGATGCTGCGGAGCTCCGGCTTCTGCCACGAGATCGGCAGCTATTGCACGTCGAGCTTCCTCGGCATCTGCCTCCAGAAGGCGCGAGGCCATTGCTGCTTCAACACCAAGCTCGGCCGCATCATCCAGGAGCAGGGGCGGCCCCAGCTCAAGTCGTTCAACGGCAATCTCTGGGGGACGGCCAAGAAACCGATGTGCCGCGGCTTCACGCCGGAAGAGTTTCAGGCGCTGGATTTCTCCAAAATGGATCTTTCCGAATATTACGCGGACATCGAAGCCCGCGCCCAGTCCGACATCCAGATCGACATGAAGGAGCGCGTCGATGCGTATCTCAACGCCGTCAAGCCGTAGCGCCGCGGTGCTCCTGGCGGTGAGCATTGCAAGTGCGGCGCTCGCCCAGGACTCCGCCCGCGAGCGTGCGCAGAAGGAAGGCGACGTCGTGATGGAGCGGCTGAAGGGCGCCGTTTCACGGCAGAAGGCGCAGTCAAGCGAGGTGCCCTCGCCGCATCTGCCCCCCGCGCCGACTGAGGCGGAGCGCCGGCGCGCCTTCGAGGGGCTTCGCGCCCGGAAGGCGATGCCAGTGATCGACGCCCGCGCGAAAGCCGCGCTGGAAGCGAGCGAGGCACGGATGGCGGCAGAGCGGGAGGCTCAGGCCAAGCGGCTGCGCCAGGCGTTCGGACTCGAACCTTCCGAGGAGAAGGCGCTGGCCAAGGCAGCACCAGCGCCGGCGGCCAAAGCCTGGGTGCCGGTCCTGTTCGTCTCGTCGTCCATGCCGATCCCCGTGCTCAGGACCTATGCCGCGCAACTCGAACGGGTCCATGGCGTGCTCGCCTTTCGCGGTATGCTGGGAGGGCTGCACAAGGTCGGACCGATGGCGAAGCTCTCGGCGCAGATCCTGCGGATCGATCCGGGCTGCGAGGGACCGGCCTGCGCGATGCGCAATGTGCAGCTCATCGTCGATCCGATCGTGTTCCGCCAGCATGGGGTGGGCCGTGTGCCCGCGCTGGCGATGATCCCAGGCGATCCGACCGAGGCTTATTGCGAGCGGGACGATGAGAGCCCGAGAGCGACGCATGTCGTCTATGGCGACAGCGCGCTTGCCGGTCTCTTCGAGGAATATGCCCGATTGGGCGGACAAGCGGAGGTGCGCGATGCTCAGGCTCTTCTGGGTTCTCGTTGAGGCGCTGCGCGGCCTCTGGCCGCGGCTGTGCCGGTTGCCGGGCAAGGCGGCGGTCGCGCTGGGCGCGGCGGGCATGGGCGAGCCCGCCCGGCCGGAGCGGCTATGGCGCGCGTTCGCGATCGTGTTGCCGGTCGCGCTGTTCGCGGCACTGGTGCTGCCGAAGATTACGCTGGTGATGAGCCCTTCGATCGATGCCTGGGCCGTTCGTGAAGCGCCGGGGCCGATCGTCAGGGGCGACTATGTGAAGTTCACGCTGCGGCATCCGATCGCAGGGCCGAATCCGGTCAGCGTGACCAAGCACGCGCTGTGTATGCCCGGCGATCATCTCGACCATATCGAGACCCCATCGGTCTCGGCGCCGCACGCGTGGGATGGGCGCTATTTCTGCAACGGCGAGCTGCTCGGTGTGAGCCTGCCTTACGGGCTGCATGGGCTCCGGCTCCAGCATCTTCAGTGGAGCGGCATGATCCCGCCGGGGATGGTCTATGTCGGCTCGCATCACCCGCGCGGTTTCGACAGCCGCTATTTCGGGCTGGTTCCGATCAGCCGCCTCACGCGGATGGAGAAGCTGCTGTGAAGGGGGCCATTCCATTGGTCGCGGTCGCAGCCGCGGCGGGCCTGCTTTCCTCCGCCGCGGCGGAGGCCCAGGAGCCGGGCGCCCGGGAACGGCCCAAGCAGGGTTATTGGTGGTATGAGGCTCCCAAGCCGGCCCCGCCCGCTAAAGAAGATCCCGATGCGCTGGTGAAGCCGGTGATCCCCCCGATGGCGGAGCTGGCGACCTGGACGCCGCCCAAGATCCGCAAGCTGATCGAGCAGCAGCGCGACTATGCGGCGACGGTCCTGACGGTCGATGCGGTCGCCGATTTCTGGCGGCTTCAGGACTTCGCGCGCCGCAAGGCGCGTGCCTTTGCCGGCGTCACGCAACTGGCGATGTTGACGCACCCCGAACTCAACTCGAAGTCCGCCAATCCGATGGTGACGGATGCCCGCTCAGAACTCACCGCCGAGAAGGATGCCATCCGCCGGGCCTATCTGCGCTCGCACGCGAACGAATTCGCGCTGGTCATGTTCTCGCGCGCATCCTGCGGCTATTGCCGGGTCCAGTGGCCGATCGTCCAGCGTTTCCAGGAGGAAATGGGCTGGCAGGTGACGCTGATGGATGTCGACCGGCGCCCCGATGTCACACAGCGGTTCGGTGTCGAGATCACGCCGACCACGATGCTGATCCGGCGGGGCAGCCAGCAGCGCATGATCATTGCCTCGGGCGTCGAGGCCTATCCGAACCTCGCCCAGATGGCTTACCAGGCAGTGCGGCTGCTGCTCGGCGATATCCGGCCCGAGCAGTTCATGACTGGCCCCGGCGAGGACAACGGCTTCTTCGATGCTTTGTCAAACGGGCCGGTTTCCTCGACCGATCCACGCGCGCTGGGTGGCGATCTCGTCAATGCGGGCACGGAGCCCCGGCCATGAAGGTGGTTATCACCATGCGATGCCCTGTGATCGAGCAGGCTGCCGGATCAGGCGGGGACACGGGCCTTTTCACCGTTTCCTTGCACAAGCTTAACGGCGTTTTCGTCGAAGCTCACGAAGGTTTCGCCCCCGAGCCATCGCCCTTCATGCGCGATGACCCCATCGGCGAAGTCGCCCCCGGCGTCGAGAAATGCGAGCCCGGCCTCCACTGCGGCCACGTCAGCTTCGGTATTGCCGGCGGCGATCAAGGTGCGAATGGCTGCAGCGATCCGCTCATGGCTTTCCTTATAGCCTTTCAACATCACCCAGACGAACTCGCACAAGGCAGGAAGCGTCAGCGCGACCAAGTCAGCTTCCTCCAACACTCTCTTTGCGATGGGGGTCTGGATTTTGTCATCTTCGACGAGGGCTCGAAGAATAATATTGGCGTCTGCCGTGATCTTCACAGTTCGCCGGCCCAGCCCTTCGCAGTAATCTCATTGATTTCCTCGATCGATAGCGACTTGCGGCCCTCCCGCTTCAGCATGCCGAACGCATCGGAAATTTTGCCAGTAGGCCGAACTGCCCGAATCCTGACTTCACCGCCCGGCAGCTTGTCGATGCTGATCTTCTCCCCAGGGTGGACGCCAAGATGCCTCAGCAATTCCTTCCGCAGCGTGATCTGCCCCTTGGAGGTAATGGTGATCGCGTTCATCCGCCGAGTCCTTTCATCGGCCATTGTAAGGAAGAACTTCCTTCCCTTCAAGGAAAGGACGGCATGATGCGCTCGCTTGCGATTTTGCTCGGTCTTCCCGGAATAGCGATCGTGATCGGCTCGGCGGCCGCCGCGCAGACCGTCACGCGCGAGCAGGCGATGCGCGCCGCGATCCATCCCGTCAGCGATAGCCAGACAATGCAGGCATGGCTGTCGCGTGTTCCCGTGACCCGAGATTTCCCGGACGATTTCGGGGCAACCCTGGGCGGGCAGGGCTCAGCCTTCGTGGTCGAGATGACGACGAGTCCAGGCTGCGTTCCCTGCGGCGATCTCTGGCGAAAGCTGACGGATCTTGGACGGCGCTACGGCTGGCAGGTGCGTACAATCAGCGCGCAGGAGGCGATGATCCGCTCAGGGAGGCTTGGCCTTCCGTGGGTCGGGCATCCGGTCGCCTGGGCCCGACCGATCAATGACGCCTCGCGGATCGTCCCGATCGCGATCGGGACAGACCATGCGCCCAATCTGGCGCGCAATCTCTACCTCGCGGCGAAAATGCTGACCGGGGTTCGGCCGGCGGTGGGCGTGCGGGCCATGTCGAAGTTCACTGGCATCGTTGGCGTTCCCAGTCGCTCCCCGGCAGGGAGACGCTGAATGTCCTCTTCGCCTTCTCCCCTCGCCTCAATCATGAAGCGCGAGAAGTTCACGGCTCGCCTGCGCGAGCGGCACTGCTTCGATGGCGTGTCCCATCGGGAAGCGCTCGACGCCGGGATAGATGACGATCCTGCGGGCAGGTTGAAGGTCTTCAACCGCATGGTGGAATCCGCGCTCGACTTTGGGGGCGAGGCTGCGCTTGATTTCGATGGCCCAGAGAGCGCCATGCGGCAGGGTAAGCACGAGATCGATTTCCGCACCCGCCAGGGTCCTATAGAAGTTCGCGACGGTCCCTTCGGGCGCGGCGGCGATCAAGCTTTCGATCGCGAAGCCTTCCCAGCTCGCACCCGCCACGGGGTGCCCCAGCACCGCCTCCTGGTCGCCCAGGTTGAGCAGCGCATGGACGAGGCCGCTGTCGCGGACATAGATGCGGGGCGACTTCGTCAGGCGTTTGGCGGCATTGCTGTGCCAAGGCTCAAGCCTGCGAACCAGCAGCAGATCGACGAGGAGGTCGAGGTAGCTGGCGACGGTCTTGGAATCCACGCCAAGACTGCGCGCGAATTCCGAGGCGTTGAGCAGCCCGGACTGATGGTGTGCCAGCATCGTCCAAAAGCGTCGCAACGTCTCCGCTGCAATACGCGGGCCGAACATGGGAATGTCGCGCTCAAGATAGGTGCGGATGAAGTCGCGCCGCCAGCGAAGGCTGATGCGATCGCTTCGCGCGAGATAGCTGTCGGGAAACCCACCCCGGATCCACAGACCCGGCAAATCCTGCTCCGGCACCTCAAGCGCATCGAGCGGGCCCATTTCGAGATAGCTGATGCGGCCCGCGAGGCTTTCTCCAGATTGCGCCATGAGGTCGATCGATGCCGATCCGAGCAGCAGGAACCGCCCTGCCCTGAGCCCCTTGCGTCGGCCGCGATCGATCAGTCCACGGAGGATCTGGAAGAGGCCGGGCAAGCGATGGACCTCGTCGAGAACGACCAGCTTGTCTTGGTGGCTCGTGAGATACTGCTCGGCGTCGGCGATCTTCGCACGATCGGCTTCGGATTCCAGGTCGAGATACACAGATGGCCGCGTCGCAGCGATTTCCTGAGCCAGGGTGGTCTTGCCAACCTGTCGCGGCCCGAGCAGGGCGACAGCAGGCGTCTCGTCAAGCCTTGCGGCCAGTTCCGTCCTGATACGTCGTTTAATCATCCTCGTATATTCGGATCGCAACTCCGAATTTACAAGGATAATTATCACACCCCGTCATTCTTTCCGTGGCAAGCTCTGCTGGCGGGCGAGCTGTCGCGACCATTTCTGCGAAGAGGATTCCCGCCATGGTTCGACCCCGCCTGATTACCGCGTTGTGCGCCCTGCTCGCCTGCTGGTGCGCTGCTGCGCCGGCCCACGCCCAGAGCTGGGCGGAAAGCTGGTTCGACAATGTGACCTATACCTCGCCTGGCAGTTTCGAGGATCAGACCCGGGGCTACGTCACGGCAGGCGGTATGTCCGGACGGGTCGACGTCCATAACGACTATCTGATGTCGATCAGCCTTCCCAAGGTGCGCGCCGGCTGCGGCGGCATCGATATGTTTTTAGGCGGCATGAGTTTCCTCGACCCCGATTATCTCGTCCAGAAACTGGAGAGCATCCTTCAGGCGGCGCCCGCCGTGGCCTTTCAATATCTCCTCGAAACCTTGGACGAGAAGATGGGGAACATCATCTCGAAGATGGAAGCCGCCACCAATTTCCTGAACAGTATCCAGGTCAACGACTGCCGACTCGCCAACCGCATGGTCCAGATCGCCAAGGGCGACGACAATATGGGCGGGATCATCGAGGAGATGACGGGGTACAAGTCGGTCAAGGAGGGCTTTGCCAAGAGCTATCAACAAAGCCGCGAGAAGATCCAGGCGAACAACAACAACCCGACCGAGGATCTGAAGGATGTGCTCGCCAACTGCCCGGCGGAAGTCACGGACATCTTCCGTACCGGGTCGCTGCTATCCCACGCTGCCTCGCGCGTCGGCGCCGGCGACTGGGCGAGCGTGATGCGCGCCCGCGTGGGCGACGTCTATATGCGCTGGGATCCGGCCGATAAGGTTCCGTTGTTCACCGCCATCCCACAATGCCCCGCGCAGGACACCGAAAGCTCGCAGGATTTCCTGACCGGGCGCGTCCAGCGTCGATCGCTGAACATCCCGCCATCGGCGGCGGATTGCTCGCAGGATGGCGGCGGCCGCGGCGCGCTTATCCTTGCGCGTGAGCGCATGGAATCGATCGCCACCAAGATCAGGACGCGCGCCGCGCTCAGCACCGAGGAGCGCCAGTTCGTCGCCAACGTCCGGACGCTGCCGATCTACCGGATGCTCGAATGGGGCGTGCGGCAGGGCGTGGTCGACTCGGTTATCTCCGATACCGACGAGTTGGTCGCGCTGACGCTTGCCTATCAGATGCTCAACGACCTCACCCGCACGATCGATTTCACGGTGAGTAATGCCGAGCGGGGCGCGACCACGGCCGGTGCCGCCGATGGCAACAACGCCAATGTCTGCCAGACACGCATCCTCTCCAAGGGCATCGAGCAGCTGCGGGATCTGCGCGACGAGGTGCTGCGCCAGCGTGCGCAGATGCGGCAGAGCTATATGGCAGCGCTCTCGGCGGCGAACCTGTCGGCGAACTATGCGGGCCTCATCCGCGACCGCGACCGCGATGCTCGCGACGCCGCCGGCGCGGCGGCCGCGCGCAACCAGTAACGGGAGGCAAGTCCATGCGCCGCATCGCCAAACTGCTTGCCCTCCTCCCCGCGCTGCTCGCCGCTACGCCGGCGCTGGCCGTCGATACGAGTTTCCACACCTATGACGGTTTCGCCGAGACGGTGGAGGCGTTTCGGCTCGTCTCGATGATCTTCGCTGATCCCCGATATGAGACGCTGGTGCTGATCGTCGCGACGGTCGGGATCGGCCTTGGGGCGATAGTGGCGAGCGTGCGCGGCTCGGGAATGGGGCTGGTCGCATTCGGGTTCCAAATGCTGTTCGGCGTCGGGCTGTTCGTGGGGCTGATCGCCACCACGGGCACGGTCCATGTCTATGACCGAGTCCGCAACGCCTATCAGCCAGTCGGCGGCGTCCCCAATCTGCTTGTGCTGGTGGCGGGTGTGACCAACATGATCGAGCGGGCGCTGGTCGAGACCATCGACGACAATACCATTGACCCCGATGCGAAGATCGAGTTCGGCGCGGGTGGCCACAGCTTCGATCTCTTCCTCAACGCGGTTTCCCCGCGCGGCCCCATGACCGACACCTTCCTCGACGCGACCATCAAGGACTATGTCCGGCAATGTTATCCGGTGGCGCGCGTTTCAGCTGCCTATGGGATCGATGACGACAAGCTGTTCCGCACGGCAACGGACCTGCCGGGCGCCTTCGCGGCGATGGCCGGACCCGCCACTTTCTCGACCGTCTATACCGAGAGCGACAAGGGCGGCACGACGATGAGCTGCACCGATGCCTGGACGCATATCTCGGATCGCCTGTCCGACCCTGCCTTGTTCGACGGCTATACGCGGCAGATCTGCGCCCGCACCGGCTTCAACGTCGACGACGCGCAACAGATGAACCGATGCCGCCAGCAGTTGGGCGAGATGGGTCAGATGATGCTCGGTCAGCCGCTGTCCACTCAGGCGCTCCTGACCCACATCTTACTCGGCAATACGGTTGGTGACGTCCTGTTCGAGGATTCGCCGGCCAGCGCGGCGCGCGTCATGGCCAACCGGGCAGTGATCTCGAACGGTCTTGCGACCCTGTCGGTCGCCAATGAATGGATGCCAACGATCCGGGCGACGGTGTTCGGGATCATGCTATTCATGGTGCCTGTCGCGCTGCTGTTCATCCTGACGCCGATCAATCTCCGGGTCGCGAGCTTCGCGCTCGGCCTGTTCGTGTTCGTAGCTCTCTGGGGCGTTATTGACGCGGGCATCTATCAGCTCACGCTGGGCCGTGCCCATGCCGCGCTCGAGGAATTGCGATCGAACGCGCTCGCCGCCAATGCGTGGTTGCTAGCACCCTCGGCGGCGATGAAGGCGCTGGCGATCTTCGGCAGCTTCCGCACAGCGGCAGCCGGCCTGGCAGGCGCCTTCGTGTTCACCGTGTTCCGCTTCAGCGGCAATGTCTTCACCTCTTTCACCTCGGGCGCGCTTGGTGTCGCCGGCCAGGGCACGGCGGCGGCCGCTCCGATGGCGACGACCGAGGGACAAGCCTCGGCACTCGAAGCCCAGGCCTCCGCGCTCGGCACGCGGGCGCGGGCAGCCGCATCCTCCAGCTTCGGGGATTTCGGCGAGAGATCGACATTTGGGGCCAACCGAGCGTTCGGCCAGGCAGATCACATCCTGGGCGAGCGTCCAGGCACATCCGGCGGCACCGCTTTCGCTCTCGGCGGCCTTCAGGGCGCCGAGGAACTGGGAAGGCTCGCCCCCGCCCTCAACGGGCGCGATCTGGCGGATCCACAGGTCGCGCGGGCAGTCCGGGCGAATGCTGCGACGACAGCTATTCACCAGTTCGCCGAAAAGGATGCGCTTCGCACGCTCGGCACCACCTATTTCGGGGAAGGTCAGACCGGTGAAAAGGCGTTCGCCGCTTTCGCGCAGAATCTCGTCCAGTGGCGCGCCTTCGGCGATCAACGGGCTTACGGGATGATGATGCAGGCGGCGACCCGGCACTTCGAGCGTGGCGGCTATTCCGCTAAGGATGCTGAACTCAAGGCGTCCGGGATCATTGCCGAGGCACAGTCCGATCCCACCTTCGCGAAGCTGATCGCCAATACCTTCGACCAGGAGCGCTTGCTCGAGAACGATCTCACCGCGGCGCAGACCCAGGTCGGCGCGATGGAAGGCCGACGCGATTATGCCGGCGACAATGTCGCCGGGGTGGAGCGGTCCAATGTCGCGACCGAACAGGCTTGGCGTTCTGGCAGTAACCAGGGCCAACGCGAGGCCGCCGCGATGCTTGGCCTCCCCGTGGACGAGACATCCCGCCGCATCGGTTTCATCAACGCGCTCTCCGGCGAAGCGCGAAGCACCGCGATCACCCAGCTCGCGCGCGCGACCGGGCGGAACGAGGGTCAGGTCGAGCGCGCGCTGGAGCGCTATAATGCCGCGGTTAGTGTCGGCACGGCTGATGGTGCGACCGCTGAGGCGGCGCGCGAGGGAACCAGCGTCTATGGCCGCACGCTAGAGGCGGCTGGCTATGATTTCGCGGAACGCTCGGGCAAGCTCGATGCGCAGCGCGAAGTCGGTACCAGCGGCACGCGCGATGCGGCCCGGATCGGCGAGCAGCGGCGGCAATCGGAGAATTTCGGCTTTGCCGAAGGCGCCGCTGCGGCCGGTGTCTCGACGCGCGAGGCAGCGCGTCTCGACAGCTTCATCCAGGCGCTGAGCCGCACGGCCGGCAATCAGGTGGACATGGCCGAAGGCGGCGCGGAAGGCATCGCCGATCGCGCGCGGAACGAGCGTCTGACCCGCATCGTCGACAATGAGCGTCTGACCCGAATGCAGGGGCTGCTCGCCGAAAACGGCGTTACCCTGACCAAGCGACAGATCGCCATGGACCAGAATGGTGATCTCAGCCTCAACCTGACGCCCCAGACCGCCGCTGCGATGTATAAGGCTGGTCTCATCAACGAGAGCCAGCTCGGCGCAATCGCCAATGGCGGGCGGGCACGGTTCAGCTTCGCTGATAATGACCTGCTGGTGTCGAGCGGGACCGACTTCAGCCGTTCAGCGCGCAACGATACCAGCACGCGGTTCGAGGCGGGTAAGCAGGCCGGCCCCGATACGATCGAGCATTTCATGGGCGGTGGTGAGGAAGGCCGTGCCGCGATGGAGAATTGGCTGCGCGGTGGCTTCGAGATGGACCGCAAAGGGAATTGGCGGCTCAAGCCTCAAGTTGCCGACACGCTCCAGCGCGACGTGCAGGCGATCATGACGCAGACTGGTTGGACCCGATCTATTTCGCGGAGCGCAATGCATCAGGTATCACAAGGGACGATAGTCGGTGGCCAGATCGAAGGCGGGGCCTCGCGCGGAGGACGCGGTTCTGGAGCGAAGGACGGGAATTCGACGTCTTCGGGGTATAGTGGGCGAGCTTCTGTGCAGGTCGGCGCAAGCAGTAGCGATACGGGCACAGGCTCGATCGACGCAATGGCAACGATGGACATCGTAAACTATGACGTGCGCGAAGCTATCGCCAATGCGGAACGTGCATCCACAAAATCTGCGGCTCCTGAGAAGGCCTTCTCCCTCGAATTGAGCCGACAAATCCTCGGCTCTCAAGGTCTAAGAAACCGATATCTAACCCAATCCTCATCTGGCCGAGGCGTAGGAGATTGGTCTGCTCCGCTAACAGGTATAGAGCAGCGCAGCATTCTCGATACGGGCCGCTTCTCTGATGATTTGGATCATAGCTCTCGAGACGGCGACGCTGAATTTAAGAAAAGATAGCCATCAGTTGTGACGGTGCCTGACAATATAGGCCGGATTTGCGGGATTCAGAGGCGAACGGATGTCGGTCGGATCGGACATATACGACATCGGAATAGGGCGATGGAAGCCGATACCGTCGCCACTATAGAGTTCATCAGTATGATCACCGTCGGCACTTTCGTCCGTATAGCCGGGGTCCCAAGGGAAAACCACTTGCTGCCGCCAAACCCAAAGTGCACGGATAGCGACGTACCAGAAGAGCGCGAATGGATGAAAGATCAGCGTGAGAACCAACGCAAAGGTTCCGTCGGGAGGAACGAGGGTCTTGGGAGCGAAAAGGGCGACGAGCCAAGTCGTCACCGCCATCAGCCACCAGAGCTTTGCATACCAAGGCTTCCACAGCCAGGCCGAGAGACCGGGCCAGGGTGCTTTGTTTGCGGCATCTTTGGTTTCGATGGTCTGCTCCATCGCGAAATCCTTTCGATAGCCATATAGCAGTTCGGATCGCGATTGTCACGGCGGAATGGCGATCAGCGCTTGTCCTTTTTGTCGCTATTGGCATATTGGAGACAGAAAGGACACCGATGGCAACCAACGCTTCTCTCGTTCCGGCGCGTCGGAAAACAGGCGGTCGCAGCACGAGCCTGACGAACGATACGCTGCGGCGCAAGGCGCTCGAAAAGCTGACGCTCGCCATCGTCAAGGCGGTCGAGTCCGCGAGCGATGATACGCTGGCCGATATCGTGGGCACGTCTGATCTTCGCCATGCGCTGGCCATCGCGCCGCGCGACATCGCCCCAGAATCGCCCGCCGATCTCGAAGCGATCATGGCAGCGCGCGAGAAGACGGTCCGCTTCCGCGAGGACATGGCCGCCCGCGCGGGCGGCATGCTCGATCGCGCCGACGTCGCAGCGATGTTTGGGGTCACGCCAGCCGCGATCGACAAGCAACGCCAGCGCCGGCAAATCCTGGGGGTCCCCTATGGAGCCGAGATGCGCTATCCCGCCGCGCAGTTCGTCGACGGCGAGGTGCTACAGGGTCTCAAGGCTGTGCTGGAGGCCTTCGATGACATGAATCCTTGGGAGCAGCTGATGATGCTCACCACACCGCTCGAAGGGTTCGGTGCGCAACCCGAGACGATCTTGCAAACGCTGACCAGACGGCCGGAGCCGAGGGTGTTGAAGCAGCTTGCAGCGCTCGCGGCGAGCTGGGCAGCCTGATCATCCGTGCCGACCGTTCGACTGAGACGGATCGATGCCGGCGTTCGCCTTTATCGCATCCACCGTACCGGCCATGACCCGATCTACTTCGGACCAGATGGCGAGACGCCGCTGTCCCGTTATGACTCGCCCGATGGCAGCTACAAGGTTTTGTATGCCGCCCGGACTCTCGAAACAGCCTTCGGCGAAACCCTCGTTCGCGCGCCCGCGACTCCGCACGTTCTTTCGACGATGGTAGAGGCGCGGGTGCGCAGCGAACTGGTAACGACAAGGCCGCTCCGACTCTATCCACTCCTCGACGCCGGCGTCTCGGCGCACGGACTGTCCTTCACGGACCTTCATGGGATCGACTATGTCCGAAGCTGGGCGGTTTGCGCCGAGATCCACGCCACGACTGCCGCAGATGGCATCCTCTATACCTCCCGGTTCGACAACCGGCGCTGCGTCGCCCTGTTTGATCGTGCGGCCGCGGCGATCGAAGCCGGCCCGGTGAGCAGGGTCTCAATATCGCCGTCCGAAGCTGCGGCCCTGGCAGGCCATTTCGGCAAAATTTATGTCGAGCCTTAGGGCGGGATAACGAGGGTATCGCGAAGCGGGGCACGCCGGAACCGGAAGAGATGAGGAAATCATTCGAAATTGCTAGTGCGCTACACAGCCAAACGCCGATGTTGCATTGGCGTGCATCCCACCGACCGGCGAAATGCGGCGCTGAAAGCCGCTTCGGATTCATAGCCGACAGAGAACCCGATGCTCGCCACGCTCTCATCGGTGTGCCGCAAGCGATCGGCGGCAAGGCGCATCCGCCATCCGGTGAGGTAGCCAAGCGGCGTCTGCCCGACGACATCTCGAAACCGCCCTGCGAAAACAGTCCGGGACATGCCAGCGAACCCGGCCAGTTCGGCGAGTGTCCACCGCCGGGCTGGCTCCCCGTGCATAGCCCCCAGGACGCGCGCAAGGCGCGGATCGGCCAGCGCCCCCAGCCAACCAGTATGTTTCTCCTTGTCCGAGGCCAGCCAGAGCCGGATTACCTGGAGAAGCATGATCTGTGCGAGATGGTCCGCCATCAGTGTGCCGCCGGGCAACCCTTGTTTCAATTCCGTCGCCAATTGTTCCAGCGACCAGCGTAGCACCGCCGCCTGGTTCGAAGCGTAACGGACATGGACGATGGCCGGCAAGGCGTTGAACAGCAGCTCGGCATGTCTGCCATCGAAGAAAAAGCGGCCACCGATCAGGAGGAAATCTCCACCACCATTGCAGGTCGCGACACAATTCAACGCTTGGTCGTAGATTGTCGCGGATTCGATCGCGGGGAGCGTTCTGTCGGTCGTAAAAAGGAATGGGCGCCCGCGCGTCAGCAGGAAGCAGTCACCCGCCTCAATACGCAACGGCTCGGACTCGCCATCGACCTGCACCCAGCACGCGCCCCGCAAGACAGCGTTGAACTTGATACCCTCATGGGCTGGAAAGCGGATCGCCCACTCTCCCCCCGCATCGAGGCCCGCGCTGATTATGCTTCGGGACCTCAACAGGGAAAGCACATCGGACAACGGGTCCATATCACAACAATCCGAACTAGCGCGATAGATTGGCGAACTCTGGCGCATGGATCGTTCGATTGCCATCGCTAACTCTACCCCAGGCAGGATCAGCGATCTGGCCTGCCTGTTATTGGAGAACGATCATGACTGATTATCAAAACCCCCTCGGCTCGGGTTTTGATGCCCGATCGACCGCCTCGGAAGTTCTTGCGGGGCTGGATCTGAAGGGAAAGCGCGCCATTGTCACGGGCGGTCACTCCGGCCTTGGTCTGGAGACGACGAAGGCCCTTGCCGAAGCGGGCGTTGATGTGCTCGTCGCCGCGCGGAAACCGGACGTGGCGAAGATCGCGACGCGAGACATTCCTGGCGTGGAAATCGACACGCTTGACCTGTCGGACCTTGCCAGTGTGCATTCCTTCGCTGCCCGTGCGCTGGCATCGGGGCGGCATGTCGACATGCTCATCAATAACGCCGGCATCATGGCCTGTCCCGAAACACGAGTCGGGCCGGGTTGGGAAGCGCAATTCGCGACCAATCATCTCGGGCATTTCGTGCTGACCAATCTGCTCTGGCCGTTGCTCGACGGAGGCGCCCGGGTCGTCGCGCTCTCGTCGGCCGCGCATCATCTGTCCGCCATCCGATGGGACGATGTGCAATTCGAGCACGGCTATGACAAGTGGTTTGCCTACGGCCAATCCAAGACCGCTGACGCCCTCTTCGCGGTTCATCTCGACCGCCTCGCCCACGATCGCGGCGTTCGGGCATTTTCTGTCAGTCCGGGCAAGATTCTTACGCCGCTGCAGCGTTACATGACCAGGAGCGAGATGGTGGCGCAAGGCTGGATCGACGAGGCGGGAGTGTCGATCGATCCAACCTTCAAAACGCCGGAACAGGGAGCAGCAACGCAGGTCTGGGCGGCAACCTCGCCTCAGCTTGACGGGCTCGGGGGTCTCTACTGCAAGGATTGCGACGTCGCGATACGCGCGGAAGATGCTGATGCGCCGTTTGTCGGGGTCAAAGCCTATGCAGCCGATGGAAAGGAAGCCGAGAAGCTTTGGCGGCTATCGGTTGAACTCACCAATATCAACGCATTTTGATGATGCTCCCCGGCTGGCGCGTTTGGTTCGATGGTTCTCCAACTAGCCGAAATGATCATGGAAATCGGTGGACCGCGCGCGGTGCATAGATCAGCACGTCCCCGGTCATTTCGCGCTCCTACCACGATCGGTGAGAAAACAGATGCCGGCCTCGATCGCTTGTTGAATTGCACCGGCCAATAGGCCATAATATAGTCACGATGACCAGTTATGAGGCGGAAATGGCCGCGCGCAAAGCACCCTCGATCAACCCGGATCCTCGCCGCCGCTGGCGGTTGCAGGATGCGAAGGCCCGCTTCAGCGAGGTGGTGCGCCTGGCCCAGGAGGACGGCCCCCAGAGGGTAACACTCCACGGGCGAGACGCCGTCATCATCGTTTCGGCTGAAGCCTGGGACAGGGACCACCGGGATCGGACCGGGCGGCGGCTCGTAGAAGCGCTCGCGACCTCACCACTCAGCGACCTCGATCTCGACCGCGCTACCACCGTCGGGCAGGTGCGCGAGGTGGAGCTTTGAACGGTTTCCTGCTCGATACCAACGTGGTTTCCGATCTTCGCAAGCCCCGCCCCGATCCCGGCGTTGTCGCTTTCGTCAGCAGCCAGCAGGAAAGCGACCTGTTCCTGTCCGATGTCGTGTTCGCGGAAATCCGCTTTGGGATCGAGCAACTCGACGATGTCGAGCGCCGGACCTCGATCACCACATGGCTCGATCATAATTTGCGTCCGCTGTTTGTCGGGCGGACGTTGAGCATAACCGAAGATACCCTGCTCAGATGGCGGCTGAAAATCGAGGGCGGCCGCAAGAAGGGCCACACGTTCGGGCAGCCGGATCTGTTCGTCGCCGTGCTAGCCGAGGAAAGCGACATGGTCGCGGTGACGCGCGACGTCACGCATTTCGTCGCGGCGGGCGTCGCAACCTTGAACCCCTGGGAGGGACGTTTTCACGCAGCTTCCGGCTTGGACCATGTGGTCGATGATCTGAAAGCCCCTGACCTGCTCGACCGGCTTACCGTCCTTAACCGAACGAGGCGGCGGAGATCGAAGTAACATGCGCACCGAACTCGACCATCTCCCAGCGGCAAAGCAGCGCGAGCTGGACCGCGTCATCCAAATCCTGTTCGAGGAGTTCGAGGACGCCCATGGCAAGCCGAACGGCCAGCGCAAGCTGGGCCGCATTCTCAAGGTGATCCTCTACGGTTCCTACGCGCGTGGCGGTTGGGTCGATGAACCGCATACGGCGAAGGGATATCAATCCGATTTCGATCTGCTGGTGATCGTCAACCAGAAGGAACTGACGGACCGGGTGGATTATTGGGAGCGAGCCGAGGAACGGCTCACCCGCGAACGCGCGATCACGAGGTCGCTCAAGACGCCCGTCAACTTCATCGTCCACAGCCTCCAGGAGGTGAATGACGGGCTGGCGCATGGCCGATATTTCTTCATGGATGTCGCCCGCGACGGCATCGCGCTCTATCAGGCGGACGAAGAGGACCTGCTCGCCCCCAAGCCCAAGACGCCGCAGGAGGCGTTCGACATGGCGCAGGAATATTATGACTACTGGTTCTCGCTGGCGGTCGATTCCCAAAAGGTATTCCATTTCTGCCTTTCACAGAAATCCTACCGTCACGCCGCGTTCAATTTACATCAAGCGTGCGAGCAACTCTATCACTGTGTCTTGCTCGTCAGAACCTTCTACACGCCCCACGTTCACAATCTGAACTTTCTGCGGACGCAGGCCGAGCGGCTTTCGATCCGGCTGGTCTCGGCCTGGCCACGCGAGAGCAAGAAGGACCGCGCCCGGTTCGAGAAGCTCAAGGACGCCTATGTGAAGGCTCGCTATTCCAAGCATTACCGCATCACCGAGCAGGAGCTTCGGTGGCTCGGAGAGCGCGTCGAGGAACTGGGCACGATCGTCAACGACATCTGCACCGCGAGACTGGCCGAGTTGAAGGCGACGCTCTGAACCGGTCGCATTTTCGATCTGTCGCCGCGGGGCATCACATCCTCCATCAATGCTATGGGACGCCAGAGCTGGTCGATCGGCTCACCAAAGCGCCACAGCGCGATGGCCGCCGATCGTCGCAGCTGTGACACGGCCGGCCGCCAGCATTTCGAGTCCCAACGATTAATCCCTACTCAATTAGTAGATATTCTATGCGGGCAATCGCGGGTGAATTCGATATGTGAGATGAGGCCGCTGGCGACTCTGGAAGATCCTTTGCGATGCGGCGCTTCAGGACGTACGCAATGGACTTTGTCGCAATCGATTTCGAGGCAAGCTGCCTTCCCCGACACGGCAGATCCTTTCCAATCGAGGTCGCTATCAGCGGACCGGAAGGGACCAGAAGCTGGCTGATCCGGCCGCATGCAAGCTGGCGCGACTGGGACTGGACGGAGGAGGCAACGCGGCGGCACT
Organism: Sphingobium arseniciresistens; assembly: GCA_029167225.1. Lineage (GTDB taxonomy): Bacteria > Pseudomonadota > Alphaproteobacteria > Sphingomonadales > Sphingomonadaceae > Sphingobium > Sphingobium arseniciresistens. The sequence continues at coordinate 52,071 of JARFNK010000021.1, forward strand.
GCATCAGCGCGGACGAACTGGACCGCAAGGGCGTCTCACCACGCCAGGTCGTGCAAGAGATCACCAAGGCAGTTTGCGGCCGCAGATTATTCGCTGACAGCACCATCGATGCGATCTGGTGGGCGACACTGCACGCGGACGCCGGGATCGATCCATTGGCCCCGATCGAGCACGCGAGTCTGCTTGTCGATGCACTTGGCGCCGGCAGCGGCGAGATCGCGGCAGCAAAGAAGGTCGCCGACTGTCGCTGCCCGGGCCGTCATCGCGCGGGGCCGGATGCTGCCTGGCTGTGGCAGCTACTCTCCGAACTGGAACGGATCGTCCTCGCCCGCAGCGAGCTACGGCGGGCAGCGTGATGCAGCACGATTTCCTCACATTCTCACGGAGCGGCAAGACATGAGCATCAATGCCCTCGCCAATTCCCCATCGCGCACTGCGGCAGGTTCGAAAAGCGTGACAGCCGTTCTGCAATTTACCGAGCACACGGGAGAAAAGCCCTATGCCTATGCCGGACCGCCACCCGAGGGCGTTCCCGAGCGGCGCGGTGAATATCGCGACCATGATGTCCGTATCGAGAACGCCCGCCCCTTCGCCGACCGCCTCAGCCTTGAGGTCGAAGGTATCGCGGTGGTTCGGTCGCCCAGTGGAGTCGGCGATCTGTTCGACGAAGCGCAGACGCTTGCCCTCGGCCACCCTGAAACCGCGGCGCTCGTCATGCAGGTAACCGGCGCCGCGCGAGTCGTGGTGTTCGACCATACCCGGCGGCGTGCCAGCCAGGACGCCTCCGACGACAGGACACTGGATCTGCCGCGGCCACCCGCCTCGCGCGTCCATGTCGACCAGACGCTGTGGTCCGGACCCAAGCGCGTGCGTGAGATCATGGGCGGACAGGCCGACGCGCTGCTTGCCGGCCGCGCGGCGATTATCAATGTCTGGCGGCCGATCGGCTATCCCGCGCGCGACTGGCCGCTCGTGCTCGGCGACGCGCGTAGCTTCGCACCGGAGGACCTGATCGCCACCGACCTGATCTTCCCGCATCGCCGCGGCGAGACCTATGGCATCGCCTACAATCCCGCGCAGCGCTGGCTCTATGTTCCCGACCTCACGCCCGAGGAGGCGATCCTCATCAAATGCTGGGATTCGGACGGCTCCGTCGCGCAGTTCGCGCCGCATAGCGGCTTTGCCGATCCGACCACGCCGCCCGGCACGCCGCCGCGCCAGAGCATCGAGTTCCGTACCATCGCCTTTTTCGACTGAAAGGACCGCCGTGATCGATCTTCATTATTGGCCGACTCCGAACGGCAAGAAGGTGACGATCCTGCTTGAGGAGCTCGCCATTCCTTACCGCATCGTTCCGGTGAACATCGGTCGCGGCGACCAGTTCAGCGACGACTTCCTCGCGATCAGCCCCAACAACCGCATGCCGGCGATTGTCGATACCGAGCCCAAAGGCGGCGGCGCGCCGATAAGCGTCTTCGAATCGGGCGCTATCCTTTTCTACCTCGCTGAGAAGGTCGGCCGCTTCTGGCCGCAGGACGACATCAGCGCGAAATATGAGGTGACCCAATGGGTGATCTGGCAGATGGCCAACCAGGGCCCCAAGTTCGGCGAGCGCGGCCATTTCTCTCGCGTGCCCGAAACTGCCGGCGATCTCTCCTACGCCCGGCGCCGTTTCGATGACGAGGTGCATCGCCTCTACGGCGTGCTCAACAACCGCCTGTACGACCGGCGCTATCTGGCTGCCGACGACTACACTATCGCCGACATCGCCGCCTACCCCTGGACGGTGTCCTGGCAGCAGCAGGGCATCGATCTCGACGAGTTCCGCTACGTCCGGCGTTGGTTCGACGAAGTGTCGACGCGACCGGCGGTCCAGCGCGGGCTTGCGGTCGACGCGGGACCGGCCGAGGACCCGGCAAGCTTGCCGCCCGATGAACAGGAACGGCGGCGAAAGATCCTCTACAATCAGCGCGCGAGACCCGCGCCCACGACGGAGGTTCCGGCATGAGCGCCCTGCCCTATCGCACGGCGCTTGTCGTCGGCACCGGACCTGGGATCAGCGCATCGCTGGTCCGTGCTCTCAGCGCGGCCGGGCTCAAGGTCGCCGCAGCCGCGCGTGACGTGGGCAAGCTCGAATCCCTCGCCCAGGAGACCGGCGCCGCCCTGTTTACGGCCGATGCCACCGATCCGGCAGCGGTGGCCCGCCTCTTCGAGGAAGTGGAAGCGCGGGTCGGTGTGCCGGAGATCGTGGTCTATAATCCGTCGGGCCGGATTCGCGGGCCGATCGTCGACCTCGATCCCGACGAGGTGCGCCGGGCGATCGAGGTGTCGGCGTTCGGCGGCTTCCTCGTCGTCCAGCAGGCGGCGAAGCGGCTCGAACCGCTCGGCCGGGGCGCGATCCTCCTCACCGGCGCCACCGCCAGCGTCAAGGGGTTCGCGGGTTCATCCACCTTCGCGATCGGCAAATTCGGCCTTCGCGGTCTCGCCCAGAGCGCCGCGCGCGAACTGGCGCCCAAGGGCATCCATGTCGCGCATTTTGTGATCGACGGCGCCGTCCGGAGCGCCGTCCGCCCCGATCCGCGCGACCGTCCCGACAGCACGCTCGATCCGGACGCCATCGCGCAGAGCTATCTCGCGGTGCTCGCCCAACCCCGCAGCGCCTGGACCTGGGAGATCGAACTTAGGCCTTGGGTGGAACCTTTCTGAGATGGGCGAGCGGCGAGCGTTCGCGGTGCTGACCGATGTCTCGGCCTGCTGCCTGCGCCAAGGTGCCGACGGTTCGTTGCGGCTCCGGCCGATGCATGTGCTGGTCCCGATCGAGGATCCCGACGTTGCATCGGGCAGGGCCCTGCGGGCATCGGCCGAACTTAGCGCGCCGCAGCCGCCGAAGAAGCCTCCTGCATTTGCCGCAGCTCCCGCCAGCGCCGATATTGCTCGGCCTTGGCAGGATCGGGATCTTCATAGCCTTGCAGCCAGAACCGGAACCAGTCCACCGAACCGCCCTGCGACGCCATCCTAACCGTAGGATTGGTTAATAGATGCTCGTCCGTATTGAGCAATATCAGATCGACCGGCTTATTCTGGAAGCGCAACAAGGCATAAGGTTCCCACATGAACATCAGGCTTAGCTTCCCTTCGCCGACCACTTGAACCGCAGCGCTAATTCTGTCCGTATTGAATGTGGGCGAGTTCTTCAGCCAAGTCTGGAGACCGACACCGAAGGGCTTCGCGCCGATCATTGCGTCCGCTTCGGCGGAAATGCCACTGTCGTTCAACAGGCCCGCCGACATGATGTATTGCCAGTAGCCTTCGTTCACGCCGTCTGTGATTGACGCCGCTTTGAAGCGCACTGAACTCTTTGTGAGAGCTTCCATCACGTAATAACAGGTGCGACTAAAGCCGATAATGCCGATCTCTTCGGGGTCTATCATACCCTTTGCTGCGAGGGCCTTGACTGCGGACTCATATGCGTCGACCTGACAGGCTGCTTCCCTCGGCGTCACAGTCTCAGCGTCACGACAGCGAGTTTCCAGAACTATGATCCCACTCGCCGCTAGGACTTGAGCAGCATAACCTGTGGTGTAGCCGCCGCTCGGCCGGAACAATTCCGAGGAGAAGCCGTGTGTCTGGATAACCAGCGGATAGCGTTTCCCAGGACGATAATCTTGAGGCAGAAAGAGACCGCCGCTCTGCTGTCGACCTGCACTGTCGGTCCACTCAAAGACCTGAGGCTTACTGAAGGTTATATCTGCAATTTCCGGGTTTGGGTCCCAAACGACGCGCGATACCCCGTTCGCCGTGTTGGTCACGAGCAGGCGTGGTGGCTGAATGGCGGATTGATCCACGCTGACGCTAAAGCTGGCCATCGTATCACGGCGAGGTTCAGTCGCTGTCATTGCCCACGCGCCTCCGGCTTTTGAAACGTAGTGACGGTTTCTTACCTCGGCGGTCCGAATATCTTTCGCAGTGATTGTAATAGACGATCCAGCAGAATCGTCGAACTTGATGGCAGAGATAAATTCGGCTCCCGGAACCATCGAGCCTCCTTTACTATAGGTCTTCGCTAGTGGCTCGACGCACCGAGTTGCGCGAGAAGAGATCAAGAAAACCCCAATGCAGGGCGGTGCCGCGCTCGTTCCTAAATCGGCGTTGGGTTGGAATACGCCAGGTAGCAGGACCGCACTACCATCGGCCGACCACATTGGCGACGCATCAGGCCACCATCCGGCAGATCGGCCGGTGGGCGTGTTAAGTGGAAACAATGTTCCATTCGTCCGCGTGTCGATCAGCGCATATCTGGACGTCAGCGAGTGACCGAATAGCGAGTCGACATTTTGGCGTCCCGCTGGGATCGGATTGGATCGCGCGCTGGTAGGCGATGGGTATCGCTCGCGCCAATCATCGGGAACGACAGATAGCGGCAGCGCCGTCAAAATCCATCGTCCATCAGGAGACATCGCCAAGGCACGGACGCCTTCGTCGAAGACGACCAATGGCTTCCCGGAAGCCGGGTCTAAGACCGCCCGCGCCGTTCCGTTGGTGGCAGCCCAAATCGTATTTCGGTCGATGCTATGGTCAAGGGATTCAGGGATGACAACATCCGTGAGTGAACGCCCGGTCAGCACTTCCGAGGGCTGATCGGATGCGCCTCGTCCACCATCCCGAACCGCTCTGACCGCGTAGGCGAAGTGAGCGCGATCGGCGACCGTGAAGCCGGTAACATCCTGACCGTCGTCCGAAAGTGACGACAGCGTTTTGTTGGCTACATCGGCCAGCATGAGCCGCTTCACACCGGCCGTCGTCTTCTGCAAGAAGACGATGGCTTGAGAATTAGCGGTCCATTTTATACCGTCAATGCTCGGCCCCGCTTTCGACGTCGCAAGTTTAATCGTCCACAGGGAGGATGGTGATAAGCGATTCGCGCTTGCTCCACTCACCAACGCCCGCAACGCATCCGCGGAATAGATACGCAGTTCACTTTCGATCCTGCTTTCTTTCAACAGTCCGCGCCTCACGTTGACCGCGAGCAGCTTTCCGTCCGGCGAATACGAGATTGCCGCGTTATCCAACCAGAAGTCAGCAAACTGAACTTCATCCCTGAGAGTATAAGGGCGCTTTGCGCTGGCCGGCAGCGAGAGGCCACCAATCAGCAATACAGAAGAAATAGCAAGCAGCCGCGTTCTCATGGATCGCCTCGTCAAGATGATAAATCTGTTGAAATTCAAAACGTATCATCGGGGCTGGAAAATAATTCCGCGCCCCCGATGATAGTGGATTACGCTACCAGCGTTTCGCTATGCTGAAGCTCACCAGTCTTCCAATGGCGGAATAATTGGTAGAATCGTAGTTGACGTAGAATGCCTGCGAGTTCTTGAGATAGGGTGGCCGTTGATTGAGGAGATTTTCAACCGAAAGCGACAGGTCGATGTTGCTGAAGATACCGTGGCCGCTCTTGAGGCTGTAAACCGCAGCGAGATCGACCGTGGTCATCGAATCGCCTTTGACCGGCGGCGTTAGCGTCGGGTCCGTGACGCCTCCGAGATAGTTGAGGAAGGCCGAGAGGACCAACCCGCCACGGTCCCAAGACAGGCTGGACCGGGACCGAAAATGAGGCGGGTCGAAGGTCGTGCCGGCGAGAGTCACCGGCGCCGATGTCGGCGTAGTTCGCTGGCTGCTTGAGATATAGCTGGCCTGCTCTCCCAGGGTGATATGGCCGTCGCCCACGTCGATGCGGTAGCTCAGATTGCCATCGACGCCCTCGACGCTTTGCGAGGAAACATTCAGATAGAGACCATTGATAATCGCAGCGACGTTCGCCGGATCGTATGGCTTCCCTGTTATGTTCATGATGCCGGCCGGCGCCATGTCGATGAAGCTGTTTTGTAGATCGACGGAAGGGTTGCGAAGGATCAGATTCGCCAGGCTGGGATTGTTGTAAAGATCGCCCAATAGTCGGGCTTGTATGACGCGATTGGTGTATTTCACGTTGAAATAGCTGACCTCGACGCGCAGGCCGGGAACGCTTCTCGGATGAATGCTCAACGTGGCGGTCCAGGTGGTCGCGCGCTCTGGCTTCAGATTCTTGTTACCGCCGAGCGCATAAAGGACCGTCGCGCTACTCGGAAAGCCGGTGCCGTATTGGGCAGCGGGATAAAGATAGACTGTCGTGGTCGAGAACTCTTGCGCCAAGGTCGGCGCCTTGAAGGATTTTCCCCAAGACCCCTTAAAATCGAAGTCCTCGGTCGGCGAGTAGATCGCACCGATCTTCGGGGTCGCGATGCCGCCGATGTCGTTATAATCTTCGTATCGGACCGCACCCGTGAACGACAGGCTGCGAACGAAGGGGATATTCTGATCGCTCCCGATGACCGGAAGATAGAGTTCGCCGAAGCCGTAATAGCTGTGCCGTTTGCCGAAAGTCCGAATCTGCCTCGTGATATTGTTCTGATCGAAGCTGTTCTCGCGATAGCCCCCGCCGAGCGCCACGCGCGACTGCCCGCCTGGTAGCTGAAATAACGGTCCTTCCGCGTTCAGCTCGACGGATTTGACCGAATTGCAATAGCAGGTGACGCCTCCGGCGAGAAAGGCACCCGTCGCGATTGCGTATGCCTTGGTATCGCTGTCCGTGTCGTCGCGTCCGTAAAGGCCGCTGATGGAGAGGCTCCAGCTTTGTGGGAGATGAAATTCGATCTTCGGCGCTACGGTATAGCTCTCCGACGATAGAGAGGTCCGGCCGATTGCCGTCGTCGAAGTGACCGAATTTGATAGGCGTTTGCTGTAAAGACCGTCGATCGAGAATGTCGCAAAGGAACCGATGTCCTGATGCCCGCTCACGACAAGCGCGTGGGTCTTGTTCGATCCGAGCAGCGTGTAGGGTTGTCGAAGATAGTCCGTATAGTCTCGCTGATCCGCATAGATCGGGGTCGAGCGGGAGAAGTTGTAAGTGGCGATAAACCCGCCATCGGACCACCGTTTGCCAGCAACGATGCCGTATTGCTGCTGAAAGTCGCCCCCATCGGTCGCTTGACCAAGACGTGCGGATGTCGCCACCCCGTCATAGTCCGGTTTCAGAATAACATTGGCGACACCGCCGACTGCATCAGAGCCGTAGATCGCCGAGGCGCCATCCGCGACGATTTCAATTCTGTCCAGCGCGTCGATCGGGATCGTTGAGATGTCGATCGCTTGAGTAAAGGCATCGTAGGCCAACCGCTTTCCGTTGAGAAGGGTGAGCGTCGCGTCGGGGCCGAGACCGCGAAGGTTGAGAGCAGAACCACCAGTGAGATTCTGATCGCTCACGCTGCCCTGCGTGCCGCTGGCTACTCCCGGATTTTGTCCGCCGGAGAAGTTTTGGGGGATGCTGCGGATGACTTGGCCGAGGTTGGTCTGCCCTGCTTCGCGAATGCTTCGCTGGCTCAGTTCGATTACCGGCGATGTCGGCGGCGATCCCTTAATCCGGGAACCTGTGACGACGATGTCGGAGTTGTCGCTGCGACTCTTTTCAGCATCGGTTAAGTCGGCATCTTCGATAGGGACCACTGTGTAGGTCTGCGCCCCCGTGGCCTGTGCGTGAAGTCCTGTGCCCTTGAGAAGGTGCCGTAATCCCTCCTCAATCGAGAAATTGCCTTTCACGGCGTGCGTGCGCTTCCCGGAGGCGTCACGGGCCGAAATGAGGAGCTGAATATCGGCCTGCCGCGCAAAGGACGCGACGCCGGATGCCGCATCCTGCGCCTGAACGTCGAAAGTCTTGGTCTGTGCATAGGCCGGCGAGGCGACTGCCAGCGTGACAACCGCTACCGACGCCATGAGTCCGTGACGAGCGAAATCCCGATATCCAACCACAATCGTCCCCCTTGCGAGATCGGCATCAAATGCCTTCAATTCGCAAGAGTCCCGGCAACGACGCTTCCTTAGCGGACGCGGAAAAAATCAGGATGATGGTTGGCCGATTACTATGTTGCCGTTCTCCGAAGTCTCCACTGGCGCTCCGAGGCTCCGGTTGACGGCCGTCGCAAATCCGCCGGGATCATCCGTGCGGAATATCCCGTAGAAGCGTTCGCCGGCCAGGCGGGGGTCAATGATCGTCAGCTTCTGCTGGTTGTAGCGATTGAACTCGGCTGCTGCTTGAGCAAGCGTCTCTCCAGCCAGGTCAATCTTGCCGCCCCGCCATGCGAGCGCGCGATCGACCTCGGACGGCTTCGCCTCATTGTGCGTGACGGCTGCATTATCTGCGACGAATGCTCGCTCGCCAGCGCCGAGACGGATTTTGGCGCCTTCGGCACCATCCGCCCAGGCTTCAACGATACCCTCGGTCACGAGGACATCGGCGCCATCATCGCGGCGGCGCACCGAGAAGGCGGTTCCCACCGCTTCAACCCGGATGCGTCCAGCTTCTACGATGAACGGCCGGGCACGGTCCTTCGCGACCTGAAACCAGACCTCGCCCTGGTCGATGCGGACGTGCCGCACGCTCTTTTCAAGTCGGACCCGGACATCGCTGGCGGTGTTGATCGTCGCGCTGGAGCCGTCTGCCAGCGGCACCCGGCGGATTTCCCCAACCGTCGTGCGAAATTCGGTGCCCGCACCCCACCAATAGACGCCGAACGCGAGCGAAGCGGCCAGCGCCGATCCGGTTCCGGCTGCTACGCCGAGGACGCGACGTCGGGTCAGCAGCCCGGGCGGAGCCGGCTCCTCTTCGTCGGCCGCGGAGTGGTCGTCGCCAAGACGATCGAGCATCGCCCAAGCCGCTTCGGCCTGAAGAAGCGCGCCCTGCCGACGGGGATCGGCCGATACCCAGGTATCCAGTTCGGCCTTGAGCTGGGGCGTTCGTCCTTCGCGGTCGATACGCATCAGCCAGAAGACGGCCTCCTGTTCGATTTCGGCAGCGGTCTGGCGCGTCATGCTGCACCTCCCTGCGGCCAGCCGCTTTCCAGCGCCGTGACGCTCGCCTGTTCGGATTCACGGAGGGCTGCGAGGACAAGGCGCACGCCCTTGGCCGCGTCGTTCTCCACCGTCGATTCCGTAACGCCGAGGCGACGCGCGATTTCCTTCTGCGAGATGCCCTCGATCTTCCGCATCTCGAAGATGAGTCGGCAACGCTCCGGCAGGCCCGCAACGATCTGACGAACGCGGTCGACCTCTATGCGTCCGCCGACCTGCCGCTCCGGCGAAGGGGTTTCATCGAAGGGAGCCAGTGCCTCGATGTCGGCAACCGCGTCGATACGGACGATACGCTGCCGCCGCATCTGCGCGGTCAGAAGATTACGCGCGATCGAGAAGAAATAGGCGTCAGGACGATCGACCGCCGCCACGTCATCCAGCGACGCGAGGCGGCAATAGGTTTCCTGAATCACGTCGTCTATGTCTTCCTGCTGCATTTTCGACCGGCTCAGCCAGGCACGCACCTTCCCTTCGTGGGGCATGACACGATCGGCCACCCACGCCACGATCCTCCGGCGGCGTTGCTCTTCCATCCATCAATCCGTTCGAGAGGAAGGCCCTCTACCTCCCCTTAGACGCCCGGCGCGGCAACCTCCTTAAAACGGTTTCATTTTTATTTCAGGGCGCGGCGCCGGTCGTTGCTACTCCTCCACGGGTTCGGCTACCTTGCGCCGACGCCCGCGCGGTTTCGGTGTCGGCGGCACCGGCGGGGCGGCCCGCTTGCGCCCGAGGCCGATCTTGTGCGCCAGATCCCGGCGCTGTTCGGCATAGGCGGGTGCGACCAGCGGATAGTCGGAAGGGAGCTGCCATTTCGCCCGATATTCGTCCGGCGTCATGTCGTGATCGGTTTTCAGATGCCGTTTCAGCATCTTCAGTTTCTTGCCGTCCTCCAGGCAGACGATGTGGTCGCGTTTGATCGAGCTGCGAACTGTCACCGCCGGCTGCTGTGCCGTCTCCGTCGGCTGGATCGGCGCACCGAGTCCGGCCAGCGCCGAATGCACATTGGCGATGAGCTGCGGCAGGTCGCCCACCGCCACGGAATTGCTACCGACATGCGCTGCGCGGCCTCGACTGCTTCGCCTCGCTCCTCGACGACGAAGGCGAACATATCCTGTTCTCCGATGGGCTGCGCTCGATCCGACTCGATATGCTGGCGGGCAGCCTCGCCGCTGGCCCGGCCGCGCTATGCTGGCACATCGACGGCATCGCCGGCGCCGGCCCGCAGATATTGGCGCTGCGCCAGTTCGTCGCGCTGGCGCGCAGCGGCGGCTTCGCCCGCTCGCTGCACCCGCCCGAACGCCGCGCCCGGCGCTGGGTCCAGATGCTCCGTGTCCATGACGCGCTGGCGGTCGGCGCGACCCATCGCGAGATTGCCGGGGCGCTGTGTTGCGGTCAGCGGGTGCAGCATTTCCCCCGGCGCGATGCCGAGGGCTTCGGCCAGGCTGTCGAGCTTGTCGATCGACAGCCTATATTTCCCATGCTCGATGTCGCTGATGTAGCTGCGATCGACTCCGGCAATCACGGCCAGCTCCACCTGACCGAGACCACGCGCATCGCGAAGGGCTTTCAAATTACGCGCCACGATTTTCCGCAAAGGAGTCATTCGCGCGACTGTGGTCGCCAATCGAATTACTCGTGTAGGAAATAGTCCACACGGCTATTCGCCCTTTCGGGCGTCGGGATCGCTGCTCCCTACTGGTCGTCCGAAACATGCAGCCATTCGGGAATGTCGCGGCGCGCGTCGAGGACGCGCCACACGTCGATATGGTCGGCGCGCTCGACATAGAAAACCAGATAGGGGAACCGGCCCAGCGAGCGATGGCGCAGGCCCGGCAGGTCGAGTTCATGCGCGTAGCGCGGCGATCCCGTGCCCGGATGCTCGCCGATCCAGCGATAGGCCGCCTCCAGCGCCTCGACGAAGCCGAGCGCGATGTCCGCGCCGGCCTCGCGCGCATAATGGTCGATTGCGTCCTCGACGTCGCGATGAGCCTGCGCGCGCGGAACGACCGCCTTCGCGGTCATTGCGTGCGGCTGGTCCGCTCGCGCAATGCGTCGAAATAGGCGGCGTCGGCCGGGACGCCGGGCGCGGACTCCGCGCCGTCGAGCAACAGGCGGCGAAGCCGCTGGCGGTCCTGATCCTTACGGATCAGCTCACGCACATATTCGCTGCTGGTGCCGTAGCCACGCCCGGCAACCTGTTCGTCGACGAAGCTCTTGAGCGTGTCCGGCAGCGAGATGTTCATCGTGCTCATGGTGCCCAAGATAGATGTTTGGCAAAATTTGGCAAGATTGACGATCGCGCCACCGTCAGGCGATCGGGCCGAGATCGTCGGGGAACAGCGCCGGCTGGCAATAGCGCGCTCCCGCTTCCTCGCTGCGGATGTCGAAGCAGCGCAGCCGCTCGGCGATATGGCGGGCGAGGTTCGTGGTCGCGGCATGGCGCTGGCGGCGGTCGGGATCGGTCAGCCCGTCCAGCAAGGCCGGGGCTGCGCCGAAGAGCGTCACTTCGAGGTGCAGCGCAAGATCGTTCGCGGTGCAGCCACGATAATTCTGGACGCAGAATCGATTCTCATTGTCTTGGTTCGGCTCATCATGAGGACGGTCCTATCCCTAACTCGCGCCACGACGCCACTTTTCTTGCCGATCGATCTCCCTGACAGGAAATCCGTCCGCCCTGCCCCACCTCTCGTCCTTCGATCAGGCCAGCAAGACGACCGTTAGCGCTGCAACGAATGACTCTTGACACCCCCAATTAGATGATGTGTCACGTATTTGCATGATGTATCATCGGTTTCTAAAGGTCGGATTCGAGTAATTTTCAGCAAATATCAATGGGTTCGATACCGACCAGCGAGTCGAGCCCTCCATCGATGACGCTCATGGAGACGTATCTATTTTTGGAGCAGCGGCATGTCTGAAAATTTCGATGTGGTGGTGATCGGGTCCGGCCATAACGGGCTGGTCACGGCAGGCTATCTCGCCAAGGCCGGCAAGTCGGTCCTGGTGCTGGAAGGCAAGTCATTTTTTGGCGGTGGTGTCGCCACCAAGGAAGTCACCCTCCCCGGGTTCAAGCACGATCTGCACTCGTCCGCTCATCTGGGCATTCTCATCAACCCGCTCATCGCCAACGACGAGTTGCAGCTGAAGAGCAAATATGGCTTGGAATATATCCGCCCCAGCGCGGCTTATTCCACTACCTTTACCGACGGCAGCAGCCTGATCGGCTATAACGATCTGGACCGCACCATCGACAATATCGCCGCCAACGCCTCCAGGAAGGATGCCGACGCCTACTACAAGCTGTACAAGGACAGCGTCGATTTCGTACCGCTGGCGATCCAGGGCATGTTCGTGCCGCCGCCGCCCTACGGCGCTTTCATCGCCCTGCTCGATCAGAGCGCGATGGGCCGCAATGCCCTGCACGAACTGCAGCGCAGCCCGCTCGACATCCTCAACGAGCGTTTCGAGAGCGACAAGCTCAAGATCCACATGTCGCGCCTGCTGACTGAGCATTTCGTCGATCCGGAAGCCAAGGGCGAGGGCGGGTCGCTGTTCATGTATCCCGCCTTCATCGAGCAGTACGGCCTGCAAACGCCGCGCGGCGGCAGCGGCGGCCTGGTCGATGCGCTGATCCGTCAGCTCGAAGACCATGGCGCGGTGCTGCGCGCCAATTCGACCGTGGTGAAGGTGCTGACCGTCAATGGCAAGGCGGTGGGCGTGCGCCTGGCCGATGGCAGCGAGATCCTCGCCAAGGAGGCCGTGGTCGGCCAGATTCATCCGTTCAACCTGCCCAAGCTGGTCGATGGCATCGAAGAACAGACCCAGTACGAAATCTCGCGCGCCGAAACCGCCACGTTCTGCTGCGTCACCGCGCACTATGCGCTGGACAAGGCGCCGACCTATGTCCACCCGGACATCAACGACTCCTGGCTCAACGGCCTGTGCCCGACCTCGCTGGCCGACTACAAGAAATTGCTGTTCGACGTGCGCAACGGCTACATTCCGAAGATCCCGTCGCTGGGCACCATCTCCACGCACAAGGTCGATCCGACCCGCGCGCCGGAAGGCAAGTCCGCCTTCCTCGTCTGGCGCATCATGCCGTTCAAGCTCGCCGATGGTTCATCCTGGGCCGACCACAAGGCCGAGGTCGAGGAAGAAACCCTCGATCTGGTCGATTCCTTCCTCCCGGGCCTGAAGGCCAGCGTCATCGGCAAGGCGTTCGACACGCCGGACGACATCGCCGCCTATTCACCCACCTTCCAGCATGGCGACGTGTCCGGCCTGGCGTCGCCGATGATGCAAAGCCAGGGCCACCGCCCGACGCCGTCGCTGTCGCAATACACGGTGCCCGGCGTGGAGAACCTGTACCTGTCCGGTGTGTTCATGCACCCGACCGCGGGCGGCGTCTGCGGTGGGGGCCGTGTCACCGCCGTGAAGCTGTTCGGTGACAAGGGTTGGGATTTCGACGAGGTGACGCAGTGACCAGTTCCGTCACCGACGGCGGTGCAAAGGCCGCCAAGAACAGCGTGAAGCTTTTCACGCTCGACAAGACGATCCTCATGGACGTCGCCTCCGTTGCTCCCCACGAACAAGGCATCGTCATCGAAGGAAAGATCATGGGCACCATGCCCATGAAGGTCGTTCTCAGGCCGGAAGAACTACGCGCCGCCCTCAAGTTTGTGACGCCCGGGTTGATCTGGACTCTCGTCAAGATGCTGTTCCGGCGTCCCGTCCAGGCACCGAAGAAAAAATAACGTCGGAGAATTATCGTGAAAGCAGCAGTTATCAATGCGACCGGCAGCCGTTTCGATATCGAGAATATTGAGATCGACGCGCCGGTCGGCCGGGAAGTGCTCGTGGAGGTCAAGGCTTCCGGGCTATGCCACACCGACCTCCACATGGCCCAGAATGACTTTGGCATCCCGCTGCCGGCGGTGTTCGGCCATGAGTTGGCCGGCGTGGTGGTTGGTATCGGCCCGGACGTGCGGGAATTCGCCGTGGGCGACCATGTCGTGGCGTCGCTGATCCAATATTGCGGACATTGCGGTTCCTGCCTTGCTGGCCGCACCTACCAGTGCGAGCATCCCAGCGAGACGCTGCGCGACCCGGCCCTGGGCCAGCGCCTGACTCGCAACGGCCAGCCGGTGACGCCGGCGTTCGGCACCTCAGCCTTCGCAGAACGCGCGCTGGTCCACGAAAACCAGTTGGCCAAGGTGCCCGAGCAGCTTCCCTTCCCGCAGGCGTGCCTGCTCGGCTGCGGCACTGTGACCGGCGCCGGCGCGGCGATCAACACCGCTGCGGTGCGGCCCGGAGATACGGTGGCGGTAATCGGCGTCGGCGGCGTCGGCCTGAACGTGATTTCCGGCGCCAAGCTGGCCGGCGCCACCCGTATCATCGCCGTCGATGTGCAGGCATCCAAGCTGGAGCTGGCCAAGACTTTCGGCGCGACGGACGTGGTGGATTCCTCGCAAGTCGATCCGGTGGTCGCGGTGCTCGAATTGACCGGCGGCGGCGTCAATCACGCCTTCGAGGTGGTGGGCCTGAAGCAAACGTCCGAGCAGGCCGTGCGCATGACCCGGGTCGGCGGCGGCGCCTATCTGATCGGGGTCCACAAGCCCGGCTCGAAGATCGAACTGGCGGTGACGGAAGAGGTTCTCGCAACCCAGCGCCGGGTGCAGGGCGTGAACATGGGATCGAGCAACATCAAGCACGACATCCCGATGTACGCCGCGCTTTATCTCGAAGGCAGGCTGAACCTGGACGACCTCGTGTCGCGAGAGATCAACATCTCGGAAATCAACGAAGCCTATGACGCGCTCAAGGGCGGCGCGATCGCGCGCAGCGTCATCACATCATTCTGACGGCTGGGGCACGCACAGGCGTGTTCCCCAAGCGTCGCGATCGTGGCGCGAAAGGACAGAGCAATGACCGATTCCAAAACCGATTCTCCTGCAGCCGGAAACGGCCTCGAGGAAATGAAACGCCTCCTCGACCGTCAGAGACAGTCCTATCTGGCCGACGGTTATCCGAGCCTCGCCCTGCGCCATGATCGCCTCGACCGGCTCGCTTCGCTGCTGACGGCGCATAGCGAGGACTTCGCGGACGCCATTTCGCAGGACTTCGGCAGCCACAGCCGCGAGGCCAGTCTGCTATACGATGTGGCGGCGCTGCTCTCCTCCATCAAGCACACCAAAGCGCATCTGGCCGACTGGCTAAAGCCGGAAGTCTATGATGCCCCCTTCCCCGGCACAGAAGCGCGCGTGGAGTTTCAACCCAAAGGCGTGATCGGGGTGGTCAGCCCGTGGAACTTTCCGGTCCAACTCGCCCTCGGTCCCGTGATCGGCGTCCTCGCCGCTGGCAACCGCTCGATACTGAAGCCTTCGGAGCTGACGCCAATCACCTCCGAACTGATGCAGCGCCTGGTGGCCGAAAGCTTCGACGAAACGGAATTGGCGGTGGTCACGGGCGGACCCGAGATCGGCGCTGCCTTCACGGCGCTTCCTTTCGACCATCTGGTTTTCACCGGCGGCACCGCCGTTGCCCATCATGTAGCGCGCGCCGCCGCCGAGAATCTGACCCCGCTCACGCTAGAGCTGGGCGGGAAGTCGCCGGTGATCATCGGCACCTCGGCCAATTTCGAGCAGGCGGCTGGCCGGATCATGGCGGCAAAAACGCTCAATGCCGGCCAGATATGCCTCGCACCCGACTATGTGTTCGTCGAACGCGGACTGGAGGAAGACTTTGTCGAGGCCGCCCGGGCGGCGGTCGCGACGATGTTTCCCACGCTGAAGGAGAATCCCGACTACACGTCAATCGTCAACGAGCGCCATTATAACCGGATCAAAGGCCTGCTCGACGACGCGGCCAGCAACGGTGCGACCCTTGTCGAGATCAACCCGGCACAGGAGGATTTCACACAGCAATCGGCGCATCGCATACCGCCGACCCTTGTCCTCAACACGACCCGCGACATGCGGATAAGGCATGAGGAAATCTTCGGCCCCGCCCTCCCGGTTCTCTCCTACGGATCGGTCGAGGAGGCGATCGCCCAGATCAATGCCGATCCCCGGCCGCTCGCGCTCTATTATTTCGGGCAGGATGTGAACGAAGAACGCCGTATTCTCGACGCTACGACATCGGGCGGCGTGACAATCAACGACTGCATCAGCCATGTCGCGGTCGACGATGTGCCGTTCGGCGGGATCGGCGATTCCGGCATGGGCGCCTATCACGGGCGCTGGGGCTTCCTGAGCTTCAGCCACCCGAAGGCGATCTTCCGGCAAACGGATGCCCCTGAGGGAGACGCCCTGTTACGCCCGCCTTATGGTGAGCCGGTCAAGCAGCTTCTCGCTCAAGTGCTTGCGAGGCCCTGAGCAACGGACAATCCACGAGTTGCTCACTGTAAAAAGGAGGCGGCGAAGCCCGGCTGCTCCAGAAAGCAGATCGGCAGTGGTTTATGGAGGCAAATGGACACGATCGTCGAAGCGGCCTCGGCCTGTGGGCAGCCATTTCGAACTGGAAACCTGGACAGAGCTATTCTCTTCGGAAGATTTTGTGGAAATGGGAACGAATAAGCAAGGGACATCTGAGGCACATCGTCGAGCAGAGTTCGGCCGCGCGCTTCTGGCGACCGGGCAGGCGTGGCGTCGTATCCTGGGCCAACACCTGGCACGGGAAGGGCTTTCGGACGCGATGGCACTCGCAGTCCTTGAAATCGAGCATGTCGGCGATGGAGTTTTACGGCAGGGTGAGCTGGCCAATCGGCTCGGGCTGGACGGCTCAGCTGTCGTCCGTGTCCTCGACCGTCTCGAAAGGGATGGCTTGCTGCGTCGCGTTGAAGATCCTCTCGACCGCAGAGCCAAGCGCCTCGAACTGACAGATGAAGGCCATCGTGTTGGCCTTAAGACCCAGCGGATCGCCGAGGACTTGCGCGAGCGGCTGTTGAAGTCGCTGGAGCAGGACGACTTCGAGGCCGCTTATCGCGTGCTGTGCCATCTTGCGTCGGTGCTGGATCAACTGGAGAGCGGCCGAGGCATGCGTGAAGACTAAAAGTGTCATCACGGTGCCCAATGTTGTTTTCTCATTGAAGACCTTCGGCGCTGCGATGCTTGCTTATTGGATCGCGCTCCGCTTCGACCTGGAACGACCTTATTGGGCAGTCGGTACCGTCTATCTCGTCGCGCATCCGCTTACGGGCGCGATTACGTCAAAAGCCGTATATCGACTGGCCGGCACCGCCATCGGCGCCGTGATGACGGTCCTGCTTGTTCCCAACCTCGTTAATTCTCCAGAACTGCTGACCCTCGCTTTCGCCCTATGGATGGGGTTGTGCCTCTATGTCAGCCTGCTCGACCGCAGCCCGCGAAGCTATGTCTTCATGCTTGCCGGCTATACGGTGGTGCTCGCCGGCCTTCCGCTCGTCGATACGCCGGCTGCGAGCTTCGACGTGGCGGTCGCGCGAGTGGAAGAGATCGCGCTCGGCATCACCTGCTCGGCGCTGGTGAGCCGAATCTTTCTACCAAGTCATGCCGGTCCCGTTCTGGCCGTTCGCGTCGATGCGTGGCTCGCCAATGCAGCCCGGCTGGCTGACGACGCGCTGGCCGGACAGGCAGCCGATGATCGCTCTCGGCGGGTCCGCCAATCTCTGGCCAGCGACATTGTCGATCTGCGCAACCTGACCACGCATGTCGCCTACGACACGTCCTCCTATGCCGAGGTGACACGCGACCTTCGGGTGCTGCTGCAGCAAATGACCCGACTCCTGCCCTTGCTTTCCACGATAGAGGATCATGTCGCGGCGCTTTCCCAGGCTGGTCCTTATCCCGACCGGACGGGCCGGTGGCTGACCGGTTGGCGTTCATGGATCCGGCAGACGAGCGAAGCGGAGGGCGAGGCGACGCCCCCTCCCCCGCCAGCCGCTGTCGCAGCGGCGGAGAAGGGAACGGCGTCGTCCTGGCCCGATATGCTCGCTGCCAATCTTGCGTTGCGTCTCGACGACTTCGCCGCGGTGTGGGAAACCTGTCTCGCCCTGAGGCGGGATCTGGGCAACGATACGAAGCCGACTCCCGCTTTCAAACGGCCTTCCGTGCCGCATACGGCAACCAGCCTCCACATCGATCACGGCATGGCCCTGTTATCGGCCCTGGCCGTGGTGGTGGCAACCCTTGGCGCGGCCATGTTCTGGATCGCGTCCGCCTGGCCGAATGGGGCCACCGCTGCCCAGCTTGCCGGTGTCTTTTGCTGCATTATGGCGACCTTGGACGATCCCGTGCCCGCGCTCCGCACGTTTCTGCTGGCCCTGCTCGGTGCCGTTGCGGCGGCTTTCGTCTATGAGTTCGCGCTGATGCCGGTCCTCGACGGATTTGCCGAACTTGCGCTTGCGCTGGGGCTATTTCTCATTCCGGCCGGCGTGCTGATGGCCAGCCCTTCCCATCTGCTTATCGGCCTGGCCTTGTGCGTCGACCTGCCGTTCATGCTCGCCCTGCAGAGCCAGCCGAGTTTCGATCTGGAGGCCTTTCTGAACGCCAATATTGCCACCGTCACCGGCGTGCTCTTCGCGATGGTGACGTTGGCGCTCGTTCGTTCCATCGGTGCCGAGGCGAGCGCAAGGAGGCTCCTGCGAGCGGGTTGGACCGATATCGTCGCGCTTACCCGCTCAGCCTCGTCCCCGAAAATATCCGCCCTCACCCACCGTATGACGGATAGGCTCGGCCTGCTCGCACCGCGCCTTGCCGTCCTCCCCCCCAATTCGGACGTCCTCGCCCACGACCTGCTCAAGGACCTGCGCGTCGGACTGAATATCGCGGAGATCCAGCGCAACGACGCGGAGGACCCCGGACGGCTCCTGCACGGCAGTCTCGATCCGCTGCTGAGCGCGGTAGCCGATTATTATGGTTCCAGATTATCCGGTGACCGGCCTGTCGAAGGAGAGGTTCTCGCGAGGGTCGACGACTGCCTGAACGAGCTTCGGCGCGGTGAAGGTGCCACCGTGGCCCGAGTGCAGTCTTCGCTGGTCGGGCTTCGTCTTGGCTTGACTCCGATGGCCCCCGCGCGAGCAGGGCCCATATCATCGAAAGAGCCCGGCGAATGACGCCCGTCATCGAAATCTATGGCGTGGTCATTCCGACCCTCGGCGTCCTGGCACTCGCCGCCCTCGCTCTTTACGCTCTTCTCCGCAGGCTGCTCCTGCGGACAGGCTTCTACCGCCATATCTGGCATCGGCCGCTTTTCGATCTCGCCCTTTATGTCTCCATTCTGGGCGTCGTCGTCCTTCTTCTCGTGGAACATCCCCTATGAACTGGCTGCGCGCCTCGGCAGGACGCCTTTTGCTGACTTTGTCCATGGTCTTCTGCGCCGCGATCCTCGGCTGGATCATGTGGGACTATTATATGGAAGCTCCCTGGACGCGCGATGGCTCGGTGGCCGCCGACGTCGTGCAGGTCAGCGCGGATGTTTCCGGTCTCGTGACGGATGTCCGCGTCCACGACAACCAATTCGTCCATTCCGGCGATATTCTCTTCCTGGTCGACCAGGAGCGCTATGCCGCGCAGCTCGCCCAGGCCGACGCAGCCATCGCCAACGCCCGCGCCGCAATCGCTAATGCGCAAGCCACGCTCGACAATGCCCGGCGTCAAAAGCGGCGCTATCTCTCGCTCGGCGATCTCGTCAGCCAGGAGGTTCGCGATCAGCATGTGACGACGGTCGAGCAAGCGGCCGCGGCGCTCCAGCAAGCCCAAGCCAATCTCGGCCAGGCCCAGGCGAACCGCGAAATCGCCGCGATCAACCTGCGTCGTTCGGCAGTGCGCGCGCAGGTCAATGGTTATGTCACCGGGTTCTCGCTGCGCCCGGGTGACTATGTAGGCGCTGGCAGCGCGCGCTTCGCCCTGCTCGATACCGACAGCTATTATGTCGTCGGCTATTTCGAGGAGAACAAGCTCCATCGCTTCAGGCTCGGTGACAAGGTTCGGGTCAATCTGCTGGGCGATCGCCGACCGCTCTGGGGTCATGTCCAGAGCCTCGCCGCCGGCATCACCGATCGCCAGCAGAATCAGTCGGGTGTGCTGCTCCCCAACATCACGCCGACCTTCAACTGGGTTCGGCTTGCCCAGCGGGTACCCGTGCGCGTCGCGATCGATCGCATCCCGCCAGGACTGCGCCTCGTGGCCGGGCGAACGGCGACGGTCACGATCCTGCCCGGCACGCCGGACGCAGGCCCTCGCCGGACCGTGGCGTCCGCGCCGGCGCCGACAGCTACCGCGGCCGACCACCTCCATGACGAGACTCCGCGCTAATGCGTCGCATCCTGCCGTATCTGCTGCTCGCGCTCATCAGCGGCTGCACGGTCGGTCCGGAGTATCGGAAACCGGCGACACTGGCAGACACCACCTCTCCGCCGCCGCTGCTCCGGGACGGAAGCGAAGCCGACATCTCCACACCGCTTCCGGCGCGCTGGTGGCAGCTCTACGAGGATCCCCTGCTGGACGGGCTCGAGGAGAAGGCGCTCGCCCGCAATACCGACCTGCGCGTCGCGCTTGCCAGTCTCGAACAGGCGCAGGCGACACTACGGGGAATCGAGCGCGAGCGCACCCCCCAGACATCGCTCACGGTCGATCCCAGTTATGGCCAGGCGTCAGGCGACGCCAGTGGCTCGCCGGTCGCGCTCAACTCGACTGCCGTCTATGACGCGCTGGGCAGTGTCTCATACGACCTCGATCTGTTCGGTCGGCTGCGCCGCTCGATCGAAGCGGGTCAGGCTGATGTCGGCGCCGCGCAGGCCGCGCTTGATCTCGCGCGCGTCAACGTCGCGGCGGCTACTGCCGCCGCCTATTCCTCGGCCTGCTCCGCGGGCATGCAGATCGCCGTCACCCAACGGTCGGTGGCCATCGCGCAGCAGACCCTCGACGTCACCCAGAAGCGCTTCCACGCCGGCGTGGCGGGGATCAACGATGTGGTGCGCGCGCGCACCCTGCTGCGTCAGACCAACGCCACGCTCCCGAATCTCGAGGCCAGGCAGCGCACTGCCCTGTTCACATTGGCGACGCTTACGGGCGACCAGCCGCAGGATTTCCCGACCGCCGTCGCCGCCTGCTCGCATCCGCCGGTGCTGCGCCAGTCTATCCCGATCGGCGACGGAGCCGCCCTGCTGGCGCGCCGTCCTGATATCCGCCGGGCGGAACGCCAGCTCGCCTCGTCTGTCGCCGGAATCGGCATTTCATCCGCGGCGCTTTATCCGTCCATCACCATCGGTGGGAGCTTGGGCACTACGGCCACGCGTCTCACGGACATCGCTCGCGACCGCGCTTTCCATTGGAATGTCGGGCCGCTCATCACTTGGAATTTCCCCAATCGGAGCAGCGCGCGTGCCGAGATCGCCAGCGCGAACGCTGCGGCGCGCGGCGCCCTTGCCCAGTTCGACGGCACGGTGCTGACGGCTTTGCGCGAGACGGATACGGCCCTGACCAACCTTGCCCGTCAACTCGACACGGAACGCGAACTGGCGGCGGCGAGGGACGATGCGGCAGCCGCCAATGCGAATATCCAGCGGCTCTATGCCGGCGGGGTGGCGGACTTTCTGGACAGGCTCGATGCCGAGCGCACGCTGATCCAGGCCGAAAATGCCCTGGCGGCGGCAACGGTGCAGGTTTCTCAGGACCAGATCACACTTTTCCTGGCTCTCGGCGGCGGCTGGCAGGCAGCTCCACCCGTCTATACCGCGCCGCTTCAGCCAGTGGCACGCGGCCGTCGCCGATAAACACCTGGCCGCAGTCAAGTGGTCGGGGGCCGCGCGAAGAGCCATTCCAGTGCTGCCGCCTCGTCGGAAAATGTCGCGAGATTGTCGATGCGCGCTTGTCGCTTGATTTGGAGCCCGACAAGCGCTGAACTGCAAAGCACGGAGACTCGATCTACCGGTTTGTAGATGTTTGCCGTTGCCTCTGCGATCACCTTCGCGACAGCACTCGTCTGAACCATCGCCTGAGTGAGATCGAGCAGTACATTAGCACCGCCGGAGCTGAGCCTTATTCTCTTGAGCAGGGTGTCAAGCTCGCGATAGTGGTCGCGAGCCTGCGATTCCGTCCACATCCCCGAGCGGGTAACGCGGACGAACGCTCCATCAACCGTGACGGACGAGGTGCCAAGCAGATCAACCGGCAAAGACATGCGCTTATCTCGCACGAATTGGTTTCCCGACTATGCATACGGTACAGATCCAGGATCCGAGCGTGATTTTTTTGGTGAGGTACGGATTGACGCACCGATCCAGTGTTGCACTGGTTCCTGAACTCCTGCCTTCTGGCGCTTTCCAAGCTAAGCGCGATTGCATCTTGAGAGGGCTGCGCGCTGCAGACTCGGGTCATTGTCATCGGCGTCGCTCAGGCTCCGGTGGGGACCAGTCCGAAACTGTCCCTTTGCTGGCGGAAATCCATATAGGCCTGTTCGATTTCGGCGTCGGAATTCATGACAAAAGGACCGCGCGCCGCTACGGGCTCCCGGAGCGGCTTGCCCGCGAAAAGAATGGCCCGCAGACTTTCTTCCTTCGTTTCGAACCGGACCTCGCTTTCATCCTGCTCATGCTGAAGCCAGGCGACCTGCCCCGTGCGAACGGGGCTGGCGTCGGCGCCGAGGAAGCCCGCGCCTTCAAGGATCACCACAAAACAGTTATAGTCCGCCGGCAATTCCTGCTCGAAGGTCGCATGCGGCGCGAGGCGAACCTCGACCATCGTGACCTCTGCATGATTGCGAGTTGGCGCCACGACATTGCCGGACGTCCCGGAAAACACGATCGCTTCCCCGCCCGGGAGGGAACGTCGCGGTGCATGCGCGCCTCGCAGTTCCTGATAACTGGCGTCAACAAGCTTGGAAGCGCGGGGGAGATTGACCCACAGCTGCAAGGTGTGAACGGGGCGGTCGTCGATCGGAATCTCGTTATGAATGAGCCCTCTCCCGGCCGTCAGCCAAAGGGCTTCGCCGGAGGCGATCGTGCCCTTGTTGCCGTGATTGTCATAGTGGGAGTTCAAGCCGTCCACCATGTAGGTGACCGTCTCGATTCCCCGATGCGGGTGGTTCTGAAAGGCGCCCTGGGAATACCAATCCTCCATCAGCACGAGGAAAGGATCAATCTCATCCCATTGCCCAGGCGCGACGAGCTGCCGGTTTCGATGCAATGCCGATCCTTCTGGAAGCATTTTAGGCGTATCGACACGCTTGATGTTACGCGATTTCATCAACTTCGTCCCTCTGGCGGCGCCGACCGACGCTGCTTGCTGTGTTGAGCATACTTCGGCGGGCATGGCTCGACGGAAGCCTTTGCCTCAGCCAGCCTTGGCGTGCTTGCTTTCGCGATAGCCCTTGAGCGCGCCGGCCCAGCCGAGCAACTCGTCAAGCACGGTCATCAGCGTGTTCGCCTGAATGTCTCGCGGCGCGAAAGTGGAATAGTTCTTGAAATCGTCGAACAGGGACAAGGCGACCTGAGACCGCACATCAGCGATATGCAGTTCGCCGACGATGCCACGCAGATGCTCGACAGCACGGACGCCGCCGGCACCGCCATAGCTGACAAATCCAGCCGCCTTGTCGTGCCATTCGTAGAACAGATAATCGAGAGCATTCTTGAGCGCCCCCGAGGTCGAATGATTATATTCCGGGGTCACGAAAACAAACGCATCGAGCGGCGCGATCGCTGCGGACCACGCTTTGCTATGCGCTTTGGTGAAGGGCTGCCCCATCGAGGGTGGAACCGGCTCGTCGAACACAGGCAGATCGAAGCTGGCGATGTCCACAAGCTGATATTCGGCGTCGCCGCGCTTGGTCGCCAAATCAAGAACCCAGCGTGCGACAGCTTCACCGTTCCGGCCGGGCCGGGTACTCCCAACGACGATTCCGATCTTGAGCATGACAAGCGACTCCACCTGGTTACAGACAAGAAGTTGCACTACATTCGTTAGTCCCTTGGACGGTGCAAGGAGGCACATTCTTGAAAGCAGCTAACAGCGATGTAAGCTCGTCGCTTCAACAGACGGCCGAGAAATGCGCGATCACCAAGGACGTGCTGCGACGAATCGGCGACAAATGGAGCGTGCTCATCATCATGGCCCTATCCGAAGGCTCGCTTCGTTTTTCGGAACTGGCGCGCCAGATACCGGACATCTCACAAAGAATGCTGACGCTTACGTTGCGCGCTTTGGAGCGTGACGGTCTCGTGGTTCGCACGGTCACCCCCATCGTTCCCGCTCGCGTGGACTATGCGTTGAGCGCGCTCGGCCAATCCTTGCAAGAACCTGTCGTGGCACTTGGACGCTGGGCGTTCACGCATCAGGACGAGGTCAAGATGGCCCGAGAGGCGTTCGATGCGTTGCGACCGGATACGGAGACGGCGATCGAAACCTGACCAGCAGATAGAAATGGCCGAGGGCACCGATCTCGTGGTTCGAAGTGGTCGATGAGATTGCCGATCAGTTCGTCGCCTTCGGTTTGCGCTTGCGGTGTTCCGGCGCTTCCGGTGCCGGTTCAGGCGGCGCTATGCGCGGTTTTCTCCCGAGGCCGATCTTCTTGGCGAGGTTCCGCCGTTGTTCGGCATAAGCAGGCGCAACCATTGGGTAGTCCGCCGGCAGTTTCCACTTCGCGCGATAGTCATCGGGCGTCATCTGATAGCGCGTCATAAGATGACGCTTCAACATCTTCAGCTTCTTCCCGTCCTCAAGGCAGACAAGGTGGTCGCGCTTGATCGACGCCTTGATGGATACCGCAGGCGGATGATCTTGCGGTTCGAGCGCGGACCCTGTGCCGAGCGACACGAGCGAACCATGCACGCTGGCTATGAGGAGGGGCAAGTCGCCTACGGCAACGCTATTGTTGGCGACATGGGCAGAAACGATATCGGCGGTCAGAGATAGCAGATCCGGGCTGCCGTCGGCGGTATCTGGCATAAGCTTCCTTTGTCTGTTTCTGCGCTACAGTTCCTACGCGCGCTGGTACGACCCACGCTATATCGAAGCACGGGTAGTTGGAAACGCGGAAATGCTCGACGTTTCCCGGCGCCACTGCATGGGAGTGGTCCCTGCCCGCTTTGCGAACGTCTTCGTGAAGTGGCTCTGGTCGGCAAAGCCGCAGTCGAGTGCGATTTCGGCCAACGGCATATTCGTGCGCGCAAGCAGCTCCTTTGCGTAGGCGATACGCTGGTCGAGAAACCAGTTATAGGGTGACACGCCAACCGTGTTCCTGAAGGCACGAACGAAGTGGCTTGCCGACAGCCGGCAGGCGGCCGCGATTTCCTTGATCATGATCGTGTCGGAAAGCCGGGACCGCATAATCTGTTGGGCCAGGCGGACCTGCCAAGGAGCGAGGTGCGGCCTCGGAATCGCCACATGTTTCCATCCGCACCCGGCACCAGGGGCCGGGATTGCCGATCCTTCGGCGCAGGAAACCAACCCATGGGAGCCAGGATAGCTGGCCGCTTTTGCACGCAGTGTCGCCATAGCGTTCCCCACGGGAAACCGGGCGACTACAGACACCAATTGTCTGGGGCCAACGCCGAAGCCTGCACGCTCCGGACCCGACGCCCAAACAGGACGCAGGAACGGAATCCAACGGGCAAGCCCTATTACTCCCGTTAGGCTATGACACTTCGGAAGGCGCAAAGGCGCCCCACTAGCGAGAGATTTTTTAGGAGTTTTCGCGAGTGGCCGGGTGGTCCCATTTTCAGCGGTCGCGGAAGTCGCATCCTCCCGCACTCGTTACCAGATGCCTGGTCTGCTTGGTTGCGATGGCAAAGCGATCGGTAAAGGAGCGGCAAGAGGTCGATGGGATTGACGCAGCGCCATGCTATGCGAATCTCATGCTCGTTCGACATCTCTCTTATTTCGTCGCGCTCGCCCGCGAGCGGCATTTCGCCCGGGCCGCGGAAGTGTGCCACATTACGCAACCTACGCTATCGGCGGCAATCCGCAAACTTGAGGAAGACCTGGGCGTCCCACTGGTGGTGCGTGGTCACCGCTTCACCGGACTGACAGCGGAAGGTGAAAAGCTGCTGGCATGGTCAAGGCAGATCCTGGCCGACTACCAAAGCCTGATCGAGGACCTGTCCGGTGCTCGCAAGGGGATAGTAGGCGAACTGCGGCTCGGCGTCATTCCAGCCGCAATGCCTGTCGTCGCATTTGTCACCGAGCGCTTCTGCAAGGCCAATCCATTGGCCACGGTTACCATCAGATCGATTACGTCACGTGCGATTGCTGAGAGCCTTGATGCGTTCGAGTTGGATGGCGGCCTTACCTACCTCGACAACGAACCGATCAATCACGTGCAGCGCGTCCCCCTGTATCGCGAGCGATACAAGCTCGCGGTGTCGCGTGACCATAAGTTCGCCGCCCGCAAGGCGGTGAGGTGGCTAGAGGCGGCAGGCGAACGGCTTTGCCTGCTAAGCCAGGATATGCAGAACCGCCGGATCATCGACCGGCTGACCAGTTCGATCGGCCTGACCGTTCATCCCGCGATCGTCAGCAATTCCTTCCTCGCCGTCTGCGCCCATCTGCGCCATGGAGGCTGGGCCAGTATCGTCCCACACAGTTTTTTCCATGTGTTCGGGCAGCAACCTGATCTGGTAGCGATCGACCTTGTCGAGCCGGCGCACAGCGAAGCGGTCGGACTGGTGATTTCGGCTCGTGAGCCGCGATCTCCCATGGCTTCGGCCTTGCTCGCCGCCACACTCGAAGCGGATATCGAGGGGGGCCTCGCTTCCCTCTGAGAGATTTGATAGATAACGCCTATCGACCCTTCAAAGACATTGATTGGATTGTCAGCGGGCGCAGGACCATGGTCCGCCTTGTCCGGCGGGAAGCCACTATAGGGTGCCTTGGTTAGCGTCCGCGCTCGTGGTGTAATTTCCGGTGTAGGCGATGGTGTATTCCGGGGTGGGGCATGCCCCACCCCGGAATGCGGCGTCGCTGGTGGCCACCGGGTTCATCGTTATGGTGGAGTTTGCACACTTCAACCGTGACGAAGAGGAGTTCCCGATGACCGAGGACAGATTACTGATCGAAGAGCTGGCTGCAAAGGGCGGCCAACCGGATTTTTTGCGCACCATCGCCGAGAACGTGCTGCAGCTGATCATGGAGGCCGACGTTGATGGCCTGATCGGCGCGGGTCGCCACGAACGCAGCAGCGAGCGCGCGACCTGGCGCAACGGCTATCGCGACCGTTCGCTGGATACCCGGGTAGGCACGCTGAACCTGAAAATCCCCAAGCTGCGTGCTGGGTCCTATTTTCCGGGCTTCCTTGAGCCCCGCAAGATGGTCGAGAAAGCGCTGGTTGCGGTGATCCAGGAAGCGTGGATCGGCGGGGTCAGCACCCGGCGGGTCGATGAACTCGTCCAGGCCATGGGCATGACCGGCATCTCCAAGTCCACCGTCTCCAAGCTTTGCAAGGACATTGACGAGCGCGTCCATGCCTTTCTGAAACGCCCGCTCACCGGCGAATGGCCGTATCTCTGGCTCGATGCCACCTATCTCAAGGTACGCGAAGGCGGGCGGATCATCAGCGTTGCCGCAATAATCGCCATGGCCGTCAACACCGAGGGCCGGCGCGAGATCGTCGGCCTGCATATCGGCCCCTCGGAAGCGGAGGTCTTCTGGTCCGACTTCCTGAAGGACCTTGTTCGGCGCGGTCTTACCGGCGTGAAGCTGGTCATCTCCGATGCTCACGAGGGCCTCAAGGGCGCGATCACCCGCGTCATGGGCGCCACCTGGCAGCGCTGCCGGGTGCACTTCATGCGCAATGCCCTGTCCTATGTGCCCAAGGGCCAGAACACTGTCGTCGCCGCCGCGATCCGCCAGGTCTTCCTGCAGCCCGATCAGAAAAGCGCAACGCAGGTCTGGCGACAGGTCGCCGACCAGTTGCGCACCCGTTGGCCCAAGCTCGGCGCCTGCATGGACGAGGCCGAAACCGACGTGCTCGCCTACACCGGCTTCCCCACCCAGCACCGCACGAAGTTACACTCAACCAATCCGCTCGAGCGGCTCAACAAGGAGGTCAAGCGCCGCGCCGACGTCGTCGGAATCTTCCCGAACGAAGACAGCATCATCCGCCTCGTCGGGGCTGTGCTGATGGAGCAGAACGACGAGTGGCAGCTCCAGCACCGATACATGCAGATCGAAGGCATGGCCGAACTCAACCAACCCATGATCGAGGAGGAAAATCAGCCCCTACACATCACCGCCAAAGCCGCCTGACGATGGCCCACGGCCACAGCCGAAATTACACCACCTTGACGGACGCGACCGTGCCTTGCGACCGATCGGACGAGGATGTGCTGGCCATGAAGGCTCTTCGATACCCGTCGCGGTGATTTCCGAAAAGCGTTCGGCGCGCGCTATCCTTTCTTTATGACGAAAGGACATGAAATGGCGAAGATCGTATGCGTGCTCTACGATGATCCGATCGACGGTTACCCTACCAGCTACGCTCGGGACGACCTGCCGAAGATCGAGAAGTATCCCGATGGCCAGACGCTTCCCACGCCCAAGGCGATCGACTTCACGCCGGGTACCTTGCTCGGCAGCGTCTCGGGCGAGCTGGGCCTGAGGAAATATCTCGAATCCAACGGCCATACGCTCGTCGTGACATCCAGCAAGGATGGCCCGGACTCGGTCCTGGAGCGCGAACTGGCGGACGCTGAAGTCGTGATCTCCCAGCCCTTCTGGCCCGCCTATTTGACGGCCGAGCGCATCGCCAAGGCGCCCAAGCTCAAGTTGGCGCTCACCGCTGGCATCGGCTCCGACCATGTCGACCTGCAGGCCGCGATCGACCATGGCGTCACCGTTGCCGAGGTCACCTTCTGCAATTCGATCAGCGTCGCCGAGCATGTCGTGATGATGATCCTCGGTCTCGTGCGCAACTATATCCCGTCGCACGACTGGGTGGTGAAGGGTGGCTGGAACATCGCCGACTGCGTGGCGCGCTCCTACGACGTGGAAGGCATGCATGTCGGCACCGTCGCCGCCGGGCGCATCGGCCTGGCGGTGCTGAAGCGCCTCAAGCCCTTCGACATGCATCTCCACTATACCGATCGGCACCGCCTGCCGGAAGCGGTGGAGAAGGAACTGGGCCTGACCTGGCACGACACGCGCGAAGAGATGTACGGCGTCTGCGACGTGGTGACGCTCAACGTGCCGCTCCATCCCGAGACGGAGCATATGATCAACGACGAGACGCTGAAGCGCTTCAAGCGCGGCGCCTATCTGGTCAACACCGCGCGCGGGAAGTTGTGCGACCGTGACGCCATCGTCCGCGCGCTGGAGAGCGGGCAGCTTGCGGGCTATGCGGGCGACGTCTGGTTTCCGCAGCCCGCGCCCAAGGATCACCCGTGGCGGACGATGCCGCACGAGGGTATGACCCCGCATATTTCCGGCACCTCGCTTTCGGCGCAAGCGCGCTATGCTGCGGGCACGCGCGAAATCCTTGAATGTTTCTTCGAGGGCCGGCCCATCCGAGACGAATATCTGATCGTCGACGGCGGCAAGCTGGCCGGCACGGGCGCGCATTCCTACAGCGCCGGCAACGCGACCAGCGGTTCCGAGGAAGCAGCGAAGTTCTCCGCGCCCGCTGCCTGACCCGATCGACCGGGCGGTGGATTACGCTCCGCCCGGTCGTCCCATCACTACAAGCTGCCGCCTCAGTTTTTCGGTCGGTGCAAGGCAACCCGGAGATGCTGTTCGGCGCGTGTCAGTTCCTTTTGGACGGTGCGTTTGTGCAAGCCGAATTCCAGCGCGATCTCGGCTTGACTTTTTTCGTCACGCCATCTGGCCAGAAATATCTCACGACGTTGGTCGGGCAGCCTGTGAAGCGCCTCGAGGGCTCGCTGCATCTCGTCGGTGGCAGTCGCAGCGCGTTCCGGGTCCGGTGCGCTATCCGGGAATGAATGAAGTTGAAGGTCGTCTTCAGAGGATTCCCGCCCCTCGCCCCGCTGGCGATTCTTGGCAAGATTGATCGCCATCCTGAACAGATAAGCGCGAGGATATTGAAGATCGCCGACGGATGGTCCCTTGCGCAATTTGATATAGGTATCGTGTAGGGCCTCTGCTGCTGCCTCGCTGGATTTCAAATAGACTGTTAGTTTCTGATGCAGCAGTCCATAATCTGCTTCGAATGCGTCCAGCAATCGCTGCAAAGCGCCTGTAGGCACCGCGGCATCATGTTCAGGGGGACGCTTCAGATCCTTGGGTTTGCGACCGGCCCCATTCGTCATTCGGCCGCCCGAATGATGAGCACCGTCCTCACGTCGAGACCTGCAGGGCGATCTTCCCAAAATGGCCCGAACCTGCCTGGAAGCGAAATGCATCGGAAATGGCATCCAGGCCGAACGAACGATCCAACATGGGATGGATACCCGTCGCTTCGATCGCGCGGATCATATCCTGCTGGTGGCGCCGGCTCCCCACGACCAGCCCCTGGAGCCGCTGCTGTCGTGCCATCAGCGCTGCCGTCGGCACGGGGCCGGCCACGCCCGTCAGCACGCCGATGAGTGCGATATGCCCTCCGATCCTTGCAGCTCCGATCGATTGCGTGAGCGTGCCCTGACCGCCCACTTCCACGACATGATCGACGCCGCGTCCGCCGGCGAGCCGGCGAACCGTCTCACCCCAATTCGCGTCTGCCCGGTAGTTGACCAGGCGATCCGCCCCCAGTGCTTTCGCACGTTCGAGCTTCTCGTCCGAGGAAGACGTGACGATGACGCTCGCCCCCATCGCCTTGGCGAACTGAAGCGCGAAAATGGAAACGCCGCCTGTGCCCAGCACCAGCACGCTGTCGCCCGCTTTCAGCCCGCCATTGACGACGAGCGCGCGCCACGCCGTCAGGCCGGCCGTGGTGAGCGTTGCAGCCTCGGTGTGCGTGTACCCACGAGGCGCGTGCGTGAACCCGGATGCCGGGGCCACGACGACCTCGCGCGCATAGCCGTCGATCCCGTCGCCCGGCGTCGTCGAGAAATCGGCAAGTACCGGCTCGCCGTCGAGCCAGTGCGGAAAGAAGGTCGATACGACCTGATCCCCGATCGCGAACTCCTCCACGCCTTCTCCTACGGCTTCGATGACGCCAGCACCGTCCGACATCGGAATCCGGCCTTCGGCTGCTCCCATCACCCCGGAGACGACGCCCAGATCATGATAGTTGAGCGAACTGGCATGGATCCTGACGCGGATTTCCCCCGGCCCGGGCTGGCCAGGGTCGGGCAAATCCACCACGGTCAATCCATCAAGTCCTTTGCCGCCGTAGGCGCGGACCGCCTTGATCGTCTGTTCCTTGGTCAAACCCGTCGCTCCGATGATCCCAGCGTGAAAATTTCGCATCCGGTCTCGGTGATGCCGATCGAATGCTCGAATTGCGCCGACAGGCTGCGATCGCGCGTCACCGAGGTCCAGCCATCGTCGAGGATTTTTACCGCCGCCTTGCCGCCGTTGAGCATGGGCTCGATCGTGAAGAACATGCCGGGCCGTAGCTCGGCACCCGTAGCCGGCCGGCCATGGTGCAGAATGTTGGGAGCGTCGTGGAAGACACGGCCAAGACCATGGCCGCAGAAGTCCTGCACGATGCCGTAGCGATAGGGCGCCACGAAACGCTCTATGGCATGCCCGATGTCGCCGACGCGGTTGCCGGGCCTTGCCTGCTCGATGCCCCGCATCATCGCTTCATAGGTCACCTCGACCAGACGCCGCGCCTTGAGCGGAACCTGTCCGACGAGGAAGGTGCGGCTTGTGTCGCCGTGCCAGCCGTCAAGAATCGGCGTCACGTCGATGTTGACGATGGCGCCGTCCTTTAGCGTTCGTTCCGACGGAATACCGTGACACACCACATGGTTGATCGAGATGCAGCAGCTGTGCGTGAAGCCGTGATAGCCGAGCGAAGCGGGAATGGCTCCCGCTTCGACCGTCATCTGATGAACCAGTCCGTCGAGTTCGTCGGTACGCACGCCAGGAACGACGGAAGAAGCGAGGCGATCAAGGATATCGGCCGCGAGACGACCGGCTCGCCGCATACCGGCGAAACCCTCAGGGCCATGCAGCTTGATCGCCTCGGTACGCTCCGCGGGCGCCGTGGCGGCGTCGATGAAGTCTCCTCCCCGCATCACCCCTGCAACGCCTCCTGGACGGAAACCGCGATCGGCGTGGTCGGGCGTCCAATGAGCCGTCCCAGTGTACCGCTGTCGTCGAACAGGGCCCCCTTCCCCGCCTTCGCGCTGCTATCAGCCAATATATGTGCGAGTGGCCCAGGAATGCCGAAGCCCTCGAGCGCCGCCGCATAATCGGCTTCAGGGAGATCCTGGTAGACGACAGGCTTGCCGCTTGCCGCAGCGATGGCGGCGGCGAGTTCGGCCTGGGTGAAGCCGCTGTCGCCCGCCAACTCATAGGTGTTCGTCTCGGGCGGTTCCTGCGCGAGGATTATCGCTGCGGCTTCCGCATAGTCTTTGCGCGACGCGGCCGCGACGCGAGCCTCGCCGACGCTGCCGATCAGCACGCCGTGCTCGACCACGCCATCGAGGCCGATCGTGTAGTTCTCATTGTACCAGCCATTGCGCAGCAGGGCATAGGAGATGCCGCTCTCTTGCAGGGCAGTCTCGGTACCCCGATGCTCGACCGCGAGATCGAGCGGATTGGCGTCGGCATGAAGGATGCTGGTGTAGGCGATGAAACCGACGCCTGCGGCCTTCGCCGCGTCGATGACAGCCCGGTGCTGGGTTTCGCGTTGACCAACCTCGCTCGAGGAGATCAGAAGCAGGCGATCGACATCGCCCAGCGCGGCGGCGAGGCTGTCGGGTACAGAATAGTCAAAGGCGCGGACCGTAACGCCACGCTCCGCCAGATCCGCCAGCTTGGCTGGGTCGCGGGCGAGGGCGAGAATGTTCCGGGGATCGGTACGGGATAGCAAGGCGTCGATGACAAGGCGGCCGAGGTGCCCCGAGGCTCCGGTTACTGCGAACATGATTGTCTCCTGGGTTATTGCCTCGACCAAGTTAAGCCCCTAGCTTACGAATGCTAAGTACGAACAAAATGGTAAGTATGGATGCTTCGGGAAACTTCTCTCTTGCTGACCGATCGGATGGAACGCGGCGATGTGCTCGAACCGCGCTGTCCCTCGCGCACGATCCTCAAACACATCACCAGCAGCTGGGGCGTTCTGGTCCTGATCGGGCTGCGCTCCGGGACATTGCGTTTCAGCGAGTTGCGCCGGAAGATCGGTGGCGTCAGCGAACGGATGCTCGCCCAGACCCTGCAGCAGCTCGAAGCGGACCGTCTGCTCGTGCGGCGCAGCTTTCCCGTGGTGCCGCCACATGTCGAATACACGCTGACGGACCTCGGACAGGAGGCCGCCGCTCATATCGCGGCCCTCACCGACTGGATCGAGGAGCGTCTTCCCTCGTTCACAGGAAATAGCCCCCACCATCTGCCAGAATTGTCTGACCCGTGATAAGCTCGCTCTCATCGCCGGCGAGAAAGGCGATCAGCGCCGCGAGATGCCTTGGCTCCCCCCGCTTTTTGATCGCCTGATTTTGCATCACGGCATCGACGGCCTGCTCGGGATGATGTTCGAGCACACCTGGTGTCGCGATCATGCCGGGTGCCACCGCATTGACCGTGATGTTTTCCGGGCCCAGCTCCCTGGCGAGGACGCGCGTCATGCCAATCACTGCGCCCTTGCTGGCGACGTAGGCGAGCTGGCCGGCATTCGCGAGAAAATAGGTCCGGGACGCAACATTGATGACGCGCCCCGCCCCGCTCTTGCGCAAAAGCGGATGGAAAGTCTTGGTAACGAGGAAGTAGCCGATATAATTTACCGCGATATAGCCTTCGAGATCTTCGCGGCTATGCTCGTTCCAGGGTTTGCCGGCCGAAAGGATTCCAGCGTTATTGACGAGTATGTCGAGCTTTCCGTGGCGCTCGGAGATGGTCTGCGCCACCTCCGAAAGCTTTGCTTCGTCCGTGACGTCGGATAGGTGGGAATAGGCTGTACCCCCGGAGGCGGCGATAGCGGCAAAGGTGGCGGAAGAATCTTGACGGTCCAGCAGTTCCACGATCGCGCCTTCCTGCGCGAGCTTGACCGCGATGCCCTGGCCCATACCGGATGCCGCGCCGGTAACGAGAGCAATTTTGCCTTGAAGAGATCCCATCGATATCCACCCTGCTCAAGCCTGTGACAATCAATGCATAGCGTCGTGAGCGCTCAAAAATTATTCAGTATTTCTTGACGCTATACGATGGTCTTGAAGTCCGGTCTGCGCCGCGCCGCAAAGGCGGCCATGCCCTCTGCGAAATCCGCACCAGCCACAGCCTCAGCCAATATCCCGGGATAACCAGCCTCTGCCGGACCCAAGCCAGCGCCTATCGCCGCAACGGCTTTCTTCGTGGCGCGGATAGTCCAAGGCGAGCAGCTAGTGACGATGCCCGCGAACTCTGCAATCCCGGTTTCAAGATCGGCTTCGACGATATCGACGAGCCCGTAAGTCAGCGCCAGCGCTGCGGGGATCGATCGGCCGCTGAACATCAGCGCCTTGGTGCGGCTCGGGCCGATCGCCGACACGACGCGCCGCACATCACCATAGGGGTAGGCGATGCCGAGCTTCGCCGGGGTGATCGCATAGCTGCTGGTTGCCGAAGCGACCCGGAAGTCGCAAGCGAGCGCGAGAGCCACGGACGCGCCGACGCACAAGCCGTCGATGGCCGCGATGACCGGCACGTCGACTGCCTCGACAGCACGCATAGCCGCTTCCATCCGGTCGAAATAGGCAAGCGCGGTGTCGCGCGTGGCGAAGACCTCTTCGAACTCCTTGATGTCAGCACCCGCACCGAAGTTGCCGCCCCGCCCGCGCAGGATGATCGCCCGGGACTTGCTGGCAGCATCTGCCATGATCGAGGGAAGCGCCGCCCACGCCGCGTGTCCCAGCGCATTGCGTCGCGCGGGACCATCGAGCCAAACCGTCGCCAAGGGTCCAGCAACCTCGCATCGAACAGTTGTCGGAGCATCCGTCTCCATAAGCGGAAGTCCCCTTAACGCTCCACGCACATGGCGATGCCCATGCCGCCGCCGATGCAGAGCGTGGCAAGGCCCTTCTTCGCGTCGCGCTTTTCCATCTCGTAGAGCAACGTGGTAAGGATGCGCGCGCCCGACGCGCCGATCGGATGGCCGATCGCGATCGCGCCGCCGTTGACGTTCACCTTCTCCGGCGGAAAACCCAACTCGCGACAGACTGAAAGCGCCTGCGAAGCGAAAGCCTCGTTCGCCTCGATCAGGTCGACATCGTTCACCGACCAACCCGCCTTCTCGAGCGCCTGTTTCACCGCCGGCACCGGACCGATTCCCATGATGGAGGGATCGACGCCAGCCGAAGCCCAGCTCACTACCGTGGCGAGCGTCTTCAATGCGCGTTTCGCCGCCTCGTCGGCCGACATCAGCACCAGCGCAGCGGCGCCGTCGTTAAGTCCCGAGGCGTTGCCAGCCGTCACCGTCCCCTCTTTCTTGAAGGCGGGCTTGAGCTTCTCCATCGCCTCCAGCGTGGCGCCGTCACGAATATATTCGTCGTTTTCGACCACCACGTCACCCTTGCGGCTCTTCACAGTGACGGGAACGATCTCGTCCCTGAAACGCCCGGTCGCGCGAGCCTTCTCGGCTTTGTTCTGGCTGGCCACCGAGAACTCGTCCTGCTCCTCGCGGCTGATCTGGTACTTTTCCGCCAGATTCTCGGCGGTGATCCCCATGTGATAGTCGTTGAAGGCGTCCCACAGACCATCCACAATCATGGTGTCGACCAGGCTGACATTTCCCATCTTGGCGCCGCCACGCAGATTCTGCGCGTGGGGCGCAAGCGACATACTCTCCTGTCCGCCAGCGACCACGATCCTGGCATCGCCATTCGCGATCGCTTGAGCACCGAGCGCTACCGCGCGTAGCCCCGAACCGCACACCTGGTTGACGCCCCAGGCCGGCACCTCCTTGGGAATGCCAGCCGCGATCGCGGCTTGCCTGGCCGGGTTCTGGCCTTGCGCGGCGCCAAGAACCTGGCCCAGAATGACCTCCGCCACCTCCTCGCCGTTGACACCGGCCTGATCGAGCGCCGCGCGGATTGCGGTCTGCCCCAGTTCATGAGCGGGTATCGAGCCGAAGGCGCCAAGAAAGCTCCCCACCGGCGTACGTTTGGCTGAAGCTATGACGACTTTGGTCATGGGAAACCTCTTTCTGAATCAAATTGGATGTAGCGCAGCCCGCTCAAGCTGGAGACGCAGCATAGATATCCTTGAGCGCAGGAATGGACGAGAGACGTTCCGGATCGACGATGGCGCCACCGATCACCAATTGTCGTCCCTGGACATAATCCTTGGTCGCGTTCACGCAATCGAGCGCGACAACCTTTCCTGCTTTCAGGTAGATGATCGAAAAGGAACGCCCCGCCGGGTCGCCGCGCAGGACTTCCTTATCATGCCCGATGGACAGGCCGACCGTCTGAAGGCGAAGATCATATTGGTTCGACCAGAACCATGGGACGGTATGATAAGGCTGAGGATCGCCCGCGATGAACCTGGCGACGGTGGTTGCCATGTCGTTCGCATTCTGGACGGATTCGAGCCGAAGAGGCTGCCCGTCGGCGAAGGGGTTTGCATGAAGGGCACAATCCCCGATCGCGAAGATGTCGGGGAGCGAGGTGCGGCAATGCTCGTCGACGGCGACGCCATTGCCTCCCTCGGCCCCCACCGAAAGGAGCGGCTCGACCGACGGGACGATGCCGATGCCGACGATGACCATCTCGCATGGAACGATCTCGTCATCGGCAAGGCGGACGCCGACAGCGCGACCGTCCCTTTCCTCTATGCACTGGACGACGGCATTAAGGCGTATATCGACCCCATGAGCGCGGTGCTCGGCCTCGTAAAAGCGGGAAAGCGCCACGCCGGCCACCCGCGCCAATACCCGATTCTGGGCTTCGAGGATGGTGACCTTCTTGCCGAGCTTGGTCAGGACCGCGGCGGCTTCGAGTCCGATATAGCCACCGCCGACCACGACGACGCGCTGGGTTGTGGCAAGTTCGTCCATCATCCGATCGACGTCGGCGCGGCTGCGCACCGAATGAACACCGGCGAGATCATGGCCCGAACAGGTCAGCCGCCGCGCATGACCGCCCGCTGCCCAGATCAAGCGGCCATAACTGATCGTTTCGCCCGCTGCCGTGCCGATCGTCCTGGCCTGCGGATCGACCGTCACGACGCGCTGACCGGTCAGGAACGCGATGTTGCGCTCTTCCCAGAAGGAAACGGGCCGGATCAGGATACGCTCGAAGCTCTTTTCCTGTGCAAGATAGTCCTTGCTGAGCGGTGGGCGCTCATAAGGCAGTTCCGCTTCCTCGCCGACAATCCCGATCGACCCGGCAAACTTCGCCTGGCGCAGCGCTATCGCCGCCTGGGCGCCGCCGTGACCGGCACCGACGATCAATATGTCGAACTGCCTGTCCATCAATGCACCTTCCTCGTTATCGGTTGCCCTGCCATGTTGGATCAATCCTCGGGCGCGATCGTGACCTTGAGGCCATCGAGCGCGTCGGTGAACGGTATCTGGCAGGATAGCCGGGAAGCCGTGCGCCGATGCGACGAGCCGTCCAGCAGGTCGAACTCATCCTCGGTCGGACCGCCGACCACGCTCGCAAACGCATCGTCGACATAGACGTGGCATGTCGCGCAGGAACAGCAGCCGCCGCACAGAGCCAGCAACTCGTCGATGCCGGCATCGCGGATGATCTCCATGACGCTGAGACCGGGCGTTGCCGGAACAGGGCGTTCGCTCCCCTCCCGATCGGTTACGAATATCTGGGTCATAATTATCCTTTGCCCTTCAGCCGAGTCGCGCGGCGTGCCAGCGCAGATGGTCGGACATGAAGGTCGAAATGAAATAATAGCTATGATCGTAGCCCGGCCTGATGCCGAGGCTGAGATCGATGCCCGCGCTGCGGCAGGCATCCTGCAACAACTGCGGTCGAAGCTGCTCCTCGAGAAACTGGTCGGCCTCGCCCTGATCGACCAGGAGAGCATCGATCCGTGCCCCGTCCTCGATCAAGGCAACGGCATCGTGCTTGCGCCATGCGGCCGGGTTGTCGCCGAGATAGCCCGCCAGCGCCTTCTTGCCCCAGGGAACCTGGGACGGCGCCACGATCGGCGAGAAGGCCGATACCGCACGAAAACGCTCCGGGTGGGTCAGACCAATGGTCAGCGCGCCATGCCCGCCCATCGAGTGCCCCATGATCGACTGGCGCTCCATGTCCGCAGGGAAATTCTCCGCGACGAGAGCCGGCAATTCCTCGGTCACATAAGTCCACATGCGATAATTCTTGTCGAACGGCGCTTGCGTCGCATCGACATAGAAGCCCGCGCCCAGGCCGAAATCATAGGCGCCCTGCGGGTCGTCGGGAATGCCTTCGCCCCGCGGCGACGTGTCGGGCGCGACGAAGATCAGGCCGAGTTCGGCGCATACGCGCCGAAACTCGCCCTTTTCCGTCACATTGGCATGGGTACAGGTCAACCCCGACAGATACCAGACCACCGGCAGCCTCGCTCCTTCCCCATGGGGAGGGACGTAGACCGAGAAGGTCATGTCGGTGCCGGTCGAGGTGGAGGAATGCTTGTACACACCCTCCACGCCGCCAAAGGAGTGGTTGGCACTGACCTGTTCCACGCTCATTGCTCAGTTGCCGTCGGTGAAGGTGTAGGAGCAGACCTTGTTGCCGGCCGGATCGCGCAGGTAGGCGGCATAGGCGCCGGGGAGATGCCCGCGCGGACCGGGCTCGCCTTCGTCGCTGCCGCCATTGGCCAGACCCGCGGCATGGAAGGCATCGACCTCATCGGTGGTCGCCGCGGCGAAACCGATGGTAACGCCGTTGCTCGAAGGCGCCTCGCCGTTGCCGGGCTTGGCGATGATGAAGGCCGGCTTGTCGCGACCATAGAGAACCCAGCCATTGCCAAACGGCCCGAGATTCTTGATGCCCAGCGCGCCGAGCGCCGCATCATAGAACTTCACCGAGGCATCGGTGTCCGCGGCGCCAAGGAAGACGTGCGAAAAGACGCCGTCGCCAGAAATCACTGCCATGATAATTCTCCTCTATGGATATCGAGCCGGAATGGCGCGATTGGGTGGGTAGTTTTCTCCTGAGAGTGTCAGGTCGAAATTCTCCGTCGGTCTCCTGAAGAGCTGGCATCTTGCCGAGACTTGATACTCTCCATGGAGAATCTCCGAGCTTGAGTGGCTATAATCTTGTCACGAAATGAGCGGCGGTCCTGGCCACCACGTCGCCCGCCAGAATACCGGGCGCCAGTTCGATCAGCTCGAACGATGATGCATGGTCGGGACGTCTGAACACCGCGAGATCGGTGATGATCATGTCGACGACGTTCCTGCCGGTGAGCGGCAACGTGCAGTCGATCAGGAACTTGGGATCGCCGTTCCGCGCGTTATGCTCCATCACTACGATGATCTTCTTGACGCCGGCGACGAGATCCATCGCGCCGCCCATACCCTTCACCATCTTGCCCGGGATCATCCAGTTGGCGATGTCGCCTGCCTGGCTCACTTCCATCGCTCCGAGCACCGCCACATCGATATGGCCGCCGCGGATCATCGCGAAGCTGTCGGCCGAGCTGAAATAGCTGGTCTGCGGCAGTTCCGAAACGGTCTGCTTGCCGGCATTGATGAGATCGGGATCCTCGTCGCCGTCATAGGGAAAAGGCCCGATGCCGAGCATCCCGTTCTCCGACTGGAGCGTCACCTCGACGCCGGTGGGGATATGGTTGGCGACAAGTGTCGGGATACCGATGCCGAGATTGACGTAGAAGCCGTCTTCAAGCTCTTTTGCGGCACGCGCCGCCATCTCGTCACGCGTCCAGGACATCAGGCGGCCTCCCTCTGCCGGACGGTTCGGAACTCGATCTGCTTGTCGTAGGGCGACCCCTGAATGAGCCGATGCACATAGATGCCGGGCAGGTGGATCGCGTCGCCATCCAGGCTGCCGACGGGCACGATTTCCTCCACCTCCGCGACGCAGACGTTGCCGCACGTCGCAGCAGGATGGTTGAAGTTGCGGGCCGTTTTCCGAAACACGAGATTGCCGGCCTCGTCGGCTTTCCAGCCCTTGATGATCGCGAGATCGGCACGGATACCGCGTTCGAGGACATATTCCTCGCCGTCGAAGAGCCTGGTCTCCTTTCCCTCGGCGACCAGCGTGCCGACACCCGTCTTCGTGTAGAAGCCTGGAATGCCGGCACCTCCCGCACGCATCCGCTCGGCAAGCGTGCCCTGTGGATTGAACTCCACCTCCAGTTCGCCCGAGAGATATTGCCGTTCGAACTCCTTGTTCTCACCCACATAGGAGGAGATCATTTTCTTCACCTGACGGGTGCGCAGCAGCTTGCCGATGCCCTGGTTGTCGATCCCGGCATTATTGGAAACGAAGGTGAGTCCCTTCACGCCCGAAGCCTGGATCGCATCAAGAAGTCGTTCGGGCAGGCCGCACAGCCCGAAGCCGCCGCTGGCGATCAACATGCCGTCGGAAAGAAGGCCTTCCAGCGCGGAAGTCGCGTCCGTAAAGATCTTGTTCAACTCATCCTCGTTGCTGGCCGATCGCTGCTCATGGTCGTTCCCAAGGCGCGGGTTGGTGTTCGAGCGGAATTTGCTCGGAGCGCCGACTGTCCTCGACAGGCGGCGTTCCGAACATTTCGAGCATCAGGTTTCCGTAGCGGGTCAACAGACTCGCCAACAGCGAACCCAATGCGCGAAGCATGATCATGGACGGTCGATCAGAAGACGACGACCGAGCGGATGCTCTCGCCGCTGTGCATGAGATCGAAGCCCTTGTTGATCTCCTCCAGGGTAAGGACATGGGTGATCATGGGGTCGATCTGGATCTTGTTCTCCATATACCAGTCGACGATCTTCGGCACATCGGTGCGGCCCTTGGCGCCGCCGAATGCGGTGCCGCGCCAGTTACGCCCGGTGACGAGTTGGAACGGGCGCGTGCTGATCTCCTTGCCCGCCTCGGCCACGCCGATGATGATCGAGGTGCCCCAGCCGCGATGACAGGCCTCCAGCGCCGTGCGCATCACCTCGGTGTTGCCGGTCGCGTCGAAGCTGTAGTCGGCGCCGCCGTCGGTCAGTTCCAGCACCTTCGCCACCGTCTCCTCGCGCGACAGGCCCCTGGAGTTGAGGAAGTCGGTCATGCCGAACTTGCGGCCCCACTCCTCGCGGTCCGGGTTGATGTCGACGCCGATGATCTTGCCCGCACCCGCAAGCTTCGCCCCCTGGATGACGTTGAGGCCGATGCCGCCCAGACCGAACACGACGACGTTCTCGCCGACCTGCACCTTCGCCGTGTTAACCACCGCGCCGACGCCCGTGGTGACCCCGCAGCCGATATAGCAGCTCGTCTTGAACGGCGCGTCCTCGCGGATCTTCGCCACCGCGATCTCGGGCAGCACCGTGAAGTTCGAGAAGGTCGAGCAGCCCATGTAATGGAAGATCGGCTGGCCCTTATAGCTGAAGCGGCTCGTGCCGTCGGGCATCAGGCCCTTGCCCTGCGTGGCGCGGATCGCGGTGCACAGGTTGGTCTTTCCCGACAGGCAGCTTTTGCATTGGCGGCATTCGGGGGTGTAGAGCGGGATGACATGGTCGCCCGGCTTTACCGAGGTCACCCCCGCGCCCACCTCGCGCACGATGCCCGCGCCCTCATGGCCCAGGATCGACGGGAAGATGCCCTCGCTGTCGAAGCCGTCGAGCGTATAGGCGTCGGTATGGCAGATGCCGGTCGCCATGATCTCGACAAGAACCTCGCCCGCCTTCGGCCCTTCCAGGTCCACCTCGACGATTTCCAGCGGTTTCTTGGCTTCAAATGCTACTGCGGCGCGCGTCTTCATGAATGCTTTTCCTACCTTGTTGCGATCTCGACCTCGCTGCCCGCGAAATCCTGTGATGATTTGCCGGCGCTATGCAGCGCCGGATGCGATGACGACATGCGGGTCGAACTGTAGCGGCCGCGTCGATATCGCGCCCCGCCGGATCTCCCGTGGATCATGAACCTTGTTCGCTTGTGCGAGTTGTGCCCGCAGATGGTCACGCCATTGGGCGAGGTAGCGGACGCGCTGCTCCTGATCGACGCGCGGCGACGCATAGGCGATAAAGTCGTCGAGAATGTTCAGGCCCGTATATTTGAGCGCGCAATGCTGGAACGGCCAGAGCACCTGCCTGATGGTGCCGTAAGTCCCTCCTTCGCTGAACCGCTCGATGGTCCCGCCGGTGGGCACGCACACCAGCGCGCTGCGTCCTTTGAACAGACCTCGATCGTAGCGAGCCCCATCCACATAGCCGAAGCCATACGACATGACCCGCTCGAACCAGCCCTTGACGATGGCTGGCGGCCCGCCCCACCAGAGAGGAAAGAGGAAGACGATCACGTCCGCCTTGGCGACGCGCGCCTGCTCGCGACGGATCTCGTCGCTATAGCCATCCCGCTCCTCGGCCAGCGACTGCTCCCCCTGAACGCTGAAATAGTCCTCGTCCGCGACGGTGCTGAAATCGTGACGGTCGAGCACGGGATTGAACCGCTCGCCATAGAGGTCCGACACCTCGAAGCTGTGGCCATCCTCGGTCAGCACCGCCTTCGCTTCTTCGAGCAATGCCGCTGTGAAGGATTTGGGCTCGGGATGAGCGTAAACGAACAATATGTGCATCATGCTGTCTCCTGTATCTGGCCAAGACGGAAGACAGCCGGACGCTTCTCAAGAAAGGCAGTGATCCCTTCCCGACCTTCCGGCTCCCCTGCTGCCTGGGAAATCGTCTCTGCCTC
Source organism: Sphingobium arseniciresistens (assembly GCA_029167225.1). GTDB lineage: Bacteria > Pseudomonadota > Alphaproteobacteria > Sphingomonadales > Sphingomonadaceae > Sphingobium > Sphingobium arseniciresistens. The sequence continues at coordinate 94,861 of JARFNK010000021.1, forward strand.
GCGAGCGAGCTGGTCCTCGAACGACAATTCGAACCCGCTGGCGAGAAGCTTGCGAACCGCGCCGAATGCGTGCGCCGGGCCATCGGCCAGCTTGCGCGCGGCCTCGCGAGCTTCGGAAAGCAGATCGTCGGCTGGCACCACCTTGGTGATGAGACCGATCTCGACCGCTTCGCCGCTCGGCACCCGGCGGTTTGTCAGCGCCAGTTCCTGGGTCTTCCGCAGGCCGACAAGCCTTGGCAGGATCGCCGAGGTGCCAGCGTCAGGCGTCAGGCCGATCGCGGTATAGGCCATCGAGAAATGTGCGCCCTCGGCCGCGATGGCGATGTCGCCCAGCACCGCCAGCCCAAGCCCCGCGCCGGCGGCAGGTCCATTGATCGCGGTCACGAGCGGCTTTTCCATCCGGACCAGAAGCGCCACCGCCTTGTGCAGATGGCGCGTCACCTCTTCGAGAAGGCGGGGAACCTCCTCGCCCGCTTCCCTGAAGGCGCCGATGTCTCCGCCAACCGAAAAGAAGCGCCCAGTGCCGGTCAACAGCACGCACCGCACGCTGGCGTCTTCGGCAACGGCGTTGGCGATCGCCGACAATTGCTCGACAAAGGCAAGGCTCATCGCATTGCCGGCATCGGGCCGGTTGAGAGTGATGGTGGCGATGCCGTTCTCGTGTTCGAGATGGACGAGTTGGTCAGAAGGCGACATTGTCGCCGCCTTTGGTCTGGAGCATGGCGCGGGCCTCGGCGGGGGTGGCGATATCGAGGCTGAGTTCCTCGAGGATGCGGCGGATCTTGGCGACCTGCTCGGCAT
>JARFNK010000022.1 GCA_029167225.1 Sphingobium arseniciresistens
CGCGATGCCGTCGCGCTGCTCGATATCGCCGCCAGGGGCGACTGTGTCGACGTGCTGGCCCGGCGGATCGATGAGGCACTCGACAGCGGGCGCCTGCCCGATGTCGATGCGCTCAGGGAGGAGTTCCTGCCTACCGCAAGATCACAGCGCGATGTCACTATCCCGCCACCCGATCTGCACAGCTACAACAGCCTGATCGCCAGCGGGGAGGTGCACTGATGACCCGCACCAAAGACCAGGCCGCCGCCGTGCTGCCTACCCTGCTCAAGGCCTTGCGCCTGCCGAGCATCAACCGCAACTGGAAGCGCCTTACCGACACCGCCGATCGGGATGGCTGGCCGGCCGCCAACCTGCTCGCCTCACTCCTCGAGATCGAGATGGCCGACCGTTCCTCCCGGCGCATCCAGCGCCATCGCGACCAGTCCGGCCTCCCGGCAGGCAAGACCTTCGCCACCTTCGATTTCGACGCCGCCCCCGGTATCCGCAAGCCGCACCTCTTGTCCCTGGCTGCCGGCGACGACTGGATCGAGAGCGGTGGCAATCTGCTGTTGTTCGGCCAGAGCGGCACCGGCAAGACGCACGCGGTTGCCGCCATCGGCCATGCCCTCATCGACGCCGGGCGACGTGTCCTGTTCTGCTCCACAACCGACATGGTCCAGAAGCTCCAGGCCGCACGACGCGACCTCAGCTTGCCCGCGATGCTCGACAAGCTCGACAAGTTCGATCTCATCGTCCTCGACGACCTGTCCTACGTCCGCAAGGACCAGGTCGAGACCAGCGCCTTGTTCGAGCTCATCGCCCATCGCTACGAGCGCCATTCGATCGCCATCACCGCCAACCAGCAATTTTCGGCCTGGGACAACGTCTTTCCAGATCCAGCCATGACTGTCGCCGCGATCGACCGCCTCGTGCACCACTCGACCATCATCGAGATGAACGGCGAGAGCTACCGCAAGCGATCCGCCGTCGCTCGCATCAACGCCGGCGATTATGACCCATCGAATGGCGCTCCAGGCCGGCCATCATAATTGTCGCTGACTTCGCGCTCGCGAGCACCCTGACTGAGACAACGGGTAATTGTCGCCAGCGGCAATTACCCCAAACCCTTCAAATTGTCGCTTTCGTCCAGTGCCAGCGACAATTACCCAGCGCTGTAATTGACGATGCCCGGTTGCACCTCGCAACCGCTCATGATAGCCCAAAGCCACCAACCGGCGCGGCCGCCTACCGGCCATCATAATTGACGCCGACCGGACTCCGTAATCGACGCGCTACACTTCATCCGTAAGCTGGTTCGGATCACGGGTGTCGTTGAGCGATGACCACCATTCCTTACAGAATGCGGCGACCTGAGCCATAAGGGCTTCGCGTGTCAAAGCGGCATAGACATTGGTGCCATGACAATGGTCGATCTCCGCGACATGGATGTCGACTGGCCAGGGTACGATATGACTCTTTACGGCGTCTTCAGCCGACGTCAGATCCTTGATCAGATACAGCAGCGCATCCGCGTCGAGATCGCCAGGGGTTTCGAGCGCCGCACGGGCACGGCTGAGCAACTGCGCGTGCTTGCGCCTGATCATGGTCACGGCATTGGTCCTTTCAGGAAAAGATGGCCGGCGGCACGAGCCGCTGCTCACGCCGAGCGCAATTACACATCCGTCGCTTGAGCGACAGCAGCGCGGCTGAGGGCTGGGATAGCGGGATGATAATAGGTGCTGCTGTCGGACATGGCGATCGCTGTTTGCTCGGCGCGATACCAATTCACGGCATCGATCGTATAGAGTTCGCTCGCGTAGCACTCTGCGTCACTGAAGAATTCGACAGTCACGACATAGGTGCGAAGCTGCACATAGGCGTCTGCGCTCATGAGGCAGTTCCTTCTGATCTAGCGGATATGCGGCGTGATGGATCGCCGGGGCCAGTGAGACCCCGGCGGGTTGGTGTCAGTTCAGGCGTTCGAGCAGGGCCCGGGCTTTACCTTCAAGGTCCAGGCGGCTGTCCTGCTGCGATTTGGACCTGGCAACGGCCGTGATTCCGTTCACGAAATCGAAGATGCTCTCGGGCGGACGCCCTTCTTCGACCAGAACCGCCTCGATGACCCTGCTGGTCTCGGCCTTGGAGAAGCCGCGTTTGCGCAGAAAGCTATCGCGATCCTCATCCGTGCGGGCTACGATCCGTTCACGGGCGGTTCGGATGCCGTCAACGAACGTCCGCGGCGAAGCGTCGGCGAAATGCGCGAGGGCCGGCTCAGCCTGATGAGAGAATCGGCCTGCGGCGAATTTCGAGTGACGAATCTTGATCTCCTCGAAATGCTCGACACCCCATAAGATGCGGTTGGCGCACACTGCTCGCAGGTAAAAGGTAGCGATGCCGAGGGTTTTCGCACCGACCTCGCTGTTCCACGCATAAAAGCCGCGAAAGAAGAGATCGGGTTCGCCGTTCGGCAGCTTGCCCGCCTCGATCGGATGCGTGTCGTCGACCAGAAACAAGAACACGTCGCGATCCGAGGCATAAAGCGTTGTCGTGTCGCGCGTGACATCGACATGGGGGTTATACTGCATCGTTCGCCAGTCGAGGACCCCAGGGACTTTCCAGCGCGTGTCGCCGGTGCCGTTGCCTGCAAAGCGCATAACAGCCTCGACGAGTTGATAATCCCAGATGCGGCCGTAATCGGGGCCGGTCACGGCGCGCAGCTCAGTGCGACCGTCATCGGTCTGAAGCAGCTTCACCTGCTCGCCTCGGTGGTTGAGCAGGCCGTGCTGGAGGTTGATGCCGGCGAGCGGTGCCGGCAGGTCGCGTAGATAGGAAGCGGGCGCACCGACCAAACTGCACATTTGCCCGAACGACCAATTGGTGGGCTCTACGGGCACATCGCTGTCGGGCAGGATCAGCGTGAGGCGCTCAGGCTCGTCGCGACGCGCCTCAACCTTAATCGACCGACTCTCGACTATGCGGGTGTGCGCCTTCTCGGCACGGGCACGAACGATCCTATGGAGATCGCGGAGCGACAGGAAACGCTCATCAGCTGGGCGCGAGAACCATTCGGAGGAGACGCGACTGTTGGACGAGCCACGCGTGATATTGACACCATAGGCGCCGGAAACAGCGCGCTCAGGGCTAAGGGCAAGCGATGCCATTGGAGTTTCTCCAAGAGTTGAAGGAGCAAAGCCAGTCGCGGTACTCATCAGCACCACCGGCGACTCCGTTCCTTCCCCCTTCCCTTCCCCTGCGGTTCACACGCGAATAAGGCTATCATTCACCAAGGGCTGATAGCGCCCGCAATATTGTGGCTGTGTTCTGTATTGCCTGCTATCCAGACGGCTTGTCTCGATGCCACTGAGAGGCACCGGTTATCATTGCCAAACATTGGCTCAGGAGAAACATCGCATGACTGAAAATGCCGATATGCACGAAACACTCATCACGCTGACCGCCGATATCGTGGCGGCGCATGTCGGCAACAACAGCGTGGCGGTCGGCGATCTCCCGATGCTGATTCAGAATATCCATGGAGCATTGAGCGGGCTTGGTCAGCAAAAGGCAGAACCCGAAGCAAAACCCGAGCCGGCGGTGTCGATCCGGGCATCGGTGAAGCCGGACTACATCGTCTGTCTGGAGGACGGCAAAAAGCTCAAGATGCTCAAGCGCCACCTGATGACCCACTACCAGATGACACCCGAGGATTATCGTGCCAAGTGGGGCCTTGCCGCCGACTATCCCATGGTCGCGCCCAACTATGCCGAACAGCGCCGGACACTGGCGAAGTCGATCGGGCTCGGTCGCAAGCCTAGGGCAGTGGCAGCCGCTGCGGTCCCCAAGGCGAAGAAAGCACCAGCGAACCGGCGATCGGGCAAGAATCCCTCCCAGACAGACCAAACGGCGTAGTATAATACCCTGATAATGCATTGGGGCGCTGTTCTCCGCGCGGAAATGGCAACGGCACCCTGGAAAAGACTGCCGGGCGGCGGCCAGGCGGATTGAATGCGGATTGGCATGAAGTGATCTCCACGACGATCATCCGCACCTTCCCCTACTATCTGCCATCGTCAGTGAGCGTGTCGGCGAAGCGTATGACGCGATAGACGTCCGCCTCATTGCCCTTGATTAGATCGATCGGCCGCGCGTCGCCCAGCCCTTCATCACCGCTCACCAGATATTGCAGTACGGACCATCCGGCAGCACCGGGCGCGGCGGCAAGGATGCGGGCCATTGCAGGACGGATAGTGTCGCCGTGGAACTGGAATGCCGGAATCAGCTTGGCACCATTGTCCTCGACCATGAACAGGCGGCGATCGCGGACGGCCTGCGCAGATCGGTCAGGCATCATGCGCTTTCGTGTCTATGTATGTGCTGCTAGAGCATCTTGGGGCGTATCATAGGGCTACAATCTTCGGATCAAGTTGCTCGGGATCGAATGCCCAAGGCTCAAGCGCGCCCGCCAAGCAAATCTCTAGGCGCTTCGTCAGGTCTCAGTTCGGATGAGATGCCGCAAGCCTGGAGCGCCGAACACCCCGGTCTTGGACTGATGGTGATTGTGGTCAGGCGCTCTCGACTTGGTGGCCGATGGAACCATCGTTCACATGCTGGGCTTCGAGGAGCGGTTCGATGATGTGGATGATAGTTGCGATTGCGGCGTGGTTCTCGGCATCGGAATCCGAAGGGTGGAACTCCGCGATCTCAAGACCGAGACATTGGTCAGCTGGGATCGCTTCGAATATCCGCCGAAGCTGGTCCGGCAAAAGGCCGGCTGGAACAGCGTAATCTGCTGGGACAAAGCCCGGCTCGAGCGAGTCCCAATCGATATGGATCCAGATCGGCGCTCCGCCGAGCGTAGCTAGAACGGCCTCCGGCGTAGCTTGCGCTGGCGGAATGATCCGCACGCCAGACCTTGTCAGCAATTCGGATTCCTTGTCGTCGATGTCCCTCGCACCGAGAAGCACGACCTGTTTCGGGTTGAGCCCGGCACCATGTCCGCTGTTCCAGAGCCCGCAAGCGGCGGAGACAACCATACCTCCAAGATAGCCCGTTCCTGTGGTCTGTGGCGTGTTGAAATCTCCGTGGGCGTCCACCCATAGAATCGTCGCCTCGGGGTAACAGGTCGCAACGACCGGCAACGTAGCGAGGCTCGCGGGGCAGGTGTTGGTCACAAGTAATGCGAATTTGCCTTCGGAAATGTTCTCCATCAGCGCGGCCTTCAAATCGACAAGGGTCGCTCGTGCCTGAGGAAGGCTTATCGACCAGTCATCTTCGGCCGGCTCCGATGGTGATCCGACGGTATGGGTTGTGCCGTCGAAACGACTTGCGATGGCGGCTGCGGCAAGACGCGCGCCAATGATGGTGCGGTCTGATCGATCCGCGACACGTCCCTGCGAGACGATGATGTCCAACATGGCTTCAAGCTCCTTGTTCTGCGAGAGTAAGTTTCGATATGGCTACCGCGAATCGTTCGGCGCCGCCTTCCGCGAACTGCAGCGACAATGAGGGCTCCGCAATTTCCAGTTCGAGCAGCCTCGGACTGCCGTCTTGATCGCGGATCAGGTCTATTCTGGCGTAGAGGAGCGGTCGATCGAGTTGCAGTTTCACGGCCGTTGCCGACAGAGCGGCTTCGGCAACAGCGCGTTCGTCTTGCGAGGCGATGCGCGGAGCACGGAAATCATTTGTGGGGACATTGACGGTTCCGTCCGCATCGAGAAGCGCGCCCTTCCTGATGGCGTGACTATATTCTCCATTGAAATAGATCAGGTTGGTTTCTCCTTCTTGATCGATCTTCTTGAGGTAGGGCTGCACGATCGCCGTCGCACCATCGGACAGCAGAGCGGCAACATGTTCCTCAGCCTTGTCGACGTTTCGACGGCTGTAGCGATGCACACCCTTGGAGTAACATCCGATGGCGGGTTTGATGACAAAATCCTCCACCGTGGGATTCTGATAGAGATATTCGCGAAGGCAGTCGGGCAGATCGGTGCTGGGCTGGATGAAGTGGGTCGGAACGACGGCCACGCCGAGAGCTTCGAGATCGCCGAGATAGTGCTTGTCGAGACTCCAGCGAACAGCAGTGGGCGGATTTTGAAGGACCGTTCTGGCTGCCACCGTCTGACACCAGGCAAGGAATTCGGGGAGACGCTCGGTATAGTCCCAAGGTGAGCGTAAGACCACGGCATCGAAGGAGGACCATTGGACCGACCCATCATCCCAAAAGCAGACCTCGACATCGATATGCTCTCGGACGCAAGCATCGAGTAGCAACGGCATGTCATGGTCGTTGGCCAAGCTTGCGCGCGCGGAAACCAATGCAATCTTACCCATGTCGAATTCCCGGTTCGGCTATTGCGGAAAATGCTTGCTTCATCAGTTTGTGTGTTCGTGCTGCTGCCACGGCGTGCTAGGTCGACAAGGTGCCGTCGAAGACGAATGCGGCCGGGCCAGTCATGCTGATCTCTGCGGTCGGGCCTGGCCACGAGATGTCGAGGTCGCCCCCCGTCAAGCCAACGGTTACCTGGCGCGCTACGCGCCCGCGGCGCATGAGCACGGCGGCGGCCGCGCAGGCGCCGCTGCCACAGGCAAGCGTTTCTCCAGAGCCAAATTCATCGACGCGCAGTTGAATTCGGCTGGCAGATTCCACCTGGACAAAGCCGACATTGAGGCTGGCCGGCAGGCATTCGGCGCTTCGTAATGCCGGGCCTATCACAGCAATTGGCACGCGCGCGACATCATCAACCTCGATGACCGCGTGTGGATTCCCCATAAAGACTGTGGCGAAACGCAGGCGAGGAAACGCACCGATAGCAAGTTCGTAAACGTCTTCCTCGCTGTCGATGCCTGTCATCGGGATTGCCTGAGGGGAAAAGCTCGGGACTCCCAGAGCCACCCGGAACAGGTCTGGCCCCAGCATAGCAACAGCGTGCGTTCCGCTCGGACTGTCGAGCGTGAATGAAGAGCCAACGGCGATGCCGGCACGCACCACCCAGGCGGCGATGCAGCGCGCGCCGTTTCCGCACTGCTGGGACGACAGGCCGTCCGGAGTCCAGATGCGGTAGGAAGCAATCGAACCGGCCATCAGCGGCGGCGCGACGCCTAGAATGAGATCACAGCCGACACCTCGGTGCCGGTCTGATAGGTGGCGGCAGAGGTCGGCAGACGGCACGAAACCGTCGCGGGTGTCGATCACGACGAAGTCATTGCCGAGCCCGTGCATTTTAGTGAAATCGAGCTGTTGCGTGGAGGCGCCCATCACCAGGGAATCTCGGCATCAAGGTGGAAATACCCACCCGTTGGACCACTGGCGTCAAGGAGCGCGAGCCTGACGCTGGTTGCGGCTCCAGCTTCGACTTCAAGGTCGCCATCGCCGTCGTTCATGTCGGTCTTTGTATAGCCGGGGTGCGCCGCGTTGACCTTGATGCCCGTGTCTCGCAGCTCATATGCGAGATGGACGGTCCAGGAGTTTAGCGCGCTCTTTGAAGCGCTGTAGCCTGGGAGCGATTTGAACTTGTCGTGATAGGCGTATGAGTCTCGATTCCCATGCGTCGACAGCGATGCGAGCAGGCTCGATACGTTGACGATCCGCGCGGCTTCCGAAGCCCGCAGCAGCGGAAGAAAGGCTTGCGTGACCGCGACCGTGCCGAACAGGTTGGTCTCGAAGGTCTCGCGCCATTGCGCGAGGGGTTGTTCGGAGGGGCGCTTTCCATATTCCTCGATGCGTATCGCTGCATTATTCACGAGGACATCGAGGCGGCCAAATCGGTCTTGCACTTCGTCTGCAGCCGCGGTGAGGCTGGCGGGCTGTGCAAGGTCGAGCACCAAGGGTTCGACATCCAGGCCAGCGCTCCGGAGATCATGCACTCTCGCGATGACATTCGCGTGGTTCCGACCGGATAGCAAAACCTTGAGCCCGTGTCCTGCGAGCTGACGCGTAGTCTCGAAACCAATGCCGCGGGTTGCACCGGTAATGAGGGCAAGTTTGGTGAAGTTGGTCATTTCGGTCGCCTAGTGGAGAAGAGCTTGGGCGGGCTCGACAACAGAATGGCTCGCGCGATCGCTTCTCGGCGTCGGTGCCGCCATGAAATGAGTCCGTCGGACGAGAGTGGTGCCGGTCGCGATGGTGGCGAGGAATTCCGCGATCACCGGGCCGAAGCGCTCGAAATCCACAAGGAAGGCATCATGGCCCTGAGGTGAATCGAGCGCTACGAATTGCGAGCGCACGCCGCCGGCAGAGAGACCGTCAGCAATCTGAAGCTGCTGTTCGAGTGGAAAGAGGATGTCGCTGCGAGCACCTATGACGAGCGCCTTGTCGAGCGTCAGCCTCGCGAGAACGCCATCCGCGCCCATGCCGTCCTCCTCGCTCAGGTCGAACCAGTCGATTGCGCGGCTAAGATAGAGATAGCAGTTGGGATCATAGGCGCGAACGAAGCGACGCGCATTTGCTTCGAGATAGGCTTCCACCTCGAATTCGGGTGCAAAGGGGCAGCCGCGCTCGCTGTGATCTGAATCGAGGCGGACGCGACCGAAGCGGCCATCCCATTCTAGCGCCGACCGGTAGGTGATGAGGCCCAGCTTGCGGGCCGTCGCCATACCGGCGGCCGGATAGAGCGCGCCTTGGTAGTTTCCCTGATCCCATTGGGGATCGAGCCGGATAGCCTCCCGTTGCAGCGAGCGGACAGCGAGGGAGAAAGGAAGCGCGTGGACTGCGCCGGATATGTCGATGAGATTCCTCGCGAGTGTCGGATGGCGCGCGACCAAAGAGAGCGCGGTCATCCCACCCATGGAGCTTCCGACGACGCAGGCGAGCTGATCGAAGCCCAGCGCGCGCACGGCATGAACGGCAGCATCGGCGATGTCCTCGATCGAGAGGTCCGGAAAGGCGAGCCGGTATGGCTCGCCGTTCTCCGGATTGATCGATGCCGGTCCGCTGGACCCGTTGCAGGAGCCCAGCGAATTCACGCAGATCACGTGCCAAAGGTTGGTATCGATGGGTTTTCCAGGCCCAAGCATCTGTTCCCACCACCCGTCAGTCGTGTCATCGACGTGCGCAGCCGCGTGGGCGCTTGGAGAAAGGCCGGTGAGGAGCAGGATGACATTGTCGTGGGATGCGTTCGGACGTCCCCAGCACTCATAGGCGACGCGGGCACCGTAGAGCGTGCCGCCTCGCTTCATGCGAAACGGTGACGGCAATTCGATGAACTTGGTCGCGGGCGGGATCAATTCACCCATGGCCTGTCTCCTGTCGATGGTGATTGATGGGGGGCCGGCATGTCGCGCCTCGCGTCAGTCCAGCGATGCCAGCCAGGCGTCGTCGGATCCCTCGTTGACCCCTTCGAGGAGAAAGGTGCTCAGATAGCGCTCGCCTGTATCGGGTAGCATGGCGAGAAAAACGGAACCCTCCGGCGCTTCGCGCGCGACCTGCAAGGCCAGCGCGACGGACGCGCCTGCGGAGATGCCGACAAATATCCCTTCCTCGGCCGCAAGCCGTCGGGCGGTATTGCGGGACTCGTCCTCGTCGACTGAGGATCAGCGTGCAATAGGCACCCCCTTCGTGGGGTGATCGGCGTGCAAAAAGGACCCCTTCATCCCGGGGATTTAGTCGGCCGACTGGTTTTGATCAGTTGGCGAGAACGGGATGTTGATCGTGGAGACAGTGGTTCGGATTCGGCGTGAGCATGCAGCGGGTAAGGCGATCAAGGCGATCGCTCGTGACCTTCGTTTGTCGCGGAAGGTCGTCCGCAAAGCGATCCGGTCGCCGGAGGCGGCGTTCAACTATCAGCGCAAAGTCCAGCCGCTGCCGCGGATCGGTCCTTATCAGGATCGTCTCGATGCGCTGCTTGAGGAGAACGAAGGTCGCGGCCGCCGCGATCGGCTACGGATGACGCGTATCCATGACCTGCTGGTGCGCGAGGGGTTCGATGGATCCTATGATGCGGTGCGCCGCTATGCGGCGCGCTGGCGTGCTGCGCGGCGGAAGGATGCTGGCGAAGGCGCACCGGCGTTCATCCCGATGACCTTCCAGCCGGGTGAGGCCTACCAGTTCGACTGGAGCCACGAGGATGTGGAGATCGCCGGCAAGCCGATGCGGGTGAAGGTGGCGCATATGCGTCTCTGCGACTCGCGCGCACCCTATGTCCGGGCCTATCCGCGCGAGGGCCAGGAGATGCTGTTCGATGCCCATGCCCGGGCGTTCGCGTTCTTCGGCGGTGTGCCGCGACGCGGTATCTACGATAATATGAAGACGGCGGTGACGGCCGTGTTCACCGGCAAGGAGCGTGTGTTCAACCGCCGCTTCCTGATCATGACCGATCATTACATGGTCGAGCCGACCGCCTGCTCGCCGGCGGCGGGATGGGAGAAGGGCCAGGTCGAGCAGCAGGTCCAGACAATCCGAGGCCGCTTCTTCCAGCCGCGGCTCCGGTTCGCCAGCCTGGCCGAGCTCAACGGGTGGCTGGAGGCCGAGTGCCGGCGCTGGGCCGAGCATCATGCCCATCCCGAACGCGGGGATATTACCGTCGCCGAGGCGCTGGATATGGAGCGACCGGCCCTGCAGCCGATCCTGGCACCGTTCGACGGCTTCCATGAGAGCGAGCATGCCGTCACCGGCACCTGCCTCATCAGCTTCGATCGCAACCGCTACTCGGTCATGTCGACGGCCGCACGCCGGACCGTTCAGGTGCGCTCCTATGCCGATCGCATCGTCATACGCTGCGGCGATGCGATCGTCGGGGAGCATGAGCGCCACTTCGGTCGGAACCGCACGATATACGATCCCTGGCATTATCTGCCGGTCCTCGCGCACAAGCCCGGCGCGCTGCGTAACGGCGCACCGTTCCAGGACTGGGATCTGCCGCCCGCCCTGCACCGATTACGGCGAAGGCTCGGCACCGGGGACGAGGCCGATCGCAGGTTCGTGCGGGTCCTCTCGGCGGTGCTCACCGATGGCCTGGAGCCGGTAGAGGCTGCCGTGCGCGAAGCGTTGGCGAACGGAACGGCCAGCGACGAGCTGATCCTCAACATCCTCTCCCGGCGCCGCGAGCCGGCGACACCCCACAGCATCGTCACTTCGGAAGACCGGATGCTGCAGCATCCTCCGCTCGCCGACTGTGCCCGCTATGATCTGCTGCGAGGCTATGATGCAGCGGCATGATATGATCGACACGATGCGCGGCCTCGGACTCAAGGGCATGGCGGCGGCGTTCGACGAGGCGGTCACCACCGGCCTCCAGCGCAAGCGCACCACCATGGAGATACTGACCGACCTGCTCCGTGCTGAGGCGACCCACCGGGATGCAGCCTCCATCCGCTATCGGATGACGGCTGCGAGGCTGCCCGTGGTGAAGGACCTGGAGCGGTTCAGCTTCGAGGGCACACCGATCAATGAGGAGATGATCCGCTCCCTTCACGATGGCTCCTTCCTCCCGCCTCGCCGCAATATCGTGCTGGTCGGCGGCACGGGGACAGGCAAGACCCACCTCGCCATCGCGATCACCGCCAATGTCGTGCGAAGGGGCGCTCGCGCCCGCTACTTCAACACCGTCGATCTGGTGACACGCCTCGAAGAGGAGACCCGGATCGGCAAAGGCGGGACCCTGGCGGCGCAGCTGTCGCGGCTCGACCTGATCGTTCTCGACGAGCTCGGTTATCTGCCGTTCGCCCGCTCGGGAGGGCAGTTGCTGTTCCACCTCATCAGCAAGCTTTATGAGCGGACCAGCGTCATCATCACCACGAACCTCGCCTTCGGCGAATGGCCGACCGTGTTCGGCGATCCCAAGATGACCACGGCGCTGCTCGACCGCGTCACCCACCACTGCGATATCGTCGAGACGGGCAACGACAGCTGGCGCTTCAAAAACCGCAGCTGACAGCCACCTTCGGCGCCTTCAAAAATCTATCTTGCGCTGCGCGCGCCTCCGGTCGGGGTCGAGTAGCCGCGGCAGATTACTCCACCGCGGCTCTCTCAGAACCGGACATGCGGACCACGCATCCGGCTCCTTGGGTCGATATCAGAGTGCCAGTACGAACTGGTTATTGACCCGTGGGGGGTTTAGCTCGTGCCATCGAGCTTTGAGCGAGATCAGTCGTCCATGGAACCATGAAGGAGGGTAAGCCCTCACGATCCCGGGTCGATTGGATTTCGCCCAGCTCCCCTTTCCGCAATACGCGGTGCCAGCGGCGGCTTTGCGACTGACCCCGCGCGACAGAAGGTACCGGAACAAGAAGCGCGGACGCTTCTTTTGACGCACGATGATCGCCCTGAGCCGACGGCGAACGTGGGCGTCAATGACCCCCAGTTCAGACGCCACCTCTGCGGTGCAGAGGCGGTAATATGCCGACCATCCGTTCAGGTATCGACCAAGATCGGCCATGCAGGTCATGATCGATCTCCCCCAGTTGGGCGGAGTCATGTCCCGAATAGTCGTCAGCAGTCGACGCTTCGTTTTGCGGGACAGCGCGACCTCGATTGAGGACACACCATCTGTGCAGCGGAAGCAAAAGCCGAGGAAGTGGACCTGCTCCGGTTTCCGGATGCCGCTTTTCTCCTCATTGACCTGAAGGCGCAATCGCTCCTCCAGAAAACGCCGAAGAGATGCCATGACACGGATCCCGGCTCGCTCACTGCGCACAAAGACGTTGGCGTCATCGGCGTAGCGAACGAAACGTAGCCCGCGTCGCGCCATCTCCTGATCGAACTCGTCGAGAACGATGTTTGATAGAAATGGCGAAAGCGGACCGCCTTGCGGAGTTCCCTCAACGACTTCGATACGTGTGCCATCCGGCATCACCACGGCCGACTTCAGCATTCGTCGTATCAGGTTGAGTATCCGCCGGTCGGCCACCCGCTGACTCATTCGATCCAGCAGGCGTTGGTGATGAACCCGGTCAAAAAATTGCGCCAGATCCAGATCAACCACCGTCCGAAAGCCCTCTTCCAGATATTCAGTCGCTTCAGCAATTGCCGTATGAGCACCACGATTACGACGGAACCCATGACTGCTGGGATGGAAGGTTGGTTCAAATATCGGCTCCAGAATCTGGAGAACCGCCTGTTGAACCACCCTCGTTCTCACATTGGGAATGCCCAGACCGCGCTGACCTCCGCCGGGTTTGGGAATCCAGACCCGACGAATATCCCCTGGGTAAAAGCGTTCCGCCAACAGTACACGGCGCAGTTCAGTCAGCAGACGCGGAGCTTGCGCTTCGGCCTCCTCAACCGTCTGGCCGTCGATCCCCGGTGCCCCCTTATTGCGTACAACGGACAGTAGCGCCCGCGCGAGATTTGCCTCGGACGCTACCGCCTCCAGCAGCCGATTTGAATCGGCTGCCCGGGTGAAAGAACTTGTCATGGTTTTGTGCTTCGCTGTGTGCAGTAGCCATGACCGACGCTCGGGTTCGCCCGAACCTCCGACATCGCCACCCCCTCGCGGGCTGTCGGCGAACACGAAGCTCAATTGATGATGTCCCTTCCTTCTCAACCCATCTCTCCCTTTGCTCCGCCGACTTTCACCGGCTTCATCGCTCCTACGGAGAGATCCGACTTCTGCAGGGGCATCGGCGGTCGTCGTTTCCTCCTACCCGCCTACCGCTCACGCGGACCCCAACAGATCTCCCGGGGTAAGAACACTGGATATGCCGCCGCCGCCGCCCTCACTACCGCCCCGGTCTCGGTTGGATTTTGGGCATCGCGTTTGTAGGCACGCTCACCCGACCGGATCGGCCTGTCCAAGGGTTCACTCGCGTTCGGTGCTGCGGTTCGTCTAAGACTTCCTCCCCACACGGCCTCGCGGCATCAGCGCCTTGCGCATCTCACGATGGGCACGCTGCGTGCAGTTGTCTTCGACTTACGGTTGCTACCAACTCGCCCCGTAAAGGACTTTCACCTCCTATCCAGTGCCCATGCCCGGCACACCTACGCCCGCCCTCCGCCGCACGCAGCGCAAGGCCATCTTCAACAAACCAGCATCATATTATCTGAAAAGGGGGTCCCTCTTCGACGCCGATCGGGGGTCCCTTTTGAACGCCGTTTGACATCGTCGACCGGCAGGAGCGTATCGATGACGCTTCGGTCCAGGATGCTGGGGACGAAATTCGGGGCAAGGCCCTGAATCTGGTGTACATGCCATTCTTGGCCCGCGAGCACCTGAGCGGTTGCCGGCTCTGCGACAGTGATCTGCACGTCAGGACGTGCCCGCTTGAGCATCTGTCCGACACCCGTTAGCGTTCCGCTCGTGCCGAAGCCGGTCACGAAATAGTCGAGTCGCTTGCCAGCGAAATCACTCAATATCTCCGCCGCCGTCGTTTGCCGGTGAAACGCTGGATTTGCCGGATTGTCGAACTGGCGGGCTCGGAACCAGCCATGTTTCTCGGCCAGCTCATCGGCGATTTTGTTACCGCCACTGCTGCCAAGCGCGCTCGGAAAGAGGAGAACCTTGCCCCCATAAGCACGGATGAGCTTGCGGCGTTCGACGGAGTATCCGTCGCCCATCACAGCGACGAACCGATAGCCGCGAGCGGCGGCGACCATGGCGAGCGCAATTCCAACATTGCCGGAGGTGCATTCCACGATGGTGTCGCCGGCCTTGAGAAGGCCTTTTGCCTCGGCGTCGAGAACGACCGCGAGCGCCAGGCGATCTTTGACAGATCCACCCGGGTTGAACGACTCGACCTTGACGTAAACCTGGACATGGCTCGGCGGGAGCCGATGGAGCTTGACGATGGGCGTCCGGCCGACAGTATCGAGGATGGATTGATATAACGCCATTTTTCACCTTGCGAGGAAGAAGCTTGTCAGCAGCCCCAGCATAGAGGGACGACCGACACATTGGTGGAATCAGGGATTTCGGAACATGAAGGGGCACCGTTCGGTTCGCTCCGCGTTCTCCTCAATGATCCCATATTGCTGCCATTCCACAGCGCCTGACCCATACGTGCCGAGCTGCAGGCAATGTTCGGATTGATCGTAGGCGGCGATACGGCCCCGGATAGCCGCGCGCAGCTTGCGTCCTGAGGGCGTATCGCCCGCAACATCATCGAAGCGCTCGCGCGGATTGATCACGAAGATGAAATGCTCGCCCAGATTGCGGGATTTTCGGATGCGATGCGCCGGATGACTCATGTTGCAGAAGAGCGGCATCCCGTTGAAGCACATCGACCAGAAAGGAGAATCGGGATCGGCGCCAACCCCTTCAGGCCAGGGAGCGGGGTCGATCTCATGCAGCTTCTGGAGCACCGTCCAGCCGAACTCATGATATTCTTCAACCGTTTGAGCTGCGGCCGCTTCTTGCGAGAAGGCCACGAGCAGCGGATAAGCAGTGTTGATGTCCCCGTTCCAGTCACGGGAGAGCTCAACATATTCCGCCAGCGCGCGACCGAGATGTCGATAGGAGCTGTCGCTAGTGTTTTCGACGAAGGCGAATCTCAGAAGGCCGTTCTTGAAAGCATTGCGTGAAAAGGGGCACGGGAATCCTGACTGCGGCCCGAGCCGATCGGCCAACCCCTGAAATACGCTCCTGTGCCAGTCCGGGCTGGATGTGCCAATATCTGCTTGAGTCAGCAGATATGATTCGCAAGTTCGCACGCTCGACTTCATCGAACACCTCCCCATGATCTGATGATCAAGGAAATTTGGCAGCTATTATTTGCGCTTATTCACAGCGCGTTGCTGGGAACTGCCTAGAGATGTTCACCTTGAGAAGTAAGAAACAGTCCGATACAATTTTCCCGAACTGTGTTACTACTATTCGTCATACAGATCGGGATACAAATGGCCCCACAATTTGGATCAAAAACCATTGAGGTGATGGAAGCTATCCGTGCTAAGGTTGCTAATCGGGCATTTGCGGTCGGCGACCGGCTTCCCTCGATTCGTAACCTCGCAGCTACCTTGTCGGTATCGCCGTCCACGGTCGTGGAGGCCTATGAGCGTCTGGCTGCGGAAGGTCTGGTTCGAGCTCGCAGGGGCTCGGGCTACTACATCTCCGCATCCGTGTGGCCTGCACTTGCACTTGGCGATGACGACCGAAAGCTCGATCGGACGGTCGACCCGTTCTGGGTTTCGAGACAATCACTTGATGCGAACCCGACCACGTTGAAGCCGGGTTGCGGCTGGTTACCCGCGAATTGGATGCCGGGCGACGCGCTGCGGAAGGAATTGCGTTCTCTTGCACGCGCCGAAGAGTTCATCCTGACGGACTATGGAAGCACGAGCGGAAGCGCGGATTTGCGCCGCCTGTTGCTAATGCGATTTGCAGAAGATGGCGTCGAGGCGACTCCCGATCAACTCATGCTAACCGCGTCGGGGACGCAAGCGATCGATCTGGTTTGTCGGCTTCTGCTGCGCCCGGGGAGCGTCGTGCTGGTCGATGACCCTTGCTACTTCAACTTCCGGGCGTTGCTGCGCGCACACCAGGCGGAAGTGGTCGGTGTGCCCTATACACCCACGGGGCCAGACATTGCTCAGTTTGAGGCGCTTGTCGTTGAGCATCGACCGCGACTCTATATCACCAATTCGGCGCTTCATAATCCCACCGGCGGGACACTATCGCCGCATGTGGCGCATTCTATTCTGAACATTGCTACCGCGCATGACATGATCATCGTGGAGGATGAAATCTTCGCCGATTTCGAGCCCGAGCCCTCTCCGCGCCTTGCAGCTCTTGACGGATTGAAGCGGGTGATCCGGATCGGGAGCTTCTCCAAGACGCTCTCGGCGTCGATCCGTTGCGGCTATATTGCAACGCGCGCTGAGTGGATTGGGGATTTGGTGGACCTCCAGGTTGCGATCAATTTTGGGGGACCAAGTCCGATCGCCGCCAACCTGATCGCCGGTGTGCTGACGAGCGGAGGTTATCGTAAGCACATGGATGCTTTGCGGCTGCGCCTTGTGCGCACCCGAAGGGAGGTGGCCGACAAGCTGCAGAATCTCGGCTTCGAGATGTGGCTAATGCCCCGCGGCGGCTTCTTCTTGTGGTGTCGCCTGCCTGAGCGGCTGAACGCGGCGGATCTCGCGCGCGCAGCCTTAGCCGATGACATCGTTCTGGCGCCGGGCGACGTCTTCAGCGTCACCGGATCAGCGTCTACCTATATGCGGTTCAACGTTGCGCAATCGACCGATCCCAGAATTTGGGAGACGATGAAACGGGCCATCGCAGCATCTCGGTAAGGCTCAACTTCCGATCTGGGGGAGCTCTTTCGCCTTGGCCCACTTATTGTCGTCCGGGATGTTCACTCCAGCAGACTGGAGGTAGCGCTTGATGTTGCGCGCTGCCTGCCGGATGCGCTGCTCGTTTTCAACCAAGGCGAGACGCACATAGCCCTCGCCGCTTGGCCCGTAACCGACTCCGGCAGCGACGGCGACTTTGGCATGAAGCAAAAGCTGTTTGGAGAATTCCAGACTGCCGAGATGTGCGAGCGCAGGAGGGATTGGCGCCCAGGCGAACATCGAGGCGCACGGCACTGGTATCTCCCAGCCGCTGCGCGCGAAGCTGCCGACGAGGACATCTCGTCGCCGTCGATAGAGCTCGCGGTTTTGTGCGACGATGTCCTGAGGGCCTTTGAGAGCGGCGCAGGCGGCGGCTTGGATCGGCGTAAAGGCGCCATAATCGAGATAGGACTTTATGCGGGCCATCGCTTCGATCAGCCGCTTGTTGCCAACGGCGAAGCCGATGCGCCACCCGGCCATGCTATAGGATTTGCTGAGCGAGGTGAACTCGACGGCAACGTCGATGGCATCCTCGACCTGCAGAATCGATACTGTCGGTCGGCCATCGTAATAGAGTTCGGCATAGGCGAGGTCGCTAATGATCCAGATTCCGTGCCTCTTGGCAAAAGCAACCAGGCGGGCATAGAATGCGAGGTCCGCCACCTCCGCGGTCGGGTTCGAGGGGTAGTTGACGACAATGACCTTCGGCAGACGATCGCGCTCTGCCAGCGCCTCAAGCGCGACGAAATAGCGGTCGTCTGGGCTAGTCGGAAGAGGCGCGATCTCTGCGCCGGCCATGATAAAGCCAAAGGTATGGATCGGATAGGAAGGATCCGGGGCGGCTACCAAGTCTCCCGGAGCGATGATTGCGCTGGCAAGGCTTGCAAGGCCCTCCTTTGAGCCCATAGTGACGACGACTTGGCTGTCAGGTTCAAGGGTGACGCCGAAGCGCCGGGCATAATAGTCCGCCTGAGCACGGCGCAGCCCGGGAATGCCCTTCGACTGCGAATAGCCATGGGCATTGGGCTTGAGCGCTACCTCGACCAGCTTCGCGATGACGTGTGGCGGCGGAGGCAGATCCGGATTGCCCATGCCGAGGTCGATGATATCGTCCCCGGCGGACCGAGCTGCCGTTCTCATCGCGTTCGTCTCGGCGATGACATAGGGTGGCAGGAGGCTCAGCCGATAGAATTCTTCCGACATAGTGATCTCGCGGCAAGAGAAGGATGGTTGAACTGGATCACGCGAAGCGCTTGGCGCCCGCCACGCACAGCACGACGACGGCGGTCGATAGCATCATCGACCATGCGACCGGCTCATGGAGGAGAACGGCCGCTAGGATGAGGCCGAAAAAGGGTTGGAGCAGCTGCAATTGTCCAACGCCGGCGATGCCGCCGAGCGCAAGTCCGCGATACCAGAAGATGAACCCCACCAGCATGCTGAACACCGAGACGTAGCCCAAGCTAAACCAGGCGGCCGGGGTGACTCCAATCCAGCTCTTCGGCAAGGTGGCGATCGTGATGGCGGCCATCATGGGTAGAGCCAATAGAAGAGCCCAGGAAATGACTTGCCACCCGCCGAGGCGTCGGGACAGCGTCGCGCCTTCGGCATAACCGAGCCCGCAAAGCAGGATGGCTGCCACCATCAACAGGTCGCCGATCGGTGATCCTCCAACTGCGCGGGTCAGGGCGAAACTCACAACAGTCGCCGCGCCGAGGGTTGAGAACACCCAGAAAGCGGTCTTGGGCCGCTCTCCGCCGCGAATGACACCGAATACCGCGGTCGAGAGCGGCAGAAGGCCTATGAAGACGATCGAATGCGCTGCAGTGACGTGCTGTAGTGCGAGCGCCGTGAGCATCGGGAAGCCCAGCACGACGCCAAGCGCGACGATTAGCAGGGGAACGATGTCGGCGCGCTTCGGTCGAGCTTCACGGAACGCAACCAGGAGAGCCGCGGCGAGAAAGGCTGCGATGACCGCGCGTGCCGCCGTGAGGAAGAGTGGTTCGAAATCGGCAACGGCGACCCGCGTCGCAGGGAGTGATCCGCTGAAGATGATGACCCCAAGTAACCCGCTGCCCCAGCCGGCGGTCGTTCTTTCCATGCGCCCTCGCTTTCCTTTACTGTCGGATAAATCTCGGACCCACCGAGTGGAAGAAACAATGCAATACAATTTGGACATACTGTGCGGCTTATATGGCCAATACACTTTTGAAGCGTGGCGATTGTCGGATCACCTGCCGGTCTCTGGCTGGTGGCCGGGAGAGCCTGCAGGTAGCGCTGTGCCACCCACGTTAGCCGTCGTGCCATATGCCCAGGATCTCAGTCTCCGGGCTTACGGGAACGATCAGCCGAGTCTTCTAATCCCTAGTTCAGGCGGCGTGATCGAGGTCGGCGGCCCATTGTTCGATCCAGCCGATCATCACCTCGTCATGGTCGATTTCACCCTCAATCACGAGCGTTCTGATCTCCTCACGCGCAGCGGCGATGGCGGCTTCCCAGCCTGTCAGAAGGGGGCCCGCGGGCGGCGAAAGCGGCAAAGACGACTGGAGCCCGCTCCGCGGACGCGCGAGCCGGAGATATTGCCGTTCGGTCCAGCGTTCCATGTGATCGGCGACGAAGTGGTTGGTCTTGGCGTGTCCGTTGAACAGCGCGGACATGCGGGCCGCATAGGAGAATGCGCTGCTGTCAACCGTGATCGTGCGATGGTCGAAAGCGCGCAAATGACTGAGGGCCGGGCCTTTGATGCCGAAACCGTGGATTCGGAACGTGGGATCGAGATGGCGGTCGAGCGTTTCGAACACGGCGAGAAGGCCCTCCTCACCATGCACAGCGCGCCGACAGGTCGAACCGATTGCTACCGTTTGTCCCGGGCGCAGGATATTTGCGATGCCATCGAGGCAGCGCAGGTAGTCCGATGGCCGGCGACCTTGCAAAACTGGCATGAAGTTCGAGACGATGCCGGCGTCGGCCGCGCGGGCATGGCATTCGATATTAAGGCGAACGGTGCGCGCGATCCGATCGAGCACCTCCTCGCGGTCGCGCGCGATTTCGGGTTCGACGCAGTGATCGAGGCTGGCCCAAAGCCGCCAAGGGTAGGCGGCCGCCAGCCCCTCGACATAATCTTGGACGGTCCATGGAATGCCTCGATACTTTGATGCGAGCACAAATCCTGCGCTATCAAGCATGATCGACGCGAGACCGTGGGCGTTGGCGAGCTGCCTCAAACGCCAACCGAACCATTCACGTCCGCCGTCCCGTTGCCGCCAGCGTGACAGGCTGTTCGCAGAGATAAGGACAGGAAGCTGCAACGCTCGCGCGCGAACGAGCAAGGGTCCCTCCGACAGTCCAGGAAGACCGACGATGATCTCAATGGGAATGCCCTCGGCCAACCGAGGGGCAGCTTTCGAAGAGTGCGCCGAAGATTGGCCCGCCTGGGACAACGCGGAGGAGACGGGTGGCTGCTGGAAGCGAAAGGGGATGTCGTGGGGCATGGGCCTGCTCCTGAAGTTCGGACTCATCAACACGCCCGACTCGATCCCTCCTCCCCTTCTTCCTCCGCTCCGGTCAGGCCGTCGCCGCTAGAGGTTGGGCGGCCGGCGACTGTCCGAGCAGGAACAGGGTACCATCGTCGCTTTCGCCTTCCGTGGGCAGCGCATCATCGTCATTGCCTGCGTCGAATTCGCCCTTGCTGCTCGCCAACTCGGCCTCAAGTTCGGCGAGCTCCTGGAGCTTGTCTTCCAGGAGTGGAGCATCGGGAAATGCCTGACCGAGGCGCGCCTCGAACGCTGGAAGGCGCTGCTCGTTGGTTTCAAGGTTCGCCCTGGCATTGGCGAGATCGATGTCCAGATTGCGAATAGAGGACTCGACCCGGCCTACCACAGTGCCCGGCCGCGTCTTCTCGGTAACCTCGAATTCGTGTTGCTCTCCATTGTGCTGCACCGTGATCACAGTGCAGAGATAGGGCCGTCCCTCTGTATCTATGGCCTCGTAGCCTGTGAGTTCCAGGCCGATGCCGTTGAATACGCCCAGTATCCAGCGGGCTCCCGTGCGGTCCGCCCGCATCCGGTGCGCATAGCCGAGAATGCGTTCCCCGGCGGTTTTGCGATCGGTGACCATCGTGCCGTCACAATCGAATATGACCTCATCGACCTTCGCGGGAGCACGACGCGCGATGTCCGCCTCCAGTCTGGCGATCTGCTTTTGGCAGCTCTCGATCTCGCGCGTCGTTCGCGTAATGGTCCTGCGAATATTATACTGGTCGTCGACATGGGCATCGCGCAGGCGCAGGAGCCGTGCGACCTCGGCGTCGAGCCCGGCCTTTTTCATCAGCCGATCGTCTCCGGATGCGAGAGCCTTGGCCAGCGCGAACTGGTTGACGTTGGAGCTGACGTCCTCGATCCGCCGGATCGAGCGGTCGCCCGACATTGCCATGTTGATGAAGCGGGCCTTGCGTTCGAGCATCTGCCAGTTGGTCGCGTCCATCGAGCCGCTGGTCGCGTAGCCGTAAAGCTGGATCTCGTCATTCTGGTTGCCCTGCCGCTCGATGCGTCCTTCCCGCTGCTCGATATCGGACGGTAGCCAGGGAACATCGAGGTGGTGCATCGCGATCAGGCGCTGCTGCGCATTGACGCCCGTGCCCATAGTCGCGGTCGAACCAAGAGCGAACCGCTTGCGTCCCTGGTTGAGGTCGTTGAACAGGCGCTGCTTCGCGCTGTTCTTCTTGTAGTGTTGCATGAAGGCGATCTGCTCGGGCGGAACACCCATCGCGACGAGCCGATCGCGGATCCAGACATAGGCGGAGAACCCCCGCGTCTCGAGCGCGGCTTCGGTGCCTAGATCGGAGAAGATCATCTGCACGGCGCCGGACAGCGGATACGGCTTCCCGGTCTCGGGGTCGATGTAGCGATTGTCGGCAGTCTCTTCCCAGATGCGGTAAGCGTTCTCGATCAGAAGATTGAGCTTGTTGCCCTCCTCGTTGCCGACGTCCGGGTCGACGAAGCGCAGGTCGATCGCCGAGTGACGGCCATCGGTGATAACCGACAGGAGGATGTCGTCGCCCTTTTGCGGTCGCCCGCCGCGGTTCTCGATAGCCTTGATGCGCTGGGCTAGCACGCGCTGATAGGCTTTGAAGGGCGCGCCGGACTTGGCGACGACGATGTGCCGTTTCCCGCCCTTGATGGTGGGCAGCTTGACGTATTGGCGCAGATCGTCCTTCAGCACGACGTCGGCGACCGAGCGGTACATTGCCATCAGGTCGGCGACGTTGACGAACTCGCAGAAGCGGGTGACGGGCTTGTAGCTGCCGCTCGGCTGCAATTCGAGTTCGGTACGCGTGTCGCCGAAAGCGGCGGCCCAGGCATCGAACTCGTGGAGACCTTTGGCGTGTAGCTCGTCGGGCTGCATGAAACGCTGTAGCGTATACATCTCGCCCAGGGTGTTGGTGATGGGCGTGCCCGAGGAGAGGATCAGTTCGCGTCCGGGATTGGTCCCGGCGAGATATCGGCTCTTCACGAAGAGGTCCCAGGCACGCTGCGAGCCGACCGGATCGACGCCCTTCAGATCGCCGAGATTGGTCGCGAAGGTCAGCTTGCGGAACTGCTGGGCCTCGTCAACGACAATCTGGTCGATGCCGATCTCGCCGATATGGACGAGGTCGTCCTTGCGGGACCGGAGGTTCTCCAGCCTTTGCTTGAGTCCCTCTTTCAGGCGTTCGACGCGCTTGCGCGACACGCGGTCCTGACTGTCGATGCCGGTGATCAGCACCTCGTAGCTGTCGAGTTGATGTTCGATCAGTTGCTTCTCGAACGATGACGGCGTGGGCACGAACTTGAACGCGTCATGGGTGATGATGATCGCGTCCCAGTTGCCGGTGGTCGCCCGCGCCAGGAACCGCTGCCGCTTTTCCTTCACGAAGTTCGTGTCGTCGGCGACGAGGATGCGCGCGGTGGGGTAGAGCATAAGGAACTCGCGTGCGATCTGCGCGAGGCAGTGATTGGGCACCGTGATCATCGGTTTGTTGGCAAGGCCGAGACGGCGCTGCTCCATCACGGCGGCGCAGAGGCTGAAGGTCTTGCCCGCCCCGACACTATGGGCGACATAAGTCGAACCCGAAGCGATGATCCGCCAGACGACGCGCTTCTGGTGCTCACGCATCCGGATCGTGGTCGACGCGCCGGGCAGCTTCAGATGCTTACCGTCGAAGGTCCGGGGTACGAGATTGTTGTAGGAATCGTTGTAGATGCGGACCAGCCGGTCGGCGCGTTCGCTATCCTGCCAAACCCAGGTCTCGAAGGTCGACTTGATCTTCGCAAGCTTCTCTTTGGCCGCCTCGGTGTCGGTGACATTGAGTTCGCGGCGCTCGGAGCCGTTTTCATCTCGGTATGTGTCGTAGATTTTGGGGATATGGGAATTGAGCGCATCTTCGAGCAGGTCCGCGGCGCTGCGGCGTGCGGTTCCCCATGTCGAGGTCGAACTGACGTGCCCCGCGAACGGGGCCTTGTCGACGGTCCAGCTCGCCAGTTCCACGGTATGCAGGATCCGGGTCTCGACCTCCATGATGTCGAGGATGAAGGTCTCGATGACGTCCACCGGAATCCAGGGCGCACCCAGCCGCGCTGTGATCTCACTGGGCTTGAGATCGACCGGCTGGACCGCTTCGAGCGCGGTGACGACGGCTAGGAAACGCGGATCGGTCTCGGCCTTTTCACGCGCGAGAGCGAGCTTGGTGCGGACCGGTCCCGACAGCACTGCGTCGGCCGTGACCCAGTGGTCGAAATGCGGCGTGCTGCGGACGGGATCGAGATACACGTCGCCTGCGAGATCGGCGAGCGCCTCGGCCTCGGCAACTCCGAGCATACCGGCGATCAGGGGGATATCGACCTGCCCGCGCTCGTGGAGCGATACCGCCAGCGCGTCCTGAGCCGAGTGGATTTCATGGGCTACAGGCGGCTTGATGACGCGTTCGGTGAAGATCGGGCCCGGCGTGCCGATGTCGCTCGCCTCGTCATAGGCCTCGATCGAAGCGACCAGCCAGACGTCGGGATCGTCGAGGAAGGGCTGGAGATTGGGGCGGCGCTGATATTCCTTCTCGGCCCCTGTGTCCGGATCGGTGCGGACGCTGGTGATAGTCCGGTTGATCGGCCCGTACTTCTTCGCGAACTGGCGGTAATGCGCCAGCAGCGTCTCCTGAAGGACGGCATAGGGCCGGTCATTGAGCTGCGCGCGCAGGATCGCGCGGACCGTGTCGCGTATCGGGATCAGCGCCTTGATTATGGCAGCGTGCTTCGCGAACAGTCCGGCGCCGCCGCGTCCCGATTTCACGCCGACGACAGTCGAAATGCCATTGACGATCTGGTGGAGAACGCCGCCGGAGACGAGATAGCTCCCTTCCTTGAACTCGGCTTCGTCGGCAGCTGTGCCGATTTCTACATCCAGCGCGACATTGAGCGTGTCGCGTAGCGAGGTGATGCGCTCGATCGGCTTGCAGGTGCCTTTGTACTTCGATGCGATTTCTGACAAGGTGGACGCAAGGGCTGCCTTGAGATCAACGCCGGGCTCGGCCGCGCACGTGTAGTCCATGCCGAACTGGCTGCTTCGCCATTCGTGGCGACCCAAAACATGGTCAGGATGATCGAGGAAATAGCGGTTGATCCGCAGCGGCCCCTCACCTTCGTCGCTGTCGGGAACTTCGCCGAGATCGATCCAGTTCGACGGGCGATAGAGCGTGGCGGAACCGTGTTTCTGGAAGAGCAGAATGTCGACGACAACATCGGTGCCGGCCTCCTCCCGCATGGCCTTACCGGGAAGGCGCACGGCGCCAAGGAAGTCGGCGATGCCGTCGATATGGCGTCGGGCCTTGGCATCGCTCTTGTCTAGCGAATAACGCGAGGTCACGAACAAGGCGATGCCGCCGGGTCGAAGATGCTCGAGCGATTTGGCGATGAAATAATCGTGAAGCGACAGGCCAAGCTTGCCGAGTTCGGTCCGGTTTTGAACGGTGAGGTTGGAAAATGGAGGGTTCCCGATGGCGAGGTCGAAATCGGCGGGCAGCGGCGCCTTATCGAAGTCAACGCAGCGGATGACCTGGTTGGGATAGAGTGCGCTTGCGACCCGCGCAGTGATGGGATCGTTTTCGATACCGACGAACAGCGTGTCGTCGGACAGCGTCTCCGGCCGGAGCCCCATGAATAGGCCGCTGCCACATCCCGGCTCCAGAACCTGCCCGCCGGTGAAGCCGAGGATGCGGGCGGCGTCCCATATGGCGCGGACAATGTATTCGGGGGTGTAATGGGCATATTGCGTTGCGCGCTTGAGCGATTGGAGCTCGACATCGGTCGTTTCCGCGACCAGGGCTTGCCCCAACTCGCCCCAGCCCTCGCGGAACTCATCGCCGCGTCGCACGAACATGGTGTTGGCAAGTTCCGACGCGCCGAAGCCGATGAATCTGGAAATCGTGTCCTGCTCTGCCGGCGAGGCGGATCGCTGCTCGCGGTCGAGCAGGTTCAGCAGTCTGATCGCCTCAACATTGTCTCGTGCGCGGTCCTTCCATGAGCGCGCCAGGGTCCGGCCTGCGGCGAAAGAGAAATCGACAGGCGCCTCGCGCGGCGGTTGCGCGGCATCAACGATAGTCGTTGTAAAGAGTGTCGGCTGCGGGGCGACGGGTATGACTGGCTTGGCAGGCGCGATCAGCTGGTCGAAGTCGAGGCACAGCTGGAGAGCCAGCGCGGATGCACTGTTTCGCATGGAATGCTTCCTTTTCGGTGGTCTTGCGAGCGCGGCGGCGGCCCGGTGGGATGTCAGGAATCCGGGAGCCTCACGCCGAGCGTCAGTTCAGGTGGGCTGGTTTCGTGCGCGGGCGGCAAAGGCTTGGCCGGTCATTTCGCGCCAAGCCATGGATGGAATGAAGCGCAGCCCCTTCGATCAGAGGTCGAGGATCGCGCCATTGAGGACGGTGTAGAGGCCGACCTCAAATCGAAGATTCTGAAGTGTTCGGAACCTGGTGTCGCGCCGGGCATCGACGTGGAAAGCGCTACGCCCGGTGTCCGCTTCCTTGATGCCGGTCGAAAGACTGGGGTAGGTCTGTCCGGCGCGAGGACCTGTCATGATGCGGGCACTTGAGCGGCAGTCGAGGGTGCGGTCGAGGGCGTATCCCAGATCGCGCAACTGCTGCTTGATTTGGCTGAGAGTGACCGGATGCCAGCCTTCGGCGGCCCGAGCGGCAAGTTCATTGGTAAGGGCAGAATTCATTGGCAGAAGTCCTTCGTCAGAATTTCCACCAATCCTTTCCCCCTTCCCACCCAAGACGCGCCTACTCGACAGGGCCCATCTGCGCGTTCCGCCGGGCCGGTAACCCAGGATCAGCCCAGGCGAAGCGAAGCGGCATATTTCCGCAGCAGGTCGGCCATCGCGGTTCGGGCATGCGCCTTGTTGCCGATCACGATCTCGGGATGGAGTTCCTCACCGAACGGCGTACGATAGCCATGGGCGAGATCGCCGCTTCTATCCTCAATGACGACGATGCGGTGGCCGCGCGGTTGTGCCGGACCGGCGTAGCGGGCGGTGAAATCGCCAAGGCGTCCGGACAGCCCGGCGGCCATTTTGCTCCACCGGATATGGCCGGCGGCGAACTGGTCACCGGGCGCGCGACCGCGAGCGAGCCAGAGCCGGAATTGCGCGCGCTGCTGGAGCACCGAATTGCGGGTTCGCTCCATCGTTCGCGCGAGCGGCAGGATATCGGCTTCGGCATCGAGCCGGCCGAGTTCCGCATCGCCCGCGACGATCAGGATATCGCTATAGTCGCCCTGGCGCAGCATCTGGCGGAGCGCGGTGGCATCGCCAGGCGGTGGGGCCGGCAAACCCGATAGCCGATGCAGCCCGGTGTCGGCGCTGACCATAAACTGGGCCGTAGCCTCATGGCCAGGCCGCTCGTGAAGCATCGCGAGGATGCCAATCGCGCCTGTCTCGCGTTCCGAGGTGCCGAGCAACAGCAAGCGCCGATGCCAGGACGCGGGTGCCGGGATGTCAGTCGGGCTTGGCCATTGGCTGGGAAGCGGCCGCGTGGCGCGCGGCCATTCAAGGTGCGCGATCTCGGCCCGAGAGGCCGTAAATGATCGCCGTGCGGCATCGAAGATGTCGTCGGGCTGACCGCCGCCATCCAGAAACCCCTGTTGGTAGGCGAGGCGGCGGACCTCCTGTTCCCCTGCGTGGTATGGTGACGGTGGACGCGATTCCCATCCAGCCTCGGCTGCATAGCGACCATCCGCATAGGCATACGCGGCGTCCCAGTCATAGCCATGGACGTCGCGAGCATGGAGGATGAAGGCCTTGCGGCCGTCGGTGCTCCCCTCGGCGATCTGGCGCTCGACGCAGGCGAAGTTCGCGGACTGGCGCTGCCGTTCGGTCTCCAGCCCTATCGCCTCGTTGAGCGGGCGAAGCGCCTGGACGCGCTCGCGGCCACGCGCCATGCGCTCGTCCAGCGGCGCGTTGTTCGGCAGATCGGGAAAGCGGCGCCAGGCGTCGGCGAGCGCATGCGCATGGTGGGCCGGACGGCCGTGCGCCATCCAGCATCCCGCATCGGCGGGATCGAAGTCGTTGGTCATGGGCACTTCCGATCCGGAGTGTCAGCGGCTGGCGAGCAGCACGTCGAGGGCGCGCGCGAACACATCGTCGCCGGCGTCGTTGACGATGACAGCATCGGGATTGGTGGCACGCACGGCACGAGCGATGATCATGAGCGGACGCTTGCGCAGCGGATATTGCAGAATTTGACCGTTCTCGATCGCGACCAGATTGGTGCGGAGAAGTCGCTTCAGACGGCGGGCCTCAACGGCGCGAGTGAGAAGATCGCTGACCTCGATCTCGAGATCATGATCGCAGGCGAGGTCGTCGCCAAGGCAGCGCGGGAGTCTATTGACCGTGAGCCAGGCATTGACCTCAGCCTCGGTCCAGCGGCCGACCTGACGATAGAAGTCCGCCCCGCCCCTTCCCTGGTTGCGAGCGTGAAAAGCAAGCTCGCCATCGATCCAGACCTCGGCGGTAAAGGCGCTTGTTTCCTGCGAGAGCGCGGCGTTGTAGGAGACGCGCCGTAGTTCTATGTTCATGGGGAAGCTCCAGACTGCTCCACCAAACGGAGCGCCTTTCCCTTCCTCCTCCCCTCCCTGCGATCAGGCGGGGCTATCCTCGTGCCGCCGGTATTCCGCATCGTAGGAGCAGCTATTTTCGAACTCGGGATCATCCGCTTCGTCTACCAGAAAGCCGGTGATCTCTTCGGCTGGCTCCGCGTCGAGCACCCCCGCAGCGTTGGGAAGGAGGCGAACAGGGAAGATCCCGCTCCCGACGATCGCTTCCGCCTGGCGCATGGCGCCTGCGTGATCCTCAGCGGTCACCGCGACTTTCACCCTGATCGTCGTGTACACATGGACAAAGTGCGGTTTCATGCTGGCAGCTCCGACCAGCCGCCGGCGGCACTGATCCAGACCATGCCCAGCGCGCCGGGCTGCGTCTCGAACTGCTTTCCGTCTTCGGCAATGGCATGACGAACGGTGATGCTGCCGCGGTCGTTGGCCCGTAGCGGAGCGCGGCCATCCAGGACGATCAGGTCGCCGCGCCCACCCGGCATATGAACCACGTCGCCGGGTTTGACCTTGGCGGCGAGGACGCGGCCAATCGTATAGTGAAGAGTCCACTGGTTCTGGGTGATCGAGGTCATGCGCATTGTCCTTCCAGGGGTTCGTTCGCGCTGCCCTGCGGCAACGGGATCGGAACGGACTGGCCGCTCGCGAGATTGATGAAGCCGCCCGCGTGGCCGATGGAGCCTCGACCGAGCAGCTCGAACAGCAGAGCAAGAGCGTGGCTAGCCATAACGCGGTTGACGAACAGCGACTGGCGTTCGATCGCCTCCGCGACCGAGCAGGATGGCGTATCGTCGTCCGGCACGCTGTCGTCGGCGAGTTCGGGGAAATATTCGAGCACGGTCGGGAGGCGCCAGCGATCCCTGCTCACGGCCCTGCCGGGACAGCCGATCAGATACTGACCGTCGCTCGCACGATTGCCGAGGTCCATCCAGTAGGCGGGACTGTTCCGTTCCTCGGCCAGCGCCGCTCCGATCGCGCGGCGGGCAGACGCCGTGTCGACACAGGTGATGAGGATATCGGCGCCTTCGACACCGACCTTCCCGGGCGCGCGCCCGTGAACCGCCTTCCAGGCGAGGCCGTGCGCGAGGTTGATCCGCTCGGTCAGCGTGCGCGCCTTCGAATTGCCGATGTCGCAGCGAAAGAAGGGCTGGCGGCCGAGGTTGGCTTCGGTGACAATATCGTCGTCGACCACGGTGACATGAAGCGATCGCGAGGAGATCGCGCGCAATGCGGTTTCGAGCGAAGCTAGCCCCATCAGCATCTGCGCGCCGTTGCCACCGCAGCCTACGAGCAGAACCTTGAGTGTGCGGTCGCCGAATGCGGCGGGCAGATAGTGGCGGTCGCTGGTGTCAGGCGGCATATTGGTCTCCTGCAAATGGGCTGCGTGGCAGCGGAAGGAACATGCCGCCGGCGCAGAGACGCGACGCTCGCGTGGGGCCGTCGGCCTGGTCCAACCGCCCGAACACAAGCGATATCTTGGTCGCGTGCGCGTCGTCGGCATCGTCGGTGGCGCTGAAAAAGGCCGCCCCGGTGCCATGGCTATGGATATCGCAGACGATGTGCCAATCGGGCGGCAGGACCGGCGTGCGATAGACGAGGCGCGAGGGCGTGGCTTCGTCGATGACGGGGAACTCGACGGCGAACTCTCGCGTAGCCTCGTTCCAGAGAACGAATGCCGCTGCCTCATTGGGCAGCGGGGCCCGCAGATGGTCGAGGATCGTTCCGAGATGTGCGCCGGGGATGAATCCGCAGCGCAGGCCTGCCTTGGGCCCGCCGACGCTGCCATAAGGAAGGTGCGCGGCGATCGGCGGCGTGACGGGGATGTCGAGCGCGAGCCACGGACGGCGCAGGATCAGCAGGACGCCGTCCTTGCCCACGGCGAGGCCGCGTCCGACGCGAGCGGCGCGAAGCGCATCGAGGGCGGGTGATCCTCCGTGAAGCGGGACCGGATAGCAGGGCACATCGGCAAGCAGCGCGGCCGCCGTGGGCTCGTCGGCGAGTGAGACGGTCATCTCGAGCCTCCTGTCAGCAGTCCGACTGTTATCGGCTCGGTCGATGCGCGCCGTCCCTGTCGCCTGTCGCCCGCGCCGAATGGCTTGAGACGCTTGACCGGAAAGCGCCTCGCCCGGCGGGCGGCAAGATCGTCCCAGAGCCGGACGAGGCCGCCCTTGCCGCTGACGGTGAACTCCTGGCCGGGATTAGGGTGCGTCGACCAGCTGTCGAACACCGCCCGTTCGAACTCGGGGATGGAGGAAGCGGCAAGCGCGCGCGGTATCGGGATATTGCCCCAGCAAAGCGCGCCATTGACGAAGACATTGAGGATCGGTGAGTGGAGCACGCGCGTCTCGGCGACGGGGCGCTCATTTGCAGGGAGCGCATAGACGCCGAGACGTGACCGGGTGGCGATGAACAGATGTGCCGGATAGGGAACGGGCACCACGGTTCGTTGCGTCAGGACCCGAAGCCCCGCCAGGCGTGTCGACAGGTTGAAATAGGCCGGGCGCACCTGTTCCGGCACCCACCAGGCGAGCATGTCGGGGTGAGCGACCAGCACGTTTTCCGGGAGCAGCTCCGGCCGGACTGTTCGCCCGAGGGCTTCGGTCCATTGCCGCAGGTGCGCGCGTGACAACGGGACGCCCGCAGCGATCACCGGCCGGCCCTCCTCGTCATGCTCGACGGCGTGCATGCTGGCGAATGCCGCCGTGTCCCCGCGATGGGGGCCATAGGAACTGAAATTGCGCGGACCTTCGCTGCGATAGAGCAGGATCGCGCCCCTCAGGACCAGACCGCCGCCAGCGGCTTCGAACTGGGTTGAATGGTCGGACATGAGACACCTCAAAGCTGGGTTGGATCAAGCTGGATCAGCTCTTGCGCCGCGAGCAGGAATTCCGCGCCGAGCCGCAGCGACGCGAACCAGTCATCGATGTGGCCTGCATCGGCATCGGGCAGCGGGCAAAGACCGGCGACCTCCATGAAGCCCATCTCCATGCCGATACGGCCGACGTCGTCGAGTTCGCGCGCGAAGTGGTCGAAGGGAACGAGCGTCAGTGGGGGGAGGGACGAGGATTCCTCGATGCCGGGGACATAGTCATAGGCTTCCTGCAAATCGAAGTTCCACGCGTTGCGTTCGGGCCGGAGAGCGCCGACGGCTTTGTGCGCGGCGTGAAATCTCTTCAGCGTCCGGCGCAGACCAGCTGGGAGCCGCGCCGACGGCGCCGCGTTTTCCTTGATCATCCAATCGGGCCGGCGCGCGTTCATCTCGGACGGGAGCGTGAGTTCGTCGAGCTCTTCCGCGTCCGCGCCGTGATAGGCTATCAGGCTTTGACGCGCGGCTTGGTCGTCGATCTCGCCGTCCCAATAATACATCGAGATCTCGTTGAAGAGATCCTCGTACCCGAAAATCGGAAGGACACGACCAAGGCATTGTTCAAGCGCCCTGTAAGCGGCGGCGCGCCAGGGAATCGGGGCATCCCCCGTTTCGATCCACCCGAGGTCGATCTGGCCCAGGCTCTGGCAGATCACGGCAATCGCCGGCGTGCCGTCCTCCTCCTTGAGAATGACGGCGACCCTGAAGTCGGCGAGTTCGATGGGATCGAGGACCTCCAGCACGGCGGCGTTGAAAACACCCTCGATATGCCGACGGGCAGCAGGGCGAGTGAACAGCCTCGCCGACGTTTCCCGCGTGGCGACCCAGCGGCCGATCAGCTTGTGATGGGGCGGCAGGGGCACATCGAATATCACGGGGATATCCGCCGAGATCGCGACGGCACGCCCCGCAAGGTCAGCCGAGCGGCGGGAGGCGCAAGGCGGAGGGAGATGCAAGCGGTTCGGGAGTTTCGCGGTTCCCGTCATAGGGGTCGGCGAGGAACCGCGCATGGAGCGCCTGGGCCTGGCTGCTGCAGGCAGGCTGGGAGATATCGGTCGAGTTGCCATCGTTCTCGATCCATTCGATGAGGCTTTTGCGGGATGCGGCCGGGATGGCCGGGCGTTTGGAGTGCGGCATGGGTCAGCCCTTGGTGCCGACGGCCCGGCGATATTCGGTGACATGTGCGCCGCCGGTGACGCCGGCGTCGATCATCTCGGCGTTGAGGATCGCCGGATAGAGCGTGGCGTGATAGGCGCGCAGGGCATCCGGGTCGCCCGCGAGATGCGGCGGCACCGGAAGGTCGATGCCGTCATAGCGATACGCGCGTGCGAGTTGATTGATCTGCATGGAAGCCTCCAGAAAAATGATGATGGGGGAGCGAGCGGCGCCGCTCAGAACAGGGTGGCGGGTTCATCCGCCTTGGCGTCGGCCGGCGGGCTGGTCGGTGTCTGGATTTTCGGCGGAGTGGTCGGCGCCGGGGGCTTGCTCGCCGTAGCCTTGGCTACCTTTACCTTCGCGGCTTCCGCGGCGGCGGCCTTGGCATC
Source organism: Sphingobium arseniciresistens (assembly GCA_029167225.1). Lineage (GTDB taxonomy): Bacteria > Pseudomonadota > Alphaproteobacteria > Sphingomonadales > Sphingomonadaceae > Sphingobium > Sphingobium arseniciresistens. The sequence continues at coordinate 32,725 of JARFNK010000022.1, forward strand.
CTCGTCCGCCTGCCGCTGCTCGGCGATCTGATCGGCGAGCGTCCTGCGCGTGGCGATGAGCTGGCCGAGCGCACCGTCCGAGCCACGGGCCAATTCCGCATCGATCTCGGCGGCGCTCGCGGTGATCGAGATCGGCCGGGTCTCGCTGGATTCAAGCGCAGCAGACTTGGGGTCCGCCTTGCGCGGAATGATGGTCAGGGTGACGGTCTCGTCGGGGCCGGCGACCAGATCGAAGCCGAGCGAATAGCGGGCGAGCAGCGGGAGCAGGCTTGTAACAAGCATATCGGTAGTCCTTTATCTGGAAGTGTAGGGAAGCAGGTCAGGCAGCAAGTTCCGCGATCGGCGGTTCGGTCTGGCGGGCAGCGCGGTCCGGGGGCGGACCATAAGTGCCGTCGAGGGTCATGGCGCTCGGCAGGCGCCCGGCCCAATCGAAGCCGATGCGATTGAGCATGCCGGTGATGAGCTCGGGCTTCTTTGAGCCAAGCATCTTCGCGAACCGCTTCTCGCCGACATGCGCGATCAGGCCGCATTCCTGGGCGATGAATTTGAGCTCGCCCTTGGTGTATCGCTCGAGGAATGCCTGATCGACCTTCCAGCTATCGCGCAGGTCGACCTCGAACATCTTGGCGAGATCGGCGACATGGCCGAAACTGACCACATCCTTGGCGTAGGCGGCGCCGATGACGGACAGCACGTTCGCCGCCCTGGCGTCGGGCAGCGCGCGGATCGCTGCGATCTTGGCGCTATATTCGTGGTCCGGAAACGCGGGGCCGACCAGCAGGCCGGCGCGCGACGTCAGCGTATCGGACTTGATTTGTGAGAGCGTGCCCGACATCGCCGCGACAAGGATGGTCGTGCGAGCGTGCTCGGCATTGCCGGCGAGCGCCCGGGCAAGCGCGGTTCGCCACGTCGCCTCGCGAAGCTCGGCGGTGCGGGCCGCGAGGGATTTGCCGTTGACGGCTGGCTTGTCCACCGTACTGGCGCTGGTTGCTGGTTTTACGGGGGCGGCGGGCGTCGTGTCACGCGTTCCGCTGCCATCCAGGTTCGAGGTGGTGTATTCCGAGCGCGGCTGAGCGTCGGTCGATGCTACGGTTTCCTCGATCGCATCATCGTGGTCGTCGTCTTCGACCGCCTCGATCGGCGGAGATGCCGCCCTTGCCGCCTTCGCGGCGCGCTCCTCCTGCTCGAAACGGATCACCTCAGCCGCTTCGGCCTTGAGTTCGAAGCACGCCGCGTTGGTGCAATAGCCGTCTTCGACATGGGTTTCGAAAAGCGCGCGCTGCGTGGCCGAGTTGAATGAACAGGTCGTGCATTCACTCTTGTCGAAGCACGCGCTGCCGAGATGCTGCGTGACGCGCATCAGCAGTTCACGCGTCTTGTTCACGTCGAGACCGGCTTTCAGGATCGTTTCGAGGGCCTTGTCCTGCTTGTCGCCGGGAACCGCGGCGAGCAGTTCGGCATGGCCGAGCTTGATCCGGCGTTCGTCGAGCGCGGTCTTGACCACCTCGGAGAGATTGGCGAGCGCCAGGCGTCGATCGAACTTGTCCCGCGACCATCCGAGCCGCCGTATTGCCTCGGCCCGGTCGCCCTGGCACGCCGCGAGGTAGCGGACGGCGGCATCCGCCTGCTCCGTCTCGGACGGGTCGTCACGGTCGTCGTTCTCGGCGATCGCGGCTTCGAGCGCTTCCCGGTCGGTCATCTCGCGGATGATGACCGGCACTTCGCCGCTGGCGCCGTAAACCTCCAGCCCCGCCCTGTAACGGCGCTCGCCGGCGACAATGGCAAAGACGTCACCCCGCGGACGAAGCAATATCGGCTGGATTATGCCGCGCAGCCGTACCGAAGCTACCATTTCCTCGTGCTTTTTTCGGTCGAAGTATCGGCGAGGGTTGTCCCCTTTGACGATTCTGGAGAGCGGCAGCGTGGTGGGCCACCGTGTCTGTGGTGCATTCAAGGCTGATCTCCTGGTAGAATGAGCGGAGCGCAGCTGACCCTCAGGCCACTTGCGACACCCATCCCCTTCCCCCTCCCCTTCCTGACCGGTAACGGTCGTTCCAGTCGTTGAAGCCTCCATCAGGAAACAGCGTCTCGATCGTTCGTCCGGGCAGTGCATGGACCTCATTCGCTCGCCGCGCGCCATGACGGCCTGCCGCGTCATCATCCGGGAGCAGGATCAAATGCTCGACCCGTTCCGGTACTGTCACCAGCGGTAGCCGATCCGCGCCGAGTGAAGCCCAGACCGGAATGCCGAGCAGGATGTGCGCAGACCAGGCCGTCTCCCAGCCTTCTGCGAGACCCAGAATATTGGTCGTCGCCCCGAAACGAACCGAGCCGCCGAGCGGGCGACCAAGCAGAAGCTTCGGCGGATCGAGATCGTTGGCCGGCAATCCGGTATGGGGATCGACAAATAGCCGCTCCACTGCGATCACCCCAACGTCAGCTTCGAGCGCAGCGAGCAACGCGGGTCGGAAGCAGACGTCAGCGCCGCGGCCAAGTGGTACTCCGTCATGATAACGCAACGCCGAATGTGGCCCGGTGAAACCGCGCATTGCCGCATATCGGCTCGCCGGCGTGTCGGTAATTGGACGCGCCTCTTTCCAAAGTGAACGAATACGGCCAGCAAGTTGTCGCTCGCGGCCGTGGGCATACGCCAATTCGACTTCGGCATCAGCAGTCGGGATAGGCTGTCGACCGGCGCGAAGCGCACGGATGACGTCAATGGTCGAGCAACCGGCAAAACATCTGAAGAGGACGCTACGTTCGCCGACCCGAACCGACAGGCTTGGCTTGTGATCGTTGTGCGCCGGGCAACGGCACATCACGCCTGACGGCTTCCACTCGCTGCCGAGCGATTTGACGATCCGCGCAGCGGCGGCATGCAGGCGAGGGTCAGCGCTGGTTCGTGAAAGAGCCATGGGAAACACTCCGGTTTGAGCTTGCTTCCCAAACCAAAGCCCCCTTCTCTTCCGACGCTTTTTCCCACCAGACCTCATCGATGGGATTGTAGGGTCTCGTCAGGCGAGGAAACGTTGCCGGTGTGACCTCTTTGGTATCGCGCTGGCGGTTCAACGTTGTTCGACAAGCATCCCTGTCCCGGAAAACTGCGATTCTATGGAGTACTCGCCGGCCATGTCTCGCGCGCCGGACGTCCTTTCAGACCCGTCTATTTGCGTGGTTTGATGTTGTTCTTTGACCTGAGGAGCGAGACCGGTGGCGGGCAGCCGCTGATGAGGCTGCGAACGCACTACCACTCCAGGGGCAATGATCCTGGGGCCGAGTGGTGTCTGTGCACGGAATAGTGCAATCTTGGAAGGCTTGAGCAAATCCGGTCAAGAGAGTTCGGAAACAGGCATCCATTTTCTCTCGGCCAGAGCTGGTTAACCGAACATAGGTGCGACGCTTGTCGAGAGGATCAGGCAAGCGTTCGACAATGGCTTGTGCCTCCATTTCAGCCAGACAGTGCCGGGCTGTCATTTCTGAGGCCTTTGAAGCACGCCATAAACTCGTCAGCGAGGTTTTCAGATCTTGGCTGTCACGCCAATAAAGATCAAGAAGCATCTCGCCACCTGGGTCCGAGCAGAGTGAGCCAAACAATCCCGCCAGTTGCGTCCTGCTTGTGATTATTGACTTACAAAGAGTCGAAAAGACGGCCAGTTGACCGCCGTCTTCTAACATGGATTCAATTCGACGTTGATACTGCATGGGTGATGTTCTCCGTCCCATTTCGCGGGTCGCCGCAGAAATTGACGCGGACCGCTCGGTTGTTTGCCCCCCGGCATCGTCGAAACGGAATTTAATCACCCGATCATGGCTCGAAATATTACTGGGTCAATCCGCCTTTTGGCGGGGAAACCCCGTTGCCGATTTAGCTATTCCTGCGTCGGAACGCGGATCACGAACATGTCAGCGATAGCTGTTGAATACTGGCTCCCATGTTCGTCGCGTACCCGCAACAGTAATCGGGTAAATAGCTGAAGAAAATGGAGAAAGCCCATGAAGCTCGCTGTCTATAACGTTGAAAACCTGTTTGATCGCGCCAAGGCGATGAATCTCGATACTTGGGAAGAAGGCCGCCCAGTTCTGGAGAAGTTCGCTACACTCAACGGACTTCTAGGTCAGATCACCTATTCTCCTGCCGAAAAAACCCGGATGGTCGAGTTGATGCGCGACCTCGGCCTTGAGAAATCCGACACCGGCCCGTTCGTCATCTTGCGACGCAACCGCGGCGGTTTGTTGCGACGGCCCAAGGATGGTGGCGTCGTGATCGAGGCAGACGGACGCGCCGATTGGGTGGGCTCGCTGGAGCTCCGCGACGAACCAGTCAATGAACATGCGATGCGCAACACCGCGCGGGTTATCATGGATCTTCAGGCCGACGTGCTCGGCGTCATCGAGGCGGAAAGTCGCCCGGTTCTGTCAGCGTTCAACACCGAGATTCTCCCAGCGCTCGGCGGCACGCCGTTTCGCCATGTCATGTTGATTGACGGCAATGATGATCGGGGCATCGATGTCGGACTGATGAGCCGCGAGGGCTTTCCGATTGGAACCATGTGCAGCCGCGTCGACGACCGGCTGCCGAACGGCAAGCCAGTCTTCTCGCGCGACTGCCCGCAGTTCGAGGTGACGACACCGACCGGCGAGACGCTGCTGGTGTTGGTCAACCACCTCAAGAGTAAGGGTTATGGCGGCAAGGCTGCGTCCGACGCCAAACGCAAGGCGCAGGCCGAACGGATTGCGGAAATCTATAAAGGGCTGATCGTCAACGGCGCGCGCCATGTCGCTATCATCGGCGATTTCAACGACACACCGTCGAGCACCCCACTCACCCCGCTGCTCCATCACACCGAGCTTGCGGACATTTTCACGCATCCTGCGTTCGACGATGGTGGTTATCCTGGCACCTATGGACTGTGCAACGCGGCCAATAAGATCGACTATATGCTGCTGTCGCCTTCGCTGTTTGAGCGTGTGCGATCTGGGGGCGTGTTCCGCACCGGCATGTGGCCAGGCTCGCGGCCCAGGCGCTGGGAGGCCTATCCCGAAGTCGGCAGGTCGGCCGATGCAGGGTCGGATCATGCCGCTTTGTGGGCGGAAATCGACCTTTGACGGAGACTGCGATGCGCGTACTCATCCTCGACGGCCATCCCGACGCAGGCCGGTTTGTCAGCCATCTCCTCGATACCTATCAGGCCGCGCTTGGCCAAGAGGTCGAGATCGAGCGTATCGCGGTGCGCGATCTTGCTTTCGAACCGAACCTGCGGCGCGGCTATAAAGAGGTTCAGGGTTGGGAGCCCGATCTGGAACGGATCGGCGCCGCCATTGCGGCCTGCGATCATCTGGTGGTAGGCTTTCCGATGTGGTGGGGCAGCGAGCCAGCGCAGCTTAAGGGGTTGATCGACCGGGTTTTGCTGCCCGGCTTCGCTTTTCGGTATCACAACGACGATCCCTTCTGGAACCGGCTGCTGGCGGGACGCTCGGCGGATGTCCTGATTACCACGGATACACCTGCCTTCTTTCTTTGGCTCGCCTACGGAAACCCGGTCGTGCGCCGCTGGCGTGGCCAGATTCTGGGTTTCTGCGGCTTCAAGCCCGCACGGATCACCACATTCGGGCCAGTCCGTCAGGGCGGTGTCCAGAAGAACATCGCCGCATGGCGGAGAAAGGTCAAACGGCTCGCGACAACGACCTCCGGCCTGAAACGTGCCACAAAGCTGACAGCCGTTCTTCCGAGCTAGAGAAACGGCATTCTCTTGATCTTATATAAGATATTTGGAAGTGATATATTCCGATACACTCATCATTTTCGGCCCATTCGCAGAATCGTTTTCGAAAGCACCGTGGCAGTACGGGAGAAGATAATGTCCAATGACACCCTAACCGATACTGAAAAGACCCGTTTTACTCTCGCGCTTGTCGAGCAATGTGTACGCAACACCTTTTTGGAAACGCTACACTCTGGCACAGTGCCCGACAGCGCCACCGGTGACTATGGCGACGTAAAAGTCGTAACGCCCTTTGGGGAGATTGCCTGGACTCAACTCTCTCGTATCTCCGACGCTGAGATGAAACAGTTGATGATCGAGATCACCAACAAAGTGTTTACGTTCCTGACTTATCCAGAGGACCTCGCGACGCTGGGGCCTGCAGCGCGCTGGAAAAAACCAGAAATCGATCCCGCACTTATGCGCCAAGCTGAACGGCAGCGCGCCTTAAGACTGGCGCAATAATAGCAAGCGCGGCGGCTCTCCTTATGGTTCGGATCGGACCGCACAACGCATTCTAATCGACGGATTTGACGACTGGCGTGACAGTGAGAGCAGTTGCATTCACGGAGCCGAATGCGAGAATGCTCGAATAACGTTCATCCAGTCCTCCGCGGGACCGCGCACCGCTCGACATGACCCAACTAAACGAAGAGCCGGCAGCGCGCTGATGCGGTAGGTGCCGGGACCAATATCCCATTTCTTTGGTGGCTTGGGCTCTTTGTTCCGCCTCTGGAGCGCCATCGCGTAACGCGGTCAGCATATCTCCCAGCAATGTATTCGTATAAGCAAAATAAGGGGCGCCCAATCTCCGCGCCATCGACAACGCGCGCAAAGCTTCCGCCGCCGCCGCCACCCGGTCGTCCGGCGCAGTTCCTATCAAAAGGCTGCGGGCCAGAAGAACATGGCTGTCGGGAATCCAACCGAATTGTCCGGCAAGCTTCGGCGCCCATTGCAGGGCCTCGCGCTCCTCGATGGCAGGGAAGCGAACTGCACACAGCATCGCCAGGATCGTCGTCCACGGATCTTCGGGAATGTCCCCCGAAATATAGTCGGTGACCGGCGTGCGGCGCGTAAAGTCGCTCCAAATCCCCTGTCCCTCGGATCCAACCGCCGAGGACAAGGCCCTGGATAGCGATTGTTTCTCCAGATCGACCGGCGCGACGTCGAGGAGCAACCCTCCTGACGGGTCCAACGCAAATTCGACGGTCACACCACCGGCGAACAGTGGCACCAGCGTCCGCTCGACCCTTAGCCCTTCGATAGAAACGGACAGCCTCAGCCGTGCGCCGTCTGCGGGCAAGGGCATTCCTCTCGCATCACCCTTGCTGGAGATGAGCGTGATGTGGTCGCGCTGGATGTGCAGCCGCGCACTCTTCACATTTTCAAGCACGGCGCCATGATCAAAAGCGTCAGCGCGATCGCGCGCTTTCGAGAAGGAGGTCGGCCAAGGACCCACATAGGGCCGCCAGCCACCATAAGCCATGGGCCTGGTATCGACCGAGAGGCCAATCGAAAAACGGCGTGCATCAATAGGCGCACTTAACTCTTCACGCCCAGGAAACGAGCCGCTGTCGTCCACCAACGCCGACTTGTTCGCATGTCCGGGCGGGAGGCCCAAATCGACATGGTCGTCAATGTCGTCGAAGCCAGCCTCGCCGTCAGAATCGTCATCGCTTGCGGATGAGGCCGCACCCATCTCCCGTACTTGCGGTCCTGTCGTAGAAAAACCCTCCGTCGGCTTCGACCACACGCTGCCGGAAAACTGCTCCAGCCAGTCCTTGGAAACCGATGATCCGGACAATTCCGACAGCGCTGGCGCGTCTATTCTGTCGGTAAGGTCATCGACAACGAAGGAATAAAAGGTCGGCGCTTCACCCAGCGGCTCGATGACAGCGGCATAGGCGCCGGGAACCACGTCCTGGATCATCACCTCGCGATTCGAAGGCGTGGTCATACTCTCCGAGCCAACGCCTCGTCTTTCGAGTTGCATCTCACCTTGCGGTCCCAGAATCCGAATTCGGGCCGCGACAGCGTCGGGGGGTGCCAAGAAGGACACAGTTTTCAAGCGCTGCCTCCACTCATCGGACATTGACCAGATGATGATAGAGCGACCGATTGGGGCAGAACACCTGCTCGACATCGCGATAACCGCTACCGTTTGTGAACGACGCGCTGACAAAATGCGGATAGATGCTCGCTCGCATCGGCTGCGGCCAACTGTCGGCAGCAATCCCAGGACAGGTGTGCAGAATTGCGCCTTGCGGGTCGCGGATACTCACTGTCCCGATCGAAAGCGCCTGGGTCGGATCGAGCACGACATTTACCGTCACATCGGGTGGCTCAGGATAGGTCACAATCGCCGCAGTCGTGGTCGGCAGCATCGGTGACACAGGCTCGAACGGTTGCCGCTGCCAGCGCTGCTCCAGTGAATAGAGGCTCTTCAAATCCTCATGAATCGCAATAGGATATGCTCCCCATTGCGCGGTTCCTGACGGATTGCGGGCGGATTTTCCGCGAAGAGCGCGCAATAAGGTCTGCGTAAAGCGACCTCCAGTCGTCGGACTGTCTTCGTAGGTGAAATAGCTGCTCGCAGCCGCCGCCATCAATGTGACTTTTTCAGTTCCCCCCACAAATGGATCGGAACGAATAAACTTCGCGCCGACACCGGGGTTTTGGACATACAAATCCGTCACCATCTCACCGCAGGCATCGACGAAAAGATACGCGGCCGACACATTGGGTGCCTGCTTGAGGCCGACACCCAGGTCGTACATGTTGAGGAATGCCCCCCAAGGATTGACCGGATTCTGATTAAGATCGGCCAGCAGCACGAAGGGCTGCGAGGTCACGGCGACGCCGTGACCGCAAATGAATACAATCCCGACATTTCCAGCCACGGAATTAAGCCGCGAGAGCCATTGGGTGCCTGCTGAGGTTACGTTGGCCGTGTTCGGCACACCGACCGCAGGATTTCCGCGCGGGTCTGAGGGCGCGTTGCCGTTCAACTGGGCTGGCTGGACACGAGCGTGCCAAGTATATTGACCATGAGCTGGTGCAGGGCCGTTGGACAGCATTTCGATGGAAGCAAGCGGCTGATCAAGCGCGGCCTCGCCGATAAGCCAATCGCAAAAGGCGGCCGCGCCTGCGGCGGCACTGGGAAGGTCGCGCACGTCTTTAAGCAATTCGGGTGTAGTGCCTGGCACGAACTTGTCCATCTTGGCGTCTGGATAGGCACCGACGCCGATGATCAAGGCATGAGTTGCCGCGCCGTTGACCTGTCGTTGATAGATAAGCGTCATGCTAGCGCCTGCAGCCGCGACCGCAGACGCTCGAAGAAGCGGGGGCGCATGAAATAGCTGGTATGGGCGTCAATCACGCCCGCCATCGAACTGAACATGAAATCCTCGACGCCTTCGAATATCCCTTGGCAGCGGAAGCTCAGGACATCGACCGGGTCATAGACATTCCACCAATTCGCAACCGACGCCGGCTTTTCTGCCAGCGGATGATCAAGCGACGGAATCGACTCATCGCTTGCTGCAAACAGCTTGAGTTCCTCGAAGAAACCCGGTTGCGAGCCCACGGTCAGCAGAACGTCGATGCTGAAACCCGGCGGTAATCCAGCACCAGCGGGATCGGTCAGGAGATCGTACAGGATGACCCCGCCAAGGCTATGGCCTACAACAACCAGCGGCTCAGCCTTCGCGGTTGCATCGGTGCGTGCTGCGAGCAACTCCGTTACCACCCGCTGACGAATATCAGTCCGTGCAGCGCCGGCGCGCAGATAAACGAACACGTCGCCGACGAACCTGGCAACCGCCGGGTTAAGCTTGTCACGGGTAAGGCCGACAACGCCCGACGAAACCAGATTCCTGCCGCGATCCAGAACGGTGCCGGCGGCTGCCTTCAGGCGATCAAGCAGGCCGTAGGCGGCAGGAGTTTCGCGTTGGAGGCGCTCTCGCAAGGCGTCGATGAATGCCGCGTCGGTCATGTCGGGCTTGATCCAAGCCGGGGCGGGATTGACCTCGGCGTAGGCGGCGGCGGCCTGCATTTCAGAAAATTCCTCAGGATCAAGCTGCCGATTCTGCGTCGCTGCGGTCTCGATGAGCACCGTGTAGAGCGTGTCCACTGCAGCAGGGAAATCCACGGCCGCAATCTCTGAGATCGACACACCGCCAGTTGCGCCGACTGACGCACTGCCTCCGGCGAGGCTGAATGGCGTGGGCACGTCACCGCTGCGCGGCAGGCATTGCTCCCCAAAAGCGAAGGCAGCGCCGAGATCCCCCCAGAACGGATTGCGGATGCCCGCCTCTGCTCCGATCGCAAGTTTGCGGAACCGCTCATCTCGAAGCTGAATTTCGGCTGTATATGCTGGAGTCTGCCTTGTAGCGACGCCGTGCACAAACACCAATTGAGTCATTTTCTGGCTATCCCGCTTCTTGCTTAATCAGGCGAATAGTTCACCCTCGCCAAGCTCCGCTGGATCGACCGTCTTGAGTTCTGCAAGCGCGCCTTCAAAATCAGCGAACACGACACCTTGCCCCGCACCGACGCCGAAGCTGACCGTACCCGCTTTTACCGGGCGGAAAACGAGATCAAACTCTCCATCGTCACCCCGGTCGCCGGCGGAAAGCTCGATCGCCACGAAACCGAAGGCCAGATTCTTATCGCCTTCGTATGTGACGGTCGTGGTCGTCTCTGTGTCCTTGCCAACCGATAGCGAGCCACCGACCAACTCCTTGATCACGGGCACCTCAAGTTTGATGCTGCTATTATCGCGATTGTAAGCCGTGACACCCAGCTTCTTCGAAGCCACAATCTCTGTGAGTATGTAAAGGCGCCCCTTACCGAACAGATACTTCTTCAAGATCGGGTGATCCCACCGCACCTTGGACGCCTCTAGGTAGTCGCCGATCTCGATCGTATTGGCTCGGTGGCGCGTCACCCCGGTGTAGCTGAACTCGACTTTGCTGGCGCGCTCATAGGCCGCTTTCACGCCTAGATTACCGCCCATGGCGCCAATGATGTTGCCGAGTATATCGAGGCCAAGCTCGATAGGCAGCTTACTGCTCTTCTGGCCGTTAATGTTGGCGGCTTCGCCCGACGTAATCTGCGGAAGGTTGCCACCTTGTTCTTCGGCAAGCTGGCTCAGAGTCCCAATAATTCCGCGAGCACCCTTATATTCGCCGAGCAGGGCCAGAGGCGCCAAATCTTCGAGAGGATGCAGTATTACGTTTAGATTCAACGATTTGAGGTAGTTAACCGAACGGTCTGAACAAACTCCCATCGAAGCCCCCCTACAGTTTATGCCATCCGTCGATCAACTGATTTGGAAATGCCCCACAGAACCGATACGGAAGCAATCTGGACGTCTATTCTGCCCTATCATTGAAGACACTTCAGCAGGGAAATTTGGCAAAGAATTTTTTTACATCGAGTGGTTCGACGCCGCTGTTTCGCATTTGTTGTCTCTAGCTAGACGCGCGATGATCAGCAGATTCCGCAACGAATCATATTATCTCTTTGCTGACTGGAACGTAGCCTGATGAAAACGATGACGCCAACGCCAGACGCCAACGAACCCCTGCGCGCTTTCGTCGCGACGTTGCTCGACGAAACGCTCACGTCTGAGGACGCGCTCTATGCCGGCCTCGCAGGGGGCCTCCCCGGCCATGAAGCCTTTGGCAGCGACCTCATCGAAAAAGGACGTGCCGCGTTTCGCAATGCCCGTGGCGGTATTCAGAGAGCCATCTGCCCGCGCCTCCAAGAGCCCTGGGCGCAGGCTCTCATCACCTCGCAGCAAAGCGGAGATGCTATCGCGCTCGCTGCGGTAATCGCAAGCATCATCGGTTCGGCAGGAATTGGGCTCAATGCGGCGCTTGCCGCTGTCCTCGTCGTTCGTCTTGGTGCCCGCAATTTCTGCCCGAACCTACCCGCTTGATCGACAGAGCATCCATCGAGGCAGCATGGGCTACCATCGCCCATTTGCTCGACCCAGTGCATCAGGACGCCGAGGCTGATGCCTTGTTACGCAACCCCGAGGCCGAATCTCCGGGGATTGAGGCGGCCATCGTCCATATGGGGCTGGTAGACCGGACGATGGGCGGTGCGATCCAGGCGCTCGGGTACGACTTCGCGGCCGACCCCCTGCTCTGGACCCGTGCCAACGAAGCGACGCTTCAAGCCCGATGTCTGCAACAACTCAGCAGCTGGTGGAAGGTTAATCCGCAGGATGCAGCGTTGCTCCAAGACGTCGTAGTTCGCACAAGCTTCGGCACAAGCTACGGATTCGCTACACCTCAACACATCATCGTCGCACCGGTTCATTTCGTCATCGTGCCCTATGTCTACCAGGAGCTGCTGATGCTCTCCGCCCGTGCTTTCGATGAAGCGCTTGGACGCGGCGAGGACAAAGCATGGTCCGCGCTTGCAAACTCCGACACTGGCATCGCGCCATCAATGCCGCCAGCGATGCGTCGACTCTTCGCTCGCCTCCTGACCGATCATGCCTTCCATCCCGCAGAGCCTGGTGACAATCCTACCGATGCGCTCATGGCACGAAGCGAAATCCTGTGTCCCGACGGCAACTCTTACGAGCCCTACACATTGGAAAGCCATCTTTCCTACTCGGCGCTGGACTATGCACTATCCCACGAGCTCGCGCATCGGGTCCTTCACGCGATCAATCCCGATTTTGCCATCGACCAAGCCCTAGAGCAGGCGGCCGACCTTATCGGTTTCCGCTTCTTCGCGTGCAGTTGGGGCTGGCGCGACGACATATTCGAAGGCGCGCCGCTCAGTGAGGGAGGTCGCATCCTGCTCGGCCCTCTGTGGTTCTTTTATTCCGCTTCGATGTTCTTCACCCTGCGCAGCCTCCTTGCTGCGCGCGTGGCCGAGTTTGCACCAGGATCCGCCCTCGCACGCCGTCTTGCGTTCAAGGGCGAACCACTACTCGCCCTCACCGAGCGCTGGCACCGAGTCAAAGGACTTCTCGCACAATATGCCGAAGTCGCGGCCGTTTTCGGTGCGCCACTGTCAAAGCTCGACGGAATAATCCTCGACCATCTGACCATAGCGCTATCGGGCTTTACCGATGCACTGCAGGGCTGGGTGGAAGCAATTCCGGAGGCCGACATCCTGTTCGCCGCCGAACTCCCCGAAATTTGAGATACGCCATTTGCCAATCTCGATGCACCACCAGGATTGCCGTGGTTCGCGGAGATTGCCCCAACATTATTTGGGGCATTTCGTCCCAGCACTTGCCGTGTCGTTCCTTCTTGCCATCGGACGAGCAACGCCTTCCGTTTCGGTGGCCTTGAGCTCATGCTGCCTTCAGCCAGCCATGTTCATCGCGCCGGATTTCCTCCATTCGAACCCGGAAATCGCCACTTGGAGCCGCGCAAAAAGTTCTATAGGACAACGCGAAGGCCGACCATTTTCTTCGGAAAAAAGCACATAAAGCCGAGGTTTTCATAACCTCGGCTTTGCTTTTATTGACATGGGTCAGAGGTTCAGCCGTCCCCTTCATACAAGCGCTGATTTCGATCCGCCCGCGATATTCACGCCCCTTCGCCGCGGCGCCGATCGCCTGCCTTTGCGCACATTGGCCAGCCTCCGTCCCAACGACAAAAGGCGGCCCGGGGGCTGCATCCCCGAACCGCCTTTCTCCCCACCCCCGGAGCGCCGACTTATGGCCGGCACTCCGTGAACATCGCTTATGCCGCGAACTGGTTCATCGTGTTGTGGATGCCGCCTGCCTTCAGCGCGGCCTCGCCAGCGAAATATTCCTTGTGGTCGTCGCCGATGTCGGAGCCCGACATGTTCTGATGCTTCACGCAGGCAATCCCTTCGCGGATCTCCTTGCGCTGCACGCCCTTGACGTAGCCCAGCATACCTTCCTCGCCAAAATATTCCTTGGCGAGATTGTCGGTGCTGAGCGCGGCCGTGTGATAGGTTGGCAGCGTGATCAGGTGATGGAAGATGCCGGCACGCTTCGCCGCGTCACGCTGGAAGGTGCGGATCTTCTCGTCGGCCTCGTCCGCCAATTCGGTGCCGTCATAATCGACCGACATCAGCTTGGCGCGATCATAGGCAGACACGTCCTTCCCGGCCTCCGTCCAGGCATCGAACACCTGTTGGCGGAAGTTCAGCGTCCAGTTGAACGAGGGCGAATTGTTGTAGACCAGCTTCGCATTGGGAATGACTTCCCGGATGCGATCGACCATGCCCGCGATCTGCTCGATATGCGGCTTCTCGGTCTCGATCCACAGCAGGTCCGCGCCGTTCTGCAGCGAGACGATGCAGTCGAGAACGCAGCGGTCCGCGCCAGTGCCCTTGCGGAACTCGAACAGGTTGCTGGGCAGGCGCTTGGGCCGCATCAGCTTGCCGTCGCGGTTCAGGATGACATCGCCGTTACGCGCGGTCGCCGGATCGATCTCCTCGCAGTCGAGGAAGCTGTTATACTGGTCGCCAATGTCGCCCGGTTCCTTGCTGACCGCGATCTGCTTGGTGAGGCCTGCGCCCAGCGAGTCGGTGCGGGTGACGATGATGCCGTCCTCGACGCCCAGTTCCAGGAAGGCATAGCGACAGGCCCGGACCTTCGCGAGGAAGTCCTCATGCGGCACCGTGACCTTGCCGTCCTGATGGCCACACTGCTTCTCGTCGGAAACCTGGTTCTCGATCTGCAGCGCACAGGCGCCGGCCTCGATCATCTTCTTGGCGAGCAGATAGGTCGCCTCGGCATTGCCGAAGCCTGCGTCGATATCCGCAATGATCGGAACGACATGCGTCTGATAGTTATCGACCGCATTGAGCAGCCGCTGCTCCTCGACCTGGTTGCCGGCAGCGCGCGCGGCGTCGATCTCGCGGAACATCATGCCCAGTTCGCGAGCGTCGGCCTGACGCAGGAAGGTGTAGAGTTCCTCGATCAGCGCGGGGACGCTGGTCTTCTCATGCATCGACTGGTCGGGCAGCGGACCGAACTCGCTGCGCAGCGCCGCGACCATCCAGCCCGACAGGTACAGGTAGCGCCGCTCGGTGGAGCCGAAATGCTTCTTGATGCTGATCATCTTCTGCTGGCCGATGAAGCCGTGCCAGCAGCCCAGCGACTGGGTGTAGTTGGCCGGATCGGCATCATAGGCGGCCATGTCGCGGCGCATGATCGCAGCGGTGTAGCGCGCGATGTCGAGGCCGGTCTGAAACCGGTTCTGCAGCTTCATGCGGGCGACGGACTCGGCGCTGATGCCATCCCATGTGCCGCCATGGCTGCCGATGAGCGCTTTGGTGTGGGTAATATCATCCTGGTACGACATGACGGTAATCCTCAACTGCATGGCAAGTGATGAGCCCGCCTAGCCCGACATTTCATTGCTGTGGATGGCCCGCGAGGTTTACCTGTAAAACTTTACAAGCTATTCGTGTAAGGATGTAAGGGCACGACTTGTCGTGTTACACAAAAATTGCCGGAGGGCTTCCGATGTCGAATGATCGCCCCGTCTATATGGGCCCGCGCCTCAAACGGCTGCGCCGCGAACTGGGGCTGACGCAGGCCAATATGGCGAGCGACCTCGACATCTCTTCCTCCTATGTCGCGCTGCTGGAGCGCAACCAGCGCCCGCTGACCGCCGACATGCTGCTGCGCCTCGCCCGCACCTACAAGATGGACATGGCCGACCTCGCGGGAGACGGCGGCGCGGAATATACGGCGCGGCTTCAGGGGGTACTGAAGGATCCGATGTTCGCTGACATCGACCTGCCCTCGCTGGAGGTCGCGGACGCGGCGACCAACTACCCCGGCATTACCGAGGCGCTGCTGCGGCTATACACCTCCTATCGCGAGGAGCAATTGGCGCTGGCCGACCGAAGCGCGGAAGCTGGCACGGCCGATGGCGAGGAGGACGCCTCCGATCCTGTGGCGGAGGCCCGTCGCTTCATCGCCGCGCGCCACAACAGCTTCCCGCTGCTGGACGACAGCGCCGAACGGCTGGCGCAGGAAATCGCCGGGCATGACGGCATGGTGGGGCATCTCAAGACCCGCCACCGCCTGCGCGTGCGCCGCCTGCCCGCCGATATCATGATGGGCACGGTGCGGCGGCTGGACCGGCATCGCGAGGAAATCTGGCTCAACGAGACGCTGGACAGCGCCAGCCAGAATTTCCAGCTCGCGCTGCAGATCGTCTATCTGGAAATGCGCGGGGAGATCGACACGCTGCTGAAGGAAGGCAATTTCGCCAATGTCTCCAGCCAGCGGCTCGCCCGCCGGGCGCTGGGCAGCTATGCCGCCGCCGCGCTCATCATGCCCTATTCCGCCTTCGCCAAGGCTGTCGAGACGAGACATTATGACGTGGAGGCGCTCGCCCGGCAGTTCGGCACCAGTTTCGAGCAGACCGCGCATCGCCTGACCACCCTGCAGAAGCCGGGGCAGGAGCGCGTGCCCTTCTTCTTCATCCGCGTCGATCCGGCAGGCAATGTGTCGAAGCGGCTGGACGGCGCCGGCTTTCCCTTCGCGCGGCATGGCGGCGCCTGCCCGCTCTGGTCGCTGCACCAGACCTTCCGCACCCCCCGGCAGATCCTGACGCAGTGGCTGGAACTGCCCGACGGCCAGCGCTTCTTTTCGATCGCGCGCACCGTGACGGCGGGCGGCGGCGTCTATGGTGCGCTGCAGGTCGAGCGCGCCATCGCCCTGTGCTGCGCGGCGGAACATGCAGGCAAGCTGATCTATACCCAGGGACAGGGCGATGCGCGCAGCCAGCCCGCCACCCCCATCGGCGTCACCTGCCGCCTGTGCCATCGCACCGGCTGCACCGCGCGATCGGCGCCGCCCATCGGACGGCAGGTCATGCCGGAGGATTTCCACCGGGTCAGCGCACCGTTCGACTTCGCCGACGGCTGAGCCAGGCAGCAAAGCAACCGACGCGAAGCGCTGTGATATTTTCACATCGTCACATTCGCGCGTCAATTCGTAACGCAAACGCAATCGCACCGCCGCCAAAGCGTCATGCCTGACAGGCAATGGCTCCCCCAACACATTACGGGGAGATCATTCATGCGCATTGCATTCCATTCCTTGCTGGCGTCCGCCGCCATCACCGCATTGTTGCCAGCAGCCGCCCTGGCACAGGCGCCCGTCGCCAGCCCAGCCGAGCCCGCCGCCGTGGAGGGCGCCGATGGCGATGGCGCGATCGTTGTCTATGGCTTTGGCGAGACTCGCCAGGTGCAGTCGATCGGCAAGGACGACATCGCCCTGCTCACCCCCGGCACCACGCCGCTGAAAGCCATTCAGAAGCTGCCCGGCGTCAACTTCCAGTCGGCCGATGCCTTCGGCGCCTATGAATGGTCCTCGCGCATCTCGTTGCGCGGCTTCAACCAGAACCAGCTTGGCTTCACGCTGGACGGCGTACCGCTGGGCGACATGAGCTACGGCAACTATAACGGCCTGCACATCAGCCGTGCGATCATCTCGGAAAATCTCGGCACCGTCTCTGTCAGCCAGGGCGCGGGCAACCTCGCCACCGCCTCCACCAGTAACCTCGGCGGCACGCTTACCTTCACCTCGCGCGACCCTTCCAAGGATCTCGGCATCGCGGCATCGGGCACCTATGGCAGCAATGATACGTGGCGCGGCTTCGTGCGGATCGACAGCGGCGATCTGGGCGGCATTCGCGGCTATCTGAGCTATGGCTATCTCAATGCCGGCAAGTGGAAAGGCGACGGCGAACAGCGCCAGCATCAGGTGAATGCCAAGGTCGTCGCCGATGTCGGCGAGGGCAAGATCACGGCCTTCCTCAACTGGTCGGACCGTCGCGAAAACGACTATCAGGACATGTCGGCGGAGATGATCCAGCGCCTTGGCCGCGACTTCGACAATCTCGCGCCCGACTGGCAGACGGCCTATCAGATCGCCGCCATTGCCCGCAACCAGCAGTGGCTGGCCGCCAACGGATCGGCCTTCCCGCAGAGTGCCATGCCGTTCCCGCAATATGGCTTTACCTATCCCGCGCCGATCACATTGCTGGACGATGGCTATTACGACGCTGCCGGCCTGCGCCGCGATTGGCTGGGCGGTGTCACCTTCGAAACGCCGCTGACGGACAGCGTCGACGTCAAGGTGCAGGGCTATTATCATAACAACCACGGCCAGGGTCTGTGGTGGACCCCCTATACCGACAGCCCCAGCGGCGCACCGATCGCGATCCGCACCACCGAATATGACATGGACCGTGCTGGCACCATCGCCAGCCTCGCCTGGGAAACCGGCCCCAACCGACTGGAAGTGGGCGGCTGGTATGAAAGCAACGACTTCCATCAGGCCCGCCGCTTCTACGGCCTTGCCAACACGCTCGCGGGCTCCTCGCGCGACAGCCTGAAGTTCCAGAAGAACCCGTTCCTGACGCAGTGGGATTTCAACTACGACACCCAGACCATGCAATATTATGTGATGGACAAGCTGGACCTAGGTCAGCTCACCATCTCGGGTGGCTGGAAGGGCGTGCGTGTGGAGAACAAGGCCACGCCGATCGTCTCGGGCGGCCTCGCCTCGGGCAATATCTCTTCGGAGGACTGGTTCCTGCCGCAGCTCGGCCTGCTCTATCGCATCAACGACAATGCCGAAGTCTTCGCCAACTATACCGAGAATTTCCGCCCCTTCGTCTCGGCGGCGACCTCCGGCCTGTTCGGCATCAGCCAGGCGAGCTTCAATGCGAGCGCGGGCAACCTCAAGCCGGAAACATCGAAGACCATCGAGGGCGGCCTGCGTTATCGCACCGGCATGTTCCAGGCGGCGCTGGCCGGCTATTATGTCGACTTCAACAACCGCATCCTCGCCGTGCAGGTCGGTGCGCCGATCGAGGGCCGGCCTTCGGAACTGCAGAATGTGGGCTCGGTCCGCTCCTTTGGCTTCGAGGCGTCGGGCACGATCACGCTGATGCGTGGTCTCTCGGCAACCGCATCCTACGCCTATAACGACTCGACCTATCGCGACGATGTGCTGAGCGGCGTGACGACCATCCCGCTCAAGGGCAAGACCGTTACCGACAGCCCAAAGCATATCGCGTCGGCCGAGATCGCCTATGACGGCGACCTGTTCTTCGGCCGCATCGGTGCGAACTACATGTCGAAGCGCTACTACACCTATACCAATGACCAGTCGGTCGGCGGTCGGGTGGTGGCCGATGCCAGCATCGGCATCAAGGTGCCCGAAGGCATGGGCTTCCTGACCGGCTTCGCCATCGAGGGATCGGTGACGAACCTGTTCGACAAGGACTATGTCGGCACCGTCGGCTCCGGCGGCTTCGGCAACAGCGGCGACGCGCAGACCCTGCTGCCCGCCGCGCCGCGCCAGTTCTTCGTCACGCTGCGCAAGGGCTTCTAGGAACCGGCGGGGAGAGAGCGGCCAGCAACATGGCCGTTCTCTCCGCACGGTTTCTTTCTCATGACGAACACGTAATGACCTTTACAATCTGACGTCCTGCCGGAACATAGCCACCGGTCATGCGCTCTTGACGATACGAGAGCGGCAGACCGTATCGGAAGGGCAAGAATGGCGACCAGCCGGACCGCATACAAACAAGACGATCTGGAACAGCATTATCGGTCGGTCCGCGCACTGACCGAAGCGCTTGCTGCGCCCTTGAGCGACGCGGATGCCACCGTGCAGTCGATGCCGGACGCCTCTCCGGCCAAATGGCATCTGGCGCATGTCACATGGTTTTTCGAAACTTTTGTGCTGCGCGACCATGTGCCCGGCTATCGCCCGTTCAACGATCGCTACGCCTATCTCTTCAACAGCTATTACGAGGCCGAAGGGCCGCGTCATACGCGATCGCACCGGGGGCTGCTCACCCGGCCATCGCTGGACGAGATCCGCGCCTATCGCGCCCATGTCGACACCGCCATGATTGCAGCCCTGCCCGCTCTTTCGGGTGATGTCCACGAGCTGATCACGCTCGGCCTGCATCATGAACAGCAGCATCAGGAACTGCTGCTGACCGACATACAGCATCTCTTCGCGCAGAACCCGATGGAGCCGGCGATGTTTCCCACCCGGCCGGCCTCCCCCGCGCCAGCGCCCGGCGCGCTGCACTGGCTGGAGGGTAGGGAAAATCTGGTGGAGATCGGCCACAGCGCATCGTCCGGCTTCGCCTTCGATTGCGAAATGCCGCGCCATAAGGTAGCGCTCGTCCCGCACGCGCTTGCCCACCGCCCCGTCACCAATGGCGAGTGGATCGCCTTCATCGAGGATGGCGGATACCGGGAGCCCCGCCATTGGCTGTCCGATGGCTGGGCCTGGGTGAAGGCGGAAGACGTCGCGGCGCCGCTTTACTGGCGTGAAGAGGAAGGGGGGTGGACGGCATTTGCGCTGGATGGGCGTCACCCCGTCAATCTCGCCGCGCCGGTGACGCATATCAGCCTGTACGAGGCCGACGCCTATGCCAGCTGGGCCGGTGCGCGCCTGCCGACCGAAGCGGAGTGGGAAAGCGCGGCGCAGACCATCTCGCCTTGGAGCGGCGTACAAATGGATGAAGCGGCCTGTCCCCGGCCCATGCCTTGCGATTACGAAGGCGCGATCGCGCAGATGTTCGGCGACGTATGGGAATGGACCGGCAGCGCCTATCGCCCCCACCCTGGCTTCCGCGCGGCGGACGGCGCGGTGGGCGAATATAATGGCAAGTTCATGTCCGGCCAGTTCATCCTCAAGGGCGGCAGCTGCGCCACCCCGCGCGGCCATATGCGGGCGAGCTATCGCAACTTCTTCTACCCCCATCAACGCTGGCAGTTTACCGGGCTGCGGCTGGCAAAGGATCTCTGACCGATGCTCCTGACATCCGAAATGACGGGCCTCTCCCTGACCCCGCCCCCCGTCGCCGATCCCGCATTCCGCACCGACATGCTGGACGGCTTCGCCCGCAGACCCAAGGCGACGCCGCCCATCTGGTTCTACGACCGGCGCGGCTCCGAGCTGTTCGAGGCGATCACCGACCTTCCCGAATATTATGTGACGCGGACGGAAGCTGCGCTGCTGTCCCGCCATGGCCCGGACGTTGCTGCCGCTGTCGGCGCAGGGCGCGCAGTCGTGGAATTCGGGGCGGGCAGCGCACGGAAAACGCCACTGCTGCTTCAGGCGATCGCTCCCTCCGCCTATGTGCCCATCGACATCAGCGGCGGATTCCTGCGAGAAAGCAGCAAGGCCCTGGCCCAGCGCTTCCCCGGCCTGCCTGTGCTGCCCATAGAGGCGGATTTCAACAGCCCCGTGCCGTTGCCAGACGCGATCGCCCGCCTTCCCAAGCTGGGCTTTTTTCCGGGCTCGACCATCGGCAATCAGGAACCGGCCGATGCGGTCGATCTGCTGCGCGCAATGCGGCAGTCCCTGGGCGAGGGCGCGATGCTGCTAATCGGCATGGATCGCATCAAGCCTCTGGACCGGCTCATTCCGGCCTATGACGATGCGGCTGGCGTGACCGCCGCGTTCAACCTGAACCTCCTTCGGCGCATCAACCGGGAGCTTGGCGGTGACATCCCCATCGAGCGCTTCGCCCATCGCGCGATCTGGAACGACGCCGCCGCCCGCATCGAAATGCATCTCGAAGCGATGCACGACATCGATTTCCAGATTGCCGGAACCCCCTTCACCATGAGCAAGGGCGAGACGATCCATACCGAAAGCAGCCACAAATACGGATCGCGCGACAGCCGCCTGCTGCTGCGCGCAGCAGGCTGGGAACCGCGCGCCGAATGGACAGACGACGAGCAGTTCTTCTCACTGATCCTCGCACATGCGATGGAGCGTTAGCTCGATTCAGCTGTGCCGCCAAGCGAGCGGACCAGCGCGATTGCCGCCCTCATATGCTGGGTCTGCACCGTCAAGAGCGCACGCTGGGCTTCCAGCGCATCGGTCTGTGCGGTGACGACTTCCAGATAGTCCGACGCCCCATCGCGATAGCGGGTCAGCGCGAGCGCGCTTGTCCGCGATGCGGCATCGGCTGCTGTCTTCTGGTCGACGGTCTGCGCTGTCAGCAAACGGTTGGCGGCAATCGCATCCTCGGTCTGGCGAAAGGCGGTCAGCACCGTGTCGCGATAGCCTGCGGCGAGCTCATCATATTCCGCGCGCGACATCTTCACCTGCGCCGCGCGGCGGCCGCCGTCGAAAATCGCCAGCGCCGCCGAAAGCGGCCCCAGCCCCCAGAAACTGTTCGGCGTGTCGAACAGCTGGCCACGAGTCGTTTCGAAGCCGCCCGACAAGCCCAGCGTCAACGTTGGGAAAAAGGCGGCCTTGGCCACCCCGATCCGCGCATTGGCGGCCGCGATGCGACGCTCGGCAGCCGCAATGTCGGGACGGCGCTGTAGCAGTTCGGACGGGACACCGGCGGGCACAGCGGGCGCGACCAGAGGCTGGACCTGCGGCGCGATCGTGAAATCGGACGCCACGGCGCCCACCAGCGCGGCGATCTCATGTTCGGTCGCCGCGCGCTCGCTGGCGATCGCGGAAATCTGCGCGCGGGCATTGCCCAGCACCGTCTTGGCGCGATTGACGTCGATGCCGGACGCGATGCCGCCCTTATGGCGCCGGCGGGTGAGGTCATAGGCCTTGTCGAAGGCGTCAACCGTCTGGCGCAGCAATTCCGCCTGCGCATCCAGACCGCGCAGCCGCACATAGGCATCCGCCACCGCCGCCTGCAGGCTGAGCCGTGCCGAGGCAAGGTCCGCCGCGCTCGCCTGCGCATCGGCGCGGGCCGCCTTCACGCTGTTGCGGATGCGTCCCCACAGATCGAGTTCATAATCCAGCGTCGCGCCGATGCTGAAATCATTATAGGTTTGCGGCGAACCATTGCCGAGCGGGCGGTTGCCCGACACCCGTGCGCGGCCGGCGACTCCGCCCACCGCGACGTCCGGGAACAGGTCTGCGCGTTCGACACGCGCGGCGGCGCGGGCCTGATCGTAGCGGGCGAGCGCCGCGGCCAGCGTCGGGCTCGCCTGTTCCGCCCGGCTTTCCAGATCCGCCAGAACCGGATCATTGAACGCCGCCCACCAGGCACCCCTGGAAGACGCATCCATGGGAGCGGCTGCTACCCAGCCCTCGATTTCCTTGAAGGCCTGCGGCGCCGCGATCTGGGGTGGCTGATAGGCCGGCGCCATGGAACAGCCGGCGAGCAGGAGCGGCAGCATCGCTGCGCCAAGACTAATGCGCATTCGGCTTGCCCTTTCCGGCGCTACCCTGCTGCACGTTGACCTTGTCGCCCGTCCGAATGGCATCGGGGGGCGTGTCGATGACCCGAGCGCCCGCAGGGATGCCGCCCGAAAGGATGACGGTGCTGCCTTCATCGCGCGCGATGCTGACGGGCTTGATCGTCACCCGCCCGTCACCCCCGACGATCGCCACCGTGGGGCCGTCATTGCCATAGAGGATCGCGCTGCCGGGCAGGCTCAGGCTGTTGCCCTTCCCCGCACCCACGTTGAAGCTCACCTGAGAGAAAGCCCCCGGCTTCAGCGCTCCATCGGCATTATCCGCCTGCAGCTCGACGAGTACCGCACCGGATTGGGCATCGACGGCACCGGCGCTGCGGGTCGTCGTCGCGGCGAAGCTGCGACCCGGATATTCGGGGAGTGTCAGGGTCGCCGCGATGCCAGGCTTCACCTGCGCCGAATAGCCCTGCGGCACGCGCACATAGATGCGCATCCGATGCACGTCGGATACGGTGAACAGCGGCTGCGCGGCGGCATTGCCCGACACTACGAGCGCACCGATCTGTGCCGATCGGCTGGTGACGACCCCGTCGAAGGGGGCCGCCAGCCGGGTAAAGCCCTGCAATGCCTTCAGCCGCTTCACATTGGCGAGCGCTGCATTGGAGACGGCGGTCCGGGCAGCGAGATCGCCGTCCTTCTCGTCCGCTTCCTGCCGGGAGACAGCATCCTGCGTCAGCATCGTGCTCCAACGCTTGGCGGTCGTCGCTGCAAGGCGCTGGTTCGCGAGCGCCGTCTGATAATCTGCTTGCGCCTGGGCAAGCTGCTGGTCGATTTCCGGCGCATCGAGGATGGCGAGTGGCTGGCCGGCACGCACATTGTCGCCGATATCGGACAGCCAGCGGCGGACATAGCCGTTGGTGCGGGCATAGATCGCCGCGCTGTTATAGGCCTGCACATTGCCCGGCAGGGACAATGTGCCGCCATCCCCATCGGTCGTGGGGGAGACGACGGCGACGGTGGGGATGGCGGCCTGCGCGGCGGACGCGCGCAGTTCGTTGGTGGCGTTGATCCGTGAGGCTGTGCCGGCAGCGACGACAATGAGCGCCACCACCGCCGCGCCGATGCCGACGCGCTTCAAAGTGCGGCTGTCGGGGCCGGTGGTCATGGAATCTGCATTCTGGGTCGAGGGGGTTTCATGCATGGCTGGGCTGCGGCTCCAAGGACGTCGTTTCACTCCGGCGATGGCGGTGAACGAAGCTAAAGACAGTGGGAACAAAGAACAGGGTCGCGATGGTGGCGCAGACAAGGCCACCGATCACCGCGCGACCAAGCGGCGCATTCTGCTCGCCGCCTTCGCCAAGGCCGAAGGCCATCGGCGCCATGCCGATGATCATCGCCAGCGCCGTCATCAGCACCGGGCGGAAGCGGACCACGCCCGCACTGAGCGCGGCCTGCGTCGCGTCGCCCAGTTCCTGCAACTGGTCGCGCGCGAAGCTGACGACCAGGATCGAGTTGGCGGTGGCGACGCCCATGCACATGATGGCGCCGGTGAGCGCAGGCACCGACAGCGTCGTGCCGGTCATGAAGAGCATCCACACGATGCCCGCAAGCGCGGCGGGCAGCGCGGTGATGATGACGAAGGGATCGACCCAGCTCTGGAAGTTGACGACGATCAGCAGGTAGATGAGCAGCACCGCACCAACCAGGCCGAAGCCGAGGCCGGAAAAGGCCGTGTTCATCGTCTGATACTGACCCAGGATCGTGACCGTGACACCCTTGGGCTGTTCGCTTTCCAGCGAGTTGATAGCGGACTGGATGTCTCCGGCGATCGCGCCAAGATCACGCCCCTGCGTGGTGCCATAGATGTTGAGCACCGGCTGGATGTTATAGTGCGACACGACAGGCGCGGTATTGGTGCGCTTCAGGCTGGCGAGACCGCCGAGAAGCTGTGTCGATGTGCCGGTCGCGCCGGAAACCGGAACGTTCGACAATGCGTTCATCGAATCGAGCAGATATTCCGGGGCCTGCGCGACGACCGGATATTGCACGCCATTCTCCGGGTTGACGAAGAACACCGGCGCCGTCTGCGACGTGCCCGCCAGCGAGCTGGCAAGGCTGGTCGTCACGTCACGCTCGGTCAGGCCATATTGGCCGATGCGCGACCGGTTGACCTCCACATTGAGCTGCGGCGAGTTCGCAGGCTGCTGGATACGCGCATCTGCAAGACCCGGGATGACCGCCATCTTGGCCAGCAGTTTCTGGGCGTAGGCACGGCCCGCGCTCATATCTCGCCCGCTGATCTGCACGTTGATCGGCGCGGGCGCACCAAAGTTCAGGATCTGGCTGGTGATGTCGGCCGGCAGGAAGGAGAAGGTCGTGCCGGGGAAACGCCTCGACAGTTCCGTGCGCAGTTCGCCGACGACTTCGTCGGTGGGGCGATGCCCCTCCTTCAGGGCGATCAGAATATCACCGTCCTGTGGGCCGATCGTGCCACTATTGTTATAGACGGTGTTGATGGCGCTGACCGCCAGCCCGATATTGTCGGTGATCGAGGCCAGTTCCTCGGGCGGGATCAACGCGCGGATCTCCCGGCCGATACGGTCGAAACGTGCCGCGGTGTCCTCGATCCTCGATCCCATGGGCACCCGCACATGCATCGCGATCTGCCCCGAATCCACGCTCGGGAAGAAATTGTTGCCCAGCAGTGGGACGAGCCCGAACGAGAGCAGGACGACCATGAGGAAGCCAAGCATGAACGGCTTGCGTGCATTGAGCGCGCGCTGGAGCATGCCGATATAGCCTGCCCGGATCCGCTCGAACCGATGCTCGAACCCGCGCTGGAAACGGACCAGCGGGTTACGCGATCCCGGCGTGCCGGCCAGATGCTCGTCCTCGTCGCCCGGCTTGTGGGGCTTCAGCAAATACATGGCGAGCGTCGGCACCAGCGTCCGCGAGAGGACGAAGGAGGCGATCATAGCGAACACCACCGACAACGCCATCGGAACGAACAGGAAACCTGCGACGCCGGGCAGGAAGAACATCGGCACGAACACGATGCAGATGCACAGCAGCGACACGAAGGCGGGCGTCACGATCTGGGCAGCGCCATCCAGGATCGCTTCCACGACCCCCTTGCCCTGCTCCAGATGCCAGTTGATGTTCTCGATCGTGACCGTGGCGTCGTCCACCAGGATGCCGACGGCAAGCGCCAATCCGCCCAGAGTCATCACGTTCAGCGTCTGGCCGAAGACTGCAAGTGCCGCGATGGCCGCCAGGATGGCCAGCGGGATCGACAGCGCGATGATGACCGTGGATCGCCAGGAGCCCAGAAACAGCAGGATCATCAGCGACGTCAGCGCGGCGGCAATGGCGCCTTCGTGAATGACCCCGGAGACCGCCGCCTTCACGAACAGCGACTGGTCGCCGACCGGCAAGATCTTGAGCGTGTCTGGCAAAGTCGCGGCGACGCGGGGCAGTGCCTCCTTCACGCCATTGACGATGGCCAGAGTAGAGGTCGATCCGTTCTTGAGTACCGTCAGCAAGGCCGATCGGCCGCCCTCGACATGCACGACATTCTGCTGCGGCGCGCTGCCGTCCCGCACATAGGCGACATCGCGCATGTAGATGGTCGCGCCGTTCACGACCTTCACCGGCAGGTCGTTGAGCGCCGCGATGGAATCCGGCGCATTGTTCAGGCGCACGCTATACTGTGTCGGCCCGATCTTGACGAAACCGGCCGGATTGATCTGGTTCTGCGCGGCGATCGCATTGCCGACATCCTGCGCCGACAGGCCCTTGGACTGGAGCGCCTGCGGGTTCATGTCCACCTGAACCTGCCGCTGCCTGCCGCCCGAGGGGAACGGCATGGCAAGGCCCGGTATGGTCACGAGTTGCGGACGGATCTGATTCTGGCCCAGGTCGAACAGCTGCTGTTCGGACAGCCCCTTGCCCGAAAGTGCAAGCTGCAGGATCGGCACGGTCGACGCGCTGTAGTTGAGGATCAGCGGCGGCGTGATGCCCGGCGGCATCTGCCGCAACACCGTCTGCGAGATGGACGTTACCTGTGCGGTGGCGGTGCGAATATCGGCGCCGGGCTGGAAATAGATCTTGATGATGCCGATGCCCTGCAACGACTGACTTTCGATATGCTCGATATCGTTCACCGTCGTCGTCAGCACGCGCTCATAGGGCGTGACGATCCGGCCCGACATGTCTTCGGGTGAAAGGCCGGCATATTGCCAGGCGACCGCGATCACGGGGATGCGGATATTGGGAAAGATATCAACCGGGGTGCGGAATGCAGCCAGAATACCAACAACCGCAATCAGAATGGCCATCACGATGAACGTGAGCGGACGATACAGCGCGACTTTGACAATTCCGATCATTCATAACTCCCAAGCCCAGCCGTCACGCAATGAAGCGTGACGCGGCGTGCATTCTCCTCCTCTCCTAGAGGCCAGTATGTAAGACAGACCGGCTTGCTTGATTAGTTGCCCAAAACTGCATGCACCCATGAACTGCGTTCATCAACGACGTGACTCGCTGCCATTGCGATGGAGGCCATCAGACAAGTTTCGAACCGATACCGATCCGGCACCGCCAATGCCCACTTGGTTCTTTCTCGTCTAATATATAGTATGGCTTGATTGATACATAAAACGACATGATCGATGGACCTTAGACATCTTCGCTATTTTCTGTGCGTCGCCGAGGAGATGCACTTTGGCCGGGCGGCGTCGCGTCTTGGCATTTCCCAGCCTCCGCTGAGCCAGCAGATCCGGGCCCTGGAGGAAGAACTGGGCGTGCAACTGTTCGAGCGGACCAGCCGGCGCGTGCGGCTGACCCGCGCCGGGCAGCTGTTCGAACCGGAGGCACGGCAAACGCTGGTACAGGCGGAACATGCAGCGCAGACCGCGCGCAAGGCCCATCGCGGAGAAATCGGGCATCTGGGACTAGGCATCATCTCTTCCGGTCCCTTCGTGCCTGCGGTTGCTGACGCCTTGTATCGATTCAGGCAGGCCCACCCCAATGTCGAGCTGACCTTGCGTGAATTGGGGCGCGATGACCAGATCGCCGCTGCCCAGCAGGACAGGATCGACATCGGCATTATCCGCGGCTTCGAAAGGCCCGTCCTGCCGGAAGGATTCATCCTCGACCGCCTGCTTGAGGAGCGGATGGTCCTGGCCCTGCGGGATGACCACCCCTTGGCCCGGCGCGAGGCCGACCTGACCATCGCAGATCTTCAGGGTGAACCACTGGTCCTCTATGGCACCGCCGGGGGGACGGGTTTCAACGAACATTTTTTCGCGCTCTGCAAGGACGCCGGCTTTCAGCCTGTCGTCATTCACGAAGCCAGCGGCCTTGCGACCTTGCTGGGGCTTGTCGCCGCCGGCTTTGGCGCCAGTATTCTTGCTCAGTCACTGGTCCGGCTGCATGTCGACAATCTCGTTTACAGGCAGCTATCGCCATCCGTCATCAGCCGCCTGTGGATGATCCACAAGCGCGACCTTTCCCCGACAGCGCTCGCCTTCAAGGAGATTATGAACGCTGGCGCGCCGCGTTAGCGTGGCGCCCACGCTTCACTCAGCCATAGGGAGAATCTAGGTCTGCAGCACAGGCATCAAAGCTGGACCCCGTAGATGTGGTTTTCCCCTTCCATGTTAGAGCGGAAGATCATCCACTTCCCATCGGGCGTGAAGGTGATGTTGGGTTCAAGACGATAGTCATGCTTGCGCATGTCGACGATCTTTTCGACGCCGAAGGTGCCGGGGGAGATCAACGTCTCGCTGTTGTCGGCATGGATGCCCGCAACGTCGGGGATGTCGCGCGGCGTGAAGAGGTACAGATATTTGCCGTCCGGTGCGTGCGCCACCATCTCCTGGTCGCCGCCGTCGCCGGAGAAATGCTTCATGTCGGGTGCCTGATTATAGTGGACGGACCACTGGTTGCGATCGACATGGAACCACTTCCGGCGCCCCGTCGCCAACTCATAGCCCGCCAGCCAGAACACCTCGCCACGCGGCGTCTGCAGATCGTACCAGATCCACTTGCCGTCCGGCGAGAAGAACTCATGCCCGGCAATCTCCATGTTCATCGACCGGGTGTGGACCAGCGTCTTGCCGCTGCCATCGGTCCGCACCGTCCAAATCCGATCGACCTTGTGCCATGGCCCCTCATGGCAATACATGATGAGCGCGGGATCGGTGGGCGAGAACTGGACGTGGTTGAGCCAGTCGGTCGACGCGACCACCACCTTCCGTTCGCCGGTACGAATGTCGATGGTGAAGATCTCCATCGGGATTTTCGCTTCCAGCCGGTCGTTCAGGCGCACTTCCTTCGCCTCGGCAAAGGGCAGCGGCTTGCCGTCGGGGCCATTGGCCGCATAGCTCGCCTGCCCGAATTGCTGGCGGATTTCCGGTCCTCCCGGCTTTTGCGTGCCATCGGGCTGCAACGGCTTGTCGCTCGCCGCCCATTGCCCCAGCAGCAATGTCTCGTCGGCATTGATCGAACCGATCGATCCGCGATCCACGGTCGCGATCCTGCGGACCTTGCCACTGTCGATATCGGCGGCGAAAATCGTCACGCTGCCGGCGGCATCGTCGCGCTTGTGGCTGGCATAATAGGCGGTCCGGGTCTTGCGCCCGGTGAAGAGCAGCTGAAGGTCTTTCCCCTTCACCAGCGGCTTCACGGTCCAGTTCGCGAGAGTCACGACCGAAATGCCTCCCGGCACGGAAATCACCATCCTGTCGCCCTGCGGCGTGTAGCTGCTCTGGTGGAAATAGAGGCTCGCGCTGCCCGCCTCGCGGCTGATGCGGACGATGCGATGGCCGGTCAACGGGTCCACCCACTGCTTGGCCGGTTCCGCGCGCAACCCCTGCGGCGCCAGCGCGGCCCCGGCCAATGCCAGCGCCATCAATGCCATGTTCCTCATCATCCGACCTTTTCCTTATTCTTCATTTCACGCGCGCGGCTTCAGCCGCTCGAGGCATCAGCAAGCGCCTCCGGGATCAGCGCCAGATTCTCTATCGCGGCGAG
This sequence comes from Sphingobium arseniciresistens, assembly GCA_029167225.1. Lineage (GTDB taxonomy): Bacteria > Pseudomonadota > Alphaproteobacteria > Sphingomonadales > Sphingomonadaceae > Sphingobium > Sphingobium arseniciresistens. Next base: position 62,706 of record JARFNK010000022.1, read on the forward strand.
CCCCCACTGGGCGGCGGCATTGGTCGAGACGTTCGGCCATTCGACCACGGGGCGCGGCAGGCCGGGCAGCGTCACCGCCACACGCGGATCATGGTCGGCCAGCCCCAGGCCCGCCTCGCCAGAGAGGAACTCCTTCCACGCGCGCAAGGCCATCGCCTTGTCTCCCGTCTCCCGCGCCAGAAAGGCGGTGAGGCGCGAATGGCCTTCCTGCAGGTTGCGCTTGCCGAAAGGCATGTGGAACTGCGCTTCCCATTCCTTGGGACTGGCGTTGAACCAGCGGCAATAGTCGAGCCAGGCAGCGCGATAGCGGGGCACGTCCAGCAATTGCAGCAGCTCTGCATTCACCTCGACCGCGCCGAAGACTGCGTTGAGGTGGGAGATCGAGATCTTGTCCCCCGGCCCCATGAAGCGTCCGGACTTGAGATCATAGGGCGCGCTGCCGGCAAGCCAGCCATATTTGAGCCGCCCGATGCTGTCCATGCCCGCCACCAGCCGGGCGCGCCAGCGGGCATCGCCCGTCCGCTCCCATTCGGTGAGCCAGGCCGAGGCGACCGAGCACCACATGGTGCCGAAGCTGAGGTCGATGACGCCCTCGGGCAGCGTCCGCTTCTGCGCGCCCGGCACCTTGCGGCCGATCTCGACATGGCCGAGCGTTTGGTCGGAAGGGAGCAGCGCGCGCATCAGGTCGCCGACCCGCTCGTCTGCGGTCAGATAATAGAAGATGCGGCGATAGATCGCATTGCTCACGCGCGGCTGCTTGGAACTGTCGCTCCAGTGCTGCACGCCATGGCGCGTCCCCAGACCCGCGAACCGACCGATATGATAGACGTCCACCTCGCCCGTATGCCGGGTCAGCGCCTCGGCGAAGCGGAAGAGCTTGGCCGATCCGCTGCGCAGCACCGAATACCAGAGCCACAAGTCTGGCGACAGCTCGCTATTGTCCCACGCGAACCCGCCAATGTCATAGCGCCACTGGTGCCGGTCGCTGTCATAGGTGTGCATGACATCGCCATGGTTCCAGAAACCATACCAGCCGCGCCTGTCGACCTCATCGGCATAGAAATCCGCGAGATTGGCGATCTGAAGCTCGATCCGCGCCTTCATCGGCGTCGAGCGATCCGGCAGGCCCCATGGGCGGAAGACATCGGCGGCGTGGATGCGCTCGGGCGTTACCATCAGCTGCGGCGGCACGGCGTTCACCTGCGCCATATCGGACAGCGCCTGCGACGAGGGCGTCGCGGCGCAGGCCCACAACGTCAGTTCGTTCGTGCGCGCCACCCCGGTCGCATCGTCCCAGCCGGGCTCATAATCCTCATAGGTGATGTCCAGCCCCTGGTTCTGGGCGTCATATTCCTCCATCCCCATGACATCGCGATAGGGGCGCATGTCCATTGGCTGGGCCTCGGGCGCCCACAGCCATGAGGTGAGCGACGCCATGTCCGTATCCGCATCGCGAATGTCGATCTGCACGGGATGGCGCTGCCAGAAATAGCGGTTGGCGATCGCCACGCCGCCCTGCGGGCTGCCGACATAGCCGAGGCCGAGCGACCGCCCGCCGGAAGTGGAATCGATCCACGCCTGTCCGTCATGGGTACGCTTGCGCAGCGCGAAGCCATCGGCCGACAGCTGGGACAGGGTGAAATCGCCCCAGGTCGGAATGCGTTCGAGCAGCGGCCGGACGGACTTCGCCATGCCGTCAAGCGAGGGCACCGCAAGCCCCGCCACCTGCGCATCCTTGAATGCCTTGCCGGGATCGCGGCGCAGGCCGGTGAGCGGACGCACGGCCTCCGCGAACAGTCCGCCATCGGCGGTGGCAAGGCGGACATGCCGGTCATGCATCGCCGCCGCCATCGGCACCTTGGCGCGAAGGCCCAGCCCGCTCAGGAAGTCCTTCTTCGCATCGCCATCGAAAATGAAGCTGTGGACGATGCGCAGATGGCTGCTGCCGGCATAGGCATAGAGCCGCACGACGAAGGGCAACCATGCCCTCCCCGCCCCTTCATGCACGCCTTCAAGCTTCACGACCGCGCGTACCGGCCCTTTCTGCTCCACCGTCACCTTGTCGATCCGGCCGGTAAAGGTCGTGCGGGTGCCGCTCTCCGGGGCGCTGTCCACGCTGGCCATCAGTTCGAGGGCGCCCATCACCTGCCGTTGGCCGATGCGGGCCGAGCGCACGAGCGCGGAACCCGATCGGCCGATGCTCCACACGGCATCGCCAATGGTGATGTCGATCTGGTCCGCGCCGTCCTTCAGGATGACGGGCGCGTCAGGTGTGGCGGGCTTGCCGGGCGCGATCTCCAGTCCTTCGACCAGCCCGGCCCCGGCGGGCAGCGCATGGGCAGTCCACTTGGCCGAGCCATCGGGCCATGTCGCCAGCGTCCAGTGCTGCGAGGGAATGGCAGCGCCACCTGTCGCCCGGACAGTCAGGGGCTTGCCTTTGGGCAAAGCGCCCTTGGGCCAGGGCACGCCGAAAGTCTGGCCCAGCGTCGTCCGGGGCGGGCTGTTGTCGATCCAGCGCACGGGCGTCGATGGCACCTCGCTGCCCCCCTTCCGCACGGCGGCGAAGGCACAATCGGGCACCAGGCTGCTCGCGGCGGCCAGCAGGCCTGCCCTCATCGTGTCCCGTCGACTGATCCAGCTGCTGTTGCTCATCCGGGCCTCCCCTGCCTGTGGCTGTTGTGTCTTGCCCGTCAGGGGCGGGTGATGGTGAAATTGCGGATCTGAAGGTGGCTCTCCGTCGATCGCAGGCCGAAATGTCCCCGCCGATAGGGCTGCGGGTCATCCAGGGTGAACAGCGTGGCCCCGTCCCGCTCGACGGCGATATGGTTGCCGTCCGCGATCAGCCGCAGGCGGAACCAGCGATTGGGCTCCAGCATGTCGGCTTTGTCCTTGCGGTCATGCTGGGGCAGCAGTGGCCGGTCGCCCGGCCTGCCGATATAGCGGCGCATCCGCGTGGTCGTATTCCGGTTTCCGCCTATGCCGACATAATAGGTTTGCAGCGTGTCATAATCTTCGAAGACGCCGCTGCGCTTGTGGGCAAGCACCGATCCACCGGCCGAAGACGTGTCGCTTGCCATCCAGAAGGCGTTGACGTCACTGACCGCATCATTGGCGCCGCCCTGCGCCACAGCACGTACGTCATAGGCGATCGCCACCGGACCGACGAGTTCCTGCAAGAACCAGAGGGTGATACCCGCCGGCGTGTCGATATCCAGAATGCCCTTGCCAGCAGAGACGCGGGCCGCGCCGGCAGATTCTACCCGCCATTTATCCAGGCCGTGGCGGAAATCATCGCCCGCTGGCAGCGCTTCACGCCCTGCCATCCCGGCGGCCCGCGCCGCGAAAGGCGTCACCGCGAGCGAGGCAATGAGTGTCCGGCGACTCAGCATGTCCACATTCCTGTCATCGCGCGACCGAGGGGCTTGAGGGCCAAGGAAAGCTGCGAAGCCGGACGGGATGGTCCCGCTTCGCAGCCAGGGTCTGGGCCGGCATCAGCCGGCCCAGGGGGGACAGTGTCAGAGCTTGAAGCGGATACCGCCATAGATCTTGCGACCGGGGGTCTCGATGATCGTGCGACGATAGATGCTGTTCGCATTCTCGATCCGCGTCGCGTCGAACAGGTTCACGCCTTCCAGGAACAGCGAGATTTCCGGCATCAGCGTGATGTTCAGCGACGCATCGAACTGGCCATAGGCTTCGCCGAACTCGGGGTTGTTGCCGCGACCCTGCGCCGTGATCAGATATTTCGAACGCCAGTTATAGGCGCCGCGAAGGCTGATGACGTCGTCTTCATAATAGGCCGAGAGGTTGTAGCTCTTGCGCGACAGCCCCTGGAACGGCAGCGAGCCGCCGGTGAAGAAGTCCTTGCCCTCATAGCCGCTGTCCTTCGAGTAGGTGAAGTTGGCCACGACGCCCATATGCTTGAGCACCGGCACGTCGATGAAGTCGAACGCGACCTGCGCGCCGGCTTCCACGCCGTTGATCGTCACCTTCTGCGTTCCGTTGGTCGGCACGGTGATGGCATAGGTCACGCCATTGGCATCCGTGTAGGGCTCGGTCGTATTCTGGATGAACGAACTGATTTCCTTGCGGAAATAGGTGACGGACGCAAAGCTGGTCTTGTTGATATAATATTCGACGCCAGCGTCATACTGCCGCGCGCGGAAGGGCTGCAGCCCAGGATTGCCGCGCGAACCAGAAAGACCCACGACATCGAGCGTGAAGCGCGGCGCCAGCTGCTGCGGCAGCGGACGGGCCATCACTTCGGTCGCGGTCAGGCGCGCCATCAGCTTGTTGGGGATCAGCTCTGCCTTCATGTTGAGCGAAGGCAGGAACTCCGTCCCCTTCGCGTTGTAGGCAACGGGGCTGATGATCGCGGGCCGGCCACCACCCTGCGCGGTGCTCTGATAGCCCGACGTGTCGGTCTTCGTGTTGACGACGCGCGCGCCAAGCACGCCCGACACCGGCACCGAACCGACATCGAATGCGAAGGCCGCCTGCGCATAGCCGGCCAAGGTCCGCTCGCCGACCTTCCAGGTGTCGGTGAACACCTGGCTATTGAACGGATCGGGCACGCCCACCGCGTCGGCCACACCCTGCGTCATGTTCAGCCAGCCCGAATAGCCATCGCTGAAGCCGAGGTCGCCGGTATTGAAGAACGGCGCGCTGCCCAGCGTGGCATTGCTGGAAATGATGCTCTGGATCTGGCTCTGGACCGCAGCATTGTTGTAGCCGTTGAGCACCGTCGAGGTGTTGAAGAATTTGCTCTTCACGGTCAGGTCGCGATACTGGCCACCGACCTTGAACGAGGTGAACAGGCCGCCATCGGGCTTATACTCAGCATCGAGCTTCGCCATCTTCTCCGCCTGATCATCATAACGCGGGCGGCGCAGCACGGTCAGCTGGTTGATGCCTGCCGTGGTGGTGGGATCGTTCGGCAGGATGATGTTGGGCGCCTGCTGCGGATTGTCATAGTCGACGATCAGGCTGGGCATACCGAGCACGCCGGCGGTGGCGTTGATCTCGTTATTATAGGCCTTCGCCTTGGAATAGGAGATTTTCGGCGTCAGGGTCAGTTGGCCGGACGTCCACTCGCCGCCAAGCGCGACATTATAGGTCGTGCGGGTGATGTCGCCCAGGATGTTGCGATAGGACACGCCCAACTGGCTGGCGATCGGCAGCGCCGTATTGTTGGTCATGACCAGATGCTGGACCGTATTGTCCGGGCCGATGACCGTGTTGGCCGTGTCGAGAAGGCCGCCGGTCGTGCCCGTCTGCATATATTGCGACGAAACGGTCTGCTGCGAGCGCGTGTAGTTGCTTTCCAGATAGGCCTTGAAGTCGTCGCTCGGGCGCCATTCCAGAATGCCGTTCAGCGCATAGCGCTTGGTCTGCAGGCGGTTGATGACATAGCGCGGAATATCCGGGAAGAAATCGCCTACGCCATCATTGTTGAGGTCATAGGGCTGAACGCCCGCGAGCGTCGGGTTGCTGTCGATCTGCCGCCAGCCGGTGGTGCGGGCCTGATGGCTTTCGACATGGCGGTTCTCATAGGTGCCCGAAAGCAGGACGCCGATGGTGCCGTTGGCGAAGGTATCGCTGCCGATCAGGGCGACGCGGGGGTCCATATTGTCGCCCAGGTCGGAATAGATCGTCTGCGCCGATCCGGCGAGATAGGGCTTGCCGCCATTGTCGAACGGACGGCGCGTGATGACGCGCACGGTGCCGCCAACGCCGCCCTCGGTCATGTCGGCGGTGGCGGACTTCACCACTTCCAGACGATTCACGAATTCGGAGGGAAGATCGCGGAAATCGACGTCGCGCCCGCCGCCGACCGTCGTCGACAGGGCAGTGGTGCCGTTGATCTCGACGCGGTTGAGCGACGGATCGGCACCGCGAATGGTAATGCCCGCGCCTTCACCGTCGGCGCGCGAAATCTGCACGCCGGTCACGCGCTGCAGCGCTTCACCGATATTCTTGTCGGGGAACTTGCCGATGTCTTCGGCGGAAATGGCGTCCAGCACCTGCGGCGCATTGCGCTTCGCGTTCAGCGCGCCCTGAAGGCTGCTGCGGATGCCCGTTACGATGATGTCCTCGTCACCGGCTGCGGGGGCTGATGCTGCGTCTGCTCCCTGCGGTTGCGGCGCGCTGTCCTGCGCAAATGCGGCCGGAGCCAGCATGAGCGCGGCCATCGCGAAAAGCGATGCGCTACCTGCATAAGAGCGTCGAGAAACGAGCATGTAATCCTCCCAGAACTTCAATTGCGCGACCTTTGACCGCTTGCGACCGGCACCTTTGGAGGCATCCGACCGAACGGGTCTCTACTTTCAGAATGGAGGGAGTCGCCTGTCGCAAAAATCGCTGAATTCTGCGCGTTTCGGCATCCTCTATTCTATATGTTGGAACCAAGTCACATATAATGGGCTATAATGTCAAGACGCGTGAGACAGACGGCGTTGATCTCCCTCATCAAAAATCCATAACTCCGACAATTTGCGTATTTTTTCCTCTCGCAGGCCGCTTCGCGCCGGAAACCGCCCGACGCAGCAATGGCGGTGCTCTGCCGCATCCCACCCCCCTCCCAGAATTGCCAGCGCTGCTCTGATGGAGTGGCAGCGATAGCGCTTGATCATTCCAGTTGTTTTATATTATGAAACCATATCACGATAAATGGAACATAGGCGCGAGCACTCCTATGCCTGACGGGAGAGATGCAGTGATCAGTGGGACTGCCCGCAATCTCCCGCGGGACGGCGGGACCATGCCGCTTCCCTGCACCACGCGATCACGCGCTTTGATGCTCGCGGCTCGTGCCACCTCTTTTTCCGATCTGCCGCCGCTGCACTGGCGGCATATGGGGCCGCCCCCTGCCGGCGGGCGGCCCCTTTTGTATTCGCCAGCCTTGGCCTCAATGCGCCGATAACGGCCTTTCAGAGAAGCCTCCACCATGTCGCTCAGTTCAGCTTTCGCGCTCTTCCTCGGCGCCTCTGCCACGATGAATATGCCGCTTGTCTTCCATCTCGATTCCAGCCCGGCAGACGAAACGGCGGTGGCGCGTGATCGCCTGTATGAAAGGGGCGGCTACGGATATGAACCGGGCGGTACCGACGACGGCTTCCTGTTTTCGGCAGCGGTGCCCGAGGGCAATTATCGGGTGACGGTGCGCCTGGGCGACCGTAAATCGGCGGCGCGCACCACCATAAAGGCGGAATCGCGGCGGTTGATGGTCCGAGATCTTGCCACGCGCGCAGGCCAGTTCCGGGAGGCCAGCTTTCTCGTCAATGTCCGCACCGCTGCCCTGCCATCCCCGCCGGAAAACGCACCCGGTGGCGTGGCCGTCCGCCTCAATCCACGGGAGAAGAACAGTTACAGCTGGGACGAGAAACTGACCCTGGAGTTTCTGGGCCATCCCAAGATCGCCTCGATCAGCATCGCGCCGGTCGAAGCACCGACACTCTACCTCGTAGGCGATTCCACCGTGACCGACCAGCGCTATGAGCCCGCCGCGAGCTGGGGCCAGATGCTGACGGCGATGCTGGACAGCAGCGTTGCGGTCGCCAACCATGCGGAGTCGGGCGAGACGCTGAAGTCCTTCCTGACCGGGCTGAGGCTGGACAAGGCGCTCTTCGGCATGAAGGCCGGCGACTGGCTGTTCATCCAGTTCGGCCATAACGACCAGAAGACGCAATGGCCGCAGACCTATGCCGATCCGGAAACCACCTACCCCGCTTATCTTCGCGCCTATATCGCCGAGGCGCGGCGCCGGGGCGCGCATCCGGTGCTGGTGACGTCGCCGGAGCGGCGCAACTTCGATGCGGCGGGCCACATCACCGGCACCCTCACCACCTATGCCAATGCCGTGCGCACTCTCGCGCGGCAGGAGAATGTGCCGCTGATCGACCTTAATGCGGACAGCGTGGCGATCTACCAGGCGCTCGGCCCGGATCGCGCGCCGCTGGCCTTCAACGATGGCGGCGCGGACAAGACGCACCACAATAATTATGGCGCATGGCTGATGGCCAGCGCAGTGGCCGAGCGCATTCGCGCAAACATCCCGCAACTCGCGCCGCATGTCACCATCCCGCCCTTCTCGCGGGCCCACCCGCCCGCGCCGGAAGCCCTGACGATCGCGCCGAGCCTCGCCCGCAGCGATCAACGCCCGGCGGGCAACTGACGATGATGAGCCGCAGGGAATTGGGGCTTGCCGCCGTCGCCAGCGCAAGCCTGCTCCCCTTCCCCGCCCATGCCGCCCATGTCTTCGACGTGCGGGACCATGGCACGCGTGCCGATGGCCGCACGATCGACAGCCCAGCGATCAACGCCGCGATCGATGCAGCCTCGCGCGCGGGCGGCGGCACCGTACTGCTGCCGGAGGGGCGCTATCTCTGTTTTTCCATCCGCTTGAAGAGTGGCGTGACGCTCATGCTCGCCAAGGGTGCGGTGATCGAGGCCGCCGATCCCGCACCCCATGCCGGGCAGTACGACCTTCCGGAAGCCGGGATCGACCAGCTCTACCAGGATTTCGGCCACAGCCACTGGCATAACAGCCTGATCTGGGGCGACGATGTGTCCGATGTCGCGATCACCGGCGAGGGCCTCATCCACGGTGTCGGGCTGACGCGTGACGGGCCCGGTGCCCGATGGAAGAAACAATCCGGCGAACGCCCCTTGTCGATGAAGGGCATGACCGACGCGGAAATCGCGCATCTGGAACCCGATGCCGAAGCGATGCGCGGCCGTGGGAACAAGGCCATCGCGTTCAGGAACGGCAGGAACATCCGCCTGTCCGGCTTCTCGATCCTGAAGGGCGGCCACTTCGCGATCATCGCGACCGGCACGCAGAATCTGGAGATCAGCGACCTTTCCATCGATACGGAACGCGACGGCATCGACCTGGACTGCGTGCGCGACGTGCGGGTCGAGCGCTGCCGGGTCAACTCCCCTAATGACGACGCGATCGTGGTCAAGAGCAGCTTCGCTCTGGGCCGCGCGGTGGCTTCGGAAAACATCCTGATCCGCGCCTGCGCCGTGTCGGGATATGACATGGGGTCGATGCTGGACGGCACGTTGCGCACCACCCAGCAGCTTGCGCCGGACCGTGACCGCGTGACCGGCCGCATCAAGCTCGGCACAGAGAGCAATGGCGGCTATCGCAACATCATCATCGAGGATTGCAGCTTCACCCATTGTCGCGGGCTGGCGCTGGAAACGGTCGATGGCGGGGTGATGGAGAATATCGTCGCCCGCCGGCTGACGATGAAGGATGTCACCACCGCCCCCCTCTTCATCCGGCTGGGCGATCGCCGTCGCGGCCCGCAGGGCACAGACATCGGCGCCGTGCGCGGCGTGGCGATCAGCGAGATCGAGGCGAGCGGCATCGATCACCGCTATCCCGCCGCGATAGCAGGCCTGCCGGGCCGTCCTGTCGAGGACGTGACGCTCAAAGACATCCACCTGCGCTATCGCGGCGGCGGCAAGCTGGCGGCCTCCGTCGCTCGGCCTGCGGAACTTGCGGACGCCTATCCCGAGCCGAGCATGTTCGGCATCCTGCCCAGCTGGGCGCTCTGGGTTCGCCATGCCTCCGGCTTGCGGATCGACGGGTTTTCAGCGGAGACGGAGCAGCCGGACGAACGGCCGGCGATGCTGATGGAAGATGTGACGAAACTGACTGTATCCAGGCCACCACTCTGGCGCGCTTAGCATTGACGCGCGCGGATGCTGGATGTACCATATTATAAATATAACGCTCATATTATGGAATTTCGGAGGGGCAATGTCGATCCACGCATTCAAGATGCAGCTCAAGCCGGGCGTCGTCGACGAATATCGCAAGCGGCATGACGAGATTTGGCCGGAATTGTCCACCCTGCTCACAGAATCCGGCATCTATGACTATTCGATCTTCCTCGACGAGGACACGCTGTCCCTCTTCGCCGTGCTCAAGCTGCGCGACGAGAATAAGCGCGACGCCCTGCCCGATCACCCGGTGATGAAGCGCTGGTGGGATTATATGGCGCCGCTGATGGAGGTCGAGCCCAGCAACAAGCCGGTGGAATGGCCGCTGACGCCATTGTTCCACCTCGCCTGATGGCCATGTCGATGCGCCACGCCACCACGGCCCTGCTCCTCGCCTCCGCGCTCGCCATGCCCGCGCTCGCGGCCGCGCAGGACGCCAGGTCGACGGCCAATCTGGCGGCCCCGGTCAAGAGCTTCGGCCGCGTCTCCTATGACGCGCGGTCGCTGATGATCGACGGCAAGCGCACCATCATCTGGTCCGGCGAGTTCCATCCCTTTCGCCTGCCCAGCCCCGACCTGTGGCGCGATATCCTGCAGAAGATGAAGGCGAGCGGCTTCAACACCGTCGCGCTCTATTTCGACTGGGGATATCACAGTCCGAAGAAGGGCGAATATGACTTTACCGGCATTCGCGATCTCGAGCGGCTGCTGACCATGGCCGACGAGGAAGGCCTGTACGTGATGACGCGCGCCGGCCCTTATGTGAATGCCGAGCTGTCGCGCGGCGGCTTTCCCGGCTGGCTGGTCAACCAGCGCGGCAAGGCCCGCACCGACGATCCCGAATATATGGCCGCCGCAGACGAATGGCTGACGCACATCAACGCCATTATCGCCCGGCACCAGATCAACGGCGATGGCAAGGGGCACAAGGGCAGTGTCATCCTGCACCAGATCGAGAATGAACTGGCCGCTACGACGCCGGCGCAGCGCCGCTACATGGACCATCTCTATGCCAAGGCACGCGCCGACGGCATTACCGTGCCGATCTTCCATAACGACCAGGGCCGCAACGGCTATTGGGTGCCGGAAAGCTCGAAGGTCGACAAGGCCGTCCATGGCCCCAACGACATGTACGCGTTCGACGGCTATCCCGGCGGCACCTGCACGGTGCAGGGCAAGCCGACACGCGGATCGGCGGCGCCGGACTGGGGTTTCTATGGCCCCGGCGGCGTCAAGGGCGGCGCGTCCGCTTCCCCCGACACGCCCGGTTTCCTCGCCGAATTCGGCGGCGGCTGGTTCGATTACTGGGGGTCGAACGGCAGCTATGAATGCAACGCCATCCAGCGGGGCAAGCGCTTCCAGCGCGTCTTCTACGGCACGAACCTGGCCAATGGCATCGGCATCCAGAGCTTCTACATGACCTATGGCGGCACCAGCTGGGGCTGGCTGCCCGCGCCGGTGGTGTTCACCAGCTATGATTATGGCTCGGCGATCTCCGAGGCGCGCGAGATCCGCCCGAAGGCCGAGGAGATGAAACAGCTCGGCGGCCTGATCGCCGCCGTGCCAGACCTTGCCGGCATGATCCCGGCGGGAACGCCGCAGATCTCATCGCCCAATATCCAGGTCTATCACAACAAGAGCCCGGAAACCGACGCGCGCTTCCTTATGGTGACGCATAAGCCCTCGAACGGCCAGACCAACGACAGCTTCACCATCACGGCCGACCTTCCCGACGGGCGCTACAGCTTCCCGCAGGGCGCGCCGATGCAGCTCAATGGCTTCGACGCGAAATGGCTGGTGGCGGGGGTCAACATCGGCGGCCAGCGCCTTGTCTATTCGACGTCGGAACTGCGAACCGCCCTCACCCTCGATGGCGGCGATGTCGCGCTCCTCTATGGCCGTGCGGGCGAGCCGGGCGAAACGGTGCTGCGCTATACCTCAGCCCCCAAGGTAACGGTGCTGGAAGGCGCGGCTACGAGCAGTTTCGACGCGGCCAAGGGCGACCTCCGCCTCGACTACACGCATGATGGCCGTGCGGTGCTGCGCATCGAGGGCGGTGGTAAGCCGGCGCTGACGCTCATCATCGCGGACGAGGCCGAGGGCGCGCGCTATTGGCGCCACGAAAGCGCGGCTGGGCCCGTGTTGGTTCGCGGCCCCGCGCTGGTGCGAACGGCGGTCGCCAAGGGCAGCAAGCTGGCACTGACCGGCGATACCGCGACCGAAAGCCCGCTGGAAATCTGGGCGCCCGCTGCACTGCGGAGCATCGGCTGGAACGGTGCCGCGGTCGCACTCAAGGCTTCGCCGTTCGGCAGCCGCCTTGCCGTAAAGCCGCTGGCCGGTCCCGCCGCATTCACGCTCCCCACGCTCGGCCAATGGCGGACCGCGCAGGGTTCGCCCGAAGCCGCGCCGGCCTTTGATGATAGCGGCTGGCAGGCGATCGACAACCGCTCCAGCGCCAGCATCACCGCGCGTCCCGATGGCCAGCCCAACATGGTGATGGACGCCTATGGCTTCCACGAAGGCGACGTCTGGTATCGCGGGCGCTTCACCGGCACGCCCGACGCTAAGTCGCTGGCGCTCTTCTATGGCGCGGGCGGGTCCGGCATGGCGCAGGTCTGGCTGGACGGGCAATTTGTCGGCCAGAACGAACTGCCCGCTGGCCTCCCCCGGCCGATCACCACCGGCGGCGCGCGCTTCCCCCTGCCCGCACAGGCGCAGACACCGGGCGAGCATGTGGTTTCCGTCATGGTCCGCAATAACGGCCATAACTGGGATCTGGATGTCGATGACTTCCATAAGGAGGCACGCGGCCTGATCTCCGCATCGCTCGAGGCGCCCGGCGGCCGCAGCTTCGGCGTGCCGATCCGCTGGAAGATCCAGGGCAGCAAGGGCGGCGAGGATATTGCCGACAAGGCGCGCGGCGTCGCCAATAATGGCGGCCTTGCCGGCGAGCGTCTGGGCTGGTCCCTGCCCGGCTTCGACGATGGCAAATGGCAGGCGGCGTCCGTTCCGGCTACCAACGCCCCGGCAGGGACGAACTGGTATCGCACCAGCTTCGACCTCGCCGTGCCCAAGGGGCAGGACGCGACCATCGCCGTGGCCTTTGGCGACACCGCAACCCCGCGCTCCGTCGCGCGCTATCGCGTGCTCATCTTCGTCAACGGCTGGAACATGGGGCAGTTCATCGCCCATGTCGGCCCGCAACGGACCTTCCCGATCCCCGAGGGCATATTGAACCACCGGGGCCGGAACACCATCGCGCTCGCTGTCACATCCGACGGCGAGCCGGGCAACGCGCTGGAAGACGTCCGGCTCGTGACCCTTCGCAACGTAAAGGGCGGACTGCCGGTGCAGATGGTTTCCGCGCCCAGCCGTCCTTCAGACCTCAACTAGGAGACTTCAATTGGCCGCTCTCACCCACGACATCCCGCGCAAGGACATTACCGCGGCGATCGCCAAGCTCATGGACAATCTCGTCAACATCAAGGACGAGACCGGCGAGTTCCTGCTGCATCTTGAAGATGGCCGGATCATCGACACCAAGGGCTGGGCCGGTTGGGAATGGACCCACGGCGTCGGCCTGTTCGGCATGTGGCGCTATTATGAGCAGACCGGCGACAAGGCCGCGCTCGCCATCATCAAGCAGTGGTTCGAGGATCGCTTCGAAGAAGGCACGCCGACCAAGAACATCAACACGGTCGCCCCCTTCATCACGCTCGCCTATCTGTACGAGCACGAGCCAGACCCGCGCTACATCCCCTATCTCGATACCTGGGCCGAATGGCTGATGGCGCCCGACGGCCTGCCCAAGACCGAGGAAGGCGGCTTCCAGCACATCGTCTATAACGATGTGAACCCCGGCGAGATGTGGGACGACACGCTGATGATGTCGGTGCTGCCGCTCGCCAAGATCGGCCTGCTGCTGAACCGCCCGCATTATGTCGAGGAAGCCAAGCGCCAGTTCCTGGTCCACATCAAATATCTGTTCGACAAGAAGACGGGCCTGTGGTTCCACGGCTGGGATTTCAACGGCCGCCACAATTTCGCCGAAGCCCTGTGGGCGCGCGGCAACTGCTGGGTGACGATCGCCATCCCCGAGATCATCGAGATCCTGGACCTGCAGCCGGGCGACGCGCTGCGCATGTTCCTGATCGACACGCTCGCCGCGCAGGTGAAGACGCTGAAGGAAACGCAGGACGAAAGCGGCCTGTGGCACACGCTGATCGTCGACCCTACCAGCTATCTGGAGGCTTCGGCCGCCGCCGGCTTCGCCTATGGCATCCTGAAGGCCGTACGGAAGGGCTATATCAGCCGCGAATATGAGGAAACCGGCATCAAGGCGGTACGCGGCGTGCTCGCCAATATCGACGAGGCCGGCGAGTTGAAGCAGGTGAGCTTCGGCACGGCGATGGGCGACACGCAGCAATTCTACAAGGACATCGCGCTCACCTCCATGCCCTATGGGCAGAGCCTGGCGATCTGCGCGCTCGCCGAGTTCCTGCGCACCTATATCTGATCGATTGACGCGGGGCCGCCCGGCGCGGCCCCGCTCCCCTGTTTCCAGGAGCCCCCATGGCCAGCGAACCCATTGCCGCCAACCCCGCCATGCCGGTCGCGCCCGCGCGCCCGGTGCGCTGGTACAATATGCTCGCCTATGGTTCGAACGACGTGCTCGGCGCGGGGTCGATGGCCGTCATCAGCACCTGGATCCTGATCTTCTACACCAGCTTCTGTGGCCTCTCGGCAGCGCAGGCGACGATCATCTTCGGCGTCGCGCGCGTGCTGGACGCCTTCACCAGCCCCACCATCGGCCACCTTTCCGATAATCTCGGCCGCAGCTGGCTGGGCCGGAAATTCGGGCGGCGGCGCTTCTTCATCCTCGCCGCGATCCCGCTGCTCCCCTCCTTCGCGATCATGTGGATCGCGGGCCAGGGCTTCTGGTATTATCTCGTCACCTATGTCCTGTTCGAGATGGTCTATGCGATGGAGATCATCCCCTATGAGACGCTCGCGTCGGAAATGGCGACGGACTACAAGACCAAGGCAAAGTTCGCCGGCGCCCGCATCCTGCTGGGGCAGTGTTCCGCGATTGCCGCCGCGTTCCTGCCCGGCTGGCTGATCGCCTATCTCGGGCCGGATTCGCCAGACACCTATTTCTACATGGGCGTCATCTTCTCCATCCTGTTCATGGCTGCGGCGGGACTGCTCTACGCCTTCAGCTGGGAGCGGCAGCGCCCACCGGGTCTCGATGAGGAAGAGGATGCCGCCGAGCGGCCGACACTGGGCGCGGCGTTCAAGGCGCTCTACAGGAACCTGTTCTCGACCCTGCGCATCCGGGCGTTTCGCCTGCATCTGGGCATGTATCTGGGCGGCTATATCAGCCAGGACATCTACAACGCGGCCTTCACCTATTTCGTGATCTTCGCGCTGGCGGGCTCCACCGCCGTCGTCGCCAACCTGGTGGGCGTGACCTACATCGTCCAGCTGATCGCGGTGGTGCTGGCGATCAACTTCGCGCTGCGGCTCTCGCCTGCCGCCGCCTATCGCTTTGCCGCGCTCAGCTTCGGGATCGGCGTGGTGGTCTTCCTCGGCATGTATGCGGCGGGCTATACCGCGACATCGGCGCTGTTCTGGCTGCCGGTGGTCTTCGCCGGCCTCGGGCGCGGCGCGCTCAACTATATCCCCTGGGCCACCTACAACTATATGGCCGATGTCGACGAGATCGTGACCGGGCGGCGGCGCGAGGGTGCCTTTGCCGGCGTCATGACCTTCGTGCGCAAGATGAGCCAGGCTGCGGCCGTCATCCTTGTCGGCCAGGTGATGCAGGCGTCCGGCTTCGTCTCCAAGGCGAGCGTGCAGAGCCCGGAGGCGATCTTGGCGATCGTCGGCGTCCTGGGAGCGGGGACGCTGGCCATGCTGATCTTCGGCGTACTGGTATCGACACGCTTCCGGCTCGATCCGCAGACCCATGCCATCTTGCTGAGCGAGATCGAGCATCTGCGGGCCGGCGGAACTGTCCCCTCCTCGCCAGCCAACCGTCACGTTGTGGAAGACCTGTCCGGCTGGTCCTATGACCGGCTGTGGGGCAATAATCCCGTCGCGGCGAAATCGGCATGATTGCGCTGCTGTCGCTCCTGATGGCAGCGACTCCGGCGGCGGACATCGCGCCCCGCCCCCTCTTCCGCGATCCCGTGCATGACGGGGCCGCCGACGCATCCACCGTGCATGACCGCAAGAACCGCGAATGGGTGATGTTCTACACCAATCGCCGCGCCGACCTGCCACTCGCCGACGCCAAGGACGCGCGCTGGGTCCACGGGACACAGATCGGCATCGCCCGTTCGAAGAATGGCGTGACCTGGCGCTATGACGGCACCGCCGACATTCCCGCATCCTGCACCGGCGAGACCTTGTGGGCGCCCGAGGTGCAATGGCTCGCGGGGCAATGGCATATGTGGCTGACGGTGGTTCCCGGCGTCTTCCGGGACTGGAACGCGCCGCGCTTCATCGTCCACCTGACCAGCCCGGACCTGAAAAAATGGTCCTGCGGCGAGAAGCTGGAGCTTGGCTCGGACCGGGTGATCGATGCCAGCGTTGCGGCGCTGCCAGAGGGCGGCTACCGGCTGTGGTACAATGACGAGCGCATGAACAAGGCGATCCGCTACGCCGACAGCAGCGACCTCATCCACTGGACGCTCAAGGACAGGCTGACCGACACGCCGGGCGAAGGCCCCAAGGCGTTCCGCTGGAAGGGCCGCTGGTGGCTGGTGTCGGATGCGTGGAAGGGTCTGCTCGCGATGCGATCGGACGATGGCGTGCATTGGACCCGGCAGTCCGACTATCTCCTCGCGCAGCCGGGCGACCATGCGACCGATCGCGCCAAGGGCCAGCATCCCGACATCATCGTCTCGGGGAAGCGCGCCTACATCATCTATTTCGTGCATCAGAGCGGCGAGGCGGAAGCGCTGGACAATCCCGACTGGGCACGGCGCAGCGTCCTCCAGATCGCGGAGATCAAGGAGAAGGACGGTGCGCTGTCGATCGATCGCAACGCGCCGGTGCATGTCCGCCTGAAGCCTTGAACCGGCCTGAACCCCTGACCCGAGATGCGTCGATCTGCTAGTGACGAGACCCTTCGTCAGGGACGGTCGAGAAATCCGGCCTGCGCCAACCAAGCCTCGCACAGCATGGGCCAGATCGCCACGGGCTTGCCCACCGTATCCAGTGCGAAGCCATGCGGCGCGTCGGCAAAGACATGCAGCTCCGCCGCGCCTCCTGCCTCGCCCCAAGCCGCGTATAGCCTGCGCGCATTTTCCACCGGCACCACCGGGTCATTGCCCGCATAGACGATGAATAGCGGCGGCGGATCGGGCAGCAGCTGCGCGTCGGGTTGCAGCCGATCATACATGGCCTGTTTTTCCACCGGGGGCAGCGGCGGCTTGTCAGCGATGATCGTGCGCCCCTTCGCATTGGTGGAGATCGGCGCATAGCCCACGACCATGATGTCCGGCCGTGCCGAAATGCCCGGATGCCGGCTTTCGGGCGCCTGCCAATCGTCGGGATACTCCGCCGCAAGACATGCTGCCAGATGGCCCCCGGACGACAGGCCGACAACGCCCAGCCCATTGGCAGCAACACCATACGCGCGGATCATCCGCATGGCTTCCACCGCATCGTCGAGCGGCGCGGCAAGGCCATGCTCGGCATTGGGAAAGCGATGGACGAGGACGAAGGCATGATAGCCCAGCCCCGTCAGCCAGCGCGCAACGGCAACACCTTCACGCTCGGCCATCAGCGCGGTGTAGCCACCACCACCAAGCACCAGCATGGCGCGGCCATTGGGGCGCCCCGGCGCATAGCCGAACAGCCATGGCCGGTCGACCGCCGTGACCACGGCCGCCTCCGAATGTGCCTCCGCGTTATCAAGAGTGAATGCCCCCTCCAGCGCGCCATCCTGCCACAGCGGCCATGCGGTGTCCGCATCCAGCATCGTCAACATCCCGCCTTGCTTCCTTCCATCGGCGACCGCCCCGGAACGCAGGGATGGGTCGGGTAAGCCTCGCCATCCAGCTCCGTCGCCTCGCGGATCACCTCGCCCCTGTCGCCCGTGTCGCGCATCTCGTAGAGCTTGCCGAGCGCGAAGGTGAAGGGTCGATGCAGCACCATCATCAGGCGGCCATCAAAGGCATGGAACAACATGCCGTGCCCACTGTCGCGCGCGAGCAGCGGCCCGAGTTGCTCCCACGGCCCATCGATTTCACCTGAGCGCGACCGGGCAAGCGCCTGCACATAACCTTTCGCGCCATAGCTGGACCACAGCATCAGCAATGTGCCAGCCTTCGTGCGAAGCAGCTCCGGTCCGTCCGTCACATAGGCGTTGCGGCCATCGGGCTGCTTCTGCCCCACGGCCCAGTTCGCTTCATCGGCCCGAAACAGCAGTCGGGGCGGGCCGGATGCGGACAGGTCGTCCTTGAGCGGGATCGCCTCCATCGTGCCGACCGTCGTCTGCAGCCAATCATGGGCATAGACCAGCCAGGGCTTGCCCTTGCGGTCGACATAGAGGGTGCCGTCCAGCGTCATCCGTTCCTTCGGGGCAATCGGCTCGCCATCATTCAGCAACCGATAGGGACCATCCGGGTGATCGGCGACGGCAAGCACCGTGGCGCGACGATAGGATGTAGAGCGGCCCTCCCCGGCTATCGCCTTGTCGGCATTGTGGACGGTGGTGAACAGATACCATCTGCCCTTCCATTGATGCACCTCCGGCGCCCAGCTGCCGGCATTGGCCCATGTGTCTTCGGGCAGCACGAAGGCGAGCCTGGGCCTCGTCCAGTGCTTCAGATCGCGGCTGCTGTAGACCATCGTCCCCAGCCGCCGATCCCCCGTCATCGCAGCCTCATTGCGCGTGAACAGGAAATAGGTGCCGCTCGCCTTGTCCGCGACGAACCAGGGATCGTGCAGGCGCATGTCGGTCATCACCAGCGGCGCTTCCGACCCTGCGCCAGATTGCACCGCGGCCGGAGTGGTCATGGGCATGACCGACAGGAACGCACCGGCAAGTCCCGTCAACAGGCGCTTTCCCACGGTCAAAGCCCTGCGTTCATCACATGCTGTTGCCATAGCCGATGACGACCGTCGCCAGTAGTAGCATGCCGATGCCGCCCCAGACCGTCGCCTTCACCGAAGCCTGCGCATCCTTCCACTCCCGGAAGGCAAAGCCCCGGAGCGTGCCGAAGATGATGATGCTCGCCATGTGGATGGTCCAGGACGAAAAGCCGAAGCGCCCCATCTGGCTTTCACCCATGGTGTAGAAGAAGAACTGGAAATACCAGGCGACGCCGGCGATCGCAGACAGCACATAGTTGCGCATGAGCGGCGGCGGCGATCCGTCGGCATCGGGAACGTTCTTCGCTCCCACTGGTGCGGGGCGCCCCAGCCACTGGCCCGCCGAGCGATTGCGCAGGATGAGCCACAGGCACCAGATGCCGTTGGTCACGAATCCGCCGAACATCACCAGGCACAGCACCGGCAGGCCGGTCCACAACGGCCCCGTACCCGCCGCAGCGGAAAGCGCCTTGATCGGCTCGCCGGCAGCAAGGCCGAAGGCGAAGCAGGCAGACATGATGCCAGAGAATATGGCGACCGCGATCCCCTTGCGGAAATTGAACTCTGCCACCGTCGCGGCTTTCTGCTCAGCGCTCAGCGCTGCATTCTTGCGCGCGCCGGCAAAGGCGACGATGCAGATGCCGAGCAGCGTCAGCCCCAGGCCAAGCAGCACGATCCGCCCCGATACCGGCGTGATGAGTTTTTCGGTAAACTCGCCGGTGAACAGCGGAGGGATCAGCGTACCAAACACCGTGCAGAGCCCCAGCACCACCGCCATGCCCAGCGAAAGGCCGAGATAGCGCATAGTGAGGCCATAGGTCAGGCCGCCGAAGCCCCACAGCAAGCCGAAGAAGATCGGCCACAGCAGGGTCGGCATCGGTGTCGCGCCAAGCACGCCGAGCAGATCATTGGTCTGGATCGAGGCGAAGAACCACGGCGCGAATGCCCAGGAGAAAATGCCGCCCGTCAGCCAGTAGATTTCCCAGGACCAGCGCTTGATGCCGCGAAACGGCACATAGAAGCTGGCCGAGGCAAGCCCACCGAGCCAGTGATAGAAAACGCCGAGCAGCGGATTAGGCGTCATAGTTCCAGCCCCAGTCTGTAAATGCGATTGGCGTTTCGCCCGAACAGGGCGCGGCGCTCATCCTCGGAAAAATCGGCGACGATCGCATGATAGGCTTCCAGATAGCGATCGAGCGGCGCGAACAGCTTGTCGGTCGGAGAATCGCTCGCGAACATGCAGCGATCGATCCCGAACAACTCGATGGCTTCGCACACGAAGGCCGCAATGCGCTCCGTCGTCCAGTCGCGATAGATGAAGCCAAGGCCCGATAGCTTGATCGCGACATGCGGAATGGCCGCCAGCGACTGCAAGCCGTAGCGCCAGCGGGTGATGCCTTCCCTGTCCGTGGTCACGGGCATGCCGACGTGGTTGATGATCACCGGCACTTCGGGATGACGGGCGATCAGCGGCGCCAGCCCGGCCATCTGCCCGGCATAGCATTGCAGGTCGAAGGAGAGGCCATATTTGCCGAGCAGGCCAAAGCCCGACCACCACTGGTCGTCCTGCGTCACGTCATGCGGGGTATAGGTTCGCATGGGATTGGTGTGCCAGTTCACGATCTGGCGGATACCCCGGACATGGGGATGCGCGGCATGCGCTTCCAACAGCGGTTCCACGGCGGCATCGTCAAGCGGCGCGAAGGCGACGATGGCATTGGGCAAGCCGCGCGCCGAGGATATGCCTTCCAGCCACCGCGTTTCGTCAAGCGCCTGGTCCGGGTGAGCACCGGCATCGATATGCACGGCCCCCACGACGTTCCATTTGGCCGTGTCGGCCAGATAGTCATCGAGGCCATAATCCTTAGCGATGGCTTCCGCGCTGCCATTGGGTCCGTCTTCGGAAAAGGGCGCGGTCAGCCATGGATAACGAATGGCCTTCAGGTCCCACAGATGAACATGGGCATCTACGAAGGGAATGGTGCTCATCACCTCTCCTATGGCTGGAGCGAACCCTGCTCCGGTGGCATGCGAGCGAATGCTCAAGGTCTGGACGCGGCTTCTGCTGAACGGATATTTCGGCCCGGCCGAGAAGCACGCGAACTGGTGTGCCGGTCCTTGCGTCCGGTCACACCCTATTGCGGTCAGAAGGTCGTGCGTCCGCCCGACGTGTCGAAGGTCGACGCGGTGGTGAAGGAGCATTCCTCGCTGGCCATGAAGCACACCATCGCAGCGGATTCGCTGACTTCGCCCAGGCGGCCCATGGGGATCTTCGAGCGCATATAGTCGACCTGGCTCTGCGGCAGCTGCGCCAGGATGGGGCTTTCGAAAGTCGCCGGGGTGAGCGCATTGGCGATGACGCCCTTGCCCGCCAGTTCCTTGCCCAGCGACTTGGTGAGGCCGATCACGCCCGCCTTGCTTGCCGAATAGGCGCTGGCGTTGGGATTGCCCTCCTTGCCCGCGACCGACGCCAGGTTCACGATCCGCCCATAGCCGTTCTCGAGCATGTACGGCGCGACGGCGCGGTTGCAGTAGAACAGGCCATTGAGGTTGATGTCGATCACCCGCCGCCAACTGTCGAGCGGATATTCCCACACGGTTGCAGTCGCACCCGTGATGCCGGCCGAACAGACCAGGACGTCGATCTTGCCCAGCGCTTCGGCACTGGCCTTGGCAGCCGCTTCGACCGCCGCCTGATCTGACACGTCGAGCGCGACCACGAAGCTCGCGCCGACTTCATCCTTGGCCGCCGCCAGCGTTTCCGCGCTCAGATCCCATAGTGCGACCTTGCCGCCTTCCGCGACGATGCGTGCAGCGACCTGCTTCCCCAGGCCCGACGCGCCGCCCGTGATGATGGCGCAGCGCCCTTCATAGCGTCCTGCAAAAACGCTCATCCCAGCACCTCGTCACCCAGATGACGCCATGCGACGACATTCTGCTTCTGCGTGCCTAGCTTGGCGATGCCCAGTTCCATGACGTCGCCAGCCTTGAGGTAGATCGCCTCGGGCTTCTTGCCCTCGCCCACGCCCGGAGGCGTGCCGGTGATCAGCAGGTCGCCGGGATAGAGCGTGATATATTCGCTGACATAGGAAATCAGCTGCTTGATGTTGAAGATCATCGTCTTCGTGTTGCCGGTCTGCATCCGCGTGCCGTTGACGTCGAGATACATGTCGAGGTCCTGCTGGTCGCCGACCTCATCAGGCGTCACCAGCCAGGGGCCCACCGGGCAGAAGGTATCATGCCCCTTGCCCTTGCTCCACTGGGTGCCGCGCTGCTTCTGGTTGAAGCGTTCGGACACGTCGTTGACCAGCACGTAGCCAGCCACCTTGTCCAGCGCCTCGTCCTCGGAGACATAGCGACAGGTCTTGCCGATGATGACGCCCAGCTCGACTTCCCAGTCGCCATGCGTCGATCCCTTGGGCAGCACGACATCGTCATAAGGGCCGCTGAGCGAAGACAGCGCCTTCATGAACATCATCGGCTCGGTCGGGATCGGCAGGTTGGATTCGATCGCATGGTCCTCATAGTTGAGACCGATGGCGACGATCTTGCCGATGCCCTTGAGCGGCACGCCATAACGCGGCGCACCCTCGACGACGGGCAGCGCGGACGCATCGGCGCCAAGCGCCGTGCCCAGCGTCTCGATGGTCAGTTCGCTGACGATACCCGACAGGTCGCGAATGGCGCCATCCGCATCGACGATGCCCGGCTTTTCCTGGCCCTTGGGGCCATAACGGCAGAGTTTCATGACTGTTCTCGCTTCTTTTCGATCAATGCGATCAATGGGTGTAGGGACGGTGCATCGCGATCTCGCGATTGAGCTCGACGCCGAAGCCGGGCGCGTCGAGCGCGCTGGCCTTCAGCCGGCCATTTTGCGGCACCGGCTCGCCGATCAGCTGCGGATGGAACATCGGCACGACTTCCGTCGGCCCCGGATGCATCATCAGGAACTCGGCGAACGGGCTGTTGTGGCGCGTGATGACGAAATGATAGCTGTAGACAGACGAGCCATGCGGCACGACCATCTTGCCATGGGCATCGGCCAGCGCGCTGATCTTGAGCAGCTCGGTCACGCCGCCGCACCAACCGACATCGGGCTGGATGATGTCGCAGCAATCCATTTCCATGAGCATACGGAAGCCCCAGCGGGTCGCTTCATGCTCGCCGGTCGTCACCAGCATGCCCTTGGGCACGTTGTTCTTGAGCTGCTGATAGCCCCAATAATCGTCCGGGCTGATCGCCTCCTCGATCCACTTGAGGCCATGTTCATGCGCGGCAATGGCAAGGCGGGTCGCATAGTCGACGTCCAGCGCCATCCAGCAATCCCACATCAGCCAGAAGTCGTCGCCGACCTTGGCGCGCATGTCGGTCAGTTCGGCGATGTTCTTCTTCAGCCCCTCGACGCCCTCGGCCGGGCCGTGGTGCAGCGGCATCTTGCCGCCGATGAAGCCGAAGTCCTTGGCGACATCGGGACGCGCGCCGGTGGCGTAGAACTGCAGCTCGTCGCGCACCGCGCCGCCCAGCATGTGATAGACCGGCTCCTGCCGCAGCTTGCCCAGCAGATCCCACAGCGCCAGGTCGACGCCGGAGATGGCGTTCACGACCAGCCCCTTGCGGCCATAATATTGGGTCGAGAAGTACATCTGGTCCCAGATCTTCTCATAATCCGTGGGGGAGCGCCCTTCGAGGAAGCGGGCGAGATGCTTCTCCACGATATAGGCCGCCGGCTCGCCGCCCGTCGTCACCGCGAAGCCGACCGTGCCGTCCTCGGCCTCGATCTCCACCACCAACGTGCCCAGCACGTTGATCCCGAAGCTCTGGCGGGACTGGCGATATTCCGGGTAGCGCGACATCGGCGTCGCAATGTGATTGTCGATCCAGTGGCCTTCACCCTGATCATGATAATCTGCACCACCTCCACGCACGGTAAAGGCGCGGACATGCTTGATCTTCGACAAGGTCGATATCGGCACTCAAACTTCTCCCGAAAACACGATTACGGTCATCCAGCTTGCGCCCGCCGCGAAGCGGATGCAGAACGTACCACAATGTGGAAATCAATCACACATTGGTTCAATTTCTGGAGGTCTGAGCTGGAATGGCATGAGCCTGTCCTCTCCCCTTACCTCTTTACTTTCTCACCTTATGGGATAGGATATTAGTAGATGAGACAAAACGCGTCAAACACAGAATCGGAAGCGGGCGAGGAAAAATCGAAAACGCAGGGCAGCCAGACGCTGCTCCGCGGCCTCGACCTGCTTGACAAGGTGGTGGACGGCCCGGTCAAACTGGCCGAGCTGTCTGCGCGCATGGGCCTGACACGGTCCACCACGCACCGCCTTGCCAACGCTCTCATCGATCGCGGATTCCTGACATTCCTGCCCCGCGAGGGCTATCAGCTCGGCCCCAAGCTGCTGCAGCTGGGCTTCCTGGCGCAGAGCCAGGCCGACGTCGTGCAGATCGCCCGGCCCCGGCTTGAGGATCTGGCGACGCTCAGCGAGGATACGGTGCATCTGGGCCGCCTCGACAACGGCCATGCGCTCTATCTGGACAAGATCCCCGGTCGCCGGCGCGTGGAGATTTCGAGTCGGATCGGCGACCGCCAGCCGCTGACATCGACGGGACTCGGCAAGGCGCTGCTGCTCGACGACAATGAAGGCACCTGGCACCGCATCTTCGACGAGGATCAGGCCGCCGGCGCTCCCCATGCGGACTATGATGTCTGGGTCGACCGGATGCGCGGCTATGCCGAAATGGGCCGTACCTTCGACCTTGAAGAGAATGAGGACCAGATCCGTTGCGTCGCCGCGCCGATCCGCGATGCATCCGGCGCCATTGTCGCCGCGATCAGCGTGTCGAGCGCCGCCCAATATATGGATGACGCCCGCATGGGATCGCTGAGCGACGAAGTGCTTGGCACGGTTCACAAGATCAGCGCCGATCTGGGCTGGAGCCCCGGCGTCAAGCCACCCCGCCGCGCGACGCGGCGATAGTTACACCACCCAGGAAGGAAGCCGTCCCGTGAAGCTGCTTGAAGGCAAAACCGTTCTCGTCACCGGTGCATCGACCGGCATCGGCCGCGCCGCCGCCATCGGCGCCGCGCAGCATGGCGCCGATGTCGTCATCAACTATGCGCATAGCGATGGGCCGGCGCAGACCTGTGTCGAGGCCATCGAAGCCCTTGGCCAGCGCGCCATCGCGGTGAAGGGTGACGTCGCCGATCCGCAGACCGCGCAGGATTTCGTGGCGAAGGCCGTGGACGCCTTCGGCAAGGTCGACGTGATGGTCAGCAATGCCGGCATCTGCCCGTTCCACGCCTTTCTCGACATGCCGGTCGAGACGGTGGAGCGCACCTTCCGGGTCAACCTGCACGGCGCCTATTATATGGTGCAGGCCGCCGCGCAGCAGATGGTCAAGCAGGGCCATGGCGGCTCGATCATCGCCGTCTCCTCCATCTCCGCGCTGGTGGGCGGCGAGTTCCAGACCCATTACACCCCGACCAAGGCCGGCGTGCATTCGCTGATGCAGTCGACCGCGATCGCGCTCGGCAAGCATGGCATCCGCTGCAACAGCGTGCTGCCCGGCACGATCCTGACCGAGATCAACAAGGATGATCTCGCCGATGAGGAGAAGCGCCGCTACATGGAAGAGCGCACGCCGCTCGGCCGCCTCGGCCAGCCCGAGGACATGGCCGGCCCGATCGTCTTCCTCGCATCGGACATGGCAGCCTATGTCACCGGCGCCGCGCTGCTGGTTGACGGCGGCATGTTCGTGAACCTGCAATGAGGTCGCGCCGCGCCATCCCCATGCTGTCGGCTGCGACCGCGCTGTTGATGAGCGCGGCACCCGCCCTTGCTGCGCCCACGGCTTCTGCCCCGGCACCTTTGGCCCCTTCCGCTTCGGCACGCCCCGGCAGCAATATCCTGATCGCCGGGGATTCCACGGCCTCCAACTACAAGGCCGCCAATTATCCGCAGACCGGCTGGGGCATGATGCTCGGCTGCGGCCTTGCGCCGGGCATCCGGGTGATCAATCACGCGATGGGCGGCCGCAGCACCCGCACCTTCCTGACGGAGGGGCGCTGGCACACGCTGATGGCCGACCTGTTGCCCGGCGACACCGTGCTGATCCAGTTCGGCCATAATGATGCGTATCGGGCCAAGCCGGAACGCTTCGCCGCCGCCACGACCGATTATCGCAACAACCTGTTGCGGTTCATTCTCGACGTGAAGAGCGCCGGGGGCGTGCCCGTGCTCGTCACCCCGGTCGCGCGCCGGTCCTTCGGGGCAGATGGACGGGCCAAGGCCGACTTCGCCGAATATTCCGCCGTCGTGCGCGAACTCGCCGGCCTTACCCATACGCCGCTGATCGATCTGGAAGCGCTCTCCCGCGCCTGGGTCGACAAGGCCGGGCAAGAGGGATCGCGCGCCTATTATCTGCATTACAAGGCGGGGGAAGCCCTGCCCGGCTTTCCCAAGGGGATCGCCGACGACACCCATTTCAGCGAACTGGGCGCCCGCGGCGTCGCCAATCTGGTGGCCGGCGCGCTCAAGGGGCTAAACCTGCCGATATCGGGCCAGGTGCTGGATGCCCGCCCCGCTCTGGAACGCACCACAGCCCTTGGGAAGACGAGCTGCCAATGACCGCGATCGACCGGCGCACCCTCATCACTGCAGCCGCGCTTTCGGGCCTGGCCGCGCCTGCCGCCGCTGCGACACTCGGGCAATCCATCCCCGTGCCGCAGGGCTTCACGCGCTTTCCGATCTGGAAAGGCCCTGCGCCGGGCGGTGAGAAGGTGACGGTCAAGGAGGAGGAAGCGCTCCGCAAGCCGGACGGTCCGGCGGACGACAGCTTCTTTGCCCATATCGTGACCCCGACCCTCACCATGCTGCGCCCTGCCCGCCCGAACGGCGCAGCGATGCTACTGATCCCCGGCGGCGGCTATACCCGCGTCGCCATCGGTCACGAGGGCTATGCCATCGCCCGCCGCTTCGCCGAAGCCGGCTACACTTGTTTCGTCCTGCTCTATCGCCTGCCCGCCGATGGCTGGGCGGCCGGAGCCGACGCCCCGTTGCAGGACGCCCAGCGCGCCTTGCGCGTAATCCGCAGCCTTGCACCGCGCGAGCAGTTCAGCCCCGAGCGGATCGGCGTGATCGGCTTTTCGGCGGGTGGCCATCTTGCCGCATGGCTCTCGACCCGCGCCCCGCGCGAAACCTATGCGCCCAGGGACGCCATCGACCGCGAGCCCCTGAACCTTTCCGTCGCCGGGCTCATGTATCCGGTCATCATGATGGAAGGGCCTGATGTTCATCAGGGATCGCGCACGCAGCTGCTCGGCCCCAATCCTTCGCCGGAGCGCATGAAGGCCTATTCCATGAACATGGATGTGATGGCGACCGGCGCGCCGCCCGTCTTCCTCGCCCATGCGCTGGACGACCGGTCGGTGCCGCCCGAAAACAGCCTTGCGATGCTCGCCGCCCTGCGCGCGCTCAAGGTGCCGACAGAGTGCCATCTGTTCGAAAATGGCGGCCATGGCTTTGGCCTGCTGCCCCCCACGTCGCCGGCCGCGCCAGTGCTGTGGCCCGATCTCTTCCTGTCCTTCGCACGACGCCACGGGGTCTGAGCCGATGTCCGCCACCCCGCGCGTCGCACTGTTCGTCACCTGCCTCGTCGACCTGATGCGGCCACGCATCGGCTTCGCCGCGATCCGCACGCTAGAAGCCGCCGGATGCGAGGTCGTCGTCCCCGAAGGACAGACCTGCTGCGGGCAGCCCGCGCTCAATTCGGGCGATCGCGCCCATGCCACCGCCATCGCTCGCCAGACCATCGCCGTGCTGGAACCCTTCGAGCATGTCGTCGTGCCTTCCGGCTCCTGTGCCGGCACCATCCGTTGCCATTATCCCGAACTGTTCGAGGAGGATGCCGAATGGGGGCCACGCGCCCGCGCCGTCGCCGAGAAGACCTTCGAGATCATGGCCTATCTGGACGAGGTACGCGGATGGCGGCCCGATGATGTCAGCCTCGATGCAAAGGCGACCTATCATGACAGCTGCTCGGGCCTGCGCGAACTGGGGATCAAGGCCCAGCCCCGCCGGCTGCTGAAGGCGGTGGACGGGCTGACCCTCGCCCCGCTCTCCGGCGAGGAAACCTGTTGCGGCTTCGGCGGCACCTTCTGCGTCAAATATCCGGCGATCTCCAACGCTATCGTCGATGAGAAGGCCGTCGCCATCGAAGCGACGGGCGCGGACCTGCTGCTCGCCGGAGACCTTGGCTGCCTGATGAACATGGCGGGCAAGCTCAACCGTCGCGGTTCGGGCATCCGGGCTTTCCACGCGGTCGAACTACTCGCCGGCATGGGTGACGGCCCGGCCATCGGGGAAGAGGAATGAGCGGCGTTACCGATCGCGCCGACGCGGCAAGTTTCAAGGCGCGCGCCGACATGGCGCTGGCCGACCGCATCCTGAAGGTCGCGGTCGAGCGCACCGCCGGCACAGCCGAAGCCAAGCGCGCCGTCGCCGTCGCCGCCTTCCCCGATTTCGAGCGTGCGCGCGACCGCGCGGCAGCGATCAAGGATCATGTGGTCGCGCATCTCGGCCATTATCTCGAGCAATTCGAGGCGAACGCCATCGCCGCCGGGGCGAAGGTCCACTGGGCCAGCACCGCCGACGAAGCCTGCGCCATCGTCATCGACATCTGCAAGGCGGCTGGCGCGAAGACCGTCGCCCGTTCGAAATCGATGCTGGGCGAAGAGATCGGCCTGCCCCATGCCCTGGCCGAAGCAGGCATAGGCCGGGTCGAGACCGACCTTGCCGAACATATCATCCAGCTGGCCGACGAGCGTCCCTCGCACATCATCTGGCCAGCGATGCACAAGACCCGCGAACAGGTTTCCGCCCTGTTCAAGGCCCGCCACCGCGAACCGCATGTGACGGAAGACATTGCTGCCATGGCCGAGAGCGCCCGGCGGGAACTGCGCGGCCAGATGCTGGGCGCGGACGTCGGCATTTCCGGCGCCAATTTCCTGGTGGCGGATACCGGTGCGGTCTGCACCGTCACCAATGAAGGCAATGCCGAGCTGTCGCTGGTCCCGCCCCGCGTCCATATCGTAACGGCCGGCATCGAGAAGATCGTGCCCTCCATGGCGCACACCGTCCACATGCTGCGGATGCTGGCGCGCTCCGCGACCGGCGCGGCGCTGACCCAATATACGACCTTCTACACCGGCCCCAAGCGCGCGGACGATCCCGACGGCCCGGAAGAGATGCATATCGTACTGGTCGACAATGGCCGCACGAAGATGCGCGAGGAAGGGCTAGCGGAGATGCTGCGCTGCATCCGCTGCGGCGCCTGCATGAACCATTGCGTCGTGTTCCGCCAGATCGGCGGCCATGCCTATGGCGGCACCTATCCGGGGCCGATGGGCGCGGTGCTGACGCCGGTGCTGGACGGGCTTGCCGCCAGCCGCGACCTGCCCAATGCCTGCACGCTCAACGGCAAGTGCCAGGAAGTCTGCCCGGTCCGCATCCCCCTGCCCACGCTGCTGCGCGGCTGGCGCGAGAAGAGCTGGCGCGAAGGGCTGGAGCCCGCGACGATGCGCGCGGGCATCGGCATCTGGGCCTGGGTTGCCGGGCGCCCCCGGCTCTATCGCCTCGGCACCGGCATCGCGGTCCGCGCGATGCGGCTCATGGGCGGCAAGGGCTGGATCGCTCGCCTGCCGCTCGCCGGCGGATGGACCCGGCATCGCGACATGCCAAAGCCCGCAGCCCGCACCTTCATGGCCCAATATGCCTCGGAGCGCCGCAAATGAGCAGCCGCGACACCATCCTCGCTCGGCTCAGGACAGACGCGCCCGGTCCGATCGACGCAGAGGCGAGCGCACTGCTGATCACGCCGGAGCGCCCCACGGTCGACTTGGATGAGCTGGAAGGAACCTTCCTCGCCAGCCTTTCGCTGCCCAGCATTGCCGCGACCCATGACCGGATCGGTGACATCGCAGCCCTCCCGGAGGCCGTGTCACGCTATCTTGCCGGGCACGGCCTGCCCAATGCGGTGGTGCTGCCGCCCGAACCCGCCCTGCTCGGCTGCGACTGGTCCAACTTCACGCTACACGGACGCGCCGCGCCGAATGAACCCGCAGCGATCGCGGTGGCCCGATGCGGCATCGCGGAGACTGGATCGCTGGTGTTCGAAACGAGCCCGGTTGCACCGATGCTGCCCAATTTCCTGGCGCTGCATCATATCGTTCTGCTATCCACAGGCGCTATCCATCCCTATCTGGAAGATGCGATCCTGCCCGGCGCGCAGCCCCGCGCGCATTATTGGATTACCGGCGTATCGGGCACCACGGATATCGAGGGCACCTATGTCCGCGGCGCGCATGGCCCCCGCTTCCTGCACGTTATCCTGCTGGATGCGAAAACCGGCTGAACATCTGCATATTGGATATCAATTCCACATTTAGGGAATTTTTGGTTACATCACGCCCAAGCGCGACTATAGCGCATGCAGCACATTGAGATGGAGTGACCCCATGTTTGAGAAGACGTATCACGCGACGCATCCCGAGATGATGGAGTGCGTGGAGAATGAGGCGTTGCGCGAGCGCTATCTTGTGGGCGGGATGTTCGTGGCGGGCGAGGTGAAGCTGAACTACTCGCATAATGAGCGGTTCGTGATCGGCGGCGCGGTGCCGGCGGGCGGGGTGATCAAGCTGCCCGAGCAGGTGGTGCCGGCGTCGGCTTCGGGCAAGCCCTTCCTGGAGCGGCGCGAGGCGGGGATCGTCAACATCGGCGGGCCGGGCGCGATCACGGTCGACGGCACCCGCTACGAGATGGGCAACAAGGAATGCCTGTACGTGCCGAT
>JARFNK010000023.1 GCA_029167225.1 Sphingobium arseniciresistens
ATCCGGTCGCGCAGCGCATACATCTCGCGAAACTTCCACGTCGTGTCGACATGCAGCAGCGGAAAGGGCGGCGGCGAAGGATAAAACGCCTTGCGCGTCAGATGCAGCATCACCGCGCTGTCCTTCCCAACCGAATACAGCATCACCGGGCGCTCAGCCTCCGCCACAACCTCCCGCAAGATGTGGATGCTCTCCGCCTCAAGGCGTTCAAGGTGGGTCAATGTGCGTGCCATGGTCTTCATTCATTTCCCTGTAAGAGGGGCGCGCGGGCCGCAGCCGGCGCCTGTTGTTCAATCAGCGCGTATCGCTCAGCCGGCAGGTGTAAGCCGCTTTTCGGCGTCGGCGATCTCCGCCTTGAGCCACATGGTTTCGGACAGGTTGGTGCCGCCGCTCGCGGCCAGGAGTTGTTCGAGCGCCGCCTTCTTGACGGTCAGCGAGGCAGCGTCATCCGGTGCGACATCAAGCGCGATGTCGAGCAGGTGCAGCGCTTCCAGCGGTGCCCCGGCCTCGACATGGGCCTTCGCCCGGCCCGCCAGGGCAGCGGGGCCGCCCGCCAACTCAGCGAGGTCCGCGCTCACCGCACTGCGCGGAACGCCATAGAGCGCCGTCGTGCCGTCCTCATAATGGAACCAGCCGGCATTTTCTTCCCAGATGGCACGGACGACCCAGGAGGCCTTGCCGTGGAACTGGCCGATCGTCAGCGCTTCCGGCAGGACGATCTCCCGCATGAGCTGCTGTACGGACTTGCCCGCGTTCATGCCGTCGATGGTCTCGCTTTCCAGATAGGAAACCGCTGCGTGCATCACGTCCAGGTCGGCGCGGATCTTCTCTGCGCCTCGAATAGGTTCGCCATGGCCGGTGATCACCAGTTCGGGCGCCAGCGCCCGGACCTGCTCCACCGACTTCAGATAGGCGCGCACCAGACGCGGCTTGTCGCCGCGCATGGTGACGAGGTTGGGCATCGCCCGCCACACCGGACCGAAGAGGTTGCCGGTGAAAATGGTCTTCTCGTCAGGCAGCCAGACGAAGACCGAGCAGAGGGTCTCGCCGCCGGGCGTCTTCGTTACCTCGAACCGGCGACCGCCCTGTTCGAACGCATGGACGCCTGCGACCTCGTTGTCCGGCACGACGATGGGCGGCTTGGGCGGTGGCCCGTCGCGCCGTATCATCGATGCCCACAGCTTGCCCGATCGCCGGCCCAGAAATGGCGCCAGCCGATCGAAATAGTCGCAGGTGTCGGTAAATCCGGCGCCGGCGATCACCTGCGTCTCGGCTTCCTTCTGGTCGGGCAGGGCGCCATAATGGTCGGCATGCGCCTGTGTCAGCAGGATCCGGCGGAGCGGCCCTGTCCGGTGCGGGGCGAAGAGTGCCTTGTTCCGCGCGCCATTGCCGAGAAAGCCGGTGTTGACCATCAGGTCGCCGTCAGCTGTCGTCACCAGATAGGCGTTGGAAATATCCTTCACCATGAAGATGCCGTCGCCGATCTGCTCGGCGGCGGTCTGGCCGTCGCCTGCTGTCACGAGCGCGCCGAGCGGTGTCTGGGCTTTGGTGCTCATCGAACGACTCCTTAAAATTCGATCATGACCTTGGCGGACTGGGGCGTGGCGGCGATCTTGAAGCCGTCCAGCACCTGTTCGAAGGGCAGTTTGTGGCTGATGAGTGCTGCGATCTTGTCCTTGAGGCGGGGCATGGCGGCGATCACCTCCGGGAACTCGTCGGGATAGCCGACCGCGGTGGTGATCGTCATCTCGGTGGTCAGCATTGCGCTGGCCGGAAGCTCCACGGGCTTCATATAGGCGGCGGTGATGACATGGCGGGCGTGCCGCTTGGCGAGCTTGACGACGTCCGCCAAGATCGTGGGGCCGCCCGCGGCGTCGATATAGGCGTCGGTCCCCGCCTTTTCGCGGCCGAAGCACATTTCCGTGCCATGGATCTCCTTGATGCGCGCCACCATGTCTTCCTGGCCGGGATTGATGCCGTGGGCGCCCAGTGCGCGAGCACGTTCCAGCCGCTCGTCGGAAAGGTCGAGCGCGATTACGTCCTTGCAACCGCGATCGATGGCCCACAGCACCATGCCGAGCCCGATCGGGCCGCAGCCGAAGATCACGACCTTGTCGCCGGCCTTTGCCTGTGCGCGGTTGACGCCGTGCATCGCCACGGCAAGCGGCTCGCACATCGCGGCCACATCGAAGGGGATGCCCGGCGGGATGGGAAGCAGGCTGTCGTTGAGCCGGGCGTCCCGTACCAGCAATTCCTCGGTAAAGGCGCCTTCCGGGCCGCCGCTGCCGATATAGCTGGGCGTGTTCATCGGGTTGATGATGACCGGCTGGCCAACCTTGACGCCATCCACATCGGCGCCGACCAGCATGATCTCGCCCGCGCCCTCATGGCCCAGCGCCGTCAGCTTGCCGGGGCCGGGAATGCCGCCATTCTTGATATAGGACAGGTCGCTGCCGCAGATGCCGCAGGCCTTCATCCTGACCACCACGTCCTTGGGGCCGGGCTCTGGTCGCTCATAGCTGTCGAGCCGGACATCGTTGACATCGTGGATATTGAGCAGGTGCATGGGACTGTCCTTCTCCGCGAGATCAGAAAGCGTAGGGCGGATAGATCAGGCTGCCGCCGTCGATGACGATCGTGTCGCCGGAATGATATTTCGAGGCATCGCTGCACAGATAGGCGCCGATTCCTTCGAAATCCTCGGGCCGGCCGGGGCGATGGATCGGCGTCTTCGCGGAGAAATGCGCGTCCACGGCGGCCATGCGGGCGGTCATTTCCTCGCTCATCGCCTGATCGGTGCCGATGCCGGTCTTGATATAACCTGGCGCGATCGAGTTCGCGCGGATCTCATATTTGCCCAGTTCCGCCGCCATGCCGCGCACGACCGCGCCCATGCCTCCCTTGGACGCGGCATAATTGTTGATGCCCGCAATGCCGTGGAACATCGAGAGGCTGCCGCAATAGACCAGCGATCCGCCCGGCTCCCCGGCTTCCGCGCGCTTCACCATCAGCTTGGCGGCCTCGCGCAGGGTGAAGAAGGCGCCGTGGAGGTTGACCGCCAGCAGATCATGCCATTCCGCCGCGTCCAGCGTCAGGACGGAGCGGCTCTTCGATGCGCGGCCGGAATTGGCGAAGACGCAATCGAGGCGGCCGAAATCGGCGATCAACTGCTCATAGCCCTCCACGATATTCCGTTCGGACGAGACATCGACCGCATAGGTTTCCACCCGCCCTGCGCCGGCCGCGAGCAGGTCTGCCTTTGCCTCTGCGTTCTTTTCCGCATTCCGCGCCCAGATGGCGACATTGCCGCCCATCTTCGCGATGCCCCGCGCAAAGCCGAGACCGATACCGCCATTGCCGCCCGTTACCAGCGTCACCTTGCCCGTGCAGTCGAAAAGACCCATCGCCATGCTCTCCTGTTGCGCCGCATGCTTCTGCGGTCGATCGATGGTGTAAGCATGTCCGGGAACGGGGCCTTGCCGCAATTGACGTGAGTATTGATACTGGGCCATATTACCGCCATAGGGCCACAGATAAACGGCCGCCGGGGACGAGGATGGAAACGGAAACCTATGCGGAGTCGATCTACGAGGCGGAGATCAATGTTTCTCTGGCGAGCGCGCGGACCATGCGGCTGCGACTCGATACGCCCACCAATCGGGTGTTCCGGCGCGAAGATCATTACTGGCTGGATTTGTGCCTGACGCCCAGGCCGGAAGGCGCGCGGGGCTGCTATCGGGATCGCTGGGGGCCGCACCGCTTCGAGCGACTGGGCGAAATCTTCCTGGTGCCGCCCGGCGAGGCGCTGCATTTGCGCAGCGAGAAGGGGGGTAATCAGGCCTCGATCATTTGTGAGATCGAGGCTGATGCGGTCGATCGTTGGCTGGGTGGCGGGATCGAGTGGACCGACCGGCGGCTGGAAGCCGGGCTCGATATCGCGCATCCGCACATGCGTTCCTGCCTGATGCGGCTGGCGGAAGAGGTGCGTCATCCCGGCCCCGGCAGCCAGGAACTGGCAGAGATGATCGCCGGGCAACTGGCCATAGAGGTGGCGCGCTATTGCCGGGCGATCTCGGAAGGACCGATCGCGGGCGGGCTTTCATCCTGGCGCCTGCGCCGGATTGACGAGCGCCTCCATCAGGAAGGCCCCGTGCCTCCGCTCGAGGAACTGGCGACATTGTGCAATATGTCCGTGCGCCAGCTCACCCGCGGGTTCAAGGCCAGTCGCGGTTGCTCCATCGGGGATCATATTGCCCAGACCCGCATAGAGATGGCCAAGCGGCACCTTGGATCGCGCGAGAGCATCAAGGAAATCGCCTTCGCGCTGGGCTTTTCATCGCCGTCGAGCTTCTCTTTCGCCTTTCGTCGCGCGACGGGATCGACGCCGCGCCAGTTCCGTCAGCGCAGAATGCCGAAACCCGGCTGACCGGCTTATCTGCCGGTATCGATATGTCCCGATATCGATGATCCGTCCTGATCGGCAAAGTCATGGCGATTGGCGCTCTGGCCGCTGCTTCGCATGATGCAGAAAAATCCATGATCGGGAGAGAATGCCATGAGCGAGCCGCTCGTCGTCGACGCGCTGATAGAACAGGCGCACAAGAATACCGGGCTCGATCGTTTCGATTCCCAATCCTATCGCGAGGGCCTGGACATTCTGGTCGCGGACCTGAACGCGACCGGACTATCGGAGGGCGGCCAGGGGCGGATGGCGGCGACCATCGTCGATCTCCTTTCAACCCGGCTGAAGACGACCGACTATCTCAGCAAGCGGCCTGAACTTCTGGATCGACCCATCGAGCGGCCGGTCTTCGTCTTCGGCATTCCGCGCACGGGCACGACCTTGCTCAGCAACCTGCTGGCCTGCGATCCCGCTCGGCGCTCTCCGCTGACCTGGGAAATCGACGATCCGGTGCCGCCGGCGACCACCGCCACCTTGAAGACGGACCCGCGCGCCATCGCGAGGCTGGAGCAGGAAAGGGCGATGCTCGCCGCCCGGCCGGAAATGGGCAAATATTATCGCAACTCGGCCGTCTATCCCAACGAGTGCATCTTCTTCATGGCGCATGACTTCAAGGCGCTGGCGCTCGAATCTAGGGGCAAGCTGCCCAATTATCGCGACTGGCTGTTTTCGACCGACATGACGTCGGCCTATGATTATCACAAGCGCTTCCTGCAGCTGTTACAGGCCGACGCACCGGGCACCTGGAACCTCAAGATGCCGAGCCATTCCCTGTGGCTCGACACTATCAAGGCGGTCTACCCCGATGCGCGTCTCGTGTGGACGCATCGCGACCCACTGACCGCGATGGGCAGCTTCTGCTCGATCATCAGCCTTGCGCATATGGGCTTCATGGGCCGGGTGGATAAGGAATGGCTCGCCGAGAACTGCAGCTATCAGGCAAAGCTGCACGCGGAGCGGATCATGGACTTTCGTGACCGCCATGGCGAGGACAGCATGATCGACGTGCATTACGCGGAGCTGCTGTCCGATCCGATCGGGTCGATGCGCCGGCTCTATGCGGATCTGGGCGACGACTTCACGCCCGAGGCGGAGGCCGCGATGCAGACCTGGCTGGATGACAATCCGCAGGGAAAGTTCGGCAAGCATGAATATAAGCTCGACCAATATGGCCTGTCGGTCGAACAACTGACGGCGGGGTTCGAACGCTACCTGTCCCGTTATGATGTCGCGCGGGAGGGCTGAGCCATGATCGTCGGACGCCATTATCAGAACGCCTATGTCACCCGAAATGTCGACAAGGCCGTGGCCCAGTTCAAGGAGCGGGCCGATATCCGCGCCCTTCACGAGATAGAGGTGCCGGTCAACGTCTGGACGCCCAAGGGCGAGGGTGCGGGTGTGCAGAAACTGGCCTTCATCTGGGTGGAGGACATGCAATTCGAGCTGATCGAGCCCAAGGAAGGCGACGTGCTGGCGCTCTTCAGGGACGCGCTGCCCGCCGATGACGGGCTGGCCTTCCACCACATCTGCCATCTCGTGGATGATTGGGATGCCTTCATGGCGAGGGTGGACAAGCAGCCTTTCCCGATCGTCCTGAAGGGCGGGACGTCTGGCATGTTGGAGTTCGTCTATCTCGATGCGCGCGAATGGCTGGGGCACTACATCGAATATGTCTGGATGGTGCCCGAGCGCTGGGCAGCAATGGGCGGAAGATAAGGGGAGGCAGTGACATGATAAGCACCGCACGTTTTGGTACGCGCGATCTGGAGCGCGCGAGGGGCTTTTATAATGCCCTCGCGGAATTGCTCGGCGCGGTCAGGGCGTTCGACCGGCCGGGTCTTGTCGCCTATAAGGGCGCAGAAGGCGGCATGTTGTTGATCGGCAAGCCTTTCGAAGGGGAGGCAAGCCCTGGTAACGGCAATCAGGTCGGCATGACTGCGCCGACCCGCGCTGTGGTTGACGCGGTGCATGCGAAGGCGCTGGAACTGGGTGGCAAGTGTGAAGGCAAGCCCGGCATCCGCGGAGATGATCCCGATGGCTTCTATGGCGCCTATTTCCGCGATCTGGATGGCAACAAGCTGGTCGTCTTCCGCTTTGGCCCGGCCTGAAGCATTTTCGAAGCAGATGATCCCATCCGCTTCGAAACTTTCGGAAAATAATGGCAGAGCGCGCTCAGGCTGACGAAGCCTAGCGCTCTGTTTATGTGGGCCGCCGCCGCTTCACAGAAGGCTGCCGCCATCGACCGGATAGACCTGTCCGGTAATGAAGCTCGCCTTGCCGGACGCGAGATAGATAGCGAGCGAGGCGACTTCCTCTGGTGTCGCAACCGGCCGCCCGACAACCGTCTGGCGTGAGCGCTTGGCCATGTCGGCCGAACTCGTCTCGGCGAACGCCTTGCTGAAGAAACTGCTGTCGGGATGGAAGCGGCTGCCCGTGCTGAAGGCTTCGGGGTCTCGCGACACCGTGCCATAAGGGGCGACGCAGTTGACGCGGATGCCATGCTGCCCGACCTCTTTGGCCAGCACCTTGGTAAAGCCGTGGACCGCGGCCTTCGCCGCCGAATAGACCGGCAGCATATAGTCGCCGACCAGGCCGGCCGTCGATCCGATGTTGACGATGGCGCCGCCGCCCCGTTCGATCATGCCGGGCAGGACCGCATGGGTCATGCGCAGGATCGTGCCGAGGTTGAGGTCTATGTCGCCGGCCCAGCTGGCGGGGTCCGATCCGGCGAAGAAGCCGGAGCCGATATTCCCGCCGACATTGTTGACGAGCACTGCCGCCGGGCCGATGGCGTCTGCCGCCGCAAGGATACCTGCTGGAGCCCCCGCGTCGAGAAGGTCGGCGCGCACGAAGCGGATCGCGCCGATACCGTTCTGTTCGCCCGCCGTCGCCAGTTTTGCGCCGGCCTCCTCATCGCGGCCGACAGCGATCACGGTCATGCCCTCTGCCGCCAGTCCTAGCGAAATGGCCCGTCCGATATTGGCGGTGGCGCCGGTGACGATGGCGACCTTTTCCGAAAGATCCATGTCCATGTCGATGATTGTCCTTTGCGTGTTCAGGCGTCGGCAGGCGCTCGGGTTATCCGCATGCCCTCGCGGTGCGGCGCGTGGCGGTCCTCGTCATCGCCTTGCATCTCGATCGCCTGGGCGACATGGGCGAGGGAGAGGCAGAGCAGCATCAGGCGCCGCTCCTGTTCGTCATGTTCGGCCAGTGGTTTGGCATCAAGCCGTTCCAGCGCGGCCGCGAGCAACGGCTTTCCGGCATCGAAAAACGTGCGGCGTTCGTCTGCGCTGGATGTCGTCCTGCGGCGCGCCCGGTTTGCAGCGCCTTCGATCGTCCAGTCGGCGACAAACGGGTCGAGCGCGGAAAATCCCGTAGGAAGGAGGGTCATGCCTGCGCTCCCGTCGCTTGTTGCTCCGCCTGCCAGGATTGCACGCTGTCACGGACGCTGTTGAACAGGTGGCGGCACAGGGCTTCCTGGGTCTGGAAATGGATATGTTTGAGCGCGCCGCTCGACAGCCCGCGCTGGCCGGCGGCGATGACGGAGCGATCCTCCGCATGAATGTCCCGCGCGGTCGCCATCGCGAATTCGCGCGCAAAGCGTTCGCTGGCGGAGCCATCTTCGCCCACCCAATAGAGGCGGATGACGCCCCGTGAACGGGTCGCGGAGATCGGATAGACCACATGCGAGAAATGCTGGATGGGCGTTCCGAGCAGGAAGAAATTGGGGAACAGCGCGAAATATTCGCGGTCATACGGTCCGCCCACGATCCCGCGCGCCATCGCCGCCTGATATCCCTTGCCAAAGGCGAGGCCCTGCATCTCCTGGATATTCGGCTGCGGATTGGTCCAGATGCTCTGAGTCCTGTGCCGGTCATGAAATCCGTAGGCGAGCGGATAGCCGAAGGGGTTATCCTGGCTCAACGTCGCCTGGCCCGTGCGCGGATGGATGAAGCGCAGGTGATAATTTTCCTGGAAATTGTCGTAGGTCAGCTTCCAGTTGGCTTCGATGTCATAGACATATTCGGAGAAGGTCGTCGCCCTGGCGACCGGCAGCGTCTCCAGCTTTTCCGCCAGGTCGCCGAGCCATGCGCGCAGGGGCTGCGGATCGGCCGCGAAATTGATGAAGATGAGCCCGGCGCACACCTCCAACGCGATGGAGGGAAGGGCGCAGTCTGCCTTCGGGACATGGAACTGCCCGAAATCCGGTGCTGAGATCAGCGCGCCGTCGGTCCCGAACGTCCAGCGATGATAGGGACAGCTGAACGTCGATTTTCGGCCCTGTTCTTTCTCGACAAGCTGGGTGCCCCGGTGCGTGCAGACATTGTGGAAGGCGCGGATCTCGCGATCCTTGCCGCGGACGATCAGCAGCGAGGCCTGCGCGAATTCCAGGTCGCGGCGGATGAAGCTGCCGGGCTCGGGCAGTTCGCAGATATGGCCGATCTGGATCCATTCGCGCAGGAAGATCGCCTTGCGCTCCTGCTCATACCATTGGGCATCATAATAGGGCGCCGCTGGGATGGGATCGGTTCCCAGGAACCGGACATCTTCCGCTGTTACCTGTGTAAAGCCCTTGGTTGGCGCGTTCATGCCGATCCCCTCGCTCCATCATGTTCTGTGGATCGAACATAGAAGCGCCAAGGTATTTTTTCAACAGATATGTAGAAATTTGATTGCTACAGGTCGAGCGTCCTCAACAACCTTTGTTGTTCGCGCCGAAAGCGTTCGATAATATCGGCATTCGACGCATCTGGGCTGACGGCTTTGCGGAAAATGCCGGGGCCGATGACCGATCCCGTGATCAGCATCGTGCAGAAAATCTCTGCGTCGATCTCGCTGCCCGTCACCTTTTGGCGGATGCTTTCCACCAGCGAGTCCCACAGGGGGTAGCTTTCCCGGATGTCGGTTCCGGCAAGGAAGTCGTCGGTCCAAAGGCGGATCAGTTCGGGATTTTCCAGCACGAAGCGGGTGATGTGGTCGATGCGTTCGTCCTGCGATCCGGGGCCGGTGAACGCGGCGGTGAGCTGCTCGGACGACCAGTCTCGAACCGCCCGCAGCAAGTCTTCGCGGGTCTTGAAGTGATAATAAACGCTCGTGCGGTCGATGCCCGTGGCGCGGGCCAGTTCCGCGATTGAAAGCGCGCTGGCCCCTTGTTCGGAGATCAACCGCACAGCGGTCTCGATCAAGGCCTTGTGGGTGTCTTCATATCCGCGGTTGCGTCGCCGCGTGCCTTGATCATGTGCCATGATGGTGTTCATGCCCCAGCCGCCACGGCATTACCATGTGTCTGAGCGACATTCTGTGTAAAATCGGTGGGAAGGGTTTGTCTTCTCTCCCGGAGTAAACTGTCTGATATTGTGCGAGGGCGTGAAGGGCGCGGTCGCTGAATTGTCATGCCAATCGTCGTCGCGGTAAATCGCTGCCACGGGGTAGAATCGTGACAGCGATATATGTTCCCGGGCTCGGCTTCCGGGCTTCTCGTCTGTACTTAATCAGGCATAACAATGCGCAAGAAAAAGCAAAAATGATGTCCGCGCAAGCATCGGCACCTGATCCGCTGCAGCGCCTATTTGGGGAGGATTTCTTCAGTGAAAATCAAAACAGCATATTATTGCGTAGGGGCCAGCATTGCTGCGCTGACGGCCACGACGCAGGCCATGGCGCAGGAAGCGCAGGATGGCTTTGATGCTCCGGCCATCATCGTTCAGGCGCGCCGCCGCGAAGAAGACGTGCAGGATGTGCCTGCCGTCATCAACGCCGTCACGGCCCAGGCGATCGGCGATCTCAACCTGCGCGAGTTTACCGACGTCAAGACGCTGGCGCCGGGTCTCGACCTGACGACCAATGCTAACGGCATCGGCGGCAATGCGCGTCTGCGCGGCGTCAACTTCGATGCCAATGCCAGCGGCAACAACGGCACTGTGGAATTCTATTTCAACGACGCGCCGCTTTCGCCGGGTGCGGTGCTGCAGCAGATGTACGACATCGGCCAGATCGAAATCCAGCGTGGCCCTCAGGGAACGCTGCGCGGCCGCGCCTCTCCGTCGGGTTCCATCACGATCACCACGCGCAAGCCGGACCTGAACGAGTTTGGGGGTTTCGTGGACCTGACGGGCAATGATATCGGTACGCTGAACTTCAAGGGCGGTCTCAACATCCCTGTCATCGAGGGCATCGCCGGCATCCGCGTTTCCGGCCTGTGGGACGAGAATGAAGCTGATCGCGTTCGTCCGATCACCGGTGGCGAGGCGCCGCATTCCCGCACCAAGAGCGGCCGTATCGTTGGCTTGATCGAGCCCGCCGACTGGGTGCGTCTGGAAGGTACCTATCAATATATGGACCGTTATGCGCGGACCTATGAC
The DNA here is from genome assembly GCA_029167225.1 of Sphingobium arseniciresistens. Classification (GTDB taxonomy): domain Bacteria; phylum Pseudomonadota; class Alphaproteobacteria; order Sphingomonadales; family Sphingomonadaceae; genus Sphingobium; species Sphingobium arseniciresistens. The sequence continues at coordinate 10,825 of JARFNK010000023.1, forward strand.
CAGGCGATTTCGTTCAGCGAGGTCAATCCGGCGGCGCCGGCCAGCCCCGTGCTGATCAGGGCCAAGGATCGCCTGTCGATCCAGGAAGAGCCGCGGGACATCAACCAGCGCTTCGATATCTATAACTGGCGTGCCGAATTTGCCGCTGCCGGGCAGAGGCTGATCTATCAGGGGCAGCATTCCAAGCAGAAGTTCCTGACGACAGACAATGTCGATGACGGCAATTTCTTCATCGGCCGCGACGTCAATCAGATTACGGACACCGTTGCCAAGGGCACCTCGCATGAAGTCCGCTTGCAGAATGAAGAGCGGGTTTTTGATATCTTCGACTATGTCGTCGGCTTCTTCGACAGCAAGCTTAATCCGCCGACATTCCTGACATCGCCGACGATCGTTCGTCTGCCCACCGCTTTCGGCGGCGGCATCGCGTCGATCGTGCAGACCAATGTGGCCCGTACCGGCAGGGCGCATGAGCAGTCCTATTTCGGCAACCTGACCGCACATTTCGGCGCGGCCGAAATTTCGGGCGGCGTCCGCCAGATATCGTACAAGTCACGCAACTTCCTGGCGGTGAACGGCAATACGATCGCGGCCGATACGCAGGATGTGGATAAGCTCATCTACAGCGGTTCGGTCAAATATAACGTGACGCCGAACATCCTGATCTATGCTGCAACGGGCAGTTCCTTTCGTCCCGGCATCAACGTGGTGGGCGATTTCAGCATCGCTCAGTCGGCGCTTGAACGGTCGTTCCTCAACCTGCCGCCGGAAACATCGAAATCCTATGAAGTGGGCGTGAAGACGACGCTGATGGATGGCCGGATGCGGTTCAACCTCACCGGTTATCATCAGAAGTATAAGAACTTCCCATTCCGCGTTCCGAACAACGGCGTCTACTATGTGAACACTGTTGCTGTCCGCAATGCCGCCGGCGCGGTTACGGGTACGGCGCAGCAGGTCTCGTCCTTCAACTTTGTGGGCGCTGTGCCGGTCGAAGTGAACGGTGTCGAGGCGGAGTGGCTGTTCGATGTCACCCATGCCTGGAATATCGGCGTGACCACCAGCTATTCGCTGGGCAAGATCAAGAATGGCAACATTCCCTGTAACGATCTGAACAGTGATGGCGTGCCCGACGCCGTGGGCTCTGCGCCTACGCTCGCGCAGCTTCAGGCGGCGGTCGGCGCAAACAACCTTTCGTCCTGCGCCGTGTCGCAGCGCGCGGCGTTCCTGCCGCCACTCACCGCCACCGTGCAGAGCGAGTACAAGCTAGCCGTTTCCAGCAAGGTCGACGGGTTCGTTCGCGGCCTGCTGAACTATAGCGGCAAGTCGCAGGGCGATCCTTCGAACAACTTCGACGATGTCGGTGCCTTCGCCCTACTCAACATGTACGCGGGTATCCGCGCACCCGATGGTGGCTGGGAAGTGTCGCTGTTCGCCAAGAACATCTTCGACACGACGAAGGTGCTGACGCGGACGACGCCTCTGTTCACCGCCTATCAGCAGATCACCGGCTTTACGGCCACGGGCGCCACGACGGCTGCGGCGACCTACACCAGCCCCTATACCGGCGCCACGGTTACGCCGCCGCGGGAAATTGGCCTCAACGTGCGCTTCTTCTTCGGTTCGCGCTGATCGCCAACGCCTTATCCATGAAGGTGGGAGAGGGCCGGGTGGCGATTGCGCTGCCCGGCCTTCTGCCGTTTCTGGGCGAGGTTTTATCTGCAATCCTTCGCGGGAGCGATGAACGCATCGCCACCGCGAGACCAGCAAGCCGGCTTATTGACTATCACGGCAGGGCGCGCAGGGATGTCGTTGGATCGGCATTGCCGGCTGTCTGATGCGCTTGCCTGATAGACAGCAGTGATGTTGATACGTGCTGTCACTTTGGTGACGACCCTCCCGCCTGCCGATATGCGCGGCGATGCGGGTCATGACAGATAATTGAAGGACGGCACGATGACGGAACCACGGAAAAGGCGATCGAGAGACCCCGCCGCGACACGCGAGGCGATCCTGGAGGCGGCGCGGACGCTGCTTGCCAAGGACGGCCCCGAAGGGATCAGCCTTTCCGAAGTCGCGCATCTGGCGGGGGTCAATCGCGGCACGGCCTACCAGCATTTCGAAACGCGCGAGAAATTGATCGAGGCGACGGCCGACTGGGTGTCGGACAAGATGTTCCGCGCGGTCTTCGGCGATCCCGCGACGATCGGTGAACGCCGCGTGGAGCAGGTGGACATCGCGGACACGACGGACCGATTGACCAATTTCGCGATGGAAAATCCCGAGCTGTGCCGGATCTGGCTGTTGCAATTGCTCTCCTCGTCGGACCCGATGGCGGACCCCTTCTGGCGGGAATATGAAGGCTCGTTGCAACGTTTTGCCGACAGCGACCTGTCCGAAGATGGCGTGGACGCGGAAGTCCTGTCGGTGTTGATGCTCGCCGGGGCGTTCCTGTGGCCGGTGTGGGCGCAGTCACACGCGCGTAGCGAAGAGGAGCGATCGGGACTTGCCCGCCGTCTCGCCCAGGAATGTCTGCGCCTGTGCATGTTCGGCTCCATGCGCAGCGAGCGCTTTCCCGAAATTGCGCGGCGGCTCGGCGAAACAGTCGGTGCGCCCGTGCGGGTGCGGACGGGAAGAGCGTGATGTCATGACGACATGCTCTGTTCCTCCCTCAACCCGTGTCAGTCCCAGGCTCAATGCTTGTGCCGAAATTTCCATCCTGATTGTCCGAAAGGGAAGAACATCATGTTTTCTGCCATTCTGATCGAAAAAACCGACGAGAAGCAGACCGTCTCGATCGCCAAGGTCGATGAGTCGCAACTGCCCGAGGGCGATGTCACCATCGACGTCGAATATTCGACGCTCAACTACAAGGATGGGCTGGCCATCACCGGCAAGTCCCCGGTAGTCCGCAAGTTCCCGATGGTACCGGGCATCGACCTGGTCGGCACGGTCCGCGAAACGAGCCATGCGGACTGGAAGGCCGGCGACAAGGTCGTGCTGAACGGCTGGGGTGTCGGCGAAGGGCATTGGGGCGGGCTGTCGCAGGTTGCGCGGTTGAAGGGCGACTGGCTGGTGCCGCTGCCTTCCGCCTTCACGCCGAAGCAGGCGATGGCGATCGGCACCGCCGGCTACACAGCGGCGCTGTGTGTCGAAGCGCTCGTCAACGCCGGGATCAAGCCCGAGCAGGGCGAAGTGCTGGTGACGGGTGCGACGGGCGGCGTGGGCAGCGTCGCGGTGGCCCTGCTCAAGAAGCTCGGCTTCACCGTGGTCGGCTCCACCGGGAAGGCGACCGAGGGCGACTATCTGAAGCAGCTGGGCGCTGACTCGTTCATCGACCGGGCGGAGCTCTCCGAAAAGGGCAAGCCGCTGCAGAAGGAGCGCTGGGCCGGCGTCGTTGACTCAGTGGGCAGCTTCACGCTCGCCAATGCCTGCGCCCAGACCCGCTATGGCGGCGCCGTGGCGGCCTGCGGTCTGGCGCAGGGCGCGGATTTCCCGGCGACGGTCATGCCCTTCATCCTGCGCGGCGTGCGCCTGCTCGGCGTGGATAGCGTGATGGCGCCCAAGGCCAAGCGCCTGGCGGCCTGGGAAAGGCTCGCGCGCGATCTCGATCCCTCGCTGCTCGAAGTGATCGCGCATGAGATCAGCCTGGGCGAGGCGGTCGCCGCAGCATCGGACCTGCTGGACGGCAAGGTACGCGGTCGCGTTATCGTGGACGTCAATCGCTGATCGCGGACCGGAAACAGCGGCAGCCGATTTCGGGCTGCCGCCGGCGTGAAAGCAGGAGCAGGACGAGGCATGTCGACTAGGCCGATTTCCATCGTTGCAGGGCCGCCACTCTCGGAAGAGCCGGGCCTTGGCACGCTGACCCTGAGCGGGTGGCTGCGTGAGGTGACGCAGGGCTTTGGCGGGCGCGAAGCGCTGGTCATGCATGAGCCGGGCGGCGTGACGCGCTGGACCTATGATGAACTATGGGCACGCGCTAATGCGGTCGCACGGGCGCTTATCGCCTGCGGCGTGGGCAAGGGCACGCGCGTTGGCGTGCTCATGACCAACCGGCCGGAATTTCTTGCGGCGGTGTTCGGCACGGCGCTGGCGGGCGGTGTAGCGGCGACCCTGTCCACCTTCTCGACCCAGGCTGAGCTCGACCATCTGCTCCAGTCTTCCGCCTGCACGGTGCTGCTGATGGAACGCAAAGTGCTCAAGAAGGACTTCGCGGAGATGGTTGCGCAATTGGAGCCCGCCATCGCCGATGCTGCGCCGGGCGCGCTTTCCTCCGTCAAATTCCCGTTCCTGCGTCATGTCGCCAGCATCGGCGGCGGCACGGGTGCGATCGAGGATTGGGACAGTTTTCTGGCGCGCGGGGAAGGCGTGGCGCAGGCCATCGTCGACGCGACCGCTGCGACGGTGATGCCCGCCGATCCGGGCGTGCTGTTCTTCTCTTCCGGCTCCACCGCCAAGCCCAAGGGCATATTGAGCATGCATCGCGGCGTGACGCTGCAGCTCTGGCGCTGGCGGCGCTTTCTGTCCGCGAAGGACGATGCGCGGGCGTGGTCGGCGAACGGCTTCTTCTGGTCGGGCAATTTCGCGATGGCGATCGGCGGGGCGCTGTCGGCGGGGGGCAGCCTGATCCTGCAGGCGACCTTCCAGCCTGAAGAGGCGATGGCGCTGATGGAGAAGGAAAAGGCGACCATGGCCTTCGCCTGGCCGCATCAATGGGCGCAGCTGGAAGCCGCTGCCAACTGGAACGATGTGGATGTCTCGTCGCTCTATTATGTCGGCCAGCATACGCCGCTCGGGCGTCATCCGACCGTCAAGACCGACTGGCACGAGCCGATGGCGGCCTATGGCAATACCGAGACTTTCACGATCAGCGCGATCTTCGACGCTGATACGCCGCTGGAGAAGATCGGCGGCAGCCATGGCGCGCCGCTGCCGGGCAATGTCTTCAAGATCCTGGACCCCTTGACGGGCGAGGTCGTGCCGCTAGGCGAGCGCGGCGAGATTGCCGTAAAGGGGCCGACGCTGATGCTCGGCTATATCGGCATTCCGCTCGACGAGAGCGTGGATGGCGAAGGCTTTTTCCGCACGGGCGATGGCGGCTGGTTTGATGAGGAAGGGCGGCTGCACTGGGAAGGGCGGCTCAACGACATCATCAAGACCGGCGGCGCCAATGTTTCTCCGGTGGAGATCGACGCGATCATCAAATCCTGCCCAGGGGTGAAGGTCACGCAGACCGTGGGCGTGCCGCACGAGACCCTGGGCGAATTGGTCGTGACCTGCATCGTGCCGCATGAAGGGACGGCGCTGGATCAGGAGCAGATCCGCGGCTTCGCCAAGGACCAGCTCGCCAGCTACAAGGTGCCGCGCCGGGTGCTTTTCTTCAGCGAGGATGATCTGCAACTGACAGGCAGCGCAAAGATCAAGACTGCGGACTTGAAGCAGCTGGTTGTCAAGCGTCTTGAATTGGAAGCCAAGTGACCATGATCGCCGACCATGCGTTGGCCATCGCCAACCTGAAGGCCCGCTACTGTGCGGCGGCAGACCTTGCCGCCAGCGACACAGAGGCGGCGCGCGCGATGATGGGGGAGCTGTTTACCGATGATTTCGTTGGGGATTATGGCTTCGATCCGCTGAACGGACCCAGCGCCATCATCGACTTCCTGTGTACGATGATTGGTGGGAACAGCCAATGGGCGGTCCACATGCTGCATTCGCCGCGCATCGAGGTGGGGGAGACGATGGCGACAGGCGACTGGACGGTGCTGGTTCACCTCAAGCGGCGGGGCGCGGGGAATGTGGACGTCGTGCTGGGCCGTTATCGCGATCAGTTCCGTCTGACGTCGCAGGGGTGGAAGATCGAGAAAGTGGCATTCACGCGCGCCGAATAACAGGTTCCAGAGAGAACCGTGATTTGACTTAAGTTTCAGGTTTTTCGCATTTTCGAAGCCACAGGTGATGAACCGGCTGCTAAGATGCTCTGGAGGAGAGGTGCCATGATGACCGATCGTTTCCGCGGCAAGACCGTGCTCGTAACCGGTTCCGCTGGAGGGCTCGGACGGGCCTATGCGCTCGCCTTTGCGCGCGAAGGGGCGGTGCTGGTGCTGGCGGATTACAACGAGGCGGGACTTGTGGAAACGGCGGCCCTGATCGAGGCTGCGGGCAGCACGGCGTCCGTGCATCGCGTCGATCTGAGCAAGGAAGATGATCTCACCGCCTTTGCCCATGCCGTCCTGCTGGACCATCCTGTCATGGATGTCCTCATCAATAATGCTGGCCTTGCCTATGGCGAGATCGCGCACAGCTTTTTCGGCCTTGGTCTCGCCAAGTGGCAGCATTTCCTGGCGGTGAACACCATCGCGCCGCTGCTGCTCGCAGAGGCGCTGCGCCCCGCGCTGGCGAGCGCGAAGGGGCTCATCATCAACCAGTCCTCTATGGCGAGCTTCACGCCCGCGACCGCCTATGGCGTGACCAAGGCGTCGCTGAACGCCATGACATTCGGCATGGCGATGCAGTTCGGTAGTGACGAGATCCGCGTCGTCGGCATCGCGCCGGGCCTGATGGAGACGGAAGCCAATCGTGCGTCGCTGCCGCCGGAAACCTATCAGCGGGTCCAGGGGATGCAACTGGTCAAGCGGCAGGGCACGGCAGAAGACATCGCCAATCTGGGCATCTTTCTTGCGTCGAACGAGGGCAGCTTCATCAACAATGAAGTCGTCATCATGGATGGCGGCAACAACCTGCGCGGCTGGCGGCTGTGAGCGCCGCGCCGGATTTCGCTGACTGGCTGGCGATCAGCAATCTGAAGGCGCGCTATTGCCGGCTGCTCGACACCAAGGACTGGGAAGGGTTCGAGGCGCTGTTCATGCCGGACTTCCTGCTCGACGCGACGGGATCGGGTGGGCCGCGCCTGGAAGGACGTGCTGCCGCCATCGCCAGCGTGCGCAGGTCGCTCGATGCCGCGACGACCGTGCATCAGGTCTTTTCTCCCGAAGTCACGGTGGAGGGCGATGAGGCGTCGGCCGTGTGGCCGATGCACGACCGGCTGACCTGGGCCAATGGCCGAGAGATCAACGGCTATGGCCATTATCACGAGCGCTACGTCCGAACCGGGGATGGATGGCGGATCGCGCAGTCGCGCGTCACCCGCCTGATGCTCGACGTTCAGGCGCCTCGGGAGGAATGACCGATGCCGCGCGAGACCATCCATGGCGTCAGCCTGGCCTATGAGATCATCGGTTCAGGCAGCCGCACGGCGGTGATCACGCCGGGAGGGCGTTTCTCCAAGGATGCTGGCGGCATCAGGGAACTGGCGCAGGCTCTGGCCGACGGGGGCTTCCGCGTCCTCATCTGGGATCGCCCCAATTGCGGCGAGTCCGAGATATCGGTGACGGGAGCTTCGGAATCGCTGCAGAATGCGGATATGCTGGCTGGTCTCCTACGGGCGCTCGGCATGGGGCCGGCACTGCTGGTCGGCGGTTCGGGCGGCGCGCGCGAAACATTGCTCACGGCCATTCGCCATCCGGACGTGGTTGCGCAGGTCTTCGTCTTCTGGCTGAGCGGTGGCGCGGTCGGCATCGCAACTTTGCCGTCCTTCTATTGTGCCGACGGGATCGTCGCAGCGACCCATGGTGGGATGGCGGAGGTGGCGGAGTTGCCCGGCTGGCAGGAGCCGCTCAAACGCCATCCGGCCAATCGCGACCGATTGCTCGCCTATACGCCGGAAGCCTTTATTGCGACGATGATGGAATGGGCAGAAGCTTATTTCCCGGTGGAGGGCGCACCCATCCCGTGTGTCACCGTAGACGATCTGGCCTCTATAAATGTGCCGGTGATGGTCCTGCGCAGCGGCCTTTCCGACATGCATCACAGCCGGCAGACAAGCGAAGCCGTCGCGGGGCTCATTCCGGGTGCGCGGCTCGCCGAGCCGCCATGGAGCGACCGTGAATGGGTGGAGCGGCTCGTCGCCAATCTCCGGGGCGAGGCGCCGCTGTTCAGCCGCTGGCCGCTGCTGGCGCCGACGATCCTTGATTTTTGCCGGGTCGCAGTGGTTTGACACAGCCCATGATCCGATCGGATTGGAAAATCCCCTAGCCGAAGACCAACCCCGATGGCGGCCGTTCCTCCGGCCAGGCATCATGCTTCGCCCTGGCGCTTTCGACGGCTTTCTTCCAGAATGCCGCATTGTTGGCGAGCAGGCGGATGTCGAAACTGTTCGCCGTCCTGAACTCCAGCACCTCGACGCCGTCCGGGCCGGGCACATAGGCATAGGGCACGTCGGCCCCGACGAAGAAGCCGTCGCCGGCGGCAAGCTCTTCGGTTCCGATCCGCAGGGAACCGGCAAGGAGGAAATAGAGGCAATCGACATTGTGGCTGTGCCGGGGCAGCGGAAAGCCGCTCTTGAACCAGGCATGGCTCAGGCTGAGGCCGGGCATTTCGAAGAGCAGGTGGACGTTCGTGCCCGCCAGCATCCCGGCCTCTATGGCGGCGATCGACCCCGCCATTTCCGTCTCTGTCGGTGGCTGGGTGGACATGAGCCCGCTTTGCTCGAAGTCCGCTGCGTCCTTGGCGCGGAAGATGGCGAAGCGGGGTGGTGGTGGGGCCTTGGTCGCAGTCATGATGGGATGCTCGCTCTGCATGTCCTTGCAGCCTGTGACTCGGTGCCATGGGCGTCAACAATTCTGATGCCGCTTGCCTATGGTGAGGCGGCGATCATTGCCCCGGCGATCAATAGCCGGGGGCTCTAGCGCGATACTGGCTTCGAACGCACATCCATGCTGCACTGATATTCGCCGCAAAGGGCCGCAGCAAACCGGCCGAGCATTCAGGGATCGAGGAATGAGCCTGCATACCACCATCCATCTGCACAACGTGCCTGAGGGCAGGGCGGAAGACTATGCGCAATGGTTCGATGGCAAGCACCAAGCCGACCTTGCGCGGCTGCGCGGTTTCCTGTCGGCCGATCGTTATGAGGTCACGCCGCAGCAGATCATGCCCGACATTCCGCAGCCCTGGCGTTTCCTGAGCGTCTATGAATTCGACTATCCCGCGCCGGACATCGACCTGCCGGCGCTTGGGCCTCTTCTGGCCGAGGCGCGCGACGCCGGCCTGATCGACGACGAGGCGGAGACCGAGCGGATCCACAGCTACGCCATGTATTCCGATTGGGTATCCAGCCCCAATCACCAGAAGGACAAGCCGCTGTCGGGCGTGAGCATCATCCTTGCGAATTTCGTCGCCGGGCGGGAAGCGGAATATCATCAATGGTATGACGAGGTGCATGGGCCGGAAGTGACGCGGGTGCCGGGCAAGGTCGCGATGAAGCGCGGGCGCCTGACCCCGCTGCAGATCGAACCACGCCGTTACTGCCCCGGCAGCGACCTGGTGTTCTGCGCCCAGCAGACCGACGATCTGCTTTTTACGGTGAAGGATTTCAGTGCCCGTGCGCGCGGCGTTAGCCCCAGCGGGGTCGCGTTTCAGGCGCGCTCTTCCGCAGGTTCCTTTGCCCGGACGGTCCATTATTTCCGCAAGATCAGCGGTCAGGATTTCTGGCCGGGCGGGGTCGCATATGACGGCGATCTTTCCGTCTATCCTGCTGATTTTGCGCGGCCTGCACCCTGACGCGCGGAACTATCGCGGCCGCGATGCACAGGCTCTTGCCGCATGGCCGATGACATGCGCAGTTACCGGAACGACAAGCAGAATAATTGGAGCGAGAGGTGAGCAAGACAATCGTCATAACCGGGGCAGGCGACGGACTGGGGCGTGCGCTCGCCCGGCGCTTTGCGGCCGACGGAGAGACTGTCATCCTGCTTGGGCGCACCCTCTCCAAGGTGCAGTCGGTGGCCGACGAACTGGGGGCGCCGCATTTCGCGCTGGCGTGCGACGTCAGCAACCCGGACTCGGTGCGGGCCGCCTTTGCAGAGATCGCCGCGCGCCATCCCAAGATCGACGTGCTGATTAACAACGCTGCGATCTATGAGCCCTTTACTCTTGGCGAAGTGCGCGATGACCAGATCGTGACGCAGCTCATGACCAACCTTGCCGGACCGATCTTCTGCGCGCGCGAGGCGCTGCCGCTCTTCGGTGGCAGTGGCCATATCATCAACGTCAGCAGTGAATCGGTGCAGGTGAAGATGCCGATGCTGTGGCTCTATGCCGGCGCCAAGGCCGGGCTGGAGTTCGTATCCGACATGTGGGCGCGCGAACTGGACGCCGATGGCGTCCGCGTGACCGTGGTGCAGGCCGGGCAGATGATGGACGAGACCAAGACCGGAACCAACTGGCCGATGGATGTCGCGATCCGTTTCATGCAGGAAAATGCCAAGGTCGGCATCAATCTGCGCGAGCGGCCGCTGACGCATTATAATTCGGTCACGGATGCCTTTCGCGCGGTGCTGGATAGCCCCGCCGACCTGCATATTGGGACCGTCGCACTTTCGGCCCGCCGGCGCTGACCTCCGCAATTCTCAAAGACATTCGACAGGAAGACCACATCATGGCGACTCTCCCCGAAGCCCAGCTTTACATCGACGGCGTGCTGCGCGGCGCCGAGGGCGGCAAGACCTTTGACGTCATCGGCCCCTGGACCGGCGAACCCGTGGGCAAGGCGGCCGACGCCTCCGCTGCGGACGTGGAGGCGGCCATCGTGGCCGCGCGCAGGGCATTCGACGAGACCGACTGGTCCACCAATGTCGAGAAGCGGGTTGCGCTGTTGCGCAAGCTGCGCGACCTGTTCGAGGCGAACAGGGCACGGCTGTCGGATCTTGCCCGGCATGAGGCCGGTGCGGCGCTGGGCGCGGTGGGGCGCGCACATGTGGACATGGCGCTTGACGGCTGGGACGATTACATGGCCGTCTTCCCGCAGATCGCATGGGAAAAGGACTATGGCGGGCGCACGGGCTATGGTTTCGAAAGCCTGCGCAAGGCCGTTTATGAACCGATCGGCGTCGTCGGCGCGATCACGCCGTGGAACGTGCCGCTCTATGTGAATGTGGGCAAGGTCGTGGCGGCGCTGCTGGCGGGTTGCACCGTCATCCTGAAGCCGGCGCCCAATACCCCCGGCATGGGCGCGATCTTCGGCGAGTTGGCGCAGGAGGCGGGGTTCCCGGCGGGTGTGCTCAATGTTGTGTTTGGTGCCGATCCGGCTCTGGCGGGCGAGATGCTGGTCACGGACAAGCGGGTCGATCTCATCTCCTTCACCGGATCGACCGGCGTGGGCAAGCGCATCATGGAGCAGGGGGCGGCGACCCTGAAGCGTGTCTTCCTGGAACTGGGCGGCAAGTCCGCCAAGATCGTGCTGGACGATTCCGCGAATTTCGCGATGGATGTCGCCCAGACGATGCTGGTCTTCCATGCGGGACAGGGCTGCGCCGTGCATTCGCGCCTCCTCGTGCCCCGGAGCCGCTATGAAGAGGCCAAGGCCATTTTGAAGCATGCCTATGGCAGCTTTGGCGACAATTGGGGCGATTTCGACAATCCGCAGCATATTATGGGACCGGTCGTGTCCAAGCGGCAGATGGAGCGTGTCCTCTCCTATGTGGCCCTTGGGCAGGAAGAGGGCGCAACACTGCTGGCCGGCGGCAAGGCGCGGCCGGACAAGGGCGGCGGCTTCTTTGTCGAGCCGACCTGTTTCGTCGATGTGACCAACGATATGCGGATCGCGCGGGAAGAGATTTTCGGGCCGGTGCTGGTCGTCATTCCCTTCGAGGACGATGATGATGCCGTGCGGATCGCCAATGAAAGCGATTATGGCCTGTCCGGCGGAGTCAGTTCGGGCAACCTCGATCGCGCAATGAATGTCGCCAAGCGGATACGAAGCGGGTCGATCAGCGTTAATGGCGGGATGTGCATCGCCGGCGACTTGCCTTTTGGCGGATACAAAGCCAGTGGCGTAGGACGCGAATGGGGTCTTGAGGGAATTGAGGAATTCCTAGAGACTAAACTGATTGCCTGGCGCGCCGGGTAGAAGAAACGGGACGAAACTTGACTGCAGAGACATCGAGCGTGAAGGGGGAAGCGACGGGAGGAGCCGGAAAAGCCCGGCCGCGTGGCGCATCTTCGGCCAAGCAACTCAGTCATAACCTCAACGGGCAGCGGCTGGGTCGCAAGGGCCGCGACACGCGCGATCGTATTCTCGCCGCGACGCTGGAATTGCTGGCCGATACCGGCGAGGAAACGCCTATCTCGCTGAGCGCGGTGGCGCGCAAGGCGTCACTCGGCATGACGTCGCTCTATCTGTATTTCAACGACCTTACCGAGTTGCTGCTGGCCGTTCTCGATCCCGTGATGGCGACGGCCGAGGATGCCTATGTCTCGCTCCTGCGCGCGCGCTGGTCGGACGAGGAACTGGGCGATCGGACTTACGCCTTCGTCAGCGCCTATCACGCCTTCTGGGTCAAGCATTCGCAACTGCTGCACTTGCGTAACAGCATGGCCGACCGACAAAACGAACGGATGATGCTGCACCGTGTCCGCTCCGCGCAGGTTGTCATGCGGCTGATGGTCGAGCAGATGGACGGCGACCTGGCCCAGCCGCTCTCGCCTGTATTCAGCATGGCGACGGCGCTGATGACCGGGCTGGAGCGCGTCGTCACGGTAACGACCGACGTATCGCTGCAGAATGTCCTGAATGCCCGCTTTTCCTCCACTCATGCGCACCTGCTGCAGGCAGAGTCGCGGCTGCTGGAACTGGGCATTCGTGATTATCGCAAACTTGCCCAGAGTTGAGTTGAAATATGGTGCGCCGGCGTATAGCCGGAACCCTACAGGACCACGTCATGCAGACAAACCCGGTGCCCGCCTGACCCGGATGCGATGAACCGCCAAATGCTTCAGGATAGCGCGCTGCAGGCGGTCAATCCTTCTTGCCGCCCATGCCCTTGATATAGCGTTCGATGGTTTCGAGATAGGCAGGATTGAGCATGAGGGCGCTGTTCGCCATGCGCTCGACATGACGGCCCATGTCACGACCCAATTCGCTGGCGAGTTCGATGGCAATCTTGGCCGCACCCATCTGTTCGCCATTCTGCTTGGTCAGGTGACGGCAGAAATCGAGCGCCGCTTCCTCGAAGCCTTCGTCGGGCATCACATCGTGGACCAGACCCATGATGAGCGCGCGATCTGCATCGGCCTTCTGGTTGCCCATGATGAGCCAGCGCGCCCAATGCGGCCCGCAGATGCGCGTGAGACGGCTGACGCCATTGGAGGCGGGCAGTACGCCAAACAACCCCTCAGGGAAGGAAAAGGCCGCGCTCTTCGCTGCCAGGCGAAAATCGCATGACAGCGACAGTTCCAGCCCGCCGCCGACGCAGGTTGCGTGGATGGCCACGACGATCGGCTTTTCGATATGCTCCATCTCGTCATAGATGCGGTGCATGCCGTTCAGGTTGAGCCGGTGGTTCTCGCGGATGGCCGATGCCGTCTTCGGCTGCGCGCCCGGAGCGCCGCTGCGCAAGTCCGCACCCGAGCAGAAATAACGGCCCGTTGCGCGGATCAGCATGACCTTCAGATCGGGTGTATCGCGAAACCGATGCAGCGCCGTTTCGAACAGCGACATGGTCTCGGCCGACAGCGCATTGAGCTTGTCTGGCCGGTTCAGGGTCGCGATCAGGATACCGTCCTGCTCCTCCGTCAGCAGATGCGGTGCTTCCGGTGCTTCTGACATCATTCTTCCCCTAGGCGCGCGTGCGCGGCAGGCCGAGGCCCCGTTCCGCGATCATGCTGCGATGCACTTCGCTGGTGCCACCGTAGATGGTGGCGCCCTGCGCGTGCCGGTAATATTGGTTGATCTCGTTCGCGGCACCCTTCCGCTTGGAGAGGGAGAGGGGAGCGGTCAGGTCCAGCAGATCCCGCGCGTCACTCTGGAATTTCTCCGAGCTGAACATCTTGGCCATGGGGCCATAGGCATGGTTGGGCTTCTTTTCCGCGATCACCCATTGGGCGCGATAGGTGATAAGCTCCGACACCCAGAGATTGGCGGCCGTGCGCGTGAGCCGGACCTGGGCATTGGCATCCTCGATCAAGGGCTTGCCGCGATAGGAGATTTCCCGGCACAGCGTCTCCGCGGCATGGAGCATGGCGCGCTGATATTTGGCAAAGCCGCCACCATGTTCCAGTTCCAGGCTGGCGCTCATCGTGCGGACGCCGCCATCGACTTCGCCCAGCCGCCAGCTGTCGGGAATATGGACGCCGTCGTAGAAGGTGATGTTGGTGCGTTCATCCTGGAAGGTATAGACCGGTTGCACCGTCACGCCATCGGCCTTGAGCGGCACGATGAACATGGTCAAACCCTTGTGCTTGGCGACGTCTGGATTGGTCCGGCACAGCATCAGCACATAGCTGGAAAGATTGGCGCCGCTCGTGAACATCTTCGTGCCGTCGATCCGCCAGCCATCACCGTCCGGGTTCGCACGACATTGCGCGGCGAACACGTCGGAGCCCGCGCCCGGCTCGGAATAGCCAAGGCTGCAGATCACCTCGCCCCGCATGATCTCGGGCAATATCGCCTGCTTCAGCTCTTCCGTGCCGAAACGGTGGATGATGAGGGCGACCATCTGGGTCACGCCGGCGGCGGGGTTGTTATAGCCCTGCGCTTCGAACGCATCCATTGCCGCGGTCTTCTCATAGGCGGAAAGGCCGCGTCCGCCGACATCCCTGGGCAGGCCGAGATAGAGCAGATTGGCTTCGGCCAGCTTGCGGTTGAGTTCCGGGTTATAACCCTCCCAGCTATAGTGGAAGGTCTCGCGCATTTCGGGCGTGACATGCTTGGCGAAAAATGCGCTGATTTCCTCGCTGATGATGCGGGCATCCTCGCCAAGGTCGAAATCGATCGGCATGTCGCCGGCGTCCGGCAGGGATGCCGTCTCGCCTGCATAGAGTCGCCGGGCGCCTTCCTCGATCAGCCGCTGCGGATCGCCCAGGGCCAGCGGCCAGGCCTTGGCGCGCAGGTTGAAGAGGAAGATGTCATATTCGGTGGTCAGGCCGTAGCCGCCGAAGGTGTGCAATGCCTGGGCGACCGCGCGCTCGCAGGCGTCGCTGTTCCACCAGGCCGCGATCGAGATCGCCGCCCCGGCGTCCTTGGCGCCATCGGCGATGTCGCGAATGGCCTTCCAGACAAGAAACTTGCCGCCGTCGACATCGCACAGAAGGTCGGCGAGCGGATGGGAAATCCCCTGGAACTGGCCGATGAACTGGTCGAACTGCTTGCGTTCGCAGGCATAGGCGGATGCGAGCTTGAGCGCTTCCCGGCTGATGCCGGCAAGCCCCGCCGCGATCAGCAGCTTCCATTCCTCGACGCCCTTCTCGAAGGTCGCCAGCGCCGCCGTGCCGGACGCCAGAATGACATGCGGATGCGCGGCAAGATCGATTTCCGCAATCGGGGTGGAGGCGAGATTGTTCTCAGCCGTCCGTCCGCTTTCCGGCACGGAGACGAGAACGATGTCATCACCCTTGCGGCCAATGACCGCCTCCGCAACCAGTCCGCCCGCGACCCACTGCTTCGGTTGGGTCGCGATATCATGAAAGGCGAGGGTCGCCACGACCTCGCCGGCAAGCACGCGGCCAAGCAGTTCGGCTACCGTGTCTCCGCCCAGTTGCGCCAGCAGTCGCGCCGTGACGAGCGCCTCCGCCAGTGGCCCGGAGACCAGCGTGCGGCCGGCCTCTTCCATCAGGATGGCCGCGTCGAACAGGCCAAGGCCAAGGCCGCCGGCTTCCTCCGGCACGCGGATGGAGAGCGCGCCCTGTTCGGCAAGGCCCCGCCATAGCGCAGGGTCGAACCCGGATGGGGCGGCCTCGCGCACGCGGGCCATGGTGCTGTTCTCGTCCAGGAAACGCGCGAACATGTCGCGCATCATCTCCTGGTCGTCGGTCAAGTCGAAATTCATCGGGCGATCCTCAATGATGTCAGGATGCGCGACGCATCATGCGGCTGATGTCGATCTGGCCAGTCGCGAGGCCGCCCATGAACCCGCCGTCCACGGGGAAGACCACGCCATTGACGATGGTTGCAAGGTCGCTGTTGAGCAGCACGATGCCGCCGGCCTGTTCCTCCGGCGTCGAATAGCGGCCCATGGGTTGGGCTGCGGCCTCGACCACATCCTTGCCGGAGGTCGATTCAAACGCGGCCATCATCGGCGTCTGCGTGGGGGAGGGCAGGGTGCAATTGATGCGGATGCCCTGCTTGATAAGGTGCGCGCCCATATATTGGGTCCACACGATCACATTTTCCTTGGAGAAGCTGTAGCCTTCCTTGACGTCGTCCGGGTGCTCTTCACACCACTGGACCGCGGCATCGAAGCCCTTGGTTGTGACGAATTCCATGTTCGTCGGGATGCGCCGGCTCCAGCCAAGGCCACCGGTGGAAGCGATGCTGGCGATGGCGCCGCCCGGCCCCATCAGCGGCAGAACCTGCTCGGTGAGGTGGCGCAAACCGATGAAGTTGACCTTCATCACGTCCATTGCCGGGAAGGACTGGGGCAGGCCGGCACAGTTGAACAGCGCATCGACCTTGCCGCCGATCTTCGCCACGCCGGCCTCGATCGAGGCTGGGTCGCGCAGGTCGACATTGCCGAAGGACGCGAGCGGCAGCGCGCAGGGCTTGTAGTCGAGGCCATGCACCTCGGCGCCAAGGTCCAGCAGCATCTTGGCGGTCGCCTCGCCCATGCCTGAAAAGCAGCCGCTTACGATGACGCGCTTGCCGCTATAACCCAGAATGTCGCTCATTATCTTCTCCGTGAAACGCGTCAGGCCTTCGCCTTGGGAGGCCAGGAAATCGTGCCGTCGTCTTCCTCGACGAAAATGATTCTCTCCGGGCAGGCCCGCGCACCGCGCTTTGCGGTCTGCTCCATGCCCGGTTCCACATCGAAGCCTTCGGTGGCGATGTAGCCGTCCTCGTCCAGGGGAAACATTTCTTCGGATACGGCGGCGCAACGGGCATTGCCGACGCAGCCTGATTTTTCGATCCGGATTTTCATCAGCCCTCTCCAGCGATGCTTGCCTACCTTAGAAAGGAGAATGAACGGGCAATCAACACGCTGTCCCGCTAATCGCCGCCGCGATAAGCCGGCGGAAACAGGGGCTGGTTGCAATCGTGGGTGCGTTATCTTCTGATGTCGAGGCGCAAGCATTTGCCTTTGTCCCCGGCCGCGTTGCAATTCCGGGGTAAGGGGGCGCGAGATGCCCCGACAGACATTGGAAGCAGGATAGCCGGAGACCCCTATGGCCGCCATTTTGAGCCCCGCCGTCGCCAAGCCGGACCATGTGCCGGACGCGCTCGTCTATGATTTCGATATCCATGCAGACCCCGGCCTGCTGGTCGATCCGCATGCCCGCATCCTGGAGATGCTCGGCGAGGCGCCACCGGTGTTCTGGACGCCGCGCAATGGCGGGGGCTGGGTCGCGCTCACCCATGCCGCGAATTATGAGGCCTCCCGCGACACAGAGACCTTTTCCAGCGAGTTCGTGTCGCAGGCGCAGATGAAGGCGCTGCTCGCATCGCTGCCTCCAGGCGCGCCGCATATCCCCCAGCCGATCCCCATCACGCTCGATCCGCCCGAGCACACCAAATATCGCCAGCCCCTGCAGAAGGTGTTCTCGCCCAAGACCATCTCGAACCTGCGCGACAGCATCCGGGAGCTTGCCGGTGAGCTTATCGACGCAGTGAAGCCGGCGGGGGGATGCGAATTCATGACCGCGGTGGCGGAGCCGCTGCCGGTCCAGGTGTTTCTCAAGATGCTGGGCCTGCCGCTCGATCGCCTGCCTGAATATCGCGCCATCGTGAAGGAGCATATGGAAGCGATCGATACCGACCGCGAGGGGTCGATGCGGCGTTTGCAGAAGATCGCCGCGGCCATGCGTGATGTCGTGCTGGACCGGAAGGATAATCCGCGGGACGATATCATATCGATGCTGTGGAAGCTGGAGATTGACGGCCAGCCCACGACGCTTGCCGACATGGAGAATTACGGCGTCCTGCTTTTCATTGCCGGGCTGGATACGGTGATGAACGGCATGGGGCTTGCCATGCGGGGACTGGCGCTGGACCTGGAATTGCAAGCGAGGCTACGGGGCGAGCCCAAGCTGATCGCGGAAGCTGCGGAGGAAATGCTGCGCCGCTTCACCTTCACCGTGCCGATGCGGGTCGTGCGCAAGGAAACCGAACTGGCTGGTGCCAGGATCATGCCCGGCGACATGCTCAAGCTGTTCCTTCCGGCGGCCGATCTTGATGCGCGAGAGTTTCCGCAGCCCGATCATTATGATCTTGATCGCGAGAATAACGTCCATATCGCCTTCGGGGTCGGCCCGCATCGCTGCCTGGGATCGCACCTCGCCCGTGTCGAGCTTCAGGTGCTCTATGAGGAAATGCTGGCGCGGTTGCCGGAATTCCGGCTCGATCCCGACAAGCCGACCGTCTTCCATGGCGGCCATGTGATGGGCATCGAAGAGATGCATCTGGTCTGGGACGTCTGAAGATGGTCTGGCAGCGCTCGCGGCCCCGGCTCGACCGGGAAAACCGCGCATTCTGGACGGGAGGCGCCGAGGGTCACCTCAACATCGCAAAATGCGGCGACTGCGGCCAGTTCACCCATCCGCCGCGCGAATTCTGTCGCCATTGCCAGTCCGAAAATGTGGCGCCGCATGCCGTCGCCGGAACGGGCGTGGTGGACACCTACACGGTCAACCATCAGGCCTGGGCGAAGGACATGGAAGTGCCCTTCGTCATCGCGCGGGTGAAGCTGGATGACGTGCCGGGCGTGTATCTGACCACCAATATCGTCAACTGCCCGGTTGATGCGGTCGATATCGATGATCGGGTGCGCGTCCTCTTCGAAGAGCAGGACGGCATCTGGTATCCGCTGTTTGAGAAAGTGACCTGAGGCATGGCAAGCGAAGCCTATATTAGCGGCATCGGCATGTCGGAGGTCGGCGTACGCTTGACGCGGTCCGCGCTCGGTCTGACAGTGGATGCCATAAAGGAAGCGATCGCTGATGCGGGGCTGACGCTGGACCAGATCGACGGCGTGGCGACCTATCCGGGCAAGATGCAGACCTTTCTGGGCTTCTCGCCGATCAGTGCCGACGATGTCATCGAGGTGCTGGGCCTGCGCACCCGCTGGCATATCGGCGCGGCGGAAGCGACGGCGCAGCTGGGCGCGATCGTGGAGGCGGCCAATGCCGTGAAGGCGGGGCTCGCCCGCCATGTCATCTGCTTCCGCACGGTCTATGAAGCCGCGGCGCTGGCACGACCCGAGGAATTTCCGCCAATGGAGCGGCGCAAGGATATCTCCGGTTCGTCGCAATGGGTGTCGCCCTTCGGCGCCTTTTCGGCGGCCAACTGGACCGCGCAGTTCGCGATGCGCCACATGAAGCGCTATGGCCTGACGCGCGAGCAGCTGGCGCAGGTCGCGCTCAACGATCATGCCAATGCGGCGATCAATCCGCGCGCTCTCGTCAAGAAGCCGTTGACGCTGGACGACTATATGTCCGCCCGGCTGATCAGCACGCCCTTCTGCCTCTATGACTGCGACCGCTTCACGGATGCCTCGACCGTGGTGATCGTTTCGGCGGGTGACGCCATCGACGAGGTGAAGACCACGCCCATCCGCATCGCCGCGACGGCCGGATCGGTGGAACGCTATAGCTGGGACCAGGCCGAATGGGCGGGGGCCTATCCCACCGGCCGCGACCTGTGGAAGAACACCGATTACACGGCCAAGGATGTCGATACCGTCCAGCTTTATGACGGCTTCGCGTTCCAGCCCATCACATGGCTGGAGGGGCTGGGCTTTTGCGACATCGGTGAGGGCGGGCAGTTCCTTGAAGGGGGCAAGCGGATCGCCCGCGACGGCGACCTGCCCATGAATACCGGCGGCGGACAGCTTGGCTGGGGGCGCCTGCACGGATTTGGGTTCGCCTATGAAGCCGTCGTTCAGTTGCGCGGGGAAGGCGGCGCTCGGCAGATCACCGGTGATCCCAAGGTTGCCATCGCGACGTCGGGGGGCGGGCCGATGGCTGCCGCCTTGCTGCTCGCGAAGGACTAGCCGCATGGCCGCGCCCGTTCTCGATGCGCTTCCCGGCTTTCGCCGTTGCATCGGCATTCATCCGGCGAAGGGCCAGGTGATGGCGGCGGTCGAGGATGATTATCACTGCATGGGGGTGCTCCTGCACCATGATGGCCGGGTCGTCACGGCGGCCGAGTCCATCATGGAGCGGGTGCCCTGGACGACCTGTCCGGGCGCGCCCGCGGTGTTGCAGGCGACGTTTCAGGGCGTGGCACTAGGCGAAGTTGCGGCTAGGGGCGAAAAGCGCGCCAACTGCACCCACCTACACGATCTTGCCGTGCTTGCGGCCGCCCATGCCGGGGACGATGCGCCGACGCGCTACGATATTCTTGCCTGCGATCCCGTGGACGGCCTGTCCATCGCCGAAATCCGCCGCGATGGCGAGGCGGTGCTTCGCATCGAGCACCGGTCCCATGTCATGACGGCGCCGGAAGAGATTGCCGGCGCGTCGCTGATGAAGCTGCGCGACTGGATCGAGAGCCTTGATGAAGGGCTGCGGGAAGCGGCGCGCCTGCTGCAATGGGGCGCGATCCTCGCCAATGGGCGCATCATCCCGATGGAGCGTCAGTCGAACGCCAGCAGGGTTCCAGCCAACTGCTATACCTTCCAGCCGGAAAACAAGACGCATGCGGTCCGGGTCGGGCGGATATTCGATTTCAGTGATGACGCGATCGCGCCGCTGGATCATTTCGACGGCGAGGCTTTCCACAGCCGCGCGATCTGAACCGGGGCGATCACAGCAATTTCAAGACTTGGTAGCGCCGCGCACGGGTGAGCGCGTGCGTTCATTCCGGCGATTTCTCGCCGTGCCAGGCCCCGTCCAAAGAAAAGGGGCGCTTCCCTGTGTGGAAAGCGCCCCTTCGCGTTACGAGCCTGTTTGGGTCAGAATGGCAGATTGTAGAAGCGCACCGCGTTGTCCTGCAGCACCTTCTTCTTCACATCATAGCTATAGTCGCCGAGCACGTTGATGATGTGCTCCTGCACGCCGGGATAGAGCGACGTGGGATGCGGGAAGTCGGTTTCAAACATCACGTTGTCGATGCCGATGGTTTCCAGCAATTGCTTCGGCGCGATCTTCTCGAACCAGAAGGTGCACATGAAATGATCGCGGAAATAGTCCCAGGGCTGTTTCTTGAGGATGTGGCGCTTGCTCGGCAGCATTTCCTGGAACTGATGCTCCAGCGCCTCGACGGCGAAGGGAATCCAGCCCATGCCGCTTTCGATCAGGCCGATCTTGAGGTTCGGATGCTGATCGAGCCGGCCGGAAACCATCCAGTTGCCCATCGTCGCCGCATTGCCGATGGAGAACATCGTCGCCACGACCGACAGGATCTGCTCGAAGCCGAAGCCCTGCCATGTCAGCGTGTTCGGATCTATGGCCGCGTTGAGGTGGAAGTTGAGCGGCGTCTTGGTGGCATCGCACATTTCCAGGAACGGCGTCCAATAGTCGCTCAGGAAGCTGGGGACGCCGACGCGTTCGGGCGTGTCGGGCAGCACGAAGCCCTTGAGGCCCATGTCGATGCAGCGCCGGGCTTCCTTCTCCAGCTCCACCTTGTCCCAATAGGGCAGGTGCGCCATCGGGAACAGGCGCTCGCCGGATTCCCGCTGCCAGTCGGCATTGAAGTCGTTGTAGATCTTCATGATGGTGAGCGCGAGTTCTGGATCGCCCAGGCTCATCAACGTGCCGGCCTGTGTAATACCCGAATTCTGGAAGCAAACCTGGGCATAGACACCCATGTCGTCCATCGCCTGCAGCCGAGGCTTCACCTCATGGCCGCCCGCATGGGATTCTTCCAGCGTCGGGAAGGCGAGGCGACCAAGCAACTTGTTATTGTCGGCGCGGATGACGTTGCCGCCCAGAGTGCCGCAGTTGCGATCACCGATATACCAGCGATCGACGCCATCGGGGTCACGCTTCACGAAGGGCAGCTTGTTCTTCATGCCCGCAGGAGCACGGTCGGTGAACAGCGTCGGCGGTTCCACGATATGCGTGTCTGTATCGACGATCTTGATGCCGGCGAGCGAAGAATCGAGCCCGCCGGACTGCGAGGCATAATCGACCTCCCGGATCACGCCACCGGGAAGATAGCCTTCTGCGGACCAGTATTTCCGGGCGTCTGCCGCCTGGTCCTTTTCCTTGGTATCAACCATGCTTCACCTCCAGCTGGCTCTGCCAGGGGGCGTCGAACAGCGGCTGGACGATCGAGGATGCGGATTGTTCTTCGGTGCAGCGCTCAACGGCGTTGTGCAGCGTGTCGCGCAAGCCGGCCGGGTCGATATGTTCCGAGGGCTCATAGACGAAGCCGATGGCGAGCGGCTGGTGCTCGGGCATGTTCGGCAGCAGCACGGCGGTGACATCGCAGATCGATCCGAAGCCGGCGATGCCGGTCGCAGCGCCCTGTTCCCGGCACTGCTGTACGCGGGCATCCATGTCGGCGAAGGCGAACTTGCGCTCGGCCGGCGCTTCGGCGTGGAGGCGGCGGATCATGCCGTCGCGGCGGGGGCGGTCCACGGTGGACAGCATCAGCCAGCCCGCGGCGGAATCCGACAGATGTTCCTGCTGGCCGCCGCAAAAGCCGCGAGGGCCGGACGTGCGCAGGTTGTTCTTGCCGGCGCGCCAGGTAAAGACCTGAACCTTCAGGCCGACCATGCCGAAGCCGGCAACGCCAAGGCCGGTCTGGGCGGAAAGCCGATCGATCAGGCCGGTGAGGCGGCCGTCGCGGACCAGCTTGGGCTGAACCGAGGCGCCAAGCATCGCGGCGCGGGGGGTCGGGGAATAGGATCGCGAGCAGGGATCCTTGTGGAGCAGGCCGAGGTCGACGAGGCTCGAGAGAAGTTCCGATGTGCTCGACTGCGGCCGGTCAAAGCGTCGGACGATGTCCATGACCGTGGCCTGGGGATGTTCCTCATCGAAGAACTCAAGGACCTCGATGACACGCTTGGCAATCTTTGCCTTGTTGGACTCTACTTGAGCCATATGCCTCTCCTCCGTTTATGAACACAGTTGTTCACTAAGCGGGAAGAGCTGTCAATAAAAAATGAGATACCCTCGTTTATGTGATGCACACTGGCTCATTGAACAGGGGTTCAACCCGGTTTTTCGAACAGGGCGCGCAGGGCGTTTTTGTCGGTCTTGAGCGAGGGTGTCCTTGGGAAATCATCGCAAAACAGCCATTTTACGGGGATGTGAGTGGCGAGCAGATGCTCCCTTAAATGGGCTTCGAGCGCGCTGGATGAAGGCGGTGCGACATTGGGCTTGGGGCGCACTGCCGCCACTGGAACTTCACCGAGTCGGCCATCGCGCAGGCCTACCACGGCCGCTTCAGATACGGCCGGATGGGTCATCAGCGCACGCTCGATCGACTCAGGGATGAGCTTGAAGCCGCCGCGAATAATCGCGCCGTCGGCTCGCCCATGCAGGAAAAGGAAGCCGTCGCTGTCGATGCGCGCGATGTCGGAGGTGCGAATCCAGTCCGGTCCGATTCGAGAGGAAATGACTTCGAGCAGCCCTTCCGCGCCGGGCGGCAGGATCTCCCCGGTCTCCGCATCGACCACGCGGAGCTGCGCGCCCGGCATCGCCCGTCCGACCGTGCCCAGCTTGGCCTTGCCCCACTGCGCGTGCAACTCGGCCGTCATCGCTGCCACCGGGCCGGCGAACTCGGTTGCGCCATAGGAGAGCAGGATGGGAATGCCGTAGCGCGCTTCGAACGCGGCTTGCACCATGGGATCGAGTGGCGCCGCGCCCGCACCGATCGCACGGAGCGAGGCGAGGGCTTCCTTGGGAATATTCGCGTCGAGCACCATCTGCACGGCCGATGGCGGCAGGCCCGAATGGACGGGGCGAAAGCGCAGGATGTGATCGCGCCATGCTTCTATGGTGAAGCGTTCGATCAGCATGACGGGCTGTCCCCGGATCAGCATCGGCAAGGTCGAATAGAGGCCGGAGATATTGCCCAGTGGGAAATAGAGCAGAAAGGGCGGGGATGCCTGCGGATCTTCGCCCTGCTGCCGGGCGAGCGGGCTTGCCAGGAAATGGCGCTCCAGCAGTGCATAGGAAACAGCGAATGGCTTGGGCGGGCCGGTGGTGCCGCTCGTCAATATCTGGATCTGCGGTTCAGCCGGGCCGGTCTGCTGCTGCGCCGCAGTGCCGGCCCGCTCGAAACCGGCGAGGGGTGCTGCCGCCATTTCGTCGAGCGCAACGGCCGTTATGCCGCCACGACCAAGGGCGTCGCGCACCTCGGGCGAGAAATCCTCGCGAAAGGCGATGACCGCCGACGGGGTGAGCCGATCGATGTCGCGTGCGATGCCGGTTGCCGACTGGAATGCGTAGATCATCCGGATCGTCCGGCGCTGGGCGATGAGAGCGAGCAGGGCCGCCAGCGCGGCCGGGCGGTTGCGCGAGACAAATGCGACCGGGGCATCGGCGGCGATGCCGCTGCGCTGCAGGGCTACCCGAACATCCTCCGCGACCCGGCGGACATCGCGCCAGACATAGCAGCGCTCGCCGAATATGATTGCCTTGCCGTCTGGCGCTCTGAGCAGAGCCTCGGCGCTCAGCCTGTCCAAACTCATGCCGTCTCTCCTTGATGCAATTGTGAGCCAGAAATCCGGGGGCGACCATGTGCAAGCGCAACGCCATGGCGATGCTTGGGCAACCACGGTTTCTACCAGACAGGGTGTCGATTAGGCTTGCAGCGTGGCCGATCCCATTGCCTTGTTCGATCCCTGCGCATTCGCGATCCCCTGGAGCGGCGACTGCCCCGCGGTAGGGTTCGTGAATCTAGACGGGACGGGAGAGGGCATGGCTTCCTTCCATCTGCCCCCATTCCCGCTCCTGGGGATCGGCAATCCCGCACATCCGATCGCGCACCAGCTTGACGCCGTGATCGAGCCGCCATTTACGACCGCGATGATCCAGCATGCATGCGACGCGCAGCCGGATGCTGCCGCCATTCTCGCGCAATTGCTTCGCTTGATCGAGCCGCTGGATGTCGAGCCGGCGCTGGTGGCGGAATCACTCGCCTATGCGGTACTTCAGGGGAGCAGCGGCCATGCAAGCTGGCTCGCCGCTCAGCAGGCACGCCCGCCCCAGCCATCGGGCGAGGTGAGGGTGGCGCGGCAGGACGGGCTTCTCACCATCACGCTCGATCGGCCGATCGCGCATAATGCGATCGACCGCCATATGCGCGACGGACTGCGCGAGGCGTTCGAACTGGCGGCGCTGGACCCCGATATCGAACGGGTGGTGCTGCGGGGAGAGGGGAGGAGTTTTTCCGTCGGGGCCGATCTGGCGGAATTCGGCACGACGCGGGATCCCGCCATGGCGCATGGCATCAGGATGCGGACCCTGCCAGCACATGCGATCGCCCGGTGTTGCGACAGGCTGGAGGTGCATGTGCAGGGCGGATGCGTCGGCTCCGGGCTGGAGATGGCCGCCTTCGCGCGCCGCTTGACCGCGAGCGCACGGGCATGGTTCCAGTTGCCAGAACTTGCCATGGGTGTGATCGCCGGCGCGGGCGGATGTGTATCCGTCTCCCGCCGGATCGGACGGCAACGGGCGGCGCTGCTGATGCTGTCTGGCAAGCGGATAAGTGCGGAGGTCGCCCTAGGCTGGGGGCTGGTCGACGCGATCATAGACGATCGATCCGTTGATGATCGTCATCCTGACATCGCTGGCCTGTAACCGCGATCGTGCAACCGCCCAGGGGCGGTCGAGCAGGCATAGGTCGGCTGGGCTGCCCTTGGCGATGGCGCGCTCCGACCGGAGATCGCGCGGATCTGCGATAAAGAGTTGCAACGCCTCTTCCGGGCTCAGGGCTTCGTCCTCGCCGATCAGGCGACCCTCGCGCGTGCGGCGAGAGATCGCGGCGCGCATCGCCAGCCAAGGGTCATGGCTGCCAAAGGGCGCGTCACTGCCCCCGGCAAGCGTCACGCCCGCCCGGCGGAAAGCGGCGAGGCGGTAGAGGAAGGCGTGGTCGCGCGGCTCCACGTCGCGCAGATACTGGTCGCCGCGCTGCGCGATGAAGTGGGGCTGGCTGACGACCTGCAGCCCCAGTCTTTGCATCTCGGCCAGCAGATGATCGGGCGTGACGCCGGCATGTTCGATCCGGTCGCCCTGGCAGGCTCCGGCGGCGTCCAGCGCGGCGAGCGCGAACACCAGTTCCGTTTCGGTCGTACAGTGGATCGCGATGGCGCGGCACTGCGCATGGCCGTCGCGCATCAGGGCGATCGTCTCATCGAGGTCGGGCAGGGCGTTTTCGTGCAGATGCAGCTTGAGGGGGCCGAGCATCAACCGGTCACTGAAACGCCCCTCCCGAAGATCGAGCGTGCCGGCGAGCAGCACCTGTTGTTTCAGCTGCCCGTGATGTTGCTCTTCCACGAAATGCGCTGCCATCTCCCCGTTATTGGCCGGCGACATGTCGGTCAGCCCGGTGACGCCCATGGCGGCGAGGTCTGCGCTAATTTCGGCAAAGGACGGCGGCGTGCTGCCCAGCGCCTGCCGCAGCCAGCGATCCTCGTCGAACAGGCGGCCGGTCCAGCGGCCATGCTCGCGCTCAAGCCCCGGTGGGGCGGCGGCGTTCGTCAGGATGAGGTCGAGTGCGCGGCTGTTGAGGAACCACATGCGCCCCGATCGATGCTGGATCCGCACCGGCCGGTCGGGCGCCCAGCGGTCGAGCGTCTGCGCGTCAAGCATCCCCGCAACGCTCTCATGATAGCCGATGCCGCGCAGCCAGTCCCGGCCGGGCCGGTCGAGCGCTGTCGCAAGCTCCGTGCTGGTCGCAACCTCCGGTGGACCGCATGGAATGGATGCCCGCGCGACCGCGAGCGCCGACAGATGGATATGATGGTCGTGCAGGCCGGGGAGCAGGGCGCCGCCCTGCGCATCAATGACAGGTTCGCCTTCCTGCGGCTGGAGTATGCCGATCTCGGTAATCAGGCCACTCTGCCACCTTACATCGCCATGGCCGTGCCGCCAGATGTCGGCATTGCGGATCAACACTGGGCCGTTGCCGCGAGCCACTTTTCATTGTCCTGCCCCAGCGAGGCAACGGAGCCGTTGGAGCGGTCGGCCACGGCGGGGAAGGGCTGCCCCCGCATCGCGACCCAGTGTTTGAGGCTGTTCATCAGTGCATCTTCGTCATGGGCGCGCTCGTCGGCAAGCGCTTTGGCGACGATGGCGCTCATGGAGAGGATCATCCGCGCGCCAATGCCGCTGGCGCGCTGTTCGAGGGCACATCGTGCCGCGTGGATGCCTGCCAGCGGATCTGCGCAGGCATCGCCGCCGAAACCGATCCGGCCGCTGGCGTCCAGCAATGCCGCGCTGAGGCCCGCCGCCACGCTGCAATCGTCACCAAAGCCGATCCAGTTACCGGCCTCGCCTTCGTCTCCATGACCGGTGATCGTGACCCATACGAGACCGGGCACGTCGCGCACCAGCGCGTCGGGATTGATGCCGAGCTGGGGCAGGGCGCGCGGGCGGGCAGCTTCCAGCACGAAGTCGGCACGGCGGATGAGCGAGATCAGCGCATCCCGATCCTGACGATCCCGCAGGTCGAGCGCGACATTCGCCTTCTGCTGGTTCAGCCGGGCGAACAGCGCAGGATCGCCCTGCCGCATGCGATCGGGCCGGTTACGGCTTTCGACCTTGATCACCCGCGCGCCGGACAGGCCCAGCAGATGACCCGCCAGGGGGCCGGCCCAGAGCGCCGTCAGATCGACCACCAGCGGAGGGTGTTCACGCCGCGTTACGGGCAGGCCGGTCGCGCTTATCCTGCATGGCGGGCTGACGGGCCGCTCGTTCAGGCTGGCAATCGCAAGGCCGAGGGTGCGGCCCTGCATGGCCAGTTCTTCCGCGCGCCGGACGGACATGCGCTGCTCCAGTGCCGCGACGTCGTTAGGATCGACCGACGCATCCCCCAGCAGCGCGGGCAGCATCGCGCGATCATCGTCCCGCGACAGGTTGAGTGAGATATGACCGTCGCTGGTGGCAAAGAAGCGGCAGCCACCGCCCGCCGAGGTCGTGCCGGGCACGACAAAGCCGTTCAGCGCCGCCCGTTCTCCAAGCAGAGTCGCGCCTGAAAGCGCCGCCAGGGGTGGGAAGCCGGTGATGGCCGCGATAGCCTTGATCTGTGCATCGGCCCAGCCGGAAAGGGGGATGGGGAATGCACTGGTCACGTCATGCCGCAAAAAGCTTCTTGATTTCTCGGCGGAGCAGCTTGCCCATTTCATTATAGGGAAGGGCGTCGGCGAACAGGATTTTCTCGGGGACGCGGGACGAGCGCAGCCGAGCGCGAATGACGTCCTTCAGTTCATCCTCTGCAGGTGCGGTCTGGCCATCGCGAATGACGATGATCACGCCTACGGCCTCGCCCCATTCCAGCGAGGGTATGGCGACGGCAGCGGCATCGGCGATCGCAGGATGGGCGAGCAGCACGTCCTCGATCTCGCCGGGTGAGATATTCTCGCCGCCGCGCACGATCACGTCGTCGGCACGCCCGGACAGGAAGAGATAGCCTCCCTCGTCGATCCAGCCCGCGTCGCGGGTAGGGAACCAGCCCTGCGCATCGAGCGCGCTTCGTTCGCGATATTCGCCCGACACCTGCTCGCCGCGGACGTAGATCTCGCCCTGTTCGCCGGCGGGGAGGAGCTTGCCCTCATCGTCCCTGATCTCGATCTCGACAGTGGGGAGCGGACGCCCTACCGACGCGAGCCGTGCCCGCGCCGCGGGATCGGTGGCGGCATGCGCGGCGCGATGCTCGTCGGGGCCAAGCAGGGCTACCGTCGAACTGGTCTCGGTCAATCCATAGGCATTGGTGAAGCCCGTGTCGGGGAACAGGTCCAGCGCATGATGGATGAGTTCGAGCGGCATCTTGCCACCACCATAAGCAATCGACCGTAGCGAGGAAAGATCGGGGCGGTGGCCCTTGTCCATCGCGTCGATGATGCGGGTGAGCATGGTCGGCACGACGAAGGCGTTGCTCGCCTTCTCCGCCGCGACGAGGTCCATCCACGCCTTCGGATCGAAGCCGGGCAGCAGCAGGATGCGGCGCTGGGCATAGATCGAGCTGAGCAGCGCCGCGATGCCGGCGATATGATAGGGCGGCACGCTGACGAGGGCGGCATCCTCTTCGGGCGCCGAGCCGAATTCCACCGTGCCTAGAATATAGGATACGAGATTGGCGTGCCTCAGGATCGCGGCCTTGGGCGCGGCCGTGGTGCCGCTGGTGAACAGCTGGATCGCCACGCCCTCGCCATCCTCGCCCTCGGTGGGCGCATCCGCGCTGCGTCCCAGGGCCGCCTCGACAAAGGCGGCACGGGTCAGGACGGTGTTGGCCTCATCCGGGCAAAGCCGCGTGATGCGGTCCACATCGCCGATCATGAGCGCAGGCGTGACCCGTGCCAGCAGAGCGCCAAGGTCCGCATCGGCCAGCCGATAGTTGAGCGGCACATAGGGCACGCCGGCGAGGGCCGCGCCGAACAGGGCCATCGCGCCGGCCTCGCTGCTTTCGTCGAGTAGTGCGACATGCGCGCAGCCGCTGTCGCGGATCAGCGCCGCCGCGCCGCGCGCGCCAGCCAGCAGGTCGGCATAGGACCAGCACTTGCCGTCACAGACCAGACCGATGCGATCGGGATCGGCATCGGCCGCCATTTCGAGGAACAGGGCGATGTTCATGGGGTGCGTATCAATCCGATGCGGGCAGGGGCTTGGCGTCCTTGGTGTTGAGCGCCACGCCATTCACGGAAAGCGAACCCTTGCCGGGCTTCACGCACAGCAGTTCAAAGCTGTTGGCAGCATCGACATAGCGCTTGCCCATCAACGTGCCCTTGGCAAAGTCGTCGCTCAGGGGCGCGGGCGTTTCCGGCTTGGCTTCGCCCATGGGCGCGCCGCCGCATTCTATCGTGCCTTCGCCGCTGCGGATCACCATCACCTCGGTATCGCAGGCTGCGCTTTTCAGTTTCGTTCCGGGCTTCATATTGTCCTACCTTCCAAGGCTCAGGCGATGGCGCCGCTTGCCTTCAACTGCTCGATGCGGTCCCATTCCAGACCAAGTTCCATTAGCACGATTTCGGTGTGCTCCGATGCCTGGGGCGACCGGGTCGTCTGCAGGGGTGCGCCATCGAACTGCACGGGGCCGCGCACGAGCCTGAGCGGTTCGCCGCCGTCGGCGCCTTCGACCTCGATGATCATGTCGTTCGCCAGCGCCTGTTCGTCGGTCAGCAGATCCTGGAAGCTCTGGACCGGCGCCCATTGGCCCTTCATCGTCTTCAGGTGATCGCGCCAATAGGCGAACGGCTTGGTCGCAAATGCCTTGACGAGGATGTCGCTGGCCGCGCCCGCATTCTCAATGAGCGAAAGCACGTCGTTGAAACGTGGATCGTCGGCCGCCTCGGGCACACCCACATGCGCGAAGGTGTCGCGGATCAGGCCTGTTGGGCTGACCATGCACAGATTGATGGTGCCACCGTCGGAGGTGTAGAAATTGCCCATGAAGGGGTTGCGCAGGGAACCGCCGGATGTCGGCATGCCATTGCGCGTGACGACGCCGGTTTCCATGATCTGGGCGATCTGCGCGCCCGATGCCCACCAGCCGGCGCTCAGCAGCGACACATCGAGTTCTGCTGCTTCGCCGGTCTTTTCGCGATTGAACAGGGCGCCCGCAATGCCACCGGCAATGAACATGCCGCCGATGGAATCGCCAAAGGCAGGAATGCCCTGCGTGAGCGGCCCCGGCAGTTCTTCCGGGGTCATGGCATAGGCGATGCCGCTTCTTGCCCAAAAGCATGTACCGTCGAAGCCGCCGACCTCCCGCTCCGGCCCCTTGTTGCCGAGCGCGCTGCCGCGGGCATAGATGATGTTCGGATTGGCGGCGCGGATATGCTCGACATCGAACTTGTTCTTCTGGCGCACCTGGGGAAGATAGTTCGTCAGGAACACGTCGGCGGATTTCGCCAGCTCATAGAGCACTTCCTGCCCCTCGGGCGTCGACACGTCGATGCCGACGCTGCGCTTGCCGCGATTGGGGTGCTCGAACAGCGTGTGGCGCAGCGGATCGAGCGTGACGCCGCCCATGTTGAGGAAGCCACGCTGGGTGTCACCACGAACCGGGTGCTCGATCTTGATGACGTCGGCACCCCAGTCCGCCAGCACTGCGCCTGCAGCCGGTACGAAGGTGAACTGCGCGACTTCCAGAACGCGCACACCTTTCATCACCTGAGTCATAATCCCGTCATCCCCTCGCATACCGCACGACACGGCTGAATTCATCAAAGCCTAGATGCTGGGATCGACGCCGCAAACCCCCCAGAGGGTTGCGCGCTCGGGCTATCGCTCGCACGATGCCGCCGGTCGGCTCAACGCTGCGGCGATATCCATGGCACGTCCCGGAAAGCATTGGTTGAGAAGGGCCATAGCTGTGCCAATAGCCGCATGAAGACATGTCCTGGAGGGATGCCATGAAAATCGACTCTTCGCTTTCCGCTGTCGTGACGGGCGGCGCATCGGGATTGGGGCTCGCCACGGTTCGCGCGCTGCGTGAGGCGGGCGTCAAGGTCGCGATCTTCGACATCAATGAAGACAGCGGCCAGAAAATCGCCGAAGAAGTTGGCGCCCTGTTCTGCAAGGTCGACATCATGTCGGAGGAAAGCGCGATGGCTGGTTTCGAGAAGGCCCGCGCTGCCAATGGCCAGGAACGGCTGCTGGTCCATTGCGCGGTGGTTTCCAAGGGGGGCAAGACGGTCAGCAAGGACAAGGAGACCGGCGGATACAAGCGCCTGTCGACGGCCGACTACGCCATTTCGGCCGAGGGCGTCCTTGTTGCCAGCTATCGCATGGCGTCGATTTCGGCGCTGGGCATGGCGTCGCTGGAGCCGCTTGAGGATGGCGAGCGCGGTGCCATCGTGCTGACGTCCAGTGCTGCGGCGCAAGATGGACAGGTGGGGCAGGTGGCCTATGGCTCGCTCAAGGCGGGCGTCAATGGCATGGTGCTGCCCATGGCGCGCGACCTCATGGAACTCGGCATTCGCGTCAATGCGATCATGCCCGGCATTTTCGCCACCCCACCGATGCTCCGCTTCAAGGATATGAACCCGGCCATGTGGGACAGCTTGAGCAATTCGGTTCCCTTCCCCAGGCGCTTGGGAAAGCCCGAGGAATTTGCCAGCATCGCGATGGAGCTGCTGCGCAACAGCTACATGAATGCGCAGACCGTCCGGGTAGACGGCGCCATTCGCTTCCCGCCCCGCTGACATAACGACAGTTTTCGCAGGGCATATGTCTGTGGTGCCGGGCGCCGATGCGCCCGGCGTCTCTGCGGCCATGCATGCCATCTCGCGCCTGCGAAAAAATATACTAAGCTAGGTTGACATTGAGTCTGAAATAGCTAAGCTAGGTTAGTGTTATGAGATTCTCTCGCTAATCCCAGTTTCGAATGAGGTTTGATGATGATCCGCTTTGCAAAAATTGCCCTTCCGCTTTCGCTGCTGGGCGCTGCCATTCTTCCGCAGATGGCGTCCGCCGATGACGCCGTGCAGATCGCTTCGGCGACCAGCGCGGCCGATTTCAAGGGCAAGATGCTCTATGGCCCGACCGGCGAGCGCCTCGCCGCGGTCTATCGCGTGAGTCAGGATGGCGCCGCGCAGATCATCCTGAACGGCAAGATGATCAGCGTTCCCGCGTCGACGCTGACGGCCGCTGATGGCAAGTTGGCGACGAGCCTTTCCAAGCGCGACCTTCTGACGTCGCGCTGAAAAAGCGTACCTGACGGCGCGGCCTCCCTCCCCGGAGCGCCCGTTGGGAAGAATAGGGCTGTCTCGGAAGGGGCAGCCCTTTTTGTGTGCGTGGTGAGTGTGGACCTTGTCCCACGGATCGGAGAGGTCACCCGGCGCGCTTTCGTAGCTCCAGCAGGCTTTACCCGCTCGCCGGTCGTAGACACTCGATCAAAAATCCGATCCGCTGCTGCGCGATCGAGTGCTGCTCGATATTGCTGGTTTGAGTGGCATCACGCGCCGATCGTTGATTGCCCGGCGATGATTTCCTGATCGTGGTGAGTCCAGCCTGGAACGGCTACTGTGCCGGTGGCTCGCTACCTGCGGCTTTGCCGATATTTTCCGAGATCATGTCGAGCAGGGTGTTGAAGCGGGTGAGGTCGTCAAACTTAAACCCTGCGAAAGCCACCTCTTCATTCGCGCGGGCGATGCCAGCCAGCTTCGACGTGATCTTCTGGCCGGTTTCGGTGAGGTAGACCGCGTGCGCGCGGCGATCGTCATCCTTCTGGCGACGTTCCACCAGGCCATCGGCGCACAGGCGATCGATCATTCGTCCCGCGGATGCCTCCGCGACCTCCAGAAGATTGGCGATCGTGCGCTGGGTGGCGCCCGGATGCCGGGCAACCACGGCGATGACGGTCCATTGCGAGCGGGTGACGCCCAGCCGGACGACGCTCTGGTCGAAATGCGCACGGAGCTGCCGTGCGATCACCGAGAGTTTCAGTGACGCATTGCGCATCAGGTCCGTTGATGTTTCGACCGCCGGTGCTTCGTGTAATTTATGCATCGTCGCAGCAGCATAGCGCCATTGCGGCGAAACGAAAGCAGCGTCGTTCTGTTGTTCCTCCTGCGACACGTTTATATTGTGCCGTTCACGCACGTTCGATGATGATCGCCGGAGCCATACCCCCCGCCGCGCACATCGTGATCAGCGCATAGCGACCGCCGATCCGCTCCAGTTCATCAAGCGCCGTACCGATCAGGACGGCCCCGGTGGCGCCGATCGGATGGCCCAGCGCGATCGCACCGCCATTGGGGTTGAGCCGGGCGCGGTCGATCTCCATGTCGCGAATGAACTTCTCGGTGACGACCGCAAAGGCTTCGTTGACTTCAAAGACGTCGATATCATCCTTGGTCAGGCCGGCCTTCGCCAAAACCTTGCGTGCGGCAGGAACGGGCGCGTTGAGCATGAGCGTCGGGCAATCGCCGACATTGGCGGTGGCGACGACACGGGCGCGGGGCTTCAGGCCACTTCTGAGGGCATAGCCTTCCGACGCCAGCAGCAGCGCGGCGGCGCCATCGACCACGCCGGAAGATGTGCCGGCATGATGTAGCGGTTCGATCTGGAGGTCGGGATATTTCTGGTTGATGAGCTGGCGGAAGGTCGGGCCTTCCGGGCGCGAGGGCATGTCGAAAAATGCCGCGAAGGCCGGCTTGAGCTGTGCCAGCTGCTCGGCGGTGGTGTCCGGGCGCGGATATTCCTCATGATCCAGGATCACTGCGCCATCGTCGCCGATGACGGGCACGGTCGATCGGGCAAAGCGGCCTTCGCGCAGCGCGATGGCGGCGCGGCGCTGGCTTTCGGCGCCAAAGGCGTCGAGCTGTTCGCGGGTGATGCCTTCCATAGCGGCGATGGCGTCGGCGCTCACGCCTTGGTTCGACTGGGGATGCTTTGCCTGAAGGCGCATGTTGCCCGTGCCGAGGCCGCCCGCCGACTTGACGCCGGCCTCGCGCAGGGACTGGCCGTACCAGTTGACGTGAGACATCATCTCCGTGCCGCCGGCGACAATAAGATCCTCCATGCCGGCCATGATCTGCCCGGCGGCCAGATTGGTGGCGGTCAGGCCGCTGCCGCAGAAGCGATCCAGGGTGACGCCCGAAACCTTGATGTCATAATCAGCGTCGAGGGCCGCCATCCGCCCCATGTCGCCGCCCTGCAACCCGATCTGCGCGCTGGTGCCCCAGATGACGTCGTCGATCTCGGTCGTGTTGACGCCGTTGCGATCCCTGATCGCGCGCAGCACCGTGGCGGCAATATGTTGCGGATGCATATGCGACAGAGCGCCCTTGCCCAGTTTGCCAATGCTGCGCGGCGTGCGGACAGCGTCAATGATAAAGGCATCGGCCAAAGCTCATCTCCTGGTCATATACGCATATGGTACGTTTGCTTCGGCTATCGCATGGAAGCGCTTTGGCACGCCACCGCCAACCCAATCGCGCAGGCGATTGATGTTCCTTCCGGCGTTTCACTGGCCGCTCCTGTGGTAACAGCGCTGGAGAGCCGCGACAGCGCGAGCGGCCGACAAGGAGGGGCGCATATGGCAGCGACGAGCGCCGGCAAGGGTGCGGGGCAGGGCGGTACATTCGCGCCGCTGCGGGAACCGGTATTCCGGCGGATCTGGACGGCGAGCGTCCTTTCCAATTTCGGGCAGCTCATCCTGGGGGTCGGCGCTGCGTGGGAGATGACGCGGCTGACCCCGTCGGCAAGCATGGTCGCGCTGGTCCAGACCGCACTCATGTTTCCGCTCATGCTGGTCGCGGTCCCGGCGGGCGCGGTGGCCGACATGTTCGACCGGCGAAAGATCGCGATGACCGGCCTGGCCTTCTCGATGGTCTGTGCCGCGATCCTCACGCTGCTGGCCTGGTCCGGCTATACTTCGCCGTGGATGCTGCTGTTGTTCTGCGCTCTGATCGGCGCGGGCGTAGCGCT
The DNA here is from genome assembly GCA_029167225.1 of Sphingobium arseniciresistens. Taxonomy (GTDB): domain Bacteria; phylum Pseudomonadota; class Alphaproteobacteria; order Sphingomonadales; family Sphingomonadaceae; genus Sphingobium; species Sphingobium arseniciresistens. The sequence goes on from JARFNK010000023.1 coordinate 46,360, forward strand.
CTATTCGCCGGCCTGGCAGGCGTCGATCAGCGAGCAGGTCGGGCCGGAACTGCTGCCGCCCGCCGTCGCGCTGGGCACGATCAGCTATAATGTCGCACGCAGCTTCGGGCCGGCGCTGGGCGGATTGATCGTCCTTGCAGCGGGCGCGCAGGCTGCCTTTGCGGTCAATGCGGTCTGTTACCTGCCGCTGTTCTTCGCCTTCTTCCTGTGGCGGCGCAGGCATGTCCCCTCACGGCTTCCGCCCGAGCAGATACACCGCGCGATCGTTTCCGGCGCGCGCTACGCCTTTCACGCCGGGGCGATCCGCACGGTGCTGCTGCGCGCTTTCCTCTTCGGCCTTTCGGGGGCTTCCGCCTCCGCGCTCGCGCCTCTGGTGGCAAGGAACCTGCTGGGCGGCGACGCCAGCATCTATGGCATATTGCTGGGTGCAAGCGGTGTCGGTGCGGTCGGGGGCGCGCTGCTGGTCGGACCGGCGCGCGAGCGGTTCGGCACGCGGGCGACGACCGGCGCAATGGCCGTGATCGGCGGGCTGGCCCTTGTTCTCGTCGGCTTCAGTCGCTCCGTGCCACTGACCTGCTTTGCGCTGCTGATTGCAGGCGGCGCCAACATTCTGACCATCGCGTTGTTCAATGTCTCCGTGCAGTTGGCCGCACCGCGCTGGGTGACGGCGCGCGCGGTCTCGCTCTTCTCGTCGGCGCTCACCGGCGGCATCGCGCTGGGCGCGTGGATCTGGGGCACGGTCGCCAATGACTGGTCGGTCGACGTTGCGCTCTATGCCTCCGGCGTGGCACTGGCATGCATGCCGCTATTGGGTTTCTTCCTGCCGCTGCCCGATGCCAGCGAAGCGGATGTCGAACCGTTCGAGCTGCACAATGAGCCTGAGGTCGGGATGGCGCTCACGCGTCGGTCCGGACCCGTCATCATCGAGATCGACTATGATGTCGACCCCGATCAGGCGCGGGAATTTTACGCCGTCATGCTCAAGGTGCAGCGCACGAGGCTGCGCAACGGCGGGTTCAACTGGTCGATTTCGCGCGACATCGCCGACCCGGCCCTGTGGACGGAGCGCTATCAATGTCCGACCTGGGGCGATTATCTCCACATGCGCGAGCGCTTTACGCAGGCTGACAAGGCCGCGCAGGTGGATGCCCGTGCCTTTGATCGCAAGGCGGATCAGGTGCGCGTGCGCCGGCTGCTCGAACGACCTTTCGGCTCGGTCCGCTGGCGAGCGGATTCGCCCGACCCCCGGCAGGATGGGATGGGCTATATCGGCCCCTGACTCTGGGCCGCGGTGCCGCCTGGCAAGATCGGGAAGTGGAACGCGCCCAATGACGTTTAGCGCCCGGAGGACTGATGATGAGGAGGAGAGGTGCGAGATGGCGAACGGCAAGACATACAGGGTCATCCAGTGGGCAACGGGCAATATCGGAGCCCGCGCCCTGCGCGCGGTGATCGAGCATCCCCGGCTGGAACTGGCCGGCCTGTGGGTGAGCTCGCAGGAGAAGGTCGGGCGGGACGCGGGCGAACTGGCGGGGATCGCGCCCTGCGGCGTCCAGGCCACCAATTCCGTCGATGCCCTGATCGCCACGCCGGCGGATTGCGTGCTCTACATGCGCCAGGGCACGGACATCGACGAACTCTGCCGGCTGCTGGCTTCGGGCAAGAATGTCGTGACCACGCGGGGCGACTTCCACCATCCCCCGTTCATGGATCCGGACATCCGGGCGCGCATCGAGCAGGCGTGCGAGCAGGGCAACAGCGCGATCTACAGCACCGGCTCCAGTCCGGGCTTCGTCACGGAGGCGCTGCCGATTGTGCTGCTGTCGCTCTCCCGCCGGCATGATTGCCTGACGATCGACGAATATGCCGACATGGAGAGCCGCAATTCGCCGGACCTGCTGTTCAACATCATGGGCTATGGCGTCGCCCCCAGGGCGTTCGATCCGCGCCAGATCGAGCATGTGAAGGGGGACTTTGCCGGCTCGCTCGCCCAGATCGCCGACGCGACCGGACTGAGGGTCGATCGTTGGGATGCGGTGGGGGAAATGTCTGCCGCCACGCAGGATGTTACCATCGCCGCCGGTACGATCCCCACCGGCACGGTCGCCGCGCAGCGCATCACGATCACGGGTTATGACAGGGAGAAGCCGGTGCTGCGCTTCCGCGCCAACTGGTACTGCTCGCGCGACATCGAGAACCCGGAATGGGAATTGCGGGAATCGGGCTGGCGCATCCGGGTGGAAGGCGACACGCCGCTGGACGTTGCGATCACCTTTCCCGTGAAGCCGGAAGACTATGCGGCGTTCACGCCGGGCCTGACGGCACATCGCGCCGTCAATGCGGTGCCTGCGGTGTGCGCGGCGCCGGCAGGCATTCGCACCACGGCCGATCTGCCCCAGATCATTGCTCAGTTCTGAAGACGAGAGGCGGGCTCAGTAGCCCGCCACCATTGCCTCGCTTGTCTCCCACAGGCGCCGGGCGGCCTCGTCGTCCAGCGCTGCGGGGGAGGGGGAGAGCACCCGCCGCACATGGAAATAGCGGCCGTTGCTAAGCCCCGGCTCCTCATCCGTGGCGAGCCAGACGAGTGTGTCGGCGGCGGCCTCCGGCGAAACGGAGCGATCGACGATCGATTCCATATAGGCGCGCATCGGCCCGTCGCAGTGGCTGGCGAAGTTGCTCGCGACCACGCCGGGGTGCATGGCATGGGCGACGATGCCCCTGGCCGCTGCCCGCCGCGCAAGCTCCCGCGTGAAGAGGATGTTGGCGAGCTTGGCATGGCAATAGGCCGCCCCGCCGACAAAGCCCTGCGCGAAGGTCAGGTCGTCCCAGTTGATCCCGTCGCAATGTTCGTGGCCGGTCGAGGAGACGGCGACGACACGCACCTTGCCCGGCCCTCGCACGGCTGCCGCAGCCGCCAGATTGGGCATGAGCTTTTGCGTGAGCAGGAAGGGCGCCAGATGGTTTGAGGCGAACGTCGCCTCGAACCCCTCGGGCGTGATGACGCGTTCCGCATGGACGCCGCCCGCATTGTTGAGAAGCGCGTCGATCCTTGGCGCGATCCGGGCGATCTGACCGGCGGCGTGGGCGGTTTCCGACAGCAGGGAAAGGTCCGCGCGGATCATGGTGAAGTCGGCGCCCGGCAGCGCGCAAAGCTCCGCTTCGGCGGCAGCGCAACGACCGGCATCCCGACCCACGCCGATGACACGCCATCGCTGCGCAATCAGGGCCTTGGCAGCGGCCTTGCCGACGCCGGCGCTTGCGCCGGTGACGACGGCTACCTTGGAAATATTGGATGCGTTCATGCCGGTACGGCCTCCATGATCCGTGGGGTGCGACCGAGCGCCAGAAACAGCGTGGCGCCGACCAGGGTGATGCATGCGCTCAGCATCAGGAACGGGGCATAGGTGCCCCACAGGTTGAGGATGAGGCTGAGTGTCAGCGCGCCAAGGGCGGCGCCCCCGGCGATCGCCGCGCCCACGAAGCCCATGACCAGGCTGAAGACGCCAAGGCCGAAGCGGCGCGAGACCAGATAGGCGGCGATGTCGCCCTCCGCTCCCTGCGCGAGGCCCATGAGCGCAACGGACAGCGCGAGGATCACCGTGGCATCCAGCGGGGATGCCATCAGCGCCATGCCGATGGCCGGCATCCCCAGCGCCAGCGCGGCGACATGATGGGGCTGCATCCGGTCGAGCGACAGGCCGCAGGCGAATCGGCCCGTCAGCACGCCGATGGCATAGGCTGAAATCAGCCATGTCGCGGTTTGCGACTGTGCCCCGCTGTCCATCAGCACGAGCTTCATCTGCGCGGAGACAAGACCTTGCGGGAAGTTCACCGCGACCATGCCGACGATCAGAACCCAGAAGGCCGGGTTGCGCAGGATCGCGCGATATCGCGACGGCTGGCCGTCGTTCGCCGCGCTGTCCTGATGCGCGTCATGCATCCCGACATGGGGCGGCGTCAGCAGGACCGCGATCAGGCCGAAGACCAGCGTGACGACGCCGAGCAAAAGATAGCCGTGGCGCCAACCCTCCGCCTCGATGAAGCCGCCCAGCAGCGGCGCAATCACGGCGCCGACAAGCGGTGGCCCCGTCATCACGATGGAGAAGGCCAGGCCGCGCGCCCGCTCGAAACGTTCGGCCACGATACGGGTGTAGACCGGCGATGTCGTCAGCGTGCCCAGCACGATCTGCAGGATCGCAATGCCGAAAAAGGCGCCGATATTCCCCGGTTGGGCAGCAAAGGCGATATAGGCGAGGGGAGCGGAAAGAACCCCGATCGCGGAGATCGTGCGCACGCCGAAGCGGTCGGTCAGATGGCCGGTGATCGGCTGCGCGATCAGCATCAGCATGCCAAAGCTGCCGAGCAGCGCGAATTGGGATCTGGTCCAGCCGAACTCGCCGATCAGTTTCGGCGCGAACAGGCTCATCGTATATGCGCTCAGCCCAATGCCGAAGCCAAGGCCGATGGTGGCGGCCAGCAACGGCCGCCAGTGCGTCTGAAACTCGCGCCAATAGCCCGAATCCATCCTCTCCTCCTCTATTTTATCTTGGCTTTATTCCATTGAGGAAGAGCCGAACCGCGGCGCTCACCCAGTCGTCGATTTCTGTGCTGCTCATCGGATTGCCGGAAACCAGCAGGCGAACCGGCCCGCCAACGACCATGCTCATGAAGACATTGGCTGCCATGTCCGGCTGCTCGGCGCAAATCGCTCCCGCGTTATCGTGGCGGCGGAACAGGTCGGTGAGGAACGCGATGACCGGCTTCGCGCCCTGTTCGTAGGACATCGAGAAGATCTGCGGAAAACGGTAGGACTCGGTGTTGATGATCCGCCGCAGGCGGACGCCCTCCGGCCGTGAAAGATCAGCGATACGCATCCGGCCGATCGCGACCAGCGTGGCTTCCAGATCCTCCGTCTCGGCCGCGCGCAGTTCCTCGACCGACGTTGTGGTCCTGTCGATCGCGCGCTGGACGGTGGCCAGGAACAGGGCCGCCTTGTCCTCATAACGGGCGTAAATGGTGCGTTTCGTCATGCCCATGGCGGCGGCAACGCCCTCCATGGTCGTCAACTGAAACCCGTTTTCAAGGAACATGTCGAGTGCTGTGTCCAGCAGTTCGGCATGGCGTGCCTGTGCCTGTTCGCGTGTCGGACGACCGGCGCGGCTTCTGGTGTCTGAAGGGGGTGCTGTCATCTCCACATCATTATTGCCCTTGCCGGATTTTGCGAATCATGCATAATGAAACGTATCAGGTGCTATTAAATGAGACCAGCGGCACTGGCAAGGAGCAGGATATGGGTGCGGAGGCAGATCGACTGACCGGACTGGTGAGTTCGGAATACAGGTTCAACATTCCCTATGCGGAATTGCGCGATGCGCAGGTGGCCGCGCTCAACGAACGGTTTCAGGAAAAGAAGGATGTGATCCGGCTTCTGGGTCACCGGGCGCGGGAAGGCGGCCTTTCGGAGGTGCGGTCACTCGAGGATGCGGTACAGCTGCTCTTCCCGCACACCGCGTATAAGAGCTATCCCGAAAGCTGGCTGACGGCCGAGCGCTGGGACAAGCTGACCCAGTGGCTCAACACCATTTCCGCGCATCCGATCAGGCCGATCGACATGGAGGGCATTGCCGACGTCGACGACTGGATCGATCGGCTTCAGGCGGTGGGGCATTTCGTGTCCTGTTCCAGCGGGACGACCGGCAAGTCCGCCATGCTCATCGCCTCGCAGAAGGACATGGACTGGTCGAAGATCGACACCGTTAATGTCTTCGCCTGGGGATCGGGCGTGCAGCCGGAGCAGGATCGCCGCATCATGGGGCTGGCGCCGGTGGCGAAGGTGCCCAAGAACGAGATCATCGGCGAAGCCCAGCGCGAAGCCTTTGGCGATCCCGCCAAGGCGGCCTTCGCCTATCCCGTGCCGCCGATCACCGTGGGCTCGCTGACCCGCATGGTCGTTCTGCGCAAGGCCATTGCCGAGGGCACCGCGCTGCCGGGCGACATTGCCGAGCTGGAGGCGACATCGCGCGAACGTCAGGAAGTGATGGACCGCGCCGTCGAGATCGCGGCCGACGCACTGATCGAGCATCGCCAGGACAAGCTCTACATCGCAGGCATGTGGAACGCGCTGTATCAGGTCGCGAAGGTGGTGCGCGAACGGGGATACAGTGCGAAGGACTTCGACGCCGACAATTGCATCTATGTCGGCGGCGGCCTGAAGCGCGCGCAATTGCCGGCCGATTATCAGGAATTCGTCCACGAGACCTTCAACATTCCAGCCGGCAGGCATTTCCAGAACTACAGCATGCAGGAGCTGAATTCCGGCATGCCCAAATGCCGCGAAGGCAATCGCTATCATGTGCCGCCATGGGTGGTGCCGATGATCCTCAACAAGGATGGCGATGCGCTGATCGAGCATGGCTATGACGACGAAATCGAGGGGCGCGCGGCGTTCTTCGACCTTTCACTCGATGGCCGCTGGGGCGGCGTCATCACCGGCGACCGGATTTCGCTGGACTATCGCCCCTGTGCCTGTGGTCACTCCGGGCCGTCGATCAGGGACACTATCGCGCGCTATGCCGACCTTGAAGGTGACGACAAGATCGGGTGCGCGGGCACTGTCGATGCATATGTGCGAGGTGTAGCATGAACGTTCTGGAAAAGACGCCGCAGGTCGAAGCCGCGGCAGGTCCGCAGCCCATCCTCGTCAACCATTTCGTCCGGGGCGCATTGGTTCAGGGGGGCGCGGTCAAGCATCGATCCCGCGACCTTGGCGTGGATTTCGCGACGCCGGAGATCGACCTCAACGCGCTGGTGGCGCCGCGCTCGGAATTGCCGCCGCTGCTGGACGTGCCGACGAAGGAGATCGTCGATTTCCTGATCGAGGCCGGCCAGCGCATGGACTTCGAGACCAATCCCTATCTGCAGGAAGCGCTTGAGCATACGGTGAAGGTCAATCCTTTGCCGCGCCGGGTGGTGGAAAACCTGTTCCGCCGCGCCAAGCATTTCCTGACGCGGGAAGGGCTGATGTGCAGCATCGAGTCCAGCTTTCTCAATCCGGCCGCGCTGGACGGCTGGGTGGAGCGGACCGACCTGCACGGCAATCATGGCGCGCTCCGGGCCTTTCCGCCGCGGATGATCCACATGCTGGCCGGCAATTCTCCCACGGGCTGTATTTCCTCGATCGCTCAGGGCGCGCTGGTCAAGGCGATCAACGTGTTCAAGATGCCGTCGAGCGATCCGTTCACCTGTGTCGCGATGCTGCGGACGATGGCTGATGTCGACCCCGATCACCCCGTCGTGCGCTCGATGTCCGCAGTCTACTGGAAGGGCGGGGACGAGCGGATCGAGGGTACGCTCTATCGCCCGCAATATTTCGACAAGATCGTTGCCTGGGGCGGCGGCGACGCGATCAAGAATGTCATCAAATATATCGGGCCAGGCATCCAAATGGTGTCCTTCGATCCCAAGACGTCGATCTCGATGATCGGGCCGGAGGGCTTCGCGTCGCCGGGCGTCATCGAGGAAGTGGCCGACGCCGCCGCCACCGATGTCGCCACGATGAACCAGGAAGCCTGCCTTGCGAGCCGCTTCATCTTCGTTGAGGGCGAGCGGGGCGATGTCGAGGAATTCTGCGCCCGGCTGCAGGATCGGCTGGGTGTCGAGCGCGATACGACGTCCGAATTTGCCCATCCCCTGCCTGTCGAGGTGCGCGACGAGATCGAGATGCTCATGCTGATGGGCGACGACTGCAAGGTCTGGGGCAAGCCCGACGGGCGGGGCATGGTGATCCTGACGGACGAGCCGGTCGATTTCCACCCGAGCAACAAGACGGCAAACGTCGTCCATGTGCCCTCGCTTGATCATGCGATCCGCTACGTCAATGTCGCGACCCAGACGATCGGCATCTACCCGCCATCGGCGAAGCGCGCGATGCGGGATCGTCTGGCGAGCGCGGGGGCGCAGCGCGTGGTGCGCCTGGGCGGGGCGGCCAAGCATGTCATGGGTGGCGCGCATGACGGCATGTTGCCGCTGCAGCGCTTCGTCCACTGGATGAGCGACGAGGATGCCTGAGAGCGGTTCCGGTCGAGGGGGACGGGTCGCTCTCGGATAACCGATGAGACCTGTCGGGGACGGCGCTTGCGAGAGCAGGCGCCGTCCTTTTTTTGTGTTCGGCCCGGTCGTTTTGTCGACCCGATGCCGACCGAAAGGCCGCCATGCCAATCGCCCGGCATCGCGCGCGCGATTGATGGCGGCGCGGCGCTTTCCGCGTATGTGAACCCACTCCAGATACGATACCACCATCCAACGTCACGGCCGCGATGGTCTGCGTCAGATATGGCGCCATCGGGTGAAGAGCGTGCGCAGCACGCCGGAAAAACAGGTGAGGAGCATTGAGTGACTGATCCCGAATCCCGTCCTTCTGCGCCCTCGGAACAGCTGCCTGGCATGGCGTATCGATCCTATTTTCTGTTCATCATGGTGCTCGTCTCGGCGTCGGTCATCGGCGAACGTTACATGATGGTGGTCATGGTGGAACCGATCCGCCGCGAGCTGCACCTGAGCGACACGGCCATCGGCCTTGCGAAGGATCTGGCGATCGCGATCATCTACATCCTCGCCGTCATTCCGCTGGCCCGGCTTGCCGATCGATGGTCGAAGCGCAAGGTCGTGGCGATTTCCGCGACGGTATGGAGCGTTGCCGTCCTGCTCTGCGGCGGCGCCAAGAATTTCTGGATGCTGCTCGCCGGGCGGGCCGGCATCGGCCTTGGCGAGGGTGGTTTCACGCCGCCTTCGCAGGCATGGATCGCCGATCTCTTTCCGGTCAAGCAGCGGGCGACAGCGCTTTCGATCTTTCTGCTCGGCGCCTCGCTCGGCAACTTCCTCGGCCCGGCTCTCGGCGGATGGGCAGCCAAGACTTATGGCTGGCGCGAGGCGTTGCTGTTCGCGAGCATACCGGGGTTCATCCTGGCGCCGATCGTGTGGTTCACCCTGCGGGATACCCGGCCGGGCCTGGCCGATGGTGCGCCCATTGCGAGGGACAAGCCAACGCCCTTCATCCAGACCGCGCGCGAACTGCTGGCCATAAAGACCCTGCCGCCGTTGATCCTGGCATCTTCGCTCAATGCGCTGCTCACCATGGGCATCGTCAGTTGGGCGCCTGCCTTCATGGAACGGACGCACGGCATGCCGGCGGACCAGGCCGGGCTGCAGATGGGCGGCGCGCTCTTCGTGGGCTCGGTCATCGGGCATAGCATCGGCGGGCCGCTGGCCGATTTTCTCGGGCGCAGGGATTTGCGCTGGTACATCTGGATCCTGATGTTCAGCGGCGCCATCGCGACCGGCATCGGCTGGCTGATCCTGACCGGGCCGGGCGGGCAGGTCTTTCCACTGTTCGGCCTCAACCTGCTGATCGGCGGACTGTCGGCGGCGCCGATGATGGCGGTCGTGGCCGGCCTCGTGCCCGCCCGGTCGCGCGCCACGACCATTGCGGTTTTGATGGTGTCGATCCAGGTCGTCGGGCTTGGTGGCGGGCCGGTGTTCGTCGGTTGGCTCAGCGACATGCTGCGCCCGGTCTATGGCGAGCAGTCTCTTGGCATGGCGATGCGCTGGGTGCTGCTGGTCGGCGTTCCCAGCACGATGCTCGCCTGGATCGCAAGCCGCAGTTGCCGGGAGGATTTTGAGTCCATCGGCGGCTGGAACGGCGCCGTGATGAAACATGCGGTCGCACATTGACGGACGGAGAGGAGGCGAAACCATGCCGGCTTATATGATTTTCACCCGCGAAGGCCCGGTGACGGATCAGGTGGAGATGGACCTGTATAGCGGCTTGAACCGCAGTCATGCCGGCAGTTTCGTGGAGGACTATGGCCTGAAGCCGCTGACGATCTATGGCGCGCAGGAGACGCTGGAAGGGGAGGGCCCCGAAGGCGTGGTGATCCTGGAGTTCCCGGACGCCGACAAGGCCCGCGCCTGGTACAACAGCGCCGAATATCAGGCCGCGGCCGAACATCGGAAGAGAGGCGCGCCCTATCGCGCGCTCCTGGTCGAGGGGCTGTAGGCGATAGCCCGGCTGATGAGGATCGCGTTCGGTGAGGACGGAATGATGATGATGAAGATGAAATATCTGGTCGCAGCGGGACTGGCGTGCGTGACGGCGCCATGCGTTGCCGCCGCCGATCAAGCAACTGCGCCTGCCTCGATGTCTCCCCGGTTGGGACAGGGCTATCTCAAAGGCGGCGTGATGGCGGACAGTCTTGCGCTGTCACCGCCGCCCCCGGCGCCCGGTTCGGCTTCCGAGGCGCGGGACAGGGAAGCATCGGCGGCAGGGTTGGCGCTCAAGGGCTCCGCCCGTTGGTCGCTGGCGACACGCGACGCGGACCTGTTTGGGCCGGGCGCAACCGGCGCACTCTCCTGCGCCCTGGGTGTCGATATCAGCGCGAAAACGACGCCTCGGCTCGACCGGCTGTTGCGCAGGACGATTGCCGATCTCGGCATGTCGACCTCCGCCATCAAGCATGCCTTCAACCGCGAGCGCCCGTTCACGGTCAACCGCCAGCCGACCTGCACGCCCGACTGGGAGTCGATGCTGGTGAAGGATGGTTCCTATCCCTCTGGCCACAGCGCGATCGGCTATGGCTGGGGCTTGATCCTCGCCGAATTGCGTCCCGAACGTGCGGCTTTGCTGGTCGCGCGCGGGCGGGCCTTTGGCGACAGCCGCCGCATCTGCAACGCCCATTGGCTGAGCGATATCGAGGAAGGACGCATCGCGGCGGCGGCGACGGTCTCTCGCCTCAACGCTGACCCGGCATTTCAGAAGGATCTGAAGGGCGCACGGGCGGAACTGAAGCGCGCGAAGGCACAGCCGCGCGATTGCGACGGCGAGCGTGCTGCGCTGTCCCTTACCCCCACGCCTTGACGCTGACAGATTGGACGGCTGCGGTCGTCGGAAGGAGCCCAGAACATGACTGACATCAAGCCCCGCATCCTCCCTCTCCCGCGTGAACAGTGGACCGACGATGCGCGCGAAGTCTTTGCCTATTGGGGGGAACCCAATGCGTGGGAGGAAGGCTCCAAGACCAACATCCTGATGGTGATGGGCAACCACCCGGACGTGGGCAAGGTGTATAACATCTGGGGCAAGCACCTGCTGATGTCGAATACGCTATCGACCCGCCATCTGGAGATCCTGATCCTGCGCGTCGCCTGGCTCGTGAAGTCCGCCTATGAGTGGCACAATCATGTGGGATATGGGCTCAACGCGGGGCTGACGCTGGAAGAGATCGGCGCCATCCGGGATTATCCAGCGGGAGGCGACTGGAACGAGCAGGACGCCGTCGTCCTGCGTTCCGTCGATGAATTGAAGAATGACGGCACGCTCAGCGATGAGACATGGGAAATCCTGGGCCGGCATTTCGATACGCGGCAGAAAATGGATCTGGTCTTTTCCATCGGCCATTATGTGATGACCAGTTGGGCCTTGTCGGCCTTTGGCGTCCAGATCGAGGGCGGTGCCGACCAGATCGGTTTCGACTTGCGGACCGCTTCCGGCAAGGTGCCCGGCAAGACCTACAAGCCCGGCGAAACAGAGGACTGGACCGACAGCCGCGGATACTGACCGGCGGGGGAGCGGGGCTTTCCGTCATCGCGTCAACGATATCGGGGAAAGGCAGCCGCTTCGGGATTGCCCGGCCCCCGATGCACGATAGGCACTAGAGCCATAGAGGCATCGCTTTTCTGAAAGGGACAATAATCATGGCGACCGAAATCCTGCTTCCCAAGATCGGTTTTTCGATGACCGAAGCGCAGATCGCGGAATGGCTTGCCGAGGATGGCGCGGCCGTGACCGAAGGCCAGCCGCTGTTCCTGCTGGAAGCCGACAAGTCCGCAAACGAGGTGGAAGCGCCCGCGAGCGGCACGCTGCGCATCATCGCGACCGCCGGCGAAACCTACGAGGTCGGGACGGTGCTCGGCATCATCGAATAAGGGTGCGGACGTGACCTTGCGTGTCGGCATCGTCAGCGCCGCATGGGGCGGCTTTGCGCATTTGCCGGCATGGCGCGCCATCCCCGGCGTCGAGGTGACGGCCATCTGTACGTCGCGAGAGGAGACGGCGAGGGCGGCGGCCGAGCGACTGGCCCTGCCGCGCGCGTTCTGGAATGCCGAGCAGATGTGCGCCGATCCCGATATCGACATCGTTGATCTGGGGACGCGGCCCAGCGTCCGCCTGCCGATGGTGCTCGCGGCGCTGGCGCAGGGCAAGCATGTCTATAATGCCAGTCCGCATGCGCCGGACTGGGCGGGCGCTCGGCAGATCGATGCGGCGTGGCGGGCCAGCGACAGCGTGGGCGTCGTCGATGCCTTTGCCCAATGGCTGCCCGCGCATCGGCAGATGAAGGCGATGGTCGATCAGGACTATCTGGGCACGCCGCTGGGCGGCACCTGCCATTTCAACATTTCGCTGTTCAACCAGCCGATCAAGCAGTTCCCCTATAACTGGTTCTCGCAAAAGGGGCTGGGGGTTTCGGCCGTTCGCAACAATGGCAGCCATGCGCTCTACACGCTGCTCCATCTCTTTGGCCCGATCGCCGAACTGGTGGCTGATGACAGTCAGGTTCTGAAGGCATGGCGCTTCCCGGACGGGGACAGCATCACGCCGGAGACGAACGACTTCGCCAATGTGATCCTGCGTTTCGCCAGCGGGTTGACGATGCAGATGCAGATCAGCTGGAGCATGACGCTCCACGACGGCTGGCTGATCGATGTCTTCGGCGAGAAGGGGCGGCTCGTCGCGTCCTCGCCGACCTTTCCCACCGCGCGCGACTGTGTGCTGCGGGGCGGGCAGCTGGGCGGCGCGCTGGAAGAGATCGCGATCCCGCACGGGTTCAGGGCGGTCGAGGGCATCACGCTCGATTGGCAGAGCGAAATCCAGCCGAGTTTCCCCATGGCCCTGTCCATGCACGTCATGGTGGAAGCCATCCATGGTCGCGGACAGCCCGCGCCCGACTTCGCGCAGGCGCTGGAAGTGGAGAGGCTCCAGGAAGCGGTCCGGCTTTCCAGCGCGGAGCGGCGCTGGATCAGGATCGCCGACATCATCTGAATATCGGCTCTGCAAGGCGTGGCGCTGCGCGTCATGCGCAGCGCCAATCGATCAGCGACCGGTGAAGCGAGGAGGGCGCTTTTCCTTCAGCGCGGCGATGCCTTCGCGATGATCGGCGCTGCGCACGCTGATGGATTCATAGGCGATACCCGCCTCCATTACCGCGCCGGCAATGCGCTTCAGTTCCATGTTGGTCAGCACCTTGGTCCAGCGGATGGCGTTCGGCGCACCGTCGAGCAGGCGGGTGCAGAAGGCATCGACGGTATCGTCCAGCGCGTCGGCAGGCAGGCAATGGTTGATGAGGCCGATCTCTGCCGCCTTGGCTGCCGTCAACAATTCCCCGGTCAGCAGATATTCCTTGGCGCGGGTGAGGCCGATCCGCTGCGCCCACACGATCGCCCCGCCATCGCCGGCAACCAGACCGATGCCGACATGGGGGTCGCCGATCCTTGCGCCCTCGGCCGCAAAGATGACGTCGCACAGCAGCACCATCGTTGCCCCAAGGCCGACGGCATGGCCGTTCATCCGGCAGACGACCGGCTTTTCGATGTCCAGCAGCGCGAACACGATGCGCTTGGCCTGCCGGGCTTCGTGATCGAACAGATGCGGGTTGGCGGCATTATGCTCCATATGGGCAATGTCGCCGCCCGCCGAAAAGGCGCGGCCGGCCCCGGTCAGCAGCAGCACATCCGACCCGCTGTCACGCGCGGCAAATGCCAGCGCTTCGGGCAATTCGTCGTGCAGGTCGAGGTTGACGGCATTGAGCGCATCGGGCCGGTTGAGCGTTAGCACGAGCAGGCGGCCGCGGCGCTCCAACAGGATGGTCCGATAGTGCGGCAGGTCTTGGTTCATCGACGAAATCTCCTTGCCTCCCCTTATCATGCCAGATCGGCCTGCAAACGTCGCCGGGGCGATAAGCGCACGGGCGCGTGTCCGGGTGGGCTCCCATTCGATGCCGGTGGGATATAGCTCGATCCAAAGAGATGATGGAGAGCGTGGATGAGCGGCTTTGATGAAACGTTCGATTGGGTCGTCGTCGGCAATGGCGCGGGGTCGATGAGTTCGGCCCTGGTCATGCGCCACGCCGGCAAATCGGTCGTCATCCTTGAAAAATCGCCATGGGCCGGCGGGACGACGGCAAAATCCGGTGGTGTCATCTGGGTACCCAATAACCGATTCATGCGGCAGGCGGGTGATGAGGACAGTGCCGAGGCGGCGGCCCGCTATCTGGATGCGGCGGCTGCCACCGATCCGCGGGACGCGCCCGGCACGTCACCGGAAAAACGACGCGCCTATGTCAATGAAGCGCCGCGCATGATCGACTTCCTCGTCGAACGCGGCGTCAAGCTGGAGCGCGCGACGACCTATTGGCCCGATTATTATGATGAGTTGCCCGGCGGCTGCAAGACGACGCGCTGCGTCGTGGCCCAGCTGTTTGACACCAATGAACTGGGCGAGTGGCGGGAAAAGCTGCGGCCCGGCTTTCTGCCGGTGCCCGCGCGCCTCGATGAGGGCATGAAGCTGCCCTATTACAAGAAGAGCTGGCTTGGCCGGAAGATGTTCCTGAAGGTCGCATTGCGTACCGTCGCATCGCGGCTTCTGGGAAAGAAGATGGTGTCCGCCGGTGCCGCGCTGCAGGGGCGGATGCTGCATGCGGCGGTGAAGGCGGGAGTCGACATCCGGCTGGAGACTCCCGTATCCGAACTGGTGGTCGAGGGCGGCAAGGTCACGGGCGTCGTCACCGTGAAGGACGGCAAGCCCTGGCGGATCGGCGCACATCTGGGCGTGCTGGTCAACGCCGGCGGCTTTGCCCGCAATCAGGCGATGCGCGACAAATATCTGCCCGGCACTCGCTCGGAATGGTCCCAGACCAATGAAAGCGACACGGGCGACATGCATGTCGAGATGGAAAGGATCGGCGGCGTGCTGGCGCAGATGGACCAGATGGTCGGTTATCAGTGCACGCTCGTTCCCAATTGGGAAAAGATGTTTCCTGTGCCCCCGGCGCAGAGCATCACGGGCAAGCCGCACGCGATCCTGGTCGACCAATCGGGCGTGCGCTACATGAACGAGGGCGGCTCCTACGAGCTGTATTGCGAAACCATGATGAAACGGAACCGCACCGTTCCGGCGGTCCCGAGCTGGGCGATCTTCGATACCGATTATATCGACCAATATATGCTGGGCGGCACGATGCCGGGGCGCAACAAGCCGGATGCCTGGACCGAGCAGGGCTATCTCAAGCGCGCCGATAGCGTCGAGCAACTGGCCGCGCTCATCAATGTCGATCCCAGGACCCTCGCCGAGACCGTCGCCCGCTGGAACGGCTTCGTCGACAAGGGCGTGGACGAGGATTTCCATCGCGGCGAACGCGAATATGATTTCTGGCTCGGCGACCCCTATCACGGCCCCAACAAGGCGCTCGGCAAGATCGAGAAGGGGCCTTTCTACGCCGTCAACGTCGTGCCCGGTGACGTATCCACCTATGGCGGCGCCGTGACCGATCCCCATGGCCGGGTGGTGAGCGCCGATGGCGCACCGATCGAGGGGCTCTACGCCACGGGGGTTTCGACCGCATCCGTCATGGGAAACATCTATCCCGGTGCCGGCGCAAGCATCGGGCCGTCCATGACATTCGGCTACATCGCGGCGAAACATGCCGCCGGGCTCGGCAACCAGCTTTAGGATATCATCGGCGGGCTGGCGGCTGGATTTCGCGAGGATCACGCTGCCGGTCGCCGATTACATCTGGCTGTTCATTGTCCGAACGTGACCGGCTTGGACAGCAGGAAAGGCAGGGTCGGCGAGGCGATCTTGGATTCCTGGCCGTCATCATGGATCAGCGTCACGCGGCCGACACCGGGCGAGGCGACGACGCCGACAACGGTGTCGATCCATTGGTGCAGGGATGCCCTGATGCGGGCAAGATCATCGCCGCCGGTCGTGGCGGACCCCTCGGCTTCCAGTTCTGCTTCCAGTTGCAGGACTCGCTCTGCCGCCTGCCTTACTGCTTCGTCCTTATCCATGCCGACTTCCTTTCATTGTGCCTTCTTGTCGTTCGCCGAGCCTAGAGAAGATTTATCCCGACCTTTCCGAAAAATGCACCGCTTTCCAGATGTCGATAGGCGTCTTGTATCCGGGAAAGGTCATAGATGATATCGATGACGGGCCGGATGTCATGGTGCGCGCAAAAGCGGAGCATGGCCTCATGGTCGCTCCGGTTGCCGACGGCGATCCGCGCGACGCGATGACCGGCGACGTGGGTCAATCCCCAGCTGAACGCAGACCCAAGCATGCCGATCGCGGCGATCACGCCGCCGGGATTGAGCAACGATGCGGCGGTTTCCACCTGGCTTGCACCGACGACGTCCACGACGATGTCGACGCCATGGCTACCCAGCGCAGTTCGCACGGCGGCCGCCCAGTCCGGCTCCGTGCGATAATTGATCGTGATGTCCGCCCCAAGCGATCGCGCACGGGAGAGCTTGGCATCGGACGATGAGGTGATGACGACATGCGCGCCCGCCGCCTTGGCAAACTGGAGGGCGGCAATGGATACCCCGCCGGTGCCCTGACACAGGATCCATTCCCCCGCCTTCAGCGGTCGCGGCTGGAACAGCGCGTTCCATGCGGTCAGCCCGGCGCAGGTCATGGTCGCCGCGTCGAGATCTCCCATCATGTCGGGCACGATGCACAGGCTGTCGGCCGGATAGGCTGCATATTGGCGCGCCACGCCGTCGGCCAGCCCGCCCAGCATGTCCATGGTCGGTTGCTGGCCGGTGATCCATCCGAGCGCGAAGATCGGATTGACCCGGTCGCCCGGGTTTACCCGGTCGACACCGGCACCTACAGCGACCACTTCCCCGGTGGCGCAGGACAGCGGCACATAATGCGGCTTCTTCGCCAGCCCCTCCATCATCCCCTTGGCGATGATGAGATCGCGGAAATTGAGCGTGGCGGCCTTCAGGCGGATCAGCGCTTCGCCGGGGCCGGTCTCCGGCACGGGGTATTCGCGAAGCTCCACGCCATTGATCCCTGCGCCGCCTGTCGCGATCGCCGTCAGCATCTGTGTCATCGCGCCCTTTTCTCCTTGTCGCCTTCCAACAAGAAGGTGCGCCTCAAGCGGCATTGCAAGCGACGGCCGCCGCATATCGGGAGAGCGAAGTTGATGGTGCCGGCCGTCCTGCGTTGAAACCCGCATTTGCCGGGAAAGTCGCTGTTTTCCGGGGGTGAACGGGTGGGTGCAGAGAGATATCGCCGGGGCGTGATTGACCTTGCAGGGCCGAGGGCCAATTGATGGTGCCATTCCAATGGCCATCGAGGAAACCCATGGCAGAGCTCAAGAACGCCCCCGCGCCAAGCACGGAAACGCTGGTCGATATCTACCGGCGCATGATCCGTATCGAGCGGAATGACGACGCTATTCGCAAGACCATCCGTCTCGGGCGTCTGACCATGCCCTATTATTCGGCCCGCGGTCAGGAGGTCATTCCCTCCACGGTTTCGGCGCTGCTGAACAAGGACGACACGATCTGCACCATCTATCGTGGCATCCACGACATGGTCGCCAAGGACATGCCATTGCGGCCGCTTTGGGCGGAGATCGCCGGACGGGTCGACGGTACCTGCAAGGGCAAGGGCGGGCCGATGCACCTGACGCACCCGGAAACCGGAGTCATGGTGACGACGGGGATCGTCGGCTCCTCCATGCCCATCGCTAACGGGCTCGCCTGGGCTGCGAAGCTGGATGGCAGCAAGCGCGTGACGGTCGCCTATTTCGGCGATGGCGCCACGAATATCGGCGCCTTCCATGAATCGCTGAACCTGGCTTCGGTCTGGAAGCTGCCGGTGCTGTTCGTTTGCCAGAATAACGGCTTTGCCGAGCATACGCGCTACGAAAATGGCACGTCGGTCGACTTCATATCAAAGCGCGCGATCGGCTATGGGATGCCCGGCTACACGGTCGATGGCAATGATCCCTGGGCGATGTACGCGGCCGTGCATGAAGCGGTCACGCGGGCGCGGGAAGGCGAAGGGCCGACCCTGCTGGAATGCAAGACCTTCCGTTTCCTGGGCCATGTCTTCGGCGACGACGACAAATATATGACCAAGGAAGAAAAGGCTGCGGCGATCGAGAAGGACCCGCTTCCCGCCTTCCGCGCGCGGCTGATCGCCGAAGGTCTCGCGACCGAGGAACAGCTTGCGAAGATGCAGGCGGAGATCGAAGCCGAGATCGAGGATGCGCAGGAGTTTGGCCTCGCAAGCCCGCTGCCATCGGTGGATGAACTGCGCCGCGATGTGTTTGCCGAGGAGATTTCCGCATGAGCGGCAAGAAGATGAATGCGCTCCAGGCCGTGAACGCGGCGCTGGCCCAGGCCATGGAGCAGGATCCCAAGGTGTTGGTTCTGGGCGAGGATGTCGCCGACCGCGAAGGTGGCGGCGTGACCGGCGCGACGGCGGGTCTTTCCACCCGTTTCGGTGACGATCGCGTCAAGTCCACGCCGATTTCTGAGCAGGCGATCATCGGCGCCGCCATCGGTGCCGCGCTCGGGGGCTACAAGCCGGTGGCCGAGATCATGCTGATGAATTTCACGGCCGTTGCCATGGACATGATCTTCAACCATGCGGCCAAGCTGCGCTTCATGTCGGGCGGCCAGAGCCAGGTGCCCATCACGATCCGCACGCTTACGGGTGCCGGCTGGCAGACCGCGGGCCAGCATGCCGACCATCTGGAAGGGTGGTTCGCGCACACGGCCGGGATCAAGGTCGTCGCGCCTTCCACGCCCGCCGATTACAAGGGGCTGCTGCTCTCCTGCATTCAGGACCCCGATCCCTGCATCTTCATCGAGTCCGCAGGTACTTTGTTCGTGCCGGGCGAAGTGCCCGACGATCAGGGACCGATCCCGCTCGGCAAGGCGCGGATCGTGCAGGAAGGGACCGATGTCACCATCGTGTCCTGGTCCTCGCAGGTGCTGCGCTGCCAGCAGGCGCTGCCGGCGCTTGCGGAAGCGGGTATTTCGGTGGAGCTGGTCGATCTGCGCACGGTGTCGCCATGGGACAAGGAGGCAGTGCTTGCCTCCGCAGCCAAGACCGGCCGCGTCCTTGTCGCGCATGAAGCTGTTCGTAGCTTCGGTCCGGGCGGCGAAATCGCCTCGACGGTCAGCGAAGAGCTGTTCGGCCAGCTCAAGGCGCCGGTACGCCGGCTGGGCGCACCCTATTCGCCGGTGCCTTTCGCCAAGGTGCTGGAAGATGCCTATATCGTGTCGCCAGAACGGGTGGTCGAGACGGTCAAGGGCCTGATGGCCTGAACGGACCGAACGGAACAAGGGGGCAGGCCGGCAGACCATTCGCCGGCCTGGGATTGGAAGCTACGGTGGGGGAGACCCTTCCGTAGCTTTCATTTTGCGTGAGGTACGCGCGGATGTGCCGCAGGATGGGACGGCCGCGCCGCAAGGTCATTTTTCCAAAGGTACGCAAAGAGGCTGGCGATGGGATGCCATCGCCAGCCTTTTCCATCGCTCTGTGGGGGGCGTCGGGACTGGTGTCAGGCCGCCGCGAGCGTGGCGAGCAATGCCCGGCCCGATGCCTCTTCCCATTCGTCGGCATCGCCGCCGAGCGCGCAGTTCAACATCGCGCGCTTCAGGAACAGATGGCAATGATGTTCCATGGTCAGGCCGATGCCGCCATGCAGCTGGATCGCATCCTCGGCGATGGCGCGATAGACGCCGGTGACATGGGCCTTGAGCGCACCGAAGTCGATCAGGCCGGCAGCGGGATCGTTGGCGGCCGCCCAGAACAGCGCTTCGGTCGCGTCCAGCCATGTCTTCATGTCCGCTACGCGATGCTTGAGCGCCTGGAACAGCGCCAGCGGCCGGTCGAACTGGCGGCGGGTCTGCAGATAGTCGATGGTGAGGGCGAGGATGCTGCTCGCGCCGCCCAGCGAGTCCCCGGCCAGATAGAAGAGGCGCAGGGAGTCCAGCCGCTGCGCCAGATGCATCGCGGCATCGCCCTCCGCCAGCGTCAGGCCGCGCTCGGCAGGGGCGAGGGTGACGTCGAACAGCCGCCGGGTTTTGTCCCATGTCTCTCGATACCGCACCGTCGCGCTGCTCATGGAGGCAAGGGCGATCCGGCCTTCCTCCACGATCAGCAGGTGGCTCGCACGATCGGCGTCCGGCACGCCGGAGATGATGCCGGGACCACCGGCGCGCGCAAGGGATGTCGTGATGATGTCACCGCCCATGGCACCGGCGAGCAGGTCGTCACGGCCTTCGAAGTCCTCTGCGGCGCTCAGCGCCTCGATGGCGAGCATCTGGGCCATGGCCGGCCCCGGCACCACTGCCCGGCCCAGCATGGTGTGAATGACGCCTGCGGCCTCCAGTCCAAGGCCAAGGCCGCCCTGTTCCTCGGGCACGGCCATCATCAGCCAGCCCATTTCCGCGATCAGGCTCCAGCTCTTGTCGGCATCAGGTGCGAGATCGCCATGCGCGAAGGCCTTTTCGGCGGCGTCCTGCAATTCGGCGCGGGTCATGCTCATGCGCCGTCTCCGGCCAGGGCCCAGCTCTTGGGTTCGCGCGGCATGCCGAGCAGGCGCTCGGAAATGATATTGCGCTGCACTTCGTCGCTGCCGCCCGCGATGGTCCAGGCGTAGCTGTTCATGAAATCGGCCATCCAGTTGCCTGTCTCCATGCCGCCGCCAAAGGTGATCGGCAGATGATATTGCGCGTCCATGCCGCCGATCCGCAGGCCGAGGGAGGTGAACTCCCGCAAGGTCCGGGAATAGGAGAGCTTGACGATCGAGGCGTCGCCCACGCGCTCCAGCCCCGCGATGCGATTGGCGAGGAATTGGTCGGCGACGGCACAGGTCGCATCCACCTTGGTTCCCAGGCGGCCGAAGTCGCGCAGGATGCCGGGGTCTTCCGATCGCCCGTTGGCGCGGATCAGTTCGGCAATGCGCCAGAGCGAACCACGCAGGCGCGCGCTCAATTCCAGCAGCGTCAGGCCGCGTTCGGAGGAGAGGGTCGACTGGGCGACCGCCCAACCCTGGCCTTCATCGCCGAGCCGGTCCTCCACCGGGATTTCGACATTGTCGAGGAACAGTTCGGCGAACTCCTCGTCGCCATGGATCTGGTGGATGGGGCGGATGGTGACGCCGGGCGTCTTCAGGTCGAGCAGCAGATAGGTGAGCCCGGCCTGCTTCACCCCGTCGCTGCTGGTGCGGACCAGAAGCAGGCATTTGTCGGCGAACTGGCCCATCGTCGACCAGAGTTTCTGGCCGTTGACGACATAGACGTCGCCCTGTCGCTCCGCCCGCGTCTTGAGCCCGGCCAGGTCCGATCCCGCATTGGGCTCGGAAAAGCCCTGGCACCAGATCTCGCCGTCAAGGATGCGGGGAATATATTGCTGCTGCTGTGCCTCGCTGCCCCATTCGAACAGCGTGCAGGCAGCGTGGTAGGTCGACATGAAGGAGAGCAGCAGCCGCGGCGTGTCGGCGCGCGCGAACTCCTCATAAATGACCTTCTGCTCGGCGAGGCTGCGTCCGCCGCCCGGCCATCCCTCCGGCCAGTGTGGCACGGCCAGATTGCCCTCGACGAGCTTGGCGAACCAGCTGCGTTGCAGCTCCAGAAAGGCTTCATGGCTGGTGCAGTTCTCGCGCCAGTCCCTGGGCGTATTGGCGTCGAGCCATGCGCGCACATCTTGTCGCAGCGTTTCGAGTGCGTCGGCCAAAAACTTGCCTTCCCAAATATGTGCCGCGTCCGTTTTTAGGTCATCGGCCGGACATGATTCCATCCACCCGCTATGCTAGGCATCAAATCTCCCCTGCGTCGCAAGGCGTGGCCGGTCGATATCGGCAAGGCGATACGGGAACGCGCAGGAAAGCGGCCTAAACGGTGATCTCGACAAGGTCGCCGGTGATGCGGACAGGGAAGGTCGCGATCGGTTCGGTCGCGGGCATGTTCATCGGCTCGCCGGTTTCCAGATCGAAGCGGGCGCCATGCGCCGGGCAGGCGATCCAGCCATAGCGGATGCGGCCGCATTCCAGCGCTTGCTGCGCATGGGAGCAGAGATTTTCGATGGCGTAGATCCGGCCCTCGCTGCTGCAGAGCAGGATCGACCGGCCGCCGACCTCCACCACCTTCACGCCGCCGTCGGGGATGTCGTCCACGCGGGCCACGGTGACATAGTCTGCGCCTTCTTCCGGCCCGCCTTCTGCCTGCTCTTCTGCCTCGTCGCTCATCCCGTCATCCTGCTCCTCCAGACAGTGCTGGCGTCTTTCGCAAGGCATGGCCCCTTTGCCCTGCTTCGCGCAAGGTGCCTGCGATGGCGTTCGCGGGATTTCGCCCCGGCGACGCGTGTAGGAGGGCAAAAGTCATATCACCGGGGCGGTGTCTTGCCCTGGTGGCGGTCCACGGCTTGTTCGTGCGCGGCTTCGTCCTTTAACGACTGGGGCATCGCCCCGGACATTGCGGGGATTTATGGTTGTGACTGGCTGGAGGCGCTCCTTTGTGGAACGAACTGCCCCATGAATTTTGAATGGACTGAGGAAGAAGGCCAGTTTCGCCAGCGGCTCAGGGATTTCCTAGCCGCGACGCTGCCTGACGACTGGGAACGGTTTTCGCAGCATGGACCGGCGTCTCCGGCGCTGACCGACTATGCGCGCAGCTTTTGCGGCAAGCTCGCCGCCGACCGGCTGCTGACGCCGCACTGGCCCAAGGACATTGGCGGGGAGGGGCTTGATCCCTGGCACCAGACCATATTGGCCGAGGAGATGTGGATCGCCGGCGAGCCCCGCGGCGGCCAATATATGAACGTCAACTGGGTGGGGCCGACGCTGATACGCTATGGCTCGGCCGATCAGCAGGCGCGATATCTGCCGCCGATTTCGGAAGGTACGGCGCTGTGGTGCCAGGGCTTTTCGGAACCGGGATCGGGTTCCGATCTTGCCTCGCTGCGCACGCGGGCCGATCGCGACGGTGACAATTATCGCGTCTCGGGCCAGAAGATCTGGACGAGCTATGCCGGCCTTGCCGACACCTGCTTCCTGGTCTGCCGGACCAGCGAGGACCGCAAGCGGGGCATTTCCATCCTGCTCGTCCCCATGGACACGCCGGGGATCACAGTGCGGCAAATACCGTCACTGATCGGTGAGGGGGATATCCATGAAGTCTTCTTCGACGACTGCATCGTGCCGGCAAGCGCGCGGCTGGGCGACGAGGGGCAGGCATGGGAGATCATCGCCTATTCGCTCACCAATGAACGGCTCGGCATCCCGCGCTATGCGCTCGCGCGCTCGGCGCTCGACCGGGCGGTCGATATCCTGAAGCTGCAGGGCGATTTCGCCAGCGATGCCGTGAAGGTCGAGGCCGCCCATGCCGCGGCCCTGTGCGAGGCGGCGCGCATGGCGAGCTATGCCATCGTCGATCGCCGTAATCGCGGCGAAGCTATCGGCGCCGAGTCCAGCTCCGCCCGCTTCGCGACGGTCATGGCCGAACGCCGCGTTGCCGAATTCGTCGTCGAATATCTGCCGGAAGCGCTGGCGGATGCTCATCCCTATCTCAAGATGCACCATCAGCGCGGGATCGTTGCCGGTATTGCCGCGGGGGCCGCGGAAATCCAGCTCAACATCATTGCGACCGACGTGCTCAAGCTGCCGCGGGAGCCGCGCTGATGGACCTCGCCCTGACCGACGACCAGATCGCCATTCTGGATGCGATCGACTCCCTGGCAAAGCCTTTCGCGGCCGCGCCGCTGCATGATGCCGGCTTCGCCCTCACCAGCGATCTGTTGAACCGGGCGCTGATCGAAGGCGGATTTCTCGATGTCGCCTTCGATCCCGATCTGGGCGCGGTGACGGCGGCGCTTATCGTCGAGCGGCTGGCGCGGCTGCCCTATGCGATCGAGGCTGCGTCGAGCGCGCTCGTGCGCCCGCTATTGGGGGATGAGCTGCCCCAGCCGCTCTGCCTGGTCGAAGCGGGCAGGCTGACGCGGCCGATCCGGTTCCTGAAGCCGGGCGCGAGCGTCGTTATGATCGGGCCTGATGCCGTGACCGGCTTCACGGTCGCGCCGGATCAGGTGCGGGCGGAAAACGCTCTGTTCGGCTATCCGATGGGGACGTTGCTGGTCGAGCCTACGACGATCGAGACCATGCGCCATGATGTGTCGCCGGAGGATGTGAAGACCCGCTGGCGAGTCGCTCTTGCGGCGGAAGCGGCCGGACTGCTCGCGGCTGCGCTGGAGAGCACCGTGGCACATGTTACCGACCGCCAGCAGTTCGGCCGGCCGCTGGCGACGTTCCAGGCGCTCAGGCATCGGCTGGCGGAAGCGCAGGTCCGCACGACCGGCGTCTATTGGCTGGCCATGAAGGCGGCGGGTACGCTCGATCCCGGCGATGCAGCGCTTGCGGCGTTGCATGCGCAGGAAACCGCGCGGTTGACGGTTTATGATTTCCACCAGTTTCTGGGTGCGATGGGCATGACGCTGGAGCATCCGCTGCACCTGTGGACCTATCGCCTCAAGGCCCTGATCGGTGAACTCGGGGGGCGGGGCGTACAGGCAGTCGCGGCGGCCGAGACGATCTGGGGCGCATCCTAGGACACGACGAGCCGAAGCGCGTAGGGCAGTAGACTCCCTGAATCTGGCCGTCCGCAAGGCACCTCTTTTCCAGCGATGCTACAAAAGGTCCAACGCGACCGGCGAGTTTCGCCGATCGCGTCAGCCATCCTCCCGCCTTCAAAAGCCCAGGTCGAGGATCTTTCCGTCGAAATTGCCACCCAGCTTCTGGTTGGCCGCCGCCAGCTTGTCCTTGGGCAGATCCTTCAGATAGCCGTCGATGATCCGCTGATAGTTGCTGATCAGCCCCTCGATATCCTTCGACAGGCGCATGAAGTCGAAGCCGCCGGCGTGCATGCCCTTCTGCTGCAACGGGATGTTGGAATAATCCTGCCTCGGGATTTCCGGGAATTGATTGCTGTCATAGGGCAGGATGACAGGCTCCATGACGGGGGCGGGCTCTTCGCCTTCGGGATAGAAGGTCAGCGACCAGAGTTCGAACATGCAGCTTTCCGGCCCCAGCGGACGGATGCGGTAGGACGACATGCTGGAGAAGATCGGCAGCAGGAAATAATGCGGGAAGATGAACTCGACCGCGTTGATCGGGTCGGAGACCGCGACGGCGTTCAGGTCGGGCACCGGCTCGCCCTTGGCCTTGAGTTGCTTGGCAATCTGGTCCTGGACGATGCCATACCACATCGGCACCGCCTGCATCGGATCCTCCGGCAGGTCGACATCGACCAGCTGCCGGGCGATTTCCACTTCCTTGGGATGGACCATGCCCGCCATGCCCGCGCTGAGCAGTTCGATATGCTTGAACTGCGCCTTGATATTGTCGCGCACGCTCAGGTTGGGGTTGATCGGCTGGCCGATGCCGCCCGTGTCCATGCCGTACATGCTGTTGTAGAGCATCGGCACTGCCTGTTGCAGCTGGGGGTGCGTCCGCATGACGTGATAGCCCTCCATGAAGGCTTCCATCGCGATCTTCCAGTTGGCCGGCAGGACTGTGGCATACCACCATTCGGCGCGCAGCTTGCTTGCGCCATGGGCCTCGATCCGGTCGAGCACCGGGCCGATGCTGTCGCGGAAGGACGGCGCGTTATCATCGAAATTGATGAAGGCGCAGCCGATCGCGAGCTCGACCCGGCATTCCTTGAGCGCGAGATCCTTCTCGTCCAGCTGGCCTTCGCTGAACATGTGGCGGCCATAGACGAAGGTGTTCTTGCCATCCATGTTCCAGCGCCAGCCGTGGAAGGGGCATATGAAGCCCCGGCCGGCGCAGTTGCCGTGGCTGCCCTCGTTCAAGGGGACGCCGCGATGGCGACAGGCATTGTGATAGGCTTTCACCCCGTCCTTGGTCCGCACGACCAGTACCGAGTGGCCGAGATTGCTATATTCGATCCAGTCGCCGACATTGGGGATCTGCTCCAGTCGGCAAGCCATTTGCCAGACATGCGGCCACAGATCCTCGGACTCGCGGCGGAAAAATTCCTCGTCATAATAGCGCGCGGTCGGAATCCGTTCGGGATCCGTTATCTCGAACGGAACGGACATGCCCGCCGTCGTTACACCCTCTGCCATCTTATCCCTCGTCGGTTTTCCTGATTGGGGACGGAGGGTATAGGCTGGGCAGGGGCGTTCAAGGGAGATCGCACGCTGCGCCCCCTTCCATCGCCGCACCGATAGAATCGCCTATTCTGTCGGCAACTGCTCGCTGATTTCGGCCAGTATTTCCTCTGTATGCGCGCCCAGCCTCGGCGCGCCGCCGGCAACTTTGCCCGGCGTCTGCGAGAACCAGGTCGGTACGCCGGGAAAGCGCACGGGGCCTTCCGGCGTCTCCACCGTTTCGAAGAAGCCTATGGCGTTGAGATGTTCGTTATCGAACAGCTCATCCGTCGTGCGCAGCGGTGCGGCGGGGATGTGCAGCCGTTCGAGCAGATCCAGCCATTCCTGCGTCGTGCGCTCGGCAAATGTCTCGCCCAGCAGGCCATAGACCCGGTCGATCTGCGCGGCGCGCTTCGTCAGCGTGTCGAACTCCTCGGTCGCCCAAAGAGGCTTCACCTCGTCGACAAAGGCATTCCAGTGCTTGTCGTTGTAGACGAGCGCCGCGACATAGCCGTCCTTTGTCTTGTACGGCTTGCGGTTGCGGGCGACCACGCGGTGATAATGTGCCTGCCCCAGCGGCGGGTTGAAGAGCATGCCGCTGGCATGTTCGGTGAGCATGAAGGAGGCCATGGTCTCGAACATGCTGACTTCGACCTCCTGACCCTCGCCGGTGCGTTCCCGATGGAAGAGCGCCATCATCGTTGCATAGAGGCCGGTGAGGCCGGCAACCTTGTCCGCGATGATCGTCGCGGCGAAATCGGGCTTGCCGGTCATCAGTTCCTGCAGGTGCGGGATGCCGCATTCCGCCTGGATCGTATCGTCATAGGCGGGCTTGTCGCCATCCGGGCCACGGCGGCTGTAGCCATAGCAATTGGTGTAGACGATGTCGGGCCGGATGGCCTTCACCGCCTCATAGTCGAAACCCAGCCTGCCGATCGCCTTGGATCGCATCGAGTGGATGAAGACGTCTGCGGTCGCGATAAGGGCGCGCAGGCTTGCCTTGCCCTGTTCCTGCCGCAGGTCCAGCACGACGCTGCGCTTGCCGCGATTGACGTTGGTGAAGACGCCGCCAAGATCCGGCGTAGGGCCGGCATTGATGAAGCGGGTATTGTCGCCCGCTGGCGGCTCGATCTTGATCACGTCCGCGCCCATGTCCGCCATGATCTGCGTGGCATAGGGGCCAAAGACCATGCTGGTGAGATCGACGACCCTTATGCCTGCCAGTGGACCGGTTTTCCCGCTGCCTGTGGCCGTGCCGTTTTCCATCCGATCATCCTCGCTTTCCTGTCATCGGCTAGGGCAAGACCAGCGCGAAATCCATGTGCAACCAGTTCGCCCCGCCGATATGTGGCCCGGTTCGATTGTGCCCCCATGGGGTGGCTGCTACCCCGTCAAGGGTCAAAAGGCCGCATATTGGGGCGTAAATCCGTGAACTTTTCCTATACCGACGACCAGCAGAACATCCGGGATGCCGTCCTCAATCACTGCAGCCAGTTCTCCGACGAATATTGGCTGGAACGGGACCGCGAGGGCGAGTTCCCCTTCGGTTTCTATGCCTCCATGGCCGATGCCGGATGGCTGGGCGTGGCCATGCCGGAAGCGGTCGGGGGCGCCGGGCTGGGCATCGCCGAGGCCGCGATCATGATGCAGGCGGTGGCTGAGGCGGGTGGCGGCATGACGGCCGCCTCGACCATCCATGGGCCGGTATTCGGGCTTGAGCCGATCGAGCTGTTCGGCACGGAAGAACAGAAGCAGCGCATGATCCCGCCGATCCTATCGGGCGCGGAAAAGATGTGCTTCGCGGTGACGGAGCCCAATGCCGGCCTCGACACCACCAAGCTCAAGGCCCGTGCGGAGAGGCAGGAGGGCGGCTATCTCGTCAACGGCGAGAAGATCTGGATCACCAACGCCCATGTCGCGGACAGGATGATGCTGCTCGCCCGCACGACGCCGCTCGATCAGGTGAAGCGCAAGACCGATGGGCTCTCGCTGTTTTTCACCGCGCTCGACCGGACGAAGATCGAGCATCGGCTGATCCCCAAGATGGGCCGCCATGCGGTGGGCTCCAACATGCTGTTCATCAACGATCTGTGGATCCCCGAGGAAGACCGGATCGGCGCCGAGGGCGAGGGTTTCAAGATCATCCTGAAGGGGCTGAACCCCGAACGCATCCTGCTGGGGGCCGAGGCGATCGGCATTGGCCGCAACGCGATCGCGCGTGCGGCGCGCTATGCCCGCGAACGGGTGGTGTTCGATCGCCCCATCGGGATGAACCAGGGCATCCAGCATCCGCTCGCGAAGTGCTGGGCGCAGCTGGAGGCGGCGAACCTGATGGTGATGAAGGCGGCGACCCTCTTCGACAAGGGCGAGGAGTGCGGGGTAGAGGCCAATGCGGGCAAATATCTCGCGGCGGAAACGGCGTTTGAGGCGTGCCATACCGCGATGCTGACGCTGGGCGGCATGGGCTATGCGCAGGAATATCATGTAGAACGGCTGCTGCGCGAGGTGCTGATCCCGCGCACGGCCCCGGTGAGCCCGCACATGATCCTGAATTTCCTTGCGGAAAAGGTGCTGGAACTGCCCAAATCCTATTGAAGATCGCCCAATTCTGTTGAAGATCGAAGGACAAGAAAGACGATGCCCGAAACACCGCTGATCAAGATGCGGTCCTGGCTGTTCGCGCCGGGCGATAGCGAAAAGAAGATGGCGAAGGCCGCCGATGGATCGGCGGATATCGCCCTGTTCGACCTGGAAGATGCCGTCGCCACCGAAAACAAGGCGCTGGCCCGCCAGATCGTGCATGATTTCCTCAAGGCGCGCGACACCGGGCGGGAGCGGCTGTGGGTGCGGGTCAATCCGCTGGACGGGCCCTATACGCTGGACGATCTGGCCGCGATCATGCCGGCCCGGCCGGGCGGCATCATGCTGCCCAAGGTCTATGGCCGGCAGGATGTCGAACTGCTGGATCATTATCTTTCCGCCCTGGAAGCCGCCAACGGCATCGAGAAGGGCTCCACCCCCGTTATCGTGCTCGTCACGGAGACCGCCGAGGCGATGTTCCATACCGGCGACTATAAGGGTGCGCCGCGCGTGGTGGCGCTGACCTGGGGCGCGGAAGACCTGGCCGATTCCATCGGCGCCAGTTCCAACCGCAATACGGACGGCAGCTATGGCTTCACCTATGAGCTGGCGCGCAGCCTGTGCCTGCTCGGCTCGGCGACCGCCGGGGTTACGGCAATCGAGACGATCCAGGGCGACTTCCGTGATCTCGACGGCCTGCGTGCCCGCGCGGAAAAGGTCCGGCGAGATGGCTATCGCGGCATGCTGGCGATCCACCCCGCTCAGGTCGACGTCATCAACGAGGCGTTCACGCCCTCCGAGGAGGAAATCGCCGAGGCGCAGGCGATCGTCGATATCTTCGCCGCCAATCCGGGCGTGGGGGCCATCGGCTACAAGGGCGGGATGCTTGATCGCCCCTATCTCTCGCGCGCCGAGCAGCTGTTGAAGCAGGCGGGACGGCTGTGATTGAGACGGATGCCGCTGGCCTGGATCTTCGCCAGTTCCTGCGGCGCGGTGATCGCATCGTCATGGGCCAGGCCTGCGGCGAGCCAACGACGCTGATCGATGCACTGATCGCTCAGGGCCGGGACATTGGCGATCTGTCGGCCTTCATCGCCACCAGTTTTTCCGGCCAGTTCACGCCGGAGACGGCGGAGAGCTTCTCGCTGGCCAGCATGGGTGCGATCGGTGCGCTGCGATCGATGACAAAGGTCGGGAAACTCGCCGTCATCCCCGTCCATGTCAGCCAGGTCGGCCCGATGATTTCCGCCGGCATCATCGGCTGCGACGTCGCGATGATTCAGGTAAGCCCGGCGGACGCGGACGGCAACCATAGCTGCGGCCTGATCAGCGATTATGTGCGCGCGGCGGTCGACAAGGCGCGGGTGGTGATCGCGGAGGTCAATGCCGCCGTGCCCTATACGCCGGGTGAAACGATCCCGGCGTCGGCCATCGATGTCGCGGTGCATGTCGATCGTCCCCCGGTCGAGGTGGCGCCCGCGAAGATCGGCGAGATGGACGAGGCGATTGCCCGCCACTGCGCCGGTTATATCGGCGACGGTTCGGTCATCCAGACCGGCGTGGGCGCCGTGCCCGATGCGATCCTGCGGCTGCTCAAGGACCGCAAGGATCTGGGCGTGCATTCCGGGATGCTGGGCGATGGGCTGGTGGACCTGGCCGAGGCCGGTGTGCTCACCAATGCCCGCAAGGAGATAGACACGGGCGTCTCGGTCAACGGCGCGTTGATCGGCACCCGGCGGCTCTATGACTGGGCGCATCGCAACCCCGCGATCCGCATGTGCGCGACCAGCTATACCCATGATGCGGCGGTCCTCGGGCGCCTCTCCCGCCTCGTCACGATCAATTCCGCGCTGGAAGTGGACCTGACCGGGCAGGTTAATGCGGAACAGTCCGGCTCGGCCTATCTGGGCGGCACCGGCGGGCAGGTGGATTTCGTGCGCGCTGGCAGCCGTTCCCCCGGCGGCCGGTCGATCATCGCGCTGTCGGCTTCGGCGAAGGGCGGCACGCTCAGCAAGATCGTCTCCGCGCTTTCCGGGCCGGTGACGACGGCGCGCAGCGACGTGGACGTGATCGTGACCGAATATGGCGCGGCGGAGCTGAAGGGGCAGACGCTGGCCGAGCGCGCGCGCCGGCTGATCGCGATTGCCCATCCCGATTTCCGGGAGGCGCTGGAGCGGGCGGCGCATGACATCTTCCAGAGGGGATTTTAGATGACCGACGCAGTGCTGTTCGACGCGCGTGATGACGGGATCGCCGTCATCACCATCAATCGCCCGGACACGCGCAATGCCCTTAGCTTCGAGGTGCGCGAGGGGTTGTTCGCGGCCTGGGATCGGTTCGAGCGTGATGCCGCATTGCGCGTTGCTATCCTCACCGGCACGGGCGACAAGGCGTTCTGCGCGGGCGGCGACCTCAAGGAAATGGTCGAGCGGCAGATGCAGGTGCCACCGCGCGATATGTTTCCCGTGCCGGGAGACAGTATCGAACTCTCCAAGCCGACGATCGCTGCGGTCAATGGCGTGGCCTTTGCCGGCGGCTGGATGATCGCCCAAGCCTGCGACCTGTGCGTCGCGAGCACGGCCGCGCGCTTTGCCATTACCGAGGTGAAGGTGGGGCGCAGCTCGCCCTGGGCGGCGCCGCTCATCCACATGATCCCGCAGCGGATCATGATGGAGATCATCCTTACCGGCAAACCGATCACCGCGCAGCGCGCCTATGAGATCGGTCTGGTCAACCGGCTGGCCGAGCCGGAGCGGTTGATGGAGGCTGCGCTGGAACTGGCGGCGGAGATCCTCGACGGTGCCCCGCTTTCGGTCAAGGCAGGGCGCGATACGGTGATGCTGGCCACGGAAATGGGCCGTGCCGCAGCGCTGCAGGCCGCCCGCCATGCGTCCGAATATACCTATATGAGCGAAGACGCACAGGAAGGGCCGCGCGCATTTGCCGAAAAGCGCCGGCCAAGCTGGAAAGCGCGCTGAAATGTCCCGCCCTGTCGGCTTTGGTCAAGCGAAGCGGGGGCGGATCATGCGACAATGCCGCGTCAACGTCTGGCGATCGATCAGCGAGCGCGGCGCAGGGAAGATAACAGTGAGGATGCGATGAACGAGATGACCAATGTCGCCAGTCGTGCGGACGAGCTGATCGAGCCGGTCAGCGTCCCCGCCGAGGCCTATATCTCCGCCGACTATGCCCGTGCCGAGCGCGACAGGCTGTGGCGCAAGGTCTGGTTGCAGGCCGGCCGCCTGGAGGACATTCCAGAGGTCGGCAATTTCATCACCTATGACATTCTGGGCGATTCCGTCGTCATCGTGCGGACGACGCCGGACCAGATCAAGGCCTATCACAATGTCTGCCCGCATCGTGGACGCAGGCTGGTCGACACGTCGCCGGGGGCCCGCAATGCGCGCGGTAGCCGGAGCAACTTCATCTGCGGCTTCCATGGCTGGACCTTCGACAGGGAAGGGGCCTGCACCTTCGTCAATCACAAGGATGACTGGCAGGGCGCGCTCACGCCCGAACGCACCAGCCTGGGCAAGGTCAGCGTCGATACATGGGGCGGATGGATCTGGATCAACCTCGACCCGGATTGCGACAGCCTCAGCGACTATCTCGGGACGGTGCCCGAGATGCTCGATCCGTTCGGACTGCAGAACATGCGCAACCGCTGGCGCAAGTGGATCATCTTCGACTGCAACTGGAAGGTCGCGCTGGAGGCGTTCAGCGAGACTTATCATGTGCAGACGACCCACCCGGAATTCAACGCTTTCGGCGAGTTCCGCGGCTGGGCGCGCAAGCACGGCCTTCATACCAATATCGGTTATGAGGCGCCCAAGAACATGGAAGAAAACCAGGCCAAACTGCGGATCGGCTCGGGCGAGGATCCCCGTCTGTCGACGGCGGAGATGCAGGTCTACACTTGGGAAAACGCCAATACCAATACGACGATGACGCTGGTCAACGCGGCCAAGCGGCTGAAGGATGAACTGCCCGAGGGCACGCCGGCCGTCGAAGTGCTGCAGCACTGGCTCAAGACGGCGCGCGCCGATGATGAGAAGCGCGGCGTGATCTGGCCGGTGGTCGATCCCGCGCACACGGCAAAGAGCGGCACGGCCTGGCAGATCTTTCCCAATTTCCAGATCGGCCACGCCGTCAACAACATGCTCTGCTATTCGGCCCGACCCTATGGCGACGATCCCGACAAGTGCATTTTCGAGGCAGCGGTGTACGAACTCTTCCCCAAGGGCGACGAGCCGGAAACCGAGTGGGAATATACCAAGGCCGAGGATTGGCCCGGCGTTCTGCAGCAGGACTTCGCGAACATGGCGGCGGTCCAGCAGGGCATGAAGAATGTTGGTTTCCGCGGCACGCAGCCCAATCCCTATATGGAACGGGCGATTGCGAGCCTGCATCATAATCTGGCGGCCTATATGGGCACGGGTGATCCGCTCCCGATGGAGTGACGATATCGGGAGTGGCTTTCCGTTGGCATTATCCGGCGGGGGAGCCACTCCTGACACGATACCGATCAGACACTAAAAAGCCCGCCGTCATGATGTGACGGCGGGCTTTTTTAGCGCGAGATGCGAGAGCTTATTCGAAGGGCTCTTCGCCCTGCAGCTTGGTGCGATGCATCATGCGGCCGCAGGTGGAATCATAGGGCTCGGCGCGGTGTAGCGTGCCGGTATTGTCCCAGATCACCAGATCGCCGACCGACCATTCATGGCTGTAGCTGAATGGCTCGCTGGTGGCCCATTCGCGCAGTTCGTGGATCAGCACGGTGCCCTGCATATGGTCCAGCCCGACCACAGTATGCGCGGTGCAGCCGATGACGAGCGACTTGCGGCCCGAACGATGGTTCCAGATCAGCGGCAGTTCAGCGTCGCCGATGCCCTGCATCTGCTTGAGCATGGAAAGCTTGGGCTCGGGATCATAATAGAGCAGCGACGCCCATGCGCCGTGGCGAACACGCAGCTTCTCCAGCTCTGCCTTGCGCTCTTCAGGGAGCGCGTCATAGGCCGCATAGGTGCTGCAGAAGCCGGTATTGCCGCCCCAGGTCGCGGTCTTCTTGCACGAGAGCAGCGATGCCAGGATCGGCACCTTGTTCATCGTGCCGTCGAGATGCCAGTAGAGCGAACCCTTGAGGTAGGCTGCGCTCTGCGGATTTTCCTTCTCGTCGAGGGTGATCTTGTGGATCTTTTCCGCGCCGCCATCCTGCATTTCCGGTGCGAACGTGCCCATCGTCTTGGTGAAGGCGATCTGCTCCTCGTCGGTGAAGCCGATCTTGGGGAACACCAGAACGCCGCGCTGTTCAAGCAGTTCGCGAAGCTGCGGGCCAAGGTCGCCGGCCAGCAATTCCTCCTTGCTGTTGAGCACCTTGCTGCCGATCAGCGGCTTGATCTCTTCATGAACGAAACGGGTGGCCGTGGCTGTAGACATCGCGAACTCTCCTCTGAGCATTAAGCTCGTTGAACACATGTTCAGCACGACGTCGGTTTTGAGTCAAGATGCGTTTTGGGAGCGGTTCTCCGGCTGCAGCAGGCGGTCGAGCCAAGCGTCGACAAAGGCCCTCGCCTCGTCATGCCCGGCGCTGACGCCAAGGCTGTGTTCCATGACGAGGGTGCGGCCGATCGCGGCCAGCAAAAGGCTCAGACCTTCCGGGGTGCAGCCCTCGGCCGCAGCGATCCTGCTCCCCAGCAATCGCGTGAACAGTTCGGACTGCCGGGCGCGCATCGCATCGCTGTGCTTGGCGATCTCTTCCTTGATCGACTTGCGATGATTGGCGAGCGCCATGAATTCGATTGCCAGCGCCGTCCGGCTGGTATCGGAAAAGAACCGCCAGAGTGCGCGGATGGGATCATCGCTTGCCAGCGCCTGTTCGATCATCGCGTCGCTTTGCTCGGCGCCGCGCTTGAAGACGGCCAACAGCAAGTCGTCTGTCGTGGGGAAGTAATAATGCACCAGTGAAGGCGGCAGCCCGGCATGTTCCGCCACGCGCCTGGTACTCGCGGCGGCATAGCCCTGATCGCGAATGACATGTTCTGCCGCGTCCACGATTTTGGCGCGAGTTTCCGAGTTTTCTGTACCGACACGACGTTTCTGTTTCATGTCGCAAGCATAGGTGGCGGATCGGGGCTGGCAAGCATCTTGCCCTGACTGATCGTCCACCGATCCCGGCGGTGCCGGCATCTGCGTTCTTCGGAACCGATGTCCCGCCGATCGCACAGATGCCGGTTCCGGTCCGATCAGTGAGATCCCATATAGCGTCCGCCATTGGTGCTGATCGTCTGTCCCGTGATGTAGCTGGCCTCTTCGGACGCAAGATAGGCGCAGGCGGCGGCGATATCCTCGGGTTTGCCGATGCGCTTCATCGGCAGCGTCTGGGCAAAGGCCTCGGCATCGATGGGCGCCGCGCGCAACATGGGCGTGTCTATGAAGCCGGGCGGCACCATGTTGACGGTGATGCCGGTGGCCGCGAATTCCAGCGCCAGCGCCTTGGTGATGCCCATCAGGCCGCCCTTGGAGGCGACATAATGGCCTTGCGCGAAGGAACCCGACTGTACCGAGGAGGAGGTGATGTTGATGATGCGGCCCCACCCGGCGGCAAGCATGTCGGGCATCACTTCCTTGATGAGGAGATAGGGGCCACGCAGGTTGATGCGGATGACCTTGTCGAACAGATCGTCGTCGATATCCATGAAGGGGGTGAAGGGCGCGATGCCGGCATTATTCACCAGTATGGCGACCGGACCCAGCTTGGCGCGAGTTTCCTCGGCGGCAGCATGGATCGCGGCCTTGTCCGAACAGTCCGCGTCGATCGCGATCGCGGTGCCGCCGGCCTCCTCGATCAGCCTGGCGGTCTCGGCGGCGCCTTCGGCATTGATGTCCCAGATGGCGACCTTCGCGGTATCTTCGGCAAGGCGGATCGCTATGGCGCGGCCAATGCCGGATCCGGCGCCGGTTACAATCGCTACTCTGCCATTCAGAGACCTCGTCATCGCAAATCCTTCCTATGTGGGTGGGGGCTTGGCGCGCGGGCGCCATCCCCGTCTTTGGCCATCATCAACGCTATTGCCGATTGTCATGCAAGCACGCTGGCATGAGATCGCTGCGGCGAAGCCTGGCGGTGTCGCGCGCAGTAATCATCACGGGAGCGGTGGGCTGCCCTTGTCCATGCCGCCCCTGTCTATGCTGCTACCGCCTGCCGCTCTCCTCGCGCGAAAAGCAGGGACTGCAGGGCGTAGCTGGGATCTTGAAGCGGGTCCGGCTTCTCGCCATGCTGGGATGCAGGCAGCACCAGCTTCATGTCGAATGTCACGACGCGCTGGGCAAAGCGCCAACGGCCTTCCTCCCGGCGATAACGATCAATGTAGCGCACGCCCTGCATGTCGTGCAGCAGCCCGCCCGCGCCGTCGGGTATGAGGTGCCACGCAATGGCATAGACCTCGCCCTCCGCTTCCTCGCCATCGACATGCACCAGATGATTGCAGATGAAGTGGCCGCCCACATGCATGTGCGGCAGCGAGCGTTCCAGGAACGCGATATATTCATCCGCTGGGCCATCGAAATGCGATCCATGGCTGTCGGTCGCGTCCGCCGTGTAGAGCGTGCGGAGCAGGTTGATATCCTTTCGGTCGACCCCGCGCGAATAGAGCTGCGCCAGTTCGCGGATTTCCTCCTTGGCGACCAGTGTCGCGAGCATGTCCATAAGCCTCTCCTGTGTTGGAGGGCAGCCTATCGTGCGACGGGATCGCAGGTCACTATGGCACGGCGCAATTCATAGCTCTGGAGCATGTCCGACCATCCGATATCGGGAGGGCGATCCAGCTTGATCCCCGGAATGCGCAGCAACCGGTCGAGGAACATGCGGGATTCGTGCAGCGCGACCTGCCAGCCGGGGCAGTGATGGGCGCCGTCGCCGAAGCTGAGGAACGCGCCGTTCGCCTTTGTCTTTGCGGCCCGATCTGGATCTATCGCGTGGGGGCAGGCCCCGACCACCGCCTCGTCGAGATTCGCATCGCGCAGGCACAGCGCGTAGACGCCGGCTGGTTCTGCGGTGCTCGAATCCTGCGGTTCCGTGGACGGGTCGGCCCATGGTGGCGCCGCCCGGCGATAGAGGAAGGCCGCGATCGGCTCCAGCCTCAGGATTTCGAGCAGAATGCCGAACTGGTCATCCATGTCACCGGCCAGGAAGCGTTCGCGCAGGGCATCATTCTCGAACATGTGCCACGCGGCCATGACGATGAACTCGCGCGTCGTGACCATGCCGGCCGCGGCATAGGTCATGCACTCGATCATGATCGTCTTGTCGGAGCATCCCTGGCTGATGAGGTGGGAGAGGATATCGTCCTTCGGGTTGGCCCGGCGGTCGCGGATCGCAGGCTTCACGTCGTTGTAGAAGAAGTCGATCTGATTGATGAGCTTGCGCGCCGAAATATAGAGCCGGCCGAGATAGTTGCGGTCATGGTAGAAGGCGGCGGACAGCGACACGGCGAGGCGCCTGGCCATGCGCGCGCGATCCGTCACGGTCAGGCCGACAATATCCGCCGCGACCGCGACGGCGAGGTCGAAACTCATCACGTCGAGCTGGCCCCGGCCGCTCTGCTGCAACTGGGCAAACTGCTCGGCCAGCACCCGCTCCATGATGACGTTGTAGCGCTTGGTGATCGCCTTGGGCGTGAAATAGCGCGCGATGGTTGCCCGCTTCTTCCGGTGCTCCGCGCCGTCGAGAAAGAAGACCGGGGTCCGCCCCGGATCGCTGGTATCGAAATATTCGGCGCCGCCGCCCGCCTGTTTCAAGGCCGGATTTCGCAGGATGTCGCGCGCGCGCATGAAGTCCATTATGCGTATCGCGCCCTTGTCAGGGGTTGCGCGAGCGGCGACTATGGCGGCAGTCTTGCGATCGTCGCGATGGAGCGGGAGGTTCGGATCATCGAGACCGGCATCAGGCATAACCATGGAAGGCACCTCTCTCTTATGATATACTGTGTATCATATTGAAATGACCATGGCCACGTCAACCCTTACCGATGCGCGGCAGGTCCGCACCCGCCGCCATTTGCTGGAAGCCTTGCTGCACCTGCTTGAAACGCGCCCCTTCGAGCAGGTCACGATCAGGGAAGTCGCCCGGGAAGC
The DNA here is from genome assembly GCA_029167225.1 of Sphingobium arseniciresistens. Classification (GTDB taxonomy): domain Bacteria; phylum Pseudomonadota; class Alphaproteobacteria; order Sphingomonadales; family Sphingomonadaceae; genus Sphingobium; species Sphingobium arseniciresistens. The sequence continues at coordinate 84,317 of JARFNK010000023.1, forward strand.
GGAGATCGGCTATGCGACATTCTTCCGGCACTATGCCTCCAAGGAAGAGCTACTGCATGATCTCGCCGCCGGACAGATTGCAGACTTGCTGAACCATGCCCTGCCGGTGCTGTTCGCGACCGACACCCGGCAATCCTGCGTCACCCTGTTCGAATATGTGGAGGAACGGCGCGCGCTCTGGTCGGCATTGCTGACCGGCGGCGCGGCGACAATGCTCAAGCAGGAGTTCACGACTCAGGCAAAGCGGATCGCGGAATCCCATCCCCATAAAGCGTCATGGTTGCCCGATGAACTGCGCGTCGTCTTCGCCGTCAGCGCCACGGTCGAGATCATGGCGTGGTGGCTGACGCAGGATCCGGCCTTTCCGCTGGAGAAGGTCGCGGAAGTCCTGGACCGTCTGGTCGTGACGCCGGCGATGGACGAGCGCTGAGCCGCTCCTGTCGCATCGCTCCCCCGATCTTTGCCGGCATGACGATCGGGAATTTGAGGGAAAGGCGTCGGTGCGCTTAATCCTGTTGCGGGACAAGGCCGATTGAGATGCCTTGCCGAGCAGGATGGGGGCGGATGCATGGATGAACTCACCATTGCGACACAGGCCGGGCAGGTGCGCGGCAGCAGGGTAGGAGGAGTCAACAGATGGCTCGGCATTCCCTATGCAAGTGCTTCACGGTTTGCCGCGCCTGAACCGGTGGTCCCATGGGCCGGGATCAGGGATGCGTCCCGTCATGGGCCGCAATGCCCTCAGATGTATGGCAATTCGGTAAAAAGGGCGCGCATGGCTGCCCCGGATTTTGCCGAGGATTGCCTGACCCTCAACATCTATGCGCCCGATCGCAAGGATGGCGACGATGTTCGCGGCAGGCCGGTCTATGTCTGGATTCATGGTGGGGCATTCGTCGCGGGCAGCGGCAATTCTTATGACGGCGCCGAACTGGCGAGAAATGGCGACATCATCGTCGTCACCATCAATTATCGCCTCGGCGTCCTCGGATTCGTCAATTTCGGCGATGCTTTCCCCGGTTCGGGCATTCCTTCCAATCTTGGGCTGCGCGACCAGATCGCAGCGCTGGAGTGGGCGAAGGAGAATATCGCGGCCTTTGGCGGTGATCCTTCCCGGGTCACGATTGGCGGCCAGTCTGCGGGGTCGATGTCGGTCTCGCTGCTGCTCCACGCCAAACAGGCGTGGCCGCTGTTCCACGGAGCGATCATGCAGAGCGGTGCCGTCAGCCTGATCCACAGCAGGGAGAAGAGCCGGGACATCGCGGGGCAATATGTCAGAGCGCTGGGCCTGGGCGATGATCCGGCCGCTTTGCGCAACATGGATATCGCGCGCCTCTTTTCGGCGCAGGCGGCAGTCGGCGCGGCCAATCCCGGCACCATTCCGGCGGCGCCATGGTTCGACGGAGATTTGATCCCTGCGTCGCTGGACGAGATTCATGCAGCGCAGGCAGCGCCCGTGCCGCTCATCGCCGGAGCGGCGCGGGATGAGATCCGCCTGTTCGAACTCATGCCGGGCGATATTCTGCCGACCGCCTGGCCGGTGATCGAAGACCTGCTGCATGACCAACTCGGCCCCGATCACGCCCAGCGCGTCCTTGCCGCCTATCCGCGCACCAAGGCCGGGCGGCGGGCGCTGGCGACGGACCTGACCTTTGCCATGCCGACGCGCCACTTCGCCGATCGCCATGCCCGGCACAGCCCGACATGGTATTACCGGTTCGACTACAGCCACCCGATCGCCGGTGCGACGCACGGGTTGGACCTGACGCTGACATGGCCGATGCACGGCATTCGCGCGGCATTGGCGCGGGGCGGGCGAATGGCGGGCAAGCGCGCCGATCTGGGCGCGCGCATGAACGCGCATTATGCGCATTTCGTGCGTCATGGGCGTGTCGCCGATGACTGGCCTGGTTATGGACCGGAGCGGAGGCCGGTAAAAGTCTTCGACCTGGACGATCATGTCGCATCCGCTCTTGAGGAAGAACGCTGGCTGGCCTGGGCCGGTCGCGATGTCGGCGGGGGGTTGTAAGGCGGCCATCAGCATCTGTTGGCGGGCCAGAGGCAGGGCAGCATGCCGACTGAGGCGTTCCCCTCTCTCTCTCTCTCTCTCTCTCTCTCTCTCTCTCGCGCGCGCGCGCTTCGTCTCAAGCGCACCCAGGGACGCACATATTCTGCGGATATGATTTCGTTATTGACATTCATTTGCAATAGTTGATGAAAGGCGTCGATTTCGGGGATTCGCAGCGCAATGGCGTCTATCGTTCAAAAAGCTTCAGAACCGCGGCCGCGCCGGCTGCGTGGGTGGTGGCTGAGGCAGCTTCACACATGGCATTGGGTCAGCGCGGCGATTTCCCTGTGCGGCATGGCGCTGTTCGCGCTGACTGGCCTTACGCTGAACCATGCGGCCTCGATCGCGGCCGATCCGCAGGTCACGCAGAAGCAGGCGACACTTCCCCCCGCTTTCATTGCAGCGCTTGCGCAGACCCGCAGCACCAATGCGGTGCTGCCGCCCGCCGTCGCCGATGAGGTGGAAAAGGCGGTCGGTCTCGACGTCCACAACCGCTCGGCGGAATGGTCGGATCAGGATGTCTATATCGCGCTGCCCCGGCCGGGTGGCGATGCCTGGGTCAGCATTGACCGCATGAGCGGGCAGATCGAGTCCGAAGTGACCAATCGAGGCTGGATTTCCTTCTTCAACGATCTTCACAAGGGGCGGAATGCCGGAACGGCATGGTTCTGGTTTATCGACGCCTTCGCCGTCGCGTGCATCATCTTCACGCTGAGCGGTCTTCTCCTGCTTCAACTCCACGCGCGTCATCGCCCGATGACTTGGCCGCTCGTCATCGTCGGGCTTGTCATGCCCGCGCTGATGACTCTCTTTTTCCTCCACTGAAGGCTCTTCGTTATGCGATCGACACCTTTCGTTCTTCTCGGCACGACCCTTGCCGCCGCGCCAGCCATGGCGGGCACCGTTACCGTACAGGTGCCGCAGCTCAAGGTGGCTGAATATCACCGGCCTTATGTCGCGATCTGGCTGGAGCCGGCAGCCGGCGGCCCGGCCCGCACGCTTGCCGTCTGGTACGACGTCAAGAAGCGCGGCAACGAGCCCGGCACGAAGTGGCTGTCGGACCTGCGGGCATGGTGGCGGAAGGCTGGCCGCAGCCTCGACCTTGCGGCGAGCGGCGTCAGCGGTGCGACCCGCGCGCCCGGCGCGCAGACGCTCACGCTGCCCTCCGACATCAAGCCCGGCGCCTATGTCCTGAATGTCGAGTCTGCGCGCGAAACGGGTGGCCGCGAACTGGTGTCGGTGCCGGTCAAGGTGCCAGGCCGTGCGAGCGGCGCGGGCAAGGCGGAACTCGGCGCCGTCAGCATTACGCTTCCCTGATTCCTTGATTCATTACAGGAGTTTCCCCGTGAACAGACTGACCGTTCGCCTCCTCGCCGCCGCCGCGATCCTGTCGCTGCCGGTCTCCGCTTCGGCCCATCGCCAGTGGCTGCTGCCCTCTGGTACAACATTCTCGGGCGAAGACCCCTGGGTCTCGGTGGATGCCGCGGTGTCCAACGACCTGTTCTTCCCAGATCATTTTCCCGGCCGCTTGGAAGGCATCAAGGTCTGGCAGCCTGATGGCACCGAAGGCAAGATCCAGAATGGCGCGACCGGCCGTTATCGTTCGGTCTTCGACGTCCGGCTCGAAAAGCCGGGCACCTGGAAGATCGGTACGGAAAATTCGGCCGTCATGGGCAGCTTCAAGGTCGATGGCGTCGAAAAGCGCCTGGGCCGCCGCGGTCCGCCGCAGCCGGGCGCGCCTGCGCCGCTGACCGTCGATGACATCCCGGCGAACGCCACGGACGTGAAAGTGACCGAAATGATCGGTCGCAACGAGGTGTATGTCACGCGGGGCGAGCCGACGCTCACGGTGTTCAAGCCGACCGGCAAGGGCCTCGAACTGTCGCCGATCACGCATCCCGATGATCTGGTGGCCGGCGAGCCGACCAAGTTCCGCTTCCTCGTCGATGGCAAGCCGGCTGCCGGCCTCAACATCACTGTCATTCCCGGCGGCAAGCGCTATCGCGATGCGGAAGGCGGCTTTGAGGTGACATCGGACAAGGACGGCGTTGTCACCATCAACTGGCCGACCGCCGGCATGTACTGGCTCAGCGGCGAGTTGAGAGACAATCATCCCTCGACCCCCAAGGCGACCGAGCGGCGCCTGAGCTACACGACGACGCTGGAGGTCATGGCCCCCTGACGGGACCGGATTTCGTGACGGAAATGGACGTGCGTATCGCACTGCCGGCGCGGATCGATATGGCGGCGATGAACGAGCGCAACCCGGATGACCCCGTGGTTGCGCTCGATGGCGTTAGCATGGGGACGATCTGGCGCGTGCTGTATGCGGCGGCGCCGTCCATGGATGCCGGGCTTGTCCGGTCAGGCATCGCCTCACGGCTGGAAGGCCTTGTGGCGGAGATGAGCCATTGGGAGCCTTCGTCGCTGCTCTGCCGGTTCAACCACCTGCCGGGTGGGCAATGGGCTTCGCTGCCACATGATTTTGCAAAAGTGATGGATGCGGCTTTCGGCATCGCCGGGCAGAGCGGCGGCGCCTTTGATCCGGCGGCCGGAAAGCTGGTCGACATCTGGGGCTTCGGGCCTCCGGGGCCGGCTGCCGCGCCGCCCGCCGATGCCGCCATCCGCGAGGCGCTGGATGTCTCCGGCTGGACCAGGCTTTCTTATGATCGCGGCGCACGGCGGCTCCGCCAACCCGGAGGCCTCGCGCTCGACCTGTCCGCCATCGCAAAGGGCTATGCCGTCGATGCGCTTGCGGAGCTGCTTGGTGAGATGGGGATAGGTCACGCTCTCGTCGAGGTTGGCGGAGAACTGTCCGGCCATGGTTTCCAGCCTGATGGCCAGCCTTGGTGGGTCGATATCGAGACGCCACCGGACGTCGCCGTTAGGCCGCTGCGCGTCGCGCTGCATGGTCTCGCCGTGGCGACATCGGGCACCTATGTCCGGGGCGCGCATAATCTCGATCCCCGATCCGGGCAGCCCGCCGCCGGCGGCGTTATCGCCTGCACCGTCATCCATGCATCCGCCATGGTCGCGGACGCCTGGGCCACGGCGTTCACGGTGCTGGGTCCGGAGAAGGGGCTGGGCCTCGCGCGAGAACTGGGCCTCGCGGCAAGGTTTTTGAACGAAGCCGCCGCCGGGATCGAAGAAAGGTTCAGCCCGGCCTTCAGTCAGATGCTGGAGGACTGAGGCCTTTGCCGCTCAGCGCCTGACATCCATTTCCCCCGTGAGGAAGGCATCGATGTCGGCCTGGGAGAAGAGGGCGGCGTCGCCGGGGAGGGAGTGTTTGAGGGCGGTGAGGGCGAGGCCGGCCTGGGCTGCCGCCACGATGTCGGCGGCGGCGGGGTCTTGCGCGTCGAGCAATCCGTGGATGACGCCGGCGGCGAAGGCGTCGCCGCCGCCGATGCGGTCGACGATGCCGGAGATGGCGATTTCCGGGGTCTGGTGGCAACGCTCAAGCGTGTCGATGCGGGCGGCGATGCGGTGGCGGTCGGC
>JARFNK010000024.1 GCA_029167225.1 Sphingobium arseniciresistens
AGAATTCACCAACCGGCGCGGCCACCTATCGGCCATCATAATTGACGCCGACCGGACTCCGTAATCGTCGCGCTACAGGCAGCGCGTGCGACCTTCTGCGTGCCTGGTTGGCCGTCATCGCTCCAAGTCATCGGCGTGACACACCAGGAAACTAGACACCCTGCACTAGGGATTCTCCTAGGGGATTGCTGCATCGCAATCGGAGTGGAGGTGGGGGATGTAAGCAGCGCGCTTGAGCTCCGCATGCCACAGCGACACGGTCGGGGATGCCGATGTATCCCCTTGAGACAATTGTGAGACACCGTCTTCTTGCAATTACTCGAGGTTTTGCTTACCGACCTTGCTGCTCGTGGAGACGCGAGCGGAGGCGTGGAAACCTCCTCAATGACTCAGAGCCGGCCAGCTTTGGCTACCGGGCAGCGGACGCGTATGTCCAAGGCCCCGGCCTAAAGGCGTTCGCGCCTGATCTGAGTCTCAGGTTTCCAATGCCCGGTTTCGCGGGGCTATAGCACTTCCATTTTCGGAACGTGCTTCCGGCTGCCCAATTGAGATGCACGAGCTTGTTTTCGTAAGGTCACGCAGGATCGATCATGGAGAAGTCACCCGAATCTGGCACGTCAGCTGAGGACAACGAGGAGAATGACGAATTCCTCTGCGCCATTGCCGCTGAGTCCATAAACGACGCGATCGTGCTTTTGCGGGAATTGAACGCGGGACCATCGATCGCGATGCCGCATCTCGAGAACGCCCTGACTTTGCTGGCGACCGATGGGCACAGCGTCGCCGATTGCGCAGAATCGACAGGCGCGCCTGGCATTAAAAGCGCCGTCCCCGGAGCCGGGCTTTCGCCGATGGCCATTGATCTCATCGTGGAACGCCGCCTGCGCGAACTCGACGCAGATATGAAGCAATTCGCCCAGAAAAAGCAGATCCTTCAACCTCATATGCAATCCGAGGTTGTCACCCAAACACGGCAGCAGGCCATTGCGCTGATGATCGAGGCCCTTAGTCTTCTCGATAGTGTGCGAGATGATGAGGCGACGGGTCATCTGCAATTGGCGCTCGACCGAGCGATCGGCCAACAGCCGGACATCTTGACCAGAAGGCGTCGCCAGCAAAAGCCTCATTAAAACTTCCAGTTAGCTCGGTTTGATCAGGTCTTCCACACAGACAGGTCCCGCCCTCAGTTTCTTGCGCCATCTTCCCGGGGTAATGCCGGTCAGGCGCCGGAATGCCTTCGTGTAATGGCTCTGATCCGAAAAGCCGCATTCTGCGGCAATCTCGCTCAACGTAAGCTTCTGGTCATGCAGTAGGGACGCAGAGCGTGTGATACGCTGGCGCAAGTGCCAGCCATAGGGCGGAATACCGACAGTGTTCTTGAACGCTTTCGTAAAGTACGCCGTCGACATTCCCAGCCCCTGGGCGATTTGCGCAACCTCAAGAACACCGGTCATTTGATCGAACATCAACTCCTGCGCACGTTTCAGTTGCCACGGGGCCAGTTTCATCCCCTTGTGGTTTCGGCGGGTGTGAATCATCGTGTTCGGCACTTGATCTACCGGCTGGCGGTCAGCATCATCGCTCAAACTACTCTTGCCTGCCGGCAAAGCGCCATGAACCATCAGCATCTCCTGTAAAAAAGGATGGACGGGAATTCGGCAACTCAATCAGCCTCGATGCGCGAGCGCCCCCCCCTCCTTGCCAGCGGCGATCGTCACGACGATTCCGAGCAACGCGTGCGCCAGCCTCTATTCAGTAGACACGTTGACACGCCCATTCTGGCAAAAGGAATATCGGCCATGTGCTCGCCTGAAGGACTGAGCGATCGCATCGATCCGATGGCGCATGAAGTTGGCGCGCTCTGGGACCGGTATATGGTCAACTGATACAGCAGGGGCCGATCCACTGCCTCGCGGCCAGCAAGCCTTGCGCGGCCAGGCTCATTATCTGCCGCCATGAGCTATCGCTGCCCCAGTATCAACCTCGGAGGAAGTACCCCCGGCGTAAAATCCAGGGAACGATGAACGGCATAGCATCACATCTCATGGATGACCTCGACCGTCTGGCCGGCACGCGGCTGTAGGGAAGCTTCGCGGTGCCGACGACGCCATTGAGTTGGGCTTATCCCGGTACGCTTCGAAAAATATCTGGTGAAATGGCCTTGAGAGGAAAAGCCGCATGCGTTCCCAATCTCGGCCAGGGGCCAGCGGGTTTCTGCGAGCAAATGGAGAGCATGGGCAATCTTGGCGTTCAAGAACCAGTCATAGGGCGCAACACCAACTGAGTTACGGAAGGCTTTCGCAAAATGCGTCACGGACAGGTCCAGGTTCACCGCGATGTCTGCGATCCGTACCCCGGTGGCGATTTGTTGGACCATGCCCTTCTTGGCAAGTTTGACCTGCCAAGGCGCGAGGCGCGCAGCGCTGCTGGGAAGCGCCGCCCCGACATTGGAAACCGAAAGCACATCAAGGTCAATGCCTGTCTCGTCCATCGTCATCTCCTGTAGATGCAATGGGCGACCGATCTCCAATCCATGCCCCGAGGCCTGGTTAGCCGGGCCTCATTCTCCAGCTTCAGCGGGCACAGTACGTGGAAATTTCGATCCGCACATGCTTCTATTATGAGAGACACTTCGGCGCCGAGAACTGGCAAGGGTAGGATGAAAATTAATATTTCTCGTTATATATCAGTTTATTGAAAGACACTCCTACCGCTACATGGAAGAGGCGGATGTGCGGGAAACCTGCAAGCATGGGCTCGTTTCCAGCAGAAGGGCGGCCCCTCTTCCCTAGCACCCAAGAGGCCGGTTGCCGCCGTGCCATTCGCCTGAAAAGGCATCCTGCCGGGGCATGCCCCGGCGCGTTATCAGACTGCAAATTTTGGCGCAGCAACTTCTACCGCGAGTGAAGAGCAGTTCGTGTTCTCTTTGGCCTTATAGCGCTGCGGAGGCCGCAGCTTGAGCCTGATTGCCGAGCTTTACGCCGCATTGGCCATAATAGAGGTTCTTGAGGTCGAAGGTGACCGCGTCGTTGGCGCTGGTGAGAAACATGGTTGCAGTGGATTGGTTTGGAGCAATGCCGTCGATGACGACCAGTTTCACCGCGACCTCACTGATTGGCTTGGTCATTTCTACGCGCTGCGGCCAGAAATCGACGACGCGATCAAAGGCATGGGCTTCTGCGTCGCGCGCAATACCATCGGGATCTGCAACGATCCTGGTCTGAGGATTCACTGGCTCCGGTGGCGCGGTCGCGTCGGGTGGTGGTGCGGTGCGGACCGGCGTTTCGGGCAGGAACAGGCTGAACTTGTGACGGCTGGAATAGGTGTATTCCGATGGATCCTGCTCTCGCTGGGTATCGAAATTTGAAATCTTGCCGAGGGTGCAATCGAGCAATCGCGCCGGGATCATCCTGGGCGCTTTGGCGTCGACGCCCGTCGGGACTGTGGCCGGGGCAGCGGCCGACGCCGCACCAGACCCGACTTCCGGCGCTGACTGGAATGCATAAACGGATAGCCCGAGAGCAGACACGGCTGCGATTGCGCCCAGTTTAAGGATCATTTTCTTGCTCCCAAGGTCAGTCATGACGGAAGCGGCCGCTGTTCGCAGCCGGAATGGAGATAATTTTATGCCAGGATTGTGCAAATTTCATCGTTTTGTCGTCGCTTGATCCGCAATTCCGTGGAACATTACGCAATGTCTATATCGTTAAATCTTTTCATATCCATGACATTAGAAATATAAATTTCTAAATTTATAGTTTTATACTTTAATCATATCCGTACAATTGGAAATGTATAAAGATAAAATAGAGGATTGCGAATCAATTAATCGCTTTTTTCGTAATTTAATAATGATACATTATAGACCATTACTACGAAGGATGGAGATACCGTGATTTGTAAGACCATCCGGTTCGCCAAAGCAAGGTCACAAGATGTCGGCTGTTGGCATCGAAACTCAAGCACCATCGCACAGTCGATCAGAACTATTATTGGTGCCATTGCCGGAGGGGCTGCACTTGTATGCAGTAACCCGCTTCATGCCCAACTTCAGCTTCCACCATCGATGGAGGACTATTCCCGAGCATCGGAGTGTCTTACTCTCGCTGTAGCCTACGAAGCGGGCTACGAGAGTCTGGAAGGGAAGCAAGCGGTCGCAGAGGTGGTGCTGAATCGCCTGAGAAGCGGATCATTCCAAGGAACCGTTTGCGACGTTGTTTTTGAAGGATCGACCCGCCGCACCGGATGCCAGTTCAGCTTTACGTGTGACGGCTCGCTAAGGCGCAGATTGCCTGAACGCGTCATGGCCGAAGCCAGAATGGTCGCAGAGGACGCGCTGGCAAATCGCATACCTGCGCGTGCGCCCGGCGCGACACACTATCACGCCAACTATGTCAGCCCCTATTGGGCGCCGACGCTCACCCGTGTAACCCAGATTGGGGCTCACATCTTCTATCATACGCCAGGAAAACCTGCCCCATATGGCCGCGTCAACCTCGTGGACGCGCCCCTTACCACGATGTCCTCGCGCAACTCGTCTCCGAATTCTCAAACGCCAAGGGCAGAACCCGCCGTTTTCGCCCCATGGGGACTCGGCCCGGATGCATTGGCGGGCCGTGAGCCTTAAATCTGTAGCTGAGCGGTCATTTTGCGAGAGATGAGCTTTTGCAGCTATGTCGGCATTCTGGGCCAGAACGGTAGTCCATAAAAATGGCTACACCTTCCGATGCACTCAGAGATCCTCCAACGGCGATGCAGTCGGGTTCCGGCAGCGCCTCGGTGTTACATTTTTCGGTATATTGCCGTACAAGAATGCCGAAGGAGTATCGCTGTGGTCACCAATTCTCAGGAGCGTCGCTCGGAACCGCTTGAAGTGCGGGTGCCACCTTCATTGCATAGCCGTGTGAGCCAGGCAACCGCCCTACATGGGCAAACGGTAGCAGCCTTCGTCACAGCAGCGATTCAGGATGCCGCGCAGCGCGCCATAGACGATGCCAAGGTGACACGCCTCAACCGAGATGAGTTCGCCGAAGTGATGCGCGCAATCGATAGCGACCGGGAACCCAATTCTGCGCTGGCCGCGGCGGTGGCCCGGCACCGTACGATCACAGTTCATGCGTGAGCGACGAGATCAGAGTGCGCGCGCTCATTTGCTTGCAAAAGGCCCCTGATCAGTTGGCGGCAATGCGGATCTGACACCTGCTTCAAATGCCGGTTCACTCAGTTTGACGCCCTGACAAGATAGGGGCGGTCTTTTCGGCCGGTGATTTCCACGACGACGCGGCGCACGGCCCGGGCGCCGTTGGGTAGCTTGGCCTCGACAATGATCGTGAGCGGTCGGCCAACAACGTCCGTGGCGTCGGAAAAGGCGAGCGCAGTCCGCTGTCCATCCCGCTCTCGTGCCCGGTCGATGGCGACTGGACTCCCGACCTGACCTCCCTTTTCCATAACCGCAAGGGCGCGCGGATCGGCGAATTTCGTATCGAAGGCTGCGCGCGCGGTATAGGCGGTGGCGATCGGGCGGATACGCTCGACGAGCTGCGTGTCAAATCCCCTAATGCTACCCAATTCCTCGATCGACGCGAGGAAACCGTTCGCCGGGCGAATCCCCGCACGCTCATAATAGGCGCTCTCGGCGCCGAATGGCCGCACCTCTTCATCGCCATCGGTCCAGTCGAGAAGCGAATCTCGTGCAATCAATAGGCGATCGCCCTGGAGTCCGACTTCTTCAAGGAGGCGGGTCGCCATGGCTTCATCCAACTGTCCGATCGGAACCTTTCCGCGTTCATCCTCGATTTTGACGCGGATGCGGGCGTCCCTGAAGGAAAAGCGCTGTTCCCGGCCATCGATCGGCCAGCGCTGGGTTGTATCAGTTGCGAGCAGATTGCTGAGGGTGCGCGCAACCCCAGCGTCAGCAGCCGCCCCCGCCTGGAGTTGATCATGCTCGGCCGCGACATCGTCGATCCCCATCCGTGTCGCGGAGAGAATTGTCAGGGCCATTGCCGCGAACACAGCGATGCTGGCGACGGCCGCGACCAGCGCATATCCTTCCTCGCCCTGCTTCACGGGATGGTGCCATGGGTCCGAAACGGCTCGAGCGTCCGCAGTTTTCCTCGCAGTTCCTCGGTGACGGCGCGGCCATCGTCCGGGGTTCGAATGACCTGAGGCTTCAGGAGAACGATGAGTTCGGTGCGGTTTTGACGGTTGTCATGATTTCCGAAAAGACCTCCGAGCACGGGAATTCGGGAAAGGATCGGAATGCCATTTTTCCCGATCGTTTGAGAATCCCGAAAGAGGCCGCCGAGCGCGATGACCTGTCCGTCCAAAACGGCAACGGAAGTCGAGATGCGGCGCGTGGAGATCGTGGGCGACGCAGCGCCGGAGCTGCTGTTGGCAGCAGCGCTGTTGGGGTTGACGTCGCTCACTTCCTGCGAAACGTCGAGCAAGACCGTGTTTCCTGCATTGACGCGCGGCGTGACGCGAAGGATCACGCCGGTGTCGCGATACTCGATCGCGTTGACGATAGGCGCATTGGGGTTTTCGACGCTGACAGCGCTGCCTGTCGATACCGGGACTTGGTCGCCGACTTGCAGCGCGGCGGTCTGGTTGTTGAGCGTGACAAGCTTGGGTGCTGAAACGACCCGGACATTGGTGCGCTGTTCAAGCGCGTTAAGCGCGGCGCTGATGCTTCCGCCGGCGAGGAAATAGCTGAAGCCTGCCTGATTTGAGCCGGTGGGCATTGATGTCCCGTCCGTGACGCGAAAGTTGCTATCTCCCGTCGCCCAGTTCCACTGCACACCGTAGCGCAGGGTGTCGGTCAGCGTAACTTCTGTGATCGCGGCCTCGATCATGACTTGCAACGGCGCAATGTCGAGTTTGCGGAGGGCATCCTCTATCAAGGCGTACTCGCGGGGCGTCCCATGCACGACGATCGCGTTGTTGACTTCGTCGGCCGTGATCTTGCCGCCGCTGCCGCCAGAAGAACCAGAGCGGTTGTCGCCCTCGCGCGCGGTTTCCCGCGAAGTGGAGGCGCCGCCGGCGGATCCTTCAGTTCCTGCAGGACGCGGTGTCTGTGCGGAGGAGCCGCTCGCAGAACGGGTCCGGCCTTCATCGCTGCTCCCGAATGGGTCGGATTGATCCCCCTCCCCGCCGCTGCTGTTGCCGTACGCCTGATTGAGTGTCCGGGCGAGATCGCGGGCACGGCCGTGAAGTACGCGGTAGACGAAGATGCGCTTCTCCGCATTTTCGCCCTCGCGATCAAGGATTTCGACCCAGCGACGGACATCCTCAAGATATTGACCGTTGGCGCTGACCGCGAGGATCCCGTTGATCCGTTCCATCGTGATGAGCCGGACCAAGCCGCGTGTGGGGGCATTTTCGGCGTTGATGAGTTTGTCGAGTTCGGGAACGATAAGGCGGGCGTCGGTGCGCTCCGGAACATAGAGCCCAAAGCTCATGTTCCGCAGCCAGTTGACGTCGAACTGCTTCAGCATATCCCGCGCGCTGCTGCGCTGGCCGGTCGTACCAGCGATCGTGATCCTGTTGCCTGCGGGGTCGATGTCCGCCACCACACCGGGGATCGCACTGTCGATGACCTTGCGGACTTCCTCGGCGTTGATGAACTGCAACGTGATTACTTCCGTTCCAAAGCCAATGGCATCGGGAGCGACAGGTGCCTTAGCCGCAGTCTCCGTTCGCACCGAAAAGCCATTGCCTATTGGGACCAGGGCGAGTTGGGCGGATCGCAAGGCCGTCTCAAACAGACCGATGATCTCCGAGCGCGCCACAGATCCCGGCGTCACCAGTGAGACCTGCCCATTGACGGTGGCGTCGACCTCGATCGGGATGCCCGTCACTTGCTGCACGGACGAAGCGACGGCGCGGACGTCCGCCTGAGGCAGATTGAGGCTCACATTGCCGCCGCGGATAGGGCGTGGTGCCGCTGCGGAGCCTTGCTGAGGGATCGGTCCTTCGCCGTCAACAATCGTGGAGCGCACTTGGGGCGCCGCCCGTTCCGCCTCGGCGACGATGGCGGGTGGCGTGGGCATTTGGAGCGGCACCGGAGCCTGGGTCGCGGCGCAACCTCCGAGCGAGAGCGTTACCAGGGCGATCCCGGCAAGCAAATTTGGCTTGATGTTCATCTTTGACTCCCATTCGCAGCCGCATTCGCCGGCAGGGGTGCTCCCGCGCCGAATGGGACAATGATCCTTTCTTCACCGCGTTCGAGCAGCACCGCGCCCTCGCGCACGGCGCGCAGACGCCAATCACCAATCCGGCCCCCCACAGCGATGCTTGTCGTTCGGCCGTCACCGCCTTGAACGACGGCATAAGTCGCGCGCCCGATCCGGATGGAGCCGACGATCTTGCGATCGCCGATCTGGCTTGCGCCGCCGGACGCCGCACTTGCGGAAGGCGCGAAGACTGAACGAGCGAGGATTGCCTGACCGCCTACCGCACGTTCGGGCGTTGCATTGGAGGAGCGGGAGGATCCCCCGCGGCCGACTGGACCCGGGGGAGGCAGTTCGACATCGCCTGCGTCTGTTAGCTGAATCGCGACGGCTGCCGCGAGCAAGGCGCACAACAGCAGTGGTAGCCGTGCCGTCTTATCGAGCGGGGGCAGCGCGGATAGGAATCGCGATTTCAATTTGAACATCCATTGTTGAAGATTGGCCGGTGACGAGAGCGTCGTTCGCATCGACTGAAACGGTCTCCACGATGAGCCAGGGAGGGTTATTCTGGAGCTGATCGAGGGTTGATACGAGTTGCGGGAGGTTCATTCGCGCCGCGATGCTCGCGCGCGCCCACCCCGCTTCCGCTTCTGCATCACCGACCCCGCGCACTTCGCCGCCGCTCCGTTCGACAATGCGCTGAGCCCGCGACTTAAGCTGCTCCCGCCCCGCTTCCGCGTTTGCCGCGCCGATTACATAGGCCTCTATGTTTCGTCGGGCGTCTTCGGCTTGACGGCGCAATCGGGGGACCGATGCGATCGTGCGTTGATTGTGGAGATAGCTCAGGTTCAGTTGTTCGCGCTGCTGTGCCCTCGTTGAGAATCCAGCGGCGATTGGCGCGACGATCGCGAACCAGAGCACCGCAATAAGCGCTACGAGGATAAGCAGGGCTACGAGCCTGCGCTCGCGGGGAGAAGTTGGACGGATCATCATCGGCGGGCAATCCTCGCCCCGATATCGAATGGCTCTCCGGCGGGCACCTCCGCCTGGATTTCGTCGTTCATTGCGCGCACGTCAGCAAAAGCACCGGACCGGCGCAGTTCGCCGGCGATGTCAGTGCGCGGCGGCTTATAGCCAGTGATTTTCACGGACGTTCCATCCCAAACATAGCGCTGGAGCCAAGCACCTTGGGGTATTGCTTCACTGATGGCGGCTAGTCCCCCGATGGCATCATGGTCACGTCGTTTGGCGAGCGAGCGGGCTACCAGCGTCTCGTCTTGACCAGTCCTGCGCGTGATCGTCTTAGCGACGGTGACGGCTGGCTGTTGCTCTTGCACGACCTGTTCAAGTCGCTCGACAGAGCGGACATCCTTCCAGATGAACAGACCGGTATTGAGGACCACGAAGCAAGCCACGACCGCCCAAACCAGAGGCGTTGCGCTTCGGGGACGCGCGATCAGGCCAGCTTCGTGCATCGCCGGTGCGAAATCGAGGGGCGACGCGGCCGTCCGGTTATTCTCAACGAAAATGCGAACGGCAACCACTTTGGCGTCGGCAATCGTCTCCGCAATTCTTCGAGCTGTTTCGAGCGGCAGGCCGGCGATCTCGACGCGCATTTTTGCCGGATCTGCCGTTGATCCAACCCTCCGTGCGGCGATGATCGTGGTTCCGCTCGGGAACGGTAACAAGCCATCACCCTCGAACGATGCCATTCGCTGCAAATCCCGATCGTTCAGCGACGGCCGTTCGATTACACGGGCAAGACTCTCGCTGCGCGAAACGATCACCGCGACACGCTCACCGGGATGAGGACCAGTGCTGGCACCCTTTTTGCCATCGGCGACTGGAGTCAGGGCACCATCGGCAAATCGGTAGTGACCCAAGCCATCGGAGCGGGCATGGCGAAGCCTTGCAGGGAGCAATTGCTCGAGTTCCGCAACCCACCAGCGGATGCCGCTCGCGATCCAGCGTCCGATGGTTGCCATATCTGCATTGAGGATTCGCTTGGAGTTCATCGTTCCTCCCCACATTTTCCAGTAAACGCATCGATCCTGCACGAACCGTAGCTGGTTGATCGGGGACGGATGACGAGGTCGGGCCAGATACGGCGATCGGTCTCGGCAAAGACAACCCGGACGCGAATGAGTTCAGGCGTGGTCGAGCGGTCCCACCAGCGATCTTGCCAAGCACGAGGCGCGCCGGGTTCGGGAGGCCCAAGATAGCTGATGGAAAGATTGCGCACACCGGTGAGCAGCCGGTTCGGGGTCCAGCCCACGAGGTCTGTTCCGCTCCTGTCGATGCCCATCTTACGTGAGTGGGCACTGTAGAGGACGAGATCCCCATTTGCGGTGCGCGTGAGGCGAAATCGCTGAAGAGCGTCCGCCCCTTCCCGATCGAACGGTGGTCCGACGAATGTCAGCACGCCGGCTGTGCCGCGCAATTCCACGATTGGTATGGCAGAATCCGACCGCGTGATCGGGCGAAGGCGTTCGACGGCGCTGCGTAGGAGGTTTTGTGCGGCAACAACTTCGTCGACAGCGTTGATCGTCGCGCGGCCGCGCCCGGCGAGGATGCCGGCGGTCGTTAGGCCCTGCAGCAGGAGAGTCGCGGCCAAACCCATCAGCGCCAGGCTGACGAGAAGTTCGATAAGCGTGAAGCCGCCTTCCCGCTCGAATTGATGATCGTCAATGTAGCGCCACTCAGCCATTGATCACTGATCCAATCGCAGAGTTTCGACCCGGACGAGCTGGCGCCCCGTGTTGCGGTCCAGAACGTCGATCCGCACCTGCTGAAGGGCAGCCGCGCTATCACGGGCTTCGCTGCGCACAGTGTGGTGGGTGTAACGCCATGCAAGATCACCCTGGTGTCCGCTTTCCGGCAGCTCGCCTGGTCCTGAGGTGATACTGGCATGTGCTAGGAGGGAACGTGCAAGCAGGACGGCTTCGCGTTTCTGGGCGGTTCGGTTGCCTGCAAGCGCATGCGTGGAAACCGAATCGAACAGCATGGCGGACATGCCGGCGATGACAGCGAGGGAGACCAGCGTCTCGACGAGGCTGAAACCGGCTTCAGAGGGCGCCACCTTCATGATATCCGCTCGATGAGGCCGGTGGTGGGACGTACTCTCCAGCGCCGAACTCTGACGCCATCGGCAACCGCAACTTCGCCACCGCTCGCAGTCCCATCGGGGTAGAAGGTGACGCCGCCGGCGCGAGGGGTTCCGCGTAACCGTGCAGGCAGACGATCCACGACTGCACCAGCAGCAAAATCCCGCTGGTCAGAAGATATTGCAAAACGAACGGTGATGCCGCGACGCATCGCGTCCGCTCGCGCGCTACGAAGCGCTGTCTCGAAGCGGGTCGCCCCATCCAGAAACTCCTGGTAGCGCAAGGCAGCCCCTACTGCGGGAAACGCGATTCCTGCAGCAAGTCCAAGGATCGCCAGAATGACCAGAGCCTCAAGAAGCGTGAACCCCGCGTCGGGGTGAGAGTGAGCCCTCGTATCACCAACTGCCCACATCCTTGGCCTCCCCGGTGCCGCCAGGTTTGCCGTCGGAGCCGAGGCTGTAGACATCGACCTCGCCATGCTCGCCGGGAATCCGCAGCAAATAGGGGCGTCCCCACGGATCGGTGATGGCAGACTGCTCGGGGAGATAAGGCCCGTTCCAGCTCGGAAGATTCTGAGGAGCCTTCACCAGCGCTTCAAGGCCCTCTTGCTCGGTTGGATAGCGCGAGGCGTCGAGTTTGAAGAGATTGAGCGCTGCGACGACGTTCTTCGCCTGGACCTGTGCGGTCTTGGACTTGGAACTGTCGAGATACTTGATGACCTGCGGGCCGACGATCGCCGCTAGGAGGCCTAGGATCGCCAGAACGACAAGAAGCTCGAGGAGTGTAAATCCGGCTTCCTGCCCAGCGTCTTTTCCGGATCGTTTTCTCATTCTGTTTCTCCCTTCATGAAGACAGCGCTACGTCGTTGAATCCGAGGATCGCGGACATGATGGAGGCAATGATGCTCGCCACGGTCACGCCGAGCAGGACCGTGATGACAGGTGTGAGTATCCCGATGATGCGTTGGAGACGTGTGCGAACGTCTCGGTCGAGAACGTCGGCAAGGCGGGTCAACATCATGCCGAGCTGTGAGGTTTCCTCGCCTGTTCGCAGAAAGCCGATTGCAAGCTTAGGCAAGACGCCAGACGCGGCTAGTGGGGCTGTAAGTCCCCCGCCCTCTTTGACGCCGTCTGCGACTTTGCCGATCGCTCCTGCCAGAACCTGGTTGGTCAATGTGCGTTGTGAGAGCGCCAAGGCTGCGGGAAGACCGACTTCGCCTTCAATTAGCGCGCCCAGCGTGCGCGCGAACCTGGCGGTCTCGATGCGGCGAATAAGCTCGCCCAACAGCGGCATTCGAAGCGCCAAGCGGTCGCGTGCGAAACGCACCGCGGGCTGGCGAAGGGCAAGCGCTCCGGCAAAGATTGTCGCGCCGAGAACCGCGAGCATCGCGAGCCCATAATGGCGAAGCATCTGGCTAGCCGTCATAACGACTACCGTTGCCGTCGGCAGCTTCTGCGAAGTGCTGGTGAACATGCGCTCGAACTGCGGAACGACGAAGAGGAGCATCAGGAGGACGACGCCAACCGCAATCACGATGAGGGCGATCGGGTAGATCATCGATGAGGTGACCAGACGCCGCAACTCGGCTTCCTGTTCGAGGGCACTCGCCAAGCGTGTCAGTGCTTCCCCAAGCCGGCCGTTCGCCTCGCCCGCTTCCGCCATCGCGACTGCGGTCGGCGAGAACAGTTCCGGTTTCTGCGCCATGGCGCGCGAGAGCGGCGCGCCCTCGCGTACATCGCGGAGTATGTCGGCGAGATGGACGGCAACGTCCTTGTCCTCGACGTTTTCAACGGCCAACGATAGCGCGCGGTCGAGTTGGAGGCCGGCTTCGAGGAGTACCGCCAGTTCACCGACACTGATCGCAGCGGCCTGGCGCCCTTTGCCCCGCGCTTTTGTCCGCTTAGCGGTCTCCGTAGCCGGAACAACCACAAGTTCGAGTGGGCGGGCGCCATTACGACGCAACGCAGCCGCGGCATCGCGGCGATCGCTGGCTTCGAGCTCGCCTGAAAGGCTCGAACCGTCGCTTTTGACGGCCCGGTAATGGTAAGTCGCCATCAGCCGTCCCCGCTCCCGACACGCATCACTTCTTCAAGTGTCGTGAGGCCTGCTGCCGCCTTGGCAACGCCATCAGCAACAAGGCTGCGCATTCCCCCGGCTTCCCCCGCAGCCTGGATCTCGGGAGTGTCAGCGCTGTGCAGAATCAAGCGCGAGATGGCAGCGTCGACGCGAAGGAACTCCAGTACCGCGACCCGTCCGGAATAGCCGCTGCCGCCGCATCGATCGCATCCATGCGCATGAAAGAATTGGGCTGGTTCGACGGAACCTAGCAACGGAGCCAGTACAGGGGGAATCTCGTCATCAGGACCATAAGGCCGTCTGCACTCGACACATAGCCGCCGCACGAGGCGCTGCGCCAGGATGCCGGTCAGGACCGATCCGAGGAGAAACGGCTCGACACCCATGTCCAGAAGGCGAGAGATCGCGCCTGCCGCAGTGTTGGTATGCAGCGTGGAGAGGATCATATGCCCGGTGAGCGCCGCCTGGACTGCAATCTGCGCGGTTTCCGTGTCACGAATCTCGCCCACCATCATGACGTCGGGGTCTTGCCGGAGGAAAGAGCGGAGCGCAGTGCTGAACGTAAAGCTGATGGCGGGATTGACCTGGGTCTGGATGACCCCTGGCAGCCGGTATTCGATGGGGTCTTCGACGGTGAGCAGCTTGCGGTAATCCGCGTTGAGTTCGGAAAGCGCCGCGTAAAGCGTGGTCGTCTTGCCGCTGCCGGTCGGCCCGGTGACGAGGACGATGCCATGCGGGCGGCCGATGGCCTCGCGCATCCTCGCGGTGAGTTCCGGGTCGAACCCCAGTGAGGTAAAATCAAGTGCAAGGCGTGAGCGGTCAAGGATGCGCATGACCACACTTTCGCCGTGGATAGACGGTGAGGTCGCGACGCGTAGATCGATTTCATGGCCGCGAACCGAGATACGCAATCGGCCGTCCTGTGGTAGGCGGCGCTCGGCGATGTTGAGGCTCGCCATCACCTTGATGCGAGAGACCAGTGGGGCCCGCATCGCGAGTGGAAGCTTCGTCGCCTGCCTCAGCATGCCATCCACGCGGAAGCGAACGATCAACCCATCATCGCTCGGCTCTATATGTATGTCGGACGCTCGCTCGTCCGACGCGCGCGCGATCAGTCGGTTGACTGCGCGGATCACAGGCGCGTCGCTGACGAGGTCTTTCAACCTCTCGAGATCGTCGCTGTCGATCTCGCCTTCACCCTCTTCGGCAGCTTGCGCGGGCCCGTGGTAGAGCCGCTCGATCGCAGCGTCGATGTCGCTGGCCCTTGCGATCAGGCGTTCGACCGCCCTTCCCCCGAACATGAACTGGAACGCCTGCTCCGGGAACGGATCAAAGGGATCGCTTACAGCGATGCGGACTTTTGTTTCATCGGCGTAGATGGGGATCGCCCGCGTTTCGCGCAGGAAATCGAGGGAGAGCCCGGGGCCTTCGACAGCGGATGAAGGTAAGGCAGCCCCCTCGATCACCGGAAGACCGGTATGCGCAGACATTTCGGCTGCGATTCGGTCCTCAGAAAGCAGGCCGAGTCGGGTAACGACGGCATCGAGCCGTTCGTCGGTCTCGGCGTGAATGAGGAGCGCGCGCTGCAAGCTCTCGTCTGCAAGCAACGCCCGCGCGCGTAGCATCTCCTCGAATCCATTAGGATTCGCGGCATCCAGGCCATCCTCGTCCGTTACCGGCGCTTCCCGAACTTTATGCCAGGATCGTGCAATATTTGACGCGCGGAACATGCTACCCCTGCTCATGCCTCCTGTGACGGCCCCTGCGTAAGGGAAAGAAAATATCCAAGAGAACTAACTGGATATAAGCTATATCTTCGCATTGCTACAATATAGTTGCAATCAAAACTCCACTCATCCCGTCATGTTTAAAATGTCCAACCGAAATGGATAAAATAAACTGACGCGATTTGCGAGAGTCCAAGCCATTCATAACAAAACTGTCATTTAGACTCGATAGATTTTGATTGTCGGATAGTGATCGAGTCGCATTCCGGCAAACTTGATAGTCCGATTGTTATTGTCGGACGTGTGACCCGACTATTCGGGTAACGGCGGGTGGATATGAGTCCTCGCGACGATGTCTGCTGGCGCTGCGTGTAGAACGAGGGTCCGCGCCATATCTTACGATGTGGCGGTCGGGACTTTGCGTGACCGGGAATTTGCAAGGATCAGGCGCGCCGATCTTCGGGTTGGTGAACGATGATCTGCGCGCTGAAGACTGTACGTTTTTGTTTCAAACCGAATGTAGGAGAAATACAATGAAGCGTATCAATTCCGCGCTCTTCCTGGCGTCCGTCGCCAGCATGGCGCTCGCCTCTGGTGCAATGGCACAGACCCTCCCCACGCCCGGACCGAACGATGGCGTTAACCAACTGAACGGCGCTGGCGCCAGCTCAGTCACGAACGTCGTGAACGATGAAATCAGCTGGCTCAAGACCAACAGGCCCAACTTCGATGCTGAGTACGTGGCCACTGGCTCGGGCACCGGCAAGGCGGCTTGGCGCAGCAACACTCCGCAGGTGCCTGCAAAGCCGACCTGGAATACCGTCCAGTATGCGTTCTCGGACTCAACGATTTCGTCGAGCGACGTCACCACCTACAATACGAACGTCAAGCCGTTTGCCGGTGCTGGCGTCTTCTTGCCGAAGTTCGTGCTGCCAGTGGCCTTTGCGTATAACCCGGTCTACGCTAAGAACCCGACGTCGGGCGTCGAATATCGCTTCAACGTCCAGAATCCGCAGTCGCTTCCGGATGCCGTCACTGGCGCGGCCAAAGTTGTCGGTGGCCTGCGTCTGAGCCGTGATCTTTATTGCGGCATCTTCAACGGTGACATTAAAAACTGGAATAACAGTGCGCTTACTACCGCCAACGGCGGCGTATCGCTCAAGGATCCGGCCGACCCGAACTGGGGTACGGTAGACAACAGTTCTACGCAGGGCGTTCCGATCCGCCTGGTGGGTCGCCTTGACAAGTCTGGCACGACCGACATTTTCACTCGTGCGTTGAAGGCGCAGTGCGACACCCCTCTAGGTGCCGCCAACAACAAGTATGATGTCAACTCCGAAGCGCTGCCCTTCGACTATACTCCTGGTACTGCGCCTGATTTCACCCCGGCCCGATCCGACACTCCGTACAAGCCTCTCACGTCGACTCCTGCTGCGGGTACCTTCGCCGGTACCATCAACTCGGTCGGAAACCAGTATTTCGACAAGACGAGCCTCACAATCGTCTCGGTCAGCGGCGGCACCGCCTCGCAGCCGACGTCTGCCACGGGCAATGGCACGGGCCTATTCCTACTGGCGGACGGCAGCAGCACGGTGAGCAAGGCGATCGAGGCTGATCCCGATATTGGCACGTCCTCCTATCGTGTGAACGGCAAGCTCGGCTATATCGGCTCCGACTTCATCGCCAACGCCAAGGGCGCTTCGCAGAAGGTGTTTGCCGCAGCCGTCTCGCGGCCGGTGCTGGGGTCCCCGTTCCTCCTGCCGAGCGCCTCGAACGGAACTACTGCAGTTGGCACGGTGCTCCCGCCGCAGTCTGACTCCAATGGCGACTACCTCGCGACAGCGGCCGGCGATCGCGGCGATCCGCTGTCGTGGTATAGTGTGCTCTATCCGACCCCAACCACGGGTCTGGCAAATCCGGCTCTCGGATATCCCATCACCGGAACAACCCAGATTCTGCTGAACACCTGCTACAAGGCGAACAACTATCCGAGCATCGTCACGTGGCTGGGGTACAATGTGGGTACGCCGACGACTGTGTTCACCGACGACGCAACTGGCCTTCTTGCCAAGTCGAACATCGCGGCGGTTCCGGGCAGTTGGCAGCGCGCCATCACCCAGACCTTCCTTGTGAACGCCGGCGGAACCTTGGGCGCTCGCAAACTCTGGATCGAGGCCGCCTCGCCTAGCTCAGACCACTGCAAAGTCACGGGCAACTGATCCACAAAAATACGCCAAACTCGGCAGCCCCGGAGAAATCCGGGGCTGTTATTCTTTCAGCAAGCTCAAAAGCCGGGAGCGCAGACACTACCTTGACAACATAACGATCAACCGTCGGATCGCTACAACTCACCTTTCGACGGTGTAGCCCAGCCGGTCGATTGCGGGTTCTAGGATCGGAATGACAGGATCGATATGCTTCAGGTAGTTACGATAGCGGTGGACCGAGTGGGTGTAGAGAGGCTCGGTGACCTGGGCGTAGCTAGCGGTACGGGCGTAACGGGCGTTCTCGTGAAACGCTAGCACGGCCGGGTCGAAAGGTGCACCGATGAATCCGAGCAAGTCGCGGACCTGATTTTCCTGGTCGGCGACCAGATCCTCATAGCGCACGGCATGATAATTCAGCGGCAGCGCGGCGCGGTAATCGGCGATGAGATCGGCGATTAGGGCGTAATGGGTCGCCGCCGACTCCAGGGCATAGGCGCAGTGGAACCCGTGAGTCAGGCCATTCGAGAACACCGATAGCACTACGTCGAGCGGATGGCGCACCAGATGCACGATCGGTGAGCGGGGGAAAAGGATGTGGATCAGCCCCAGGTGAGTCTCGTTGAGCGGCATCTTATCGGTGAACCAACGTTTCGCCGGATCTACCGCACCGAACCGCACCGCTTCGTTTAGATAGAGATCGCGCAGGCTGTCGACCTGGCCAGCCCGGTCACCGAGCCACATTTCGGAGAGAGCCTTGGGATAGGTGAGCAGGCTGCCGAGCAGACTCTGCGCGCGGTCAGCAAGCTGGTGGATAATAGGCAGTTCATCGCCGGCGGCGATGTCGGGATGCGCGCTCAGCGTCTGCTCGACCAGCGTCGTGCCCGAGCGCGGGAAGCCAATAATGAAGATCGGCTGGGCATGATCCTCACGCACGCTCGCACGCGGCAGCAGGCGCGAGCGTCCCTCGGTGAAGAACGCCCGCAGGTCCGCGACCAGTCTGGCGGCATGCTCGGCCTGATAGCCATGTCCGAGCACTTCTCTCTGTCTGGCCTTGAACGCGGCGAATGTCGCGAACGCCTCATCGTAGCGGCCCATGCTGTCAAGGATCTGGCCTTTCTCCTGCAAGCCGCCAGAGGAACCAGTTCCCCCTTCGTCCGCGTCGAGCAGGGCAAGGGCCCGGTCATTGTCGCGGGTGCGGCGGAACAATGTCGCGCGCGCGATCGGAAGCTGCGGATGGCCCGGCGTCATCGCTTCGGCCCGATCGAGCAAAGCTAACGCCGCCTCGAACTTGCGATCGGACTCTTCGAGCTTCGCCCATGCCAGCAGCAGGTTCGGATCGGTGGAGCTTTCCGCAAGCCTCTCGAACAGCGCACGCGCTTCATCAATCCGGCCCTGGTCGCGCAGGGCGACCGCAAGGCTGGCCTCGATGTCGCGACGCGGTACGTCGGGTCCGCGCGGTACAGGCAGGTTTAGCGCGATTCGGAAGTGATGCTCGGCCGCCTTGCCATTGTTCGAGGTGAGGAAAGCCCGGCCGATGATCATGTGCGAGATCAGCGCTTCCGGCGCGAGCCTCACCATAATCCGGGCGTGGAACTGCGCGCGCAGCATGTCTTGGCGCGCCAGAAAATACTGCGCGGCGATCATCCGGGCGACGGGATCGTTGAGATGGATACGCGCCAGCCGATCGACCACCGCGCTGGCCGCATCCCAGCTCTCGTCCTTCTGTAGCAGATCGAAGAGCGCCTGCAACGCCTCCTTGTGGCCGGGCGCGAGGGCCAGGATCGCAAGCGCGGCCGCTCGCAGCCCTTCTCGGTCGTGCCGCTTGCGTGCCGCTTCTAGCACATCCGCCTTGTCCGCCTCGTCCTCGGGCAGTTCGCGGACCACCTGCCGGGGATCGATCCCGCAGCAGTGCATGCGCAACAACCCCGAGCCGCAGGGACAGGCCTCGGGGGCCATGATGACGGCATCGGGAGCTACAGTCGTATCGATGGTATCGAGCAAGGCCGCGCTTCCGCAAAAGAGAGCCGGTCCGGACCCGCACAGGCCCGGACCAGTTAACAGGTCAGGCCGCGACGCGCAGGGCGACGGCTTCGCGCCGCCAGGTAGGCGCGACCATGGCGAGCTCGATTTCGATCGAGCAGGCGCCGCGGCCGGCAAGATCGATCACGCTCTCTCCATCACTCCAGCGCCAGGCGGTGTCGCCATGGTTCTCGGTGATATGGAAACCGACACCGAAAAGATCGGCATCGAGAGCGACCGCCTCACCGTCAATCCGCAAGGCCGAGATGGCGACGCCAAGGCAGCGGCGATCGGCCATGCCCGGCATGATATGAGCGAGCACCCCGCTGGCCGAGCGCAGCACCACGCGTTCAGCGGCCGGCACCTGGAAGCGGAAGCTACCCTCCTGCTCGGGCAGGATCGTGACGCCATCGGCCTCGATCACCAGGTCGGCGACTTCGCTGCGCATCCAGCCCAGATCTTCCGCGTAGGCGAACAGGCGCTGCTGGATCGTGGTCAGCTGGGGTCCGTCCATCACCATCGGCGCGCAGGCATCGTCCCAGCTCTTGGGATCGAGGCGGCCGTGCAGTTCGATGCTCTCGCCATTGTTGATGAACGAGCGCCGATTGCCGTCGTCGAGATAGGACTCGCAGGGCAGGCCCTCGGCGACGATCACGTCATGGCTGTCGAGCTCGATATGGAAATAGCGCACACTCTCGACAGCGTCCTGCACGATGGTCGCGCCGTTGATGAGCTGGCCGACCGGAACCAGCACGCCGTCGACATAGACGGCATGGCCGGGCGACAGGCGCACATCGCGCTCCGGCAGGCCAGGGCCAAAGGCGCCGGCGCAGATGCGGACCGGGTTGACTTCGTTCGGGCGCGGATGGCGTGCCGGGCGGGCAGCGAGTTCACCGATCCACTTGATGGTGCGCGCCTCGCCCGAGGCCGTGAACACCAGATCGCCGACATTCAGCTGCTCGACCGTGACGCGGCCGGCCGGAGTGTTGATCCCGGTCGCCTCCGCGAAACATATCACGGGCGGAGCAAATTTGCTGGTGTCGTTGTTGAAGACGGCACTCGCCGGTACAGCATTGGAACTACCCGTTTCAAACTGCGAAACAACGCCGTAACTCCCGAAGATGAATGTATTTGCCGCGTAGAAATCTGCATTCATAACACCATATGAACCAGTTATCGGTTGACCTTCTGGCGCAAAGGAGAGCAGCACTTGCTTTTCGGAAAGCAACAATCCGTTCTCTGTAAACCCATGCACCCAGTAAGTTTTTTCATTGCCGTCAAACTTTATCGCTCCAAAGGTTGGAAAGTAATAAATTTGAAAACCTTCTTGAGAACCAAAGCTGGACCCCGTATAATCTCCGTTTACAACTTCTATCTTTCCAACTATTTGCGAAGGTCCAGAGGGATCCCTAAAATGAATATCGTATCCACCTGATGAATTTTGATCCATAGTTGGAACTATAACTTTACGTATAACATCTTCATCAAAGTCTAAGCCATTAAGAGCGTCTATGTTGAAGGGGTTTACGGCCATTTTAAATCTCCAAAATAACGTTGTCTTTAGGATTGGATGGTATTCTTTATCTGCAATCCGGGTCTCCCGGACTATTAGGGTCGCAACGTCCGTCGCTGGCAGGTCCAAGCACATCGACCGTGATCAGCGAGCGCTGGTCGCGCTGGTTATTGGATGATGCCGCTTGCGCTGCCTGCGCGGCGATTGCGGAACTTGCGTCCTGTGGGGTGGCCACTGCTACCTGTGCGGTCGTCGTGGGCACGCCGGTGATATCGCCCGCCGCCTGGAAGTTGTCTGCGTTTGCGACCTGCGCCGCCGCCACCGCGATACGGCCCGACGCACGCACACCGGCATCGCCGGCGTCGACCAGACCTACCGGCGCGATGAGATAGATATCCGATGGTGGATCATCTGGTGTGCGCTGGAACGAACCGATACCCGCTCCAGCCACACTGCCCGCGCTGTCCACCTCGGTAAAACCATTCTGATCAAACCGGACTGTAATCGGCGGAAAGTTCGCCGCATTCTTCGGACCCTGTCCAGCCGCTACGTCGCCATTCGACGACCACATAGTGATCTCACCGGATTGCTGCGAGAACACACGGCTCTGATTCAGGACGACATCTCCATCCGTGAATGCATTGATAGGCCCGCCACGTAGGGTCAAAATACCCTCGTAACCAAGTGGGATAGCATCAAAGGGAGTGGGAAATGGCGAAAGACGGCCGCCCTCAAAGAGTCCGTGAGGGGCCATACTCGGCCCAGGATTCGTGAATGGAGTCATGTGCAGCGCAGGTTGTTGAGATGTCCGCACAATCGACCCGGCGATCAGGTCCCCACCCGGGCCGAGGATAGATACCGCGCCACCACGCGCAGTCTGGATGGTGGACAGCCGCAGATCCAGATTACCGGTGAGAATACGCTCGGCCTTCTGGGGCTTTCCGTCAACGATGGCGCGTACGGGTACGCCTAGCGGCCGATCCTCGGTGATGGTCGAAGGATTGGTCGTATAGGGCGCGAGATTGTCGGTATAGCCAAGCTCGGGCGAGAAGAGCGTGTTCACCACGCGATAGCCGCGCACATATTGCAAGTGGGACGGACTTTCGGTCCTAGCCGCCTGCGACAGTTCGTTAAAATAGAGCGTGTCGATCAGGAAGCGTTGCTGACGCAGAAGATCGATGCCGGCGAACGCCGCATAGAGCTCGCTGGTCTTGCCATAGGCCGCGCTTATGAGCCCTTCGCCGGCCGGAGGGTTCGCTCCGAAGATCGCGCTGAATGCGGCCGGATCATTGGTCCGCAACCAATCGGCCAGCATCGGCGCATAGATCGGCTTCGTCCGGTCAGGCTTGCGGTTGCCGAAGCTGTCCGTGATCTGCTCGAACAGGTCGCCGTCGAGCTTCGCGAAATTCTCCGGGTTGAGGTAGGTTTCGCGAAGTGCGGCATAGTCGGCGCCGCCCTTCATCCCAAATCGAACACTCAAGCTCGCACCCTCGTCCGACAACCAAGGGTTATATTCATTACCGATCGTGCGGATCCCGCCTGCACTGTCAGCGCCGTTTATGCGGACAGAGGAGACGAATGGTCCCAAATCACCGCCAGCCTCGACGATGAATGAACCGGGCCCACCGAGGATGAAATTATTCGACCGAATGAAAGTAAAACGAGCGCTACTGCCAACACTCCCGAAAATGTCACCACCCGCACGCACACGAGTGGTGTCCTCGAACGCAACATTCTGGCCCTGGAAGAACAAATCTATGATATCACCGCCCGCAGTGATCCGTGCCTGCTTCGGCAGAAATATCGCGCCGCGATTGATATTGCCGTCTGTGTAAATGCGAACCGGTTCAAAGTCGCCGGCGTGGGTAATAAATTGGTTATGCTGTAATCGTCGTTCGATGTTGGTCGTTGCGGTCGTTACACCCGGCAACTGGAAATAGCGCGATCCGCTAGAAAAGGCCCCGCCGACCAAACCAGGATCGCTATCATCCATGCCGATGACCAGATCTTGTAGCCCACCAACGCTCAGTATGCGGAGTTGCCCAAAGGCAGAAGGGTACAGAATTTGCGCACTGTTCTGTGGTAGTTCCACGCTCCCTGCGAAGGAGATGAGCGTCACGCTAGGCGGCAGAATTTGGGAAAAATCGACTTCAGTTCCGAACTCGGTCTTGAATGACGGAAATTGCCCATAATCCTTGGCATTACCAAGGCCGTCAGTCTGAGCGACTCGCGAAGTCTCCGTGGCTGACAACTTTACGGAAGCAACAGGCGAATAGAATCCACCCGAACTTTGTGACTGATCTACACCAAGTGCCGAAATACTAGCGAGAGTTGCCGAACCGCCAGCAGATACATCGACGACTGCGTCGGAAACCCGCACGCGCAGATATTGCAGCGTCTCTTGAGGCAGAGGTTCTCGGCCTGATGCGGTGATATCGCGTCCAGCACGGATACCCGCTGCTCCGCCCGCAATATCCACCGCGCCCGCCAAGACGTCCCGTCCCGCCAGCAGCGAGAGATCACCTCGGCCGAAGGTCAGCATCATCTTGCCTGCATCAGCAAGCGTCGTCGTCGCGGTCGAACCCAACGCCACGGTCAATTGAGATACGTCGCGGCCCGCATTCACGCTCACATCGCCGCCCGCGAGTGCACCAACACCCGAGCGGAAATAGCTGGGTGCAAGGCCGATTTCGGTATCGTTACCCACGGCACCGGTTCGCCATGGCTGGGTGGATTGCGATCCCGCCGTATCGTTGGCCCATGTGCTTTCGTTGGAGCTGGCACCGGTATAACTTTGACCGCGCGTGCCAAATAGTTGAGTCCACTCGTCGCGCCGGCCGAGCACATCACGCCCGGCAATAAGGAACACATCGCCGCCGCCATGGGCCAGCACTGGCTGGTTCCCTGTAATTCCCTTGGGCGAAGGGATGAAATCCACCGCCTCGGCAATAGGCGACAGGTAAGAGCTGTCAGGTGTGAGCGACACAATCTGGTCGGTGCCGACAATACGCCCACGAACATCCGACGGCGCGATCCGAACGCCAGCGGTGTAGATTGCCGAGGAAGCAAACTGCACCGCATCCGTTGAGTTGCCCAAATAGCTTGGAGCCGAGACTTGGGTGCCGTCAGCACGGCGATAGACGGCCTGCTCACCCCCTCGCAGGTCGATGTCGCGCGATGCGGCCATCGCGATATTGCCATCGCCGGTTCGCACAGCCGTGCGAACGAAGGCCTGATTGGGCGCGTTCGGGGCGGTTTGCTGGTTGGCGTTGCCGTAGCGGATCACCGGCGGACTGAGATTAACGCTGTAGCCGGTGCGACCGCTTGCTATACCTGCCCGGTAGGTTGGCTCGAAGCTCTGCAGGAACGCGATGACCTCGTTGAGGGGTGCGATGATTCCGGTCGGATTGGTGGCATTGCCAACGAAGCTGTAGCCCTTGCCGGCGAAATACACCCGAGCTGCAGCACGGGTGTCCGCGCCCAAACCGGCCGTATTTCCCCAATTGAATTGGGTGTAGGCATCATCTTTCAGCAAATTAAGTTGCGCAGTGGTATCGGTAAGATCGAGCGTATCACCGATATCGAAGCTGACCTTTGTTGGGTCTGTTGTTGCGCGCTGCAGGCGGAACTGGAGCGGGCCGTCATAGGCGACCGTACCGGTCGCGGTCAGCCGATAGCTGTATTCGCCCTGGAGGGTAACGTCGGCGTTGAGCGCGCGGTCGACCACCAGCGGATTGGCCGAGAGTGTGTTGCCCGCGCCGGCCACCAGGCGAAGGTCCGACGAATGCATCGCCACATCACCCTCGAGCAGCGGGAACAGTTCGGCAAAGCCCAGCGTGTTCCGACTCTCGCCACCGGCATCCGCGCCATTGCCCGCCAGTGAGAGTGGCGAGTTGATATTGGCGGCTCCGATATATTGATCACCTTGGGTGGCAGCCGTGGTGAGCGAAATCGTCAGGGTGCTGGATGCACCGGGATTGGCACCGGTGCCATAGGAAGCAATATTGCCACAGGAGCCGCTCGCGCCACCGCAAGAGAACTGAAGCGCCGGCTGCCAGGTACGATCCCCGCCGCCGAGCTGCCAATTGATGTAATCGGCATCGGACTTGTCACGGAACGTGAAGAACCCGTCCGAGATCGAGCGATTGATGGTCAGATCGTTGCCGGCGCGAAGGGTGACCACCGGCGCTTCGCCGCGAGCCGAGCCACCGTCGGTGCGGTAGAGGAACGTTGCGTAGCGATCGAGCAGTTGGCCTTCCTTGCCGGGCACGACCTTGTAGCGTGGCTCGCTGCCGGTGCTGATCTCGGGGATCAGTTCGAGCACGCCGGCGTCTACGGCCGCTTGCAACTGCGCGGGCGAGAAGCTGGCGGCGGCGAGGTTCCACTGGCTGGCGGTCTCGATGCTGCCGGTCGAAGCCAGTTCGACCCCGGGCCGCAGGCGCATGCCATCGAGGCTCGAGCCATCGAGCGTCGAGACGTCGAACGTCTGGATGAACCGGACCAGCGAGCTTTTGCCGTCGGCGAGCGCCATGTCGGTGGTGAACGGGTTGGCCCCGGTCGCCCCGAAGTCGAGCAGGATCGCACCGTCAGACCCACGCGTGATGCCGCTATAGAGGCCGCTGTCGGCCATAGCGTCGAGATCATAGCGCTGGAAGGCTTCGAGCTGGATCGAGTCAGCGCCAAGGATGGTCCCGCGTTGGCTCAGAGCCACCTTGTCACGGTTACCGCCGATGACGGGCGCGCGGAACGTCACGGTGCCGCCCTGATCGGGCTCGGCGTAGCGATAGACGGTGACCGGGCTGCCGGTGGCCGGATCGGTGATCACTTGCGGGATCATCCGGCCGACACCGGGCTCGGCCTGGGTGCGCCTTGCGCCGACGTCGATCGTCGCGCCGCTGGCGATGGTGAGGCTGGCCGCTTCGCTGCCGATGCCGATGGTGACGTCGCCAGCCTTGGCGGGTCGGCTGTCAGTGTCCGCATAGCCGGTCGTGTGCGTATCGAGCTTCGCGGTCGAGGCGAGCGTCACGCCGTTCTGGCCCCACAGGGCAATATCGCCGCCGTTGACGGCTGCGTTGCGTGCGGCATCGGCGGTCATGCCGGTGACATCGACGCCCGAGGTGTCGAGCGTGCCCGCGATCGAGATGCTTCCACCATCGGCGGTCAGCGTCACATTCTTCGCCTTGAGGCTCTGGCCTTCAGCAAGGTCGAGATTACCCGCGCCGGTGCGGACCCAGACATCGCCGCCGAACTGGGTGCCGTAGCTCTCGACGAACCCGCCAAAGTCGAAGCTGCCGGTCCCGCTGTCGAGGGTGAATGACCCCTGCCGCAGAGCGGCTTTGGCCGGTTCGCCGTCCGTTGCTTCTACGTCAGGATCCACCGCGAGGCCGGGATTGAGCGCGGCGAGCAGGGTCACGCTGCCGTTGCCTGCAAGCAGGTTCAGCGTGCCGGCATTGCCGTTGCCAGTGTCTGTAATCAGCGCCGAGCCTGCATCGGTCTCAATGCTGCCGTTTGCGCTGAACAGGTTGAGCGTACCGCCGCCCGCCGAGACGGTGACCGGATCGACCTCGTCGCCGAAGGTCTTCTCATAGCCCGGAACGCTGAGGGTCGCCCCGGAGAGGCTTATGTCGCCCTCACTCTGCAGGTCGATGATCCCCGCGGTCGCGCGGATCGCGGTGCCGCTGATCGACACCGACGCCACCCGATCGTCGATCGTGCCGAACGCGATGCGCGCACCGGGCGTCGCATTGCCCTCGATCTTGGCTTCAGCATTGGTCCCGGTTGCGCTGATCGCCACCGCGCCGCTGGTGAGGAAAGTGTAATCCGGGCGCACCGTCTGATTGCGCGGATCGGCAGCGGCCGTGCGCTCGGCAATGAATGGCGTGTTGAGCGTCAGGGCGGCGCTGCCAACGTCCAGGCTGCCCTTGCCCTCGACATAGAGGCCGTCGCTCGCGGCGAGGGTCACGCCGTCGCTGAACCCGCTGGCGCGTACCGCATTGTTGCCGAGACTGATCGTTTTGGCTCCAAGGCTGAGGCTTCCGGCGCTGCCGCACAGCGCGTTGCTTGCGCAGCCATCGGCGGCATTGCCGCTGTTGGCGAGGCGCACCTTGCCCGCTTCGATCCGCACGGCCGAACCTGCCGCAGCCTGTGGATCGGCGGCAAGGCTCGCGGTATCGAGCACCAGGTCATTGAAGCTGTGCTTGCCCGCCGCAAACCGGATCGAGCCCGGCGAACGTACCGTCAGGCGCTCAGCCGCACCGAGCTTGGCCGCAAGGCTGGTCCCGATCGCGCCGGCTTCGCCCGAGGCGTCAGCGCTGCCGGCAAAGTGGATATCCGAGCCCGAGATCGCCGCATATTTGGCGTTGAGGTTGGCGCCGTCAGCGACCGCGAAGCGGCCGCTGGTGTCGAGAGCCAGGGCTTCACCGCTCAACGTCGCAGCCCCGATCTCGATCGCGCTGTCGCCGGTTCCCGTGCGGGCAACGAGACGCTCGGCGCCATTGGCGAGGCGCAGGATCGATCCGGCGGCCGACGCCTTGTAATCAGCACTGGTTTTGATCGCAGGGTCGCCGGTGGCGGCGAGTGTTGCGCCGTCTTCGATCGCGAGCACGGAGCCCGCGCCTCCGACTGCAAGCAGAAGCTCGCCAGCAGAGAGGTGCGCGTCGCCGGCGACCGTCAGGTTAGTGGCCGATGCCGTGATCGTGGTGGTGCCATCGGCGTTGTCGCTGCGGCGGCCGCCGACCAGCAGGCTCGGCGCATTGAGCTTCGCCAGCGTGCTGTCGGCGATCAGCAGCACGCCGTCAGCGGCCTCTGTGCCATCGGCGGCGATCAGGATGTTCGAACCAAGGATGTCGATCTGGCCCGCCTGGCCGCCTTCGCCGGCGCTAAGGTCGAACGCACCCGCGAGCTTCAATTCGCTCAAGGGCGCGAGCACGACGCGCGCGGCGTCCAGCGGCAGGCGCGGACGGACGTCGGGATCGCGGCCCGTCAGATAGTCCGAGCCGCTCGTGGTCTTGATCGAGGAGTATTTGGTGAAGACGTCCTTCGTCTGAACCGTGAACGAATGGCGGGTCGATTCCGAGATGCCCGTTCCAGCAAAGGCATAGGTGCCGCCGACCACAACCGAACCGTCGAGTAACTGCGTGCTGGTCCCCGGCAGCGGCGCGGCCAAGCCTGTATTCTCGACCAGGCGCAGCGCGCCGGGGATCGCCATCGCATATTTTGCAGGGACCAGCAGATACTCGCCTCCGGCGATGCCGTGACCACCGTCGAGGGTGACGGTCTTGCCGGCCTGCGCCCGATAGAGATCGGGATAGTCGGCCGAGTAGATCGGATCGTAAGGCGCGATCTTGCCCGCCTCGCTCACCGGCACCAGCGCATAGACTTGGCGTTGATCGGCGAACTGGTAGCCTGTCCCGGTGACCGGGTCGTAGCCATTGGCGCTGAAGGCATCGCGGTTGAAACGGTCGAGCACGTCGCGCGAGCCGCCTACGCCGGACTGGAACTCATAGGCATAGACGTCGCCGCCACCGCGACCGTCGATCAGCGCGCCCTCGGCCTGCACGATGCTCTCAGCCGACAGCACAAGCTCGCCAACTGGGAGCTTGGTCAGCGGCGTGCCTACGGTCGGGAAGTAATATTCCACACCGTCCGTGGTCGTGCCGTAGGGAACGATCAATCCCGCGCCCGACACCGAGGTTACGCTGCCCGTACCGAAGGTCAGCTTCTCAGTCGGGGTCGACATCAGCGATCCGCCGACGCCGATCCGGATCGGTGTGGTGCTGCCGAACTCGAGCAGGCCCAGCGGCGCCGCGATATAGCCGTTTTGCACAATCTCGCGCGCCAGGACGCGAAGATGTGTGCCTGCGGAAAGTGGAGCAGGCGCTTTTGGATCGAGGAAGTTGTTCCCGAAGGTGATCCGATGGTCGTCAAGCGCTGCGATATCGAACGGTCGTTGCGAGTAGCCGCCGGAAACGCTTGTCAGCGCCCCTTCAAGCATGCCCTGCAAATTGCCGGTGCCGGTCGTGGCATAGGTTCGGCGCGCGTCGATCAGTATGTCTGCGGCTGTGACGAGAGCACCGTCATAGGTAGGGCGTCCCGGTGCCTGTCCCCAGTCCACCCCGGTCAGGCGCATATCGCCGGGTGTCGCGAAGGTGAGCGAGGCTATGGATCGTTCGAAGCCGATGGCTCCGGCGATGTCGATGCCCTGGCCGCCGGCAATCAGTCGGACATTGCCGTCACCTTCGAGACCCGCAACGTCCGGGGTTCTTCCCCACCGACTTGCGAGCCGCACATAGCCGGCGCGCAGGGTCGCATCCGTTCCGGCCGTCGCTCCGATCGACACCGCCGCGTCCGCAACATAGAGGTTGCTTGCCACAAGCGGATCCTGCGAGGTGACGATGAGCGCCTTGCGCAACGCCAGATCGAAGGAACCGTCAAGCGTGAGTCCGGCGCGCGCGACCACGCTATCGAAGCCGCTGCTGGAAATTAGACTGGTGGAAAGATAGTCCCTTGAACCATTCCCGGTCCCGATCGTGGGATCCAGCCATTCGAGCGTGCCACCTTCGGCCTGCGCCACTCCACCATGGGCGTTGATCGGGGCCGTGCCGAGGGTGCCGCCGGCCAGCGCCGAGATCGTTCCTGCCTTGCTCCACTCGAGCCAGGGCGTGATCGCGCCGAGACTGCCGGCCATCTCGAAGGTCGCGCTGGCGCCGCTGATATCGAGTGCCGATCCGTCTTCTCGCACCAGCGCTCGACCCGACATCGCGACATCGCGTTGACCCGGACCAACCAGTCGTCCCACCTCTTGGGAAGCCTTAAGTCGAATGGAACCGCCGTCGATCACACGTCCGGTCAAGAGTTGCCGGCCGCCGATAATCGAGGCGCGGGGATTGGTGATCGCGATACCGGAGAGGTCAGTCTTGCTCCCGGCAGCGAGCACGATGCCATCAGCCGTGTCGACCAGCCCCAGGAAATGGATCAACCGATCGGCGCCGTCCTTCGAAACCAGTTCCGCATTCGTCAAAAGTCGACCACGATTGGTTGGATCGGTGAGCCCTGCCGCATTCTCCGCACTTTCGAGGAACCTGCCCTGACTGTCGATCGCTCCACCAAAGGCGTCCGATAGATCGCGCACACCAAGGCCGCCGACGATCAGGCTGTCGACCAGATCGTTCCGCTGGACAATCGAGCCGCCGTGCAGGGTGATGGAGCCGGCATTGTAGAGCTTGCCGATCGTGATCGAGGCTTCCGGCGCGCCCGTGACCGTGCCGCCCGCCATGACGTCGAGCTCGGTCAGACCGCCCAGCACCAGGTGCGCCGCCTTGCGATCCCACAACGCCACATTGGTGGTCGGCGCAAGGAAAGGCTGTGCGAGCAGGCTGGAGCCGGTGCCGAGGCCGCGTAGTGCCTTGCTCTGATCGGCGGTCAGCAGTGTCGGCAGCATCCACTGGGTGAGATCGAAGGTCTCGCCGTTCTGGACGACGAAGCGCGTCGTCTCGAGGACCGCCGACTTTGCCACCCGGTCGTTGGCGAACAGATCATCGACGATACGCGAACGGTAGCTGGAGACATCCAGTGTGCCGAAGCCGGTGGTCTTGAAAAAGTCGAGGCCAATATGCGTGCTTCCGGCCCGGTTGTCAGAACCGAAGCTCACATCGGGCGCTACCAGCGAGAACTGCCCACCGCCAGCGAACCCGAATCCCAGGATCGACGCATTCGTAATATCGACGGTCGAACGCTGGGCGTCGGGAACCAGGCTGGGCAGGATCGCCGTCCTACTGTTCGCAACCCCGGGAATAGGGGTGAACTCAATCGACTGGGTCGGCGCGCCTCCGACTGGCCACAAAGACAAGCCGCGCGGTTCATTGAAAAGTGTGCCGCTATCGGTCAGACGTGGCGATGCGTAGGTGGTCTGATTGACCAACGATACATTGCCGCCTTTGCCGTCGAGCACCAGGCTGCCGGTGGGGGTGACATAGCCTCCCGAGGTGGCATCCAGCGTGCCGGAAACACGAATGCTGCCCGACAGATCCGCCGCCTGTGTTGCCGTTGCCAGGCTGTCTCCAATCGCGACGAAGACGTTGGGCGCGACGGTCAGGCTGATACGACCGCCATCGCGCCAAGCCCCGCCGAGAAGCGTACCGGTGTGGTTATAGTCATTGACCCACTGGCCTGCCGTCGAAAGCTTGCCAGATACGACAATATCGAACGGATTCAGGGCGCCGGGGTCAGCAGCGTAGAGATAATTGCTGCTGATATCGTCGCCATTGCTGTCGCCATATAGGCCTGTGCGGAAGGCCGAGCCGTTGCTGACAGTGGGATTCAAGCCCACAAAGAGGTCGTTCAGCATTTGGCCCGACAGCTCTGTTCTTGCTGCAATAGTTCCTGATGCCACAGTGACATTCCCGTCGAACCGGATGGTACGACCGGCTTCGACCGAAAGAATGCCGCCCGGCGTGAGCGTCAGATCCGATACCCCGGTGATGCGGAGCGCATCGGGTGTTTGCAGCGTGACCGGATTGAGCCCGGCAAACGTCACCATACCTGCAGCGGTGAGCGAAAGCTCGGATAGCCCCGCAGCGTTGAGCATCGCGTCGGACAGCAGAAGTTCGGCACGGTTGGCTTCCACCGTTCCGCGCGTGCCATGATAGACCAGGACATCGCCGAGTGAGGAAATCGACAGTGCACCGCCTGAAGGCAGTTCATAAGGGCTTGCCTGCAGTGACCGACCCAGCATGGTCGGCACCAGACTTGCCTTGCTGTCTCCGGCGACCTGCCGCGCACCCGCAAAGGCATTGGCGTGGACCATGCCCTCAACGGTCACCGCTGCACCGCTGATCGTCAGCGCCCCCGCATCACGGCCTTCGTCATAGGCCGCATCGACCCGCGCGCGCTGCCCGGTGCCGAGCTGCCAGTTGCGCAGCATCCCGACCCGCGGTTGCCGCACCTCGGTGGTGCTGGTGATGACGTCGACATAGACGTCGTTGGGGTTGGCCCGCGCGATATCGACGATGCGTCCGTCCGAAGTCACCAGCTTGCTGGTCTTGACCGCACCCGAAGCATAGCTAACCCAGCCGCCGGAGATGTCGATCGTCGCGCCGCTCGCGACGTGCACGCTCGGCGCGGTATCGACCGTGATACCGGTGAAGTTTATGGGATTGCTTGTGGCAAGCGTGACCGTGCCGCCTTTGGTCATGAACTCGGCCGCTGTTGCCGGCAGTTGCCCGGCGATGCTGGCCCCTTCGATCAGCGGCGAGCCTACCCAAGCGACACCGTCATCGCGTACGCCTGAGACACGTGGGTCGATGAAGATCGTCTTGCCGTTGAGGCTGAAATTGCCGTCGACCTCGACCTCGCGATAGTTTGGGCTATCGCGCAATTCGCCGCGCTTGACCGGTGCGATCTCGATCGAGTTGCGCGAGGCGTCGAGTTGCACATCCTTGAGGCCCGCAACGTCGATCAGCGCACCCCGTGCGATGTCGATACGGCCGAGATGATCGCGAATTTCGACGCCAGCATCTGGAACGTCGTTGACCTTGATCACACCAATGCCGACATCGGCTCCAGGCGCATGAATCAGCGCATTCTCGCCCATCGTAAAGTCGGTTCCGATGAGCGCACCGAGCTTCTGGTAAGGACGAAGGATCTGAGTCCCGATCTCTATCTGCGATTGCTTGAAGCCGGCAGGTTCGTTTGTCGTTCCTACCGGGATGGTCTCACCATTGCCGTCAGGCGTGATCACGAGGGCGCCGGCATTTCGGGCATTGCTGCTGCCGCCAAGTGTGATTTCCCCGGCTGTGAGGGAGATCTTGCCGTTGCGCGCAACACTTGTGGTCGCCGTCAGCAAGCCATTCTGACTGATACTGCCGTTCGCCCCGGTCCCCAACGAGATATAGCCGCGACGGGATTCGATCAGGCCGGTATTGACGATCGTACCATCGGCCTGATCCTTGAAGACGAAGCTGTTGAGCTTGTAGCCACGAACGAACGGGTCGATGCTGGCATTGCCACCTGTGGACTCCTCATAAACGACAGCTCGGCCAGCCTGCAGGCTGACCTGGCCATCGATCGCGCTCAGTGTTCCAGCATTACGAATGTCGGGGCCGGCGAGCATCACGAACCCGCCCGCACCAGCTCCAATGCGAGCGCCGGCATCCACGACGATGCCGCCCTCGGCATCGGCTGCGAAAAGCGTACCGTCACCCTGCGACATTCCGGAAACGAGCAACGGCGCAACAGCGGTCGTGTTGTCGATCGTCATGCCCGTCGTGCCGTTGGCTGGCGTGAACAGGCCGCTCTCCAAATACGCAGCGTTGCGCTCGGCGATCGTCGTCGCCTGGGTTGGGCCGGTATTGCCCTGAACATAGCGGGCCGCGTTCCCCAGTTCGAGCGTCGAGGCGAGGAGGGAGTGTGTATTGACCTGGCTATCCTTGCCGAAGATGATGCCGGCGCGGTTGAGCACGACGACGGTGCCGTCGGCCTTGAGGTTGCCGAGAATCAGGCTCGGATCTGTCGCATTGGTGACGCGGTTGACCGCAACCCAGCCGGGCTGCGCGGTCCCGTTAGACTTCTGATTGAACTGCAGCGTCGTGTTCTTGCCGATATCAAACCGGTTCCAGGACAGCAGAGCCCGCTCCTGGTTCTGGTCGATGGTCACCGTGACATGACCGTCAGCGCCAGTCGTCTGCGACGGCAGCCCGGCACCCTGCCAGGTCTTGAGCCCCGTTAAATCATACTGGGCCCCCGCGCTGATCAACAGTTCGCTCGCACGCTGGGCGTTACCAGCGCGCGTCGCGGCGATCGCCTCCCGGATCGCTTCCGTCGGATCAAGACCGTTGCGATCCAGGCCATCCACCACCGGGCCGCGGTCTACTGCAGCCTTGATCGACGCCACATAAGACCGAATTTGGTCAACGCGGCCTTGAGTGGTTTGCTGGCGCTGCAGTGCCCCTTGCATCGTGCCCGAACGAACCGGCACGCCGCCTGTCTGCGTCGGGGCAGGACGCGGTTGCGCGGCGCCGCCGATGACTGCTCCCATGGTCTGAGCGGTGGCAACGGTCGGAAGTCCCCCGGTCGCAAGCGCAACGAAGCTTGCTCCGAGCAGGAGGAAACGACGCCGCGCGCCCGAGGAGAAGGAAGAACCAGACATCATGCGAAGGCTCCGGTCGGCGCTGGGCCGAACAGCTGAGAAGAAAAAATTCGGCG
Organism: Sphingobium arseniciresistens; assembly: GCA_029167225.1. GTDB lineage: Bacteria > Pseudomonadota > Alphaproteobacteria > Sphingomonadales > Sphingomonadaceae > Sphingobium > Sphingobium arseniciresistens. Next base: position 34,015 of record JARFNK010000024.1, read on the forward strand.
AAAACGAAGGCCTCGGCGCACCCTGATCTCAGAATGCGAGAGACGGCTTTCGTTTGTTACGCTTGCAAAATTGAAGCGGTGATCCCCCCTCCCCTTAATGGCGCCGCCGGAACGACCCGGCGACGCCGCCGTGCCCACGCGTTGAGAGGCGCCGGCGAGCACGGCCAAGGCTGAACCTTGGGTAAAGGAGAGGGCGTCCCTTACCATCAGAAGGCCAGGCCAAGGTCGAGATGGAGCACGTCGATGCGAAGCGGGGCGTCAACGATCTCACCTGCGGAAAGCCAGCGGCCGCCAATGGTCACATTGTTGAACGGAGCCCATGCGCCGCCAATGACAAAACCCTTCGCGTTGGTTCCACCGAGCCGGAAATCAGAGTCGGTGAAGCTGTCAGGGACAGCATCGCTTTCGAGATACTTGTAGGCAGCGTTAAACGCCCACGAACCGCGCTTCGCGCGCCGCGGATTGATACTGAACAGCGCTGGATCGCCGATCGAGAAGTAAATCCCATAGCCTTCGTTGCCGCCGACGAAGCGCGCGGGATTGGTCGCGTCACAAACGCCCTGCTGCGGATTGGTCGGATCGGTGATCAGGACGTTCGTGATCGGAGCGCCCTGATTTCCGCGAAGGCAATTGTTCTTCGGATCGAACCCGAAATTGTGAAGGAAGTTTCCGGTAAGACGGGCCTGCACCCGCTCGGAGATCGGCACGCTGACCGAGGCATTGAGATCAAGTACGCGGTAAGCGTATTTCAGGCCGAGATACTGCGGCTCAAGGGGATTTGCGGGATCGGCATAGGTGAAGTCGATGTCCCGCAGGAACATCAGCGTATTACCCTTGCTTGGCCAAAGCGGCCGGAGAAGGTCGGTCGAACATTCGACATTGCTCGCGGAAAAGACGTCGCACGGCTCCGATACATGGCCACGAAGGTATGTGAAATTGTGATAGGCCGCGCTGACGTTGACATCGATGCCGCCAGCGAACGTCTTGCCGAGTTCGGCCTGGGCGGTGAACAGGTAGCGATCGCGCCAATTGCGCTTGCCGACTGAGGTTTCCGGGAAATTCTCGGGCTCGAACTGGAGCGGGAACGCGCCGCCGCGAACAGCGAACCGGAAATCGTCGTTGCCCAGGATGCGCGTGATGTTCGCTTCACCGTAAACACCGTCAAAGGCGAGATCCGGGTCGAACATGAGATCGGTCGACCGAAGTGGGTTGTCGAACCGACCGAGCATCGCGGTCACGCCGGGGACGAGTTCCCCTTTCACATAGGCGTTCTGGATCCAGACATCGCGCTTGCGGAAACCACCCGTCAGGCTGGAATTCGTCGAGATCGGCCCTGGATCGTCACCCGTCGCCAGCTGGAAACCGAGCGTGAACCGATCTGCAACCTTGGCTTCGATACCGATCCGGCCACGGACTTGCATATTGTTGCGCTTGTCACGCGTTGTGTTGAGCGTGGGGAGCAACTGGCCGCCGAAACCCGAGACGTCATAGGGGCCATTGTTGTTGAACGCCGCCACGTCTGTGTAGTGCGCAACCGCATTGTCGCGACCATAGAAGTGCGACGCCGAGCGGAAACGGAAATCTCCATGAATTTGGATATTGCGCGTCCAATCGGGTGCCGCTTCGTCAGGCGCTGCCCAGCGCTCGGTCCGCGCCTGCGCCAATACTTCCTGGCGCAACTCATCCTTGATCTGGGCGCGAACCGTTTCGGGAACATAGGGAACACGGACCGCTCCGGCGGGCGGGGGCGCAAGTTCAGCCGAGCGTGGAGGCGGAGCAATCGCCGCGCGCTGCGCCGCTTCCGCTTCGGCACGTCGCATCAGCGCCTGGCCCTTTTCAGGGCTGACAATGCCTTCCTCAACGAGCAGCTTGACCATCGTCGCCACCGCGCTGTCAGGCTGGGCGGCCTGGCCTTGAGCTTCCTGCCCGAACGCAGGCGCCGCAACCAGCACCGCTGCGCACAACGATGTGGTGAGCATCAATGGTCCAGTTTGCAGAAACTTCAATCGCTGTGACATTCTAAATCCCCTTTGCCCGCGCGGGCTGATAATCAGAGGGAGCTCTTGCGCCCCCGAACCGTGACAAGTTGTGGAAACACCATGGCCTGCGGCGGTGGATCGAGCCCGCGGACCTCCTGCAGCAAAGCCGTGAGCTTCTGCATGTCTGCGTCGCTTCCGCCCCTGGCATTGCGAAACGTTACGCCGGTGATGCGACCATCGCGTGTAACGGTGAGCGAGTAGTCTGCGGAGAAAACGAGGCGGCTGAGCCGTGGGTCGTCCTGAACGCGCTCCTGCAGTGATGACTTGAGGTAGCTGGTGTACATGCCGACCGACATGCCGCCGCCGGAACCACCGCCGCCCGGTTTCCCACCGATGCGGACGCCGCTGCCATCACCCACCGCAAGACCACCATAAACAGGCCCCGCCCCCTCCCTCGCGGTCAGCGCATTATCGCCCGGCGAAGGATCATTGTTGGCTTGCGGCGGTGGCGGCGTATCAACCGGTTGCTCGATCGGCGGCGCGATCGTCGGCTCAGGCGGCTGTTCGATCGGCTTCGTCTCTGGCGGTGGAGGCGGTGGCGGTGGCGGCGGAGGGAGAATGACCTGCGTGGTCTTCATTTCGTTGGGCCGGTCGCTGACCGTTTGCGTACCCAGGAAATTATAGCCGATCGCGATCACCAGCCCTATGGCGACTACCGCCAGAATCCGACCGAAAGTGATCGGAGACTTTTTCCGGCGCGGACGATCGGAGCCGTCCGGCAGCATCAATGACGCGGCAGCCATCACCGGCCCCCTCGCAATGACGCGCACGCATGTATAGCCGTCCCGGGAAGCTTCTCCTGGTTAGGAGCCCCAGACCGACCAACGATAAATCGGGTCAGAAGCCCGACTTGATCCGTTGCGCTCACGGCGATTGAAGGATCGATATAAAGCATCGGCCCTCCCCTCAGGCCCCGCCGCCGGGCGGACGCGTGGACGCCATGCCGAGGCTAGGCACACCAACCTTCGAGCATAAATCCAGAACCTGCATGACCTTGTCGTACTGGACAGCTCGGTCACCGCGCAGGATCACGGCGAGGTCCGGCGTCGTCGCGATGCTGGAACGAAGCTGCGTTTCCAGTTCCGACATCGACACCGGAATCGCGTCGATCGACACCGTGCCGTCGTTGGAAACGGCAATGACCCGGCTTTTCTGCGCCTCCAGCGTCTTTGCCGACGAAGCGGACGGCAGGTCCACCTTGATCCCCTGCACTGCCGCCGTCGTCATCAAGATAAAGATGATGAGCAGCACCAGCACGACATCGACAAACGGTGTGATATTGATTTCGTTATAAGGCTTCTTCGGCCCGCCGACTTGCATACCCATGACCCGAACTCCTTATCCTCTGAGGGGCTCAGGCCGCTTGGGCCGCTGTGGGGACATCCTGCCAGGTCTCGGCGATGCGCTTCTCCAGCTCGTCCACGAAGATGTCGTGGTCGGCGGTGATCTCCTCGATGCGGCTGAGCAGATAGTTGTAGCCGAACAACGCCGGGATCGCGACCGCAAGGCCCGCGACAGTGGCAAGGAGAGCCGCGGCGATACCCGGAGCGATTGCGTTGATGTTCACTTCACCAGCGGCCGCGACCGAGGCGAAGGTGATCATGACGCCGAGCACCGTGCCGAGCAGGCCGATGAACGGGCCGCCCGAGATGGCGATCGTCAGCAGCACCAGCCGCGCATTGAGCTTCTGCCCCTCGCGCACGCGTCCTGCATCGAGTGCCGAGCGGATCGCGGCGATTGACTGGGCGCGGATCGCGAAGCGGCTGCCGGTCGCCTTGCCTTCCTTCAAACGCTCGGTCAGCTCGCGCCGGCCGATATTATAGAGCCGGCCCAGCGTCGAATCCGCGGCGTCAGCGCCCGGATCGAACGGGGGCAGGCCGTCATGGACGTTGCGCGGTCCGCGTCCAGTCTCACTCACGTAGCGGTGATAGGCCTCGAGGAACGCCTCGTTGGCCCGGCGCACCTTGCTGATCAGCAAACCCTTGCTGATCATGATCGCGATCGCGACCAGCAGCATGAATGCACAGATCAGGATCACGACCCAGGCGTCGAAGGTCAGCGCACCGAACAGGATCCCGAAGTGGCCATGCCCGCCGCCGGACTCGACCTGCTGCGCAGTATCCGTGGTGACGAGTTTCGCGGTCTGACCTTCCGATGCAGCAGCAAGCTGAAACGCGGCCTGCGGCAGCGCGGCACCGGCCACGCGGAACTCGTCGATCTCGCCCTTGAAACCCTGCCCCAGAACCGGGGCGCCGGTCGCCGCGGCGAGCGCGCCGGTCACTTCACCGGCAGGCTGGCCGTTGATAAACAGCACGGTCTTGGCGCCGTCGTTGACCAGCGCGACATTGGCCCAGGCGTCCGCAGCCAGCGCGCCGCCTGCCGAGCGATTGCCGCCCTGATCGATGAAGAGTTGGCCGCCCTCGGCTACCAGGCTCACGGCACCCGGCAACACGAAGATCGTGCCGTTACCACCGGGCTTCACCCAAAAGCTGATCGATAGCGGACCGGCTGCGAAAGCCCCTGCCGGCAGTGCGACCGGGGTCGCGCCATCGAGGACAAGGCTCGAACCGATCAGACCTGCCGCGTTGCGCCCCGCAGTGCCGGTGGAATTGTTTGCATTCGAGGTCGCGTCCTTGGCCGCACCCTCATCATTGAAATGATAGACCAGACGGTAATCCGGCCCGTAGGTTCCCGCAACATCCTGCGCCGCGGCAGCCTTCTCATTCCCGTAATAAGCGTAAATGGCCGAGGCCGCGCCGGGCTGCAAACCCTGAACATCAACCCACACCAGAGCCTGTTCGTCGGCCGGTGACCATTTTTCAATGTGGAACTTCAAAGGTGTGCGGTCATCCCCCGCGACAAAGCGCAGGTCGGAGCCATCGGCCTTCACATCCTTGAAACTGAAGTTGCCCGAGTGCAGGCGGATCAACACCGGCGCGCGCGCGACTTCGCCGGTGACCCCGGCTGCCTGGGTGTTGAGGTTGATCTTCGTGCGATAGCTATAGTCCGCTTCCCACCAAGCCATCGCTGGTGTCGTGAAGGCTGTCATCGCAACCAGCGGAAAAAGCCATTTAAGTTTCATTCGACCCATGTTGCCGCCCCTATTTCCATATCGCTTGCTGCCCGCATTGGGCGGTTGATCCTCGCGCACTCGCGGCGCCTGTTGCTGCTGGTGATCGCTGGGAGGTCATCCCACCCAAATTCTGTTTCTGCGGGGGCAATTCTCCCGCCCGGTCTTCCGGGGATCCCTGGCGCTGGGCGTTTGGGGGAGCCGCCAAGCTGCCCTGAGGGAATTCCTGGCCCGATCGATGGCCACGACCGCCCCGACTGGTCGGAGAAGGACGATCGCCGGAAGATGACCCGGTCAGACGGGCTCCGACCAATGCTCAACACCGTAAACGTGAAAGACGGCGACGCCCGATGATGGAGCGCCGGCATCAGAACTCGCCCCTGATAGTGAAGCTGTAGCGTGGATCACCCTTGTCGCTGGTCGGCCCATTGCGGAGCGGAACGCCAATCAGTGCTTCGCCCGTCACCAGGTTGAATAGGTCGAAACGCACACCACCACCGACACTGACGAGACGGAACTCACCGGTCTGCCCGGCACTTGTCTCGCGCACCCGCGCATAGCCGGCGTCGCTGAAGGCGAAGAGGCGCAACTCGTCGATATAAGAGGAAAGGCGCGGGCCGAGATTGGGTGAGCGCAGTTCGACCGAGGAGACGAAGCCATCGTCGCCGATGGCCTCTGAAACATAGTAGCCCCGGACGTTCGACATACCGCCAAGCGAGAATTGCTCGTTGGTCACGAGGCTGGAATCGGCAAGCTGGCCTGCGAAGCGGAACGCCGCCTGCCAGTCCTTGGGGAGAAACCGCGTATAGTTAAGATCGAGATTGAGATGGACGAAATTCTCGCTCGCATCCGTCGTCCGACCGATGAACTGATCGGTGATGACGCCGATATCGCCATTGCTCAATGGGCAGGTCACGAGGCCGTCGGGAATGATTGCAGCAGGATATTCGAAGCAGTCCCGACGCTTGATCACCCTTAGGCCGCCAGTCACCCCCAGGGTGAGCCCGTACGTTTCCTGCTCGCTGCCGCCACTCAGCGTATATTCCGCAACAAGAGGCACATAGCGGATTTGGGTCGGTTGAAGATCGGTCCCTTCGAGGCTCAGCCGTTCCTTGAACGATTTGAAGTCCGGTCCGAAGCTGATCTGCTGGAAGCTGCTCGTGCTCGGCAGGCGATAGGTCGCGCGAAGGCCGATCTGATACCCGTTACCCAGCACGTTGGTGCCGCCAAGCGCCGCGACATTGCTGTTCGACCTGTAGCCGTAGAGCAGGAAACCCCAGGGCGTGCCAATGAGCGGCGCATTGTAGGAAGCCGAGATGACCGCACTCTGGTCGGTATCCTGCGGCGCGATCGAACCTGTGACCGACAGCGTATGGCCCTGGCCCCAGAGATTGGAATAGCGTGCAGTGGCACTTGCGCGCAGGGATCTGGTATTGGGGCTGTTGTCGTTGTTCAATTCGACCGACCCGTGGAAAGGAGACTTGTCGTCGACCTTCAACTCGACATCGACGGTCCCCGGCTGCCCACCGGAGCGAAAGCGCGGGGTGATGGTACGGTCGGGGAAGCGGTTGGCTTCAGCGACATCACGCTGAAGCGCTGCGATATCGATTGGTTGACCGGGAACAAGTGACGGGACGTCGCCGCGGACGCTCTTGTCCGAATGATGTTTTGCATCGACGATACGAACCTCGCCGAGCGGCACTTCATGGATAGCCAGCTGGACGATCCCCTGCGCGAAACGTTCGCTGGGCTGGATCGGAATCTCGACCTCGACCGCCTCATAGCCTTTCGCGGCATACGCCGCCTGAAGGGCCTTTTGCGCAGCAGTCACATCGGCTTCGTTTTTATCAGGTCCAAGAAACGGGTAGATGATCCTCTCGATCTCGGCGTTTGAGAGTTTGGTGGCCCCCACGACGTCGATCGCGGCGATTAAGAAGCTTCCCGAAGCCCTCACCGGCTCTGCGTCTGCAGCAGAGGACTGTTCGGCATCCTGATCACTTTGCGCATAGGCAAAGGACGGCTGCACCACTGCCGCCAGGGCGGCAACGAACGGTAAGCGCGACGTGAGATTAGCACGCAGGCCACCGTGCAATTGGGAAGAGAATGACATGCGCTTCTCAAACATGGATCATGCCAGACCCAATTGCGATCGCGACCGCGTTGATCCTGTTGGTCCCGCCAAGTTTGAGCGTCGCCTTGGCCAGATGGGTTTCAACTGTTCGCACCGATATTCCAAGACTGCCGGCGCTTTCGGCAAGCGCCACTCCCGCAGCTGCATTTCGCAGACAACTAAACTCCCGATCTGAAAGCAGGACTGATGACCGCGTCCGAATGGTGATCAACTGCTTTGCTCGAAGGTGGAATTCGATAGCGAGCGTAGCCATCTCGTGCCGCCGCTGCTCAACCGCCGAGATCGCCTGTGAGAGCTTCTCGCTGAAGAGGCTGATATAGGCTGGTCCCGACAGATAATCCTGAACGGGTATGACGACCCCTGCTTCTACACCGCGCAAGCGTTCGATGCTCAACCATGCACGTTGGAGATCGGGGAGAGACAGATCGTCTTTAGTCGACCAGACAAAGGGGAGGAAAGACTGGACAATTTGCGAGAGAGCGGGATCTCCGGCACGCCACGGCTCCTGCCCTTTCTCCAATGTTGAGAGGAAGCGGTGCGGCGGGCGTTTAGCGGTCCTTCCACCTTGCGGACGATGCCCGATATGATGGTAGCGAGCGCCGTCGAACCCCATCTCCGATGCGAACTGTTCTAACCAGTTCTCGAGGTCCACCGAAGAGGCGCAATCCTCGATCGGGCCAATTGCCATGACCGAACCGCCCTCCATAACGAAGTGCCGTACCCACGAGACATCGAGGGCAACGCACGCATGATCAAACTGGCGCTGAAGCGCACCACCCGCTAACATTTCAACGACCCCCATAGAGCTCCTGAAAAATGGACACGGTGAGCACGTGAATCTGGCAAGAAATTCGGCAAAGTTTTTTTCTTCGCCTACACGCCGTTTCGTCATAAAATTGAAACAATAGAGCACTTACTCGACAGTGAATCATGTATCTCAGCCAAGTGATTCACTGTTCCGTAAAATCTTGACGATAATCGCTAGTGAAAATTAAATTTGTGAAAGTCGTGTCGATGACATGATCTTGTTCACATAGATGCCGCCGAACGAACGCCGTCATACGAATCTCCCGCAGGAGAACGGAAATTAAATTTATTTCTAGGTTCTGACCTTCAAGGTCATGCCAAAATCGGAGCGGTGTGAAGGAAGGTTGGATGCGATCAGGCGGCGCCGCTCAATACAATTTCTCCGGACAATCGGCTCCCCAACAGGCCCAGCATGTCCTATTCATCGCCCTGATGTCGCTACCTCATGTTCTTCGTAGCCTGGCGGCGGCGCTCTCAATTTGCCTTGCCATCCTCCTGTACTCGTTCGGAACGAGTGCTCATGCTCAGCAAGAGGCTTCCGAAACAGCTATATCATTCGACATTCCCGAACAGCCCCTTCACGCCGCTTTGGCGCAATATTTCAGCATCACTGGCGTTCAACTGCTATATGACAGCACCTTGGCCTCGGGGCTTCGATCGACCCGTGTGAAAGGCAGGTTCACGCCTCGCGAAGCGCTTCGGCGTCTCTTGACCGGCTCGGGACTCGTCGTTCGCTACAGCGGGACGGACGCCGCTATCATCACGACACCGAGCGGCAACAACCAATCGTCCCTGGTCCCGCTCGGACGTATCGTGGTCAGGGAACAGGTCGCGCCCGTGCGACTGCTGTCGGCTGAACGGCTCGCTTATTATGGCCTGCTGGAGGAAGAGCTGTATGCCTACCTCCATGCAAGTGCAGGCACGGAACGACTTAATTTCAGCCTTATTGTCCATCTCAGGATTGATGCGGATGGCACGTTGAGTGATGTCGTGGTTCACCGCAGTAGCGGCAGCACCAAAACCGACCTTCTGGTGATAGAAGCGCTCCTGCGAGCTGCGGTGTCTCCCCCGCCCGACGGCCTTCAGCAACCCCTTGCAGTGGCGCTACGCGGAATGAGAAATGGCCAGCGGCGACCTTGATAGCATTTATCGGTGAAATTCTACGGCGATCCAGGTCTCCCAACTCATCCGGGCCGCCTGTGCTAACGCAAAGGGGCGGCTGAACCCCCTGTCGAACGTGTCGAACGAGGCACGGCACAAACGTGTCACCTGGGGTCGAGCTCAACAGGATCGCTTCTCTCCTCACCGAGCAGCAAATCCTTCAGTGCCCTGCTGGCACGGAACATCAGCTTCCGCGTTGGGCGAATCAATATCCTCTCGCCAGTACGCGGGTTGCGTCCTTCCCTGGCGCTGCACGATTTCACCGAGAAAATGCCGAAGCGGTTGATCGAGACGGCCTCGCCGCGGACAGCAGCGTCTCCGATCGTAGCGAAGACGGCCGCGACCGCACGAAACGCCTCAGCGCGAGTAAGATAGCTTCTTGCGGCAACACGCTCGATCAGTTCGTCTTTATTCATAGCTGGAAACCGCGCCTTGCCGGTCAGGATCAGAAGTTGGGCCGCGATGGCGGATTGACATAAGATCCGAATACGCCCGGCATGATCCGGGCGTTTCCGCATCCCCCCTCTGTAACGTTCCCGTCTTCCTCCTCAGCTCGCCGGCTCAGAGTGCTCAAGGCCAGATGGGTCGCACTGCAGGAGACCTCGGCTTACGGCAATTGCAACCGCATTGACCTTGTTGGCCCCGCCCAGTTTCTTCACGACCCGGTGCAAGTAAACTTCAGCCGTCCGGGTCGACATATGAAGCGTTTTGCCGATCTTCGGCACAGTCATTCCCAGCGCCGCCAGCCTCAGACATTCCATTTCCCGACGCGTCGGCGCTTCAATGTGCGCAACACGCAATACTGTAAGCGCCGCCGCGTGAATGTCTGTTGCCGCCCATGACAGGGCGGGACCATGGTCTTTCACCGTTTTACGCACCGCATCGAGCCCAACCCCGATGAGCGCAACAAGGCCTGGACCATTGGGATGATCCTGAACCGGAACTGCAATGCCGACATGTGGCGTGTCTAGCTTGTGGGCAAACCTGATCTCACTGCTGGACCAGGTGAAGGGACGGCGTGCTGCTAATGCCTTGATAACCAGACTGCTGTCCGCAATGAGATTCACATACTGACGCTCTGCGTTGGCGCTCGATGCAATGGCGCGAACAGCGCTGCCCCGAGAATGGCCAAAATGCAGATACAGGCCGCTATACAGCCCATAAGTATCCGCCAGATTCAGGAGCGACGCTCCGATGCCAGCCTTCTTGGCCTCAACGCCGGGCTTCGTCTTGATGGGGCTATCAGGGCGCTCGAAGGGGAGAATATCCGCCATGACGATGCTCGCTCAGCTTACGCCAAGGCGTGAATCGCCACACTTGATTCGCTGAGCTAGCTCACAATTGCTTCCTGAAAAAGCAACCGCCGATCGGAGGTCGGTCAGAATTTCTCTTTTATGACTGAAAGTATATTCGCCAATTCCGACAAGATTGTTAGCCGGATTCTTGCCAAAACCTTTCCCAAATCGACTGATTTCTGCCGTTAGCATAGATGAGCCGCCTTTGCCCCGATGACTATAGGCAGCCCTTTACCCCAACCACTCGACACATTTGCTAGGGGAATCCCTAGCGGGATTCCGACACTCATGAGGCATGTCATATTGCAGACGGAAAAAGACGTCTATGAAGCCGCCAACCCGCCTTTCAATTTATGCGAGTCCGCCATGTCCAGCCCCGCCCGAATCGATGTCCTGGGTATCCTGGTTTCGTGCCTGGGACATGCGGCCGTGCTGGGCGGCCTTATCGCGGCCAACTCAAACTCGCCTAAGCCCTCCAAACCAAGTCCGCAACGTGAAACGGCCATGATGGTCGATTTCATTGAACTGAGCGGAAATGGCGAATCGGATCGCTCGGCGAACCGACCGACCTCAACCCCGTCAGAATTGTCTACCGGCCGTGATGCCCGAACGCCTATCGCGGCTGCCACGCCCAAGGAATCTGCCTCGGGAACCATCGCCAGATCGGCGCCCTCCAATAGCGATCGAGCCGCATCGAGGCCCGCGGATGGCGGCGGCATTGAGTCCACCATCAACACCGCAGAACTCAATGAATACCAGCGCTTGCTCTACGAGATCGTTGCTCGCCACAGTCGCTATCCCGGAGAGGCAAAACAGCTTCGTCTAGCCGGAATCACCGCTCTGGCATTTCGGCTCGACAGAAACGGCAACGTCCTGGAAAGCTGGGTGCATCGGAGTTCAGGATCCGCAATGCTCGATAACGCGGCGCTGACCGCCCTTGAGCGATCAAGGCCCCTCCCCCCCATCCCTGCCTCGCTACCTGCCCGCATGGATTTCGTAATCGAGATCGATTCTTCTTTACAGCAGGTCGCTTTCCGGACGGCGAATTGAAGGGGGGCGGTTATTATATTTCAGCCTAAGAAATTGTATCGAGGATCTATTCCGTGACCTCGTCCCCGCGCGAGGCTCTCTTGTCGCTGTTCGTGACGGCATATCCGGAATTGAAGCGCCGACTGACCGGTCGGCTTGGCTCGACGGAGAAAGCGCAGGAAGCGCTACACGATACCTATTTGCGGCTACATCGAGCAGAGATCTCGGATGAAGTACGAAATCCGATTTCGTATCTGCTGACCATCGCGCTGAACACCGCGAGGAATAGCCAGCGAGCCGAGATGAAACACCTCTCCACCGCAGATATCGATCGCCTGATAGATATACCGGACGAAAACCCCGACCAGGACCGTACGGCTCAAGGCCGGTCGGAGCTTGCGGCCGTCGAGCGGGCATTGCAGGAACTACCGCCCCGTCGCCAGGCCATTTTCAGGCGATTCTGGGTGGAATCGGCAACTTACAAGGAACTGGCTTTGGAATACAGCTTGTCAGAACGCTCAATTCGGAACGAACTGCTGCTGGCGAGCAGGCACCTTCACCAGGTGACAGAAGATTTTTCGGTGGCGGCTTTGCAAGAACAGCTAGCCAGAGTGTCCTCTAGATAAGGGAGCGCAAGCATGTCTCGATGCAAAGCGCTCATGATCTCGCAACTGGTTGGCTGTTCAGGATGAGCGGAAGGACGACATGGACCGATGAAGAGCTGGCGCTCCTCCGCCTGGAGGGGCTCGAGCATCTCAATCATCTGCTCTCCGGCAATGCCACCGAGGCGGACGCGGCTGACCTGATTGCGTGGCGTGGCCAAAGTCCGGCGCACGAACTGGCTTTTCGATCGGCCGTCAGGTTGCGCCGGGTCGTGCGCGTTGCCGAAGGTGTTGAGGCCCCCGAAACCATCGGAATTGTCAGCAATGTCGCAAGCCTCGACGCTCAAAGAGAAAAAAAGAAGCATTCAAGGCGCGCCTTTCTCGGTGGCGCCATGGCCGCGTCCGTTGCAGGCGGGCTGTTGCTCGTCGGACGCTCGTTCGACATGATGCCATCGTTCGCCGAACTGAACGCCAAATACCGAACTGGCACCGGCGAGCGCCTTGTGGTGCGCCTCGACGATGGCGCTACGGTCGAACTCAATACCCGCACCAGCATTAATCTCCGCAGCGATCTTGTAATGCCCGCTGTTGAACTCATCAGCGGCGAGGCGGTTGTCACGAGTGGTCGATCGGGGACCGCCGCGTTGGTTGCCGGCAGAGGCACAAGCATCGGCAAGAATGGGCAGTTCAGCGCTCGGCGCACCGACAATGAGATTTGCATCACCTGTTTGTCTGGCGAGGTTGAGGTGGCATGGAACGGTGATCTCCGCCGATTAGCTGCCTCTCAGGAGGTTCGGTACGATGACCGTGGCATCGGCGCCGTAACCGCACAGGCCAATACGACGGTTCTCACCGCCTGGCGAAACGGCACGCTGATATTCCAGGAGATGCCAATGCGGGAGGTGATCCAGGAGATAAACCGTTACCGCAAGGGTCGGGTGATTCTGGCAAGCGGCGCCTTGGGTGGACGCCGGCTCAATGGGACCTACAATATCGATCGACTGGATGAGTTCTTCGACCAGGCGGAACTGGTCGTAGGCGCCAAGGTGACGCGCCTACCGGGGGACGTGGTCGTTTTGAGTTGAAGTAAGGTCATTATTACTGTTTCATGACGATGAGTCATTGAAATGTAGCATATTTTTCTTGCCAGATTTCTCTCCCGGCGTGTCCTTTAAGTAGGAGCAGCTCCCCGGGGGTCTTTGATGTTCACCAACAAGCTGGCCAGCAATTGCGGCCACGATGCAAAGACCGTGGTGGAAGCGAGTACGCTGTTCCTGCGCCCGGGGAACGCCAACCACCCGGATATCCTTGCAACTTTGAAAGCCAGCCGATCCCTTTCGCGTTTGCGAGACTGGCTGCTGGATTATGCACGTCTGCTTGGTTTTTACGGCGCGCGCTACATCCATGTTGGAAATTTCTGGACCAACGAGCCCGATTCCAGCCCGCATCATCCGCTACGCTTTCTGACAACCTCGGCTCGGGATGCGGATGACGCGGACGATTGGCTTGTCCGTGATCCATGCGCTGCGCAGGTGCGCGCAGCCTTCGCGCCCTTTGCCTACACGACACGAACTAAGGCTGGTCTTGATCCCATCCAACGGATCTGGCTGGAAAATGAGCGAGCCCGCGGCGTGTCTGCCGGCATTATCATTCCCGTTCAGGACAGTATCCAGGGACCTGCCTACATCAGCCTGTTCGGGAACGACGAGGCGGGTTCGCGCGACATGGCCGAACGTTGCGGGCCGGACCTGGCATTCGCCGCGGCGCATTTCCACGCGAAGGCAAAGCAGTTTGTGCCCCTCGCAGATTGGGTCCCTCGCCTCTCTGCCCGAGAGCACCAGGTGCTGCGTCTGGCTTCGATGGGATACACCTACGCACAAAGCGGAGAAGCGCTCGGCCTATCCGAGAAGGCGATCGATTACCATCTTCGGAATGCGTCGGACAAGCTGGGAGCGCAATCCAAGCTGCGGGCTGTTGTCCTGGCTTTCGCGCACGGACTTGCGACAGTGTGAAGCGGTGACAACGGAAAGCGACCTGAGAACAAATCAGGATACTTCAGTGCAGGTGGCGCTCCACTAAGGCAGCTTCGACAGACACGAGATCGGATGGGCAGTCGACCTCCCATACCCCGCCGGGCGGTGTACCGACTTCGATCATACGGATCGGTATTCCTGCGTCCAGGAAGCGTAGTTGCTCCAGGCCTTCGGTTTCCTCGAAGACGGACGGCTCGAGGCCCGGATAGTGCATGAGAGCATCACGGCGATATCCGAAAACACCAACATGGAGATAGACGGGTGGGCGGGCCATGCGCTCAGGTACGAACGGAATGATGCTCCGGGAAAAGTAGAGCGCGTCGAAATTTCTGTCGAAGACGACTGTGGTCGCACGGGAGCGTCCCGCCGTCTCATCAACACGAAGACAATCCGCTGCCACCGGAGAGCAGCGAACCATTGTGGTCGCCACCTCTACGCAAGGCGCGTCATGCATGGTTTGAATCAATGCCTCAACCGCCAATGGCGGAGTGAGTGGTGCGTCGCCCTGGAAGTTCACAATGAGATCGGATTTGATGTCGGCAGCCAACACCGCCTCTGTACACCGCTCGGTTCCGTTGCGACAATCAGAGGAGGTCATTACCACCCGCGCACCGAACTGCTCCGCGGCATCCCGAATGCGAATATCATCGGTGGCGATCCAAATCTCGTCGACGCCGTTTACGCGGTTCGCGGCCTCCCAGCTTCGCAGCAGCAAGCTCTTCGGCGCGCCCGACACACCTCGCAGTTCTGCAAGGGATTTCCCAGGAAATCGTGTCGACCCGAAACGTGCAGGTATGATGATCGCCACACCGCGATCCTCACACGTGAATTCCTTGCCCCCGACTACGCGCAACATTCAGGCAACCCCTTGACGCAAGACATCGTGAATGTGAACAAGCCCGACCACTTGCCCGCCGATCAAGTCCGCCAGCACAAGCAACAAGGTGATCCGGGACTGCGACATAGCACCAAAGGCATCGCGCGCCAGAGCGCCGGATACAAGGGGGCGCGACTGACGGCCCACTGCCATGACCGAGGCGGAATCATCCTCTATCGCACGGGTCACGGACATGATCGCACGTTCCTTTTCCTCGGCCAGCACCACACAAGCATCATAGCCATGAGGCACGCTAATCGATCAGCGAGACCATCAAACTAGGAGAATCCACAGTCAGTTATGGATTATTTGGGTAGCGCTTCCCGAGAATCCCGGAAGATCGGCGCGAGCCGGCTTTTCACAAACCCGCAGTGGGTTTCTGCCGATTGAATAGTTCAAACCAGTCCTTCATCGCGGCGGCCGCTTCGTCAGATAATGCGACATATACGCGACGCTTGTCGTTCTCGTCAGCTCTACGGACAAGTATCCCCTTCTCCGTCAGGTTCTTGATCCAGCGCAGCGCAGTTGTAGCTGGAACAGACGCGGCCATGCAGAGGCTGGAAGTTAGAATCTCGGTCCCGCGCAGGCGTGCTTCCATCAGATCAAGCATCATATCCCAGGCGGGTTCTGCGAACAGATTGTCTTCGGAAAACTCGGTTCGCGCCCGTCGCATACGCAATATGAACTGAATTTCGCTCACAATGCCCGCTTCGACTTCAGAATCTGAGCGCGTCAGGTCGGATTTCTCGGCGGGCATGTCCAGGGTATGGACAGACAAATTTCCATCCACTGGGACGGATCCAAGGCCGCAAGCCGGTGCTATCTCCGGTACGACGAAACTCCCCGAAACGAAAATCTGCTCGTTCAGCGAATCGTGCGCCGGAAAAATCCGGGCATCCGGACAACTACAAGCTGGCGCGATGTCCAAGGGCAAAACGCCGCCCTCCACCGCCGATAAGTGGATGGTCAACATCGTATCTCGGCCAGCGTCCAGCGGCGCTGCCATGCGTGGGGCCGACACAACGAGGAGGCCTGTTTCGCTTATGCACATACGCACACACCATTCCCAGTTGAGCGATTCCACCCTCACCATAAGAGCAGCCGATGCATTGACGGAAGTCAAATACTTCTGAAGAAAATCAACAGAGAGTCCCACGCCGCAAGCATTTCTGTCACGCGCATGTAATATAGAATCAACCATACGAGTGATCAGAGAAACGAAGCTGCCCTACCTGATGATCGACCTTGCACCAGATCTCCGACTGATCGCCGCGCTTGGCCTTGTCGGAGCTCTCGTTGGAAGTTTCATCGCCGCGGCGGTAATACGCTGGGGCACCGGACAACCCATCGTTGTGGACCGCTCGCGTTGCGATCATTGCGCCCGCGTCCTGTCCCCCGCCGAACTCATTCCGCTGCTCAGCGCGATTATCTCTCGGTTTCGATGCCGTACATGCAACGCGCCAATCGACGCGTTGCATTGGCAGATAGAGACGGCCGCATGTCTTGTCGGTATTCTCGCAGGAATGGTCGCCTCAGGTACGCCCGCAGTCGCAGGCGCCATATTCGGATGGCAACTCCTTGCGCTCGGTTCGATCGATCTACGCCACTTCATCCTGCCCAATCTCCTGACGGCGGGCCTTGCCATCACCGGTCTTGCAGCGAGCCTCGTCGGTGCCGGGGTTGGCACGAACGAGAGCCTTGTCGGTGGCCTTGTCGGTTTCCTATCCCTCTGGCTGGTAAAACATGGCTATCGGCGGCTGCGTGGCCGAGATGGACTGGGCGGCGGCGACCCCAAGCTATTCGGCGGGATCGGCTGTTGGCTGGGTTGGCAGACACTGCCTCACATATTGCTAGGAGCCAGCCTGATCGGCCTGATTGCTGCCGTGGCCATCTTCAGAGATGGAGAGGAGCCGCTTTCAAGCCGAAGGTTACCATTTGGCATCTGCCTGGCCGTTGGCGGTTTCACCGTCTGGATCGCCCTCCAAATGGGCCGAATTTGACTGCAAGCTTTGCAGTCTCAGAATCTTTTGTCCGTCCGCGAGCAATCTGGATGATAATTCTTTGCCAAGATTGCTCCGGCGCGTGTCCCACTTAATGAGGCCTGAAAGTTCTTTGCTGAAGGCCTGACGTCTGCGGGCACCACGCTCTTCAAATGCAAGGACATTCATGGGGACAACGAGCACGATAAGCACGCGTGGGCGGTTTATTGCGCTTGCCGAATTTCCGACACGTTCTATGCGATGCAACCCTTTCTCATACAGCAGAATACTCTTAACGGCTAAGCACGGCGGTGTGACGAACCACGGCCCAGGCGGTTACGGACTCAGCGTCACCATATTGTCAATCAAGCGCCATAGAAAACCGGTATGAGCTTACGACATCTGCCTTCATGCGCCGCAATCTTCCTCTCAGCGCTCCCGGTCGTGGCTTTCGCTCAGAGCGGATGGCAGGCCGTGAATGGCGATGGCGCCTGCACGCAGGTCGCTCTGCCTACCGAGACCATGCCCACCATGGTCGGCCTCACGAGCAATGGCGGCCCCATGGTGATGGTGACCTTTGCCTCCAAAGCGATGCCGCAACTCGGCCCGGGCGACAATTATCAGGGGCTGATGCGCTTCGATGAAGGCGAAGCGAAGTCCATTGCGATTGTGCAGCGCCCCGACAATGAAACGGTGATGGTGGCAATGATGCTGCGTGCCGAGCATCTCGACGTCCTCGCGCGCTCACAGTCGATCCATGTGCGCCTCGATGGTCGTCGCCTGACCGATGTTGCGCCACCGGGGCGGGCTCAGGCCGTCGCGGCACTGCGCACCTGCCTTGCCGCACTCTCCAAAGGAGGAAGCGCAGCAGCCCGTCCCTCGCGCCCGCCGTCAGCGCCACGCAGTTCGACAGATGAGGCCCTTGCCGCCGCTGCTGCTGCCGGCGATCACGCCGCGCGTGGAGAGCCGCGCTCTGCACCCCGGCAAAGCGCGCAGGCGCCCGGCACTTATCCGCAGGGCGATGCCGACAGGCTTCTCATGATGATGCGCATGAACAATCGGCTGATGAACAACGGCGGCGACATGGCCGATCCGTCCATGGGCGCAGTGATGCACGGACTGGAATATTGAGCATGAAATCGAATGTCGCACGGGGCGTGCTTGGCCTGCTTCTCGGCGCCCTGATCGCCACGCCCGCGGCGGCACAACAGCTTCAATCGTGGCGGATCACCAGCACCCAAGGCACCTGCGGGGTGCAGACGACGATGGATATGCAGCGGATTCCGACCGCTGGATTGGGTATCTTTGCCGAACGGCGCGATCGTTTCCAGATCATGATGAGCGGCAATATGTCCTCCGACTCCCCGCCGAAAACCGGCGAAGTCGTGTTCGCCGGGAGGCGGGCACCCATATTGGACATTCAATTCGTGCGCGTGCCGAGCCGCAATTCGCTGCTGGACGACACCTTCCGCCTCATCGTCCATCTCGACACTGAATATCTTCAGGATGTGGCTAAGTCGCAAAGCTTTCTGATCCGCCTCGACGGCAGTGATTTCGCGCCTTTCACGCTATCCGAACGCGGACAAGTCGTCGCCTATATGGCCCGATGCATGGCGCAGATGTAAGATTGCGCCGCTACCGAGCGCCTGCCAGGCCAACATGGTCTGAAGCAACGCTGATTTTCTGGACGGGCTGTCATACTGCACCCGACTTGAAGGACCTATACGGGAATGCGGCAAGACACTAAGCCTGAAGAGCTGAGCGCATTGCCGCCACCATCCGACACAATCTCGCTCTCCGCGTCCCCTTGCCTCCTTCCCCCCGCGCTTTCAGGCTCAGTTTCAGAATCTTTTAGCCGTCGCAAGCCATCTGGATGATAATTTTTTGCCAAGAATGCTCCGGCGCGTGTCCCACTTAATGAGGCCTGAAAGCTCTTTGCCGAAAGCCTGACGTTTCGGGCACCACGCTCTTCAAATGCAAGGACATTCATGGGGGACAACGAGCACGATAAGCGGGCGTGGGCGGTTTATTGCGCTTGCCGGATTTCCGACACGCTCTACGCGATGAATCCCTTCCTCACACAGCAAAATTTCTACTCCCAGCAGCTACGCGCCCTTGCGCTCGTGTCCGTTATCGCCGGAAAGCGACTTCTGCCCGGCCGGCGAAATGTTTGCATCGTGGGCGCCGGTGTTGCAGGCAGAACGCTCGCAGCC
This sequence comes from Sphingobium arseniciresistens, assembly GCA_029167225.1. Lineage (GTDB taxonomy): Bacteria > Pseudomonadota > Alphaproteobacteria > Sphingomonadales > Sphingomonadaceae > Sphingobium > Sphingobium arseniciresistens. Next base: position 53,251 of record JARFNK010000024.1, read on the forward strand.
GGCTTTACGAGTGTCGGGGCAAGCGTCAGGCTGATTGAAGCCCGAACGACGCCGTTCGAGCAATATCGGGACGCTACCCATCGGGAGCTTCATCCGAACATCATATTCTGGCCGAAGCAGCAACCAACGCCGGCGACCGCCCTGCCCTTTCTGAACTGGGCGCAGTCTCAGGCTGATATGGTAGTCGAGGACATCCTCGATGAATGGCAACGCGGCTTTGGCCCAAAGGTCGATCTGGTCCACGACAAAGTCATCCGGCTGCATCAAACTGCCAGTGGCGTTTTGCTCGAACTGCAGAGTGGTGCAAATGTCGAGGCGGATATCGCCGTCCTCGCCACGGGCTTCAAGACAGAGCGCAGTTTGGGCCCGCTGAAATCGCCGAGCTACTGGTCGCCCAACGCCATTGCCGATGATGGGCAGGCCGTTCTTGTCAGCGGCACAGGTGATGGTGGTCTCATCGACGTGCTCTCCCCCATATTGGGCACCAAGGTCACGCGCGCCGCCCATATGCTGGCTGTCGCATTGACGGATAGTGAAGTCAGACACGATATCCTGGAAGTCGAGGCCGAGCGCGCGCTGCATCGGATCGCGGGAACGGGCGACAGCACTGACCCATGCGAGTTCTATCGCAAGGTGGTTTTCAGCCACGAGACACAGGGGAAGTTGTCATCGTTTGCCGGAGCGCAAGACCGTCCCTCCAATCGTAAGATCACGCTCCTGTACCGGTCGACCAGCCCCTATTCATTCACCGCTGCCCCTATAAACAAGCTGCTGCTCGCCTACTTCAGCAACGGAACAAGGCGATATGTGACAGCCGTCAAAGGGGAGCTCGAAGTCGAGGAGGATCAATGCAAGATGATACCCGACAACGACATCTGTGCGCCCGTTGATCCTCCATCTGAATTCGATCGCGTCATCGTTCGCCATGGCGCAGAGCCGGCGGCGGCCGACCTGTTGACCGCCACGGAGCTCGCCGGGCTTCGGGATAAGGCGATCGAGCATTCCGCCGCAGCCGATGTGAGCGACTACGACAGGGACGTGTTTCGCTGGACGAACGACGGCATGGGAAAGTCGGGCGTTTCTCTCGAAACTCTGCCGCGAATGGTACGAAAGACGTTACTCCATATCGGCCGGGCCTATGGGCTGGATTTCCAGACCACTATCATTGTGGACGACTGCTTTACCAACGGCCGTCCGATCAAGGTTGTCCTTGATGCCGAGGATAGACGCAAAGCCGAACAGTTGCGCCTGTTCCCGCTCCGTGTAGGCCCGGCGTCTGTCCAGGTCGCTCCCGTCAACATCCATCGTAACAGGCCTCCCAATGACGAAGCGTAGCGGTCTTTCAGAACCTAGCCGGGTCGCCAACAACGCCCTCCGGCTCGGCACCATCATCAAGATCGGCATCGTCGGAGACGGCGATGCTCGCATGATGATTTCCGCCATTTTCACACGCGAAGACTGTGAGGATGATAGTCTCTATCTTCTTCTGACGGCGCACTCGCATCTGCTGCCGAGCGCCGAGGAAGTCTCTTGCACATTGATCCGGGGCCCTGGGAAACAGCGGCTCGCGCTGGGTGCGATGGTCCCACCCGATAGAGTCCTGGGTCCAGAGAGTTCCAAGCTCGGCTTCCACGTCCTTCGCCTCGATGCAACCCCGCTATTCGAGAAACCCAGAGAGACCGCCAAACCCCTCGCGACAGTCCGCAACTTCCGTGAGGGGATCTGGAGCGATGGCCTGTTCCATGTTCGACGATTGAACGATCCCACCTGGACGGATCCCGATTTCAGGGATGACGTCGGCGGAGGCTCAAGTCGAACGAACCGCCAACTGTCGAGGCCGGTGATCAATCGTAAGGGGCGGGTCGCTGGTGACCTGGACGAGGTGCGCATCCCCGATCTCGGCACGACGCTCTACTATTCCTACTGCGGCCTCGTCACCCGCGGCCGCAATCGCCCGCTCGCAGAACCTCAGGCGCTGGGCGCGCCAGTCATTTCCGAATCCGGCGCGCTGTCCGCGATCATCGTTGGCGCGGCCGATCAGGAAACGCTCGTCTTCCCGGTGGAGGAGCTGCGTAGAGGCCGGCCGATCGAGTTCGTAACGCTTGGAGAGGATTGGCCAAAGGTTAAAATCGCCAATTCAACCCGTTCTGTGAACAATTCTAGCTGAAGGCGCTTTTCACCCCACCTTTCACGAGCCGGCGCTTGCGTCTGAAAATATGCGACGCTTGAGGAGCGCATCTGCTCTTGCTTCAGCACTGATCGACGTCCCTCAGATCAAGCGACCCCATCGATGCAATCAGCGTCAGGTCTCGAGCCGGCCCATCCTGCGCGAAGATCCTGAGAACTCCCAACCGTCTTGCCCGTGCAACATCGCTCCCCTAATTGTCAGACAGTCGACCAAAGACAGGGGGTTGTATAAAGGGAAACCACCTTGTCCTGCGTTACGCCTGCCTTCCCCGCTCCTCTCACTCCCGAATCCATAATTGTGGATGCCGCGCGCTGCTGGCGAGAAGCGGTCGACCGGCATCGCCCAATCCTCCCAACGCTGTTCGCAAGACTCGAAGTGAGCGACGCCGGCATTCTGGCTCCCGCTATTGCAGCCTTGCTGTCGCTTCTCGAAATTTGGTCTGGCCGCCGTTTTAGGGCTGCGCACGAAAGCGCTGCAGCTCTTACCGACGACGAGCACGTGCTTCTTGAACTTTTGGAGACTGCCAGCCCACCCCCTTCCCCGCATGTCTCGCAACCAGGCCTGACGAAGCTGCTCCAGATCGCGCTTCGTTCGACACGTATCCTGCTGCACGGTGTGCTTGGTCGGGACCTGGAAACGAACGAAAGCTCCCTAGGAGATCGGGCATTCTTGCTTGGCTGTTCCACAGCCGAAGTCGGGCCGTTACCCGAAATGCGCGAAGAGGATATAGCTCAAGGCCGCGTCTGATTGGCGGTCCTGCTCCCAACCGAATGTAGATTTCATCGCAACCAGACGCCGCCCATCGCCGTCCACCCTACCTCCTTCCCCCCGCGCTTTCGGGCTCAAACACGTTTGGGCCAAACCTGGCGCGCATGTGACCGGCCACCTTTTCTGCATAGGCCAGTTGCCTCCAGGCAGTGGGACTATGGTAGACGCCGACCGCTTTCCAATAATTGCCGGTCGATCTCAGCCCGGACAGGAAGATCCAGCGCGCCGCTTCGGCATTGAAGCATGCATCGTATCGCAACCAATGCCTGACATGATGTTCGGGCTTGCCGACCAGCCGGGCAATGCGCGGCACCCACCAGCTGTTGATTTGCAACGGCCCCAGATCATGGGTGCCATTGGTATTGGCAACCTCAGCCCCCAGCCAGCCGGCTTCTTGCTCGCGCAGGCCCCAGAGCGTCTTCTCAAGCCACCCATGGCCGCGTGCGGCGATACGGATGCAGCGGGCAATCTCCAGTGCCTCACCGGAAGAACTCCGCTTTGCCGATGCGGGAGCGGAGATGAGCGCTCCGCAGAGCATCGCCACTATCGCAATCGTCAGTTTGGGATGCGGTGGGCGGCCGACGCAGGAGTTACGCATCCTCATAACGGCGCCCGATCGCGCAATTCGGTACGGTCATTACCAACGCTGCGGAGCGGTGGGAAACCGCCGGGCTGGAAAGGCGCTCCCGTCAGCAGGGCGAGCAATCGCTGCCCCGACACGATCTCAATTCCGTCGGCACCAAGGGCAACCGTGCGGCTGATCCCACCGGTGCGGCCAGTGTGGATGAACATACCCCGTCGCCTTCTGGTGGCGCAGAGCATGGCGAAGTCACGGACATGCTCTGGACGGATGGTTTCGCGATAGCGTTTCGCCTGGATCAGCCAGCGCTCACCATCAATGACGACTTCACCATCGACGCCGCCGTCGCCGGTGTAGCGGTGATTGCGGATCACACGATGTCCACGCTGCTCGAAGGCTTCGAGCAACAATTCCTCGAACGCCAGTGGGTCCATCGCCCGAAGCCGAGCATAATGCAGCCCGGCTGGCTGGTCACGATCGGGACCACGCAACTGCTCGCACATGGTTCGCGCCTGACGGCGGCGCCAGCGATGGCGAATGGGGATACGGTAGTGCCTGAGCAGAAATGCCAGTAACAGAGCGAAAAGCATCGCGAGCAGAACGAAGTCCATGGGTTTCTCCTATCGGTCGTGCCCGCCCCCATGGCCGCCATGGTCATGATCGGATTGAGGTTGAGGCTGTGGCTGGGATTGGGGGACAGGCTCAGGAGCGACGCTGTGCTCTTGCTCTGTCGATGTGCGGGCGCGATCGCGCTCGATCGTACCGCGCAGGAAGCGATCGACCAGCGCGGCACTCTCTTGAGCGCGGCCCGCAAGAATACCACCGATGCCGCGCGGTCCTCGGTCAGCACGCTTTGGTTGCTGGCGTTCGCGCTCTCGTTGTTCACGTTCGGCTTTGCGGGCGTCGCGATCGCGAGCATTCTCCTCGCGGGAGCGATCATGCCTGTCCTTATGACGGGCGCCGCGCTGTCGATGACTATCGAGTTTCAGCCGATTGAGCGCTTCAAGTGACGAGGTTTTTTCGCCTGAATTCGCGGCAAGCTTACTCGCGAGACGAGCGACGTTTTCCGTCCAGAGCTTGACGCCAAATTCGGCTCGCGTGATCGCGGTGTAGTAATTCTGCCCATTGACCAGGCCGGATTCCACCGGTGCGAGGACGTAGACGCGGTCGTAGGTTTTCGATTGGGCGGAATATACCGTTTCGGCATAGCCATGGTCCCAGGTCCGATGCTCCGACAAGTCGACATTCTGGATACGCGCGCCGCGATCCCACCGGATCGTCGCCACGGTTCCCTCGAGTGCCAGGACGGTGCCACGTTCGGCGTTCTTGACCTCGATGTCCTTGTTGACGAGACGCCACTGGATACGGTCGCCCTGTGCGAGCTTGCGTTCCTCGTTTAAGAAGACGTTGACGTGCGCGGCCTTACCAAGTCGCGGATTCCAGTCGATCTGTCGCCCATTCTCATCGACGATGCGTACGACCTGACGACCTTGTCCGTTGCGGCCGATTGAAACAACGCGATATTCGGTGTCACGCGCAATCCCCAGCCCTGCATTGTCCCTTGCGAACTTCAGAACCTGGCCGGCGCTATAGAAGCGCGCGACTTGCTTCTCCTGATCGGACATACCCGCAGGGGTCAGCACTTCGAGCCGGTGATCCTGAGCCGCAACCGCCCCCTCGCGCTTCAACACCTCCCGGATGTGGCTGTTGACGATCAGCCTCGTGGCGTTATCGAGAACCAGGATGTTGGTGCCGGCGCGGGTAGATGGCTTGAGATGCGTCCACTCGGCCACCATGTCCTTGGCGAGCTTCTCAGCGCTCTCCGCGGTCGTCACGCGGTCGAGGCTGGCGAGCGATGCGGCGTAGTCCCCTTTCCGCGCGAGAGTGACCGCCTCCTTCATCTCATCGGTTTTTTGCCGGATGGACTCGGTCAGGTGACTGGTCGGGAGACCCAGGCGCTGCATCAGCCAGAATGCCTTGCCCTGCTCGATCGCCCCTGTTTGCTTATTGTCACCAAGAAAGATCAGGCGGGCGCCGGTCGCCCTGCTGATCTCCAGCATGCGCAGAGCCTGGCGGTTGGAAAGCTGGCCTGCCTCGTCAAGGGCCAGGATGTGCTTGTCGGTAATGCCATATCCGCCGCTTGCCAAAAGCGAGGCCACGGTCCGGGATTCGATGCCGGCCTTTCCCCCCAGGTCGGCTGCTGCAGAGGAGGTTGGCGCCAGCGCGATGGTGATATGATCGGAACGTGTTGCCTCGACAAGGCCGCGCACCAGGGTCGACTTACCCGCGCCTCCCACGCCGTGGACTGCGACAAGCCGATTCCGCCCGGTGCCGATGGCTTCCAGCGCCTCGGTTTGCGCCCGGGTCAAGCCGATCGCGCTCGCCGCCTCGGCCAGACGCTCCCGAGTGGCAGCAGGCGACACGTCACCCATGGCGAGCGAGAGATGCTCGGATAGAGCCAATTCGAGCTTTGCCGTGCGCCGCGAGGTACGTCCTCGTGGGAGCGGCTGATCACCGGTCTGGCGCACCGTCTTGAGGAGCTTGTGACTCTCTTCCTGTGCTTCGAACAGCGGACGTATATCTCCGAACCGGACTTCGCCGACATGGGACGCGAGTGCGGTCCGATAGAGGCGGCCGATATTGTTGACCGCCTCGCGCGTCTCGCTTTGCCTTATCCCGAACAGGGTCGCGCGGCGGGCGACATTAGGGTTGATCGCGATCGTTCTTTCGCTGCGCGCTTCGGCATCCGCCAGAACCTGGTCGAGAGGTTCACGATAAGGTTCGGCGCGTGAGCGCCATTGCGTACGAAGCTCTTCGAGCCCGATCTTCTCCTTGGCCTTGCGCGTCGCAAAGAAAGAGACGCGGCGCATGGCCTGTCCTTCGTAGCCGTGTTCGGCGGCATGGACGTTGATCTGTTCGGCGCGCTGCGAATAGTCACGGATAAGCTGGCCGGGTATACCCTCGACCTCGAACAGGCCCTTGCGCGGATCGAACACAACCTCGTGCCCCAACTCGCGCACGTCACGGGCTATCTCGTTGCGATATATTTGGCCCATGACGATCTGCTCGGCATACATCGAGCGCGTCTCAAGGCTCGACATGCGGTCGCCATTGAGATGATTGGTCATATTGAGAACGACGACATGGGTATGCAGATGAGGGTCGCCCTCGCGGCTCGCATGTTCTGTGAAGCGCGCGAACAGCAGCCGGCCTGTCGTCTCATGGACGATCTCGCCCTCTACCCGGCGGCGGAGTTCGGCATGTTCTTCGGCATAGGCGAGCGCGACCCCGACCGCTCGCTCGTGCGCGGCAAGAATCCGCTCGTCGCCGGTCACCAGCGCCAGGATCGAAATCGACTTGGGCGCGCTGATGGTGAAGTCCCAGCCGGGATGATGCTGGATGCCTTCCTTGCGACGGCGGCCGAGCTGCTGGTCACCCACCTTGCCGGCGAGAAGCTCTTCGAACTGCTTGGGATCGACCCGACCCGACAGACCCAGGTCGGCGGCGATGCGTCCGCCCCATTCGGATGGTTCGTTCCCGCCCTTGGTATAATAATCTCCGATCGTGTAATATCGGCTGATGTTGGCGGCGGTCCCTTTGAGGCGGCGGGGATGGATCATGCCGGTTTCGCCTGCTCGCGAGCGCCGTCGGCGCGATCATGGCTGGCGAGTGCAACCCGAACGCTGCCCCGAGATGCGCCGAGCAAAGTGACCGGCGTCGCGGTCATCGGCTCACTGTCAGGGTCCATGTCGCCAGTTGCGAAGTCACCATTGCTATCCGGGACATCGGGCACAGCCGGCCCAAGAGCTTCCACTCCTTCCGCTTCACCGTCGGTCGTGTGCGGCTGGATTGGTTCGATAGATTCAGTGGTGGGTGGGGTTTTCTCCTTGCCGAACAAGTCGCCCTGGGTGGGAGGAGCCGAGGACGGGGAGGAGGATGGCGGCGGGGCGTTGCCCCCTGCCCGTGCCTGCTCTGCGGTCGCCTGTGCCGCGTGACGGGCGGCGCGCGCCTGGGTGATGATGGTCTTGCCCTGGGGGAGGCGTTTCGGGGCTTCGGTGCGTTCGATGAAAGCCTGAGCGACCGTGGGCAGCGCGTTATAGCGATCGGTGAACCGCACCACCGGCAGGTTCCGGCCGAACCGGAGATAGCCGGAAAAGTTGGGAAGGTTGGTGACCTCCGTATGCATCACCAGCGGGCGGGTCACCTGCATGCGCGAGAGGTTCACCCCGTCGCGCATATCGTTCACGCCATAGGACATGCCTTCGTTGGCCTCGACCTGTTCGACCTGGCCGAGATTTTCCGAGACATGTTTGGCGGTGGTGGTGTCGTTTGCCCGTAGTGCCACCCAGGTGGAGCAATAGCCGGTGATAGCGGCCGCATCCTGAATTCCGTAGGTGGCTTCGAGTTGCGGATAGGACTGAAATCCGAGGACCCCGCAGCCCCCGTATTTGCGCGCACGGGCCAGAAAGTCGGAAAGGCTGGGAAGTTTCTGGAGGGTCGGCAGCTCGTCGATCACGCAGTAAAGACGCCGGTCGCGATCGGGGGTGAGGCTCATGATCGCGCTGATCGCGATGTCGAGCCAGACCGTGATGAGGGGACGGAGCGAGGGAAGCTGGTCGGCCTTTACGGTGATGAAGAGCCAGCTGTCGTCTTCCTCATTCTCCACCCAACGCCGGATCGAAAAGCCATCTTCGGTATCGTCAAGATAGGAGAAGCTGCGCATGACCGAGGCAAGCTCAGCCTGGATGCCCGCCGACGTGCGCTCCCCTTCCGTGGAAATGAAAGCGGCCGCATCGGTCCCCTTCACAAAGGCGGCGAGGTCGGTGAGCGGAGAACGAAGCACCCGATCGAGCAGGACCGAGATCAGGGTGTGCTGCTGCCGCGCGAGCTTCCGCAGAACCGCGACCAGCGTACCCCTCGCCGCTTTGCTCCAGAACGGATCACCATGCTTGTCGGGGATCGTGGATTCCGCGATCTGGTCGTAATGATATTCCTTGGGCACATCGACCCAGGGACTCCAGATGGCGGTGCGCTCATCGAGCGGGTTCAACAATATGTCGCGTCCCGGTCGATAGAATTTCTCCACGAAGGACCCGGCTGTGTCATAGACGATGGCACGCTTGCCCTGTTTGCGGATCCCCGCGAGCATGGTGATGATGGCGTTCGTCTTGCCCGTTCCCGGCGCACCGACCAGCAGGATATGCTCGGGTTCGAAAGCATCCGGCACGGCGACGCCGCCGATGGCGAGGCATCCCTTTTTCTGACGCCAGAGTGCCCGGCGGACCTGCGCCACGGTTCCGAAGCGGGCGCCGCGCAGATACTCGTTGGACCCGAGGCCTTTCCCGGTTCGGGTGAAATAGAACCAGGCCCAGGCAAGGGCCGCGAGGGCGAACAAGCCCGCAAGCAGCGCCCCGTGGATGAGATCGGTTTCGAGTTTGAGGAGCGCCTGCTTGACCACGCCGGACTCCAGCAGCGCATCGGCCGAGGTCCAGTATTGGCGCCCTTCCGGAGTGCGAAACAGCACGGGGTCGTTCGTGCCCGGAGCGGCATCAACTTTGAAAGTTGCCTCGACCAGTTTGACCAGGACGAAGCGCTGATACTCGTTCGACTTCTCGAAGGCATACCAGCCGGTGCCGATCACCCAAAGAGCCAGCCCGGCAAGAAAGGTCTGGAAGAAGACCTGGGTGGTCATCCGGACATTGTGGACGATGGCCTGGCCGCCGCGGGTCCAACTTCCCAGCGTGTCATTGCGGAAGATGCTCATCGAACGGCCCTCCCCCAACGGGGACTGACCGCGGATCGCGGTGTGCCGTGGTGGGGGGAATAGCGGAGCGCCCGGACCATGACGGCGGGGGATTGCACACCCGCGATCATGGCAGTTCCCCCGGTGCCAGCAGGCCCTTTTCGTGGAGCAGCGCACGGGCATCGGCCATGCCTTGCTCAAGCGTCTCGGGTGAGCGCTTCCGCACCGCCGCCGCGACGATCGACATCGTCTGCAAGACACCGGCGAGGATCTCGTCCTGCGAGGTGAAGACATAGCCCGCGCGGCTATCGGCGGCATGCTCGAGTGCGGGTCTGACGAGTTCGGAGACAGTGACGCCGACGCGCCGCGCACGGCGGCTTAGACGGTCGAGCAGCTCGTCCTCGATACGGATGGTGATACGCGCCAAGGCGGTAGCTCCTGATGGAGCTTCGCCAGGGCGGTCTTGAAGCGCCTGACAGTATAGCCGGCCTTGAAGGAAAGCTCAAGAAAATCAGCCTGTCTGACGCGTCAGACAGTGCAAGGGCGCGGTAATGCTGGGATTTTTGGCGGTCCGATATTGCGGCGTCACAGGTGTCCGACACATAATGTCGATTTTGTCCGACACGTCAGACAGAATAACCAATTGTTTTTACTAGAGTTTCCGGCCTCAGCACCCGTGCGTACGGTGCATTACAAACCGCGAAGCGCGTGCGTCGCTTGCCCGCAGCGACGGCGTCGCTGCGTCTGCTCCACCGCTGCCGGGCGCACCCTTGGCGGCTGGGTCTATGTGGGGGGATGGGCCGCGCTGCGCGGCGGTGTCGCTTGTGGTGCGGTTGCGCCTATGCGACAAGGATCGCGTGACGAGCGGACCAGCCTTGAGAGAAGGAAACTGGTCATGCCGAAAATGTCGGAACGCGATAGGCTCGCCGATCTGGTCGAGCGGGAAAAGAAGATTGCTGGCGAGATTGTAGCGATGCGCCAGAAGCTACGGGATCGCTATGCTGCGATAGTTACGGCGCTGCCTGTCGAGCAAATGACGGAACGAGAGTTCCGCGACGTGCTGGGCCATGTGCTGCGGCTGGGCGGCGCTGCGGCGTTGGTCGCGCTCAAGGGGGCTTTAGCGGCATCCGATGCCCCCCGTTCGGGGAAGCCATCGCCGGCGACTCCCCCTCAAAAGGGGAATGACGGCGCGGCTTCAGGTGCCTCCATAGGGGCATGAGTTTGTCGCCCTGCCCCTTTTTTTCTCTTTTGCCGCCGCGCCGTCAGGCGCGGCGGCGACCGGCGGCACGAAAAAAGGCCAGCGCGCTGGAAAGCGCGCCAGCCTTGGCGGGTTGGCGGGTCTATGATGATGATGGGTAGCGCGGCGCCAATGAAGCGCCGCGCTATATCAGGTCAGGCGTAGCGTCTGGCGCGGCTGAATGTGTCTCGCGGCTCTATCGGGCCGGTTGCCTGCTTCGGGGTCGGCTTGGGCTTATCCTTGGGCCAGTGGAAGGCATGAATAGGAACGCCCTGTTTCCGCATGGTTTGATAAAGATTGGCCTGTATGCCTGAACCTTCGCACAAGATGGCTTCGACCGGCTCAAGCTCGGCCAGCTTCTTGTTGCGGGTGAAAGCCGGTTTCTTGCCTCCCCCATAGAGGCCATAGGCGACGACGGGGACGCCTTCCCGCGCGGCCCATGCTGCTGCAATGGCGTCTGCTCCCTTGCGCTGGCCGGTGGTAACAAGCGTCATATGGGGGATGCGGGCTTTGATTTCGCCTAGCTTGGTCCAAAGGGGTTCCCATTGCTCCCAAATGGCGGGGCCGGAAAAGATGACAATAGGGCCTTGCGGCTGGTGCTTCTCGCGCTTGGCAAGGGCGCGTTCGCGTAGGAAGTCCAGTGCGTTGATATAGCTTGCGGTCGTGACGGATGACGCTTTGCTGCCCTTGGCCTGCACCCATGCCCGACGCCAGCAAGCCTTATAGAGGGCTGCTGCATAGTCTCGCATTGTTTCGACATTGGCGCGCTGCTCGGCAAGCGACTGGCATTGAAGCTGCAAGTCCTCCAGTTCCTTGTTGAACACCTCGCCCGGCTCCATGCGCCGCGTCATTTCGCGTATCTTGTCGGCAAGCCGGTCCTCTTGGCGTTCCAGCGTTCCAGCGACAAAATGGAAGCTGTTGACGATGCCCCACGCGATTTGAGGGGCCAGCGCGTCAAGGCGGGTATCCTTCAACAGGTTATGAAGTGACGTGATAAGCTCGCCGCAAACCTTCTGCGCCGCGAAGGGTTCGGGCATGGTGTGTTCGCCCGGTTCGTCCCCCGGTTCGATGATCGAAAGGGGGAGCGGGTCACCAAAGGATGCCTGAAAGTCCGGGGTGGCGGTTTCTTCGGCATAAAGTTCCGCAATGTCCGTGAAGGTGCTAACGGTCTTGTTAGCTGATTTCTTGCTCATGAGTCTGACTCCTGATGACTGGATGATCGGTCAGGGTCCGGGGAAGCGTGGCTGCGCTCCCCCGGCCCGTCTTGGCCTAGCCGTTAGAACGCGATTTCATCGTCAAGTTCGGCGGCGGTGTTGTCGGCCAATGCGCCGTTATCGTCGGCGGTGCTGCCTCCGAAACCATAGTCATCGCCGCTGCGGGAAGGCGTGTTTTCGCGGGACGTGCGAACAGCCGAGCCGAAATCGTCACGGCGTTCCGGCCTGCGCCACGCTACGCGATAGCCTTCCTCAACCGAGCCGAAAAGTGCGATGGGGAGCGGCTCGGCCATGCTCGGATCGTCGATGTTTCCTTGCAAGAATACCTCGCCGGTCTTTTTTGCGACGGCTTCCCAAAGCGCGCCGACCTGAACCCAGCGATTGCCCACGTTGAGTTCTACGATTTCGTAATTGGGGGCCTGATCGTGCTGGCTTTCGACTGGGCGCAAGCCAAGCTTGGGCATATCAATGTTGCGCGTGGCGATCCAACCAAGGAGACGGCCATTCTTCAAGTTAAACTCACCAATATTCATCACCTATACTCCTAGTAAAAGTGCAACAGAGACAATCCCCAGCCGCACAATTACTTTACCCCCTCCCCTTTATTTTAGATATATTATTGTTTTCTTGACAGAATTTCATCGTATCTGGTGAGCCTGAGCCAGTAAAACGGCCGCGGTAGCGGCCCAATCACAAAGTATGCGAAGCATTCCTTCCTGATCGACGGAGGGTGAGACGGTGCCTGTCGTTCATCGCATCCGGAGCCGCCTTCGCCGGGGCTCAAGGGCTGCGGGTGGTCCGGGGATGCAAGGGACGTCGCGCTGCGGTCTTTAGAAGTTCTTGGAGATAAGGGGCCTGCCGACCCCTTTGAAACAGGCACTTTTGTCGGCAGGCCCCTTATCTCCTAGAACTTCTTGACCGGAGGCAGCCCTTGTATCCCCGGACCACCCGCGGCACGCCGAGACACTGCGAGGGCGGTGTAGGATGCGATGAACGACCTCGCCCGACGGTGATTGCGGACCGAGGCGCCCCGCCGAGGGCCGCAGCATCGCTGCCCAATGCGGGACGCTTGGGAGATGCGGCACCTTGAAGCTTGCTCGCGAAAGGGATCGTTACCGCGAAGCGGACAAGACCCCGCAGGGGGCTTGGTCGGAGCGAAGCGGAGATAGAGCCCGGTGCCCGCCCCTGGCGGGCATTCGCCCCGCTTGCTCGCTAGGCTGACCCTATCCAGAGCACATCGAGCAGACTGTTGCTGACCTTGCGTGCCTCGACAATGACATCGGAATATTCGAGCGGCGTCAAATCTTCAGCTCCGGATAGGCGCCAGACATGACCATCCTCTGTTTCGAGAAGGAACCCGCGGTCGCTGGTGTGCAAGACACCACGCAGGCGCAGAGGCACGACTGCCATGATTACACCGAAGCTCGACCGCTGCAGGCGGGCGCCCCTGCGGTGGAGGCACGAAAGAGGTTGAAGCGGGAGCCTATAGACATCGCTTTATCATGCACGAAACACTTGCAATTTGCAAATATGTTCCCTATATGTTTCGGCGTTGCGTAAAAGGATATTTCCATGATCGCCAGCTATCTTGCCGGTTTCGATTTCAACCTGCCTCTGGTTGACGCGGTCAATGATCCTGATTTGCCTGCTGTGCGCAGCCAGCTCGCGGCCCTGGCCATAAGCGAAAGCCTGGAAGGCGGTTACTATGAGGCGCAGGAGTTGGCGGAAGCCTTCCTCGAGGCGGCTCACGAAGCCAATGCCGAGATCAACGATCCCCATAGCCCGGCGCGCGATCGACTGGTGGACATCCTTGATCGCAACTCCCCCTACCAGCGCTGCCTGTTTGATGCGGTGGCTACACTGTCGTTGGCGGACGCGGCGAGTCATCTTGTCTGGCTTACGGGCCTGATGCGAGACCGCACCGATATGTATCGGCCGGTGGCCGCCGCGCGCTTGTCCATTCGCTAAGGCGTTTCTGCGGGCCTCCGAATTCCAGCGAATTCAGGTGAAGTTAGTAACCGATTGGCAGTAGATGCCGATGGGGCTAGAGGAACCGCGTTCGCCGATGGCGAACCGGAGTGTCGAAACTCTGAACGATAGAGTCGGCTGCAAGGCTTTTGCGGCCGGATGGCCTGTGCGCATGTCCAGGCTGTTCGGCTAAAGGTGCAGGCGCGCGTCTATCGTCGCGTTTTTCGATCGTCCGGCTCAGGGGCCGGCATCCTCCTTCGGAGGGTGCCCGCCGACTGAGTTGGGTTTAGCGGAAAGAGGCGGACATGACTGAAGACAAGTCAGGACTGAAGAAGGCCATCGAGTTAATGGAGGAGGCACTCGCGATCCTCATCGACCCAAAAGACCAGGTCGTGGCGATGCGGTTGTCGCACGCACTGGATCTGGCGAGGAGCCGGTTGCTAGAAACATCCTGAGAGATGGCAGTCTCTCCGGAATCGGAGAGGCGACGGAGCCTGCCCATACCCGGCTGGCAGTCGACCTTGGTCCAAGCGCTCTGTGCGCTGACATCATGTTTCCGGCGGTGCTCGCGGCGCCTGCTCCGATGCGAGCGCTTAACGCCCAGACCTTACCACTAGGGGCTGGTATCAATCGTCCTACCATATTTCTGGATCCGTGGCATGGAGCTCCCAGGTCCTCGCCGGGCGTCCGCATTCATGAACCTGCTCCCCGTTTTAACTGCTGTGGGTGCGATCATCCTGCTCGGCAAACCAGTTAGGCTATTCCATATCTTCGGCGGCGGCATCGCCCTGGCGAGTGTCGTGGTCGCGCAGACTATCCGGCAGCCCCTCGGGAGGCGGACACTTGCAAATCGGAGTCTTAGTTGATGAGTGAGGGAGTCTGGGATTTGATCCTGCGTTGATTGTTCGCCTCGTGGAAGTACTTGAGCGCCTTGCGCCTGTCTGTGGAGCAGTTCACGATGGACAACGTCGTAACGTGCTGAGAATCAGAACAGATGAGTGACGAGTCCGCCTTTGCATCTTGGAGAAGCTATTGGGATTTTGCGCGCGAGGTCTCCCATAAACACCGCTACCTCCTATCGCCGCCCAGCCGGGCGTTTCTCGACGAACTGATCCGGACGTCCGAAAAGCGGCAGAGCCGATTGCCCGCCGGCCACCGGCTCTGCCGGGCGCAGGTTGCTCACGGCGAGTATGACGACCCCGATGCCGGACCCCTTCCACGTCCCGCCCTGCCGGCGCGCATGGTTCCCTTGCCATATTCGGCCTCGGATGGCCGCGCCAATCCGCGCGGCATCCCGTGCCTCTACATGGCCGATGATCGGCACACGGCGATCGCCGAGGTGCGGCCGTGGATCGGGTCGCTGGTCTCGGTCGCGATCATGCGGACCCTGACAGACCAAAGGCTCGTCGACGTGCGCGACGATAGCGGTCGCACCCCGCTCTATCTCGAAGGAGAGCCCTCGCCGGATCAGCGCGAGGCAGCGGTTTGGAGCCATGTCGCCCGCGCGTTCCGCGAGCCTGTTCTGCGCGAGGACAATCGTGCCGGATATGCGCCGACACAGATCATTGCCGAGGCGTTTCGGAACCACGGCTATGACGGCATCGCCTATGGCAGCGCCTTTGGTGAAGGCCGAACCAACATCGTCTTGTTCGACATCGGCGCGGCGGAACTGGAAGCCTGCGAGCTTCACGGGATCAAGAATGTGCAGCTCGTCCACGACGAGGTTGAAAATCCTTACATCGTGCAGAAGGAGGAGGACGGCAGGACGTCCTTGGTGCGCAACGTCCTCACGGCGATTGGCCCGGTCGAAGGCCCGATGATTTCGCTGACCTCGGAGGCCGATCCGTCGTGAGCAGATGGACCGACCAGGATCTTCTGCGGCTCGACGCCGAGTTCGCGCAGGAAGGCGTCGCTATGCACGCACGGCCGATGCGCGCCGCGATGTCCATTCTCGGAAGCGGTTTCGTGATCGGCGTGCTCGGGAACCCGGAAGTCGACCGGATCACCGAAGCCTATCTGCGGCTGTTCCCGCAAACGCATCAGGCTTGGCCCGGCAAAGGCATCGGCCTCGCCGCGTCCGTGGACACGGTGCGCAAAGTGACCGTCGCCGTGATTTTTGGGACATGCGCGATTTCGGTCCACAAGGGCCTGGGCTTCGAGACCCATGAAGACTGGGTGCAGTGGTGCCGGGGAGACCCGGCCATCGCTGCTTGCAGCGCCCTTGCGTTCGCCGACACCTATGACCTCGCCTATGGGGTCAATCCGCCCGCCGGCGCGGCCTCCGCCGAATTGTGGAGGATGGCGCTGTCCAACCTGGAAGACGTGGCGAATATCCTTCCCACGGGTTTCAGCGTCGATTCCGTTCTGCAACCGATCTGCCTCACGGCCGAGTTGTCGATGAAAGCGGCGCTGGTCGATCTCGGCGACGATTCCAAGGCGCTGGCCAGACGCGACGTCGGGCACAATCACGAAGAACTCGCACGCCGGCTTGCAGCCAGGCATCCGCATCGTGACGATCCGATCGTCGCGGCGGTTGCGACAGCCCTCCCCGACTATGTCGACAGCCGCTACAAATCGGCGGGGCTGACCAGGCTCGCGGTTGTGAAGCTCGCGCTCGGCGCGCAGTTCATCGCGGCGTCCGCCGCGAGGAGACTGGGCGATCAGGACTTCGCGGACGAAATGGAACAGGAGTCGTGGCCTGGGCCGCGCAAGGCGGCGTTCTATGCCTAGCGCCCCCGACGTCGCCAGGGCTGACCCGGCGGACCTTGCTGCCGTGCTCGACTGGCTCGAACGCGAATATCAGGAGGATGGCGAAGGCTTCTGGAGCAACCGCGGCACAATCACGGATGCGCTCGAATATGAAACTCTCTGGGTCATTCGGCGCGGCGGCGAAGCCGTCGCCTTCCAGGTCGGAAGCTATGCCCCCGCCATCGCCAATGTCCGCAAGGACTGGCGGCGCCAAGGACTGGGCGACATGCTGTTCGCCGCCTCGCTCGAACGAGCCGTTGCCGACAACGTCAACCTCCTCTCGATCGAATGTTCGCCGCGCAGCTCGTGGAGCTATTGGCAGCGCCACGGTTTCGAGCGCTACGGTGATATGCGCGAGTGGGGAAAGCTGACCGCCCGGCGCGTGCTGGCGCGCGCGTTCGACGTGCCCTCGGAGCTGCCGGAGGTGCACGTCGTCATCGGCTTCTATCCCGAAGTCGTCACCTATGGTCGCGACGTGCCGCCGATCGCCGTGCATCCGGTTCGGGGCGGACGCCTCAACGATGGCGCCATCATGCTGGAGCGCCGCGTCATCGCCCTGTCGGATGACGAACCGGAAGGAAAGAACCTTGCGGTCAAGATCGAGGTCGACGGCGAACTGCGCTATTTCTCGAAGGCAAAATATGAGGAAGCTGCGGAGGCCGGCGTGATCCATGACCGGCATGGAGGCACCTTCTATGTCGACTACGTCGAGCCGCGCGAACCATAGAGAAGACTGGCATGGATCAACAGACCATCGAAAATACAATGCTGGCCGCGATCGCGACGCTTCAACAGGAGGAAGCGACGATCCTGCAATTCGATGTCGGTGAACGGACAATCTGCGCGTGCCTGGCTGCCATCCTGAAGCGCACCTTCGATCATCACGCAGTCCATGTCGAATATAATCGCCACGGGATTTATCCGAAGGAGATCGAACTGCCCGATGGGGCCGGTGAACTCACCGAGAAGCGCATCTTTCCTGACATCATCGTTCACAAACCAGGCCATGACGACGCAAATCTTCTTGTCGTCGAAGTGAAGAAAACCACCAATCCCGTCGACGACGACCTGGACATCGCCAAGCTTCAGCAGATCAAGCAGCAGATCGGTTATGATTTCGCCGTCTTCTTGCGACTGCCAACGGGTCCGCATCCCGATCCCGCCGGCCTTCGCATTGTCTGGGTATAGCGTCCGCTGTCAGGCACGTTGAGCCCCGGCCCCCTAGAACGCGATCGGTCGCGCGAACCGCCAAAGTCAGGGCCTTCATCGTCGGCAGCCTCGCTTGCCGCCGATGTCAAAGCCGGGCGCCACCCTCCTTGCCATCCTCGGCCACCACCGCGAGAAGCGGTTTGATCGCCGCCTAACATCAATCTCCAGTCAATTTACGCAGCAACCTGCGCCAAATGTTCTGACGACGGACAGATTTGGGCGGAGCGAGCACATAGTAGCGTTCGCCTGATGACAGGATGGACCAGCCTTCAGACAGGCGAAGAGCCACGATCCCGTAAAGATATCTTTTGCCGAGAGCTTCCCAGCCTTCGGTAACGGCAACAAGTGTCAGCGTTAAGAAGGCTTTTTTATGGGCTTCGGAAACCTCCACGTTCACATGACGGCCTTCGTTCGACTGGTAAAAGCTATAGCGATGCGTCGCGCGCAGCAGCGGTTCGGGCAGAGCCTGCCCGTCGTCGGTATATCTGGACATGGATGCTTCCTTGTCAGCCAGACGCGCAAATCGGCTCGCGCGGCTAGCGGACCACGCAAGTGAGGTTAGCGTTCAAGGTTGGGAGATAGGCGTTGGCGGGTTGGTGATCGGTTGGTCAGGCGACCCGGACGAGTAGATGTTTATCGTTAACCGGTCGCGTCTCCGTGACGCGGAACGGCTGGCACGAATTCCCCGTTCGTACGACGAACTGGTTGCGGCCTGTAGCCTTCCGGCGTTGGATTGCGAGACTGTATGCATTCTCGAACGACGCAAGTCGTGCACGTAAGGGGGACAGAGTGGTCATGGGAAACTCCTTGGTGAAGAAGTGGAAGGCGAATGCGAGTGTGAAGCGCGATGATCAGTGCGACGTATCCGCGATTATGCGCCGTGCGAGGACCGCGATCTCGTCACGGTCGGCGGTCATGGTGCAGTCGCCCGGTAGCACCACAAAGCCGTCGGAACTGGCGCTGCCTTTTGTGATGTAGATGCGCCAGACGTTGCGCCGAAGCTCTCCCTGGTCGCGAGGCCGCGTGTCCGAATGGTATAGATCAGCCCATTGGCGTCGATCGGGATCGGGGGAGACGTCAGCCCAATCACCGAGCAGGCCCAATATGGTATAACCGTCGATTTGCGCGTGATGCTCGCGAGCCGCACGCCGTTCGGCCTCGCGCTTGGGTTCGTCACGCCTCGCCTTGGCTTCGGCTTGCTTCCAGCGGACTGATGTCAGGCCCGTTTCGAGGCCATGAACGAGATCGACGGCAATGTTCTCCTGTTTTCTGGTCAGGAGAAAGAGGCTGCGACCATCGTCGCGGAGCCGATCCGCGCCGTAGCGAGCAAGGATCAGCAACGTTTCCAGTTCGGTTTTCGACAATGTGAGCCGCAGGCCGGCGGCAAGTGCTTGCGCTTTCATGATCGATACCACGGTTTGAGGCCGGCGAGCGGAAGCTTGTGTTCTGCGGCGGCATGGTGGTTGCTGTCGGAGAAAAACCCCCAGTGGCTGGTGGACGAATATCGCCGGAAGAAGAGCTTTTCGCCTTCTTCGGTGCGTATCCATATGCCAGGAACGATCGGAAATTGGTCTTCAGTTTTGGGCATTAGCAGACCTCCCTTCGTTCAAGTTCCGCGAAGGGCGCCGACAGGCTGGCAGATGCTTCGATATCCTCATGGTCCACGGCATAGACGTCGAGGACAACGCCTTCGTCCTCATGCTTCACCCTGATGGTGGCCTCGCCGACCGTGATCCAGACATGCTCTCCTGGCTTGCTGTCGAACACTACGTCCGTGTCGGGGAGAATGGCGGTCGGCTTGGACTCGCCCTTCAGTCCGTTCAACTCGCCGCGCATGAGCCAATTCGTGCCGCCGCCCATGATGTCGTCGGACGTCACCACATAATAGCCACCGCCGAACTCGCCGGGACGGAGCCGGTCACAAGTCTGTGCCCATTCGAAGGCTAACGGCAGGACGCTCGGAGCACATTTTTGGATCACGCTGGCGATGGCGTACGGATCGGCCTGGGAACCCGCGATCAGATAGTTGTCGGCCTCGTTCGTGAAACCGAAATGCTCGACGTCGAACGTAGGAAAATCACCGTCGCTGAACATGTCGCGAAAGGACGCGAACGGGTCGCCTTCCTCCTCGACCGCATGTTCGGGCCCAATTTCGCCGCGGCCGATATTATGAGGGGAGACCGTCTCACGCGGCTTCTTTGGAAACGCTGCTTTGAAAGCGTCCGACATGCTATCGTAACGCGCGCCCTGTTCTTTCTCATCCAGGTCGGTCAGCTCGGTGGACAAGTCGTAGCACTCATCGAGCAGTTCGACCTCTTGCGGGGTCGGCGAGATCGTGAACGACAGTTTCAGATAGTTGTTCGCCATGGTCTTCTCCTGAGATCAGCGGAACGTGACGGCTGGGGTTGCAGCCGGGTCGGCTACTCGGCGGCGTCCTTCGAAGGCGTGTCGTCATTGTCCGCGAAGTTCGCCTCGACCAGATGGTTGACCAGATGCGTCCTGATCGCCCGATCCTTGGGGATCAGCCAGGAGACATGCTCACGCATCGCCTCGCGGACTCGCTCGAGGACCGCGGCATCCTCGCCGAGCAGCAGCATGTTCGCTGCAAAGCGGGCTTGCATCTCGAAAGCTGCCTGTTGGGTGTAATGGCTGTCAGCGTCGCAATCCTCATTAGGCCAGAAGCAGGAGGCTTCGAGCAGAGAGGCGAGTTCGCCGGGCATGATCGCGCAGTCGGTGCGGAGAAGGATGGCAATGTCGTCGAGGTTACTGGAGCAGTCAGTCGGGACGATCAGGACATCGGCAGGGAGCACGATGATCTCTGCCGGTCCATCGGAATCGTTTGTACCCCGCAATGCAAGCATAAGAGTGATCGTGTCGACCCGCCCGGAAACAAGTTTCTCCGGAAGCACTGCGTCTTCGTGATAGTAGAGGGTTTCGTCGCCCGTCTCGACCTGAAAGGAGACGCCGAGGACGTGAGTGAGCGCATTGTACCAGCCATATCCGGCAAACTCGGGCATGGCGCGAACGGGCGAACCGCCGAGACCATCGCCGGGTTTCAGTACGCGGTCGATACATTGCTCGATGTGCGCGGGTTGTGTGGGCATGATGACCATCGGTTCTCCCGCGATCCGCTCACCCGGAAAGACGTCGTTTGTCTCGGCTATACGGGGTGTCCAGAGATGCAGGTAGGGCGCCGCTTCGGGCAGCGAGATTCCGAGCTCGTGCGCGCGCAGCCATTGCGCGTAGGAAAGTCGATGATGGCCCTCACGGGCGATGGTGCGGAAAATCGCCGCTTCGCAAGCTTCGCGCAGGGCGTCGAGCGCCGGATTCTGGACCATTTCCTTGCGCGCCGGAAGCACGAACTGAAGATTTTTCGCGTCGACGATATCGACCTTGGCATACCAACCGCACCCGCCATCGGCGTCATGGACATGCGGAAGGCGGCACGGGACGGTGAGGCCTTGGAAGTTGATCCGGGCCTGTTCGCGATGGGGCGCGTACTTGTCGAGAAAAACGCCAATGCGGCACCCGTTCCAGTTTTCGACGCGCGCGGCCTCTTTTAGAAAACCTTCGCGGAGCTGGCGCTCCTCGCCATAAAAGACCGGAAGCGGATAGAATTTCGCGGCGCTTTTCACGGCCTGTTCAAGCTCGTCAGCCCACGTCTTGGACAATTCTATTTCGATTTCGGTCCCCTTGGCGATCACCGCCGGGACAAGATCGAGCGGTTCCCCACTCTCCCACGCCTGCGGTGGGATCGTCACTTGCCATCCGTCCTCAGCGTCGGCGATGCGCGAACGGATGACGACGTGACGACCGGCAAGGCTGAAGATGCCCATGCCCGCTGGATCCTCGCTGCTGACAATGTCGCTTTCCCAACCAGAGTCGCCGAGCGCGAGAAGCTTCGTCGGATCGGTAATGCCTCGGCCATCGTCGCGGACGCGCAGGATCGTTCTGTGGTCCCGGTCGAGCCGGTGGATGTCGACGCGGGTGGCACCGCCTCTGCGTGCATTCTGGAGGAGTTCGTGGAGAGTGTCGGCGACGCAGCCAGCAAAAAGTCTCGTCGCCTTGTGGATGATCGACTGACTGACGCTGGCGTGGATCGTGGTGGGAAATGTCATGTGAGCCTCCTGAGTTGCCGCGACTTCATCGCCGCACCCCCAACCACTCTCCCTTCGCTCCACGGCCGGGGCCGCGCCGCCGAGCGGTGGCCACTCGGCAGGGTCATGCGTTGGTCAGATGTTACGAGGGACGCGATCGGGGAGCGGCGCAGTCAGGCAGCAATCCGTTCGAAAACTGCCTCGCCGTTGGAGAACACACCCAGGCGGACGAGGGTTGCGAACCGCTTCTTGAAGCCGACTGCGATTTGATCGAGCCAGCGTTGCGCCAGCCCTTCCTGACCGGCATCGATGTCATCGCGCAGGACCACCCAGTAAGCGATGCAACCGCAATATTCCGAGATGCCGAAGCGGGCATAGCGGTTCATGGCGACAATACGCTCTTCGCGACCAATCCAGCCGTTCGCGGTCCATGCCGAAGGATAGAGGGCGAGCACTTGCTCGCGGAAATCCTCGACGATGAAGTCCCAATCGTCCTGGGCCGCGAGTTGGTCGAAACGGCGGGTGTCGGGATCGTCGTCGTCTTCGAACCAGCCTGCCTCCCATTGCGAGAAGGCGACATACGCCTCGCTGGGATAGGATACCGAGCGCCCCATGGTTATCTCCCCTCTGCAGCAGGTAGGCGTATGTCCGGTGATGGCGTGGCAACGGGCCCGGCGTTCGCGGGCGGATCGGGATCCGGCAGCAAGGGTTCGGGCCTGATCGTGGGATGGGTCGGATCGGACCAGTCGATGTGGTCGATGATCCAGCCCGGCACGAAATCCCAGTCGAAACAAAGGTCGTAGCTGTCGGCGACGGCGCTCCAGGCCGCCTCTACGGTGCCGGTCCATCCTATGACGGTCAAGCGCAGGTCCGCGGTGCCGACGGCATTGCACGTCTCACGGATGGCCAGGGCCAGAGCGACGGCGTCCTGGTTGGTGGCTGGATGGTCGCGCAATGTCAGCACCGCCTCCCAGAGGCAGGCGGCGGTCTCGAGCGCGGATTCGAGAGTGTCCGTCTGCATGGCGCTGCCGTGGTTTCGAGCAGCGGACGCGATCTCGACTTTCTCGAAATCATCGCGCGGCGGGACGACAATGGGCAATGGCGGTGCGGGCCGCTGATAGATGTCGGTTTTCATGCTGCGACTTCCTCGGTTGCAGCCGTGCGCGCTTCCGTTTCGAGGACATCGAGGTCGATCGGCAGAGGCTTGCTCGGTTTGTCGGTGATGAAAACTATCGAGTCCGGCTGGTAGAAGTCGCGGCCGATCGTGGAGACGCGGATGCGGGCTATCGGCTCGCCGGATCGCACACGCTCATTTCCTTGCCATCCCATCCGCACGCGGCGGCCATCGGCGGCGATCTCTATCGTATTGAAAACGTCATAGCTGCCCTTCGAATTGGCCGAGTAGGTGGCCTGCGTCGTCGGGTAGATCTCGGCGGCCTTGGCTTTGGCCGGCTTATCCTTGCAGGCCGCGACCATGCGCAGGTTCCATATCGTCTGGAGCTGCTCGGCCTGTTCCCGCGACAGATTGATCAGCGGTACGGTGTCCGGCCTTCCCGAGGCCCGGCGCGCCTTCTTCTCCGGCACGGTGTAGCCGCACGCCTCCATCAGGTCGCGCCAACCGTCCTCGCCGAGTTCGAGGGAGGCATCGGACGCGATATGCGCCGGGAGCGGAACCGGGCTTTCGAGCCGGAGACGGCCCGCATCCGTCACGGTGCATTTAGGACTTTCGGCGCCATGTTCGCGGGCGAAGGCCTGGATGATGACCGGGGTCAACTCGCCATCATAGCGCGGCACGTCACCCAGCATCGACCGCTCGAACGCGAGCCGGTGCAGGATGTGCTCGATCCAGCGGCGGCGGTTGGGGCCGCCCACGGCGAGAGTTGCGCCCTCGATGCACGATTGCCGGGCATCGGCCGGCGTGACTTCGCCGCGATCGACCTTGTAGTAGAGATCGTAGTTCGACCAGAGTATCCGGGAATCCATGTGGCCGAGGGCATGACGGATCTGTTCGTCGGTCGTGGTCTCCTCCCAGATCGCGAGTGCCGCGTACGCCTTGTTGATGCCGCGCTGAAGATCCCGCAGCTCGGCCAGCAGGGTCTTGATCCGGTTGGCCCGCGTGCGCGGGCTGTTCTTCATGTTGGCGAAATGCTCAACGCCGCTTGCGCGACCAAGCCAGTAGGTCGCGGCCTTTTCGGCGTTCACCGCGGCGGTCGAGGCTGAATGCATCCGCTCCTGCGTCCTGCGGGCACCGCGCTCGCTATGATGGCCAACAAGGATCGGCTGGCCCATGTAGAAGGCCTGCGAGAGCTCGTCAGCACGGCGTGCGAAGGCATTGGCCTGGGCATGGCGCTTGTCGGAAAGGCCTTCGAGCCGTTCGACCTTGAGGGTAGCGCGTTCGGCCAGTGTCATTTCTTCCGCTTCGATCTCGCCCGCCAGTTCGATGGCTAGGTCCTCGCGTTGCGGTGTCCATTTGGGCGCCACGAACAGTTCCTGTTTCGGCGCCCATTTGAAGCCCGTTTCCTTGACCCGAGCATAGGTCTCGGCATCGAGGCGGGAGGATGCATAAAGGCGGATCTTGTTGTCCTCCGGACTGTATGTCGCGGTGAAGCTGGTCATTGTTCGTCCTTTCAAGGGTCAGCCAGCATCATGTGCCGGGGCGGATCGGTGCAGTTGTATTTTCCGAGAATCACGAAGCCCGGCGCGATGGCCGGGCTTCGTGAGTGAGCAGAAATGTCGGTGGCGGAGAGCTATTCGCGCAGGTCTCCGGCGGCTATGTCACCGACCCAGGACGCAGCTTCCTCGAAATCGGCATCTTCCTCGTCGACCAGCGCGGCGAGTGCAACCGCCCCCGTGCGACCGAGCTGACCGAGGCGCTGAAGGGCCGCATAGAGGATCGGGGCAAGCTGTTCCGCTGTTGCGGTATCGAGATCGTCGGCTTTCATGCAAGTGCTCCTGACTGTGGAGGGGTGGTGGTCGGGAACGGGCCCGCGGCGCGGGCGATACAATCCGGTGCCCCCAACCATTTGCGCCGGAAATTTCGGGAAGATAGGCTTCACGCTGCTTATCGGCGTGCGATGTCCGTGACGCGTTCATCATGATCACCTGGCGGCGGGCAGGCGATCATTCGATTCGGCGCAAAAGGGAGCCTGAGCCACGGTCAGGATCGGCGACGCGCCTTCTCATCCGGCGTCTCGATATGAATGTAGCGTCGGCCACCGCTGCGGCGTTTGCGGATCCGGTCGTCAACGAACGCATCGGCCCATCGTGTCGCCTCGGCCGCACGGGCGCCGCCGGAGCATTCATCTGCCTGCTCGAAGATCGTATATGCAAGAGCGTATTGCTCGCGTTCAGGGAGCGTGAGAAGCGCGCTGGCAATCGGCAAGGCACTCTCGTTGAATTCCAGGACATGACGCCCCGCGCCGTGATGCATGAGGATGGCGATCCGACCCTTGCTTCCGATTCCCATCGGTCGGGCGATCTTAACGTCGTGCGACGCATAAGTGATCGAGACGCGCGAGGTTTCGGATTCGCCGCGATGGAACACGCGGTCGTCGCGGCACGGCAGCGGATGAGCGAGAACCTCATAGCCATCGAAGCTCTCGACCCTGCGAATGTGATTGTGTCCGATAACGCTCATGGCCGTCATTCCACCGTCATCAGTGCCGCGGGCCGGTTTCCCGAGGCGATTGCTGCGTCGAGGCTGGTGATCCATTCCGGATCGATGCAGATGCTCTCCATCGCCCAACCGCTGACGGATGCCGGTATGGGATCGCCTTGGTCTCGGGGGACCATGACGAGGTCATCGGGATCAGCGCCCTCGACGTCGTAGTCGACGATGCGCATAGTAATGGGCCGGTCGGCGGCGACACTCTGGATAAGACCGCCGTCGAGCGTGACCACGATATTGGCTTCGAGCGGAAGCGGCGTGTCGTCGTTGATGCGCATGCAAAGATCATCGATCTCACCCGCGGTCAGCGGTTCGTGGCGGCTGAGATTGCTGGCGACATTGGCAAGATCGGGCGGGCAGCTACGCCGCTGATAGTCGCGCAACGCCGCAAGGACAGTCGACAGTTCCCGATCGCCGAACGCGAGGACCGACATGCCCCGGAGTTCAACCTTTTCGATCCGCACATCGAATCCGGCGGAATCGGCAAGCAGCTTGTGATCGACCTCGACGGTGTTGGAGCCGAGCAATTTGAGTTGGAGCAACTGCGCCCCGACTAGTCCAAGCTGCCAGCTGCTCATATGGACCGGCGGCAGAGTCTCGGGGTCGAGGTTCGCGCGAAGCGAGTTCACGCGTTCGGTTGCGGCGATGATCGCTTCGCGCTCGCTGGCGTGATAAGTGGTGACCGCGGACGCTTGTGAGAAGCGGGATGCGGTGACGACAAAAATATCCATGCTGTGTTCTCCGCTTATGATGAAGGATCTGGGACCGAGGAGATCAGGCGGCGCGGCGGTCATCGCCGTGGCGAAATCCGAGATCGGCGACGGTAAGGAGGTCGGATTGGGGTTCGAGGCGGTCGAACGCGGCCGTCAGATCGTCAATGTCGGTCCAGCTGCAGGCATCGCCCGGGTCGGCGTTGAGCTGGAACACGATGGGCGTGGAAGCTGCGGTCATCTCTGGAAAGCTGGTCCTGATGACCAGGGTCTCGATCCGGCGTGCAAGGGCGCCGATGTGCGGGGCCAGTTCGTTTCGCTCGTGATGTGCCATCTCGAAATAGCGCTCAGGCGCGAGCAACGGGCCGATGCGGACGCATGGGATACGACCGACGATCGCGGGACCGGCAACCGTGCCGGTTAGTTCCCGGCGCTCGGACGATACCTTGTCGGCGGGCACCAACGCGCGATAGACATAGTGCGGAAGCGTCCCCGCGATGCGGGAACGGGTGACGATGATTTCCATGATGATTGTCCTCAGGCGACAAGCCGCGTGGGCGTGGTGTCGGGATCGGAAAGATGCAGCTCACGGCGGATGCGGGCCGCGAACGTGTCGGGCGACATGAGATCGTGGACCGATGCGAAATGGTTGCGATCGCCGACATAGTCCTTGCGACCAGCAACCTTGCGGAACATGACTTCCCGGCCCGGCCCCATGGCGCCCAGGCTGAGCTGGACATAGACCTCGACGCCGTGA
This sequence comes from Sphingobium arseniciresistens, assembly GCA_029167225.1. Lineage (GTDB taxonomy): Bacteria > Pseudomonadota > Alphaproteobacteria > Sphingomonadales > Sphingomonadaceae > Sphingobium > Sphingobium arseniciresistens. The sequence goes on from JARFNK010000024.1 coordinate 80,137, forward strand.
AGGGTCACCTCGCCCGATACGGCCGGCCCCGCGACGTTGGAGCGCAGATCATATTGCCCTTTAGGTAGCCTCAAAGCGTCGGCGAGGCGTTTCAACGCCTTACGACCGAGGCTGTGGAACAGCTTCTTCGCTGGTTCGTCGTAGGAGACACCCTTATGGGCCAGCGCGATAAGTTCGGGCTTGCGCCTAAGGTCGGCGATGGCATCCATGCAGGCGCGTCGCAACTCGACATCAGGAGCCTCGATCTGCAAGGCAATGGCGCCGAGATGCCGCGCGAGCAGGATGACGGCGGGATCGCTTTCGTGGGACTGCCCGGCGGTGCGGCAATCCGTGATCGCGGCATTGAGCGCGTGCAAGGCCGCCGGCAGTGTAATCAGCGCCGATGGATCCAACGCTTGCCGGTATCGAAAAGCTATGTCGTAGGACACGGGGATTTCTCCTGAGGCTAGAGCGCATCTTCACGCCCACCTCATCCCCTCCCCCTTCTCTCCAGCAAGAATGTCACCACTCGAAACAAGGCAATCGATCGGAAGTACCGGCATCACAGTCCCGGATCAGATAACGGCAACCCTTGTCCCGGGCGAATGTCAGTGCATCCAGGAATTCTGTCGGAACCCCCGTCGCATCGTTGATGAAAGCGATCGCCATCGATGCGCTGGCGTGGGAGTATGCGAACCTGCGGATCAAGTGACGGCTGGATTGGTGCGTCGTCGTTGGATTCCGGAACAGCTCGCCGAGCAAGAAAGAGCGCCAGGCATGTTGAGCGGTCCAGTGTATCGGCTTCCGATATGGACGCCCGGGCGAGACGCTCCCAGGTCGTCACATCGAATTGGTCCCCCGCCACTTGATGAGTGATTTCATGGGACAGGACAGAGTGTGCGAAGATGGCAAAGGGTAGCTCGGCCTCAGGATCGAACGCCAGGATCGCACTAGCATCGAACTCGTCTTCGGTGAGGGATATGATGGTGTCCGAAAGGCGAGTGAGGAGTTGGAACCCGTGCCTGATGAGCGCATCCCGGCTATCTGGAGAAACGTGCATAGTTCTATTCCTTGTTATTTGAGAAATAGGAAGACGTCGTCGGCGCCGCCAAGACGGCAGCTTCCACTGATGGCCGGTCGGTCCGGAAAAGGCCGATAAGGTTAGATATTATGGAAGCGGCTCTGCGCTCCCTGCTGAGCCGATGCGCGTGACGCCACGCAATTGATGAGGGCTATCAGGCTGTGATGTGGCCTGCGGCTACGGCTTGCTCGGCGTAGATGCTCAACGGATAGTGTGCCACGAACCTGAGATCGCGTTCGACCACCATGCCGGTAGCGCCTCTGAATTCCTGTAATTCGGCGAACGAAACCATGGCCAGCTCGGGGCATCCGATGCCAAGATCGCGCAGCCCGAAGTAGAGGTCGGGCTCATCAACATCGGCCTCGGTCAGAAGCCAGGTGGCGCTGGTATCGGGCGTGAACAACTTCACGACAGGCAGAGGGTCGATGTCTTCGCCCTGCGCAGCTCGACGGCCGTTGGCGAGCAGGGCGGTTCGGATTTCATCGGTAATGAGTTCCATGGGAGACCTCGTTTGCAGAAGGGAACGAGGCTGGCGGGTTCAGAACGACCGTTGCAACGCCTCACCGCTCCCCCTTCTCCCTCCCCTTCCATCGCGCCGATTTGGGCGACGGGCGGGACCGATGGCCGCAGAAAAGGTTTACAATTCTACGAGTTTGTAACCCCGTGGCTTTAAGATCTTCCTGACCCAATTCTTCTCAATAGGCATTCCTTCCGTGGCAAGACGGATGGCGGAGTCCGCGCGATCGAACAGGGCGATGCATAACTCATCGTTGTCAAAGCGGGAGCGGTATTGGATGCCGTCGAGTTTCGTATCGGAGTGGACCATTGCCGAAATACGTTGGGTCGTATCGTAGGCGCCGGGCTTGATCGCGGGATCGAAATCGGCCGCAACGCCTGCTGTAGTCGTGCGAAACCAGGCAAGGCCGGGCCCATGAAGCTTTGCAAGTCGCAACGTTCTCGTGGTCACGAAGGTGGCTGCGCGCTTCTGCCGCACTTGGCCCCAGAGGATGTCGTGATCACTCGGCAGACGCAGCAAAGTCTCGGCGAACGGGCCAACCAACGTCTTGCCGAGATAAAGGACACCATATTTTCCGTATGGGTCGTCCCAACGCCAAGTAGCATCTTTGCGCCCATACCAAAGCGCGGCGACGGCCGCGTCGTGCAGGCGATGAAGAGTCTGACCGGTGGCGACGGTCGCCACCGGCATCGCGCCGGGGACTGTCATGGCTAATCGTTCAGCCTTTGCGCGAAACGCACAACGCGCTCGATGCTTGCTTCATCTTCTTTGATGAGGTCAACCGGTCGGACGTCGCCCAAGCCCTCATCTCCGCTCACGAGATATTGAAGCAGTGCCCAACCGCTCACCGCAGGGGCGGCTGCGAGAACTCTCGGGATGGCCGGACGGACGGAATTGCCGTCGAACTGAAGCGCCGGAAAAAGCTTGGCGCCATTGTCCTCAACCATCAGGAGCCTGTGATCGCGGGCCGCCTTGTAGACAGCCTGAACGGTTTTGTGGCCGAGAAGCTTGCGGACCGCTTCAGCATCGAACGCCCCACCCGCCTGCTCGATCATCCGGCGCTTGAAGGCGATGGCGTTGGCGATTTCCTCGGCTTCCTCCGGATCGTCGGCTTCGATCGCCGGAATGCCTCGTGCGATGTTGAGAACCAGAGCAGGAACGTCGATGCTGCTGATCGCCACGGTCTTTGCGGCAAGCGGCATCATCTTGATGATGCGGTCGGCGCTCGCCAGAATCCGGTCGCGCAGAACGCGATCGACATCGATGGTGGCCGTGGTCGCAGGACGGGGCATATCCGCACTCCTAGTTGAATGAGTTTCATATAGCGGATTTACAAGACGATTTCAACTGGCGTTGTTCAGCCGATTGTAAGGGTCACCATCGTCAGGTATGCAGCCGCGTCATGTAGCATCGGCCGTTAATACCCAGCTTGGCTCGCACGGGATGCGGTCGGTGGAGAGATATTCGTCGAGTTGGTTGTCGAAATAGACCGATACCGCTTCTTCATGCGCGGCGACAACTACGGTGGCCGGTTGAGCGGCAACTATGATGGCCGGTAGGATCGGTTGTCTGGGCTGATCGTAGGGAGGGGCGGAGCCCCGACCGGAGAGCGGACCAGACAACCGATGGCGATCTTCTTTCCCCTTCTTTCGGGGGTTGGTCGGGGCTGCGGCGGGCGGTGGTATCGGAACACTCATCGAACAAGGAACGATGGGTTTGCGATGCCGGGCCACCACATTTCCGATCAGCAGGTATTTCTCTTCATGACCCATCGTCGCCAACACA
>JARFNK010000025.1 GCA_029167225.1 Sphingobium arseniciresistens
ACGATCAGCCCAGACAACCGATCCTACCGGCCATCATAGTTGCCGCTCAACCGGCCATCGTAGTTGTCGCCACGCACGCTGCCGCTCCCGCTAGGCCGAAAGCAACAATAAGCGCCCGAAATCTCGAAATTAATGCCTCTTCAGAAGTGCTGGCCAAAATTCAGATCAAGTCCGGAAGAATGCGGGAACCCACAACTGAAATGGCGACCGGAATCTGCTTAACCGTTTGCAGTTAGGCGCGCGCCTGTCGCCGCCGGATTTGAACGGTCGAGCAGGGGGACGGCGTGCGAGAAGCCACGCGGCAGATCGATTATTCCTGGCGAGGACGCCAGACGTCACGCCGATCGTCGCTGATTCCAAGCGTGAACGGCCAGCGCTTCGTCGATCGTGTCGTAAAAGGACAGCCTGTTGTTGGCGAGGACCGCTCCGCGCTGGCAATAAGCGCGCAACGTTTCCGGCGCATGAGAGACCATGATGAGTGTCCCTTCTCGGCCGCGGCTTGCCAACGCTTCCTGGGATCTCTGGCGAAAGCGCTCGTCGCCCACGGCCGTAACCTCGTCGACGAGATAGCAGTCGAAGCGGATCGCGAGGCTGATCGCAAAAGCGAGCCGTGCCTGCATGCCGGACGAATATGTTCGCACAGGTTGATGCAGATAAGCCCCCAGCTGGGCAAAATCTTCGACATAGGCAAGCAGCGGTGCCGCCGGACGGCGATAGATGCGCGCGATAAAGCGCGCATTGTCAGCCCCCGTAAGGCTGGACTGGAAAGCGCTGGAATAGCCGATGGGCCACGATACGCTCATCCTGCGAGTGATTCTACCCGATGTGGGATACTCGACGCCCGCGAACAATCGCAGAAGCGTCGACTTTCCGGCTCCGTTGGCGCCGCACACACCAATCGATTCGCCCCGCTGAATCACGAAGCTGGCGTCGTGAAGAACCGTCTTGCGCAAATTGCGCGCGTGATAGGTCATGCCGACATTCGAGAAACGGATCATGTCACAGGCCCCATACAGAATAAGCGACGCTTCCATGCCCGATCTCTGATCATCTTGCAAGCATTGTCATTTCTGTATGTAGTATATGAAAAGTATAGAGTTACCGGAGAGGTGAATTGACTCAATCTCTCAGTAATATGGAGCGAATATCTCGCCTGTATGATCCGACTTATGTTTACCGTGTTGAAGATCTTAATGGAGGCGTTCCTGTCCAGGTTTGCATCGAAGGTCGGATGCTCAAGGACGGAGAGGGGACAGGCGTCACCAATTACGCCCGGACGCTGAACCAATGCTTGCACGAGGCGGGCGCTGAACCTTTGATCCTGGGTGATGGCGATAGCAATCGGCCACGTTCGCGCGCACTCCGGTGGCTCGCGGCAGCTCGGCGAGCGCCAAGAATGGCGCAAGCGCCCGACAACGCGCCCAATGTTCCAGCCGTTCCGGACCTTTTCCGCGAGGCTCAGGTTTTCTTCAATATACATGGCCGAACTTTGCCTGTGGCCTTCAAAAACCCACCGGTTGTGATGCATTGGACCTATCCAGTTCCTCTCCATGTCATCGGCGCGCGCAACCTCTATACAATTCATGATCTTATACCGCTCACGCATCCGGATTTGACGCCCATCCCGCAGGGGCGCCATGCGCGTATTCTCGATGCGATCCTTGAACGCGCCGATCTGCTCGTCACAGTGACGGAGGCGATGCGCTCCGAGATAGTCGAACAACTAGGCGTCTCATCCGATCGCGTCGTTAGCACGTGGCAAGCGGTCGATGCGCCGCTCCAGGCTGATCCGCCCTTGCCAAAAGGCATCAAAAGCGGACGCTATTTCCTTTTCTGTGGTAGGGTCGAGAGCCGAAAGAATTTGATAGCCCTTGCCGAGGCTCACGCCCTCAGCAAGTCATCGCTGCCTCTGTTGGTTGTCGGGCCTCGTGTTCCCGGCGAAGAAGCGCTTGAGGAGGCACTGAGGTCACATCCGACGGTTCGCCGGCTTGACTACCTGCCACGCCCTGACTTGCTTGGTTTGATCCGTCGGGCCCGGGCGCTGCTTTTCCCTACGCTCGCGGAGGGTTTTGGCCTTCCGATCGCAGAAGCAATGACATTGGGCTGCCCGGTCTTGACCAGCTCGCGGGGAGCAACGGCCGAAGTCGCGGGCGGTGCAGCTCTGCTGGTAGAACCCGACCGAATACCCGCAATTTCAGCGGCGATAGTCAGGCTCGATCAGGACGACGCCCTATGCGCGCGCCTTCGGACGGAAGGCTTCGCACGCGCGCGCAACTTTACACCGGAGCGCTACGCGCGAAGGCTGCGGACTCTATATGCGCGTGTCCTCGCGCAAAACGAAGAAGGCACATTAGTGTCATGAGCCTGCCGCCAGACCTTCGCATCGGAATCGATGGCTTCAACTTGGCATTGCCCCAAGGAACTGGTGTTGCAACCTATGCTCGAACGCTGGCCGAAGCCCTCCAGGGCATGGGTCGACGTATCGATCTCGTTTACGGGCTGGATGTCAGCCCCAAAAGTGCGTTGCACCAGCGAGAAACCCTCTTCTTCGCCGCGCTGGCCCAAGGCCGATCGGGCGAAGAACCGCCTGCAAAAATTACACCTTGGGGGCGCGTTCGTCGTCTCGCCATGGGACCTGGGGCACGTGATCTCGTCGAAGTGCCCGTATCGGGCCGGGTCGTGCGCGAAGGCGTCGGCGCTCGCGTTCCAGCTTTTGACCGTCTGTTCACACTCAATCGTCTTTTCTGGATCGGGCGCCGCTATCTGTTACGCTACGGACGATTGTTGCCAGTCCGGATGCCGGAACCACCCGCCATCATGCACTGGACCTACCCTGTACCAGTCCGGCTCGTTGGTGCGCGCAACATCTACACCATTCATGACCTTGTTCCGCTGAGGCTTCCTTACTTGAGCCTGGAGAACAAGGCCTATCATGAGCGGCTGCTGCAGGCCTGCGCAAGCGCCGCAGAACATATCCTGACCGTATCAGATGTGTCGCGTGGCGATATCATGGAGCAACTCGGCTTTGCATCCAACCATGTAACCACCATCCATCAGGCGGTGCCGGACATGCAAACGCCAGCGGGCGAACCTGAGGTCGAGGCGAGGCGCCTGCACGCTCTATTCGATCTCGAACCGCAGGGCTATTTCCTGTTCTACGGAGCCACTGAGCCCAAAAAAAATGTTGGCCGGCTGATCGAAGCCTATTTGGGCTCCGGCATAGATAGGCCGCTCATCATTGCAGGCCCCACCGCATGGCAGTCCGAAGGCGAACTGCGACTGCTTCAAGGTGCCCACGGCAAGACACTATCTCGTGCTAGCCAGATCCGCAGGATCGACTATCTGCCGGCAGATCATCTCGCTTTGCTGTTGCGCGGAGCACGGGGGTTGGTGTTCCCCTCGCTCTACGAGGGCTTTGGCTTGCCAACGATAGAGGCAATGCGCGCCGGGGTCCCGGTGATTGCGGGCGATGCCGGGGCCCTTCCTGAGATCACCGGCGGCGCTGCTCTGCTGGTTGATCCCTATGACGTAAGCGCAATCAGTGCTGCCATGGCGCGGCTGGATACCGACGCCGAATTGCGAGCACGACTTATCGCTGCCGGAAATGAGCGCGCCGAAAACTACGCGCTCGGACCCTATCAGTACGCTCTAAACCAGCTTCATTTGCAGTTGCTGGAAGGCGAGCACCGCACTCCCTTTGCCTTATCCGGAGCTCTGTAATGTCTCCCCGAAATTCCTTCGCCTTCCGGACGGGAATATGCTTGCTGCCCGCTTTGCTGGCTGGCTGCGCGTCGCTCCCAACCAGCGGGCCGACCGGTGTTGAGATCGTACGTGCACAGCGTGATCTCGGAAAATTCGAACTCGTTGAACTCGATGAGGCCGTCGTCGCGGAGTTGGAAGCAGCGCCGTCGAGCGGTCGAGGGCGCCTCTCCGTTCTGGCTCAACCTGGGGATGTCGATAGGATTGGTCCCGGCGACATTCTTCAGATATCGATTTTCGAAGTCGGCGTCGCGCTTTTCGGTGGCAGGGGTGCCACGCTTGATCCTGCCGCTCCGGCAACTGGCTCGGGGGAAACTCTGCCTCCCGTAGTCGTCGGGCGCGACGGCTCAATCACGCTCCCATGGGTCGGCCGCATTCAGGCAGCAGGATCGACCCCGGACGAACTTGGTATGACCCTTACCGGGCGCTACCGTGCAAACTCGGAAAACCCTCAGGTGATGGTCGCAATTCGAGAGAATGTGAACAATACGGTTGTGGTGCAAGGCGACGTGAAGAAGCCCGGACGGTTGCCTCTCACACTTGCGCGTGAACGCGTTCTGGACGCGATCGCTATCGCCGGTGGCCTTGCTAACCCCACTGCGGATTCCCTGGTAAACATCAGCCGTGGCGACCGCAGCGCAGAAGGGCCGCTGAGCGCGATCGAACCAGGATCGATCGACGATCTGCAACTCCTGCCACAAGATCGATTGTCAATCACATTTCGTCCTCGCACGTACACCCTGCTAGGCGCTGCGGGAAAGCCTGCGGAGGTGCCTTTCCAGAACATGCGCGTATCGCTTGCCGAGGCCTTGGGCCGAGGGGCAGGCCCCAATGAGAACCAGGCGGACCCGCGCGCGGTGTTCGTTTTTCGCTATGAGCCAGCTAATCTCGATGGCTCCCCGGCGGAGGGCGCCGTCCCGGTCGCCTATCGCGTGAATATGCGCGATCCAATGGCCTATTTTCTGACTCAGCGCTTCGAGATGCATCCGCGCGACGTGGTCTATGTCGGCAACGCGGGAGCCAACATCCCCACAAAGGCAATGCAAATCCTCAATCTCTTCTTCTCGCCCTTCTATACTGCAAAGGTCGTGACCCAATGAACATGGATCAAGGTGCGATCGAACCCTCGGGAACGCCTTCCCAGAACCTGCGGCGGCCGACACTTCTGGATGTGGCACGGGGCTATAGAATGTTTCTTGGACGGGAGCTTGAAGGCGCGGCCATCGCTGGTTTCCATATCTCGAAATCGCCTGACCTGTGGAACCTGATCGAAACGATTTGGTCATGTCAGGAAGCCCAGAACCGCCGCTTGGTGGCTTCGATGGAAACGGCCCAACGATATCAAGAGTCTGATATCCTCACCCTTGAAACCTCTCACGAACAACTTGATCAACTTTACCAAATCACACTGGAAGCATGGCGTTTACGCGGACTTGGGTCTTACAGGGAGGAATTGCGTCGCAATACCGCCAGGTTTTCGGGCAGAAGCGGACGGTGGAACTGCGCCCACACCCTCGAAGCGGGGCGGTCTGAACTGCAGCACTTGACCAAAGCTCTCTCCCGCTTTGGTTGGGAAGCGGTGCAGGGCCTCACCATTACGGCGCTAGGCCCGGAAAGCTTTCGCCTATTGCAGGGAACGGAGGATATCGACGCCAGATTGATCGGCTTCGAGCTGCTTACCACGGACCTGGCAGGCGCCAACCAGACTCAGCTTGAGAGCGGCCATTCCTCAGCGAATTTCCATCCAATTGCCGACTTCCGCGAGCATGCCGATATCGCTGACTTGTTCTACTCGATCGGTGGGCTTCAATATGCGCCGCCGCCGGTTGCAATCGATATCGTGCGGCATGCTGTCAGTTGTCTTAAGCCTGGCGGAATTGCGGTCTTTCAGATTCCGACATTTTTGCATGATTACAGCTTTGACGCTGTCGAATATCTTGCGGGGAAGGGCCAAACACTCACAGGTGAACTGCACGCTGTGCCTCAGCATGCAGTTCTGAACCTGCTTGCAACCGAAGGCATGCAGGTCCTGGAGGTGGTGCCGGATGCAAGCATCGGCATACACGGCCTTTCCTACCTCTATTTTGCGCGCAAAAACTCCGATTTCGACGCGGGGCGAGCATCAGCCTCGCAGACGAGGCGACTGACAAATGAGAAGGATGATCACGTGGAACAGACTTTGACAAATGACGATCTTGAGCACTCTATTCAAAATCGACAGTGGTTTCATCGCATCGATCTTGGCAACGGCGTCATCACGCCGGGCATGGACGACACACCTTTCAAGCTGCCTGCGCTCGTGCTGCCGGATGATCTGTCCGGCAAAACAGTCCTCGATGTTGGCGCATGGGACGGATTCTTTTCCTTCGAGTGCGAGAGGCGTGGCGCGGCTCGCGTGGTCGCTAGTGACTCCTATTGTTGGGATGGCGAGGATATCCAGGATGGCGGCGGTTTCCGCCTGGCTCATGCCGCACTCAACTCCCGGGTTGAGCGTCTGAATGTCAGCGTAGAGCAGCTGGACTCAGCCATCCACGGTACGTTCGACTATGTGCTATTTCTCGGTGTGCTCTATCATGCGCGCGATCCCCTCGGCTATCTCGCAAAGATGCGGTCGTTATGCCGCGAGGTCACGGTTATCGAAACTTGGGTCGATGGACTTGATATCGATCGACCGGCGATGATCTTCTACCCCGGAGGTGCGCTTAACAACGATGCATCGAACTATTTCGGGCCGAACGAATCTGCGGTGATTGCTATGTGCAAGGAAGTCGGCTTCTCAGAAGTCGAGGTTGTAAACCGTCACTATTATCCCAACCGCATGGTTTTCCATGCACGCGTATGAGCGCCAATTCCCGCTTTGATCGAGGTATAAGGAGGGGCGCCTATAGCGTCCCCCTTTTCATTCAGGTCGCACAAATTCGTACACTGTTGCATAGTGTGAATTGGCGCATGGGTGCTTCGCGAACCGAAAGCCTGCAGTCTCAAACAAACGTACCAGAAACTCCTCCTGAAAGCCTAGTTCCATCCAACCGCGGGCGTGGGTCACCGCAATATTTTCGCCATCTAAGCGGATGCCCCAAGGGTACGGCATGATATCAGGCGCGTTCGTGACAATGGGCTCGCCCGCGAGCAGAACCTTTCCGCCTGGTTTCAGAAGCTCCGCGAGACGATGGACCAATGACTGAAAATCAAGACAATGGTGGAAGCTCTCGTAAAAGAATACGAGGTCATAGGCGTGCGATTGACCTGCGGGATTATAGCCGAATGTCCCTATATAGGGAGTGAGATCGACCTTGTAGTGTTCCGACGAGGCCGCCACGGCATTGCAATAGTGCGCACTGATATCCACGGTCTCGACGCTAAAGCCTATTCGAGCGAAGGTGAGTGCGATCTGCCCAAATCCAGCACCATATTCCAGAATGCGTGGACGCTGACGGGCCGTGAGGCCGCTAATCTTGAGAATATGTCCCATCGCCATGAGATGGTCGCCGGCGACCATAGCATCATTTGCCGAATAGAGTCCTGGACGTCGTATCGGATCGAGCCTGGCAACCTCAGGCGTTTCCTCATCACGATCAGGTTGATAATCTGATCGCCCAGTAATGGCTCGCCAGAGGGCGAGCTGCTGATCGCGATAAGGGATCCCGAGAGGATCGAGATCGTGCCGATACCATGCCGGCAGTTGGAAGCGAGCTTCCTTGATCTGCTGGCTCGACCCGGGATTGTTGAGCTGGCGCCAAGCTTCACCAGCCTGCTCGATTTCGAAATGGCGGGGCGCTGCACTCATTTCGCACTCCATTGTTGGAGCACATCGGCTGAAACGCTCAAGGTTGCGTTTGGAAACTGGTGGTCATCGAACCAGAAGCGACCTTCACATACGAGCGCCACGCGGGCCTCAAAGCCGCGGGCAACAGCTTCTCGAGGTACTTCTAACCAAAAGGGCAGGGTCGCGTCGGCCTGGAGAGCGCCGCTGCCGAAAGAGAAGCGGGCACTGCGGGGTTGTGTAAGATCGTCACCGGGCGAGATGATTCTTGCACCGACTCGAATTAGGTCTCGCTCGAACCGTTCGATCGAGAATGCCTTTGGCGAGCTATTGCGGAGCGTACCGCGCAAAGCAAAACCTCCCTCTTCGGATGGCGACAGCGCTGGATCGAGTGCTATCTGATGCGCGAACGCTGAAAGCCATGACCGCTGTAGATGATGAGGTTTGGGAAGCGGCCGGCCATGGTCAATCGCCTCGATCATCCTCGAGAGATAATTGGTCTGCGCCAATGCTTGCTCAAGAGCGGAATATGGAATCCCCTCAATCCTATCGAGCCTGATCCCGACTGCGGGCCGCAAACTTCGAGCGAGTGCGATGTCGGTGTCAACCGTGTCCGAAGAACTCGTTATATGGACAGTAAGCGCGGAGGAAGTGAGGTGAGGGGGCGGTGGGGAGGAGGCAATGTCGTAAGCCATTGCGACGGCTGCGGCATCCAATGGTCCGGCACCTGGTGCCGCCGACGGCGCCCATGTTATCACGCGTTCAGCGCGCAAAACGCTGCCGAAAAACAACGCGGCTCTCGCACCTGCACCAATCCCGAAGCAAAAGATGCGATGCCCGTTGCGTACCCGTTCGATGAGCCGGGCGCGCGCAATTGGCAGTTCGGATGAGAGCCATTCGTCAGCGATCAAAAGGCGGTTGCCCAGCGATTGTTCCAGGCTCGAAAAAACGGCCAGCGCCGGACGTCCCAGCGGATCCACATCAGGAAATCCAAGCCACAATGGACTATGTCCGTCTTGCCTATCGATCTGGACAGGTCGTGCCGGCTGACTCCCGGCTTTCATGCTTTTTTGCCGATCAGGATAACGCCATAATGGCCACCATGATTGGTGTGCTGAACCGTCAAGCGGTGGATCCCCGCCTTGTTCAGAATGACCATGACCTGGCCCAGATCGTAATCGTACATTGTCATTCCGCCAACTGGCGGAGTGAATACCAGCGGCCTATAGAACTCTCCATCCCACCGCAGGACCTCAGCGCCATCTTCCTGGGGCCGGCAAATACCCATTTCACGGCCAATCGTGACGTGCAAGGTTATGGCACCTCCGCTGCTCAGCTTCGCCACCAGGTCCGCGATAATCTTAGTGCCCCGGCTGGGATGAATGTGCTGGAACACGATTAGTGAATTGATCCAGTCGACCTCGACGTCCGGCACCTGGTCCGTGTAGATGGTGTTCTGAGAAGCGTTCTTCCGTGCGATCTCCAGCATACCCGGCGCCACGTCGACGCCGTAGACCTTCTCGGCGACCGTTGCCATCATGCGGGTAAGGCGGCCAACCCCGCATCCGAAATCGAGCGCGTTCCTGGGTTTGAATGCACCATATTGTGTTTGAAGTATCTCAAGCTGCCATTGAAGATCCCGGCGACCACTTTCCCAAAAGCGTTCCAAGGCTTCGTCGTTGATGTTGCCGCGTAGATAGGCCGGGTCGGTGAGGACGCCGAAATAAGGCTCCGTGGCCGCAATTTCTGCCCAATCTGAGTCGGTGTCTTTCATGTCATTTTCTCTCGCCAACGATATTGTGCCGTACCCCATGCAGAACAGCGGAGGATTCTGAACAGCACGATGCGATGGGTCGGCGGATATCCGCCGCCATCAAGATAGCTTCATTCGGTCCAGGCATAAAAATCTACCTTCTCGGACTTAAGCTTGTCCGGCAGGCATGCGAGTGCCGTGATGTCTTGCCCGCAGTCGATCGGTGGTTCACTATCAGGGATCGCAACGAAGCTTGAATATCCGAGCTGACGAAGTCCGAGCAGGTAGTCGGAAGGAGCAATGTTCGAATGTTTCGTCAGCAATTTCGGCGCATATGCCGCCAGCAGATGTGGCCGGCATCTCGATAGAGTCTTCGAGGCACCATGAAGAGCTCGGTGGTCGAACCCGTCTAGGTCGATCTTGATAACATCGACGCGCTTGTCGATCGGGATGAGTGAATCGATCGTGCGTGCATAGACAACCATGCTATTGTCACCGGATGTCAGATCGGAGTGCACCACATCGCGAGATGTTGACGCGCTATCTTCGTCGATGAGCGTGAGGAACCCGTCTCCATCGGCTGCTCCAAACGGTAAAGCGTCGACATTATTAGGCGTGTGCGTCAGAATGTTCGCCAAAAGTGAACGCAACGAGCCGGGATGTGGTTCAAGAGCCACGACGCGCCCGGCAGGCCCAACCTTGCGTGCCGCGCGCACGGCAAATTGGCCTGCGCCGGCGCCCACGTCCAGAACGTACATCGCTGGCTGCAGGATGCTGGAAACGACGCCGGTCAGGTGGGGCTTGTAATACCCTGTTGCTCGCATTGTCGCGTCCGCAATCGTCCGCGGTGCGGGAAGATGCAGTTCGATCCCGTTGATTGCCATCAGCAGCGGTCCCGGCGGGGCCGGAGGGCTATAAAGCGCCAGAAATTCGTGGCCGAGCACGAAGCGCTCGACGAGTTGATGGATCGAAATGCCATCCCGGAGCGCATCGAGATGATGCGGTGTTCCGATAGGATCAGGGACCCGGTTCAAGAGAAGCCGATAGCAGTTCCAGACATCGGCCAGTGTCGCAAGGGTTGCTGGGTTAATCTCGCCAGCGTCGTCGGCAACGGTTTCACGCCACATTTTAGTTAGACGAAGCATCCGGTCTTCATCTTCGGACAGGCTCACCAGCCCAGCCTCGCTGACTTTTTCCAGGCTAAGGTCAGGCATGGCGTTGCCCGCTTTGCGCTTCACGATGCCGCCGGTCCGAATCCACTGCAGCTCCGCGGCTCACCTCCAGTTCGCGGTTCATGCCTCGCATGGGGCGACCGCTGCGTTGCCTATCCGCTCACGATTATAGGCCAGATCATCTAGATTCCCGAGCGCTAGCGCCTCCAGGAACTGAGAACGTGCCTTTGCATCATCCGCGTGACATAAATAAAAACCAGCCACACCGACCGAGACAATCCTCGGATCTAGCCCGCCGGTGACCGTGGCCAGATCCAACGTCGCTTCGCCTTCAACAGTGACATTCAGGCATCGATCGAGTGGAACTAAGTCGATCGTAAGCGATACCCATTTGAAAGCACCTGGATCGATGACACCTTGCTCTGTTTTTCCGCCGGTCACCGAGGCTTGCCACTCGCAGCTCCCAGTCGGCAATCCATGCAGCCTCAGGTAGAGGCGGAGAGGGCCTTCGACGTTCTCCGGGATCCCTATGTTTAATGCACCGCCTCGCGCTTTCGTCCAACATCCCCAGTTATCGGGCCCCCACCAACCGGAACCTGATCGGAAGATCTCGGCAGAACGCATGCCCGGCCAAATCCTTGTTTCAAAGTTTCTTACGATCGGATGGTGGGCACCGAGTATTGCGACCGGCGCACAACACACTGCGTTTTCGCCCGGGTGCAGAGCGATAGCCCGTTCGGTGATGGAATTCGCGATGTCTGCGGCAATGTCCCCCCACCTCCGCGGAAGAAAGTCCTTGCGGATCAATGCTTCCTTATCGGTCCGGAAGCTGCCGTCGAAGATCAGCTGCTCCAGCGCTTTTGTGAGGCGCGGGGTAGATCCCGCTTCGAAATAGTGAGCGAAGGCACCGCCCGCTTCCGGAAGAGAAGACGCATCGGAAAGCAGAGGCACCTTCCCCTGGCACAAGGATTCCGTGACCGGCAAGCCCCAACCTTCGTAGTTGCTTGGATAAAGGGTAAAGAGGCAGGCACGATATAAAAGGTCGAGCTCGGCATCCGACAAGCCTGATAACATAACAACCTTGTCACGCAGCCCATCGTGTGAAGCGAGGCGCGCATAGACCGCATCGTTGAGCCAACCTTTGTTACCGACACAAACGAGCTTGGGCACTGATCGCGGCCTGTGACTGCGAAGCAGACTGATCCAAGCATCAAACGCGCCGATATGATTTTTTCGGGATTCTATCGTCGAGACGAACAGAACGAACTCCGACCGCCCTAAGCCCCACTTGGATAATTCTCGATCGGACAGGGATGTAGTGGTCGGTTTGCGAAAGTCGGCATCTAGGCGGACTACGACGATATTTCGTTCATCTACAACATGTTCGAGCAGCGCGGCCACTCGCAAAAGGTCTCGCTTCGTCGCCTCGGAGTTCACCAGGAAGAAATCTGCATGGTCGAACGCACCGAGTGCCCAACTGATAAAGTCCTGTGTTAGCTCCCGTGTGCAATGCTCGCTTGCCATGACCGGGATAAGGTCGTGGACGAAGGGCACATACCGAATGCCATATGCGGTCTTGGCCTGCCGTACATAGAGAAAATAGTTCTGCAACCACCAGGATGTGCCAAGGTTGACAAGGAATGCGCCGCGCGGAAAAGCCATTGCATCAGAAACGGTCATCGCAAGGCGTAGCTTCGTAAGGAAGGCCAGCCATTCGGGTGCTTTGAGATCGCCGCTCGTCAAGCTGAGTCGGCAGCCTAACTGGAACATGGCGGGTGAGATTTCTACCCACTCATCTCGATGTTCGAGGAAAGCGCAAATCTTCACTGTTCGTCGCTCTTGGCGGAGCGCAGCTGAAATCACCTCGATTTGCACGCGCTGGATGCCGGTCGGCAACCGGGCATTGTTAAAATATGAGATGAGATCGGAAATGTCGAAAACGATGGCGGTTGCTGTGTCTTCTCCATTCCCGCTCTCGGTCGCGTCGTCCGTCTGCGGCCTCAGAGTTTCAAGCAATTCTCGCGTGTCTTCGAAGCGAATAGCGTCTTCCTCTGCGCCATTCTCGCGCAGTACCATGGCTAACGTATCAATTGCCGAACGCACCCGGGCAGCGGCGGGCGTGATTGGATCAACGATCTCTAGGATATCGTCTGCTGTGGTCTCGGTGATCGCCATGATGTCCTCTGGGGTGATTTCGATGCCGCGGGCCATGAGCCGGTGAAGCTCGGCCAAGGCATCGCCATTTGTGGGATCGGCACGAGCTGCGGCAAGATAGCTTTGAGCGGCTTTGCTGAGCTGGCCACGAACCTTGTAAAGGTGCCCGAGGTGCAGATGGGGATCGCTGACAGATCCCCGTTTGAGCGCTTCGTTATAGGCGCTTTCAGCTGTAACGAATTCATCGGCCTCGCGCAGCATGTGGCCATATTGCACCCAGACATGAGACAAGGATGGATCCTGATCGAGCGCATCACGGAACAATCCCGCGGCCCTGAGGAAGTCGCGAGCATCGCGAGCACTGTTTGCGGCTTGGAGCACCTTGTGGACGCGCGGTGTCACCGCGACGCCGGCTGATTTTCGATATTTGAGGAGTTGCGTTAGCATGGAGAATACCCGTTACTCGGCATGTTCGCGGAAACCGGAGAGGATCAGCCATCCAATCGCATAGGCGAAAAGGAGGCCGAAAAAGACGATGGCGATGATCGTGAGGCGCTCGGGATAGAGAGACTTGCCTGGCAGATTAGGTTTGACGACCGGGATGATGAAGAGCTGTTGCTTGACGAGTTGCTCTCGCGCCGATTGAAAGCTCGCCTGGGCTGCCTCAAAACGCTTCGCAGCGAGTTGCTGGCGCACCTGAAGTTGCTCATACTCACCCAGTCCCGCAGCGACCGAACCCTCGGAGCCAGCGAGCCTGCCTTTTACAGCTGCAACTTGTCGTTCAAGCGCCGTGACCCTTCGTACTGTGGCGGAATATTGCGGCGCGCTCGAAGGAAGCACTGCGGCCATGGCGTCGAGCTGCGCACGGGCTTGCGCCGCACGCTCCTGAAGCGACGTCGCAAGTTGGATTTCGGCGCTGCTGGTTCGCTCTGGATCGGCGTCCCTGCGGGCTTGACGGAATTCCGTCATCTGCCGGTCGGCCTCGTCGATCGCCCCTTCGGCTTCACGGACTTGCCGGCTTGCAGCCGTCAATCCGGCCTCGAACATGCGCTGGTTCAGCAGATTGACGCGCTGTTCCCCAAGCTTGAGCAAATCATCCGCAAGTGCTTTCGCATCGTTCCGCTGGAAGCCTCGCACGGAGAGGAGCGTGATACCTGTTTCGGAAGATGTCGTGACATTCACTTTGCCGCGATAATATTTGAGCAGTGTTTCAGGCTCGGGATCGGCGAACCAGAGACGCGTTACCGGATCAGAATCGGTATGACGGAACATTGCAACCAGACGATCGCGGCCGAGTGCGCTGACCGCATCGTGCGACAGCAGATAGGCATCGACACTGTGAACATCTGCTGGCGTGCTACCCGCGCCGATACCAAGCATCTGCCCGAGACTGTTTACGGAATTGTTCTGCTGCGGTGTGCGCACAATGAACTGAGCGCTGGACTCATACTGGTCAGCGGCAACTAGATACTCGAAACCTGCAACCACCAGCGTGGGTAGCAGAACGACGAGCAGGAAGGGGTGTACGAACCGCCTCCATCCTTTCTGAGGTGGCGGTTCATCGTAATCGAAGACACCATTGTCATCAGCAGCCTCCCCAAAAAGTTGTTCGCGGTCCTCGGTAGGCGGGAAAGAGGAAAGCAACAGAGGTCTCAAGGCCTCAGAACGGGCCTGAGAGTCTTCTTCTCGGTCTGGAGACGGTGCAATTGGTGCGGGCGATGATTGGTTTTTCATATGCATCAACTCAAGTGGAGGTGACGTCGGAGAACGCGCAGGAGAAGGCACCCAAACACCGTCAAGGCCATGCACCAGCCAATGATGTAGAGTGGATCGAAATAGGGGCTGTCGTAGCTCTTGAAGACGCCGCTATGGACCATCTCAAAGATCTGGTTGAGCGGTGACCAACTCAGCCATTCGCGGTAGGGCAGAGGAATCCACTCAAGAAGGAAGAAGGCGCCGGACAAAGGCATTGCGATGTATGTTGCCGGATGAACGAACTTGCTGAAGGCTTTGCTGATATGAACGCCGGCAGCAATTCCCATCGAGAGAGCGAATGCGAACCAGGCAAGCAACACAATTGCTGCCATCAGCCGAAGAGGGCGCCCCACTGGTTCTGCCAGGCCAGTCGCGACGGCGAGGCTGAAAAGTATCGCGAGCGCGCCGGACGTTGCGATCAGTTCCAGCAAGGCACGAGAGAAAAGCAAGTCGAAGATAGTGACCATGCGATGAAAGAGCAAAGGTCTGTTCGCTTCGAGGGCAGATTCCGACCGGGTTACGATCGACCGAAAGATCATGAACACAGTATAGCCAGTGAGCGCGAAAGGAATGATGCGAATGTCCGAGCCAGGATGTCCTTTGCCGCTGCTTGCATGTAGGAACGCGACCGCAACTGCGAGCAGGAGTGGCTCAAGAAACATCCACATCGAACCAATGTTGTCGCGACCATAGCGTGTGTGGAGTTCTCGAATGAGAAGCGCCCCGATCACGTGGCGTTGCACGTCAAGTCCGTCCAGCGTCTTGGAGCGGAATCGAGGCTTTGGTCTCGCATTCAGCATGCCACCACCTCGTCGGCGAGATCCAGCACAGCGTCGATATGACATGTCCAAGACGTGGGCGACCAAGTCGCGATCCGTGCCATCTGGGTTAGTCTGCGCGTGCTCGCCAAATCGGCATACGCAAGCACAGCTTGACGCCACGCCGCGCCATCGAGAGGGTCAAGGTAGTCGGGCACATCGCCGCCGGCTTCACGATGGGAGGCTAGATCGCTGGCGATCACCGGGACACCTGTTGCCAATGCCTCTGCTATGGGCAGCCCAAACCCCTCGGCGAAAGAGGGCATCAAGAGCGCTCGAGCTCCAGCGAGGACGCTGCGCAGTTCCTGGTCGGGAAGTCGGTCGAGCTCTCGGACGACGCCGTTCAGCACAGTGCAGCGCTCAAGCAAATCCAGGACGTTTTCATTTTCCCAGCCCCGGCGCCCGACAATCAGAAGGTGCGGTGTCTGCGCTGGTCCGAGGCGTTCACACAAGTCGCGCCACACCAGGAGCAGGAGGAGGTGGTTCTTGCGTGGCTCAATTGTGCCGAGGATTACAAAATACGGTCGTGGCGGCAGCCACGGCGACACCGCCGGTGACGGCACGTCGATCCCGAGTGGTGCTACCCGAACCGGCTTGCCCCCAATTCCCATGCCTTCGTGCCGCAGGCAGGCATGCAATGTCGCTTGGGAGTTAACGAGAATGCCATGGGCTTCGCTTGCGATCGTTTGAAGGCGAAGCTGATGGCGAGCACTTCCTCCCGGCCGTGCATATTCGGGATGGCTCACGGGTATGAGGTCATGGACGAGGCAAATATACCGAGCCTGCTCCTTACGAACCTTGGCTGCGATCCTACCTTGCCGGTCGAGATGATTGGGGGAGGGCTGGATCAACACGCGAGGCTTCGTTTTTGCAGGAACGGACCTTGGCCTCAGGCGCCAGAGCCAGCGCATCGCGTGGCGGTAACGCACTGCAGGATCCTCGTAGACGCCACCAAATTCCCAGCGCTTGAGCGTGTGGTCGATGAAGGCCCGAACATCTGCATCGCGTAGCCGGCCGTAGACACCGCATGGGTGAATGGCGGAGAAACGCAATCGGTCGCCTGCACGATCCATGAGATTGCGTGCATATGCCATTTCGACCCGATCGACACCGGTTGGGGCAGGGTGCAACACGCGAGCTATCAGGCGCGATAAGTCAAGAACCAGCTCGGGGCGGGCTCTCTGCAACGCAAGGTTTTGGATTGGGCATCCACCACCGCCGTCCAGTATTTCATTGAACATCTTCATGCCGCCACCTTCGCGTAAGGTGCGGCCCTCAGGGTTCTCCCCTGTATCCCACCAAGGCGCGTGATGGCCTCCGGGAGCAGCAAGGCGCGGGCTCTTGCGCTGCTGAAGCCCCCATATAGCAGGCATCGCGCGACAACGACCCGGCGAAAGGCTTCATAGACATCCGGGGAGGGAGCGGTCGGCCTCACCCAGAACGCATCAAGCGAGTGCTGATGGGTTATACCGGGCAGATCGTAGATGGCCTTACCAAGCACGATGACCGGTATTCCGGACGCAAGAGCCAATGTGCCTGTCGTGCTGTTGACCGTCACTACACCGGAAGCCCGATCGACAATCGTGTAGAGATCGCCATCTGCGATGAAGAGTACCCGATCGGCGACTCCATGCGCCCGCGCCAAATCGACAACGATATTGCGCCAAGCATGAAGGCCGTTGTCGAGCGGATGTTCCTTCACAAGCAGGACGATGTCCTTGGCTGCATGTGCCGCGAAAGATCTGACGATAGCTTCGAGCGCAACCGCCATCCCCGAAAACGGGGAATGGATGCGAATCTGATGGTCGGAGTCCAGTTGAAGAGGCAGAAGAAAATAGCGGCGTGAGCCGAGTTCAGCCAAAGATTTTGCCGAGCGCCGACGAGCTATCGGCCGCGCCATGATGCGTGCAATCCAACCGCGCAGTTCTGATAGGATCGGATAAGGCCGGTGCGACACGTAGTTCGGGAAACGAGGCGCCAGCAGAAGGGTAGCGAGGCAATAGGCCATGGCTTCGGTTGCGCGCTGTCGAAAATTTGGTGCAACATGATTGTGAGTGGGGACAGGGGGTAACTGCCTCGCCAGGCAGATATAAGCGTCCGGGTCGCGTGGTAGGCTAGAATTGCCATTCACGCCGTCCCGTTCGAGCGTAACCCAATCCGGACGGATATACCCTTCCTCAAAGACATGAACCGCGACCTCGCGGTTCATGGCGCAAACTCGCGCGCTGAGATGATATTGGCGGCAGTCCCCAAACAGAATGACGTCCGTCACTTGATGGCGCTCGATCACCCCGTGAAGGTAACCTGACCAGTCATCCAGCGTGCCTCGGAAACTGTCTGATGGTCCTCGCCAATCGAACCAGTCGCCACCGTTCAGGTTGATGCGGTGGCAATGATGTCCACGCGCGCGCAAACCAGACGCGAGTTGCCTGAAGAACGGGCCAGGCGGCCCCTGAAGGAAAAGGAAAGACCGTTGCGTCATTGGAGCATGGCCTGCTTGCGTCGAACGAGGTTCAATCGGCCCTGAATCGAACGAAACACCTGAACGAAGCCGGGTTTGGGCATCGAGCCGACCGAAAAGCGCTGGGAGAGAACTTCGGGCGGGCATGGCAAGCCGGTCACTGGATCAAAATATCGCGGGTAAAGAATGAGGGTCGCGGCAACGAGCTGCTCGAGTGTCAGAACACGGTTGCGGCGGGCGATGGGTTCAGCAAGATCGCGTGTGAGGCCCCACCCGGCGTAAAAGGGCTGCCCGTGTGTGATCACCTCGCGACCGCGGAGCAAAGCTTCAAAGCCTGTCAGTGACGTCAGGACATGAACGGCGTCCACGTTGTTGAGCAAATCATCGATCGACGCGTCCGGCAGGACGAGGTCGACATAGCGCGCGGCCTCACTCACGGGAACGTGCCCTGGGCGTAGGCCAGCAACCACATCAGGGTGCGGTTTGAAGATGATGTAGGCGTCAGTTTCGATCTCGCGAACACGTCGCAACAAGTCGAGCGAATTCGTGACATCCGCGCAGCCCAGCCGAACACTTCGATCGTCGGCCACTTGCCCGGCAACGAGCACTTTGCGCCTCCTGTCAGACAGGCTGAGCAAGGTGCCACGCTCGCTACCATATTTTGTGATTCCATGGCGCGAGAGAAATTGGATGAGGTTTGCCGCGCGACGGCACAAATCCGCTCCGAGCTCGGCGCTGGAAAGGAGGGTTTCGAGGTCGCTCGTCTCACGAGGATCGTAGTAGATACCCGACCAATCGACCACGATGGAACAAGGAGGAACCAACCGTGAGCCAAGTCCGGCGGAACGGATAAAACCGTCTTCGATCTGGACGATCAGGCCATCGTCGGCGCGAACCCGGTCACGGTCCGCTCGAGAAACACGGGACGGCCAGACGGCGACATTTTTTCCAGGCGGGGAGGGCCCTTCCGGAGGTGTCCTTGTAAATGTCGGCGCCTTGCCGGACCAAAGATGTGTAGCCAGGGCAGAGCGCTTCCAAGCCGCAATGCCGCACACTACGGCAATCTCACGATTTCGATCGATCGTGCGCCGCCACTCCGCGAGAATGTCTATCCACGCAGCAATCGAGATCGGCTGCCCATTCCACGGATCGAAATAGTCGAACGCAACAAGGCGATGGAGGAGGTTGCCCAACAGATTGTCGCGCGGGTATGGCCGACGGTCTCCTGGGCGCAGCACTGCGCATCCAGCGGCGGCGGCAAGCAACGCCATCTCGGTGTCGCTGGCGGCAATGATTGGCTGGCTCTCTTCAATCATTGGCCATGGATCGAAGGTGAGAGAGGGCCGTTCCATTGCGACTGACGGCCGTGGATTGGTCGGCCGTGATGGGGACGGCTGCCAGAAATCTCCACCCACCCGCGCCTTGGCAATTTGTGCGGAAATCTCATTAATATCGATGGTATGTGAATATGATGCGGTCAGTTGGCCGGGCTTCCGCAGTGCCGGACGTCCAACTGGCTTGGAGCTAGGGAAAGGAGGTGCGCGCAGCACCGGCCGGCGACTGGCTAACATGCCGCCCCATCTTCGGTTTTGCCCGAAACCCGCAATGCGCTCGCTGATCAGAATTGCACTGTCCACCCTGCCTGAAGCGCACTCCCGAATGCGCTGGGCGGAGTATCGTCGAAAATGGGTGCCGGTTAAATTGCGGGAGTCCACAATAGTTAGTGCGCGATTGCCCCGTTAGGAACGCTGCCAACAGCCAGTGGATCTTCGCTGACTGCGCAGAGCGAATCGAGAGACCAGCCATGGCCGCACCCGAAACGAGCCCCCAGCCGACCCAGCCGCTGTTCTACCGTTCCCTGCGGCCGCTTGACGTGACCCTCCATTCGGGGTTGCGGCTCAAGGAAGGTGACTATTCCTTCACCGCTGAAACACCCTCTATTCCCATTGTGGTCAGCGAGTTCGGGCGAGCGGCGCGGCACTATCCCATAGTCTTCGCCAGCGCCGATGGCACCCCACACGCAATTCTAGGGCTCGATGGTCGCAACGCATTCCTCAACGAAGGGAATTGGGCGGAAGGAATCTATATTCCCGCCTACGCACGCCGATATCCGTTCGGTTTCCTTCGGATTGAAGAGACTGACCGTTACATCCTGGGTATCGATTTTGAATGTGACGGTCTCGTCGAAGACGAAGGTCAGCCCCTTTTCGAAAATGGTCGGCCGGCGATGATGACGGAGCGTGCGCTGGCCTTCTGCGAGGCATTCCGCGGCGAAGTCGAAGCCACCGTGGCGTTCATGCGAGCGCTCGATGGTCGTGATTTGCTCGTAGAGCGGCAGGTCGGGATTGTTCTGCCGGATGGGCGGAATATCGCGCGTGACGGCTTCAAGGTGGTGGACGCTGAGCGCTTTTCAGCTCTCGATGGGCCAACGTTGGCAGAGTGGAATGCTCGTGGGTGGTTGGGGCTCATCACCCTGCATCTTACTTCGATCGACCTATTCCCTGAGCTTTTGTCGCGCAAAACTCCAGAACCAAAAGAGGGGGCGCCGGCGGTCGTTGGCGATGCCCTTCAAATTCATGAGAAGGACTGACAATGTCTCGGTTTTCCACGATTCTCGCTTTCCTTGCCGCCGGTGCGGCTCCTGTATCTCTCGCGGCGCAAACACCGACGCCTGCGCAAGGCCTCGGTGGACCTGTGATCCCCGGTATTTGTCTCTTGTCACGCGAAGCGATCTTCGCGAACGCGGCTGTGGCGAAAGCGGCCACCACGCGCTTGGCCGAATTGACACGAACGGCACAGGCCGAAATCGACCAGCAACGCACCCCATTGGAGGCCGAGGTAAAATCGCTGGAAGGTCAGCCGGACAACGCGCAGACCAAACAAAAGCGTGACGGACTCGCTACCCGCTGGACGGCTCTTCAGCGCAAGGCGGCCCACAACAGCCGTGAAATTGACGCAACGCGGGCCAAGGCCATGGAACGCATTTCAACCGAGGTGCAGCCGGTCATCGCGCAAGCCTATACGAGTAGGAAATGCGGGCTGCTGCTCGATCGGAACGCATCGCTGGGCGGCAATTTTGCTAACGACCTTACTGCCGATGTCGTGAAGGGGCTTGATGCAAAGCTTCAAAGCTTCAATTTCGATCGTGAGCGGTTGCCCGAACAACAGCAGCCATAGGATGCTGTCTTGCATTCCCGCACAGTCGATCGCCGGTGGTGATGACAGCTCTCGCATATGAGACGGCGGCTACACGAATTCGTGGCTACCGTCGTCCGCGGAGGGCGTATCCCTCAGAATGATGGTGTCGACGGTTATTTAAGTGCGCTTATCTTAGTTGAGACGCTATTTAAGCCAATGGCTCATTGCTTAAATAAGGCTGCTCCCGCATAGTGGGGCATGTCCGAATCAGCATCCAATATCCGGCTAGGCCGCTTTGTCGAGACCCCCGTTGCGGGCGAGATCGTGCGCGGCTTCGTACCACCCCCGCTACCGCCGCAGCCGCCGATTGATGTGCTGGCCCTTCTGGAGCGGCTAAGTCTGGCGGAACGTGCCTTGGGGCGCCTGGACGGCATCACTATGCTGCTGCCGCGCCAAGAACTGTTCCTCTATATGTACGTGCGGAAGGAAGCCGTCCTTTCATCCCAGATAGAGGGCACACAATCGACTCTTTCGGACCTGCTCCGCTTCGAAACCGAGGCGCAGGCTGGCCAGCCGATCGACGACATTCGTGAAGTGTCGAACTATGTCGATGCGATGATGTATGGGCTGGAGCGTCTCGAAAACCTGCCGCTGTCACTACGTCTGATCCGCGAGATGCATGAGCGACTGTTGCAAAGCGGGCGCGGCGGCACGAAAAATCCCGGCGAGTTTCGGCGGTCTCAGAACTGGATCGGTGGTTCACGTCCAGGCAACGCACTATTCGTGCCGCCACCGCCGACAGAGATGGATGCTTGTCTCGATGCGCTTGAGCGCTTCATGCACGAGGACGGTTCGCGTCTGCCCGCCCTGATCAAGGCCGGGCTGCTGCACGTCCAATTCGAGACCATCCACCCGTTCCTTGATGGCAATGGCAGGATCGGTCGCTTGTTGGTGACGCTGTACCTCTGCGTCAACGGTGTGCTGCGCAAGCCGCTGCTCTATCTGAGCCTCTACCTTAAAACGCATCGCGCCGACTATTACCGCCTGCTTCAGGAAGTGCGCGAGCACGGGGCATGGGAAGCCTGGCTCGACTTCTTTCTCACCGGCGTTGCGGATACGGCTAATCAGGCGTTCGATGCAGCCACGCGGATCGTCGATCTGTTCAAGGAAGACCGCGAGCGGATTACGACAGACAGTGACCGGGCAGGTTCCGCGCTGCGTATCCACGATCTGTTTCAGCAAAACCCGTTCCTGACGGCCAATCAGCTTGTTCAAAAAACAGGTCTCTCAGCGCCCACGGTCAATGCTGCGCTCGTCGATCTGGAGCGATTTGGTATCGTCGAGGAAATCACAGGGCGCAAACGAGGGCGCGTGTTCAGCTACCGACGATATCTCGCCATCTTGAGCGAGGGAACCGACCCGCTCCCCACGGCCGCCTAAACATATGGCCTGCTGAGCAGATGGCCGTATCAACAGTGTAGATACATCTATGCTGCACGGTCGATGGGTTCCTTCCGGACAACAGGCAATACTGACAGCGCGAGAAAGGCGAAGCGCTTCAATCGCTCCTGCGTTTCCGGGGCCTCTGGGGCGTCTGCAAGACGCCGAGACATACGTTCGAACAAGGCAACAGCTCATGCAGGGCCATGATTCGGTCAACTGGAGTGAGCAAGACTTAACCCAGGCTGCTCTCAGTCGAATTGATCCAGCGACAAAAATGGACATAGCGGTTCGACCACGCACACTAGGTCAGCGCGGATTGGTCGAGTGAATCGCCTTGAATGGGGGCGGTCATGCATGTCCATCCATAATGGATGATTAAACTGAAATTCATGCTCTCCGGTCAGCACTCCTCTACGTGATCACGATAATATTGTTGAGAATATTCTCAACTTCGAGACGTTTATGCTCCAATTTCGTGTCGGTATACTTGAATTGATCGCAACCAACGCTCCCCTCTCAATGATCCTTGAGCAGATTTGTGAAGCACCATCCCAGCGATTCCCGAACATGATTTGTACTGTGCTTGGTGTGGACCCGCAGGGCCAATTGCGTCCTCTTGCGACCTCTGCTTCTTCAGACAACTCTGGGGCGCTTCAGAGCGGAGTTCAGATGAGGGAGCAGGCCGAGCCGCGCGGAGCCGCTGTGGTTATGCACAAAATCGACCTCGCGCCCGAAAGCGCAACCGATTCCCGCGAGTATCATGTGCGCGACCTATCGCCGTCCATGGAGCTACGGTCGCATTTATCGGTGCCCGTCCATGATAGCGCCGGTCTCCTGAAAGGGGCCTTTAGGGTATATTTGCGCGAAAGCCGGGAACTAACCCCAGACGAGCAACTCATGGCTGAAACATGCGCGCGCCTTAGTGGCATCGCCATTGAGCGGAATGATTGCCAGTTCGAACGGGAGCAGAAAGCGAACATCGACGCGCTTACTGGCCTTCCAAATCAGGGGAGATTCAAACAGGCGGTGTCCCAGCTGTCCTGCAAGCCGCCGACGAGCTGGGCTTTGCTGCTTCTCGACCTCGACAACCTCAAGACAACGAACGATACGTTCGGCCATCATGCTGGCGACCTTCTGATACAAAAGGTGGCTTCTCGCCTTTCCAAAGCCGTCGAACCAGACCCTGCATTTCGCATCGGCGGAGATGAATTCGCTGTGCTGCTTCAGAAATCACCGGAGGCCGCGTACAATCTTGAACACATCGCAGAGCACATTCGCGCTGCAATCGAACATCCGATCGATTGCGATGGCCATGTGATGGTGCCTCGAGCGACGATGGGCGGTGCATCGCCATTAGCAGCCGACGAAACAGCCGACCAGGTGCAGCGTCACGCCGACCTGGCGCTTTATCACGCAAAGGATATCGGGCGCGGAGGCTTCGTCCGATACAGTCCGGATATTGGAAGTCGAATTTTCGATAGACTTTCCACGATCAGTATGGTTGCGGCGGCTCTGCGTGAGCATCGCATCGATGCATATTATCAACCTCTGGTTTGTCTCGACACGGCCAAGATTGTTGGGGTGGAGGCGCTCTGCCGATTGAAGACAGTAGATGGCGACGTGATTCCAGCCGCATCGTTTGATGACGCTTTCACAGATGCGCGTATCGCTTCAGATATCACGCGCCGGATGCTGTCGATCGTTGCTGCCGATGTTCGGCGTTGGATTGATCTCGGTATCCCGTTCCAACACGTTGGGCTCAACATCTCTGCGGCAGATCTGCTTGGCAGTGCGCTTGCTCGGGACATTGAATCGGCGTGCGCGACAGAAAATCTTCCTCTTGAGTACGTGATCCTCGAACTCCGCGAAAGGGCATCGCTTGGCGAGCGCAATCAGATTCTGGCGGATGCGACCGTCAAGTTGAGAGAATTGGGGGTGCGGTTGGCTTTGGACGACTTTGGTTCTGACTATGCCTCGCTGACCCACCTGCTTTCATTTCCCGTCGATGCCCTCAAAATTGATCACCCGATCACATCGAGGGTTGAATCCTCGGAGGCCTGTCGTGCCATTGTTCGATCCGTCGTGGATGTCGGCAAGACATTGGGCATGAAGGTCATTGCCGCGCGTATTGAGACCTTTGAGCAGGCAGCAAGTTTGCGGGGTTTGGGCTGTGAGATCGGACAGGGCCATCATTTCTTTGGCGCATTGGATCGCAGCGAGATCACTCGCCAGCTTCTATTGCGTCATATCCGAAGAGATGAAGTCGAGGAGGCTGTGGTGTCGGAAGCAGCTCAGATGCTGCAAAATGGCTGATGACGCGCTATCGAGCTAAGCACGCACAGGGAGATTTCGCGAAAGGCAGGGGTGATGTTGATAACTAAGGTTAGCGTTTCAGATCATGGCGCCGTGCCTTCCGCTCTTAAATTCTGGGTAATGTTAAATAGCCTCTAGTCGCCCTTACTTGCGGCAACGAGGCAAATCGGCTTGTTGCTCCCCCGGCGATGTTCACTGAACGCCGCGGTGATCGCACGCAGTGTCTCGCGCGTTTTGGGATCGGTTAGCGATGAATATAGCATGATGGAGAGCGACGGAATCGGCGGCAGCCCAAGGGCCTCGCCGACCTCAATCATGTCGGGCGTGGCCAGACGGCAGGGATGAGCCGCAACCGCAAGGCCGGCGATCACCGCCGCCGTGATCGCTGCGGTGCCGCCGACGAAGACATCTGTCCACGGGATCGAGGCGCCATCCAGCAGCCGCGTTGCGACTTCCCGCACCTTACAGCAAGGCGGATGGCTGGCGATCCGCAAGGCATCGCCGGCACGATGCTCGTAACCTGGTGAAGCGAACCATCCGAAATGCTCCGGGCCAAGCACTTCGCCGTCGCGCCGGTCATCATCGCTACGCACGATCACCGCGTCGAGCGATCCCGCCTCATAGGCATCCAGCAACGCGCGGGAATTGTCGATCAGCACCTCTACCACAAGGCACGGGTCGGTCGACTTGAGTTTCGCCAGCAAGCTCGGAAACTCCGGCCCCATGATATGTGCGGCGATCCCCAGCCGGAAGCGGCGCCTTTCACCGGCCAGCGAGGAGAGCGCACGTTCATGCGCTACCAGAAGCTCCCGTGCAGCCGGAAGGAACGTCTCGCCCTTGACGGACAGCCGAACCTGCCTGGGCGTCCGCTCGATCAGCTTCTTGCCAAGGCGCTCCTCCAGCCGCTTCAGCTTCACGCTGATCGCTCCCTGTGTCGTGCCCAGGGCCTCGGCGGCGCGGGTGAAGCTCTGGAGATCCGCAATCATCACGAAGGCCCGAACGGAATCGACCTCAAGCGTGCCCATCATATTCATCCATATTTGTTGTCACTGAAACGCCCTGTCATCAGATTGCTAAATGAACAGAGCGTCGGCAGTTTTGCAAGTGAACCATATCTTTGCGCGCAGGGTGAGCCGGGCAACGTCTATCGCATTGGCAATGACCCGCTTTGCGGTGCAAGCAACAGCAAGGCCAGGACATGACTGCCACCAATCTTTCGACGCACACCTTTGCCCTGATCGCAATATGTCTTTCCGCCCTCATGCTCGGGCTGGAGATCACCAGCATCCCCTCGATCCTGCCGACACTTGAACGTGTGCTCCCAGCCGACTTCCGGCAACTGCAATGGATCATGAACGGCTACACCATAGCCATGTGCGCGGTGATGATGGCAATGGGCGCGCTGGGGGATCGCTTCGGCCGCAAGCGCATCTTTATCGCGGGGGTCGTCGTCTTCGGCGCTTCATCCCTGATCTGCGGACTGGCAGCCAATGCGCCGCTGCTGATCGCGGCGCGCTTTCTTCAAGGGCTAAGCGCCGCCGCGATGCTCGCCTGCCAGACAGCGGTACTGTCGCACCAGTTCCGCGACGGGCCGGAGCGCGGCAGGGCATTCGGCTGGTGGGGCATCGTCTTCGGGACCGGCCTTGGCTTCGGCCCGATCGTCGGCGGCGTCATCATCGAGTTGGCGAGCTGGCAATGGGTGTTCCTGATCCACGTCGTTCTCGCGGGGGTCACGGTCTTCTGCGCGTACCGGGGGATCGAGGAATCGTCCGATCCCCATACGACCCGTATCGACGTCGCCGGCATGGTCACACTGACGATCGCGGTGTTCGGGATCGTCTTCCTGATTACCCAGGGACAGGAACTGGGCCTGACTAGCCCCACAGCGCTAGCGGTCCTTGCGGCCAGCTTTGCCAGCTTCATCCTGTTTGTCCTTGTTGAAAACCGTATTGCGCGGCCGATTTTCGACTTCACCGCCTTGCGTGTGCGTCGGTTCTCGGGCGCGTTGCTCGGGGCCGGCGGCATGAACTTCAGCTTCTGGCCGTTCGTGATCTATCTGCCGATCTACCTCCAGGCCGTGCTGGGTTACGACGCCATCGCGGCGGGCCTGACCGTGCTCGCCTACACCGTGCCGACGATCCTGGTCCCGCCGATTGCGGAGCGGCTGCTGCTGCGCGGAGGCCCCGGCCTGGTCATTCCCCTGGGCCTCTTCATCATCGGCGCGGGCTTCATCCTGCTGCATCTCGTGGCTGCGAGCGCGCATGCGTCCTGGGTGACGCTGCTTCCCGGCTGCATCATCGCCGGGATCGGGCTCGGCCTGACCAACACCCCCGTCACCAACACCGCAACGGCCGCCTTGCCGCCCGCCCGGGCCGGCATGGCAGCGGGCATGGATATGAGCGCTCGGTTCATCTCACTGGCGGTCAATATCGCGATCATGGGCCTGATCCTTTTGAGCGGCGTATATGCCCATCTCGCCCAAGCCCTCCCGCAGCCGCCTGACGAAACCATGCTGCGGGCTTTGGCGGACGCCATTTCGGCGGGGAACCTGCCAGCCGCTGAGGGCAATGGCGCCCCCATCGTCACCGCCCGCGACGCACTGGCGCAGGGCATCGGGTGGGTCACGCTCTACGCCGCGATCTCCGCATGGATCTTTGCACTGCTGAGCTTTCTTGTTTTCGGAGGCAGGAAGGCAAGTCGGGTTGAAGCCTTGTCGCGCGGCCATTCATGAGTCACGAAGGCTGAACAGTGGCAAGGAAGAGCTAGGGATACGAAGGGCGCAGGCATTGAAATTGTCGTCAGTGTAAACCGGTTATCAGGTCATGGTCAGCAATTCCTCGAGGCCGGCGGCTTCGCATTCGTCAACGAGCAGTCCCGCGCATAGGCGACGCGCGGATGGCGCAACGTTAGGTTGTTTCGAGCGAAGCAAGGCGTGTATTCGGGAACGTGGGTGCCAGCAGCGCATTGCCACTCAATGGGCGAATCGGGCTGCCATGACGGCCAGAGGGATTGTCCAGCTTGACCAAAAGGCGCCCTTGGCGAGACTGCGCTGTACCGGTCCGAAGCTCTGACTTGGATCGGTTTTGGCGGGCTCTTCGGACAATCGGCGCAGGGGTGGGAATAGCCAGATCACTGAATTCAGCATTATTGTAGCGATGATAAGGCAGGGCGCAGCAGTGGGTATCAGGAAAAAGCTCCAAAGTTCCATTGGCCCACGAGGGAAGACTTTATATCTTTCGGGATGATAGAGTTGATCGTGCCAGTTCAGTAATTCAAGGGTGAGAAAAATCCATGCGGAAATACCGATGGTGCCCATCAAAATCGCGCATACAAAGCCCCACCAACCACGTAATGCTGCCCGGTGCTTTGCGCGAGTAACGTAGTTGGCCATTTGCTACCTCTTCAGCAATCAGATTCATCCAGATCATTCATTGCCAATATCATAAAACGCGACTCTTGTTCATAAAGGTTGATTAATATTCAGAGGGCATTGTCTGCAGATAGGGGAGGTATGTGAATATACGAACCGAAATGCACTCAAGATGTGGAAGGCATTACAGCACTAATCTTTGCTGGTTGAGATCAACTTTACGCGGGTTTCGCGGTTCGACGAGTATGATGCACGTCTGCTTTTTTGCATGCAGCGACATGGGGCCATGCGCGAACCAGCATTGGTTCGCGGCAAACGCTTGATTGTCTATAATCCCTTCGCCAGACAGGATCGCCAGACATGCCCGATCAGAGGCGACCGTGACATGGCTATCGACCTCCATATTGACGCGAGTAATCGCAAACGAAGCAAGATCATCGGGCATGTCCTCAACCGATCCGGTATCCGTCCTCGCCTCGAAGAGAGCCTCTGCGAGATGAAGCGCACGATCCCGTCCATAATCGAACAGGCGATAGGTGACGTCGCTCATTTCCTGTACTTCCAGCACGGTCAGCCCAGGCCCGAGGGCGTGAATTGTACCGGCCCTAATAAAATAGGAACAACCCACGATCGGAGTGATACGATTGAGCAATGAGGGTAGGCTGCCGTTTCGAGCTGCCTCGGCGATTTTCGCCCGCGCTAATTGTTCCTTTAGCCCAAAATCGATGTAAGCTTCAGCTTGGGCATCAACGACGTACCACCATTCATCTTTCCGTCCTGCGCCTTGCGGATGTACTTGCACGGATAAGGGCTTGCTCGTTTGCAGCCATTTGATCGTCAGCCCGACATCAGGCACCTGATAGACTATTTCTCCGATCAGTTGCCCACCCGATGGGTCATCCGAGAGAGGTCTCCGACCCCAAGGTTTTGAAACATAGTGGGGCGTGAGCAGTTCGGCATAGCCGAGCCTGAACCGGACGTCTCCTCCGGCTCCGCCGCGATCATGGAACTTCGGCTGCAACATCGAAAGGGCTCCAATTTTGCGATGTCGTCGACCTACCGGTTGGACTCCACAGGCGCCGAAGGATTTCCAACCTTTTCGGCTAGCCGGCGAACATCCTGCGATCGGCCACGTGGGGCGATAAGCACTGCATCTGGGGTAACGACGACGATTAGGTCGGACACCCCAATCGTTGCGATAAGAGGGCCTGTAGTCTTCAACAGGCAATTGCGACCTTCCATCACCGTTACATTGCCGTCGACCATATTCTCAGCGGCATCGCGCTCACCGACAGCGTGAAGCATGTCCCAGCTACCGAGGTCCGACCAACCAATGCTAACTGGAACAACCGCGACCTTGGTTGCTTTCTCCATCACCGCATAATCGATCGAGGTCGCAGGTGCGTCTCCAAAGGCGGCCGGATCAGGTGCTACAGTGAAATTGCTGCGGTGCGCCAATGCGAGAGCCTGTTCAGCCGCCGCCAGAACATCTGGAGCGTGCGCTCTTATCGCTTCGACCATGATGTCAGCCCGAAAGAGGAAAATCCCGGCATTCCAGAAATGCCCGCCGTCGGCGATCATCGCCGCAGCACTGGTCGCACCCGGTTTCTCGACGAATGCCTCGACATCATGCACGCCGTGCGAAATCTCTACTCCGCTGCGGATGTAGCCATATCCCGTCTCGGGATAGTCTGGCTGAATACCGAATGTGACCATCCACCCTTGCTCGGCCAGCGGCACGGCTTGCTGTATCGCTGCCCCAAAAGCAGCGACATCTTTGATGATATGGTCACTCGGCAAGACAAGGAGTAAACTTTTCGGGGTCGGCGCCTCAAGGGAGGCCATGGCGATAGCCGGAGCCGTGTTGCGTCCTTCGGGCTCCAGTATGAGCCGGAAAGGCACACAAGCTACTTCCTTCAGTTGGCATTCAAGCTGAGCGACGTGGGCGATATTCGTCACCAGGATTGGCGCCTTCGCGATACCTGTTTGCCGTGCGCGAAGGATGGTCTGCTGCAGCAGGCTCTGGCTTCCCAGCAGAGGAATGAACTGTTTTGGACTATGGTGTGTCGACAAGGGCCAGAGGCGCGTCCCGGAGCCGCCCGAGAGGATAACAGGAACGATGTCGTTCATGCGCCTGGCGTGTCGCTCGGCGGCTGCTGATCGCGTTCGACCCAATCCTTCTGCACCTCGTACCTTCTCTTTCTGTCAATGTGCTGACGGATAGGCCGCAAGGCTGCCTTTGACGAAACGGTCGAGACCCACGAGCTGCTCTACCAACGGATCGAGAAGATCGAGTGGCCAGGAGTTCGGGCCGTCTGACAGCGCCTTGGTCGGATCGGGATGCGTCTCAATGAATAGGCCCGCGACGCCTGCCGCCACCGCCCCCCGACACAGCAGCGGCACATATCGGCGCTCACCGCCCGATCGGTTCCCAAGGCTCCCGGGTGCTTGCACGCTATGACTGGCGTCGAACACGACTGGTGCGCCCGTTTCACCCATGACGGAAAGGCTCCGCAGATCGGTGACCAGATTGTTGTAGCCGAAGCTGGCGCCACGTTCGCAGAGGAGAAATGAGTTCGGATCCTGGCCGGCTGCAACGGCCGCAGATCGCGCTTTATCGAGCACGTGCGCCATATCTCCGGGGGCCATGAACTGCCCTTTTTTGAGATTGACGACCCGGCCTGAGCGCGCAACCGCGTCGATCAGGTCGCTCTGGCGCGCAAGTAGCGCGGGCGTCTGCAGTATATCGACGACCTCAGCCACTGACTTGACCTGAGCGGGATCGTGAACATCCGTCAGAACGGGCAATCCCGTCTTCTCGGCGACCAAGCGGAGAATTTCGAGGCCGTCATCAAGTCCTGGACCTCGATAGGATGTCAGTGAAGTCCGATTTGCCTTGTCGAACGAGCCCTTGAAGATGATCAGGATATCATGCCGGAGAGCGATCTGCGATAACCGCTCCGCGACACGCAACGACAATTCCAGGGACTCCAGCACACAAGGGCCGGCGATCAGGAAGAGGGGGCTTTCCTGCCCAATCTGCCTGTCGCGAAACATCATGGACGACATTTGTCCAACCCCATCACGCGATACCACGCAATGCGAGAGCCTGCTCGACGATGTAAATGTCGCCGGGGTTGTTGACCTCCCAGAGACCACCAGCTGGCTCGCTGATCTCTACCATTCGCATCGGGATGCGTTCATCCAGAAAACGAAGTTGCTCCAGTC
Organism: Sphingobium arseniciresistens; assembly: GCA_029167225.1. GTDB lineage: Bacteria > Pseudomonadota > Alphaproteobacteria > Sphingomonadales > Sphingomonadaceae > Sphingobium > Sphingobium arseniciresistens. The sequence continues at coordinate 31,128 of JARFNK010000025.1, forward strand.
CCTCGGCTGCTTCGAGCGGAGCGGGGGGCAGGGCTGCATAGTGTAAGAGCGCACGGCGGCGATAGGCATACAGGCCAAGGTGGAGAAAAATCGGACATTCAACGCTACCGCCGCCATAAGGCAGCAGCCGCTTGGAGAAGTATAGCGCATCTCCAGCCCCATCCGTGACGACGGTCGTGCCGCCAATGCGGCCTGCTGCTTCGTCTGCGCGCAGCCGGGTCACCGTGTCAGAGCCACATCGCGTCATGGCGGTGGCGACCATGACAGTGGGGTCAGTGCTCATTTCTGAAATGAGGGCAGCGATGGCGCTAGGTGGCGTGAGGGGCGCATCTCCCTGCAGGTTGACGATGACGTCGGCGTCAACGGCACCATCCTCAATCGCTGCAGCGCAGCGCTCAGTGCCATTCAAACACAGAGAGGACGTGATGGTTGAACGGGCTCCAGCTGAGCGGGCAGCGTCCGCAATCCGGGAGTCGTCGGTTGCTACAACGACCTCAATTGTAGGGCAGACGGCCAAGGCAGCATTGACAGTGCGCTCCAACAGCGATCGTTCAGTCCCAGAGGCTCCCTTAAGCTGCGCAAACGGCTTTCCCGGAAACCGCGAGGATTCATAGCGGGCAGGGATGACGATGGTAACGCGCATATCAACCGATCTCGAGACGGAGCAGATCATGGATGTGAACGAGACCGATAATCCGCCGCTCATCCTCGGCATCCATCACTAACAGTGACGTGATGCGGGCGTCTGAGAGCATCTCCAGCGCGTCTCGCGCTAGCATGCCTCCGAAAAGCACATGGGGATTACGTGTCATGACATCGCGTGCGACTGCTCCTCGGAGCGAATGAGCATGCCGCCTGAGATCTCCGTCGGTAATGACGCCCTCAAGATGTCCTTTTTCATCGACAACTGCGGCGACGCCAAAACCACCTTCGTTCATTGTGGCGACGACGGTCTGCATGCAAACGTCGGTTGCCACGATGGGCAATTGCTCTCCCCGATGCATAAAGCTTTCTACCGTCACAAGGTCGAGACCAAGCCGGCCTCCGGGATGAAAGCTATGCAACGTTGCGGCTGTAACGCCCTTCAACCGCATCAGAGTAATCGCGAGTGCATCACCCAGAGCGAGCATCATCGTTGTGGATGTCGTCGGAGAGCTCTGGTGAGGACAAGCCTCCGCCTTGTTGGGGAGAAACAGGCAAGTCTCGGCCGCTTCGGCAAGGCGCGAACCGCGGGCCGACGTAATCGCAACAATCGGAATATTCATATGATCCGCGCGCAAGAGGATCGTACCCAATTCGCGAGTGCTGCCGGAATTGGAAAGGATCAGAAGCGTATCGGCTTCGTGCAATGCGCCCAGGTCGCCATGCACCGCCTCGCTTGCGTGGAGGAAGATCGCTGGGGAGCCGGTGGCGGAAAGCGTCGCGGCGATCTTTCGCGCGATATGGCCGGATTTACCAAGCCCGCAGACACAGATACGTCCCTTGGTCTGCTGAAGTGTCGCGATGGCGTGGCCGAAGGACTGGTCGAGCTCGTTTCCCAAGGCCCAGAGCGCTTCCGCCTCCGTTGCGATGACGTTTCGGCCCAGCGCCACGAGCCGTTCCGGGCCTGAAGAGTAGGCTAGGCTGGGGAACGACGTGCAATCAGACATGGATGCTGTTCCTTCGGCAACTTTGCCGTTCACGCCTATCCGGGGGGCTGCAAGCCAACAATTACGGCTTTCCGCAGTTTTGGACGGCCGCCGTCTTCGAAAGTGCCTTCAGCGACATTTCGCAATTCACGACGAGGCGGCTTCATTCCCCTGGTGAGACCAGTGGCCTGCAATCATCTCGCGAGGCCGTTCCTGAAGGAAAATAGGCCGATATTGCTGCGATTGCCGGGCGTGGGCACGAGGATTCCGCGAGAACGGACTCAATTGGCAGCAAAAAGTTTCTACGGCCATTGCCAGAATGACCGGCTCAAAGTGTCTAACGAGGTATGGTTGCATCATTTGTTTGCAGAAATGTGACTCCCGTTCCGTGCGTAAAGGCAAGGACGCCTGTGTGTCAGTGTGGTTCGCGACCGCCTGGGCCGCATACCATGGCATTGGCCATGGACGAGCGACCCCGGCTTTGGATTCACGCGCGCGGCCGGATTGAGGAGTCCCGTTCCAGCAAGGAGGAATCCTGTGTTTATTGGACCTCACCTGCGCGACATTCTCTCACAGATTCTCAAGGCGACGTCATTCGATTCACTTTGCGAAAGCCTGGCTCGCGGTGCGAAGCAAATGGGCTTCGATCATGTGGCGCTGGTTCAGCACGGGAATCTGCCGCGCCTCGCCGAACGTGCCTTGGTGGTGACGAACTACCCTGCCGAATTCATAAACTCCTACATCGAGAATCATCACTATGTGTTCGATCCCGTCTACGAAGTCAGCGAGCTGCTTGATCGACCTTTTTCGTGGGATGAAATACCAGCGATAGTTTCCCTACGCGAACCGCAACTGGCGCTCTTCGGAGCGGCGCGGGTCCATGGTCTTTCGCATGGCGTGACGGTGCCTCTGCATGTTCCGGGAGAACCGCGCGCGTCCTGTACCTTCGCAGCCTCCCGGGTCGTTGAGGCAACACCCGACCTTCTGGCTGCACTTCATGTCATCGCTTCTTTCGGGTTCAACATGGCCCTGCGCCTGTATCAGCCCGCACGGCGGAATGCTGGCCCCAAGCTCACCCGTCGGGAGGCTGAATGCACGACACTCGTCGCGCTCGGCAAGACCGATTGGGAAATCGGCAAGATCCTTGGTCTTGGTGGAGCCACGGTCAAATATTTCATATCGGTCGCTATGCAACGTTACGGCGTTTATAAACGGTCGGCTCTCGTCGCCCGAGCCTTAATGGATGGGCAGATACTAAGAGAAGTGAACGACAGCGAATAACCTCACGGCGACGATTAGCAGGTTCGACAATCGCGAGGTGCCGCCCGACCGTCTTAGAGCGATTGCTTTGCCTCTTCGCAGAGGGGTTTGGTTGAGGAAGCGTAGCGCGAGGAGGGGGAGGGGGTATCGGCGCTGCCGGCAGCCTCATCGCTGAGCGATCTATTTGCCAGTGATGTTGACGCCAATGCGCTCCGCCAGCTTGATGATGTCTGCGTAGGTCGCTGCGTCGTTGACGATATCCACCGCCGATGCGTGTGCAGATAGCGGGGCCGTCCCGGTCCGGTCACCGAACAGCATGATGGCCAGCGATCGATCGTCCTGGCGCGATACCCAGCACAGACCCTGCACATCAGGGCATTGCGCGTGGATCGCCTCTGCCCATTTGCGGGTTTGGGGATAGACGTCTTTTTCGGTTTCAATCAGCTCACCGCGCTTGATCCCGAGATTTCGCAAAGCCGTGCTGCTGAGATCGACGAGTAGCAGATCGGTCGTCGCGAGCACTTGGGAATAATGGTGCCCCCTGAGCTTGCGCTTCGCGAGAGACTTGAGCCCGGGCGCGAAGGGTACGTCATGAAAGACGGATTCCATCCCCGCGCAGTCGAAGGTTTCGCCGCCATAGATGGTCGGGATCGAATTGCCCTTGGCATCGCAGATGGGGCTGAAGCGCGCATTACCATCCGGCCCCGGATTGAACTCCTCTCCCCGAAAACGGTCCTGATGAATGCGGTGGATCAGCCGCGTCTTTGGCCAGGTGGTCGTGCAGATGAGCTTGGCGAGATCGGTAGGAGGCGTCGGGATGATGACGCCCGTGCTTGCCGCGGTTGGAATCACCGGCGCTGGAGCGAGCGGGGCAGGGCTAGGCGTCGGGGTGATGGTGCCCTTTTTCCTAACCATGCAGGACGCCGTCGATCTCGTCTTGAGCGGCTGCCAGCACGCGATCAGGATCACTCTTAAGCATATCCATTGGCCGGACGCCGCCCAGGAAGCTGTTCACCGAAGCGAACCAGATAGCGATGTCCCAGTCCTCGAGATCGTTTCCGAAACGCTTGAGAATGGGCGCGAGTCCCTTCAGCGGACGGTATCTGGCGTCGGCGTCAAGCGCATATCCAGGATAATAGTCATTCCCCTGCTGGCGGACGGCGAAAATCTTTCCATCGCGCTTCCACTTGTTGGGCTGGGCACTGGCGTTCTGGCCACTGAATCCCGCAAGTTCGGAGAGCTGCGCGGCGGTTAGCCACTCGGCCGACATGAGCACCTCTGTCCGTGCCTCGGCGTTCATTCTGGCCTCTGCGACAAGATGCTGTGGAGGCGGAACTTGCGGAACGAGCGCGTCGACGAGTTTGTCGAGCGTTTCCTGATCACGGCGGGCAAGACGCGCGAGAATGAGCGGGGTGATAAGAGTGACGGCCTGAGCGAGCGCCTGCCGAAGCTTCGGAGTTCCATGCTCCAGCGCCAGCGCGACGACTTGATCGTCGTCGGCCGACCGAAGCTTCTTGCGAACCTCGGCTGCCGTGCCGGATAGAGTCTCGAACGCAACAGCGCCTGGCTCATCGGGATAAATCGTTGCCATGAATCGATCCAATCGGATATGTCGGATACGGATATAGCGTAATATCCTAAATAATCAATATCGGCCACCCACCTCGTCTGTTGCAGGGGCAGAGGTTGTCGATCGGAATCGCACTGGTGGCCGAAGCGGCCATGACCGAGGTCGAGGCGCAACAGCGAAACTTGGGCAATGCCATGTCTCTGAAAACATAGCCTGGACTGAGAGCTTTCCGGACTGTCTTGCTGGACGCAACGAAAGCGGCTCCCAACGGATCGCATGGGACAATGTAGGCTTGGTGGTTTTATGCGCCTGGAGCTTGCCAATTTTCGTTTTTCGCGTGTCCCTATGATAGAGGGGGCGCGTGCGTTCCTTCCGTTGGATGGAGGGAATTCCGAAGTGTCGCTGGGATCTAGACTGAAAAACCGCATTCTAAAGCGGTTGCTTGATCTGGTGACAGACGATGCTCAGCCGAATCTCAATGCGCTCAACGATATTGTGAAGAACGTCCGCATACTCGAACTGAATATGAAGGCGTTCGGCTATGATCTAGGCCGGAAAATGGCTGCGGCATTGCCCGTTAACGCCGAAACGCAAGCTCACTTCGTTGGCCTTGATTCGAAAGCATCGACGCAAAGCGACATTGAAAGCCAGTGGGTTGCCCATTGGGCGGCACAACTCAAAACGGCCATCGTCTATCACCGGAAGCTCTGGGAACTGACGTATGTTCTTCAAGCGATCTATGAGAACGGCCACATGACGAGCGGGAAGCGCGGACTCGGCTTTGGCTGCGGCGCGGAACCGATACCTAGCTATCTGGCCGCACAGGGTGTTCAGGTCACAGCGAGCGATGAGGCAGCCGCCAGCGCGGAGGCTGCCGGTTGGGCCAGCAGCAACCAACATCTCGGTTCTTCGCCAATCCCGTTTCAATCGCACCTGATCGACAAGGAGACGTTCGAACAGTTTGTCTCCATTCGAACAGTGGATATGAATAATATTCCAGGCGATCTTCGAGGTTATGATTTTTGCTGGTCGATTTGTGCACTTGAGCATCTTGGGTCTATAGATGCCGGGTTGCGCTTCATTGAAAATTCGCTCGATACTTTATCGCCGGGTGGATTGGCTATCCATACGCTCGAAATGAACGTCGAGAATGATGGGCCGACAATAGATAACTGGCTGACAGTGCTTTATCAAAAAAAACATATCGAGAAATTCGCCAGACATATGGCGGAAAAGGGCCACGAAGTTGCGCCACTAAATTTCGACTTTGGCGAACACCCGATGGATCAGTTTATTGATCTACCGCCGTGGCACTATGATCCTAAAACCGATCATGCCAAGAAATTAGGCAATCCCATCCATTTAAAGATCGCAATAGATGGATTTATAAGCACTTCATTTGGGATAATTATCAGAAAGTCGGCGAATAGAAATTTAACCGATTAATGGGAATAGGAGGTCTCAATGAGAAGCTACTTTATTCCGCTAGCGGCCGTATTTCTTTCAATACTAAATTTTTCGCCCGCTCATGCTCAAGCACACCCCGAGCTATACGACTATCTAACGCAGGATGTTTGCTTGAATTCGTCTGGCGCAGTTGTCGCGGGCGATCCTGCGACATGCCCGAACCGGCGCAACATCGGCCTTTACGAAAACTCGCCCTATATTGTTACAGACTTCGATAGCGTTACGGGGGCAACGTATTCCGCCACAAACTCATTCCCTGTTCTGGGAACCGATGGCTACACCCGAATCATGGTTTCGAAGAACCTTCAGGGAGGGTTTAACTCGAACTTCCAATTCAGCTTTTCCGAAGCCCGTGACGGTTACGACTTGATTGACGTGACATTCACTACCAGCGCGTCCTTCATCCGCACATCGGATGGCGGTTGCTACGATCAGATTTGGTCAAGATCAGCGAGCTACTCCACGCCGGGCGCCCGTGCGGGCGGTTGGAGATTGTTCCCCCTTCCTTCGGCACCGAGTTCATGGCCGCAAACAAATTCGGCTACCCATGCCACATACCATATTCAACTTACGCCCAATCGCCCTGGTTGTGTGAGTGGAAGCTCAATAGGACGAACCTATTGGAATGCACCTGCTCAATATCAATTTGAGACGGGAAAGCTGCTCACTGCGATTCGGTCCGATCACTTTGCGGCCGAAAATCTGTCACAGCAGAACAACGCGCTGGAGCGCTACTACTTCACCAAAGAGTATGGCTACACCCGTTGGGAGGCGTGGATTCCTCGCAGTCGTTGCTATCAGGAGCGCGGGACTACGGCTCCGATCTGCCATCCTGAATCGACAAACTACCCCTTGCAGTCCCGTTGCAAGGTCATGAACGTCTCTTCCACAGGCCATCCCGGCCTTGATAGGTGGGGCAATCAGGATTGGGTCAGGGTCGATTGCCGCGACCAGACCAACTACGTTGCGTTGAACACGCCGCAGATCATGCTCGATACCGTCATGGCGCAGACCAATGGTGTCGTTGATATCAACTTCCATCAGCTCAATGAGAGTCTGGCGACCTACGCCGCACCGGGGACGACGCTGCTTTCCAATCAGACCATTATGTCACCGGATGGGCGGTTCACATTCAGAGCGCAATCAGACTTCAACGTGGTCCAATACATGAATGCCACGCCGCTGTGGGCATCGAACACGGCCGGCGCGAGCGTCATGGGGCGGCTGGCTTTTCAGACGGATGGCAATCTCGTTCTCTACAACAACGTCAATGTTCCATATTGGTCGAGCGCATCGCCCGGTTTTCCGAATGCGGCTCTCTACGTGAAGAACGATGGAAACGTCGTGATCCTCTCCAATAGGGCGCGCGGAGCACTTCTATGGAACACAAACACCTGCTGTCACTAGTCGTTAGTGTTCGGCATGCCTGTGTATCTGATGCCGCCGGTCCGGAGGTGAAGGTTAGATGCTGATGTCTGGCTATGCACGACTGGCCAGACCAGCGACGAAGTTAGGTCAGGGTTCGATGCCATATTTGCCGCTGATTACTACACTAATCGGCCCGTTAGTCGGGATCTGGCTGGGCGTCGTCCTGACCGAACGAAAGACCTATCGCGAACGGGCGTGGGAACTGAAAGCCCGTGCCTATTCCGCGATATTCGAAGCGCTGGAAAAGATGCGCCGATCCTATGAACGTTCTTACAATGCAGAAGTCAGGGGCCGGGAGCGTGACGAGGCGGAGGAAGAAGCGGACAATCACGAGTTCCGCTCGACGAGGGACCAGCTTTTCATCCTGATCGCCAGCGAGAGCTGGATTCTGCCCGATGAGGTGAGCCACCAGATCACGAGCCTCGAAAAGCAGCTATCGATTCGGCACGATAGCTATTTTGAAGGCGTTGATGATGGACGTATCGCCGTTCGCGATACCGCTGCAAGGTTGAGGCATTTTGCACGTCGAGACATGGCGACCCTGCCTCGATCCTGGCGCCCACGGCCCTTCTCGAGGGAAGGAAGGGGCGATCAGGCCACGCTGCCTGGGAAACATTCGTAGATCATGCGCCTCTATCACTTTGTGCCTGCCGAACACGGCATCTCCAACATCGAGCGCCGGCGCTTGAAGATCGCGACGTTCGATCAACTCAACGATCCGTTCGAGCTATTGGCTGTGGCACCCGGGACCGCGGATGAGCGTGCCGCCTTTCGTCACACTAAGGCCCAGATGGCGGAGCGGGCAGGTCTGCTATGCTTCAGCCGCAAGTGGCATAATCCGGTTCAATGGTCGCATTATGCGGGGAAGCATTCCGGGCTTTGCCTTGGCTTCGATGTAGCCGACGATATCGTCAAGCCGGTTCGGTATCAAGCGAAGCGCGTACCCTTCGACCCGGCGATCCTGGGCGATGAGGAAAAAGGGCTAGCTTTCATTCTGGAGTTGTCCTGCATCAAGTTTTCGCATTGGAAATATGAGGACGAGGTCCGCGCTTTCGTTGGGCTTGAGGATATGGACCGGGAGAGCGGAAAATATTTTGCTGAATTTTCTCCCAAGCTTGCGTTGCGCGAGGTGATTGTGGGCGCAGCCTGCACAGTAACGCGAGTTGAGTTGGCGCGCGCGCTGGGCGATCTTGCTGGAGAAGTACGGCAACGCAAGGCGCGGCTTGCCTTCAGATCCTTCCGAGTGGTGACGCAGCAGAAGAACGATTATTGGTCCTGAACGGAGTCGACCATGCGCCCGCACGCGGCGAACGCATGGTGATGCCAGTGAGGTTCCTCCGCATTTTGAAAGGGGGCGCAACGTACTCCTTCAAGGTGTACATATCTTGACCAACAGCATCATTTCGCGTACTAATTGAAATTGTACAAATGGAGGTGGCGATGCCCCGGGCTGTGGTGGAAGACAACAAACGCATGAGCCTGCGGATCCGACCGGAGCAAAAGGCTTTGCTCGCCCGGGCTGCTGCGCTCAATCATACTGATTTGACGACCTTTGTTACGCGATCGGCTCTTCGTGTGGCCGAAAGCGTGATCGAAGAGGCGGAGCGGACGAAGCTAAGCGAGAGAGACAGCCTCCTCGTGCTTGATCTGCTCGACAACCCACCTCCGGCGAATGCGAAATTACGCGCGGCCATCGCCGCGATGCCAAAGCGAGCATGATGCTTCCTTCGTGGCATGAGGAAGCGATCTCGAAAGCCCATGACCGAGCCTCGTTCGATTGCGGCGATGAGGAACTGAAGACCTTCCTGCAACGCTATGCGCGGCAAAGCCACGAGGCCGGAGGAGCCAAGACCTTCCTGGCGATCGATGACTCAGACAACAGAACGGTTCTTGGATTCTACAGCATCGCGCCCGGCAGCATGAACTATGCCGATACACCTGAGTTGGTTAAGCGTGGCCTCGCAAGGCATGAAGTGCCCGGCTTTCGGCTCGCACGGCTTGCGACGGACATTCGCCAACAGGGACAGGGGCTCGGCGGGCAACTCCTGGGAGCGATCGGCCGTAGGTGCATTCACGTCGCCGCTGAAGTCGGTGGGGTCATGCTCATCATCGATGCAAAGAGTGAGCGTGCCGCTGCCTGGTATGCAAGTTACGGTGCGGTCCCTCTGCAAGAAAAACCACTGACGCTCGTCTTGCCATTTACGACGCTGGAAAGCGAATTGAGAAACGCAGGCCAATTATAGTTATAGAGGCTGCATTGCGAAATGCACACGAGAACGTCGCTCATCTCGATGAACATAAGGCAATTGACTGCAAGTTCGATTCACACAACTGGAGCCAGAACCGAACCTCACGCTTGAGGTGCTCTCCGTATCTGTTCGCGAAGGATGGAACACCGCCACATTTTCTGCTATAGTCCAATTCTGAGGACAAGTTTGATGAATGCTGCCATCAACATCGACGAACATGGCGTGAACTTGCCGCAGCAAAAGCTGGCGGATTGGCTCTGGCACCCTTGGTATGCCAAAATTTGGTGGGCAACGATCCCCGTCTGGTGGGCGGGTATGGCCGTATCGACGAGGTTGCTGCCGTTGGCGGCTTTCTACGAAAGCGCGCTGGCGGGCTTTCTGAACATTTTGTTCTTTCCGATGACAGCACTCATGGTGCTGGGCGTTGGCTATGCGCAGCACGTGCTGGGCAGGCGACCTATTTCTGGCGATGGAAATGGAGCCGAGCTGCTCAATGTCGATTTGGATCCGTTTGGCGATGAATGGGATCGTCGCCAATGGGGACAACCCCACCCGTCGGTTGATATGTATGATCCGATGTCCGGGACGCTCTATGTCGGCAATCCGACCAGTGCGAATAACGGCACGAATATTACCTCTTCTTGAAACTATCATCGCCGTCGCCAAAGCTTCCATCGATATCTGTTGAGAAGCGGCCTGACCGGAGAACGGAGTTCTGTTCAACCGACGTGAGCGGCCCAGTAACATCGAACGTGGCGCGTCCTGCATCGGCATCGTGCAGATAGCGATTGCGCATACCATTCGGTCCCAAGATGCGATCCGACAATTCTCGCGAAAAGGCTTCTTCCGGGCGGCCGGATCGGGCAGCGGCCCGCTCGGCGGCGGCTATGGCGTTGCGAACATCGTGGTTGACGATGTCCAAGGACGATTGTGCATTTTCGGTCGTGATGCCGACATCGTTGCTTCGAAAGCCGACTGAAGCGCCAACACGGCCGCTCGTAGAGTGCGCCTGTTGAACGGTTGGTCCTGGGGGTGCCTTCTGCCCCTTCTGAGGCACTCCACCTCTACCGCCGGTGGTTTCCGATTCCGTTTCCGAATTGGAAATGCCACCGCCCAGCTCAAGCCCAACATTGGTCCCCATTGTGGTCTGATCCTGTGCGGATCGGGTGAGCCCGCGCTGCCATCCAGTTTGTGCGATGATGGACTGCACATCCCGTGTGAGCGTGTCCGCTACCTGCGGATTGAGCCGCCAATTGCCGTGTCGATCCATCTCGAAGCCGCCCTTGAGCCAGTTCTGCATCATCGCCTGGCCCTGTTCGCCGCCCCCCAGAAAATGCTCAATGGTGTCAGGGCCTGCCTGCTTCCCCGCCTCGAACCGCGTGCTGGTATCGCTGCGTCCGGATTGCTGGAACCCGACCGAGCTGGAGACCAGAACGTCATTCTGCGCAAAGCTGAACCTTGCGCGTCCGCCGTTGGCGATCGCACCGAGCTGGCTTTCGTTGATGAGGCCACCGCGCCACATCTGTGCGGCAGTTTCCGGCGTCAGGTTGAGGCTTAGGTCGCCGTTCTGTGCCATGGCGATTTCGCGCTTCGACATGGTAACGCCATGCTCGCCAAGCAGTTGCTGCATACGCGTCAGTCGCTCGTTATCGACGATCCGGGTGAGCCGCTCATTGCGCGCACGGTCCGCAATGCCGGCCGCGCCACCCTCAGCCATATCCGTCTGGTTGCCGACGCCCTGGCTCAATGCGCGAACGAAGCTATCTAGACGTGCCGCTTGACGTACCGACATACCCGCCGCGGCCGCGCCCTCCGCAAAGCCGGCATTGTCGGCCTGCCGACGCTGCTCACCGATGCGGGCGGCTGAACGTGTGCCGTCATGGCCGACCTCGCGCTGTGCATCGAGCTTGCCCGAGCGTTCAGCGAAATCGTAGCCGGCAGCCTCGCGCGTGCGGCCATAGACGCTGGTGCCTTCACGGCCTGCCTCGGCCGTTGCGCCGTCGGCGGTGCCGACCTGCACGGCGGCGTTGTATGTCTCCAATGCGTGCAGCACCTGGGCCTCATTGCGGCCGGTGGCGCGGGAGAGTTGGGTAATGGCGGAGGAGCGGGCTTCGCCGGAGAGGGCGTTGATAAAGCTGATGCGGCGGGAGGTCTCCTGAACGGGGAGGCCGAGCATAGATGCGGCGTTGCGCTGCCCTTCGTTGCTCCCGGTCCTGTGGGCCTGCTCGGTTGCGACGTTCCGTCGCTCGATCGGTGCCACATTGTCGCCCGCGAAGTCGCGCCGTCCTTCCATCGCTCCGACCTGGACCTGCGCGCCGGTGAGGTCGTTGCGCAGCATCTGTTCCTGGTCATAGGTATTGGCGATGAGCTTGGCGAAGGTTGGATCGGCCGACGCCTGGGCGATCACCGTCGAGGCCTTGAGCGCGGCATCCTTCTGGTCATAGCCGTTGCGCTCGAAGTGCCGCTGCGCGCCCTGCATCATCATGTCGTAGGATCGTTGATCCCCGAACGCCCGCCACTGGACCATCTTCTGCGCGAAGGCGGCAAAGGCGCGTTCGCCGGACTGGCCCTCGCCAAAATAGCCGGTGCCCAGATTTCGGAGCGCGTCTTTCTCGGCAAAATTATGGATCGCCGATGTCGTGGCGTTGTCGCGCACTGCGCGCACGGTCGCGGGGTCGGAAAGGCTCCGCCCGGTGAGGGCAGGGGAGAGGCCGCCCATTTCGCGTGCCGCATCGAGTCCGCCTAGCCCGAATGCCGCCGTTCCGGATGCGCCTCCCCCGTGCTCGCCGATCACCCTGCTTGCCGCCCCGAAGGCCCGGTTGGCGCCGAAATTGGACCGCTCGCCAAAGTCGCCAAAGCTTGATGTCGCGCTGCGCCGGGCCATTGTGCCGGCCGCATTCGACTGCGCCTCGAGAGCGCCGGCATAGCCTTCGCTCGTCGTGAGGGGCGCGGCGGCCGCAGTGCCCTGGCCCTGGACTCCGAGGGCGCCGCTGGTGAAAGCCGTGAACACATTTCCCGAGAAGCGGAACACTGTGAACACGAACGCCCCAGCAAGTCCGGCCGCGGCTGTACGGAAAGACCCAAATATCGCGAGGGCCTTCATTGCCGAAGACGGCGCCAGCATCCATGCATTGGCCGCGACATTGTTTGCGCGCATCTCGGCCAGCACGTCGGTCGCGCGACCCAGGGTCAGCTGATAGATCCCGGCGTCGATCACGCCCCAGAGGGCAACGAACACAAACAGGCCCAGCGCGAAGCTGGCGACGCGAAGATTGATCGGTGTCAGGATGAACAGCAGCGCGACCGGCATCATGAACAGCATGATGCCGAATACCGTGGCGCGGATGGTCGGCATCCATTCGTTTGCGGTGGACATGGTGGCAAGGCCGCTTGAGACAACGGCCCGATTGGCCATGACGCGGGCGGCCGTGGCTGGACTGTCCTCAAACAGGACGTCGCCTATTGTGCTGCCAAGCATTACGCTGGTCAGGAATTGCTGAAGCGAAGCCGGGTTATCCATCATCATCCCGCCGAGTTCGCCAATATTGGCCCGGCAGCGCTGAAGCTGAGCAGCATTGGCGATGTCATAGCCGGTGCGGGTGCAGACCTGTGCGACATAATTATCGAACAGCGCCGGTTCGGACAGCCGCGTCGAGATATGCTCCCATGCCTCGTTGCAACTCACCGTCGTTCCCGCCTTATCCGAGGACGTGAAAACGGTGCTGAACGTCGCTGGACCCGCCATCGCCGCGAAGGCTGAGGGGAGGTCCGTTGTCGTGCGAAAGAGCTGATCGTCATCGACGCCGTAGGCGGGCGACACCCGCGCCACCGGATAGCATTGACGCACATAGTCCTTGATCGTCGAATCCAGGAATACATCGGTCATCGGACCGCGTGGGCTCGCAGCGTTCAGGAACAGATCGAAACTATGCCCGCCCGCGCCGAATTCCAGCTTGGCATGGGGGTCCGTCGTGTTGTCGTCGATGACCTCGGCCAGCGCACGCTCCATCATGTTGGTCATGCCAGCAACGAGAACAATCAGATTCGGGACGTCGCCAACAGGTTGGTAAGCATTGCGCACCCGGTCATAGATATGAACCGTGCCGGTGGTGGCGACGAGCCCGACGAAAAGCCCAACTCCGATCAGCATCTGGAACCCGAAGGCCACGATGCCCATGCCAGAACCTTTGACGCTTGCGAGCAGCGCGCCCAGGGCAATGCCAACCACTGCGACGATCAGCACCAGTGTTTCATATCTCGGGTCGCCGAAGATCATGGAGACGAGGCGGAAGGCGTCGACAGTCTCGGCAAAACCGTCATAGGTGTGGAAGCTGGTGTCGATCGCCAGCGCAGGTGTTGCCGTAAACGACAGTGTGAGCAGGGCGGTCAGGACCGACAGGGCACGAAGGATGCGTTTCATGGGGCTGATCCCGATCAGCGGTTGCGGTTGGCGGCAGCGCCGGCGGCATCGCGGGCGTCTCGGTCGCGCTGGCGAACGACCCCGGCATAGCTGGCTGAAAGGTTCGCCTGATTGAGGGCGGCCATATAGGACTGACGCATCTGTGCGCGCTGGCGCAGCACTTCGTCCCGCAGGTCGCGCAACTGCTCGATGCCCTTGGTCAAGATGCGCGTCTGGCACACCTTGGCGTTGCCCGCGTCGCTCGCGCCCGCCACGCTCACTCCGCGCTCCGCGTTCGATACGGCAAAGTCGATCGACCGGGTGAGGTCGTTGAGCATCTGATAGGCGAGCGTCAGCGCGACAAGTTCATCGGTGTCGCCGATCACACTGTCGACGACGCCCTGACGCACGCCCCATTCCAGCAGACGATAGATCGGCAGTGTCTTCACGTTGGCGACGAACTGCCGTTCATCCGCCGTCAGCGCGCTGCGGGTCCGGATCTTTGTCGCGATTGAGTCCATCCGCGAGCGGGCGAGGATCAGCGCGCCTTTGCCGGCTCCATCGACCGAGCAATCGGCAGCGGTCGGCGGGATCGCAAGCGTCCGGGACTGGACCTTGCCGGTCAGGAAATCATCGACGCTCTCGGTATCCTGGCGCGGACAGGCGGGAATGGCTGAGAAAATCGGCACCTTGTCGGCCGGGTCCCAGCGCATGTAGACGTCGCCGACCCTGGCACGCATCACGCCCGCCCAGTCGGACGCGCCGACGCGTGCGGAAGCATGGGCGAGAAGAGAGCCCGTCTTGAAGATCTCGGTGACCTCCGCTGGACAATTTTCGAGCGCGTCCTTCAAATCTTCGGTCGGGCTATTGGCGTTCGCCTGAATTTTCTCGCGACTGTGCTGATAGCTTTTGGAGAAGCCTTCCTTGACCGACTTGTAGCCCGTCATCTCCTCGATGATGCCCGACATGTTGTCGTCGCCCTTGGCGATCTGGACCATGCGGTTGGCGAGCCGGCAATCGTTGACCTGGATCGAGTTCAGGAAATTGGTCGCCGCCTCCATCTTCGAGATGATGTTGCCCATCTTCTCGTCGAGCGTTTCCAGCAGATACTGGAACGCCACGGCGGGCGCGGCCTGCAGGATGCTCTCGAGCTTCTGAACGAGATAGTCCGGGTCCAGAAACGACATACCGCCCAGGAACATATCGATGCCGCCGCAGCCCGCCTTAACCTTGGGCAGCGTAACGCTCATCAAGTAATCGTTGTGAACATCAACCCGGCCCGACATGCCACCCGCGGTCACGTAGCCCCTGGTTTGGTCTTCGAAGCTGCCGGGGCTGGTATAGGTCACATTGTCGAACCAACTCTCCGCCCAGCCTTGAGCTTGGGCTGGCGTAGAGAGAGCAGCGAGGGCAACAAACGGCAGGGTGCGTACGCTCAGACGGCGCAGGGTGGCCATGGCAGGCAGCTTTCGATGGATGGAGCGAGGAAACTGTCCCCCATGTCAGTTCCTCGCCCGGTTTGCGGATGGGCGCGTGGGAGCACCCACGATCCCGGTGAACTTCGACATGCCGCGTACGCCGACTGCGGGTTTCACACCTGTCAGCATCTTGGCGGCCAAATAGAGATTTCGCGCCAGATTGGGCGCATGATCGGTGCCGATCGCTATTGGGATGATGCGCCCCTGGTCGGCGATCGGCCGAACCCAGGCGACCGGATGACCGACCCAGGGCAGACCGAGCCGCCCGGAACGCACCATCGCTTCCTGTGCGCCGATCGTGCGGACCTGCCAGCGGTAGCTGACTCCGAGCGCGCCGAGCCTGGTCCAGAGATCCGCGCAGGGAATGCAGCCGGGCGCCGTGCTCATCTCGATGATGAGGGTGGGAGCCTGACCTTTGAGCGTCTCGGCAAAATCAGGCGGCCAATCGCGCGTGACCGGCACACGGGCAAGCCATTCGCGCATCTCGCTTTGGCTGGCAACCGGGTGAATTGCCGCGCGCATTGCTTGCTCACGGGTTGGGGCCTGCGCGTTGGCGGGCACGCTCACCACATTCAGGGAAGTAAGCGCCAGAACGGTGAGGGAGCGCATCACGGCCGCGGCTCCGCACGAACATCAACCAGGTCGCCGCCCAATGCACGGGGATCGGTAGCCGAGACCGGCCCATTGGCGAGGGCGTCGAAGAATCCGTCTTCCTCGCCAGCGCCGGTCATGAACTGCTCGGGGCGGATGTCTCCGGCGAGCAGCCGCACCGCCTGATAGGCCATCTGGATGAGGTTCGGGTACGCCTCGACTCCGCTGGCGATCACCATGCGCTGCTGGCTGTTCCGGCGAATGATCATCGTGGTTGGCGTCACCTCGACCCCGAACCGCTGCGCCAGCTCGGGCTTGCGATCGATATCCTGCAAGGATACCTGCCAGCCCATCTCCTCCTGGAAACGCTGGACAATCGGCCATTGGACGCGGCAATATCCGCAGGTCGAGCGCGAGAACATGACGAGCGCGAACTCGTTGGCGCGGGAGCGCAGATATTGGCGACGGACCTGGTCCTTTTGCGCCGATAGTTGGTCGCGCGCATCGCCGACCATGGGATTGGCTGACTTGGCGTTGAGTTCTGGATGCTGGAGCATGGCGATCTGGGTGACACCGGCAAAGGCGCGGGCCTTACGCCGGGCGAAGTCCTGCAACCGCCAGAAGTCGGCGACCGCATCGATGGTGAGCACGGTCGCGGCATAATCGCGCTGCTGCTCGATCAGCTTTCGAATCTTCGGCGGCGTCCATGTCGCCAGCTCCGCCATCGGGGGGATGGCCGGCTTGACCAGCGCGTCGGAATCGTCGGGTTCCTCGGCGGGCTTGGGCGGCGTCTGATACCACCAATAGCCGGTGCGGCGCTCGTCGCGCTGCTGCGCTTGCGCGGCGGGAGCCGAGACCATGGCGATCGCGGCGAGGCTGAGCGCGAACCGCTTCACAGCAGCTTCTCCATCCGGCGCAGGCGATCGATCTCGACCGGGCCATAATAGCGGCTGTCGAACCCGCTGACATGCGAGGAGCCGACGAAGATGGTGCCGGGCAGGATCTGCCCATTATCGGGCTGCCAGTGATCCAATTCCTGCCCATTGTGACCATAGGGCTTGCTCACGCCCAGCAGGTGCTCGTTGCAATAATACCAGCCATCCCATTTACCGGGCGTCATCGAGGGTTTCTCGATCATCGAGATGCGGTCGCCCGGCAGGCAGAGTGCATATTTGGTGACGATCACCGGCTTGGGACCGGCGAGCGGGTGCGACAGGGTGAACGAGACGAGATCGCCGCGCGCGATCGGCCCCGCCGCTTTGCGGATCAGATAAGCCTCAACCGAAGGACTCATGACGATCGTCACCTGGGGCAACGCCCAGAACGTCAAAAGCCCGATGGGCAGGACGATGCCAAAGGCCTTCCAAAGCTGTTCCGGGCGCGGTGGCTGGCCAAGTCCCGAACTGCCAAGCGCTACCGCTGCCTTGAGCGGTAGTATCTTGAGCTCGGCCCATCCGGCTTTAGCGGCCCTGTAGGCGAGCCTGAGCATCGCGCACCTCCTTTTTGCCGCCGAGGCGGGCATATTCTTCGAGCAATCCGGAAAGCGCCGCGTCGCCATAGACGATGTGCGCGGCGCGCGGGCTGTCATCCTCCCGCTCGCAATAGGGCAGCGCCGGATCGCCCGGCACCATCGCGAGCGCGGGGACGCGGGCGACGCCGTGCTGGCGGAAGATGAGCGGATCGACGATCAACTGCACATCGCGCATCGGGCAGGCCGGGCCCTCGCAGCCAGGATCGAGCCGCAGGATCTCGGCCGAGAGCTTGGCCATGGGCGCAACCTTGGTCAGACCGCCCGGCATGCCCCGGAAGGCGAGGATGCCGCGCGCCTTCTCGAGCTGCGCGGCATAGGTGCGCAGCGTCGTCACCGGCATCGAGGACGAAACGAACAGCACCGGCACCCAGCCTTTCGCGGACACGGGCTTCGTCACCCCGGCGACGGCGTCCATGTCGGGCGCTTCCAGTCCCAGAGCCTGGCCGAGCCGCCGCGCCATCGCTTCGCGCTCGGTCGCCATCGCGTCCTTGCCCTGGTCGAGCGCGGTGCGAGCGCGCGTATCCATCTCTGTATCTTGAACGCGGCCGCGCAGACCGTGGAACGCGCGGCGGCGCAATTCTTCCGATGGGGTTGGAAGCGCGGTCGGCCCGCTGGTCTCCGCCTCCTTCTTCCGCGCAGCCGATGCGCGTTCGAGCCTTTCGAACGCAGCATCGCCCTCGGCGGCAGCGCGATCGCGTGCGTTGTCCGGACGCGGACTGTCCTGCGCCAAAGCGGACGCGGAGGCCAGCATCGCGAGTACGGCGGCCAGACGGCGCGCGCTACTTCTCGATAACCCGCATATAGGCATCGATCTTGTCCTTCATGTCGATCTGGATGTGGTCTTGCGCGCGGGCCTCGATCTCGGAGTAATATTCGGAAAGGTCCATTTTGGAGAAATCCAGCGCCTGGAACTCTTCCGGCGTGAAGCCGCGGCAATAGGGCTGCTTGGGCGTGCCCCAGCCAAGTCCGTTGAAGCTCTTGAGCTGCGGGCGGCCCTGTTCCTGGATGATGCGGCCGAGCTTGGTATTGAAACAGCAATGGCCGCGCGCCTTCTGGACGCAGATGCCGAGGATCTTCGAGCTGCAATAGCTGCCGACCTCGTGGCACATCCCCGAGCCGCGCAGCATGCCGACTTCCATGTCCTGCTGGTCACAGCCCGAGAGCAGGAAATCCATCATGAAGTTGATGGCGAGGCTGATCGCGATCGAGGTCGGATCGATGCCGACGATGATCGCGTTGGCGCCCGCGCTCGCGGCCTGTCCGGCGGTGGCGCCGGCCTTGAACGCGGTGAACGCCGCCTTCATGCCGGTGAACACGCCCTTGGCGACGGCGATCTTGGTGCCGATCGACGAGATCGAGCCGCCCATGCCGTCCTTGACGATCTTCCCCTTGTCCTTGCAGCAATTGGAGAAGGTGGTGCGAAGCCCCGCCGGGCGGCAGCGCGCCGCGCGCCCGGAGAATATCTCGATATTGCCGAGGCACGCGCCATCGGCATCGACCGCGCCATCGGCCGGAACGCCCGGATCGTCGGGCACCGGCTCATCCTCGATCGGAGTGATGGTGAGATCTGCGCACTGGTTGGGCGAACAGGCGGGGCCGCCATCCTGCGGCAGGCAGGCGAACTGCTCGCCCAGCGGACAGCTATAGGCGCCGTCCTGTTGCTGGACGCACGAGACCTTCTGCAGGGGACATTGATGTTGCCCTAGCGAGGTGATCTCGCAGGCCGCCGTCTCGCCGGGATCGTCGGCATCGCCATTGCCGTTGAGGTCCGCCGCGCAAATCTGCGTGGTCTGCGCCAGCGCGGGCGCGGCGGGCATCACCATGGCCAGGGCCGCGAAGAGCGCGGCTATGAAGGGTATGAAGGTTCGGCGCATCAGCGGGACTCCGAGGTGCAGATCATGTCCGCGCCGCCGAGCCGCACCGTCTGCATCATGACGATCGCCTCGGGAAAATCGTCGAGGCAGCCGCAGTCCGAGACCTGCTCCTCGCCATCGCCCACCGGGCAGACGTCGGCGCTGGCGCTGGAACGGGTGCAGGCATGATAGAAAGTGTCCCAGCCTGTGGGCGCGTTCTGGCGCGCGCCGACTACGCCGTCGGGCGCGACCCCGGTGTTGGCCTTGGGCGCGCGGGTCTTGCAGATCGGCTCGCAAGCCGCGACCGAGCCGCGATCGGGCAGCGAAAACGCGCGGGACGAGGTGGCATAGCCGCCATCTTTGGTCAGGACCCGGTCGGCCAGCAGCGTCTCGGTCGAATGGTCGATGATATAGGCACCGCGGCTGAGATCGGGCTGCGGCAGCACGCCGGTGTCGATGGTGCAGCGATAGCGCCGGTCGCGCTCGAACCAGGCACGCACGAGGCTCAGCGAACAGGCGCCGCTCTCGAACAGCCGGGTCTGCGGCAGCGGCGTCAGGCCGGTGCCGACGCCATTGCGGAAAGTCTGGACGCCGTCGACAGTCTCATCGTGAAGCTGGCAATTGGCGTCGGCGGCATAGCCGGCGCACATATCGATAAGCCGTTCGGTCGGATTGCAACTCAGATCGAGCGTAGCATCGATCCGCGCCGACACCTCGCCTTCGCCGCCGACCGCGACCCGCACCCAGATCTCGTGCGCGCCTTTGGTGAGGTAGGGCTTCAGGTCGAGATTAGGATAGGCATACCAGGTCCGGCCACGCTCGCATTTGCCCGGCGGCAGGCCGGCTCCGGTCCAACTGCCCGGATCGGCATGGACGAGCACGCCATCAACGCGGACCTGCACCCAGTCGTCGAACAGGATCTGCGAGAGCCGCGCCGAGACGAGGCGATCGGGATCGCCCACATCAAGCGTCATCCGGAAATCATGGATGCGGCAGCTTCCGCCGCTCAGGCTGTCGTCGCGCGGCGATCCCAGCAGGAACGCGCGGGTCTCGGGCGTATCGGCATAGGTCGCATAGCCGCCCGATGTCCGCGCGATGATGCCGTCGGCTGTCACGGCCTCGAGCTTCACCTCGCGCCGGATCGTACAGGCGCGAATCTGCTCGGCCTTGCCCATGCCGGCGGGCGAGCCCTTCAATGCCTGGAACACGCTGTTGCCGGCCGCGACCGACGCGGCATCGCCCTGGATCTGGGCGGGATTGGCGCGATAGACTGTCTGGGCGAGCGAGGGATTGGGAGCGCAGGCGGTGGACTGTGCGCCGGTATAGCGGATGATCGGCCCGTCGATCGCCGCCTGGGCGACGCCGATGCGCGGGTCGGCGCTGGTGAGCGCGCCCACCACACCGCCGCCGATGTCCTTGAGGGTCGCGGCCATATTGCCCCAGACGAGGTTGCTGCCGCAGCTATTGTTGACGCAGTAGCAGCCCGCGAGCGCGGTCAGGTCGACTTGCGCGAGCTTGAGATCGCCTGCGGCGGAGACGTCCCATCTGTAGCTGCGGCACTGGTTCCAGGTGCCGGGCTGGCAGGCGATCACGCCATTGGCGCAGATGCCCGACACCGGCATCGGCAGGGTCAGCGTCTGGTCGAAGGCGCCATTGAGATCCTTGTCGCGCGAGATGCGCAAGGCCGTGATGTCGCCGGTCGATCCGGGCTGGGCGAGGATTTCGAGCAGGGTCGCGGTGGTCTGGCAGGCGAGGCTCGGATTGAAGCTCTTCGTCCCGTCGATGGTGGTGATCGCCTCGCCGGCAAGGCCCGGCGTCAGATAGTTTTGCTGGATCGCCTCGCTGTCGGCGCTCTTCTCGCGCGCGGCCTCGGCGGTGGTGCGGGCGCGTTCCTCCATGGTCTGCGCCTGCGCGGCGATCGGCAGCGCAAGCGAAGTTGCCAGCAGAAGGAGGCCTCGCCAGGTCATGATGGCCTCGCCTTCGTGCTGCGCGAACCATAGGCGAAGCGGAACACGTCTCCCGCCCGGAACGCGGTGGATCCGGGCGAGAGTAGCTGAAAGACTGCCTGGCCTTCAAAAATAGTCAGCGCGGCCGAAACCGGAAGCGCGGCGGTTGGGGGCGTCGCCGGCTTCGCTGGGGTACATTCGGCCGCGCTGACCAAGGGTGGAGTGGCGGCGGCAGGGGGAACCGCCACCACTCGCGCCGCGCGCCCAACCACGGTGGGGAGCAATCCGTGACGAGCGGACCGGCCGCCCGCGCGGGACGCGCGGTTTGGGGGAAGCGATCTGCTCATGGCGTGGAGACCCCCGCGCAGCAGATCGCTTTTTCGAAGAGCATGAACTGGGCATTGTCTTTGCCGGGGGCATGTTTGCCGCTGGTCCACAGCGCGCCCGGACGCCCGATATTGACGCATTTGCCGCCCTTGACGGGCTCCATGATCTGGAGCTTGTAGCGGCTCTTGGTCCAGATCGGCTGCGCCTTGAGCGAGCAGCCATCCTCGGAATGGATGGTGAGCAAGCCCAGGCGCCCCATCATGAAGGTGGTGCGCGCGGCAAGGCCGGCCCAGGCCTCGACCCGGTCACCCATATGGATGTCGCCGGCGATTGGATAGGTCGCGCCCCAGCTTCCCATGCACCAGAAAAGCGGGTCGATCGTCTTGCCGGCGGCGGCCGCCGCGCTGTCGGCCATGCACGCGAGACCGGCGGCGGGGTTGCCGAACAGGATGCCCTCGGGCTGGATGATCGCGCCCAATGTGCCCGACTGCCAGGTCGGCAGCACCTCGGTGATCATCGCCACGTCGAACCCTTCATCCTCGATGCAGGGCAGGTCGGTGAACATGTCGAGCATCTTCCAGACCGGCGAGATGTAGTAATGCGCCTGCGCGAACAATTTGGTCGTGTTGGTGCCGTCCGAGATCGACGACTGGCTACCCTGGAGCTTGCCGCCGGTCGGCAGCAAATCGACGCCCAGCGCCATCATGCAGCCCGGCTCGGTCACGACGTCGACCATGCGGTTGGGCGACCAGAAGCTGACCTTGACCCCGAACCAGAAGGTCGCGCCCTTGCGGCAGGCGCATAAGGGTTTGGAGGCCGATTGTGCGTCGAGCGCCTTGTCGAGCTTGTCGAAGCTGCCGACCCGCACGCCGCCGATGGTGATCGGGAAGATGCAGTTCCAGCGGACCTTGGTGATCGGATTGAAGATCGTGCCCGCCTCGCACTTCGAGGCATGGGCCGGGGCCGCTGGCATGAGCAGCGCCAGCGCGAGCGCCGCAGCTCCGGCGCGCAGCGCGGATGCGATACGGGTCATGGCCGTTTCTCCTGGGGAAGACCTTGGCCTCCCTTGCGCTCCAGATGGACTTCGGTGAGTTCGAGGCGTTGGCCGGCCTGGCGGACGATGACGGGGGCGACGGTGAGGCCGAGCCGGTCCTTGACCCGCTCCTCGAGGATGAACAGCGCGCGGCCGTGGCGTTCGCCGAGTGACAGCGCATCATCCTGACTGTCGCCGCTGCCGGTCAGAAGGATCCAGTCGGTGAACGCGGCCGTCTTCAGCGCCCAGCCAAGATCACGCGGATGGACGATGACGAGGCGCTGCGGCAGCGACACATAGGTCAGCGGGTTGAAGGTGAAGCCTTTAGGATAGAGGATCTTCCCGTCCGGCAGCCGGATTTCCTGATCGAGCGTGTAGAAGGGAACGACGCTGCGCACGCGGTCCGCCTTGGCGGTGCCGAGCATGGCGCCCTTGAGCGCGCTCCACCCCGAGCGCGGGCCGAAGCGCGGCGCAATGCTTGCTGGCTGGCGCGCCACAGCCGCCTCGATCTCGGCCATCGCGTCGGGCTCGGCGATCGGCCAGGTCCGGCCGACATTGGATGTCTCGGCTTGCGCTGATCCGGCGAGGATCAGGGCACCGACGATCATCGCGCCGATCAGCGCGGACTGGATCGCGACAACGTGCCAGCCTTGGGGAAAGCCATTATCGTCCACGGCGGCGTTCCCTCCAGTTTGGCGGCGGGTTGCGGCTCTCGCCCCAGACGGCGCAGCAAAGACCGGTCGTGCCGACGAGCAGTGCGAGCCAGATGAGCGGGCGCGTGCCATCGAGGTCGGCGCCGGACCAGATCAGCAGGAAGGCCTGGACCAGCAGGATCAGATGCGTGCCGACCAGCAGGCGGATCGACGACTGGCAGGGCGCGGCGGAGAAGATGCCGTTCATCGCCGCCTCCGCATGGGAAGCATGGCGCAGCGCGACCGGTGCGAGAGGAGCCAGTTCGTGACCTTCGGCCCGAACGTCGCCAAGGCGAGCACGAACGGACCGCCGGTGATCCCGGCGACAGCGACCACCCCGGCAATGAATTCGAACCTGGCGAACTCGGTTACGCCAGCGCGCACGAGGCCGACATAGGCGGCCGCACCGATCAGCGGTCCGGCCAGGGTCAGCATGATCCTGTCCTGCCGCCATGAGGCGCGGTCCATGTTCAGGATGTAGTCGGACACATCGCGCGCCCTTGCCAGCATCCGGACTCGGTTGACCAACGTGCGGTTGGCCCGAACCAGATACTCGTGCAGGCTTTCGTCGGGCTCACGCGGGACCTCGGTCAGATGCGCGTCCGAATTATAGGTGAAGGGCTCCTGGCTCATGATTTCCTCCTGAGCTTTGCGAGAAGGCGACTGGCTGCGCCGGTGAGGCCGATCAGCATCAGCCCGGTGAGGAAGCAGCCGATCCCGACGGTGGCGGCGCCGGTCAGCGTTTTCGACATCGGCAGGTCGAGCGCGATGCCGGCTGCGAGCACCAATGTTGCCATCATCACAGATTCGATAATGACGAGGCGGAAGCGCCATTGGATCGCCTGGACCTCGGCCCGCTCGGCGACGCGCGCCTCGATGATGCGTTCCAGTTCAGCGTCGGTGTTATCGACGAGACGCAGAGGCAACTGATCTGGAGATACGGAATGGCGCTTCATGACCTTACGCTCCGCTTCACGTCGACGGTGCGTTCCGGCTGCTCCGCACCTCCGAATATCTCGGCGGGGTCGACGCCGGCCAATTGGCACACGGCTTCGAGCGGCGTGAGCCCTGCGCGCACCAGGCTGTCGAAGGCCGCGACCTCTTCAGGCGCGCTGGTGTTGATCCAATACGAAAAAGGGTCGACGACGAGGCGAGCGATGCCGAGCCCGAGCGGACTGTCGATGAAGACTTCGCTATAATTGGGCTTGTTGTTGCGGACCGATTTCAGGAGATCGAGGACGAACCCCGAATAGTCGAGGATGCGGTTCTCGACCGCCTTGTCGTAGGTCGATCCCTGCAAAAGGAAGCGCGTTGCCGCATTTTCGAGGATCACCTGACCGGTGCCGCCGAACAGCAGCAGATCGTTCATGCTCTGGAGAATGATCCCGAAGCTGCCGCGATACTTGCGCGCCCGGCGATATCCCTGGCTGATCGCTTCGGCGAGCCGCGACAGATCCTGGCCCTCCTGGCGCGTCATGAACTGCGCCGCCTCGTCGCACAACACGAAGCGGGGGCGGTCGCGGGCTGACAGGTAGAGTTCCTGTGTAACCGCGTTGATCACGACCATGATCACCACGTTGAACAAGTCGGGCATCGACTTGAGCCGCTCCAGCTCCAGCACGACAAATTCGTCGCGCGAGATGTCGAAGGTGGAAGGGCCGTTGAAATAATGGCCATAGGCGCCGTCCGACCCGAAATCGCGCAAGTTGAACGCCAGCTCGCGCGCGGTCGGCACCAGGTGATCCACCCGGTCCAGGTCTGAGGCGGTGTTCGCGGGATAGGCGCCGAGCCATTCGCGCACCGCATCGATCCCGGCTTCGGCGCGGCCGCTGTCGATCGCCCATTGCACGGCCGACTTGAGCAGGTTCCATTCGCTGGTGGTGACCGGCTTGCGGGTGGCGGCGTTCGCCATCTCCGCGACGATGGCGACCGCCATCGAGATCGCGGATTCGCGGTCATCGCCGTCCATCGCGAGACCGAGGTCGAACGGGTTGAGCACGAGATGCTCTTCGCCGAGATCGATGTATCGGCCCGAGCAGAGCGTGCAGAGCTTGCGGTATGACCCGCCGATATCGATGATACGGATGAGCGCGTTCTGCGCGAAATATTGCTGGCAGAGGTTGTTGAGCAGGAAGCTCTTTCCTGCGCCTGATTCCGCTGAGACGATGAAATTGTAGTTGTTGATGCGCGGGTCGAAGAGGTCGAGCGTGATGAGTTGCCCCTTGCGTCCCGTATAGAGAAGGGCAGGGCGTCCACCTCCGCGGAAATCGGTCTGGATCGGTGACATCAGCACGGCGGCGCGCGCCGGCACGCGGAAATCGCGCTGGAGCATGCCAATGGTGCGCCGGTCAGGATAAAGTCCGAACGGCAGGCTTGCGGCGAGCAGGATCGGGTTGAGGTAGCTTTCCTCCTGGACCATCCAGGGCAGTGGCTCGCTTTCCCACAACCGCTTTGCGCGGGCCGCCATCTCGCGGGCCTGATGCCGATCGCTGCCGAACACCCACATGGTCGGGATCACCGAGACGAAGCGGCTGTTGCCGATCTCGTCGAGAACCCAGCCGATCTCCTCGATCTGCTTGCCGACCTCGACGGCAAAGCTGCCCGCCGCTTTCTGCGCCGAGAGGATCTGCGCGCGCTTGTGAACCTCAAAAGCAGAATGATCGAACAGGACATTCAGCGTGTAGAGAAACGGCCCACCGATCTGGTCGCTGTCTTCGCTGCTGCCGCGCATGCCGCCGGTCAGCCGATTGGCGCGCTCGGCCGTGATCCGACGCGGCGGCGATTTTGGCGTCAGGCAACGGGCGACCTGATTGCCGAGGAATACCTCCGGCCCATCGAAAGTCAGCGCTGGTCCCGCATCGATGATCTGGCGGCGGAGAGGCACATCAGCGGTCTGCGTGAACACGCCAGGTGCCGGCACATGGACGCCATTGAATATCCGTCGGTAAAGAGAGATGATCTCACCCGGCGCCATCGATCGAATGCCAAGCTTCGCCATCTGCTCTTCGATCTGGCGCTTGAGGTCGCTGTCCATGGGCTGGCGCATCTTGACCGACAGGAAGGTGCGAAAGTTGCGTACCGGGATGCCGTGGAGCGCCTTGAGACCAGCAGTGCCGGCGCGCAGATAGTCGAAGGTGCGTTTCGCAGACGCCTGGATCAACGGATCCGGGCGGCTTTTCAGGTCGAGATAGGCGTCGAGCGCATCGTCGATCAGCGGATCGGCGAAGCTCTGGATCTGGAGCACCGTCCCTTCGGGGAAATGCACGTTGAGCAGCCCGAGCAGCGCTTCATGGACATGCGCGAACATATAGGCCGAGGGGACCAGCTCCCAGGCATAGCCCCAACCATCGTCGATAGTGAGGAAAGCCTGTTCCTCCTCGACCCAGGCTGCGAGCGGCAAATAGTCGGAAAAGCTGTCGCGTTCGACGCTCCGCCGCAGCCTTGCGAGCGTCATGCCGCCGTGTTGCCGGCTCATGGCTGCGGCTCCGCATCGTTCTGGCGGTCCTGGACCTGTTCGAGGACGCTGGTGCGCGAGGCTGGCGCAACAGGTTCTACCAGATAGTCTCCGACCACCCATTGCGGGCGCTCGACCACCGAATACACATAGCGCGGCATGTAGAGCCGATCAGGTCGTTGCCGGTCGGCATAGGGAAGGATCAGCGTGCGGACCGAGCGTGGGGGCTTGAGCATGGGCGTGACAGGCTGGTCGATCAGCCCCTGCAACTCGCGATAGACGCTGTCACGATAGCCGGCGAAGGAACCCGATGATGCCTTGCCTGCACCTCGCGTGCCCTTGTCGCCCCGGAGCATCGCCTTGTCACGTGTGACGGCGGGGTCGGATTTCGAAGCCACGCCGGCCACCGCATCGGCATAGGCCTTGTCCGGGTGGATGCATTGGCCGTGATCGTCGTTCTTGCACGAGAATTTCTCGGAATACGGCGACATGACCGATCCCAATGTCGCGCACCCGCTCAGCGTAAGCGCTGCCATAACGGGAAGGACGAGGGACGCGGTGCGTGTCAGGTATCGCAGCGGTGATGACCGCATGGCTTGAACTCCCTGTTGGATAGAGGGCACGACCATCAGAATTTGCTCCCGGCGGTCGGCTTGATCTCAAGTGTGATGCCTTCCTGGATCACGACGACGACCTCCTTCGCGGCGCCCACTTCAACGATGGGGCCGGCCTGCCGGGCGAGATCGAGGAAGAAGTCGGTGAGCTTGTCCGAGGATCGCGACAGGCCGCCTGCAATCCCGGCTTTGGCGGCATCTCCGGCATCGAAGCTGCGCACTGAGCCGAGGGCCGATGTCGAGACATTGCCTACGGTGTTCTCGACGGTCTGGGCGACGCCGGTGATGGTTCCGGCTATGAAGGTGCGAGCCAGCGCCGCTCCGGCGCGCGTCACAACCTTGCCAGAGAGGCCCTTTTTCCCGTCCGCATCGACGAAGAACCCCTTGACGGCCTGATCGACCACGGAACGTTCATCGAAGTCGACACAGGACAGTGACACGAGCTGTACCTCGACCCGCTCCTTGGCGAGGCTCCCGGTCGCATTGCCAATGACAAAGCAGCCGGAGAGATTGGCTTTCACGTCATTGGGGAGCACGGCGGGAGCCTGCACGCGGGCGATCAGTGGTTCGGGATTGCTGGTCGCGTCCCGGCTCGCCAGCGCGTCGATCCCGGTCAGAAGACGCGCCTTCATGAAACCAGGCGGCAAATAGATCGTCCGATTCTTTTTTTTCGAACCTCCCGCTTGATCGCCGGTCGCGACCGGACTGGTCGCGCCGCCGATCGCACCCACCGTCTTTTCAACCGGTGGTGCCGGAGGGGCAGGTGGAGCGGAGGGGGGAGCCGGAGGTGCGGAGGACGCAGACCCCATGTCGCCGCTCGTGGGCGGTTCAGGAAACCCGGGCACGTCACCTGGAAGCGCAGGCGGAAGATCCGGGTTCGTGGATTCACCGGAGGCGGATCGAGATCCCGCGCCGGGTACGATCTTGCCTTCCTCAATGGCGGTGACCCGGTCTCCCAGCAACGATTGGCCATCGAGAATCTTCTGCAGATCACCGCGAAGTTTCACCTCAAGGCTGTCGCCCCGGAGACCCGCGCCCATATCGAGTTTTGAAGCTGGTGGCGTGGCCGTTTGATCGGGCTTGTCACCGCTTGCGGTATATAGGCCAAGGCCCAGCACACCGATCGCACCCACGACTCCGACTTGCTTCAACCGAAGCTGATGGCGGGCGCCTAGCGCCGCCCAGCGTGCTTTGAAGTCAAGCAGCGCCGGGCCGCGATCGAGACCGGGAGCCTGCGGGCGAGTTGCCTGATAGCTTTCGAGATCGAGTTCGTCGCCGTGCTCATCGGAGCCGCGATCGCGGGGAGGGCCGCCCGCGCTCATTGCCCGGCTCCCCTGCGCACGACAATGAGTCGTGCAGTCTCGCCTGCAGCGAGATTGTTGCGATCCAGCGTGACGGCGAAGATATTTGTGCCGAGCGCGCTGTCTAGGAAGCTTCGCTCATCGAGGACGGCTTCACCGCCGACAGAAACCAGATATTCGGATGCTGAAAGTCCCGAACCATCTATCTCGACACGTCGACGTTCCTCGATCGCTGCGCCGGGTAGGCCGGTGAGCCGGATCGCAGTGGAACGTGGTGCAACCGTCGTGAAGCTTCCCGGTATCCGATCCTGGAGCATTGCGAGCGTAATCGAAACCGCACGTTCTTCTTCCACCAACGGACCAAGCAGTTCTTCGTTGGACCTAGCACGCTGGGGAGCACCCGGTTGCAACAAGACCGTTTGCGCGGGAATATCCGACGGTTCCGCATAAAGCGGATACACAGCGCCGTTGCAGGTGACAAAGAACTCAGACGGCGTCGTGACGAAGCTGCGCGTCACCATGCCGGAATCATCGATCTCGCGAACGAGGAACTTGATCCATGCGTCAGCGCCGGCGCGTTCGACAGCGATGGCCTTCTCCGCGCTGAACTTCACGTCCTCGATCTCGCCGCCAATGCAGACGACATGATTGATATCGCGGTTGGACAAACGGATCGTGCTGGTCTGGTCGGGCAGAGCGGCGACGGTCTGCGCTATTGCCGGTAGCGGCATCAGCGCAAGGCCGAGGACCAGCAGCCGCTTAACGGGGCTGGGCATCGAATTTTTCCTCTGTCAGGGCGGTGAGCCAGAAGCGGCCATTGTCGATCGCGTAACGAATCCGCAGATTGCCCCGGAACTTGCGGATCACGCCGCCGATGACCCGAACCTTCTCGACCGGCACGAGGATTTCGCGGTCGGTCCATGTCACGGGCTGATCGGGGCGGATGTAAGTCGCGATCGAGAGGGTTGGATTGTCGGCCAGCTCGTCGAGCAACCGATTGAGGCCATCCCTCAGGCTATTGTAGCTTGAGGGATGAACAATGCTCAGCAGTTCCTGGAACTGCCGATCGGCGGAATAAGCCGAATAGGTGCCCGAGAGCGAGACGATGTTGCGAGTGATCATTCTTAGATAGGCTTCGGACGGCCTGTTGCCCGTCACATAGAGATCACCACCCGCACCGAACGGCACAACTACGGTGCGCGTGTTCTGGTTGGAGGTGTAAATCACCATCCCGAGCACTGCGGTGATGCCAAACAAGCCGACCACGGCGAGTTTCAGCAGGCGGTTCTCTTCGAAGAGATTGCTGGCGCCCTGGACGTAGCGATGGATACCGAAGCTGGCCGGTTTGCCGAGCAACGGATCTCGCGCGGGGGTATCAGGGGTTTTGCGTCCGAACATCGCTTGTTCTCACTCGAAAAAGCGGGTCTGCGTCGGACCCGGATATTTGGACCAGCGAACCAGCCCCCAACGCCAGGCCAGGTGCGGGATGAACCCACGCGGCTTGGTCCGAAGCCAGGGAATGAAAAGGAGAAGGGCCGCGATGAGCGCCCAGCCGAGCATCCCGCCGAGGATTACGGCGACGAAGATGGTCGACATCACCAGCACGAACTCGTCCGACCCAAACCAGAGGATTTGAACCGGCTTGTGCAGATATTGGGGTAGCCGTTCGTCCACGAACCCTTCTCCTCCTGCTTCAAGACCGCCCTGCGAAGCTGCGGTTGAACAACACAGGCAGTCTCGCCAGCACGCCGAAGCGCTCTGGCTTGTTGAGGTCCGCCATCCGTGCAATCGGACGGCGAACCAAACCGTCAGATGACCATCCCGAAAGTCTGGAGGATGGTGTCGGATTTGATCAGGCAGACCGCGGCAACGATGGTGGGGATGCCGACCATGACGTTGCTGAACAGGCGCGAGACGCCGAACAAGAACGCGGCAACGCCGCCGACGAAACCGAGCGGTCCCTTCACGCCTTTGTTCACGACGATGTCATAGATGTCGTAACCAAGGTCGCCGACCGCCGGCGCGGTGAACGCGTGAGCGCCACCGCTCACCATCGCGGCGAAGGCCAGGGGAATGCCGATATTGGCGAAGGAAGCGGTTTGCCTTCCAAGTGTCTTCAACATGCACGTGCTCCAGTCAAAATGGGCCGCTCCGCAATATGCTGGCCGGCATCGATGGGGATCGCTGTCGGCCGACGGCGAGGCTGGACGGCCCGTTTCGGGTCTCGCCGTCGGCATTCCGGTGCGCGCGGCGCCGTCCTGCCATGCTGCAGGAGGACGGCCGCGAGCGTCCGCGATGGGAGAGTGGAGAACCGTTCAGCGCGCGGCATCGGCGAGCGCCTTCCCGGTCTTCAGAAATTCTTCCAATTCGGCCTGCTGGAAGCCGGATATGATCTTTCCGCCCACGATCAGCGTAGGTGTGCCGGTGATGCCCGCCTTGCTCACGACACGCGCGTCCGCGTCGACCCTGGCTCGGCCTTCCGCGCAGCTGCGGAGCTCAACTGGAGCCGCTCCCGCGTAAACCGTCTTGAACGCAGCCTCCTTGTCAGGCGAACAGAGGATATGCTCGGCCTTGGCGGCAGCTTCCGGATGGATGCCCGAGACAAAGATGATCAGGCGGCGGACGGGCTTGCCCTCTGCTTCCTTCGCGGCCCAGAACCGGTCGAGCGCGCGGCAATAAGGGCAATCGGGATCGGTGAACTCGATCACCTGTGGGGCGTCAGCGGGGCCGATCGCCAAGGCCTTGCTGGTGTCGATCGCCGCCAGCTTCCGCTGCGCAGACCTATCCTGGGCAAGAGCGGTAATGTTTATGCCATTGCGATCATAAACCGCCGCGAAGAGCAGGTGCTCGCTCTCAGGCGCGTAATATATGATCCGGCCGCCGGCACTCGCCTGATAGATCGGGCCCTTGACCGGTGCCGGACCGAAATCCTCGAACTGCAGGTTAGTGAATGTCTGCCTCAACTCGTTCTCGGCTTCGCGAGCCGCGACGACAAGAGGATCAACTTGCTGCGCTGAGGCGGCACTCTGGAAGACCAGGATAAAAGGCAGGACGAGGGCGAATGCCCCCGGCTTAGCGACGCGCATGCGAACTCTCCTCTGTTGAAAGGGCCGGACGCAGGAACAGCCGCGCATCAAGATGCATGTCGGCGCCGATCCGGATGATTTTGGATGGGGTCGGCGGAACGGAGGCGCTTCCGGCTCCACCGGCGCCGGAAGCCCGGATGACAAAGCCGCTCATCGTCGGAACGATGGTCCGCTGACCTTCCAGGTTTAGCGGTGCGCTGCCGTCAGTTCCCGCCTGTGTGGATGTCGTGACCACGAGGGCGCAACAGGCAAGGGTCATCGCATTGGCAATCGGCGTCATGCACGACTCCATTCGGCGCATTGCGCCAGGTTTGAGAATTACTTGTGGACCCGAAGTAGAAGACCCGAATCGATCTGTGTTTTTCGGCTCGATGTCTGAGTGATTTGAAACAGAAGTAATTGCAACAGCAGTAGGAGTGGAACCGCACCGCTCACCGAAATGAGTTCTAAATGTACGAATTTAGTTGGTTACAGGCGCGGTTTTGCTCAAATCACCCGGTGTAGGCCATTGCCGGCGTCGCATTGTCAAAATAGTCGAAATCCGACGAAATGCACCAAAAGGATGGCTTCAGTGACAATGCGAAAGCAAATGAGCATTTCTCTGCCTTATCGGCAGTGAAGTGCCTCTAAATTCAACGCCATCTATTATTGCTAAATATCGGATGAATACCTTACGCCCTGCCTCAATTTATCATGTCAGGAGATTTTCCGAGGAGAGCGGAGCAATGTCATCAAATGAGAAATTCGCCCCCGTCGACCTGTCCCCTTTCAAGGTCATCAAAAAGATGGCCGGGGAGCGGGTCAGGCAGGAACGTAAACGTCGACAAGTCACGCAATCGGAACTTGCCCACGAGATGGGGTTTGGACCGCGATGGCTACGGGATGTAGAGGCCGGTGCTCCGGGTACGCGATTGGAAGATCATATCAGCGCAACCTTGCGGCTAGGGGACTCGATCGGACATATTATGTTCCCGGTCCTCTTTATGGCGCACGGCATCCGTTTTCCGCAGCACTTATATTACGAGGATATCAGGGGCCTCGAACGTAAGTGCATCGAATTGATCGTGGATTGGGCGGTCAATTCTCTGAAGCAGGATTTGCCGTCAGAATGGTGGCCTTCCAGTCACCATGACGAACGTTGATCAACTGGCATCCAAAAGGCATCAGGGCGCCTGTTTGTGCCAATTGGTGCCAAAACTGCAATCTTGGTCCTTCATCGCATTCATTCATAATGCTACACTGCCTAAGCTTCTTGATCGCCTTGCGCTGCCTTTGAGGTGGCGTTCCATGAATATAGCTAATCTGAACAGATATGACTGTTCGTTCCGGATCGATGATCGACGTTGTCTCGTCCCCGGCTTCCTTTGTACTGACGATCAGGTGCTAACAGCACAGTTCGCCTTCACTGTTGGCGCAACCAGGGAGTTCAGCCGTATGGCTGGGCAGGCGAACCAATGACAGGGCGAGAGAACAGCGGTGTTGACATGCCGGGCGAGCCTTCTGTGCGCCACAGTAGGCGGTTCTCCGACCAGTTGGTGGAGAAAACCCGGAAGCTTTTCCAGGAACGTACAACCAGGCAACTCACCAACGAGGATGCGCGTCAGATTCTGGAGAATCTGACGGGTTTCTTCCGGGTGCTCGGCGAATGGGACAGGGCACAAGAGAAGGCGTCTGCTGAGGAGCAGTTACCCGAAAATTCCCCGTACATCCCAACGAACGAGGAATGACGACCTGGCATCATGTCCCATCAAGAGGCAAGCCGACGGCCGCAGCGCCGGAGCGATTCACGCATAATCTGGACGGCGAGATTATCAGCGCGCAGACGGACCATGTGGCCCGTCAGCCGATCCATTGAGGCGGAAAACAAGGATGCTCTGCGGCAAGCCTTGTCGACCGAGGCGGATCCATCCTTTGAGGAACCCGCCGCCGCGATCCGCACTGTGGCCGCAAACTGGCGGCAAATAGCCGCAGGAAGCCCTATTGTGTGAAGAACGATGCCCTGTTGCGGATCAATAGTAGGTAGGGTGCATCGCTTCCGGATTGTGCCAAGACGTCTACTCGCCCGTTCCGCCTGAGGGCACTCGATGCGATCGTCCGGGCCGCATCGCCCTCCGGCCCTCCCACGACGCTTATCGCACATACCTTATCCGGCTCAGCGGAATAGGTGATGGTGACATAGCCGTTCGTCGTCGGCCGATGATAGGTGCTGAGGTCGCGCCGGCGCTGGAACAGTCCGCCCTCAGCATGAAGGGCGCGGAACCCTGTGACCGGGGCATTGCGCGTCTGGCTGTCCGCGATGCCGCGTTCCGCGAGCGCGTCGGCATCGTCCCGCATTCCCGGTGGGACTGAGAGCCGCCATGCGCAGAAGCGCGCCGCCTCGCCAATCGCATCGGCAACTGGCACCGGCGTCAGCAGCACGCCCGGCTTGGCCTCCAGGGCAAAGATCGCCGCCAGCGGTTGTTCGTTCGTCCCTGGACGTTCGAGCCAGGAGATCGTGGCATGTTGGGGCGCTTCGCCTTGCTGATTGCGCCGCAATCTCCGGATTTCGCTGCCGCGCCGCCGTTCCTCGCGTTCCAGAAGCCAGCCTCGTTCCCTCAGCAAGGACAGCAGCACCGCCCGATCCGATGCGCCGGCATTCGTCGCGGCGAATCTGCAATCGAAGCGGCGCGCCTGCGTTGCGGCAATGAGCCGGCCCTGAGAAACCGACCGCTCGAACTTGCGCATATCGGCCCAGTTTCTCATGAGGTAGGCGGACGCCCCCTCGATGGGCGGTGTGTTCCAGTTGAAGCTGGCGACACGCTCCGGGTCGTCGCTGCCCATCAGGTAAGGCTCGCATACGGACTGGACCATGATGCCAAGCCCTTCGACAAGCGTGGTCGGGCCGGGCGGCGGCAACTGGGCAGGGGGACGATAGTGCGCTGGCCGCCCATAGGAATAATTGAGCGCGCCCTGATAGTCGGGCACCTTTCGCACCGATTCTGCCGGCGTCAGCGTCAGCCGCAGCGGGGTCTGCTGTTCCACCCACACCCGGTCGCCCCTTTGCGCCACGGAAATGCGCTGCCGGACGGTCGGATCGCCGGCCAAGGCCGCACCCAGCGCCTCCATCCGCTCGGCGCCGCCATATAGCTGAATTGTGCAGCGCCGGTCTCCCTGAAGGAAGGCGGTAGTCTTTGACCCGTCCCGCAGCCGAGGCGTCGAAAAGTGATAGATGGTCGGCACCGGAGCGTAGAATTCCAGTTCCGACAGGTGTGATTCACTTCCGAAACTCACATCGCCCGCACGGTCGCGGAGGACGTTGATGCCTGGATTACGATCTTGCGTGACCCACCAGTTACATAGCTTCCGCGCGCCGGCCAGTGCCGCCACGCCATCGGTCAGTTCCGGCACGCTCCGGGGTTTCGGCCAATCGAAGCGGCCGGCAAGGACATGCACCTCGACCGCCGGACCGACGATCTTCGGATCGCGCGGTGCTGCGACCACGATTGTCACGGGAAGGCCATCGCGGCGGCGGTTCCCCTCGAATATTCGATAGTTCAGCATATAGCCGCCCATACCGTCCTGGGGCATGAAGCTCGCCAGTGCCGGTCGCGCGCGGATCGCACCCGCCGCATCTTCCAGGGTTGTGGCCTTTCCGACCACCCAGCAATGCGCGGACAGGGGTTGGTGGAACGCCTCCACCTCTGGACCCGTTACCGCGCAGCTTTTGTAGGTGCATGGTCCCTGACTGCTCGCACCGCCATATTCGACCATACCGTCGCGCCATGGCAGACTGCCGTCCGGGTTGTAAGGTCGCCAGACAAATCCCCAATCCAGACGGTCGATCGAAATAGGCTTCGGTTCCTTTGGCGCAACAAGCCGTTCCAGGCAGATGTCGCTCACCAATCGCGCCAGCAATCGGGGTTCGGTTTCGATCTTCGGCACAGCGGCCGTTCGCATCAGTTGGCCGCCGGTGGAGAACGAGCCGTGCACCGGAACCGGATAGTCGAGCGGGGCCATGTAATGCTGTGCCGAGGCGGGCGAAAAGGCCGGTGCCCAAGCACAACAGATGAAGCCTGCCAGGAACATCGCGCGGAGCCTTCGCCGTGTCCTGACGCACCGGACGACCGAACCAGACCGGCGGCTGGTGGCCATCGAGCCTTCGCCTAGCGGCACTGGAGTTGCACCTGCGTTGCGCGCAATTCGTGACCGATTTCCCTGGTCCACTCGATGAGTCCTCTATGCTCGGGCGGGAGAAGATGAATTCTCACCTCGACCGGCGACGCGGCATCATCGGTGTAGGCGAGAAGTGAATGATAGACTTGGGCATCGGCTCGATGATGCAGCATTTCGTCACCGGTCGCCGGATCACGGTGGCCTGCCGCATAGCGAACGCGCGCGGCGACGGTGACCGCCCCGCCTTCACAGGAGACGGACTCCACGCCGATGGCCGTGAGGTCGTTGCGATCGTCTTCGCCGGTGAAGGCGATCGCTGCGGAACGGCCTGGCTTGAGCTTGAACGCGGTCATCCAGAACGCTCCGCCGATAGCGACCGCCGCTCGTGCTTGATCTGGATAGTCCTCCGGCATCAGGCATGGCCACCTTTTGGCCTCGGTGCATTGGGGCAGAATGGTATCGTCCAACGGAGTGCCTCGCGGCCAGGGTTCGTGAACGCCGGGAGGAAGGCCGATTCCTCCGAAAAGGCTGTCCCCACGCGCATAGCGCAGGAGAGGTTTCCAATCCCTGTCGGACTTGAGCTGGATCGCGCCTTCCTTACGTCGGTGTCCTGGCTCGCTTGGGATGGAGAGCGAGGTTGGCGCTTCGATGAGGTGAAGCGTGATTGGCGGTCGCATCGTGGATTGAGGACTTGGCTGCTTTTCGTCCACTTTCAGCGCAAGCGGCTGCCTGGCCGCTGGGGCACGGACATCATGTTTGTTGGAGACCACCGACTGAGCATGTCCGCCAGTCGCGAGCATTGCCAATATCATCGCTGGTGCAATTGCCAGCGTCAGTTGTGTCATCGCATGCAATCCAATTGGAACAATGAACGGAGGGGAGCGGTGTGAACCGCCCCCCACCGTGTGTCGCATTTGAAGCCTATGCGGCGAGATTGCGGTGCCGATCCAGCGCGCGCGCTTGCCATGTCGGCGCGGAGACGTTCGTCTCTGAGCCTTCGCTAGCCTGACGGCGCCAAACAGCGGGTGCGGCGCCGGCGTCACCCCGGAACGCCGCCATCGCCTGGTGGAACCGCTGACGCTCGGCTATTGTCGGCGCTTCCATGCGTCGATCCAATGCCTGTTCTTCATCAGTCGCGCCGATTGTGATCCCGGCTGCATGCGCGACACCTGGGCGACGATGGTCGCTGGCACGCCACCAGCCCGATGCGCCATCATGTCCCAGTGTTGGCAGCGCATCGCTCCAAAGGGTTTCGACCTCCTGATCGGCGAGAAGCTGTGCCGCCCGGTCGGCCTCCGTTGCAGGCACATCGGCGCCGGTCTCCACCTGGCCGGCAGCGATCGGATCGGTAGCCATCCTGCCGCCGGTGCTGATTGGTCTTGGCCGCTGCGGCTCAGTCAAGGCGGGGACATCGGTGACATTCTTCAACCCGGCGGAACCGAACTGGCCGGGGTGGATCGCAGGCGTTGAATTTTCGCTCGCAGTCTCGGGTTTGGTTCCGGACGCCTCTTCGGACCTATTGCGCACCGCAGCGGGTTCGAGATCAGCAAAGCGGGATGGTCGTGAACTGCTTGAACCTGTCCCTGTCACTTCGGATTGCATCGTTGCCGAACGTAGCGCCATCGTCATCGCGCCAGCGGGTGCCGCGATGGTTTGATCGGTGAACTGAAGATACTCGACTTGATAGACACGATCGGTCATTGCTGACCCGGTAAGAAAAACATCGGTGTATGCACCATTCGCATCCGTTCCGGTCGTGAGCGTGAACATCGACCGGGCTTGCAGATAAACTGCGGTATCTGTTCCGGTTCCCCCAAAGATCGTATCCGAACCGGCATTTCCGGTCAGCACATCATTGCCTGCGCCGCCGATGAGTGTGTCATTTCCAGCCCCGCCGTCGATAATGTCGTTGCCCTCATAGCCATCGATGGTGTTAGCAAGGCTGTTGCCGGTCAGCGTATCGGCATAGAGTGTGCCGGTCAGATCCTCGACATTGACGAAGACGTCGCCGGTCGCATCGCCAGTGCTTCCGACGCTGGACGCCAGGCTGGCCTTCACCCCGGCGCTGGAATACTCGTAGCTGACGGCGTCGATCCCGCCGGCGCCATCGACCGTATCCACGCCACCGAACAGGATGAAGATGTTCCTGGCAGAGCTGCCAGTCAGGTTATCGCCATAGTTCGAACCGAACACATGTTCGATATTGAGATAAGTATCGCCTGCGGCATATCCGCCACTGGCGGCTCCCGTTGCGAGATTGAGCGTGACCTTCGCATTGGACCAGCCAAGATCGACAATGTCACCAAAGCTGGTATCGACGCCGCCGTCAAAGCGCTCCGCACCCGCTCCGACCACCAGCAGGTCCGAACCGTTGCCGCCGGTCCAGGCCATAGCGGTCGTCGTGCCACGGAAATTGTCGTCATAGGCCGAACCGATGATGCTCTCGATGCCGTAAAGTTGGTCGCCTTCGGCATGACCACCGGTGTTGACCAAAGTTGTGAGGTCGATCGAGATCGAGGCATTCGATGCCGCGTAGGTTACCGTGTCGGTGCCATCGTCGCCAACCAGTATGTCCGCACCGAGACCTCCGGCAAGCGTGTCGTCGCCGTCGAACCCTTCGAGGATGTTGGCAAGCGTGTTCCCGGTGAGCACGTCGTTGAACCGGGTGCCGTTGACGTTCTCGATCCCGGTAAGCACGTCGCCCTGCGCTTCGCCGCCGGACTGAGCAGTTGCCAAGGCCAAGTTGACGTTCACGCCAGCCGTCCCAGTCGCGTAGTAGTGGGCGGTGTCGGTTCCAGCGCCACCGTTCAACTGATCGGCTCCGGCGCCACCGGCGAGGATGTCATTTCCGTTTCCGCCGCTCAGTATGTCATTGCCACGGCCGCCAAAGATCAGATTGTCGGCTGCCGAGCCGGTAATCGTGTCGTTGCCGTCACCGCCGAATGCATCGACAACACTGGTCGAGGTGGCGGCAAGCAGCAGCGCTTTGCCGGCGATGGTGCTGGTCGTACCGGGGTTGAGGTTGATTACCGAGTTGGTGGAAACGGCTGATGCGTTGATCGCATCATAGCCCCCGGAAGCCGTCAGTGTCGCCCGTGTGCCCGTGCCAAGCGTGGCGAACTCGTCTGTATAAACAAAGACCTCGTCTGCTTCGTTGGCCTTGCCAGTTAGGGTCACTGTCCAGCTCTTGAGCGTGCCGGTTTGGCCCGTGACCGCGTCCCTGACTTCAAGCGTCCAGTTTCCTGCCGCCGCTTCCCCGCGCGATAGCGTGGTCATGAGCGTATAGTCGAGGTTGGTCGCACCGTCGCCACGATCGGCCGCGTCGGTGCTGCCGGGCGTCTTGCCTGGACGGTCGATCAGTACCGAGCGCGTGCCGGTCGGGGAGATCAGTGTGACGACGAGATCGCCGATCTGCTGGTGATCGAGGGTCAGCCGGACCTCGGCATGTTCGACGGCAAAGGTGCCGGAGGCCGGAATGGTCAGGGTGCGGGTGAGCACGCCGTTGTCGACGAGCGCTGCATTGAGCGTACCGCTCGAAGCGGTGCGCGTCTGAAGGTCGAAGGTCGAGGGATTGCTGTCGGTCACAACATGCGTCGTCGCCCAGCTTTCGGCAAGCCGCACTGCCGCCCGCGCATCGACCTCGCCGAAGCCATAATCGTGACTGATGTGCATGGCGCCGCCGTTCCAGTTCTTGGCACCGTTGTAGGCCCAGCCGGTGTTGGCGACATCGACGCGCTTCGCCGACAAGGCCAGGATGTCCTGGACATCGCGGTAGCCGAGCGTGGGATTGGCTTCGAGCATCAGCGCCACCACACCCGAGACGATCGGCGTGGCGAACGAGGTGCCCTGTGCGGTTTCGAAATCGCTTCCGAATGCGGAGCCGTTCGGATTCTCCACGAGCCGCCCGGTCGAGCTGATGTTGGAGCCGGGTGCCGAGACCAGAATCGCGGCGCCTGGGCTGCTGAACGGTGCGGAACCGATCACCAGGGCGCCGAGGTCGCCCTGGTGATTGATAGCGCCGACAGCGATCGAGTAGCGCGAGTTGGTGACATTGCCGTCATTGGCGTTGCCGCCGTCCGCGCGGCTGTTGCCGGCAGCGAAGACGTTGACCGTGCCGAGACCTCCGCGACCCAGAGCGGCGGTATCACGGAAAGCCTGACCAAAGGCGGTGTCGACCAGGAAGTTGGAGCCGAAGCGATTGGAGAACCCCCAGCTGTTGTTGACCACATCATAGTTGCGCCACAGCAGGATGTTCCTGAAGTCGCCCGTTCCGGATTGGGGAAGCGAGACCGAGTGCAGGGTCGCGCCGTGGGCGACGCCGACACCGCCCACGCCATTCTTCTCGGCGCCGATCACGCCAGCGACGAGTGTTGCATGGGTTGAGGCTTCGCGAGCACCGCCAGACCCATCCTCGCGCCATGCCGCGCCGAAATTGCCGTCAAGGTCGATATGGGCGACATCGAAATTGCCCGGCTCGCTCACCGCGATATCGATGCCTGTGCCGCTATATTCTTTCCAGACCTTCAGGAGGTCTATCTCGCTGACATACCATTGGTCGCGCAGTAGTGGGTCCAGCGGCATCGTGGGCGTGCGCAGGAACACGGTGCCCTTGGCTTCCGCCGTGCCCGCCCCGGGATTGCCGATCACGCCGATCAGCGCGCCAGCATTGTTCTGCGCGTCCTTGATCTTGTATTGGAACGACATGATGCCGGATCCAGCAGTCGGCGTGAAGATGATGTTGGTGCCGCTGAGCGCGACGGTGCCACCAACCGGATTAAGCACCGAGGTGATGCTGAGTACGCCTCCCTGGAGGTCGACGTCGTTGGCGAGCAGTGCGGAGGCTGCGATCGTGTAAGG
The DNA here is from genome assembly GCA_029167225.1 of Sphingobium arseniciresistens. Taxonomy (GTDB): domain Bacteria; phylum Pseudomonadota; class Alphaproteobacteria; order Sphingomonadales; family Sphingomonadaceae; genus Sphingobium; species Sphingobium arseniciresistens. Next base: position 72,044 of record JARFNK010000025.1, read on the forward strand.
GCCGGCTGCTGCGACGTTGATGAGGTCGTTGGCGGGCAGCGGGTTGGGCATGGCCAAATCCACATCTTTGAGGTTGCGGAAGTTGAGCCGCTCGATGCTGTCGAGCCGATCGGTGCCATCGGGACTTCCCACCCGCCGATCGGTGATGATCCACTCCGTGCCCGATTTCACGAAGCTATAATCTTGCATGTCGCCGGAGAAGTCGGCGGTGTCGATGCCATCGCCGCCCGATAGCGCATCGTCGCCCGCGCCCCCGGAGAGAAGGTCGTTACCATCCGAGCCGATCAGCACGTCCTGATCATCGCCGCCATAAATCATATCATCGCCCTGACCGCCACGAAGCAAGTCCTGGCCCCGATGGCCACGGATGAGATCGTCGCCAGCCATGCCTTCGATAAGGTCGTCACCATCCTCACCGGAGAGAACGTCGTCAGCGCCGCCGCCGTAGATAAAGTCGGCGCCCTTGCCGCCGGCGATGAAAACGTTGCTGTTGCCGCCGCCGATCAGGATGTCGGAAGCCGAAGAGCCGATTGCTGTTTCAATGGCCGACTGGGTCAGGTTGAGCACGACGCCGTTGGTTCCCACTGCCTGGGCAATGTCGAAACCAGGACCGCCAAAGACGACCAGGTCATCAGCATCGAATAGAAGGAAGTCATTTCCGCCGGCACCGCGTAACCTATCGGCACCCTTTCCGCCAATGATCCAGTTGTCATTGGCATCGCCGGTGATCGTGTCCGCGCCGTCCCCGCCATAAACATGTCGGAAGCCCTCGGGGTTCGATGCCAGCAAACTGACGTTCAGTGCGGATGATCCGGCAATCAACGCCTTGACATCAGCCGAACCTTCGAAAGACTGGAAGCTCGCCTTGAAATCGCTGCCCAGCGCTTCGATGATCGTACCGAAGGGATCGGTGACGAACTCGACCGAGAGCGCCTCGCGGCGCGTCCCGTTTGACAGGATAACGTCATGGCGAGCTAGCACGTCCGCGCCGCCCTGGATCAGGCCGATCGTTGAAGTCTTGGTGAGATCAAAACCGCTGATGCCCAGGCTGGCGAAGGTTTTCAGTTCGCCAGCGTCCGTTTCCCCGTTCTCGTTCGCATCCTGCCAGATGCGAAACGACGCGAACTGCGTGTCGGCCGAGGTGAACTTGCCGTCCGCATTGCTGTCGAGCGTGCGCAGCACATCCACCGCCGCGGCACCGTTTGGCGTCCGGCCATTATAGTAGTCGGACATGATCTCGGTGATGCTGTCGATCCGCCCGTTGCCGTTAATGTCGCGTACCAGGAAACCGTCATCACCCTTCAGCCAGCCAGTGCGCTCCTTGTAAGCGTCGCTGTCCACATTGAAGAGCACGTTGATCGCATCAAACGGCCGCAGCTCAACGCCGTCGCCGTCGAGATCGACCACGAATGGGTCAATATTGAGGTAGTTATGGTTGAAGCCCGAAAGAAGATTGACGGCAGAGTTTGTCGATGAAGGCAGCAGTCCGCGGGTGAGGATATTCTCATTGCCGATGTAGAGATTCGTGTCCGGCGCGAGTTGCTGTCCACCCGGCCTCCAGGCGTCACCGGCAATCAGCGACGGACCGACGTTCACTAATCCATCGCCATTGAGAACGCCCGGGTTCATTGTGACCCGGTAGGTTCCAGACCCATAGAGAAGACCATTGAGCCAAGGTGTTGCGCCCTCGTTCACAATTGGCTCGCTGCCGGGTGCGCCACTTTGAGGGGTATTGATGATGTTGATACGGTCATCCACAACGGAGCCCGTGGCAGCGCCAAGGGGATTCGGAATAGTGGAAGTGGCAGTAGTATAAGCGGAATCTAGAAAAAGCCCACCTTGTCCCAGCGGAACCTGCGCAGGTGCTATCGGCTCAACGGTGTTGCTGATCAACTCGTTTGTAGCCTGAGAGTAGACCATAATTCTGACGCGACCGGCGGCTAAATCGGCAGGGCTGGTGGGTCCTTTCTCCACACGAACAAGCCCGAGGGTTCCAGCATTTACGTCCTCTACGATCCCTGCACTGTTGAATGCCGTTGTTTGTGCCGGATCGAATTTCAGGCCATATCCGTTGCCGAATATACTTTGCTGGAGGGGATTAATGTTTTCGTTTTCGAACCCAAGCACTGTCACGCTGATTGTGGAGCCTGGGTTTCGGATGATATTGTAGGCTTGGTTGAGGAACTGTGTCGCCGCGTTGATATTCGCTGCAGTGCCGTTGAGGCTGCCGAAATTCTGGCCGTAGGGGCTTGAGACATTGACAAGCTGCCGCGTTCCATCGACGTCCTGATGATACTCGCGTTCGATGATCTGGCCCGTGTTGGTCCGAGTCTGGATGCCGATATTGCCGTTGGAGTGTGCCTGAACCCCTGCCAGCGTGGTCGAGGCGGTGCCGACCTCGGTCGCATACCAAGGCGAGGTTGCCGGTGTCCAACGACCCTCGCGGGCAAGGGGATTGATCGGCGCCCACTGGGGCGCAACCCGCTCCATGATCTCGCCGGCCCAGGTGGTGAACAGTTCGCGAAAGATCGTGACGTCATCCTTTAGATCTTGCACCGTCGCGTATTTAACGGGATTGAGGACCTCATCATTGAGTAGGTCGAAAACGTTGGAGAACATCACGTCTTCAGCCAGATAGGCAAAAGTTGCCGTGAGCGAGACGACGGCCTTCAACTTATCCTTCGCCGACATATCGAGGAATCGCGGGCCAAACCGTTCCAGTTCGTCCAAGCCCATGAGCGGAAACAGGACGTCGCCAGACCATTGGGCATCATTAGGGTCAAGATTGAGGACTTGCGCAATCGCATGCGCATCGTGATCAGCAATCGGGTCGAGTTCCGTATAGAACTGATTGCGATCGAGGATGCTTGAGATCACTGCCGCGCCGACGCTGTCGGAGGCGAGGTCCATCTCCTGCTGCGTGATCCAATTCCCCTGCAGAGTGGGATCGAGATAGTTCAGAAGCCCCTGAACGCGCGTGTAGGTCCGGATGATGGCAGAGGTGATGCCATTACCCTCATTGGCCTGTTCGGCGCCGAGGAACCATAGGCGCACCGACGGATCGACCGAGCCTTCGGTAACACGCGATTCCAGCATCGCCGCAATTGCCTCATAGGCACCGGCATAGTCATTTGCCGGATGGGTCGGGTCATTATAATTTGGAACATAGCTTAGAATTGTTGCGCGTTCCGCGGGTGTCAAAGTGATGCTCATTGCCTATCTCCAAAATCAGTGGTTGATGATGGACGGCGAGCATCTTCAATGATTATTCTCATGTCTCTGAGAATGTCTCGCCATCTAAATAAGTATCGTGTTGGAAAAATAAAATGAATGTCCAAACCATTTTCGAGTAACCAACCTTCACATGTCGTGCCATCACTGTAGCTCAATCCCGTTTCCCAACATGAGAAAAGCAGATTGTCATCTGTATTGTAGGGAAGGTACATTCGAGTGCCGACAACCTTGTCGTTTCGTCTATGTCGGGACTCGTAGCGCACGAGTCCGTTATCCAGTGGGGTAACCCTGTAATTGCCGCTCTTCAGGGACGTCGACATGAAGAGCGCGCGCCGTCCCATGCCGGTGCCTTTATCGACCACTGCCCAGACGCAATCGTCCTGTTGGTTCTTTATGCAGTCCGATGGAACGGGTTCATTTGCCCCCAGATCGAATACCACATTGAAGGCATTATTCACGACCGGAGGATCACGGAGAAACTTGGATCGCGGCCAGAAAGTCTTATCCCCAATACGCAATTCGGCCCGTTCGTGGTTGAAGTGCTTTTGTCCTTCCCCGCAGGAGGAAAGAAGCACGAGGCTGGCTGACAGGATTGCCCAGCCGCATTTCGTGAGCCTGCTGATCATTGCTCACCTCGGCTTTGCCGACGGACCGCCACACGTGGAAGACGTTCGACGAGATCGTGAGCTTGTTCCACGATCGCGCGCCAATGCACCAATTCGTCTCGACGAAAGACATAGATCAGCCGGAAATCGGCATTTAAGCTTTCTCCTTGGCAGCCCGCCTTGCCTTGGCCGATTTCGCCCGCCCAACATCGGAACACGGATCCGTCGACATCTGGATGAGATTGGTAGGTTGCGACACCGTTCGTGCTTCCCAGGAACGCGAGATCGCTTGGCATCGGCGGGTCCGATCGATTGCTCGCGACCATCGCTGGACGGCCAGACTGGCGGAGTTGGTCAAACTCGCTTCGTTGTGCACGTGACACGACGCGAACCTGAATGCACTCCCAGTTAGGATCTTCGGAACATTCGGCGGGCTGCGGCTCCTTGTCCCCAAGTTTAAAGACAAGAACCAGTTCCGCAGCACTCTGGCCATCGATGGTATCGACCCACTTGCGTTCCGGACTGAATGTAAAGCCGCCAACCCGCTTCTCTAGGATGGCACCGCCGCCAGATTGGGATTGCGAGCCACATGCGGATCCAAGAGCGGCCACGAGAAGGGCGAGAAGGGCGAGAAGGGCGAGAAGGCTAGGCTTCACCTTTCCCTCCCCGCTTCGGCCACGGCCCTTGCGACCGGCGACCAAAGGAAATCAATCACACGCCGGCGATCGGTGACGATCTCTGCTGTAGCCGCCATGCCAGGCGAGAGCGGCGCGGGTCGCCCGTCGATCTGGAGTGCGGTTCGCGCGAGCTTCACACGTGCCGGGAACACCAATCCGCGCCGCTCGTCGACGATCGCATCGGCGGAGATATTCTCCAGCTGGCCTTTGATCGTGCCGTAACGGGTGAACGGATAGGCTTCGAGCTTGACCACCACCGGATCGCCCCGCTTGACGAATCCGGCGTCCTTGTTGAGCACCAAAGCTTCGACGATCAGTTCGTCGCCACCCGGCACGATCGTCACCAGCGGCTTGCCGGCTTCGGCGACCTCGCCAATGGTCGTCACAGAGATTTCGTTGATCACGCCTGAGACCGGCGCGACCATGCGCTGCAATGCCTGGCGCTGATCGGCCTTGCGCACCGTTTCGGAACGGGTGGCGAACACAGATTCCGCTTCGGCCTTTTCCTTTGCTGCTTGCGCCCGGAACTCTTCGGCGGCCTGCGCCAGATCGCGGTCGAGTGCTGCGATCTGGGCACGCGCCTCGCTCTGCCGCGCAAGCTCGACCCGGTAATCGCGCCGCATGCCGATCACTTTCTCTTCGACTTCCAGTACCCTAAGTTTGGGGGCGTACCCCTTTGCTTCGAGCGTGCGCAGTGCCGTCAGCCTGCTCTCGGCGAGCGGCAGCGTCTCGTGAAGCTTGGCCGCCTGCTGCGCTGCCATCTCGGCATTGGCAATGGCGCCGGCGCGCTTCTCGATGAGGGACGCGCGGCGCGCCTCATATTCGCGGATGCGGGCCTCGACCGCCTGGCGCTCGGCTGCTGCCGCAAGGGGATCGACACCTGATTTGGGATTGAACACTGGCGGCAAGCCGGCAGCATAGGCAAGCAGCGCGCCCGATCTCGCACGGGTAAGCGTGGCGGCGGCAAGTTCGCTGCGGGCGCTGCCCGCGTCCGCGTCGGCATAGGTCGGATCGAGATCGATTAGCAACTGTCCGGCCTTGACCCGCTGGCCTTCGCGAACATGGATGGCGCGGATCACGCCGGATTCGGCTGCTTCGACCGATTGCAAGCGAGCGCGGGGGACGATGCGGCCTTCAGCGACCGCCACCACGTCGAGCATCGACAGGCAAGCCCAAAGCAGCGCCAGCAAGGCGGCGGCAACGATCGTCCAAAGGATCGTTCGGCCAAACGGCGACGGCGGGGTCTCGGTCGCCTCAAGGGCAGCGGGCAAGAAGTCGGTTTCGATCGGCCGGCGGCAATGGGCTTGCCGACGCTCGGTCTCAGCCTGCCAAGCGCGCGCGATCATGCCAAGCTGTGCGGCCATCGCCATCACGCCGCTCCCTGCATCTGCGCGCGCCAGAGCGCGGCGTAGCGCCCGCCTGCGGCGATCAGGCTGTCATGTGTCCCTTGCTCGGTGACCGCGCCTGCCTCGATCGTGACAATCCGGCTCGCCATGCGGATCGCGGACAAGCGGTGTGCAATGATCATCACCGTCCGGCCCCGCGCGATTGAGCGCATATTGTGGTGGATGATCGCCTCGCTCTCGGCGTCGAGCGCCGAGGTTGCCTCGTCGAGGATCAGGATGCGCGGATTGGTGACGAGCGCGCGAGCGATGGCGATGCGTTGGCGCTGGCCACCCGAGAGATTGGCGCCACGCTCGTCGATCTGCGTATCATAGCCTTCGGGCAGCTCCAGGATGAACTCGTGCGCGCCCGCCAGCGTCGCCGCCGCCATCACCGCTTCCATCGGGAGGGCAGGATTGGCGAGCGCGATATTCTCGCGCACCGACCGGTTGAACAGCAGATTCTCCTGAAGCACGACACCGATCTGCCGCCTCAACCAGGAGGGATCGACCAGCGACAGATCGACCCCATCGACGAGCACGCGTCCGCTCTCGGGCACATAGAGCCGCTGCACCAGCTTGGTCAGGGTCGACTTGCCCGAGCCGGAGGGGCCGACGATGCCGATCACCTCGCCGGGCGTGATCGAGAGGCTCACCCGGCGCAGCACCTCGCGCCCACCAGGGCGATAGCGGAAGGTCACGTCGTCGAACGCGATTTCGCCCCTGATCTGGGGGAGTGCCGAACGGGAGGGCGAGAAGGCCGCCTCGGCGGGCGTGTTGAGGATGTCGCCCAGCCGGGCCACGCCGACGCGCGCTTCCTGGAACTGCTGCCACAGACCCGCCAGTCGAAGCACGGGCTCGGCAACACGGCCCGCGAGCATATTGAAGGCGACGAGGCTCCCGACTGTCAACTCGCCCGCAATCGCAAGACGGGCGCCTACGTAGAGGATCAGCGCCATTGACAGCTTGTTGACGAGCTGGATGGCGTGATTGCCGATGATGTTGATCCGCGCCGCCTTGAACCCGGCCCCGACATAGGCGGCAAGCAGCTTTTCCCAGCGGCTTTGCATCTGCGGTTCGACCGCCGCCGCCTTCAAGGTCTGGACGCCGGTGACGCTCTCGACCAGGAACGACTGGCTTTCCGCGCCACGCCGGAACCGCTCCTCGATCCGCTGCCGCAGCGTCGGGGTGATCGCCACGCAGACGGCGATGTAGAAAACGATCGTCACCAGCACGATCAGGAACAGCCAGGGCGAATAGAACCACATCACCGCAAGGAAAACGAAGGTAAATAGGAGATCGATGCCCAGCGTCATCGCCGACGAGGTCAGGAACTCCCGGATCGTATCCAGTTCGCGCACGCGTGCGACCGTGTCGCCAACCCGGCGCTGTTCGAAATAGGCAAGCGGCAGCCCGAGCGTATGGCGATAGAGCCGCGCGCCCAGCTCGACATCGACCCGGCTCGTCGTGTGCGTGAACAGCCAGGCGCGCAGACCGCCAAGGAACGTCTCGAAGAGGATCAGGCCACCAAGCGCGATGCCCAGCACATCAAGCGTGGTGAGGCCCTGATGGACCAGCACTTTGTCGATCACCACCTGGAAGATCAGCGGCGTCGCCAGCGCGAACAGTTGCAGCACGAAGGTGGCGGCGAGCACCTCGCCGAGCAGCCCGCGATAGCGCATCAGCGCCGGCACGAACCAGGACAGGTCGAACGTGCCTTCGCCGCCGGCATCGACGCGCGTGGTGATCAGCACGACCTCGCCGCTCCACAGCGGCGCAAGCTCATCTTGCGCGCAGGCGACCGGTGCCTGTCCCGGCCATTGGATCAGGAAGCGGTCGTCCCGCGTTGCGCCGATGACGGCATAGCGGCCATCGGTGGCGCGCATGATCGCAGGGAGCGGCGCATCGGCGAGCCGGGCCAACTCGATCCGGGCGATCCGCGCCTTGGCGCCGAGCTTGCGTGCGAGTCGCACGAGGTCTTGATTGTCGGCAGGGGCGCCTTTGCCTAACGCATGGTGCAGTTGCGCCGGATCCGCTGCGATCTGGTGGACGCCCAAAATGAGGGCCAGCGTCGCCAGACCGGAATCGCCGGCAGGTTCGCTATCGCTGGACGGATCGCCTCTGGCAACTTCCATCACACACCCCGCTTGGACAGCACAAAGCGATCCCACGCGGAAAACTCGCGTGAATAATCGTTGCCCAGTTTTAGATATAGAAGCAATTATCGCATCCACCTTCGGCGAAACGAATCGGATGCGCGCGATTTATTGATCTGTAGAGATTTCTATATTAACTTGATAATATCGACAACAGGATTCATTTTCACATAAACGCAATAGTATTTGATTTTAAAAATCACTTATATGACTTGTCACCATTTTGGATATTTTAGATTAACTATTCAAGATGCGTCTTATTGTTACTTGTTTGTGACAAAAATTTACCCCGACCGAGGCAATGGTTCACCTCCTATAGAGTGGACACTTCGGCGCGCTTTTTTGGCAAGCCCATTGAAGAATATCGACACCGTCAGTGGCCCTCGATCACGCCGGATTGAAGGCGGCACGAGCGATCGCTCGGCGGATTACGAGCCGCCCTCGATAGTGCAACGCGTCAGCTTCGTGCCTCTTATGGCATCATGCCGTCCACGCCATCACGTCATTTTCGAGATATCGGCGGAGGAGGGGGCATTGCGATGCGAGCCATCCACTGCGCCGTCTTGGAGCGTTGCCCATGCGGTCTCTAATGGAGCCAGCCGCAAACTTGCTATTGACCTTAATCATCCAGCGTATGACTGTGCGAAACTCGCGACGGCAATGCGCCATAGATGGCAGTTCGTGACTGCTGACTCGCGCTTCCTCGACAAGGTTCGCCAATCCTCGCCTGCGGCTGCGCAATCGATTCTTTCCTTGAAGGAAGTGGCAGGCGGGAGCGGAGAACGGCATTAGCCGGCACAACGGAGTATCGATATGGCGCGAGCAGTTCGAACGAAAACGAAGCAGAAAGCGCAGGAGGTTCAAACTCCCAAGGCCGTGGTCTATGCGCGCGTGTCTTCACGCGAACAGGAGCGCGAGGGTTTCTCGATACCTGCCCAGTTGAAATTGCTTCGCGAGCACGCCGAGGCCAGCGGATTTACCGTAGCGGCCGAATATGTGGACGTGGAGACGGCTAAGCAAAGCGGACGGACCAATTTCGACGAGATGATCCGCTACCTTCGCAAGCATAAAACCATCCAGACGATTATGGTCGAAAAGACCGATCGCCTCTACCGCAATCTCAAGGATTGGGTGACAATCGACGAGCTTGATGTCGAAATCCATCTTGTGAAAGAGGGTATCGCGCTCTCCCGGGAATCCCGGTCTTCTGAAAAGTTCATGCACGGCATCAAGGTGCTGATGGCTAAGAACTACATCGACAATCTGTCCGAGGAAGTCCGCAAGGGCATGTTGGAGAAGGCAGAGCAGGGTCTTTGGCCGAGTGCTGCGCCATTCGGATATCAGAATCTAATGGGTCAAGATGGCAAAAAGCGGATCGTCATCGACCCCGATCAGGGTCCGATCATCAGGCGATTGTTTGAGTGGTATGCAACTGGAAGCTACTCATTGAAGGAGATCGGCGCTCTCGCTCGGCAGGAAGGTCTTGCCTACCGCAAGAGCCAGCGCCCAGTGCCAATCAGCACCGTGCATAAGATTCTTCGGAGCCGCCTCTATGCCGGAGAGTTCGAATGGCTAGGCAAGGTCTACCAAGGAAGCCATGAACCGGTCATCTCGAAAGATCTGTGGTACTGTGTGCAGGACATTCTGGATGGACGGAACAAGAAAACCCGCAACGCTAAAACCGGCGGTGGTGTCCGTGAATTTGCTTTTACCGGCCTAATTAGCTGTGGCCACTGCGGCTGCGCTGTGACGGCCGAGATCAAGAAGGGCAAATATATATATTACCACTGCACCGGCTTCCGGGGAAAATGTCCCGAGAAATTCGTGCGTGAAGAGGTTCTTGAGGAGCAGTTTGCCGTACTGATGGCCAAGCTACGTTTCGACGAGAATGTTTACGATATTATCGTCGAAGCGCTGAAGGACAGCTTCGAGGTTGAGCGGCACGACCATGATGAGGCGATGACGCACCTTCATGCAGAGAGCGAGCGCCTTCGGAAGCGCCTGGAAGCTGTCTACGTCGATAAGCTGGATGGCACTGTCACTGACGATTTTTATCGCCGCATGGCTTTGCAATGGCGCGACGAGCTCGATCGCTGCCAGCGCGATCTCGTCCGGCATCAAGAGGCCAGCAATAACTACATGGATGAAGGGGTGGCCCTGCTGAAGCTAGCGCGCAAAGCGCTCGGATTGTTCGAGGGTTCTAATGGAATTGAGAAACGTCGGTTGCTCAATTTCGTACTATCGAACTGCACTTGGAAGCATGGCGAGCTGAGTGCCGAGTACCGTCAACCATTTGATATGCTTGCAAATACCGTAAATGAAACCGACCCATCCCAAGGGGGCAGCGGCACCGCTACCCCCTTAAATGAGATTTGGTCGAGGAGAGAGGATTCGAACCTCCGGCCCCTGCCTCCCGAAGGCGTTTCCCCGACGCGTACGTGGCGGAAATCCGTCGCACTGCCCAGCACACAGGGCGTTTTTGAGAGACAGAATCGCGGTTTTTTCCCGCAGTTAGACTCATATCCGATCAGGCCTGCACATATCTGGAATGTCGTAGGTAATTTGAGTATTCGGTAGGCTTGAACTTTTCGAGGATGGTTTTGAGCGCGTCGCATATGGCGT
>JARFNK010000026.1 GCA_029167225.1 Sphingobium arseniciresistens
ATTAATGGTTCTCGACGGCCGCTGGATGCCGCCTTCAACCGCCAGCGCCATATGAGATTATCGATTCTCCACAGACATCGCGGTGCTGTCGACGCCCATGCCCCAGGCGGCGATCACAGGGACGCCGGATGGGGCAGTAAGGCAAGCGTCGTCGTTCGCCGCCGCGATCGGCGGTCGCTTCGGATCGTACATGACTGATCTCCAGGAAGGAGGTCGGGAGCCCATAGGGAACGTCGCCGTGACGGTTGGCGGGTTGATCCCGGAGGCAGGATGGCCGGAATGCGACGATCAATTGGCCCCCGAGGCCCCAGAGTCGGGAGGTGTGGCCGCTTAGAAGTCGAGCGGCACGCTCACCATAGTATCGGGGGGACATGGCTGCTCGGCCAGGAGATAGCCGAGGCGATTGACGGCGTGCATGCCGTCGGTGATCTCGAGACCGTCGTCGCCCTCGATCACCGTCCAGACATTTGCCGCAGGTTGCGAGCGGATGAATTCGAGGTCCGGGCCGGAGGCTTCGAACAGGCATCCGCCCCGGCCGAAGTCGAACCCCGCCGTTGCGAGGAGATGATTGGGGACGGGCTGGAACCTGTCCACGAACTCGTCCTCGGTGAGGCTGAGAAATTGGATGGCAGGTGGAGGGACGTCTGGCGCCTCGCTGGCTAGCTGGCGCAATATTCCATGGGTCATGGGACTGGTCCTCATTGAAGAGAGCCGTTTCCGGCACAAGCTGGTGCCAGGTCAGGCGACGAGCGTCATCAGCGCCTGGCGGCGCTGCGGCCCGGTGCTGGAGACACGAAAGGGCTGGAACGGATCGCCGGTGCGCAGCACGAACTGGGGGCGGCCGGTCTCATGCCGCATCCGCAGAGCAAGGGCGTAGGCATGATCGAAGGATGCAAGCACCGCGCGCTTGGGCGAACAGGGTTGCATCGAGCAGGTGCTGGTCATGACTGGTGCTCCTCGGGTTGGTCGGGATCGGCGAAGGTGGGCAGCTGCGACCAGGCGGGTTCGTCGCGGTCGAACAGGACCCAGGAGGCATCCCTGTCGAATGCGGCGCGCAGGATCGCCCAGAACTCCGGGCTGATGTCGGGCGCCTCACCGCCGCACCCGACGACGCAGGTGTGGACGAAGAAGCCATAGGCATAGGGTTCGATCACCAGATCGGGATGGCCGACCTCGACACGTCCGTCCGCCCCGCGTGACGCGACGGCGATCAGGCGATCGATATGACGACGCTCGGCTACAGGTAGATGGGCGGTCGAGCAGACAAAGAGTGCGGCATGGCGCATGGGAAAGCTCCCTCACGAAGGCTTGGGCGAGTCTCGGGCGATGGGGCTCAGGCCGCCTGATCGAGCGAGAGCGAGAGCCTGTTCCTGTCGACGGAGATTGTCAGGCTGCGGTCATTGGGAATAAGCCACTGGACGTGCTCGAAAACCGCCTCACGCAATCGAGCGAGCAGCGCCTCGTCCTCGCCAAGCAGTAGCAGGTTGGCGAGATTGCGGGCTTCATGCTCGAAGGCGAGCGATTGCGTATCCCAGCTGTCGCGCTCGCAGTCGTCGGAATAACAGAACAGGCTGGCATACATCAGGTCGGCAAGCGCGTCGGGCTGCACATCGGCCTCGCCGTCGAACAGGATGGTCGCCTCGTCGATCGTCCAGCAGGCATTGCTGCAGACCAGCATGTCCGCGGGCACGCAGTATGTGGTGGGTTCGGACGGTGACGGACCACCGGGCCGTAGAAGGATTTCGGCGGTGATCTCTTCAACCGGCCCGGAGTCAAAATCGTCGGCCAAAGCGACGTCATCAGCATAGCGATGGAGGATGCCATCGCGTCGCACAACAAAGCTGCAGGACAGGAGACGCGGCAATCCGTCGTACCAGCGATAGCCCTCGAAATCGCGATTTTCGTGGACCAGGCGCCCCCCGAGCGGCGTTTCCTTTGCTAGTGCGCGCGACAGTGCCTGCTCGATGTCGGGTTCGTGGTCGGACATGATGATCATTGGGCCCTGCCGAACGGCCTCGCCCTGATATCGGTTGGACGTGTCGGCAATGGTGGGCGTCCAGGCATTGAGCCACGGTTCGGCTTCGGGAAGAGCGACACCAAGGTCGCGTGCGCGCGCCCAGGCCTTGTAGGAGAGGCGATGAGATTTCTCGCGGGCGATGGCGCGGTAAAGCGCGATTTCGGCGGCTTCCCTGAGCCGGGACAGCGCCTCGTTCTCGACCATTTCCTTGCGCGCGGGGAGGACAAGCTGAAGCGCCGGCGCGTCGACGATATCGACCCGCACCCGCCAGTTATGGGGAGTCTCAATTTCGCTCAGGGTGGGAAGCCGGGAGGCGACCGTCACGCCATGGAAATTGATCCGAGGCGTGTGGACGGCCTCGGTCGTGCCGTCGTGGAAGATGCCGATGCGACAGCCTTCCCATTCCTCAATCTGCCCCGCACCGGTGAGAAAGTCCTCGCACGGGAGCTGCGCGCCCTCGAAATGAACCGGGAGCGGAAAATATCGGGCCGCGAGGCGCAGTGCCGACGAAAGTTGCTCCTCCCAGGCGGCTGGCAGCATGATCTGGATTTCGGTGCCGCGTACGATCCCGCATGGCTCGATCGCGAGCGGGACAGCCCCTTCCCAGCCGTCAGCCGGAATATGGACCCCCCAGCCCCGCCCCGCTGCTCGCGACCAGGAGCGGACAAGCACATCCCGACCGGCGAGGCTGAACACGCCCATGCCGGCCGGATCCTCGCGGGCGCGGATATCCTGCTGCCAGCCCGAATCGCCGAGTTTCAGGAGGTTGGCGGGGTCGTCGATGCCGCAGCCATCATCGTAGATGGACAGTGCGGTACCGGCGGGGAGATTGTAAATCGCGACATGGATCGCGCGGGCACCGGCGCGGCGACTGTTCTGGAACAGTTCCTGAAGGACGTCGCCGAGCGTGCCGTTGAACAGGCGCGAGACCTTGGTGATGAGCGACTGGCCGACCTCGGGCCGGATGGTGGCGGGGAAGGACATGGAATGCGACTCCTGTCTGGCGGAGACCAATTCCCCGCCACATGAGCCCTCATCCCCCTCCCCTTTGGATCACCGCGGGATGGAATGGGTCGGACCAGTCGATGTGGTCGATGATCCAGGCAGGCACGAAATCCCAGTCGAAGCAGAGCGGATAGTCATTCTCGCCCCCGCGCCAGGCAGCCTCGACTATGTCGGTCCAGCCAACGACCGTCAGCCGCAGTGCAGCGCTGCCGAGCGCATCGAAGGTCTTGTCGATCGCGAGAGCGAGGCCTATCGCGTCGGGATCGGTGATCGGCCTGGCGCGCAAGGCCAGGACCGCCTCCCAGAGGCAGGCGGCGATCACCAGGCTGGTTTCAGAATAGTGTGTCATGACGGGGCCTTTCGATGTCAGGCGGCGCGGAGGTCGCAGCCCTGGTAGAGGCCGAGATCGGCTGCCATCAGGGTGTCGATTTCGGGCGCGACCCGGTCGAACGCTGCGTTCAGGTCGGCGACGGCGACACGGCAGCTGGCCTCGCCGGGATCGGACTCCAGGGCGAGCGTCAGCGGGGTCAGCCGGGCGGTCATCTCGGGAAAGACGGTGCGGATGATGAGCGCTTCGATTCGCCGCGCGACCAGGTTGAGCCGCGCCGCGAGGCCCAAGGGGGTGGCCAGCTCACGCTCATACCAGGCGGCGGGTGCTACGACGTCGGCGATCCGGGTCGAGGGCACCCGTCCATTGCCGATGTGGGCCTGGATGACGACGCAGCGCGGGCGCCGCTGGAGTGCCACTTCGGCCAGCGGCACGAGGGCGCGATAGTGATAGGTCGAGGCGGCGCCCGGGATGCGGGACCGAGAGACGATGACGTCCATTGGCTATTCCTTCGATAGTGGAGACAGGGGGCTGCGCGTTCGGCAGCAAGGAGACGCGCGAGCGAAATTCGCCCGACGCACCTTAAAAAGAGTCCTCCCCTCCGGCTCGCTAGCGGGACCGTTCGGCCTTCGCGGCGAGGAGGTCTGCGAACCGCGCCTGGACCGCGGTAGCGTCGGAAAAATGGTCGGCGAGGCCGTGATGGGCGAGGATCGGCGCGCGGGCTTTCGTAATCAGCGCGGCCTCGGCCAGGCTCGGCATGCGTGGTGGCCAGCCCTTCACGAACCGCAATTCCGGGGGCATTTTCGCTTCGAGCGTCCGGCGCTCATGGGCTCGCAGTTTGGCGCAGGCGATGTCGTGAAGAAGAGCGGCCGGCAGCAATCGAGGCGCGACATCGGCGAGCCATCGTTGGGGCTGGAAGGAGAAGGTCGAGTCCAGCTCGATCGCCACAAGATGGCGGAAGAGATCGACGTTTCCGGGAGCTTCGGTGGAGGCGGCCAGATCGTGCGCGGATGCAAGCACGCAGAAAGCGCAGGACAGGCGGGTCGTGCGGTATCTTACATAGGCTTCGTGCAGCGGGAGTCCGTGGCGCGCGTGAATCCCGAAGACGTCGTCAGCACTCCAGTCGACTGCTGGATGCCAACTGAGCATGCACGTGCCGGCGGCATTGCCGGGCTTTGCGAAGCGTTCGTCGACACGGGAGACCGGGGTCGAGCGGCGGCTCGGGCTTTCGTCGCGGCGCAGGCCGATGACCGAAACGATGGTTTCGCCCCGATAGCGGCGTGCGAGGTCAGGGCCGATCACCTGGACTTTCAGCTCGGACGTGCAGAAGCGTAGCGATGCCGAGGACCAGGGTCCGATGAGATTGTAGGTTTCGAGCGCCTCGTAACGACGCTTGCCGGAGAGGAAGCGTTGCTCCCAGCGCGACACCATGTCGCCTGCCGATCGGCTGACAACCAGCAAGGGAATCCCCAGCCTGTCGGCGATCGCTGCAACCATAGCCGAGGTCGACCGCCATTCCGCCCGCCCGAGGTCTGCGTGGATCGCGATCCGGCGATCGCGCGGATGACCCAAGGCGTCGAGCAGCGCAATCGCGGCGTGGGCCGAGGCGGTGGAATCCTTGCCGCCCGAAAGATTGAAGGCGAACCAGGCACGGCACCGCACGGCGGCTATGACTCTATCGTCGATCGCAGGCAAAGGATCATCAGGCGCGGCAAGCAAGCCGCGCGCAAGAGCTGGGCTCATGCGGTGTCTCCTCAGGTGCGGTGGATCGGCGCGACTGCGCGCCTGTCAGTGGCCGGCAGGCGACCTGGTGTCGTAGAGGGGTTCCGTGCCGGGTTCCCAGTCGCCGGGCAGCCAGATTCGGCCGTTATAGCTGATCCGCCCCACAGGCGTGTCGGCGACCAACAGCAGCGCCTCGGGGTACATGCTGGCGCCCAGACCCAATCGGTCGCGGCGCTCGCAATAGAGGTCGGAGGCTTCCTTCCAGCTCGCTGCGGCAAGCTCGGCATAGCCTTTTTGGGCGATGCGAAAGGGTTTGCGCGAAGTACCCCGTTGCCGGGTCCCGCGAAGGACCCGGGCGACATGTCCGGCATAGACGGCAACGGTAGCCCAGTAGGCAGCGACAAACACCTTGCGACTCTCCCAGCTCGATCGCGAACGGTGGCGCGCCTCGGCGGCAAGGTCGAGCAGCAGCACTGCGAGCAAGGTGCGGGTATCGGTTGGCATAGCCTGGAGGAGGCGTGCGGCGGGAAGACCGAGGACGGGATTGCGAACCTCGGCCCTGGAGGAGCGGCGGGTCATGGCAGAGCCCTCACCACTCGAACGTCTCGAGACCGTCGATGCAATCCGCGTCACGGTCGAGAAGAAGCCAACGGCAGCCCTGTGCACGCGCGAACTCGATGGCGGCCCAAAGCTCGTTCGGGACCATCTCCCGTTCCAGGCCGTCGAGCGAATCGGTGAGGACGAACCAGCCATAGCCGGCCTCGGCGACACCCAGCGGGCGCGATTCCGGGATCATCGGCGCCCATTGGTCGAGAAGGTCCGCGGTGGCGGGACGGATATGGCTGGTGCTGATCACAAGATGGCGAGCGATGCGCAATGCGTTCGGAGAGCCGATCGCCGGCGCGCCGACCGAGATTCGCTCGGTCCATAGATATTCGTCTTCGTGGGCGTCGAAATAGATCGAAGCGGCCTCTTCGTCGGAGAGCGTCGAGGGATCACGCCTGTCGCGGATTTCCGGCCACCATTCGCGGCAGAATGAGGCGACCTCGGCCATCAACGCCTCACGGCCGAAGGCCGCATGGAGGTTGCCTCCCTCACGATGGTCGATGAACGCGACGTGGATGTCGGCGGACCAGGGAACCGCATGATTTTCCATGAGCCGTTCGGCCTGCGCCAGTTCGTCACACAGAATATGGCCTGCCGGGCTGGCGTCGGCGATCGCAATGCGGGCGCGGGCCAGCAGGCGCGCGAAATCGTCCCTTGTCATATGGGTCATGGATTGTCTCCTTAGGGATGTGCCGGGTGCGCGGAGGGGCAGCCCGAGCGTGCGATCAGGGCCGGTCGAGCGCTTGGGCGATCACGGCGAGTGCGTCGGCGATATGCTGCTCGACCTCGTGCGTGGCGATGCCGAGACGGGCCGCGATCGCGGCGAAATCCTCCTCGCCGAGAAAATCCGCCAGGAGAACCTGACGAGTGATTTCCGGCAGTGCGGCGACCGCGCGGGCGTATCGGTCGATTGGCGCAGCGCCGACGTCGGCTAGGCGGGCCGCATCCACGCGCACCCATGCCCGCACCCAATAGCTGTCGCCATCGCGCTGGACGGTCTGCTCGTCAGGGTCGATCCGCAGGATATGAGTGTTAAGCCAGCGTTCGCGGGCGGCCGCCACGATAGGCAGAACAGTCTTGTCCGGTGCGAGGAAGGCGTCGATCCGCGCGGCGAGCTGGTAGCTTGTGCGGCGCCGGTCGCGGCGTAGGCCGAAGCAGGGATGGTCGTTGAAGAAATCGAGCGCCTCGACAAGGAGGGCGCGGGCGTCAAGATCGGGCATGGCGGGGTTCTCCGGTAAGCCGGTTCCTGACCGGCCCCCAATCCCGCCCCCTTCCCTCCGGCTGCGACCGGCTGGCTCAAACGGCGTGGGCAAGCAGCGGAAGCGCCGTCACGTCGCCGGCGGGCGTAGTGCGATCGAGAACGGGATAGGGCAGACTTGGTACCGCCCGTGCCGCGATCCGCGCCGCTTTGGTGAGCGGGAACAGAACCTAAGCGTGGTTGCCCGGGTGCTTCTGGCGGCGCAGAAAACCGGTGTGTTCAAGATCGGCGAGCCAGTGCGCGGGATCTTCGCCCGAACGACGGGTCCGGGCACCAGCCGCAACCAGTTGCTCGGCCGCGTAGCGCTGGCCGCATTCGTCATTACGGATCTTGGAGATCGCCCGGCTCGAAATCGGCTGGCCGTTGGGGAGGATGAGATCGATGCGTGCTGACGAGCGGCCGGTGTAGCGGCTGCCCATCACGCAATAGAGCGTACCGACATGGCCGGGCATGAACATCTGGCCTTGCTCGTCGGTGCGACGGATGGGATCGGCGTAGGAGATGACGGACACGATTTCCGGTTTCTCGCGACGCAGCGATTTGAAGGCGCGCGAGAGCATCCAGGTTTCCGCGTTACCGCCGGTGTCGTCGAGCAGCACGAGGCGCCCGAGGTCGCAGGCGCTACGTGGATCGGGGAGCCCGGCCGATTTGGGAACGCTGGCATTGTTGACCGGGTGGGCGAAGACGCAAACGCCGGCCAACTCGGATCGTCCGGCCGCGCCATTACGGAAGAGGCCGAGCGAAAGGCGTGTAACCGGCATCGAGGCGGCATAATGATGCTGGCGCACAAAAGGGGCGGCCTGCTTGACGGTGTCGATGATATCGACAGCGAAGCGCCTGGTGTCGATTTCCGTGGCGCCTGGCACCCAGCGGCAACGCCGATCGCGCCAGCGTTGGCTTCTGGTGGTGATCATGAGCGGCAACTCCGGTTGCGGCCGCGCCCCCTCCCGCCAGCCCATGATCGGCGGCGGGAGAAAGCCCGCTGTTTATTGTGCGACCACGCGACGCGTGAGATCGGGGATGCGCGCGTTGTCGTAGGGACTGGAGACCGACATCTCGAGCGCATCGCGCTGCGCGCGATACCAGTCGGTCGCTTCGACCGTATAGGTCTCGGTTGCATAGGGCTCGCCGCCGCTGGAGAATTCGATCTCGACGGAGAATGAGCGCAGTTCGATTTGGGAGGAAGCGTGCATGATCGGATCCTTTCAATAGGAAAAGGGCGGCTCCGACCTGTGTCGAAGCCGCCTCGGGGTGGACGGGCGTTGAAGGTTGGCCCGTTGGGCCGGACTGGATGGTCAGGCGCCCGCGGCGCTGCGCCATCGGGCGGCGGCCTCATCAGCCGTCAGCTGGCCATGGCTCTCGGTGCAGAAACGCTGGAAATCGGCTTCCCAGGCAAGGGAGGTGGATTCCAGCACCTGGATCACTTCCCACAGGAAAGCCGTGGCCGAGCCCGCCTCGGCGACCGGGACCCAGAGGGCGAGATTGTTGCTGTCCGCGCCGCATCGCTCGCAGGTTTGGCTGTCATAGGTCGCGAGCAGCGACCATTGCTGGGTGACCTCGTCCCAGGCGGCGTTCGCATCCCTGCAGATGTCCGCGCTGCCGCAATGGCGACAGCGCGGCATCAGCGGAGCCGGTATGGGCGTGACCGATTTCGTCCTGATCGCCGACGGCGGATATTCTCCTTCGGCGAAACCGGGCGGCAGCGCCAGCGCGGGGGGGCCGTAGGCGCTATCCACACCGGGCCAGATGCCAGTAAGGTAAGTGGCGCCGCTATTCTCATAGTCCTCCTTCTGGCCAGTCCAGTCCTCGTCCGTGATGGCGAGGCGACAGGCATCTTCGGCGGTGGCCGCCTCATAGGTCCGGTGCCGGAAAACCGGCAGCCGGTAGGTGCTTTCGATCGTGAAGCTCAGCATGACGCCCTCCTCAGCTCGCCTTGGCGAAGAGTTTGCGCGCCTTGCCCTCGATTTCGAGCCGCGTGTCCTGGTTGGACTTCGCGCGTGCATGCGCAGTGATGCCCTGCACGAAATCGAACAGGCTGGCGGGCGGATGGCCTTCTTCGGCGATCACTGACTGGATGATCTTCGCAGTGTCGGTCTTGGAGAAGCCGTTCTTTCGCAGGAAGGAGTCGCGATCCTCGTCGGACCGTGCGACGATGCGACCGCGCGCCGTCTTGATGCCTTCGATGAAGCTTAGCGCGGAAGAGTCGGCGAAGCTCTCGAGCGCGGGCGCCGCTTCATGGGCGAAGCGGTTGGCGGCGAATTTCGAATGGCGGATCGAGATCTCCTCGAAATTTTCGACGCCCCACAAATTGCGATTCATGCACACAGCGCGCAGATAAAAAGTCGCAATTCCCAATGTCTTGGAGCCGACCTCCGAGTTCCAGCAGTAGAAGCCGCGGAAGAAGAGATCGGGGTCGCCATTCGGCAATTTCCCCGCTTCGATCGGATGCGTGTCATCGACCAAGAACAGAAAAACGTCGCGATCCGACGCATAGAGTGTCGTCGTCTCGCGCGTAACGTCGACATAGGGGTTATAGCGCATCGACCGCCAGTCGAGCACGCCCGGAACCTTCCAGCGCGTATCGGAAACGCCGTTGCCCGCGATCTTCATGACCGCCGCGACCAGCTCATGGTCCCAGATCCGGCCGTAATCGGGTCCGGTGACAGCCCGCAGTTCGGCGCGGCCTTCATGGGTCTTGAGCAGCTTCACCTGCTCGCCGCGATGGCTCAGGAGGCCATGCTGGAGATTGATGCCGGCGAGCGCTGCAGGAAGGTTGCGCAGGTAGGAGGCGGGAGCCCCAACCAGGCTAGAGAGCTGACCGAACGACCAGTTGGTGGGTGCGATCGGTTCGGCTTCGCCGGGAACGATGAGGCTCAGGCGCTCGGCATTGTCCATGCTCGCCTCGACGCGGACGTCGCGGCTTTCGACGATACGTGTGCGTGCGCGGTCGGCGCGACGGCGAACGTTCTCATAGAGGTCGTCGAGGGAGAGGAATTTCTCGTCGTCGGGACGCGAATACCATTCGGACGAGACCCGTCCGATGCTGCGACCGCGGGATATGTCGACCTTGTAGGCGCCCGAGACCTGGGGCGCGTCGATATGCTGGGCAAGCGTTGCCATGTGACATCTCCTGGTTGGAACGGCCCGATCCGTTTCGGACCGGCCAACCCTTCCCCACCCCCTTCCCTCCATCCCCGCGCATGCTGCCTCGGATCCGGCCTTAACGTGCGATGCGCTCCCGGTCCGCGAGCAGGTCGCGTGCGGCATGGAATTCGTCGAAGGGACCGCTATGGCCGCTGGGACGTTGACAGCCGACGCTGACGAGCGCCTGGCAATCCGGGCACGGGACAAGCATTACCGGGTCGACGTCCCAGCTTTTGGTGCAACCCGGCCTGTTGCAGACAGCCGTCTCCTTGGCGATGAAGGCCATGGCTCAGGCGGCCTTCTGACGCAGCCACTCATAAAGCAGGTGCGAGTCGGGGTCATATTCAGAGCCATTCGAGATCCGCACAAGCCTTCCATCGCAGGCGAAGGCGGAAGCTCGCGGAAAGCTCAGATAGGAGCGGCCTTCGAGAATGAGATCGCCGGATCGCACCTGGGTGATTGCCCTGGTCGTCCCGAGCGCACGATGTCCGGCTGGTGCGTCGACCAGCTTCAGGCTGTCACCAGCCCTCACCTGCTTTTTGAACGCAGCAAGGGAAACCTTGGGGTCGACCGGGTTCTTTGGTCCCCGACGCGCGGACAATGCTGCCCAATAGGCCGGACCGATCCGCGCTTCACAATAAAAGGAACAGTTGTGGAGGTCCTGATAGACATTGGAGCGGGTGAAGCCAAAGCGCTCCATCTGGTCGCGCACCGCGACGAAGAAGTCGTTCTGCGCGTCACGCGCGGTAAGGTCCGCTGGTGTGTCGAGGATCTCGGCAATGATCTTTCGGCCCCGCGCGAACTTCTCGGTCCTGATCGCGAAGCGCGTGTCGGGGTATTTGGCCTTGAGATGAGTTTCGATGCGCGCGGCGAGCGTCGCGAGATTGTCGCCGGCTTGATAAAGGTCGCCCTCATAGTGGAAATTGCCCCGCTCGTCGAACGGAGTCTGGCTGTACAAGCGCGCGGACGCGCCCGGCGTCGAGACGTCGGTCATGGTCTTTCTCCGTGGCAAAGGTTTGGTGGCCAGCCCGGTGGCCGGTTGTTGTCAGGTCTCGCGGGACCCTGGGGGCAATTCCATCGCAATGACGGCGCGGGCACGCCTCACGGCGTCCTCGTCGATCTGACCCAAGACTTCCGGAACGATGGTCGCCAGTCGGTCGATCTCGCCAAGCAGATCCGCAAGCAGATGGATTGCGGGAGGCGTCGCTGGTGAACTATCCCAGCCCGGTGGCGGCCCGGCTTGGCAATAGCCATACTCGAGCGACCCGTAGCGCCGAACAATCGCAAGCGCCTGGTCGGCGGTTTCGCAATCATCGAGCGCGAAGCGGCACGTCATTTCATCGACCGTGATGCCGGCGTAGAAGAGCGCGGCGGATACGCCATTCGCCAGCGTGCAGCGCATCGGGCGGTTCGCTTCGCGATGGATATAGGCGATGGTGCCAAGCCGATCGGTTGCACGGATGCGAACGGCATCACGACGCGGTGATACTCCGGCCGTGCCCGGGCTATCCTCGGAGGCGAGCATTTCCGACCGGGCTTCAACCCAATCGAGATAGCCAAGACGGGTATCGTCGTTCGCAACTTCGGTTTTCCAGTCGTCGACAGGATGGTGGGGATTGTCATCCCAATGACTGCGGCGGCTCATGACAGTCCACCGTTGAGCGCCTTCGACAGCGCTTGCCGCGTGCTCTCGATCTCGATCCGGTCCGGGAATATGGCGCACCATCCTCCGCCAAAACTGTCGATGCGGGGTTTGCTACAGGTTAGGCTCCAGTCAAAGCCGATCGGAGCAATAGCCAGTGTCGGTTGGCAGCAACGTTGGATCAGCCCGGCAATGGGCCACGGCTGGAAGTCTGTGTCGCTATAAATGCTGACCGAGCAGGTTTTGGGATCTTCGATCGAATTCTCGACCTGAATGTCGGCGCCGAAGTCGGGAAAGTTCGCATCATCGAAGATCGCGGTGAACCCGCTCAGCGGTTTATCGGCAAGGCTCGGCGGAAAGACTGTCAGCAGTTCATCGCTGATGGGAGCAGGATCGAAATCCCACATCAGATCGGCGGCAAGCTGCCATGCCTCTTCGATGAGCGCGGCTTCGGCGATCGAGCAGGTGAAGGCGAATGAGCCCTGGATGAAGTGGTCGGCCATGGGTGCTCCATGAAGATTGTGGGCAGCCCAATTGCCGCGCCACCCACAGCCGCCCTCCTCCCCTCCCTTTGACTTGACGGCCGAATGGGGGCACGAGTTCGTTTACACTTGCGCAACTGCGCCTGGTTCAAGACCCGTGTTCCCAGCAAGAAGAAGGATGTTACATGGCCGAGACCGAAGATTCGGGCGTCATGTCTTTGACCGTGACGTTGCTCAGCGCATATTTCGCGAACAACACCGTGCCGAGCGCCGAATTGCCAGCGCTGGTGGAGGGGACGCGGAGGGCGCTGCTGGGCGACGCACCTGTCGCAACGACAGTTGGCGCTCCAGGAAGTGAAGAGGTTGCTCTGGAGAAGCCAGTCGCCGCCCCGGCGGCCGAAGAGATTGTACCGGAGACGCCGGCCGCCGCTCCGGATCATAAGCCGAAGGTCTCCATTGACGAAAGTCTGGCATCACCGGATCACATACTAAGCCTGATCGATGGCAAGCCCTACAAGGCGCTCAAACGACATCTGTCAGCGCATGGATTGACGCCTGCGGAATATCGTGGCCGCTATGGCCTTCCGGCGGACTATCCTATCGTCGCGCGAGGATATTCGGCGGCCCGAAGAGAAGTCGCACTGAAGCTGGGCCTCGGCGGCAAGCGCAAGAACTCTCCTTCGGCTGTTGCCGAGGAAATGCCTTCACCCCAGGTTACCGACACGCCCGAGCCTGTCGTTGCTGAGACACCCCCGGCAAAGGCCGCGTCGACACGTCGCCCGCGAACCAAGACTGTCGACGTGAAACCGAAGCCGGCGGCCAAGAAGCCTAAGCGTAAGGCCGCTCCTGCGCTGGTCGCCGCGGACGCGCCTGCATCCCCGGTTTCCGAGACGCCCAACCCTGCCGTTGCTGAGACGCCCCCAGCAGAGCACGCGCCTGAAGGTCCCTCGCCCAAGGCTCTCGATGCCAAATCGAAGTCCGTAGCGGTAAAACCCAAGCGCAAGGTCACCAAGGGCGTTGCCGCAAAGGCTTCCGTCGCGCGCGCGAATGCGGCACCGAAGCCGAAGCGCATTCGGGCGAAAAAGACAGACGCTGAGGCGGCTCCATCGGCTGAACCCGCGCCGGAAAACACGCTCGCGGCAAGTTGATCGATGCGGTCCGGGCGCGCAACGTTCCCGGACCGCTTTTCAAGGGTCGAGCAGACTCGGGATGGGTCAGATCCGCGTCATCGAGAGGATCGCCTCGATGATCTCGTTCGACCGGTCGAGCGGAATGAATAGTCGGGTCTTATACTGAATGACCTCGCTGAACACACCGTGGACCTTCAGTCGCTCGCGGTCCTCCGGCCGGTAGTTGCGGATTTCAAGTCGGCGCGAGCCGTTAACGAGCGCGGTTGTCAACGTCGCGCCGCCCAGGCCTGGGATCGCAACCCCCGTCCCCTTCTGGGCCGCGGCGCCAAGTTCGGCAGCGGTCAGTTCGACCGTGCCGTCGAGACCGAAGGCTGATTGCAGTTCCGCCATTGCCGCCGGCGGGATCAGGCGGCCTATGATCGAAATCCCCTGCCCATCATCGATCCGCCAGACGCGGACATCATCCTGAGGAAGTCGGTGCCAAACCGGCAGGAGGAGTCCGGTCGCGACGTTGACGGTCTCGATATCGACCTTGGCCTCCGCCTCGCTCGCTTCGGCTTCCCAGAGCTTCTGGAATTCGTCACGGTCGATCTCTTTCCAGAGGCTGGCCCACATGGCTATTTCCTGCATGCGGGTCCCGCCGGTCGGACGAACAAGCTGACACATGGGCACGATGCGTCCTTCCTCGTCGGTAATCGACCAGGACGGCACTTTTAGAGCGACGCGCTTGGACCTGCCGTTCCAGAGATAAGCGATTTCGCGGGTGCCGTCCCAGATCTGCATCAACCGGTTCCAGTGCATGACGCGCGGGCGCAGATGGAGCTCGAGTCGTAGCAGTCTGGTCTCCGCGCCGGTCACCGGATCGGTGCGCAGCGTCTGCTCGGATCGCGTGATGATCTGCTCGGCGCGGATGGTCTCAACTCCGACATCAAGCGTACCGGCTTCAAGCGCCGCGTCGATGCGCGCCTGGATGAGCCCCATATATTCGTCGAAAATCGCATTCTGGGTTGCGATCCGGAGCGCGAGGATGCGGTTGAGCCAGCGCTGGATCGGCGGCAGCTTCTCGAGGAGCGTGCCGTCCTCGTCTCTAAGCTTGAGACCGGTGATGGCCTGGAAGCTCTCCATATTCACACTCGAGAGCTTGTTCCCATGGAGAAGATGATACCATTGGGTTAGCGCTTCCCGTGCGTAATCGCTTTCGAGATTATCCGCCGGATCGAACAGGTTCTGGCCACCCGTCTGGCGCTGCCCGCGTGTCAGCGCGCCCAGACTGTCGAGACGGCGCGCTATGGTCGAGATGAAGCGACGCTCGCCCTTGCAGTCGGTCGTCACCGGCCTGAACACAGGCGGCATGCTCTGATTGGTGCGATGGGTGCGCCCCAGACCCTGGATCGCGACATCCGCACGCCAGCCCGGTTCCAGCAGGAAATGGACGCGTCGCTTGTCGGCCGTCCTGCAGGTCAGGTCGGCATGATAGGAACGACCGGTGCCACCGGCGTCGGAGAAGACAAGGATGGGTTTCAGCCCGTCCATGAATGCCTGGGTTTCGGAGAGATTGGCGCGTGCGCCGCGCCGTTCAAGCTTCTGGGAACCGTCGCTGCCGATTACGATGCGACGCGATCGGCCCGTTACCTCGGCGACTTGTGCCGTCCCGAAATGCGCGAGCAGCGCGTCGAGAGCAGCCGGAACCGGCGGCATGGCGCAGAGCTCCTCGATCAATGCGTCGCGAGCCGCAATGGCTTCGGCGCATTCGACCATATTGCCCGTCTCGTGGCGCATCGGCTCTGACCGGAGTGAACCATCGCTGGTGGCGAAAACGCGCATCTGCTGGGTCGGGAAGGCGTTTTTGAGATAATCGATCATGGTCGCCCGCGGCGAGAGTTCCAGATCGAGATGCGCGCGTTCTTCTGGCGAGAGTTCCGCAAGCCGCCTGTCGAGAATTGCCTCGGCGGTGCTGACGAGTTGGACGACAGCTACATTGCCCGCTGCGATTTCGGTTTCGATCGCCTCGAAGACGGTCGGCATCTTCATCGAGATGAGCAATGCCGACCAGAAGCGCTGCTTGGAGCTTTCGAATCGGCTGAGCGCGGATCCCTTCGCCATCGCGTTCAAGGTCCGACCTGAGGCGCGATCGACGATATTGGCGGCTTTCAACGCGGCATCGACGTTGCGATGAATCACGGCCCAGGCGTCGGCATAAGCATCGTAGATTTCGATCTGGGCGGATGTCAGCTTATGCTCGAGCGGGTCATATTCGACGCTGGCGAAGCTGAGCGCGCGTGCCGTATAGAGCCCCATGGCCTTGGTATCGCGCGCGACGATCTCCATCGCCGCAATGCCGCCCTCCTCCATCGCGGCAAGGAAAGCGTCTCGGTCTCGGAAGGCAGTACCCGGTCCCCAGAGGCCGAGCCGTGCGGTATAGCTCAGATTTTCCGGTTTGGTCGCTCCGGTCGCGGAAACATAGATGACCCGGGCGCGCGGCAACGCGATCTGCAGCCGGACGCCAGCAAGGCCCTGTTCGGACCCCTTAGCCGCGCCAAACTCGGTCTCGGTGCCGGCAGCGTTCCCGAGTGCATGCGACTCGTCGAGCAGGATGACGCCGTCGAAGTCTGGCCCCGCCCAATCGAGCAATTGTTGCAGACGCGATGCGCGGTCATGCCGCTGAGAGCGGAGCGTCGCATAAGTGAGGAAGACGATCCCGCTAGCCATAGCGACCGGTTCACCGAGTGGAAACGCATCGAGTGGCTGGATATCGATGGGGACGCCCCCGAGCGCGCTCCAGTCCCGCCTTGCGTCCTCGATCAACGCCGAGCTGCGTGAAATCCAGATTGCCCGGCGGCGGCCGCGGTTCCATTGGTCCAGGATGATGCCCGCACCCTCACGGCCTTTGCCCACACCGGTGCCGTCAGCGATGAAGAAGCCCGTCCGGTAAACAGCGCCTTCCGCATCCTCGTGCAATTGGTCGCCCGCCTTGTTGGGCGAGAAGGTGCCTTTCAGATCGCGCTCACAGGCTTCGCCGGCATGGATGATCGTTTCCAGCTGGGCGTCAGACAGGGCGGCGAGAGCCTGCGGCTGGAACATCGGACGATAGCTGGGCGCGGGCGGCAGCACGGATGCCATGGCAACCGACTCCACCAATTGGTCCGGGTGGGGCCTTGCGCCGTTAATTTCGATGCGTGCGGGCCGCCAGGGCGCGTAATGTCCGACCGGATCGCCCGCTGGCAGCGGCGTTGCGCGGATCGTATAGTCGACCGGACTGGCACTTCCATCGGCCGCTATGCGGTCGGGGACAACCAGCACGCGCTTCTGCATGCCGCCGAAGATCGTCGACGGTGATGGTTTGGCGGAGGCGCGCGGTCGCAGGGGGATGACGGCCGGCGCTGGTGGCTCCGGCTCGGGTACGGAAAGGCGCGGCGGGACGCCTCCGACCAGCGCCGCGGCTTCCTCAATCGTTTGGGCGGTCAAGCGTTCCGCCGGCCCTGTCCAACCTTTGTCGAATATGATCAGTCGGACCGCGATGCTGGTGCCATGCTTGGCATAGGGGTTGCCGAGGATCGTGATTTCGACACGCGGGTTCGCGGTCTCGCACACCATCGTATAGCCGTTGGCCGCTGCACCGTCCGCTGCGAAGCTGGGTGGCATGATAGCGACACAGCGGCCGCCCGGTGCCAGCCGCAGCAGCGCGGAACGCAGATGACGGGCGCCGGCGAAGCGGTCCTTGCCCCGACCGTCGCTCCGGCTGAAGGGTGGGTTCATCAGCACGACGCTTGGGGAGATGCCGGGGAGTAGCAGGTCGTTGATGAATTCGGCGTCGTGCGTTGTGACAGGATCGCCGAGCAGTTTTCCGAGCAGCGCGGCGCGGCCGGGATCGCGCTCGTTCAGGGTCAGCGCGGCACCGAGCCGAACCGCGTGAGCTGCCAGCATGCCGGTGCCGGCAGAGGGTTCGAGCACTTGGTCGTCCTTGCCGATACGCGCGGCCTGCGCGGCGAGCCAGGCGAGCGAGATCGGCGTACTGAACTGCTGCATCTCGACTTGATGTTCGCTGCGATAGGTCTGGGTGGGGAGCGCCCGTTCGAGGCGGCGAAGCGAGGCGAATGCATCAGCTCCGTCCGGAACGATGCCAGTCCGGCCTCCAGGTGATTTGAGGAGGATGACCTGTGCAGCCTCGAGCGCATCATAGGCGTCGCGCATCGACCAGTTGCCCGTCGCGTCGGAGGCCGAGAAGGCTTCCTCCATCAGACGCTTGAGGTCCTGGCGGCGAATGGGCTGGCCGCGTCGGAGCAGGTCAGACAACCGGGTAGCGACGTCGAAAAGACGCGTGGTCTTGAAAGATTCAGGCTCGTCGGGATGTGCGAGCGCGAGCAAAGGAACAGACATGGCGGAACTCCGATCTGGATCAGGACCATCGCGGCCCGCCATCTCCTTCCCCCTTCCCTCCTGTGGGGCTGACGGGTCTAAGATGAATCTTGCAAAATTGAATTTGCAAGATTATACGGCCCCATGGAAACGACGGTGAATCCTCTAATCGGGCTTCGGCTCGCCACGCTGCGCGAACATCGGAATCTGACGCAGAGTGACGTTGCGCGCGTTCTGGGCCTTAAAAGCCATCAGATCATCTCGAACATTGAGAAGGGCACGCGGCCGATGAAGGGCGCGGAAATGATGGCGTTGGTCGAGCATTATGGCATCACGCCTGAATATCTGACCGACCCCTTTCGGCTCGTTGGCGAGGGCAAGTTTTGCTGGCGACAGTCGCAATGCTCCAGGGAGGCGCTGGAAGCCTATCAGGGGAAGGCAGGAACATGGCTTGCAAGCTATCGCGCACTCAGCCGCCCGCAGGATCGTCCAGGTCCGCGCGAACGATGGAGCCTGCGGCTCTCGGAACGATCGAGTTTCGAACTCGCGATGGCGGAAGCTGAGCGGCTTACGGTCGATTATAATATGGGCGACGTCCCCGCGGCCCGGCTTCCAGAGGTCATGGAGCAGGACTTCGGCATTCTCGTCCTTATGGTCGATGCCGAGGAAGGGATTTCAGGCGCGGCCTGTCGGCTCCCCGAATTTGACGCTGTCCTCGTCAACCGCCACGAGAATCCGGGACGCCGGAATTTCGATCTCGCGCACGAGTTCTTTCACCTTTTGACATGGGACTCGATGCCGCCCAATGAGATTGAAGACGTGAGCGAGAATGGCGGCAACCGCGTCGAACAACTCGCCAATGCCTTTGCGTCCGCGCTGCTGATGCCGCAGCGGGTGCTTGCGCGGTTTGGCGAATGGCGGCGGCTCGGCAACGCCGAGCGGGCCCACCGCATGCGCGAAGTTGCCGATTTCTTCAGGGTATCGGTCAGCGCTCTGCATTGGCGCCTGGTCGGCCTCAAGCTTCTTAACAAAGCGAGCCAGATGCTCGAGGTGGAGGCGCCCTCCGACGATTATCTTCAGGATACGCCGGCGCCGTTTTCGAAAGCGTTCATGGGTGTTATGGCGAGCGCCATCGAAAGAGGCGACATATCGGTCGGCCGATTGGCGAAGCTCATTGCGATTCCCCGGGAAGCGCTGCGCGCCCTTTTCGCTGCTCACGAAATCGCGCCACCGGTTACCGTCTGACATAGAGGCGGTGTGTGGCGGTCCCGTCTGATCCTGTCCTTCTCGACAATTGCGCGATTTCCGCGTGCGTCGCTGCTGGCGCATGGGACGCTCTTGCGGCGCGCTATACGCTTGAGACCGTCATGGAGGTCGAAAGTGAGGCAATGACGGGCTATCAGCACCGGGAGATCATACCGCCTGACCAGTTCCGCCAGCAGGTCAGGGTGCATATAGTCGACGCCGTACAAAGACTCGACGCCCAGGCTAGCCATGCCAGCCTCGCCATGCTCGATGATGGCGAACGCGATCTGTGGGTGCATGCCCTTGCGCGTAAAGGCGGCTGGATTTTGTGCGGGCCCGACATCGCCAGCATCAAGTTTGGCGTTCTCAATGGCTACAAGGACCGCTTGATCTCGCTTGAGGCGTTGTTGAGCGCCATCGGCCATAAGCCCAAGCGCAAACTTCAGGAGCACCAGACAGCGAAATGGTTGGGCCACCAGATTGCTCAAATCCAGTTGGACGAGCAGTTCAGGAAGCTGAAGTAGTTCCATCGGCCACGCTAATGTTCATGCTTGTGCTGAAGTGCCACCGATCATGCAAAAAAAGGGCCGCAGCTCACCGCCACGGCCCAGAGATAGACGATGTGGGTAATCAGGCGGCCTGAGGCAGGTCGCCTTCGCCATCCGGCACGGCCAAATCATTCGCGAGCTCCGCTTCGATCTGGGCGTCCGGCTGGGTGAACCGCATGACGTCCGGCACCCAGGCGAGAGCAGCCTCCCGGAGTTCGGCCTCGATCGGCACGCTGCCGGCGAAGATCTTCTCAGCCGAAGTCGCAAGGTCATGCTTCTTCGATGCGCCGTAGCGGCTCGACAGCTCCTTGCCGCCGATCTCTTCGAGATGAGCAAGGATCGCGGCCTTGCTGCTCAGACGATCGAAATAGTTGTTCGCGGTCGGCCGCCACCAGGCCGCGAGGTCGATCTCGAGCTTGGTGCCCAGATGGTCGATGAAGTCCTCGCCATCACGACCGGCGACGACGGCGTGAAGCGTGCGGGCAATCGCCCAGGCTAGCCATGCCGCTCGCGCCTCGTCGGGAAGAGCGCAGAAGGCATCGTAGCGTGCGCAGGCGTCACCCACCTCGGTCCAGCTGCGATCGAGGGCATCATCGATCTTGCCCCATTCCTCGGCCGCCCGCGTGCCGCTCTGGAAGCCGATGAGCGCGGACCAGGGCTTGTCGGCCTTCAGTTCGGTCGCGAGATCCGTGCCACCATATTTACGCATAGCCTTGTCGGCCATCCAGAAGGTGCCGAGATCGAGCGCGAAACCCGGATCGCTGGCAACATGGACCCGCACCAGCTCGCTCTTCATCTCGGCGAGTTCCTGGGACAGCCTCTGGCTGTAGGACGGCTTGCCCGACGTGATGACGACATCCTCGCCGACTTCATCGTTATCCGCGTCATCATCCGTCCCGTCAGCCTCATCCTCTTCGGCAGGCACGACATAGAGCTGCTCGTGCAGGCGCGGCTGGCCATCATGGCCGATGACCACATAAGCGAGCGCGCCCGCCTTCTGCTCGTCGGTCAGCACCGGGACAGGCTTCTCGATCGCGCGATATTCCGCTTCGAGCGTTTCGACCCGGTTGGCGAGTTCGGCGGCGTCGTCTTCGGCGGCGTCCTCATAGGCTTCATTGGCCGCCTCGAGTTCGACTTCGATCTCTTTGAGTCGTGCCTGCTGCTCGTCCGTTAACGACGGCGTCTCGCCCTTGAGCGGACGCAGATCCCAGGTGTCGTTGTAGGTGACATGGGTCGACGGGAGAACACGGACTTCGGCGAAACCCTCGTGCTCGCGCATGGTCTCGGCAGCGGCGGCCATTTTGTCAGCGACGAGGCGGTTGAGGATATCGCCGTCGATCCAGCGTTCGGTGGTAGCGTCGGTGAAGAGATCGAGATCGACCCGGCCGCCGGCTTCAATATAAGCGGCGCGCCCAACCAGAAGCGCTTTGGGATCGTTACCGACATAGGTGTCCTCAGCGAGCTGCCGCCGGATCTCGTTAACGTTGGCGCGGTAATAGCCGTCCTTGAGCTGTTCGAAGGTTTCGGCCTGGCGGGTTCGATCGCTGCTACTGGCATAGGCGACAGCCACGTTGAGCGTGATCTCGCCGTTGCGCAGCGCCTCGAAGATCGGGTCGGCGAGGTCAGCCAGGCGAAGGCGGCTGCGAACGAAGCGCTCGGTAAGGCCGAAGCGTTTGGCCACGTCCTCGGGTGTCTTGCCTTCGCTCTCGATGATATCCTGGAAGGCCCGACAAGTGTCCGCGGGATTCATCGTCAGATTGAAGAAGTTCTCCTCAAGGCTGGTCTCGATCGCATCCTTGGCGTTGCCGAGAACCAGCACCGCGAGCTGATAGTCGGCATCGAACACGCCCTTCTCGATCAGGCGGTAGACAGCATCGAGGCGTCGGCCGCCCGCAATGACGCGATAGTGCCCCTTTTTGCGCGAGACGGGCACGCCAATCAGGTTCTGACGCACGCCCTTGACGGCAATGTTGGCCTCGAGTTGGGCGTCAGCGATTGGGTCGCTGACGGTGCGTACGTTGCTCGGCGACTTGGCGAGGTTCGCCGCGGGGACAAGGATAGGAAGTTGGGTCACTGGGATGTTCTCCTGGCGGGGGACAGCCTGACCGTCAGACCACTTGCCGCCACCAATCCCCCACTCCCTCCCCTCCAAGTCGAAGCACGTCGTTCCAGTCCTTGAAGGCCGATGGCGGGAATTGGACCTCAATGGTCCGACCTGGCAATGCGTAGGCATCCGTCGCATTGGCCACGCCAATCTCGCCGGCGACGTCATTGTCGGCGAACAGCACGAGCCGGCTTACCCGGCCTGGTATCGCGATCTGGTGTAGACGCTCGCTGCCCAGTGTCGCCCAAACGGGAATGCCGAAGAGGATCATCGCCGAGAGCGCGGTCTCGACGCCTTCGGCAAGTCCCAGGACAGAAGTTGCCGTACCGAGCATCACAGCAGCGCGTTCGGGTCGGCCAAGGGTCCTTCGCGGGTCGGCCAGGTCGCGGGCGCGCCGCGCGTCGTCCAGATCGAAGAAGGTACGTTGAATCGCTATGAAGCGCCCTTCATCATGAAAGCCCCCGTCGTGAAGCGCCGCGATCATGGCAGGTCTGAAACCGACGCCCTCGCCGCTCCCGAGCGGTGTACGCGGGTGGAATCGCAGGGCGCGCGGAACCAGCGCAATACGTCGACGACGCAGATAGATCTCAGCGGCCGTACCGGTGATCGGTCGCGCCTCATCCCAGATGCGCAAGGCCAGTTGGCGCCGCCCGATAACGGTCGGTATTCGGGAACCGGACGCAGTCTCCCCCTCCGCTTTGTGTAAGGCATTCTCATCGAGGCGCAGTATCTCCTTGATGACATCGCGGTTGTCGCAGCCCGCAAAGCATTTGAAGACCAACGCATGGTCGCCGACACGAACGGAGAGGCTGGGACTTCGATCTGGATGGGCCGGGCAAAGACACATGGCGCCTCCCGGCTTCCAGACGCCTCTCAGGCGCTTAACGATACCGGAGCCGATTGCCTCGAGTTCCGGGTTAAATTTGCTGGCGAGGTTAGGCATGGGCGGTCCCCAAATTGGTTGCCCGTTGATGCCTCCTCAACGCGGGGAGCGGTCATCCGGAGAGACGGACAGGCATTGGACGGGCGACCCTAAGATAGCCCAACCGATTTCCGCCCACTCCCCTCCTCACCCGTGGCCGACAGGTTGTCGTTTCGGATTATGGCCATCGAAGGGGCTGGGACTGGTACCTTAAGGAACCGACCCAGTCGCTCGATGAATCGCTCGGAGAGATCGCGCAATGCCTCAGGGTGCGGCCATTCACCGGTTCGAGCGGATGAACAGCTGCGTATTCGATAATCACTCGAACTGGAAAGTCGCGTTCGATACCCAGAACGAGAGCTCTCACATCCCTTTCCAGCATCGCTAGCTGATGAAAGACACGATCGCCTCCAACGTCGAGGGTATGCCCCGGTTGCAGGACGGAACCTTAGTCGGACCGCACAGCCGGGTCTCCGCCGAGATCAATCCCGTTTACGCGCCTTTGCCGTTGGCTGGCTTGTTGATGGCCGTCATAACTGTCGGAACACAGGGCCTGCGGGTGCCAATACAAGGCGAAATGGTCAACAATGATCCGCTTTCCGCAATTTCCAACTTATCGTGATGCGAGGACCAGCAGGCGATAGCTATGTGACCTATTATTACTGGCCTGAAGCCGTCGATCGCACCATTCGGGAAGTCCACATCTATGTCGGCCCGGCCCGCACGGCAGTGAAAAAGGTAGCTCAGGAGATGTAGGCAAAGCGCTTCCGCGCCATCCTCGGCGAGGATGCCGGCAGCCACGAGGCCGTCCAGCGAGGCCTCGCGTCGGGCGCCAAGAGCTGCAGGACGAGCAAATCCAGATCCGCCACTGCCTTCGCACGGTGGAGGACCTGATCACAGCTTCTCGGGAGACCACCCAGTGACATCTGACTTTCAGCCCAAGCTCCCGGAGGCGTTCGAAAACCTAGAACCTTAGTTACCCACTGGGCCAGGCCGACGGAAAGCGAACGTCATGACGCGCGCGAAGACGCCCCGCTTAAAATTTCCGACACTGTCTACAACTCCATGTTCCCGCGCATGTAAGCGGTGCTGCCTATCTGTTGTCGTGACGTCTGGAAACATCACTATAGCACATCCGATGCCATGGGGTGGGTCACCCACTCCATCAATTCTGTGTGTTACTCAACACACAGAACACCACTCTAGAAATGTTGCTGGAATGCCAGCAACATTTCTAGTTACCTTCGTTCGGCGGGAGGCGGTCAGGGCCCGGTCGGGCATAGACCACTTCGCCATCGATGATCGTCATTACGACCCTCGTGTCATGAACGGCGGTGACTGGCACGGCGAAGATGTCACGGTCGACCACGACCAGATCAGCGCGCTTGCCCATCTCGATTGTTCCGCTGCGGTCGGCTATATTCATATGCCGGGCGGAATTGATCGTGAACAGGTTGAAGGCCTGCTGGAGGGTGATCGCCTCGGCGAGGCCGACCGGCTCGCCGCTGCCGCCGGGGCCGCGCCGGGTGACCAGGGTTTCCATCGCCAGCCACGGATTGACCGAAGGCACGACGTTCCAGTCCGATCCGGGGATGACGAAGACCCCGGCGTCGAGCGCCTCCT
The DNA here is from genome assembly GCA_029167225.1 of Sphingobium arseniciresistens. Taxonomy (GTDB): domain Bacteria; phylum Pseudomonadota; class Alphaproteobacteria; order Sphingomonadales; family Sphingomonadaceae; genus Sphingobium; species Sphingobium arseniciresistens. The sequence continues at coordinate 24,133 of JARFNK010000026.1, forward strand.
TGACCGGGATCCAGCGCTTCATGCGCTCGGGGCCGACCGCCTGCTGCACGCCCCGCACGATGGGGGAGTCGAACCAGATATAGGGCGAGAACTCCAGCGTGGCGCCGATGTCGTGCGCACGCACCAAGTCACTAGGAGCGACGAAGCTATTGTGGGCGACATCGTGCATCTGGCCGGAAAAGCCGTTGGCCTTGCGCGCTGCGGCGATGGCCTCAAGGCTTTCGTGCACCGCCGCATCGCCAGCGGCGTGCAGCTTCACGGTAAAGCCCATTGCATCATAGCGGGTGACGTCGCGGGCCAATTGGGCCGGCGGTATCATCAGCAGGCCGTTGGGTCGCTCGTCGTGTGGCACGCCGCGGACGGGTCGATAGGGATCAAGCATGGCGGCGGTGTGGCTGTCGTTAGGCACGCCGTCGGTCAGGATCTTGATGCAGGTCGGCTCGAAGCGCGCGCGCGCATAGACCTGGCGGTACGTGATGAGGTGCGGATCGGTGGAGATCAGGCAGCCGCGCACGAAGGGCTTCAGCTTGCCGGAATCGGCAAGGTCGGCATAGGCTTGGGCAGCGTCGGTGGTGACCAGCGCATCGTCGAAGGCGACGATGCCGTAAGACATCATCTTGTCGAGCGCCCATTGCAGTGCCCGGACATTGTCGGCCCGGCTGGCGGCGGGGACTTTCTCACGGGCGATAAAGGCTGCGGCCTCGCGCAGGATGCCGGTGGGCTCGCCGTTCGCGTCGCGATCGATCACCCCGCCTTTGGGGTCGGGAGTGTCGCGGGTGATCCCTGCCAGACGCAGCGCGGCGCTGTTGGCCCACGAGGCATGGATCGAGACATCGGTAAGGATAACCGGGTTGTCCGGGGCGATGGTGTCGAGCAGAGCCTTGCTCGGTGCGGCGCCCAGCGCGGCGGGTTCATAGGCCCGTCCCACGACCCATTCGCCTGGCTTCTTCGCCTTGACGCATGCGGCGGTCGTGGCGAGCAAGCGCTCCATCGTGCTGTCCGGGGCGATCTGACACTGCATTTCGGCCGTGCCGGCGGAGATCGGATGAGCGTGCATGTCGTGCAGGCCGGGCAGGACGGTCTGGCCGTGCAGATCGATCATCCTCGCGTTGGCAGCGGCACTGGCCTTGGCAAGTGCGTCGTCGCCCAGCGCGACGATCGCGCCGTCGCTCGAGGCCACCGCGCTGACCCAGCCCGAAGGTGTCAATACGTGCCCGTTATAGAGGACCAGGTCGGCAGGCGGCGGGGGCACCGCCGCCCCGGCATTGGCGAGCTCAGCGTACGCGCTGCCTGCACCGGTGGCCGCGGTGGTGGCGGCGAGAAGGGTCAGCACGGTTTTGAAGAGAGGGCGTCGCGACATGGCGCAAGTGTCCTTGAAACGAGGGATACGGATCATGCTACGGCGAGATAATGCTTGACGAATAGGTCGGACTGCACGTCCCACACGATCGCGGTGCCCTTTTCGACAAACCAGCCCTCGCCTGTGGTGAAGGTGCGGCTCTCGCCGGTGGCCTCGTCGGTCAGCGATACCGTTCCCGCGACCACGACGGCATGTTCGTTGAACGGGTAGGTCATCCGGAACTGGCTGCGGCTGACGCCGAAATAAGCGGAGTGGAATGGCGCGTCCGGGGTTCCGGCGGTGATCTTGCCGAAGGCGGCGCCTTTGCCAGCGAGCAGTTCAGACCCGAGGTCGACGACGGTACCCCAAGGATCGAGGTCGGGGTGGGCATCGGTAGCGAAGGGAAACAGCGTCATGGTCGAACTCTTTTGAAAACGGGGTCAGCGGCGACCGTTGAAATAGCCTGCAAGCTGGTGCCAGGTCTTGGCGGCGCTCAGCAGCGCGGGGGCGAAGTGATCCTTGCCGAGGATCGCGGCGTGAGGGATCGAGCGGACCAGGTCGTAGCGGGCAGAGCCCTCGCTCATGCCTTCTGCCAGCACCTTGCAGACGATGTGCGAGGGGGTCACGCCGAAGCCCGAATAGCCCTGGACGTAGAAGGCATTGGGCCGGTCGGGCAGAGTGCCGATCTGCGGGAACAGGTTGGCGCTGCAGGCCATCGGCCCGCCCCAGGCAAAGTCGATCGCCGTGTCGGCGAGGAACGGGAAGATTTCCAACATCAGCTTGCGGTTCCACGCGGCGAAATCGCGCGGGACGTATTCCAGCCAGCGCGTGGCCGAGCCGAACAGCAGGCGGTTCTCGTTGGTGACGCGGAAATAGTTGATCACCGGGCTGATGTCGCTGAACGCGCCGCGGATCGGACTGATGCGCTCGGCAATTTCGAACGGCAGTTCTTGCGTGGCGACCTGGAACGAATAAGTATTGATGGTCTTGGCGTGGATCGCCGGCTCCAGCTTGTCGAGGAAGCTGTCACAGGCCCACAGCAACTTATTGGCGCGCACCGTGCCCTTTGGCGTACGCACAATGATGCGCGGGCCATAGTCGACCGACTGCACTGGGCTGTGCTCGTAGATGCGCGCGCCGTGGCCAGCCAGTGCCGTGGCCTCGCCGAGCAGGAGGTTGAGCGAATGGACATGGCCACCGCCCATGTGTTTGATCACCGCGTCGTAGCGGTCGGACCCGATTACCGTGTGCACGGCGGTGCCCTGAAGCAGTTCGATGTCCTCGTCAGGCTCGGCCTCGGTGAATTCGCTCAGCCACTTGTGCAGGGTGCGGGTCTGGCGCGGGTTGAGCGAGAGGTAGCCATAGCCGCGGCACAAATCGGCATCAATGCCATAGCGCGCGATGCGCTCGCGGATCACCCCGGCGCCGAGCGTCCCGATTTGGAAAAGCGTCTCCATGCCTTCAGGACCGACATGGCGCGAAACTGCGTTGATGTCGTGGCCGATACCGGCCATGACCTGCCCACCGTTGCGGCCGGTGCCGCCATAGCCGAGGACTTGGGCCTCGAGCACGGCGATGTTGGTGATGCCCTTCTCGGCCAGTTCGAGCGCGGTGTTGATCCCCGAAAAGCCGCCGCCAATAACCACGACGTCGACGTCGAGGTTTTCCTCGAGCACCGGAAACGACAGGTTATACTTCTTGGTGGCCCGATAGTAGTTTGGGGCGTCGAGGCGCTTCCAGAGGTCGTTGGCAAGTGGCAAGCTCATGTTTCGTCTCCCAAAAGTCGTAGGGTGGCATCGCGCCCGGGCCGATCACGCCGGCGAGCGTGCGCGCGCCACGCACCAGCCAGTCCGATCAGCACGAGCACGGCCGGGAAAATATGCAGGGCTGGGCTATCGCTACCGGCGAGCAGGGGCAGGTTCGCAATCACGCAGGCGAGACAGACCGCGAGACCGAGCCCGGCGAGGGTCGGGGCAACCAGCCCGACCCAGCGCGAGGGGCAATCGGGCACGTTCCGGAAGAAGCGCACGATCGCGATGCAGACCACGATTTGGACGGCCAGGATGCCCATTACCGCAAAGGCCGAGGCCCAGCCGAAGACAACTGCATAGGGATCCGGCCGCAGCAATGCCGCACCGACGACGAGGGCGACGGCCATGGCCCCCTGTACCTTGCCGGCGGCGACCGGAGCGCCGTGCGCCGGGTTGACCCTACTGAGTGAACGCGACAGCAGGCCTTCGCGGGCGAGTGCCAGCAGGTAACGGTTAATCGAACTGTGCAGCGAAAGCGCGCAGGCGAACAGGCTGAGGATCAGCAGGGCGCGCATAACCGCGGTCGCCCACCCACCGAGCACCTCTTCCGTGGCGCGGAAATAGAACGTGTCGAGGCCGGCGGCGGCAATCGCCGTGACCCGGTCCGGGCCGTAATACTGGGTGATTGACCAGGTCGAGAAGGCATAGAAGGCCATGATCGCCCCGACCGCGAGGTAGGTCGCGCGCGGAATGCTGGTCTTTGCATCGCGCGCTTCCTCGGCGAACAGCGCGGTGGCCTCGAAGCCCATGAACGATCCGATCACGAAGACCATCGAGACGCCCAGCCCCTTGCCCAATACGATGTTGGGAGCGAAGGCGTCGAGGCCGATGCCGTGTGGCCCGGCATGCAGCAGGCAGCCCAGGTCGAGCAGCAGCAGGATGGCGATTTCGGCCAGCATGCAGACACCCAGGATGTTGCCGCTCAGCTCGACATGGCGGCGGCCGACGAGCATCACGACGCCGATGATCGCCCCGGCCCAGGCCCACCATGGCAGGGCCAGGCCGAGTGGGCCTGCGACATCGCCGAGGTAGACCCCGGCCAGCGCGAGGATCGACAACTGGATCGCGGAGTAGGTGGCGATCGAGACCATTGCGCCCGCCGCCCCCATGCGCCCGCCAAGGCCCAGCGTGATGTATTGGAAGAACCCGCCGGTCGAATCGATGCGGGTGCTCATCGCGGTGAAACCTACCGAAAAGAGCAGGTATAGCAGGCCCGCGACGAGATAGGTCCCCGGTACGCCCGCGCCGTTGCCAAAGGCGAAGGCGGCGGGAGAGGCGCCGACTACCGAGGTCAGCGGCGCGGCGGCGGCGACTACGAAGAAGACGATGTGGCCGACGCCGATCGAACCGGTCAACCGGTCGTGTGGCGCGTCCTGCATTCTGGTTTTCGATCGTTCCATGCAGATGGTCCTCGATCCGTGTTGTCCGCTGTGGATGGGCTGCTGTCCGGCCACGGGGCCGGATAGCGGCATCAGAAGCGGTAGGACGCAGTCATGCCCCAGGTCCGGGGGCGGTTCGACATGGAGCGATACAGCGTGGAGCGGGTGTTGTCGCGCTGGCGGGCGATCCAGGCGTTGTCGTCAAGCAGGTTGTTGACGAACGCCGAGACATCGATGCCATTGAGCCGCAGGCCCGTGCGCAGCGAGAGCAGGTGCGTGGCAGGGACGTTGTCGATCGTGGGATCGGCGATGCCGTTGGCGGGATTGAGGCCGGGGGTCATCGCGGCCTGATGGCTCTTGAAGTTGTAGTCGAGGCGCAGGTAGCCTTCGTGCCCGTCAAGCACGGGGCCGGTGTATTCGCCGTGCAGCGCCACAGTCCACGGCGGGGCGACCACCGCATCACCGGCACTCGCCACCGCGCTGGTCGCGCTCGGGCCGCCAAACACGGTCTTCTGGAACGTTGCGTTGGTGTAGCCGACTGCTGCCGACACCAGCAGGTTCGGCGTCACGTTCACCTGCACGTCGAGATCGAAGCCGCGACTGCGTACCGAGCCGAGGTTGCCGGTGAACTGAAAGCCGCAGCTATTGAGGAAGACGTTCTGCTGGATGCTGTTCCAGTCGACCTGATAGGCGCTGGCCGCCAGTTGGACCTTGCCGCCGAAAGCCTTGTTCTTCGATCCGACCTCGTAGCTCCACACCGAGTCCGAGTTGTAGAGCGGCGGACGGTCGGTCAGGCCCAGGCTGACGAGGTTGCCGTTGCACGGGAGCCCGACGGCGGGATTGTAGCCGCCCGGCCGGAAGCCCTTGGAGACGGTCACGTAGACGAGGTTGTTGCGGTTGAACTGGTAATTGAGGCCGAACTTGGGCGTGACCGGATTTTCCTTTTGGACTCCGGAGTCGATGGTCTTCGGACCGACCACGGGGCCCTGCGCCAGTGCTGAGATTTCGAACTTGGTATGGCTGTAGCGCAGGCCAGCGGTGAAGGAGAGGCCTTCGACTATGCGATAGGTGGCTTCCCCGAAGATGGCATACTGTGAATCGACCGAACGGGTAACCTGGTCGTAGATCAGGTGACCATCGACCAGGGACTGGCCGAAGATCGCGGTATAGGGAGCACCGAAGGTGCTCAGGATATAGGTCGGGAAGTAGGTGTCCGCGACCTGCTGCTGCGCGGTCTGCCGGTTGCGCGACCAAAATCCGCCCACCACCCAGCGCAGCCGCGCGTCGGCATCGTTCGATTGCAGGCGCAACTCGCCAGTGTAGTTCTTCTGGGTGTTGCTGTAATTGCTTTCCGCGTGCTGCCCGGGGATGCTGGGCAGCGAAATGCCGGTGAACAGGCTCTGGTTTAAGGTCGTGTAATCGACCGTATTGCGGGTGCTGCGGTCGAAGTAGGAGGCGTTGGCGACCAGGCGCATCGGCCCCATGTCGTAGTCGATATTTAGCGCGGGCAAGTAGAATTCGTCGTGCGAAGGTTCGGCGCCCGGCTGGTCGTTGATGTAGCGGTGCGCATCGAGATCGGACAGGCTATCCCAGTAGAACGACGACCCGTGCGAGAAGGTATTCTGGTAGAAAATCGACGGCGTGATCGTCAGCGTCTCGCTAGGCGCAAAGGCCAAGGCGAGACGGCCGGCGTAGCTGCGGTCCCAGTTGTCGTTGTGGCTGACCGTGGCCTTGGTGTCGAAGTTGCGCCGGTCGACATACCCCCCGTTGCGGCGATAGTAACCGCTGGCGCGATAGGCGATCTTGTCGGCCACCAGCGGGCCGCCGAGTGCCGCTCCCGCCTCGTACGACGGGGCGCCGCTTTCGGTGAACGCCAACTCGCTGCGCAAGTAGCCGCTTTGGCGGGTCATGTCGGGCTTGGGGGTGATGAAGCGCACCGTGCCGCCTTCCGAGCCGGCGCCGAACAGCGTGCCTTGCGGGCCGCGCAGGACTTCGACCCGGTCGAGATCGAAGATGATCGGATAGGCATTGCCACCGCCATAACCGAGCGAACGGATCTGGATCGGGGTGTCGTCGATGTAGATCCCGGTCGTAGCCGCCCCAGCGGTTGAACTGATGCCGCGGATGGCGATGTTGGTGGCGCGGCTGGTGGTCTGAAACACCAAGCCCGGGGTCTGCGCGACGATGCCGGCGACGTCGCGAACGCCGGTCTTGTCGAGCGAGGCTTGGTTGTAGGCGCTGATGCTGATCGGCACGCGGCTGACGACCTGCGCCGAACGCGTCGCGGTGACGACGATCTCGCCGCTGTTTTCGGCAACGGATGTCTGGGCCTGGTCCGCAGCCTCAGCCGTTCGCTGGGCGAAGGCCGGAGCTGAACATAGTGTGAGAGAGGATGTGCAAAATAACAATATACGCTTCATCGATTTTACCCCCATGTTTGCAGTTACTGCTTTCCTCCCGACCTGTTTTCTTCAGGCCCGTTATTTCAGATTTTTTCAGGACGTGCGTGCGCCGCCGGCCTCTTATCGTGCCGATTTAAGCGCGAAATTTGCCCGATAAGATTTTCGGGAATGTTTTTATTCTTGATATGTTCAACCTACATGTATCGACGCCAATCGCGTTGACTAAATGCGCCAGTATATTGACGAAATGCGCCAGTCTTTCTAGTTTGGCCGTGGATGCCGCGCAGAGCTGCGGGTTGTGCCGGCGGTCCGTTCCGGTTTCGAGGGAGGCGATGGCACGATCTTCAGACGCAGAGCCCCGGGTGCGAACCAGCGTTCTTCACTCGGTCACGGCCGCCACGCGCGACTGGGCCATGGCGCAGGGCAGAGCACCTTGGCCGACGCCCGCGCTTGCATCTGCTGATCCCTATGCCTGGATCCCGTTGCGCGATTATCTCGTCTTTTTCGAAGGGGCCGCCCGACGCTATCGCGAGCCTAATCTCGGCCTCGAACTGTGCCGCCGCTTCCAACCCAGCGCGCTGGGGCCGCTGGGGGTGCTGTTCAGCACGGCGTCGAGCATCTCCGACGGGTTCGCGCATCTCAGCGCCTTCCTCGGCGCATGGCAGGAGGGGGCCGATGCGATCTGCGAACAGGACAAGGCCCTGTTCAGCTGGTCGTACCGGGTTCATGCGCGCAATCTTAGCGGACTGCGGCGGCAGGATGCACTTTTCACCATCGGCGCGACGATCTGCTGGCTGCGCCTGCGGCTCGGCCCGCATTGGCACCCAAGCGAAATCCATTTCGAGGATTCCGCCCCGCACGACATTGCGCCGCTCCGCCAGTTCTTCAAGGCCCCGATCTATTTCGGGCAGGAGACCAACCGCATCCTGATCGACAACGATGACGCCGGCACGACCTTCCGCGATGCCGCGTCGGCGGTGTTCTTTCCGTTCATGCAGCGCCACCTCAGCGACCTGATCGAAGATCGCGGGTTGCCGGCGTTCCTCGTCGAGCGCGTACAAGCTGCGGTCGCCGCACGCCTCGGCACCGAGCCGGTAACGCTGGCTACCATCGGTAAGGCCGTGGGGCTCGCGGAGAGAACGCTGCAGCGCAAATTGGCGCTAAGCGGCACCAGCCTACGAGCGATCGTTCGCGACGAGCGTGAGAGAAAGGCGCGTGAACTGTGCGCACCGGGTCAAGCTCCCGTCGCCCGGCTCGCCGAGCAATTAGGATACTCAGAGGCATCGAGCGCTTGCCGCGGCATCAAGGCCTGGACAGGCGCCACCCCTGGGGAACTGGCAAAACTCGGCTCGCTTGAGAACTAGGCGGTGGCAAAGGCGTAAGCGTCCGACCTTAACCGTGTAAGAGCCGCAGCAAACTTCGCTAAACTGGGTGCGCTGAGTAGTTTGACGTGATCGGCCGCCGCTCCAGGAACACCAGATCGCCTAGTTTTTCTGGACGACAAGCATCTGCAAGATCCCTTTGCGAACTTCGCATGCCTGCGCCGGCCCACGGAACGTGTCAACGATTGTGAGACAGCCGGGTCGGGAGATTAAGCTATCGTCTTTCGCTCCTGGGCCGGTGGGTTGATCCAGACCGCGGTTGGTTTTTGTGGCGGTCGTGGTGGTCGATTGACGAAGCGCTCTGGGTTTGAGCGGTAGGCGTCATCGAGGATCGTTTGACGGGCGGCGTGGACTGCATCTGCCTGGCCGTAATGCACCTGGTCGGGCGTCATCAGCCCGATGCCGAGATGATGATGGTCTCGGTTATACCAGGCGAAGAAGTGCCGGCAGAACGTCCTTGCGTCTTGGGCGCAGCCGAAGCGTTTTGGGAACTGTGGCTGATATTTCAATGTCTTGAAGTGGCTTTCCGAGAAAGGATTGTCGTTCGAGGTATATGGCCGGCTGTGGGATTTGGTGACGCCGAGATCGGCGAGCATGAGCGCGGTAGCCTTGGCCTTCATCGATGGCCCGCGGTCGGCGTGTAGGGTGAGCTGGCCTGGTGAGACGTTATGTTTGGCGACGCAATCTTCGAATAGCGGCTTGAACAGAGCAGCGCTTTCGGTGTCGGCGACATGCCATCCAACGACGCGTCGGCTAAATATATCAATGATTACATAAAGGTAGAAGTAGGTCCATTTGCTCGGCCCCATGAGCTTGGTGATGTCCCATGACCAGACTTGATTGGGGCCTTCGGCCAGCAGCTCGGGTTTCTGATAGACGGGGTGGCGAAGTTGCCGACGGCGTTCCCTAACTTCCTGATGCTCGTGGAGGATCCGGTACATTGTACGGATCGAACAGTGGTAGATGCCCTGATCGAGCAGCGTAGCGTAGATCTCCGCAGGTGCGAGGTCTGCAAAGTGCGGCTCTCGCAGCAAATCGATGATATGCTGACGCTCTGGCCCGAGAATGGTACGCGCTGGCGCTGGCCGTTTGCCGCGAGCAGCGGGGGGATAAGCCACAGCAACCTGACGGCGATGGAAAGTCGCACGCGACACGCCCAGCGCGTCACAAGCCGCCGCAATGATGCCCGAGCCGGTACCCAGCGTAGCCAACGCATCCATCACGGCTTCTCGTCGTCCTCGATCGGGAAGCCTATCAAACGCGCGACTTTTTTTTGAATTTCTATCACAGCTTCGGCACGCTCCAGGCGCTGCTGAAGCCGTTTGTGCTCTCGCTTCAGCTGCGCGTGCTCTGCTGACACGGGGTTGGATGCCATCGGCTTTGGGCCCCGCTTCACGGGGCTCAGACCTTCATATGCCCCAGTAGCGCGCAACCGCCGCCACTCGGTAATCGAGGAGGAATAGATTCCTTCACGCCGCAAGATGGCACCGATCGCCCCTGGTGTGCCGGCGGCACGATCAATCTCGTCGAGGATCTGCAGCTTATATTTGGCGCCAAAGTTCCGCCGCTGCGGGCGGTCCGAGAGCTCGGGCGATGCCGCCGCGGGCGCTGCCACCAGCGTCGGCCTTCGGCCTTCCTCGGCGGCAGCGCCCGCGGCGGCGGAGTTCGTCTCGTCGTTTGGTATACGCGGCATAACCATGGTGATATCTCATCCGCGCCCTCAAGGCTAAATTACCGGCGGTGCTTTGTCTCACCGTCGTTGGCACAGAGGGCCAGCGCCGTTTTCGCTCACACCAGTCAGAAGGCTCAATTGGGCATCGGCGATCTGTGTCGTTAGGATCAGATCGACGCTTTCCACCGACAGGACCTGACCCCGGCAGAACTCCGATCTGCGGATAAGCATCCTGACATCCTGGTGGATGCCTGCCAGGATCTCGCGATAGATCTCCCGGATGATCGGATATCTCTGCCCCTCCGCGATGACGAGGCGCAGCAGGCCGATCGCTTCTTCGTCCGTTGCCGCGCCCACGAGTTTTTCGGCCGCTTCTTCAAGCGAGAGGTTCTTCTCCGTGGCCATATCGAGGGCGGTGGCCACCCTGCACGAAAACTTGGCCGCTTCGTCTCGGATGACCGCTTCGAAGAGTGCCAGCTTGCTGCCGAAATAGAGATAGATGGTCCCGACCGCTCCCCCTGCGCGGCGGATGATGTCGTCGATGCTCGTCGCGGAGAAACCCTTCTCATAGAAAAGCGCCCGTGCGACATCGAGCAGGTGCTGCCGCCGCGCCTCCTTGCGGTCCTGTGTGCGAGTGCGCCGCATCAAACCGTCGTCGGTTGCCTTTACATCGCCGATGGTCATCGTGCGTATCCTTCGACCGGGGTGTTCGGCTGCTCTGAAGGCTGTTCGGGGGACTGCTCGCTCCAACCGCCGCCCAGCACCTTGTACAAGGTGACCAGATTGGCCTCCTGGGTCAGCTTCGTGCGGATAAGGTTCTGCTCGGAGGCATAGAGCGTCCTCTGCGCGTCCAAGACTTCCAGATAACCGGCGACTTTTTCCCTGTAGCGAACGTCCACGAGATCGCTGCTGGCCCGTGCCGCCTCGGTCTGCCGCCGCCGCGCCGCGAACTGGCCGTCCATCACGCTGCGCTGCGACAGGGCATCGGATACTTCCCGGAAGGCCGACTGGATCGTCTTGTCATAGCGCGCCACCGCGATATCCCGGCCGGCCTTGGAAATGTCGAGATTGGCCTTCAGCTTGCCCCCGGTGAAGATAGGCAGGTTTATCCGGGGCGTGAAGCTCCAGGTGTAGTTGCCATTGTCGAACAGGTCTTCCAACTCCGTGCTGGCGCGTCCGACGCCGCCCGTCAGGCTGATGCTGGGGAAGAATGCCGCCCTGGCCGCGCCAATATTGGCATTCGCAGCCATCAGATCGTGTTCGGCAGCAAGGATATCGGGCCGGTTGTGAAGGAGGTCCGACGGGATGCCGGCGGGAATATCGCGCAACCTGACAATGGACGTGAGCGTGTCCTTCTCCGGCAGGAACTGTCCGGCCACAGGAGCGCCCACCAGCAGATCCAGCGCATTGCGGTCCATGGCGACCTGATTGTCCGAAGCCAGCGCCGCTGCCTTTGCGTCTTCCAGTTCTCCTTCGGCCTGCCTGACTTCGAGCAACGAGGCAGTGCCGGCGGCATGGCGCTGCGTGAGGATGTCGAACGACCTTTGCCGGTTGTCCCGCGTATCGTGCGCGAGCTTCTGCAGGTCCAGATCCGCCGCCATCGTGAGATAGGTGGTGGCCACTTCCGAGATCAGGCTGATGTGTGCCGCGCGGCGAGCCTCGACCGTCGAGAGATAGGATTGCAGAGCCTGGTCCTTCAGGCTGCGCACCCGCCCGAACAGGTCCAGTTCATAGGAACTGATGCCGACGCCAAGGCTGTACGTGCTGTCGAACATCGCCATGTCCCGGGGCTGGTGCTGTTCGGTCCCCGTGGCCGTCACCCCCACGTCGGGGATGAGCTGGGCCCTCTGTATGCGGTACTGGGCGCGCGCCTTCTCGATATTCAGGGCCGCGACCCGCAAGTCGCGGTTGTTGTCGAGAGCGAGCTGGATGAGCCTCTGCAGCTTCTGGTCGGCGAACATGTCGGACCATCTGATGTCAGTGACCATGCGGCCATCGGCGCTTGAGGTGACCGGCTCCCGATACTGCTGCGCGACAGGCGAGGCCGGGCGGTGGTAATCGGGAGCGAGCGAGCAGCCGCTCAAAGCGACGGCAAGGCAGCCTAGAGCGGCGATGCCGGGCCGGCGATAGTGCGTGCGGATCGCACGCAGGGGAGTGGCAGGAAGTCTGTTCATTTTTTTGTCCCGACGCAGTGAGTGTGGGGAAGGGAATTTCGCGATGGGGGCGCAGCCCGGCCGAACCTTGGTTCGCACCGGGCCACGCAGGATGTGTGACCGCCTGCGCTAGTCACCGGACGCCCCGTCACCGGCCAGTGCCGGTTCGCGGGTGGGCATGGGGGACGGGCCGCCCTTATCCGTATCCGCCGGATCCGCCTTTTTCTTCTTATCGAACAAGCCCATCACGACGACGAAGAAGAGCGGGACGAAGTAGATCGCGAGCAGCGTGGCCGCGATCATGCCGCCGACGACGCCCGTGCCGATGGCATGCTTGGACCCCGAGCCTGCTCCGCTTGCGACAGCAAGAGGAATGACGCCCACAGTGAAGGCAAGCGAGGTCATGATGATCGGCCGCAGGCGCAGGCGGGCCGCCTCGATAGCCGCGTCCTTCAGGCTCTTACCCTCCCGGTCCACCAGTTCGCGCGCGAACTCGACGATCAGGATCGCGTTCTTCGCGGAAAGACCGATGGTGGTGAGCAGGCCGACCTGGAAGAAGACGTCGTTGCCTTGGCCCCGCCCCAGCGTGGCAAGGACCGTGCCAAGAACGCCCAGCGGCACCACGAGCATGACCGACAGCGGAATCGACCAGCTTTCGTAGAGCGCGGCAAGGCACAGGAACACGATCAGCAACGACAGCGCGTAGAGCGCGGGGGCCTGGGAACCGGACAGACGCTCCTCATAGGAAAGACCCGTCCAGGCCACATGGATGCCGCTCGGCAGCGATCGCGCAATGTCCTCGACCGCGGCCATGGCTTCGCCGGAGCTCTTGCCAGGTGCGGGTTCGCCCATGATCTCGATCCCGGAGACGCCGTTATAGCGCTCGAGCTTGGGTGACCCGTAGGTCCACTCGCCGGTCGCGAACGAGGCGAACGAGACCATCTCCCCTTCCTTGTTGAGGACATACCATTCGCTGAAATCCTCGGGCGAGATGCGCGACTGCGGAACGCCCTGGATGAAGACGCGCTTCACGCGCCCCTTGTCGATGAAGTCGTTGACGTAGGCAGAGCCCCAGGCTGCGGACATCGTCGCGTTGACGTCATTGAGACTGACGCCAAGCGCCCGCACCTTCTCGTCGTCGATCAGCACCTTGTACTGCGGCTCATCGTTCATCCCGTTCGGGCGCACCATGTGCAGGGCGGGGTTCTTGGCGGCCATCGCCAGGAACTTGTCACGAGCCTGCATCAGCTTTTCATGGCCGAGACCATCCCGATCCTGAAGGAACAGGTTGAAGCCGGTGGCCTGCCCCAATTCCATCACCGAGGGAGGAACGAAGGCGATGACGGTGCCGTCCTTGATCCGGCTGAACCTCTTCATCGCCCGCTTGCTGATCTCAAAGACGCTGCTCTTGCGCTCTTCCCACGGCTTGAGCCGGACGAATGCCATGCCCGACGATTGGCCCCGGCCCGCGAAGTTGAAGCCCGTGACCGACATCACGTTGTCGATGGAGTCACCCTCTTCATCCATGAGGTAGTCGGCGACCTGGGACAACACCGCACGGGTACGTTCGGCGCTGCTGTTGGGTGGCATCTGGACCTGCACGAACATCGTGCCTTGATCCTCGTCAGGAAGAAACGATGTCGGGATCATCGGGAACAGCACGGCCAGCAGGGCAACGATCATGACGAAGGCGATCATGCCGCGTTTGCGGGCACCGACGAACCGCGTAACGCTCGTGTCGAAGCGTTGCGTTAGGCGGTCGAACCAGCGGTTGAACCAACCGAAGAAGCCCCGCTTTTCTTCATGGCCGTGCTCGATCGGCCTGAGAAACGTAGCGCACAGGGCCGGCGTGAAGATCAGCGCAACGAGGACCGAAAGCGTCATGGCCGCAACGATCGTGACCGAGAACTGGCGATAGATGACACCCGTCGATCCGCCGAAGAAGGCCATGGGCACGAAGACGGCTGACAGGACAAGACCGATGCCGACCAGCGCGCCGCTAATCTGGCCCATCGACTTGCGCGTGGCCTCGATCGGAGACAGCCGCTCCTCGTGCATCAGGCGTTCGACGTTTTCGACCACGACGATGGCGTCATCGACCAACAGGCCAATCGCCAGGACAAGGCCGAACATGGTGAGGATGTTGATGGTGAAGCCGAAGGCGGCCATGACCCCGAAGGTGCCCAGAAGAACCACGGGCACTGCCAGCGTCGGAATGATCGTCGCGCGCCAGTTCTGGAGAAAGACGAACATGACAACGAAGACGAGGCAAATCGCTTCGAACAGCGAATGCACGACGCCATTGATGGACTCGCCGATGACCGGCGCCGTATCGTAGGGATAAATGATCTTCACGCCGGCCGGCAGACCTGGTTCGAGTTCCTTGAGCGTGGCGCGGACGGCCTTGATCGTGTCCAGCGCGTTGGCACCGGTAGCCAGACGCAGGGCTATGCCGGCAGCCGGCTTGCCCTTGTTGTACTCGGCCTGGATCGAGAAGTTTTCCGCGCCCAGTTCCACTTTGGCCACGTCGCTCAGGCGTACCTGCGAGCCGTCGGGATTGACCTTGAGCAGGATGTTCCGGAACTGGTCGGGGGTCTGGTAGCGCGTCTTGCCGATGATGGTCGCATTGAGTTCGAGGCCCTTTGGGCTCGGCAGTGCGCCCAGCTGGCCGGACGATACCTGTACGTTCTGGGTGCGGATCGCATTGCTCACGTCGAGCGGCGTCAGGTTGAAGCTGGTGAGCCGGGTGGGGTCGAGCCAGACGCGCATCGCGTTCTGCGAGCCGAGCACAAGGAAGTCGCCGACGCCCTTCGTCCGCGTCAGCGGATCCTGAAGCTTGGACACCACATAGTCGCCGAGGTCATAGTCGCTGAGCTTGCCGTCCATCGAGACGAGCCCCGCGATAAGCATGAAGTTGACCTGGAATTTCGCGACACGGATGCCCTGCGACTGCACTTCGGCGGGGACCAGCGGCGTTGCGAGGGCAAGCTTGTTCTGGACCTGTACCTGCGCAATGTCAGGGTTGGTGCCCTGATCGAAGGTGACGATGATCATGAAGCTGCCGTCGGCATTGCTTTCGGACTTGATGTATCGAAGTCCGTCCAAGCCGTTGAGCTGCTGCTCGATCACCTGGGTTACGGTATCCTGCACCGTCTGGGCCGAGGCACCGGGGTAGATGCCGGAAATCGCAACCGCAGGCGGCGCGATGTTGGGATATTGATTAACCGGCAGCGACCGGATCGCCAGAAAGCCGGTAAGCATGATCACAATGGCGACGACCCACGCGAAGATGGGCCTGTCGATGAAGAAACGCGACATCTGTGGCAGCTCCTCAGCTCAAGGTCTTGACGACTTTGACCGGGGCCCCCGGCTTCACGTTCTGACCGCCATCGACGATCACGCGGTCACCGGGCCGGAGCCCGCTGCTCACGAGCGAGCGGGAGCCGATGCTCTGTTCGACCGTGATCTTGCGCTGCTGCGCCTTGTTGTCGGAGCCGACGACGAGCGCGCTCGCCTGGCCGGCCGCGTCGCGGGCGATGCCACGCTGTGGCACGAGCAGCGCGCCCTGTCGCACGCCCTGTTGCAGTTCGGCATGGACGAACATCCCCGGCAGCAGGATGCCGTCGGGATTGGGGAAGATCGCGCGCAGCGTGACCGCGCCCGTCCCCGTATCGACGCTCACTTCGGAGAACTTGAGCGTGCCGAGATGATCGTAGACCTTGCCGTTTTCCAGCTTCAGGCTGACCTTCGCCTGATTGTCCCCCGACCTCACCAGTCGGCCGCTGGCAAGATCCCCTCTGAGCTTCAGCAGAGCCGTCGAAGGCTGGACGATATCGACGAAGATTGGGTCAAGCTGCTGCACGGTCGCCAGCGGCTGCGCCTGGTTGCCGGTGACAAGCGCGCCCTGGGTGAAGGTGGAGCGGCCGATGCGGCCCGAGATCGGCGCGGTGATGCGCGTAAACTCGAGATCGATCCGGGCGGCATCCACGGCGGCCTTGGCCGCGAGATATTTCGCCCGGGCGTCGTCCCGTTCCTGCTGACTGATGGCCTCGCTCTTGATCAGGCGGTCATAGCGCTTCGACAACAGCTGACTGGAAGTCAGCGTGGCCTGTGCGGACGCGAGCGTTGCACGAAACGGCGCCGGGTTGATCTGATAGAGCGGTTGCCCGGCGCGAACGTTGCTGCCCTCCTCGAACAGGCGGCGCAGCAGGATGCCGCCGACCTGGGGACGGACTTCCGCGACAAGATAGGGATTGGTGCGGCCGGGCAGCGCCGTGGCGAGCGAAACCGCCTCCGACTTGACCTTGAGGACGACGACCTCTGGCGCGGCGTTCGCTGTTCCCTGCGGCTCATCCGCCCCGCATGCTGAAAGCGTCATCAGCAAGGAAGCGGCTATGATGGCCTCGCCGCGACGAGACCTGCCGCCGCCGGGATGCGAGCGAGTAATTGCGGGGAGCCGGGACACGGCTTTCTTTTCGGCATTCCAACGGAACATGGGGATGAGCTTCCTCCAGAGGCGATAAGAATTTAGAGCAACTGTTCACTCTTTTTTTTTCGTGCTTATCCTGCTAAGGAAAGCGGGTCAAGAAACCAAATGAGCAGAAGACCCTGATGGTTAAGAGGATGGATGCGCTGTTGCGGCAGCAACAACGTCAGGAACAAAGGCGAGAACAGGTACTGGACGCAGCCAGTATCTGTTTCCGTCGGGAAGGATTCCAAGCAGCCAGCGTCAATCGGATCGCAGAAGAGGCCCAGATGTCTGTCGGACATCTTTATCGATATTTCGATAGCAAGGATGCGATTGTCATTGCGCTGTGCGAGCGTAACTTCGAGGATTTCATCAGCCGCTCCCCCATTCTTCCGGGCGAGCAGCGATTCGACAGTGACGCCGTGATCGCGGCCGCGCTTTCAGGATTTTCCGAGATCGTCCAGCGAAGCAAGGCCGCCTTTGTGATCGAGGTCTATTCCCATGTGGAGCGCAGCAAACCCATCGGCGACATCGTGGCGCATTACGACCAGCGCTTGCGAGAAAACGCGCACCAGTTCCTCGCACCGCTCCTGCCCGGCGCGAGCGAAGAGGTGATCAGCACCCGGATCGAGATGCTCCTCATCCTGATCCAAGGCCTCTGGATGCGGGTGGTCGGCGACCCGGCAATCGACATGGAACGTCTGAAAATGGCCTTCGGCGACATGCTGCGCCTCATCCTGACCCGCGACTATCAAGGATGAGGCAAAGGCAAGGTGGCGTCACCTCAAGGTTTGTGCACCACACAACGATTTGACGACCCGACGGATCTCGTCGATCAAGCCGGTCCAAGCCCGAAGCAGCGAGGCTACCGCCTCGCCGAGGCCTGGGATGGCGACGGCAGCCTACATCCGCGCGAGAAAGAGCTCGCCCAGGCCGGCTCCCGGGATGATCCCGAAGGTGGCGCAAAGGCCCCGGATCGTGTTGTCGAGCCGGACGCGCGCCTCGACCAGGTGTGCGCGGGCGGTGATCGGTTGGAGTTGCTCCTGCATGACACGTTATCATCCAAAATGGAGGAAAGGCCACTGCGGAACATTTACACGCAAAAACTTACAATATGAGCTGCGCAACATGGGTTTCTCTCTCTCATCAGAAAGGAGCTCCCCGATGCCCATTCGAGCAAGATTGAGAATCTATTCCCCGCGATCCGCACGGTTGCCAACGCAAGGGGGCTCGCAATGATCGAGGGGCGGAGCATAACGACTACGGTCAGCCGATGTCGCATGATCGGACTGACCGAACAACTGCAGCGGCTGCGCGCAGACGAGTTCGGAAAAGAGCTTTTCACCATCCCGGCCTTTGAGATGCTGCTCGATCTCTATACCCAAAGGAACGTTCAGCCGAGATCGCTGACATCGCTCACAGGTACGTCAAGCGCGTCCGAGCGTAATTCGCAAAGGATTGTCCACCGCCTGGCTGACCGCGGCTTCGTCGACCTTCGCCGTGATCCGTTCGACGGGCGCCGGATCATCGTCGAGCTCCGGGCGGAAACGAGCCAAATGCTCGATCGCTTTTTCGACCGAATTGTGGAAATGGCCGCCGCACCGTCGGCGCGCGAATGCGATTTCACGTGACATTTCCCTATTGGGCCGCAGTGTACGGGCTCCCGCTTTTCCCATCTTGCCACAGGCGGGAATTCAATGCACATTTTCGGTGCGGTGCGGGAAAAGGCTGGGGCCCGGCTGTAGGTTCATCCTTCCAGGCATGATGGTGGGCTCATCCACTCAGGTTGAGCGCAGTCGTTGGACAATGTTGCCCGCCGCCCTTGGGTGGTCCTGTCATGCTGTCTTTCGTTCAAAGCCGCTACTGGGTACCGGCGCCGTTCAATCCTCTCCAGCGCGTCTGAGCCCATGTATCAGGCGCAGCAAAGCGAAGGCGCCTGCGCGCCCGCGGCCACCATTTACGAGGAGCATCAGTTCGTCGCCCTGTATCGCGAAGAGGCCCCGAAGCTACGTTCCTTTCTGCGTCGGCGAATATGGCTGGAAGATGATCGGGACGACATGGTCCAGGAGGCCTTCACCCGGCTGGCAGCTTCACGATCGTCAACTGCCTGGAGCAATCCTGGCGCCTATCTGCATGGGATTGTTCGCCACCTCCTGGCTGACCGGGTGCGAGCCTGGGCGAAGAGCCGGCCTCTCGACCCAACCGCCTGCGCGGCCGATCAGGAGATGCCCGGTCCAGACGCAGCGGCGGAACTGAACCAAATGCGGGAGCACTATCGCCTTGCCATCGACCGCCTCCCGCCCAGGACAAAAGAAGTATATTTGTTACATCGCGTCGACGAACTCGGCTATAGACAGATCGCGGAGCAGCTGAGCATCAGTATGCGAACTGTGGAGTGGCATGTGGCGGAGGCCATCGTGCGGATCGGCAAGAACATTGGCAATGCCAATGGCTGACAAAAAGCAGCCGGAGGGCGTACCGCGATTGGATCAGTTGACGCGCGAAGGGGCGCTATGGTTCGCGAGGATGCGCGGCCCCGAGGCAGAGAGTTATCGGCCTGAATTTGAACGCTGGCTCTCGCTCGGCGCGTCACATCGCGGTGCCTATGATCGAGCAGGCGAAATCTTCGCGCTCGGGCGATTCCTGGCCGCTCAGAGGGAGGAACTCGAGAGCGAGGACAACGACAATGAGCCGGTCGCCCAAAAGTGGAAATGGGCGGGATTGGCAGCGAGCGTCCTCCTTCTTATCAGCGCCGGCGGTTGGTTCGCCAACAGAGTGATGCGCGGCCCGGTGTATCGGCCTGTGCAAGCCGCTCAGCTGAACCGTGACGCTCCCACCGAGTGGCAGACTTACGACACGGTGGTCGGTGGACGGCGACACATTCGCCTCGCTGATGGCTCTGTCGTCGAGCTCGATGAAGGAAGCGAATTATCGACGGACCTCGGCAAGACCCGGAGGGAACTTCGGCTCAAACGCGGTCGCGCGCGCTTCGATGTCGCGCACGAGGGCCGCCCGTTCATCGTGCTCGCCGGCGGCGGGAGCGTGACGGCACGAGGCACGGTGTTCGACGTCATTCTAGGGAGCGACAAGCGCGTGACCGTGCGCTTGTTACGAGGCGCGGTCGACGTCGAGCGCCCGGACAGCGCGAAAGGCGACCACGGTGCCGCTGCGGTGGCGAGGCTGGAGCCCGGCGAAGTGCTCAGCTTCACAGCGGTAACACCGGCGACTCCCTCGAATATCTTGGACAAAGTCGGGATCGCCCCCGCATCACTTGCTTCGCAGCAGCCACTGATCCGCGAGTATGAGCGAACCCCTCTGTACGCCGTCATCGCCGAAGCGAACAAGGATTCGGCGACATCTATCAGGCTAGCGGATCAGGACATCGGTGCGCTGAGGGTCAGTGGACGCTTCCGCGTTGACGACGCCGACCAGGTTGCTGATCGGCTCGCGGTGCTGTTCGACCTCAGCGCCGAACGAACCAAATCGGATGAAATCACGCTCTCCAAAAAATAGCCGGAGATTATTTTACCCCCTACCCCGTAGATTGCAGATTTGTTGCGATGCTCCCTGAAACTCCCGCCAACTTGTCGGGATTTTCAAAGGGGGCAAGAATGGTTCGGATGCGGTCTCGGTCACGGTTTCGTTGTGCGCTCCTTGCTGCGGTGGCGATTGGTACGCTTGTTCCGGGCGCCTCCGCACTTGCCCAGGAGCAACGCCGTATCGAATACAAGATCGAGGCCGGTGACCTCGGGGAGGCCCTCAAAGCGGTCAGCCGTCAGTCAGGCAAGGAGATCATATTCACGTCCGAGGCGGTGCTGGGGCGACATGCTCCGGCGCTGCACGGAACCTATAGCGTAGACGAAGCCGTCCGGGTGCTGCTGGAAGGTTCCGACCTGGCGGCGCAGTTCCGAAAGGACGTCATCATCATCCGGGGGCGATCGGAGCCGTCGGGGGATCTAGCGGATCGCTCGGCGGGCCAGGCTGATATTGTTGTCACGGGATCGCACATCCGAGGGGGAGAGCCGGTTTCACCACTCGTTGTTACTACGAGAGGAGAGATTAAAAGCCGGGGCATCAACGATCTAGGTACTTTTGCGCGAAGTCTCGTTCAAAACTATGCTGGAGGGCAAAATCCAACAATTCCAGGTGGTGGACAAGGTACTTCAGAGAACGTAAGTTCCTCATCAACTCTCAATTTTCGTGGCCTCGGCGCAGACGCGACGCTGACGCTCGTCAACGGACACCGGGTCGCCTACGACGCAATGAGTCAAGGAGTGGATATCTCTGCTCTACCTCTTGCAGCCATCGATCGAGTAGAAGTCCTGACTGACGGATCATCCGCTCTATACGGATCCGACGCGGTCGGCGGTGTAGCAAACGTAATTCTACGCAAGGACTTCAACGGCGCGATCGCGTCGGCACGTTTTGGCGGCGCAACGGACGGTGGCGACTCTGAGCGCCAATTCAACGTTGTAACCGGCAAACGGTGGTACGGCGGCGGCTTTATGGCCGCGTACGATTATCGCGACATTGCCCCCATCACGGCAGGCCAGCGCTCTTACACACGTTCAAACGATCCTTCTGATACACTCCAAGCCGGGCAAAAGCAGCACAGCATCGTGGTTGCTGGGCACCAACAGATCAGTGACCGCATCTCATTCGAACTCGATGCCCAGTTCAACAACCGAAAGAGCCGTCTCTGTGTAAACTACACGGTGACTGACGGTTGTCTTGGCTCAGGCGCCGATATCCGCATCAGCACGCGCTCGTGGACAACTAGCCCCAGCCTCAAACTCGCTCTTAGCAACGATTGGGAATTGAAACTAGCTGGGACACTCGGCGAAAGCCGTGCAAAACAATTGGCGTATGTGGCATTCGGCAATGTGCCCTATCTCACTCAACAAGGCGTTTACACCAATCGCCTCAAGGCAATTGAGGCAAATGCTGAAGGCCCGTTATTCGAACTCCCAGGAGGAAGCGCTCGTCTAGCCGCTGGTGCCGGTGTAAGAGAAGCGAAGTTCATACTCGACATAGGCACAGTCGAGCAGGGCGGCGTTCGGCCGACCCTCGCATTTACCCAGGCTCAAACGACAACTTATGGCTTTGGAGAGTTATTTCTCCCTCTCATCGCTCCAAATAACAATATCGACCTTGTAAATCGGCTAACATTAACTGCGGCTGCACGTTACGAGGATATTAGCCACGTCGGCAACGTCGTGACACCAAAGCTGGGTCTCATTTATGCTCCGATCCGCGATGTTATGTTCAAATTCAGCTGGGGAAAATCGTTCAAAGCTCCTACGCAGTACCAACAAGGGCGGCCTAGAAGCGCTTACTCACAGGTCGGTGATACTCAGTTCTTCCCTACCAGCCCTACACCCGGGACAGTCCTCTATTTGTCCGGCGGAAACCCGGAACTGAAGCCAGAACGTGCGACCAACTTGACCGCGACTGCTACGTTTACGCCCCTTTTTATCTCTGGACTACGTATTGACGCGAGCTACTTCCATATCTCATATAGAGACCGCGCCGTTTCTCCAATTCCGCAGAATTCACAGGCCTTTTCGCCAATATACAATGCTTATGTGACGCTCAATCCGAGCCGCGATCAGGTCCTTGCCGCGCTGAGCAGTGCGACCACTTTGTATAACCAAGGGGGCGGCGATCCAGCGGCTGCCAATGTCGTTGCCATCGTGAATAACTACCTACAGAACGCCGCCATACAGAAGATTGACGGTATCGATCTTGCATTAGACTATGGGATCGACTTGGGCTCTCGTGACAAATTAAACGTACATGGAGCCGCGAGCTATCTCACCAGCAAGCAGCAACTGAGCGCCAACCAGCCGGTCGTCCAACTCGCGGGAATTCTGTATCGACCTCCTCATTGGCGGGCATCTTCATCTCTTGAATGGAAACATCAAACTATTTCGTTATCTGGAATTTTTTCTTATATTGGCGGCACCTTCGACAATCGGCTCCAGCCCTATGAGAATGTCGGCGATTTCAAAACCGTCGATCTTGTCGCTCAATTTGAAACCCCTTCAGGTCACTCAGCGATCTCGAACATTAGCTTTTCGATTTCAGCCCTCAACATCTTTAACGAAAAGCCTGCTTACATAAGAACAACGGCTGCTGGTGGATATCACTACGACGCGAGCAACTATTCCATCGTTGGACGATCCCTCAGCATTTCGATCAGTAAGAGCTTCTAATGTCCGGCATTCTTCGCAAGGATGCGGCAGCGCTAGCGGCTATATGTCTTCTGTCGTGCAGCGGGAACGCCAGTTACGCCAACGGCGCAAACCCGCCGGTGTCTAATACCGCTCGCGAAAATCCCCTGACTGCAGAAGATCTCGTTCGCATCTCAGATTTTGGATCTTCTTGGCCCATGAAAGGGGAGCATATATTTAGCCTCTCGCCCGATCGGAAGTTGGTTGCGGTCCAGGTGAGGACCGCCGACCCCACGATAAATCGCTACTCCTTTCGCATCGATGTAATTGAGGTCGCCCCGCATGGGCGGGTGAGAACAATCGACGCTGGCGGCGATTTCAACTTCCAGATGGTCAGCGGCATCGGAGGGGAACCGGTGCGAACAGGATATGCAGCCGCAACGCCACTCATCTGGTCGCATGACGGAAAGTGGGTCTATTTTCTAAAGCGATCTGGAGCAGCGGCACAAGTATGGCGAGCCGCCGCCAATGGCGCGGGCAGCGAAGCGGTGTCGAGCGAAGCTGAGGGGGTTGATGAGTTTTCAATGTTGGCGGACAATAGCCATCTCGTCTATTCGTCGCGCTATCCGGATCCGGCGCTGAACAAAGCTTTGCATTCCGAGGCGCGCCGTGGCTTCCGATACGACGCGCGCTTTATTCCATTATTCGCCGATAGTCCGCGCGTGGTGACCAGTTCCGTCCACGTAAGAACGATCGACCCTTCTACGCGCCATGTAAGGGATGCCACGGCCGCGGAGAAGATCGAGTTCGAGAGCCAAGCAAGAACCGATAAGGCTGGCCCCACTGCGGTCTCTGACGGCGGTCGAAAGGCGCTTGTTTCCGTCGCAAGCGACGGAAACCGCTTGGGTGGCAATAAAGTGGCTGTCCAGGACCGTGGTGGCAACGAGAAAATCTGCGCGTCCGCATTTTGCGCCGGGGCTTTGTCCCTCTGGTGGACGAAAGACGGAGAGAATGTTCAATTCATTCGCCGCGACGGATGGGGTGACAGCGAAACGGCGATTTATGAATGGAAGCCTGGGTCATTGGCACCTAGACGCTTGTTTAGCACTCCGGACTTGTTGCTCGATTGTCAGCCCGCCAATCAGCACCTGTTATGTGCACGCGAGCAGTCGACTCGACCGCGACATTTGGTCCTTCTAGACGCAGATAGCGGTCGGGTTAAGGTAGTATATGAACCAAATCAGGTATTTCAGCGGTTTTCATTGGGTGAGGTCGAGCGTCTACATTGGCGCAATGTGTTTGGGATTGAAGCATTCGGGGATCTGATCTATCCCGTAGGATACGTGCCAGGCCGCACCTATCCACTGATCGTCGTCCAATACATATCCCGCGGCTTCCTGCGAGGTGGTGTGGGAGACGAGTTCCCAATCCAGGTTTTCGCAAATCGGGGCTATGCCGTTTTGAGCGTCAATCGGCCCGATGCTGCCAATCTCGAACGTAATTCCGACAAAAGCGAAGTTAATGAACTCAGCTTTTTCAGACGCTTCAGCGACCGCAGAAGTGTTCTGTCAGCAATTGAAATCGCTGTTCAGAATCTCATCGACCGCGGCATGGCAAATCCGCGCAAGGTTGGTATCACCGGGTTGAGCGATGGATCCTCGACGGTCCAATTCGCGCTTATCAACAGCCCCCTCTTTAGCGCAGCATCAGTAAGTGGATGTTGCTGGGAGCCTTACCAAGACGCGCTTGTAGGACCAGCTGCTGCGAAAGCATATCACGAACGAGGCTGGCCCAAACTGGTTGAATATAATTCGGATTTCTGGTCGCATATTTCTCTCATCAGCAATGCTGCGAAGGTTTCAACTCCTCTATTGATACAACAATCGGATGACGAATTTCGAGGGGCTGTTGCCAGCTACATGGCTTTGAGGCAGGCAGGCCGTCAGGTGGCGCTGTACGTTTTTCCTGATGAGTATCATGTAAAGTGGCAGCCCGCGCACAGACTTTCAGCGTATGAGCGCAACCTTCGATGGTTTGATTACTGGCTCCGTGGGATTGGAGACAAGGGCGAGTGGCAATCGAACGATTGATTTGCCATAGGCAAGTTTTTACTTTATAGATTTGCGGTTTCTAACTACACTTACTATCGTGCTTATCTTGGTCGCCAGTGTCCAACCCATGCTTCAGCATCGACCAACATTAACAAGCGCGCAACATCCATTGCGCTCGTACGGCCATCTAAGGAAAATGCTGCATGCACTGAGTTCCTATCGATAATTCCTTCATGCGCTAGGCGACCATCTAGTAATCTCTCCATAATACCCCTTCGAAAGCGATGGAATACCTGAAAGCTAAACCCCTGTGGACCGCCCTTGCTTCTGCGGTTTACTACGACATCTGGGAGCGAGGAACGGAATGCTCTTCTCGCTACAGCCCTATCAACACCTTGATCGCATTGGTGCCAAGAAGGTATCCGCAGGCAGGCCTCCAACAACGGTTGTGAAGCCAAAGGATGGAAGACTGGTATCCCTTCTCGTTCACGATAGGCATCTAGCGAATGGTGCATGCGAATTAGCATGGCGATTTGAGCGGCTTTTGCCGGCAGGCTAAATCCTTCCGGCTGCTCCAACCATGGGTGATAAACCGGCCCTGAAGTCAAAGCCCGGACCACGGAATCTGATAGGAAGCGTGATTCGATTTTCCAAGCATAGCCACGCGCGGCTCTGCGCCACGCCTGCAGCCCGTGCCATATGACATTAGCACTATTCGATCCCGTCAACTTCGAGATGTCGCGCGTGGTTCTGAGCAGGCCCAGCGATAAACCATTTGTGGAGAAAAGATCAGCTAGGGGCCTAGCGGAGCGGCTCATATAGAATACGTTATCGCCACCGTTCCCTGTGAATATCGAGTCGGCATTGATTTGCTTTGCCACCCGCACTAAGGCCGCATCGTAAGCCCTCGCCTCTGGACGGCCAAATGGCCTGGGTAAGTGGCTTACCGACGACCGGTCGAGGTCCACGTCCTCCAAGCCATAGCTCTCTTCAAACAGAGGTTGACCGATATGCGAGCTTAGGGCTCGAGAGTATACGCGTTCGTCTCCCAACGGATCATCGGTCTTTAGCGTCACACATGCAAAGTCTCTAGCTGAAGCCCTGAGACAGGCTGCGACGATCGACGAATCAAGACCACCAGAGACGCCCAAAAGAACATGCCGGCCTAATTTGCCCCAACCGCCTACACAGCATTGCGTCACGCGGTGCAAGACCTCAGCTCCGTCTTCAAGGCTTCGATGTGTCGGATCGCAAGCGAAGGTCCATGGATTCCATGGCATTTCACTTGCTATCTCCGCTTTCCGAATCTGTAGGCTCATTCCTGGCAAAAGCTGGCGGACAGTAGCAAGCGCCGTAAACTCTTCGGAGAGACCGCCAAGAGCTAGCGCCCTAGCCAGTTGGGGCCAATCGATATCGTGAGTCTTTCCGGTCGCTATACTGAAAAACGAAGGATTGGAGGCCAACAGCAGTTGTTCGCCAGATGCAACATAGTAGCAAGGAAGGGTGCCAGATGGATCCCTGAGGACAATCAGTCGATCTTGCTTTCGGATGACGGCGATGTAAGCACCCCAGAAGCGATCGACCAAATGCTGTCCGTTTGTTGCCGTGATCGCTTCGACGTCTTTGAGTTCGAGCGCATAGACGGGCTCTGCTGGACCGTGACGATGGAACAATGTGCCAATGACAAAGCCAGCGTCGCCTAGGAGCACAAGTGATTTCCCATGACGGCTGAGCGCCAATAAAGAGTGAGCTGCGATGTCCGTCCATTCCAAGGCAGCTGGCAGACGCCCGTTGATTGGGGTAACAGGTTGCGCCTCACGGCCTAGTATAGAGAAAAAGTCGACTGTCACGTGATTACCAGGATCGGGGTGTAGTTGGTGATTTGCTCAATGGTGTCGTTCAGGACGACGCCTTCGCGCTGCACCCACGCATGCGCTGAGAATGGATCTGATCGGACCCCAATGATGAATTCCGCTGCAACGCCGCTTCTGCGGAGGACGTTGAACATTGCCAGCGATCGAACAAGGCAACGATCCGCCCGTCCTAGGATCAAGGCGGTGCTATCAAAGGCGGACGCCCATTGGTGCACCTTGGACGTAGCGATTTCTCCATCCTTGGTACAGTTGCGTCGAGTGTTCCGGTAGCGCGCGACCACCGACGCCAATGGAGTGAATTTCAGCATCGCGGATGTGAGCAGTTCCCAGTATAGCGCGACCAGAAACTGCCGGATACGAAAAGGCTGCCTCTTGCCGAACGAGATGTCGCCGGTCGGAATCTCGGTTGCAGGTCTATAGGAGTCCTGGAAGTCCGAGGAACCGGCTAAGAGATATCCCGCATTCACTAGCGGTGCGAGAGCATCCTTATCTCCGTCAAAAGCGTTCCCGTTTCCCGCCACAAGGCGCCTGAAGGCTTGGGTGCTACACCGAGGGAGCGCGAGATACCGATCTTTGAAAAGATCGAGAAAGATAACCTCTTGTCCTGCAACGCAATGATAAAGGTCTTTTCGCATTTGATATTGCATCTGGCTCCCCTCACTTTGGTTATGGCGCGCGCCAGTTACGACGCGCGCCACAGCCTTCAGTCGTCCTCGAGGCCGATGCCGGTGGGCTGCCGCTGAAGGAAGCTGTCATCGCCGCTGTTCGCGCCGCCCTTCGTTTCGGCGACCACCGAACCAAGGTCGATCAGCTTGTCGATGTTACGATCGTCATTCCGTTCCATGACACACTCCTCAGAAACTGCCGCAAGAGTGCGGCGATCCAAAAGTAATGGAGTTCGACACTGGCGGGCGGGGATATATCGGGACAGATTGGCGTGATATTCCGCACCATCGGCAATGGGACCGTTCGGCACGGATTTCGTGGACGGTTCCTGAGTGTATGTCTCTGAAACTTATATGTTTTTATAGATGCTCTGATGATTTGATAAGTTTTTGCTGATGCGCGATTTTCCGCATGTGATATGCTTCAATCCGTCGACGCGTAGCTTTTGGTAAGTTCGCAGCGTCGACGCCGGCGATCGTAACGAGCTCCTTTTCAGCGAGTTCGGGATCTATTGTATCGGCGATTCGGCTGTAGTGAAGCCTTTCGTTGACACGTCGAACTTCTATCAACGCTTGACGGTTTCCGGTGGCTGCGGCCAACGAACTGAAAATATCCGAAGCGAGGTTAGCGACAGAAACTGGTGAGGGTATGGATGATAACGCCAAACTTTGCTGGAGCGCCTCTCGCATGGCTGTCTCTCTCAGTCTGGTTAGCGTTGCCGCCATCAACTGCATATGCCAGGCGAGGAGTTCGACGAGTTCGGCCGGTTCCCTGACCGGCACGAGGAATCCGCCGTCCGAATGATGCGCGAGAAGCCCCTCCCCCACCAGTATAAACGCCGCTTCCCGCACAGGCGTCTTGCTCGACCGATGACGGGTGGCGAGATCCTGGATATCGATCTTCTTGCCCGGCACGAAATGACCCGCGAGGTAATCCTCCTTGAGTCCTTCGTACACGCGCTCGTGGAGCGGAGGATCCATCGCCGACATCATAGGCCAGTAACCCCTGGAACAGCCACGGCCGACCAGGCTGGCGTCAGAGCCTGTGTCAGATGGTCGAGGTTGCGCTGAGCGATGAGTTCGATGCACATCCGCTCAAGGTCGCTAAGATCACCTGTTGCCAACTGGCGAGGAAAGGACATTTTCTGGCCCGCAAATAGCAGCGGTATCAGGATATGTCCGGTCGACAGACCAAGCCGGTAGGCACAGATGAGGTGATCGTCTAGCCGTGAGCGGGGATTGCCGCCTTCGATCTCGCGAAGCCAGCGTACGCCCATACCAAGCTCTCGCGCCAAATCGCGTTGCGTCAGGCGCCTCTTCTTCCGTGCCTCTTCAATTTGTCGCCCGGACTGTACTTTGACGTACAGGATTGGACTTTCGGCAACGGAAATCGCTAAACATTGCGACATGTCCGCGTCTCCTTACAGGGGAGATACCGCCCGCCAAGGCAATTCCGTAAGTCGAACGCTAAGGTGTACTTACCACCATCGTCAAGATACAACCTCGGCCAAGTTGTCGCGATTTACCCTGTAAGATCATTAACCCCGCCAGAGGCCGGCGATCGCGCTCCCGATTGCAAAGCGCGGTCAAAGGCGCTCATCAAATCTGATTTTCCCGCTTTTGGCACCTGGATTAGCGCCAATAGATAAATGGTGCCAAGATTGGGCTGGCGTCCGTCGGGCGACGTCTCCTGGACCCGCTCGGTGATGCTGGTTGCGATATCCCAGAGCCGGTTGGACGCCCCGACATGATGCTCCTCGGCGCCACCCAGGCAGTCGAGCTGGTGCACTTTCAACTGCTCGATGATCTCGTCGGTCGATAATGTGCTGAGATGTTCGACCGCTATATGGAGGGTCGTGCCCCAGGCGATCAGCGAACGCGTCACGCGAATCAGATGGCAATGCGAGTCGATGAGAACGTCGAGCCCTGCCGGCGAAAGCCGGAGCTTGAAGCTGCGTCTAGCTCGAGCCATCGCTCCCTCTCCTGCCTGAACTACTAACTTTTGACCCGCCGGAGTGCCCGAGCGGGTGATTTTCCACGACCAACGGAGGCAAGAGCGGCATTATAGTGCCGATTTCGCCCAAAACTGTTCTTTTCAACGCTCGACGAGATCATTTGGCTACTTCCGTCCTGTAGATGCTTTGTTTCACCGGTTCGGCACTTCAGTGCCCTCCCCGTTGCAGCGGGCGTTCCTGATCGTCATGCCTCGGGGCGTACCGGATCGGCGGCCACCTTGGACCTATGTCCAGGCCTTCGGCCCGGCCCATCCAACCCCAAACCCGAGCGCCTTGCGGCGCCATGAGGAGACGTGTGCCATGGACATTCCATGCTCGTTGCCGATGCTTGCCGGAGTGCTACCGCTCTGTGCAGCCGTCGTGCCGGCCAGCGCTCAGACCTATCGTCCCGACGCTGAAGCTTATCCCTGCGCTCGCCACGCCCGGTCCGTCATCGTCCAGAGCGATCTTGGCTTTTCGATCCGCGAAAAGGCTGCGCTCTCCGTCGCACCTGTCACTGCCACTGCAATCAAGATCGGCACCTCGCTCGCTCTCGACAGCCGACTTTTCGCGCGCACCTCCCTCGTTCGTCCGGAGTCTATCCATGTCCCGCAGCGCTAAGCTGATCGCAGCAGTGCTGTTCTGCGCCACAGCGCCGGCCTACGCCCAGGACAGCGGCGCCGAACCGCTCACCGCCGCGGCGGAGGAGGCTCAGCGCCAGTTGCACCAGACCTTCACGAACCTGACGTTCGAGGACTTCGGTCGGGCGCCTGTCAAAGGGCCAATATATCAGGCAATCGCCGGCGGACGAGTCATCTATTACGCCCCCGAAAGCCAGCACCTCCTCTTTGCGGCCATCTACGACAAGAATGGTGTCAATCTGACGGCACTTGCCCAGGACGCCAGCGTGAGGAAGCGCCTGGGCGCCATCGATCCCGCCGACGCACTGGTGATCGGACCAGCTGGGGCGCCGAAGGTGATCGAGTTCACCGATCCCGACTGCCCCTATTGCCAGGCGCTCGAACGCTTCTGGCTGGCAAAAGAGGCCGAGAGCAAACCGGTCCAACGCCTCGTCTATTTCGTGAGCGGTATCCATCCGCAGGCGGCCGCCAAGGCCGAGCATATTCTTTGCTCCCCTGACCCTCAGGCCACGTTCAAGGCCGTCTATGCCGGCGCGCAGCCTACGGCGCTGCTCAAGTGCCGGGCGGGCGCGGAGAAGGTCGCCCGCGACGCGGAGACGGTCCGCAAGATGGGCGTATCGGGGACCCCGACGCTCTTCGTCGATGGAAAGCTCGTGTCCGGCTTCCAGCAGGCAGAACTCGAGGCCTTCCTCGAGACCCAGAACCGCAAGTCCCAGCCCAGCCCCTGACGGCTAGCCGAGACCACTTTGGCGGATCCCGTGTGTGCGCGCGCCGCGCTGCCGGGGACCGGAATGCCGACGGGAGCGCGCCTCAGGGGCCGTCCAGCGCAGCCGTCGGCCGGAAACGATCATTCGTCGGTGCCGGCAAGCATGATCGGGACGGCTCCTGACACGACAAGGAGACTGCATATGTTGACTTTGCTTCGGGGAAGGACGTTCCGCACGATCGACGCGGCGGTCCTTTTCCTCCTGGCCGCGATCGCCGGAACGAGCGTCGCCTACGCCTTCCAGGCGCCGGCTGCTGGCGACCTTGGTTACGACATCTACGACATCGTCGTGAACCAGGGCGTCAAGGGTCCGCTCGGCTTTGTGGGCGGCGTTGCCGCCTTCCTGTTCGGCGTCTCGCGGCTCTTCTCCAACATCATGATCGGCATCCCGACGATCGTGGCGGCGGTCTGCCTCATCAAGGCGGATTCGATCCTCCAGACCTTCGGCATGCTGATCTGAAAGTCTGGCCAGGCGCCGGATAGACCGGCGCCGGGCCACCGGAACGGGAGGCGGTGGTCGCCTTCCGCAACCCACGTCCAGCGGCGTGGTGAAGCAAAGGAGAAGAGCGTGGACGAACGTCTGCCGCAATTCCTGCATCGGCCGGTCCAGATCCTCTGGTTCGACAGTCAGGAATTCATCGTCGTGATGAGCGTGACCTTTGTCGCGGTCATCGTCGGCGGGATCATCGGCTGGCTGCTCATCGGCGCTCTTCTTCTTTTCATTCCCTGGAAGCGGACCAAGCCACGCGGGTTCATCCCCCACCTGGCCTGGCGCTGGGGGCTCGCCCGCTTCCGCAACTATCCGGGTCCGACCCAGACCCGCTTCTTCGAGTAGGCGAGATGGCTCATCCCTTCAGGCGCAAGCGCCAACCCGACATGATCGGCGATACGCGGCCGAGCTGGCACCTGCACCGCTATCTGCAGGGCTCGGCCAACCTTTTCGAGGAGAACCGGCTGCTGAAGGTCGCGATCGCGGGCCTGTTCGGGATCACTGCCGTGCTCGGTACCGTCATCTATACCTCGCACCAGAACGCTCGCACCGTAATCGTGCCATTCGGCGCGGACGGCGACCTCTATGTGACAGGCAACAAGCCTTCCGAGGCCTATCTGCGCTCGATCACCTTCAACATCGTGGGTCTCGCCGGCACCTATTCCGCTTATTCGGCGGATCGTCAGTTTCAGGAGCTGCTCCGGATCGCGCATCCCAGCGCCTATAACGGCCTGCGCGACAGCCTGAACCGGCTGCTTGATGAGCTCGGCAACAATCCGACGCTGTCGATCGCGACCTATATCCGTGGCGACCAGCCCGTCATCTGGACGGGCAGCGAGATCCTTGTGCCGGTCGAGAAGGTCAGGGTGATCGGCGGCGTGATCCGCAAGTTCCGCGGCAATCTGCGCATCCGATACGCGCTCGAAAACGGCCGCTTCTGGCTGACAGCGCTCCAGGAGGAGAATTTCAGTGCCGATATCCGTTAAGCGCGCGAGGCTCGCGTGCCTCGCCGGGGCGCCCGCCTTTCTAGTAGTGGCCGCGTCCCTCACCGCTGCCGCGCCCGCCCTCGCCCAGTCGATCGCAGCGCTGCCTGACCAGACGAGCCGAATCCGCCTTTCCAACCATGACGTTAATCATGTCGTGTGCGTGGGCGGCGACATCGACGACGTCAAATTCTCGGCCGAGAAGGGCCTCGCCGTGGAGCGCGGCGGTTCGGACGCGTGGATCAAGTTCCTCGTCCTCGAGACCGAGGACCCAAATATTCCTGGAAGTGGCGCCAAGACGCACAGCTATGTGACGACGCCATCGGAATTCTTCGTCTCGTGCAACGGCGCGATCTATCCGCTCTATGCCGAGCCCGCCGACATACCGGCCCAGACCGTCACGCTCGTCCCTGGCGGCGCCCAGCGCGCCCGGGCCAATGACGCGCTGCTTGGACCACTTGTCGAGGAAGAGCGTGCGGTCGGTATCGTGCTCGCGATCCTGCAAGACAGGGTGCCGGCCTCCTTCTCCGAGGTCGCACCCTCGCGCGACCGGTTGATGCTTGCGGACCTGCCTACAGCGACGCTTACCGAACGGCGGCGACTCGAAGTGGAGGGGGCTGGTCTGTCGGTCAGCGAATATCTGGTCCGTGCCAGCGCCGCCACCGCGCTCGATGAGCGCTATTTCCTCGATACCGCGCTTGGCGCCGACATCTTTGCCATCACGATCGACCGGCTGACCCTGGGTCCCAACGAGACCGCGCGGCTGATCATCGTCCGCCGGAGTGTCCAGCAATGACGACGCCTGACGATAGCCGACCGGCGACGCCGCCAACGGCCCCGAGCCACCCCGTCGACGATAGCGACGAGAGCGTTATCGCGCGACCGGCCCTGTTGGATCTACCCGCGCAATGGTCGAAGCTGACCTCCGACCAAAAGCTGCGCGCCAAGCAATTCGGCGTCGTCTCCACGATCGCACTGCTCGGCCTCGGCCTCTACACCGCGAGTACCAGCGGCAACAAGGAAGCGCCTAAGGCGCCCCAAGCCTCGAACCTCGACATGGGCGCTGGCCTTCGCGGCGACAGCCTCGAAGTGAAGCTCCGCGGGGATCTCCAGAAGATTCTCGATGGACAGACCCTGCTCGGCGACCGGGTCACCGCGATCGAGGAAGGCAAAGTGGGTCCCGGCGCAGGTGGCGGCTCTCATATGGCCGCTGCCGGAGATGGTGGCGATCTGCCCCCGGCCATACCCGGCGAGGCTCCAGCCTATCCGCCCGCGCCACCCGAGGCCAGGGGCGCGGCCGACGAAATCCCTGCTCCGCCTGCTGCGCCCGCTGCACCGCCGGCGCCTCCAGCTCCGCCTACGCAGCGGCAGGTCGGCGCGATCGGCGCGGCGACAGCCGCGCAAGCCTCGGAAGGAGGTGCTGGCAGCGGCGCCGCCTCAAAAAAAGGGAAGCGGACGATCTATTTGCCACCTGGTTTCATGAAGGCGCGGCTGCTGACCGGGATCGACGCCCTGGCGAGCCGGGACGCGACCAGTAACCCCGAGCCGATTATCGCCAGGGTTCAGGCACCCGCCGTCCTCCCCAATGAGGTCAAGGCCAATCTTGCTGGCTGCTTCGTCATCGGCAACGCAACGGGGAGCCTCGCGAAGGAGCGGGTCGAGATCCAGCTTGTTTCAATCTCCTGCGTGGACTTCGACAGTCATGCGGTGGTCGACCAGGCGATCAAAGGCTTCTTCGTCGACGCCGACGGCAAGAAGGGCCTATCCGGCAAGGTCGTGACCCGCGCCGGCGCCACGCTCGCCCGCTCCTTCATCGCGGGCACGATCGCCGGCATCTCGCAAAGTGTGGAAGGATCGTTCGGTAGCCTGTCGACATCGGCGCTAGGCAGTGTGCGGAGCCTGGATGCAGGCGATGCGGTCAAGTCCGGTGTCGCGGGCGGCCTCTCCAAGTCCTCCGACAAGCTTACGGACTTCTATCTCGATCTCGCTCGCCAGGCTGGCCCGGTGGTGGAGGTCGGCGCGGCCAAGGATGTCGTGGTCGTCATCCAGGAGGGGCTCGCCCTCGAGATCAAACCGTCGGTCGGGAGCAAATTCTGATGTGCTTGCCCAATTCTTCAGGAGGTCCGGCCATGTCCAAGCCGGCCTATCAGGCTCTTCATCGTTCACTGCTTTCGCTCTGCCTGGTCGCAAGTCTCGGGGGCTGCGCGACCGTCGGATCGATAATGTCGCCCTATTCGGAGAAGTTCGACTGCAAGAATAGCGACCATGGGCAGTGCATCCATCCAGACCGCGCCTATGAGGATGCCGTCGCGGGTGTCACATCGAAATCGGACCCCAAGGTCACCAACGACCGCGCCATGCTGCGTGGCCAGGACCTGGGCAAAGCAAACGGCAGACCGGGCAGCAACGCCGCAGTCAATGCCTATGGCAGCTATCGCGACAGCGTCTACCAGGAGCTCAAGGGTTTGATCGAAGCGCCGGTCACGCCGATGCTGAAACCCGCGCGCACCGTTCGAACGCTCATCCTCCCATATGCCGACCGCCAGCGTCCAGACCGGCTCTATATGCCGCGCTATGTCTATTCGGTGATCGACAAGCCGGTCTGGGTGGTGGGCGGCGCGCTCGTCGCCTCTCCCGATCGCGCGTCACAGGCGCCAATCCTTGGTCAGGTGCGCGATGGTGCCGCGCCCGATGGCGAGACGGCGCAGGAGGCCACCGTTCCTGCCGCACCCGCGATCGTCCCGCCCGCCCCGGAGCGCCGGCCATGAGCGGCCTTTCTTATGCACGGCTGCGGAGCGCCGTCCGACGGGATAGTTTTTCTGACTATCTCCCTCTGGTCGCCTGGGACGAAGATAGCGAAGCGTTCCTGTGCATCGACGATACCTGGGGCCATGCCTGGGAACTGGTACCGACCGCCTATATGTTCACGCATGTCCAGGGCGCGTTGCAGGGGCTGCTCAACATCCATTTCCCGGACGGGACGGTCCTGCAGATCCACACCTTCGCGGATCCGCTGATCGATGACGCGCTCGATGCCTTCCTCGATTTGAAGACCCGTGATGATCCACTAATCCAGGCATCGGCGCGCTACACTCATGCGTATCTCAGCGAAGGACGACATGGGCTCAAGGCGCTCCACGGAATCCCGGTGCGCAACTTCCGTACGCTTTTGTCGATCAAGACGCGCCGGCCGCTTGGTGAGGATCTTAGGCGGCAGGTCGAGGAACAACTGGCAAAGCTCGGCATTCGTCGGCTTCCGCCAGAGGAACTGGTTGCCTTCTACAGGCGCATCTTCAACGGCGTCACGGATAGGGCTCCCGGGGTCTTCTCTGACGGTACTACGACGGGCGCGCCGCCGATCGGCAAGCAGATCATTGATGCGGGGCCGGATCTCGTGTTCGACGGTGCGGAGGTGTTCCTCGGCAACCAGGTCGCGCGCTGCCTGACACCGAAAGCGCCGGCGCGGCGCATCACGGCTGAGCGGGCAAACCGCCTCATGGGCGGGATGCGCGGCGCGTCCGAGGACAGCGACCAGATCGGCGGGCCGTTTCTTTATACGCTCAACATCTTGTTCGATCATTCGCAATTCGAGATCCACAAGCGCGCTCAGATCCTCTCGGCGCAGAAGGCGGCCGGCAGCTTCGCGGTCGAGGTCGGCAAGCAGATCGAGGAGATCGGCTGGATCCTGGACGAAGCGGGCAACAGCAAGTTCGTCCGCGTGATCCCGACGATCTGGGTGTTCGGCCGCGACCGCGCACATGCCCGTGATCTCGCCGCGCGCGCCAAGCGGCTATGGGAAGGAGAGCCCCTGCCCTTCTCGATGCAGGAAGAGAGCTATCTCAATCCTACGCTGTTGGTGATGAGCCTGCCCTTCGGGCTTTACCCCGACCGCACGACGCTGCGCCTCCTCGAACGGGACTTCCGCATGCCGGTGAAGGCGGCCGTTCTGATGGCGCCAATCCAGACCGACTTTCGCGGCGGCGGGCGCCCTGCACTGCTCTATACCGGACGCAAGGGCCAACTCGTCACGCTCGATCTGTTCGATCCGCGCATCAACAATTACAATTTCATCGTCTCTGCCGAGAGCGGTGCCGGCAAGAGCTTCCTGCTCAACAATCTGTGCCAGCAATATTTCGCCTGCGGCGCGCTCATCCGCATCATCGATATCGGCGGCAGCTACCGCAAGCTCTGCACGCTCTGCTCGGGCCGCTATATCGATATCGGCGAGGAGCATCTTGTCCTCAATCCCTTTGACATGGGCCTAGCCCTCGACGGCGATGACAAGCAGTCAGCCATCACCATGGCTGTGGCGATCGTCGCCGAGATGGCCAATGCCTCCACCCGCAAGGGCGTTACCACCTCGGAGTGGAATCTCCTCAAGTCCGCTGTTCAGTGGACGATCGATACGGGCCGCGCCGATCATGGCATCGATGCCGTGCGCGATTGGCTCGGCACCTATCCCGAGCTCGTCGAGACCGCGCTCGATCATGTGGACCATCTCGTACCCGTTGCGCGCGAGCTAGCCTTCAACCTGCGCGATTTCGGGTCGGGCGGCGCCTATGGCCATTATTTCAACGGCCCCTCAACGCTGGACATCCGCCACGATGAATTTGTGGTGCTCGAACTCGAACGCCTCAAATCCATGCCCGATTTGTTCAACGTCATCGTCATGGTGGTGGTCAATGCCGTCACCCAGGAACTGTACCTCTCGGCGCGCGACAAGCCCCGTTTCGTGCTGTGCGACGAGGCCGCGCAGTTCATGACGCGCACGGACGGCCAGGATCTCTCGCGCCTCGCCGAGGCCTTCGGCCAGGGCTATCGCCGGGCCCGCAAATATCGCGGATCGTTCGGCATCGTATTGCAGTCGATGAACGACCTGACCCTTTTCGGTGGCACGGGCCAGGTGATCCTGGAGAATGCCGCAACGCGGTTCCTGCTTCAGGGTTCGACCTATGACCGGGCGGTCGACAACAAGATCCTCGATTATTCGGGTTTCGTTCTCGACTTGCTGAAATCGGTCCGGAACTCCAAGCCGAACTACAGCGAGGTGTTCATCGACTCCCCGCTTGGGCTCGGCATCGCGCGGCTCGTGGTCGATCCATTCAGCTATTGGATCAATACCTCCGCACCCGACGAAGTTGCTGCCTTCGAGGCGCTGATGCGTCAGGGCCTTTCGCCGCTGGAAGCCATATGCCGTCTCGCCGGCGTCGAGCCCTCGCAGATCCTGGGCACGCCTGCCGCGCCTCGCCTGGTGGGAGTGTGATCGGCATGGCGCGCGTTACACCGCATCCTGACCAGTTGCCGCTCAACTGGTCCGACAATGAAGCAATCGAATTAATCGTGGAGCGACGGCTCGCCGAGCGGTTCGAGGCGGAATCCTTCCATTGGCGTTTCCGGCTCGTCATGATCGAGACCGTGATGATGGGCCTGCTGGTGCTCGTCGCGGGGCTCCTGCTCAAGCAGCCGACCATGATGGTGCTGCGCGCCTCGTTACTCGTAGCGGCATCGTGCCTTGCGACTGGCCTGCTGCTGCTGAGCCTCTCGGCGGGCACCGCGAAGCTGATGAGCCGCCTGCGCCGGTGGAGGGGCAAATGAACGGCCTCACCTCTTCCACGCCCTCGCCGTCGGTGATCCGGCTCATGGTCAGCGGTTTTCTGCTGATGATGGTCCAAAGCGCACTCTTGCTGATGTCTCCGGCGCTCGACCGGAACTCCGGCATGCTGAT
This sequence comes from Sphingobium arseniciresistens, assembly GCA_029167225.1. Lineage (GTDB taxonomy): Bacteria > Pseudomonadota > Alphaproteobacteria > Sphingomonadales > Sphingomonadaceae > Sphingobium > Sphingobium arseniciresistens. Next base: position 62,101 of record JARFNK010000026.1, read on the forward strand.
CTGGGTCCTGACACCTCTGGCGTTCTCGGCCTTCGTCGCCGCGCTCATCGGCATTCCGGAGCCGCCCGAACAGCATTGGAGGCACCGTCATGGCAGATAGGCTGCTCGGTCGTGTTCGCCGCGGCCCGATACTTCTGGTGCTCGCCACGGGCAATTTGCTGGCTGTCGCAGCTGCATTCGGCGCAGCCGGACCGATCAACAGCACCGCCCCGTCGCGTAGCACGATCGGGCGGACGTGGCCGATCGCAGAACCTGATGCGCTAGCCGAGATCGAAGCCAAGGTCGCGACGCTTCCCAGCGACATGAGCAAGGCGTTCGGCTCGCGCGACAGGTGGACCGCGCTCAAGGCCGCGCCACTCGGGATTGCCGGCGCCGACCGGGTTCGCAGTGTCGTACCCTTCTATACACTCGATTTCGACATCACCTTGCCCGATGGCAAGACGCTCTATCCCAAGGGCTTCACCTTCAACCCGCTGACCTATGTGAAGCTGCCCCAGCGCCTGATCGTCGTGCATCCGCGCGATATCGGCTGGGCGCTTCGTAACGCCCGCGCCAGCGATTTCATTCTACTCTCGGCGCTAGGCACGCAGAATGGCGATGCGATCGACCTCAGCGAAAAGACAGGGCGGCCGATCTACATCCTGGAGGAGCGGGTCAAGCAGCGGCTCGGGCTGACGGTGGCACCGGTCATCGTCGAGCAATCCGGCACACGGCTCGTCCTCACTGAATATGGGTCAAAGAGTCGCGCCGCCGCTGTCCCGCCAAAAGGAGCGACGCGATGATCGGGCGCCTTCCTGTCTTCGTCACCGGCCTGATTATCGGGCTGATCATGACGCTCTCCTGGCCAAGCCAGGCCCATGCCTCCAAATGCGAGGCTGGCACGGTCTTCAATCCGATCACCAAGGTGCGCTGGACCTGCATCTTTCCGATCACGGTTGGGGGCATTCGCGTCGGCAGTTTCGACAAGCTCGACAAGGCGCTCGACGCGCAATCGGCCTCCAAGCCCTTGTGCGCCTGTCGCAAGGGCATCCAGTTCTGGTTCGGGGTCAAGGTTTCCTACTGGTCGCCGAACCGAATGGTGGATGTCGTGACCGAACCCGGCTGCATGATGGCCCTGGGTGCCGATCTGCTGCCGACAGGCGGCAAGCTGCAAGGCAGCCAATCGTCGATCTCGGACGGCACCAATACCCGCAAGATGTTCGCGCAGATGCACTATTATATCTCGCCGGTCTGGGCGATGCTCGACATGTTCACCGACCTGCCCTGCCTCGAGAATGACGGCTTCGACGTCGCCCTGATCACCGAGGTCCTGCCGACCTGGCAGTCCGGGACATTGGGCGCGATCATCCAGCCCGAGGGCATATTGTTCGGAAACCCCGCCGCCGGCCTTGCTTGCATGGGCGACAGCGCCGCGGCCGCTGCGGGCAAGGTCATCGATCCTCTCTTCTGGTGCATGGGGAGTTGGGGCGCGACCTATCCGATCGCCGGCGATATCCATTTCGACGACAGCGTCGAAGCCTGGGCCGGGCTTGCCGCACGCGGCGTATTCATGATGGGGCGCTTGGGCGCTCTCACCATAAGCTCGGCCGACGGCTGTTCGTTCATACCCCAGCCCGTCTGGACGAAGTCCCGCTACAAGCTCCAGATCATGGAGCCGGTGAAGGGCGGCAAGTGCGTCAACATCGGCCGCCCGGGCGCGCTGTGGTCCTCGGCCAAGCATGCGCCGGGCAAGGACAACGCCCAGTTCATGCTCTTCGAAAAGGTGATCTGCTGCGCCGGGATATCGGTGCCATGAGCCGATCGCTTTCCCCTGTTCCCGCGCGCGACAGCCGTCCTTTCCGGAGGTCTGTTCGCCAAGGCCCCTACGGTCGAGGGCTGCCGCGCGGGACCGGAGCGGCGCCGTCAAGCCCCCCTGGCGGCGTCGCTCCACCCTTGGCCAACGCGGCCGCAATGCTCCCCCGATGGGACCGGCGTCTCCTCTCCGCCTGTTCCATAATCGCGACCGCGCTGGCCATTTCCGTCTCTTCGTGCGCCTCGGCGCAGACGATGGAGGAGCGGGCTCGCGCCGCGGCCGAGGCGTCGCGCGCCAAGACCAGCGACAGCGACGCGCTCCAGCAGAACTATGTGACGCCGGGCCTTGCCGGGCAGCAGATCTCTACCGTCGACAACAGCCGCACTTTCGCGCCGAATATCGCCTGCCAGAAGACCGCAACGATGCTCGAGGTGTTGGTCCAGCCCTCAGGCACCGGGGATCTGGGCACGGTCACGATCGCGCGCGACACCGATCTCGATGGCACGGTCGACGCGACCTCGAACCTGCCTGTGCCGGTCTCCGGCATTTGCGCGAACGGCGTTGTGTCGTGCCAGCCCGGCAGCTGGAGTGGCTGCAGCTTTTTCCGCTGGGACGTTGATGCGGCCAAGGCGCTGAAGCTGACCTCGGTCGACATGCCCAAGCTCGCCGGCTGCTACTGCATCAACAATAGCTGCGGCACCAATCTTGCCTGGGGCAATATGGCCTCCGTACTGCGCGATCTGGGCGGCGGGATGATTGGCGCGCTGACGACCGCCGACCCGCGCTATGGGGTCGCGGAAGCCGTGATCGATGGACCCGCCATCCGCTATGTGGGCGCGCAATCGACCGCCTGCTCGTCCAATCCGGACCTGCCCCAGACGGCCTATCGATCCAATCCCGGGATCATTGCGTCGGACGCCTATGCCGCATCGAGCGGCAGCGCGGTGTTTCAGGCGCTCAAGGGCTCGGCGACCGGAACCGGCACATCGCTGCAATATCGGCACTGCACGATCGAACGGCGAGTGACGGTACTCAAGCCCGGCGCGGAGGATATCATCAGCCGGACCTCGGGCGGCTATTCGACGATCCAGAACGGCTCGTCCTTCGATTTCCTGATGGGCTCGCCAGCCGACAACAGCCTTGCCGGCGGCAGTTGCACGCTCATCGACTTCCGTATGACGCTGCATGTGAGCGACCCGGACCGTATCGTCGACGCACGCCTCACCCAGTTCTTCGCCGACGATTGGGCACAGGTAAGTATTGATGGCCAACTGGTCGGTTCGGGTCCTTCGCCCTGGACGACACTTGGACTTCCACCGAGCAAATGCGAACTCAAGAAGACCTTTTATGCCTATCCCAATCTCGACCTGAAGCCCTGGCTCACCGCCGGTGATCACGAGGTCTGGCTGCGCGTCGCGGTGGCGTCAGGCGGCGAGGGTTTCGCGCAGGTGCATGTCGACGTCGACAATAGCTGCAAGACACTGGAGCAAGTCGTCGACGGTTGCGGAGCGATCGCCGCCGATCCGCATTGCAAGCTCGACAGTGAGCTGGTCGATGGGGTCCAGACTTGGATCAATGGTGTCGCCACGGGTTTGAGGCCCCTGCCCCAGACCCGCATCCTGGGCGGTCCCGCCTGCCCGACCGACCTCATGCGCGACTTCTTCCTGAAAGACCGCACCTATCGCTGTAGCGTCGATGACATCGCGAAGCCGGACACGAGCCGCGGCGCCTATATCATCGACCATTCGACCGAGACATTGCTGGCCGACCGGACGCGTCAGAGCGACGGCAGTTACTCTACCTCGACGCGAGCGTTCAGCCTGCCCAACCGCGGCTCGGCGCCGGCGTGCGAACCCGTCTGCAAAACACGCGCGCCCAAGGCGAACAGTGAAGCGGCAATCGACGGCGTTGTCGGCGCCAAACAGAATGTGCCGACCGGCTACGACACCTTCTTCCACGCCTGCACAACCGACAGCCAGTGCCCGGCAGGCCTCGGTGAGGAGATCGTGTCAGCCTGTGGCTGCCTCGACGATTTTCCCGAGGCTGTCGTGATGATGCAGACCGTCCGCCTCGCCGGCGCGGACCTCGTCTGCACGGGGGGCGTACAATGAACCGCTGCTCCACAAACAGACAACGGCGTTTTGATCCGCGCGGTGCCGCGCTTGCGCTGGTGCTCGGCCTGGGAGTTGCCCTCGCGTGCCCGAGTGCCGCCAATGCGCAGCAGATCTGCGCCGCCGATCTCAACAATAATGGCGATGCGGCCGACGAAGGGGAGCAGGCAAGCTGCCTCGCAACCACCAGCGGAGCATGGCTCTGTCCGATCCAGGAGGTCGATTGCGTCGCCGATGCCATGGGCCAGTATAGCTGCCCGGTCGGTCCGCAATATGCCTGCCTCGTCAAGAGCACCGGTGGGGCTCCATCGTGTTCGCCCAATCAGTGCGCCGATCTTGCGACCAATCCAGTCGTCGAAGAACCGCCGATGGACGACCCGGGCACTGAGCCCAACGGCGGCATCGATGCCGACGGCAATTGTATGGGTACCATCGAGATATTCTCGGGCCGCGGCGTGCGCTGCCGGCCTGCCGGACTTTCGACCACCTTTGCCAATTGCTGCAAGGACAAGGGCAAGATCGTGAAGGACGGGATGGGATCGTCCATTTCGTCGATCGGCACCAAGATCGCGGTGGCCAAGGGCGTTTTCACCGGTATGAAGGCAGCCTATGTCGCGTTCAAAGCTGGCGCGACAGCGAGCCAGGCGGCGAGCGCCGGTGCCAATGCACTGATCGTCGGTCTCGATCCGACCTCGCTTGCGATCAGCCTCGCGATCAATTTCATGATCGATTTCCTGTTTTCCGGCTGTGACCAGCAGGACATGGAAACCGCGATGCTCCGCTCGTCGGGCATGTGCCACGAGATCGGCAGCTATTGCACGTCGAGCTTCCTCGGCATCTGCCTCCAGAAAGCGCGTGGGCATTGCTGTTTCAACACAAAGCTCGGCCGCATCATTCAGGAACAGGGTCGTCCCCAGCTCAAGGCATTCAACGGCAATCTCTGGGGGACGGCAAAGAAGCCGATGTGCCGCGGCTTCACACCGGAGGAGTTCCAGGCGCTCGACTTCAGCAAGATCGACCTCTCCGAATATTATGCGGACATCGAGGCACGCGCCCAATCCGACATCCAGATAGACATGGGGGAGCGCGTCAATGCGTATCTCAAAGCGGTCAATCCATAAACTCGCCCTCCTTGCGCTGATAGGTGCTGCAACCGCCGCGCTCGGACAGGATGCCATCCGTGGCGCCGATCAAGGCGATGCCAGGCAAGCCGCCGCCAATCAGGGCCAGACCAGCATGGACCGGCTCGAAAACGCAGTCGCACGCGGGAAGCAAGCTGCGGGGCGGCTGCCCGATCCGAGGCTTCCGCGTACCGATAACCCTGCCGACCGCAAGCGTGCCTTCGAAGGCATTAGGGGCCGCGCGGCTATGCCAGAAATGGATGCGCGCGCCCGCGCTGCGCAGGCGCGCGGAGAAGCAAGCCTTGCAGCCGAGCGGGAGCGACAAGCCAAGGCATTGCGTCAGGCTTTGGGGCTGGAACCTGCCGAAGAACAAGCGCTCGCCAAGGCTGCCCCTGCGGCGACCGCCAAGGGTTGGGTACCGGTTCTGTTCGTCTCCTCCTCGATGCCAATCTCGACGCTGCGCAATTATGCCGTCCAGCTCGAGCGGGTGCACGGGGTGATGGCGTTTCGCGGCGTGCCGGGCGGTCTTCGGAAGATGGGCCCGATGGCGAAGCTGACGGCCCAGATCCTGCGGCTCGATCCGGGCTGTGAGGGACCGAACTGCGTCATGCGCAATGTTCAGCTCATCATCGACCCTATCGTGTTCCGGCAGCACGGGATCGTCCAGGTCCCCGCGCTCGCGATGGTGCCAGGCGATCCGACCCAGGCTTATTGCGAACGCGACGATGACAGCCCTCGGGCAGCCAATATCGTGTTCGGCGACAGCGCGCTCTCCGGAATGCTCGACGAATATGCCCGCCTGGGCGGGAAGGAGGAGGTAAGCCATGCTCAGGCTCTTCTGGCTAATCGTTAGGTGGATCGCTGGTCTCTGGCCACGCTTGCGCAGCCTGCCGCGCAAGGCGGCGGTGACGCTCGGCGCTCCCGGCCCCGATCAGCCCGCGCGGCCGGAACGACTCTGGCACGCAATGCTGCTAGTTCTGCCCCTTGCGCTGTTCGCCGCGGTCCTCATGCCGCAAGTCACCTTGGTCATGTCCCCGTCGATCGAGGCCTATGCCGTGCGCAAGAACCCCGGGCCGATCGTCCGTGGTGATTATGTGATGTTCACGCTGCATCACGCGATTGCGGGTCCAAAGCCGGTGTCGGTCACCAAGCATGCGCTCTGCCTGCCCGGCGACCGGCTTACTATGTTCGAGACGCCCTCCCCGCTCAAGCCGAGCAGCTGGGACGGTCACTATTACTGCAATGGCCAGCTTCTGGGTGTGAGCCTTCCGCTGGCCCATAACGGGATGGAACTCAGCCATATGAAATGGAGCGGCATCATCCCCGCCGGGATGGCCTATGTCGGATCGACGCATCCCAGGGGGTTCGACAGTCGCTATTTCGGGCTGTTGCCGATCACGAGTCTCATTCGCATGGAGCGTATCCTGTGAGCGGTCGCGATCAGAATAGGCTCACCGAGCAGCGCCCGGAGTGCCAGACCACGCTACGCTGCACGCAGTGTCTTATGTGGTTAGCCTTGCACGGCCCGAACCGCTTCGATGGGCATGAGCAGAACGCGCTCTCCCAGCGGCGAGACGATGAAACCATGCCGCGCGTAGAAGCCGACGGCTTCGTCGTCGATCGCGTGCACGATGACCGCGCGAACCCCGGCGATCTCCGAGGCGGCAGCACAGCGGCGCAGGGCATCGGCAAGCAGATCGGCGCCAAGGCCAAGCCCCTGAAAGCTCGATGCAACGGCCAGCCTCGCGATCAAAAGCAGGGGCACCTTGTCGGGCATGCCCTTGCGCAGTCTCGCAGTGGGCAAGGCCGCGCGCTCCTCCATCGCGGTGGTAATCGTATAATAGCCGACCACCTGACGGGGCCGCTCGGCATCGCAGACCACATAGGTGCGTGCCGAAGCGCCTTCGCTGGCAAGGGCGCGCTCGGCGAGCCAGCTGTTGAGCGAGGCATGGCGCCCATTATCGAACGCGGCGACCTCGTGATCGGCGTTGAGGCGTTCGGGCGGCGTAACACGGCGCGTGGACATGGAATCGAGCGACGCGTCCGATCATCGATTCCAGAGTGGTTCGCGCTTCATCAGCTTTTCAAGGGCTGGCGACGGCGCGGGCGGCGCATCGAGAAGGCTCAGGAACTGCTCATGGCTCGCGGCATCCAGGAAAAAAGTGCGCTGATCGAGGATCGCGGCTTCGGCTTCCCGTCTTGCGCTCGCGAGCATGAACTCGGACAGCTTCTGCCCACGCAACGAAGCGGCGCGGCTGAGCATCGCCTTGAGCTCGGCCGCAGCCCTGATCTGGATGACATCGTCCTTACGCGTCGAGGCGCTTCGATCGGTATGTGCGTGCTGTGCCATGTCGCTAAACTCCTTGGCCGTATCTGGCGTTTTGCCACGACAATGTCAATACAAAGTGACAGCCCGCATCGTCGACTTTCCATCATCGGCCTCACCCTCGCGGTGCTCTTTGCGCTTCCGCCATCGGTCAGTGCGCAAGGGGCTCCGGCTACCGTCCCATCCAGGCAAGGTTATTGGTGGTATGAGGCGCCCAAGCCAAAGCCTGAGGACAGCGCCGAGCCGGATGCATTGGTCAAGCCCATCATACCACCGATGGCGGAACTGGCGACATGGACTCCGCCGAAGATCCGCAAGCTCATCGAGGAGCAGCGCGACTATGCCGCGACGGTGCTGACGGTCGATGCGGTCGCCGATTTCTGGCGGCTTCAGGATTTCGCAAGGCGCAAGGCACGCGCGTTCGCGGGTGTGACGCAGATCGCGATGCTGCAATATCCCGAACTCAACTCGAAATCGGCCAACCCGATGGTCGGTGATGCCCGGTCAGAGATGTCGGCGGAGAAGGACGCCATTCGCCGATCCTATCTGCGCGCCCATGCGAGCGAGTTCGCTCTCGTCATGTTCTCGCGTCCAACCTGCGGATATTGTCGGGTCCAGTGGCCGATCATCCAGCGATTCCAGGAGGAAATGGGCTGGCAGGTGACGCTCATGGATCTCGACAAGCGGCCTGATGTCAGCGCGCGGTTCGGTGTCGAGGTCACGCCGACGACCATGATCATCCGGCGCGGCAGCCAGCAACGCATGATCATAGCCTCTGGCGTCGAGGCATATCCCAACCTCGCACAGATGGCCTATCAGGCGGTGCGCTTGCTGCGCGGCGATATCCGGCCCGAGCAGTTCATGACAGGACCGGGCGAAGATGCCGGCTTCTTCGATGCACTCGGCAACGGCCCGGTGTCCGCAACCGATCCCCGTGCTCTTGAAGGCGATCTGGTAGATGCTTCCATTGGACGGAAGCCGTGATGCGTGCGCTCATCCTCCTCGGCATCCCGGGCCTGGTCATCGGCATGGGTTCGGCATCCGCGCAGACCGTCAGCCAAGCGGAAGCGATGCGAGCCGCGATCCACCCGGTCGGCGACGCGAAGGCGATGCAGGCCTGGCTCTCGCGGGTTCCGGTCACACGGGAGTTCCCCGATGATTTCACGACCACGTTGAGAGGGCATGGCGCCGCGTTCGTCATCGAAATGACGACAACACCCGGCTGCGTGCCCTGCGGCGACCTTTGGACCAAACTGACGGCGCTGGGCACGCGATATGGCTGGCAGGTCCGCACGATCGGCGCCCAGGAGGCGATGATCCGGTCGGGACGTCTCGGCTTGCCCTGGGTCGGGCATCCCGTTGCGTGGGTTCGCCCCGTCTCGGACGATATTCGGGTCGTGCCGGTGGCGATCGGCACCGACCACGCGCCCAACCTGGCCCGCAATCTCTATCTGGCCGCGAAGATGCTGACGGGCGTGAGACCCGCCGTCGGCGTCCGCGCCATGTCCAAGTTCACCGGCATCGTGGGGCTGCCGGCGACCCGAACCGGAAGGCACTGAGCGATGGCGGCCTCAGCCCTTCCTCCCTCACCTCAGATTGTCTGGAGTCCGCCATGTTTGCCAGGCCTCGTGCAGCCGTTCGCGCGCTGATCGCTCTCCTTGTCGCCACGGTTTTCTCCGCGGCGCCCGCCCATGCCCAGAGTTGGGCCGAGAGCTGGTTCGACAACGTCACCTATTCATCCCCCGGCAGCTTCGAGGATCAGACCCGCGGCTATGTGACCGCAGGCGGAATGTCGGGCCGGGTGGACGTCCATAATGACTATCTGATGTCGGTGAGCCTGCCCAAGGTCAGGGCGGGTTGCGGCGGCATCGACATGTTCCTCGGCGGCATGTCGTTCCTCGATCCCGATTATCTGGTCCAGAAGCTGGAGAGCATCCTTCAGGCGGCGCCGGCGGTCGCCTTCCAGTATCTGCTCGAGACGCTCGATGAGAAGATGGGGAACATCATCTCGAAAATGGAAGCGGCCACCAATTTCCTGAACTCGATTCAGGTCAATGACTGCCGTCTCGCCAATCGCATGGTCCAGATCGCCAAGGGCGACGACAATATGTCGGGGATCATCGAGGAGATGACCGGCTATCGTTCGGTCAAGCAAGGATTTGCGAAGAGCTACCAGCAAAGCCGCGAGAAGATCGAGGCGAACAACAACAACCCTACCGAAGACCTGAAGGACGCGCTCGCCAACTGCCCGGCAGAAGTGACCGACATCTTCCGCACCGGCTCGCTGCTTTCTCATGCGGCCTCGCGCGTCGGCGCAGCCGACTGGGCGAGCGTGATGCGCGCCCGGGTCGGCGATGTTTATATGCGCTGGGACGACGGCGACCGCGTGCCCTTGTTCACCGCCATTCCGCAATGCCCCGCACAGGACACGGAAAGCGCGCAGGATTTCCTGACAGGCCGCGTCCAGCGCCGTACGCTCAATTTCCCGCCGACCGGTGCCGACTGCGGGCAGGATGGATCGGGGCGCGGCGCGCTCGTTCTGGCCCGAGAGCGTATGCAGTCGATCGCGACCAAGATCCGCACCCGTGCGGCGCTCTCGGCCGAGGAGAAGCAGTTCGTCGCCAATGTCAGGACGCTTCCGGTCTATCGCATGCTGGAATGGGGCGTTCGTCAGGGCGTCGTCGACTCCGTCATTGCCGATACCGACGAACTGGTGGCCCTCACCCTCGCCTACCAGATGCTCAATGACCTGACCCGCACGATCGACTTCACCGTGATGAACGCCGAGCGCGGCGCGACCGCCGCGGGTTCGGCAGACGGGAACAACAAGAATGTCTGCCAGACGCGGATACTGTCCAAAGGCATCGAGCAGTTACGGGATCTCAGGGACGAGGTGCTGCGCCAGCGCGCGCAGATGCGCCAAAGTTACATGGCCGCTCTCAACCAGGCCAATCTTTCCGCGAACTACGCCGGGCTCCTGCGGACACGCGACCGTGATGCTCGCGACGCCGCCGGCGCCGCTGCCCGCAACCAATAGGAACAAATTGTCATGCGCAGGCTTGCGAGGCTGATTGCCACCTTCCCCGCCCTTTTCCTCGCTTCGCCCGCGCTCGCGGTCGATACGAGCTTCCACACCTATGACGGGTTTGCCGAGACGGTCGACGCCTTCCGTCTTGTCTCGATGATCTTCGGGGATCCACGCTACGAGACACTGGTGATGATCGTCGCGACGGTCGGCATCGGTCTCGGGGCAATAATCGCCAGCGTGCGAGGAACCGGCATGGGCCTCGTCGCCTTCGGTTTCCAGATCCTGGTCGGCGTCGGGCTCTTCGTCGGCCTGATCGCCACGACTGGCACGGTCCATGTCTATGATCGCGTCCGCAACGCCTATCAGCCGGTCGGCGGCGTTCCCAATCTGCTTGTCCTCGTCGCTGGAGCGACCAACATGATGGAGCGCGCGATGGTCGAGACGATCGACGACAATACGCTCGATCCCAACGCCAAGATCGAATTCGGCGCGGGAGGACACAGTTTTGACCTGTTCCTCAACGCGGTCAGCCCACGCGGGCCAATGACCGATGTGTTCCTCGATGCGACCATCAAGGACTATGTCCGTCAATGCTATCCGGTCGCGCGCGTGTCGGCCGCCTATGGCGTCAATGACGATCAGTTGTTCCGGACCTCGACCGACTTGCCGGCCTCGTTCGCGGCGATGGCGGGGCCAGCGACCTTCTCGACGGTCTATACCGAGGCCGACAAGGGCGGCACGACCGTGAGTTGCACCGACGCCTGGACGCACATTTCGGATCGCCTGTCCGACCCCGTGCTGTTCGATAATTACACCAGTCAGATCTGCGCACGCACGGGTTATGACACCGGCAATGCCCAGCAGATGACCCGCTGTCGGCAACAGCTTGGCGAAATGGGCCAGATGATGCTCGACCGGCCGCTGAGCGCGCAGGCGTTCCTGACCGACATCCTTCTAGGCAACACGGTCGGCGACGTTCTCTTCGAGGATTCGCCGGCCAGTGCGGCCAGGGTCATGGCCAATCGCGCGGTCATCTCGAATGGCCTGGCGACCATGTCGGTCGCAAACGAATGGATGCCGACGATCCGGGCCACGGTGTTCGGTATCATGCTTTTCATGATCCCTATCGCTTTGCTGTTCATCCTGACGCCGATCAACCTGCGCGTGGCGAGCTTCGCGCTCGGTATGTTCGTCTTCGTGGCGCTCTGGGGTGTGATCGACGCGGGCATCTATCAGCTCACTCTCGGCCGTGCGACCGCGACGCTCGCCGAATTGCGATCCAATGCGCTCGCTGCCAATGCCTGGTTGCTGGCGCCGTCCGCCGCAATGAAGGCGCTTGCGATCTTCGGCAGTTTCCGCACGGCCGCCGCCGGGCTTGCCGGGGCTTTTGTGTTTACCGTTTTCCGTTTCAGCGGCAACGTGTTCACTTCCTTCACCTCGGGATCACTTGGGATTGCGAGTCAGGGCACAGCCGCCGCCGCGCCGATGGGCACCAACGAGGGTCAAGCTTCGGCGCTGGAGGCTCAGGCTTCGGCGATGGGAACGCGTTCCCGCGCCGCGGCGGCTTCGAGCTTTGGGGATTTCGGGGAGCGCTCCACCTTCGGTGCGAACCGGACGTATGGCGAGGCTGGCCACATTCTGGGTGAGCGCCCAGGAACGCCGGGCGGTACGGCTTTCGCGCTCGGCGGCATCGAGGGTTCGCGCCAGTTGGGGAGCCTCGCGCCCGCGCTGGGCGGCCGCGATCTTGCCGATCCGGCTGTCGCGCGCGCGGTTCAGGCCAATGCTGCGACCACGGCCATCCATCAGTTCGCCGAGAAGGATGCGTTGAGAGGTCTTGGGACAAGCTATTTCGGCCAGGGCGAAGCCGGTGAGAAGGCGTTCGCGACCTTCAGCCAGAACCTTGTCCAGTGGCGCGCATTCGGCGACCAGCGCGCCTACGGCATGATGATGCAAGGGGCGGCGCGCCACTTTGAGCGCGCTGGATATTCGCCAGCGGACGCGCAGCTCAAGGCGTCGGGTGTTATCGGCGAGGCGCAGGCCGACCCCACCTTCGCCAAGCTCACTGCCAATGCTTTCGACCAGGAACAGATGTTCAGGAACGATCTTACCTCCGCGCAAATTCAGGTGGGCGCGATGGAGGGACGCCGGGACCATGCTGGCGACAATGTAGCCGGTATCGAACGCGCCAATGTCGCAACCGAACAGGGCTGGCGCACCGGCAGCAATCAGGGCCAGCGCGAAGCGGCATCGATGTTGGGCCTGTCGGTGGACGAGACATCCCGCCGCATAGGATTTATCAATGCCCTGTCGGGCGAAGCGCGCAGCACGGCGATCAGTCAACTCTCCCGTGCCACTGGCCGCAACGAGGCGCAGGTTGAGGCTGCGTTGGAGAGTTACAGTGCGGCCAGCCACCTTGGCACTGCTGATGGCGCGACTGCAGAGGCAGGCCGCGAAGGCACAAGCGTCTATGGCCGGACCCGCGAGGCGGCCGGCTATGATTTCGCCGAGCGCTCGGGCAGGCTCGACGCGCAGCGTGAGGTTGGAACCTCCGGGACGCGCGACGCGGCGCGCATCGGCGAGCAACGCAGGCAGTCAGAGAATTTCGGGTTTGCAGAGGGAGCTGCGGCGGCTGGCGCGTCGACACGCGAGGCTGCGCGTCTCGACAGCTTCATCCAGGCACTGAGCCGGACGGCCGGCAACCAGGTCGACATGTCCGAAGGTGGTGCGCCCGGTATCGCCGATCGCGCGCGTAACGAGCGGCTGATCTCGATCGTCGATCGGGAGCGTCTCACCCGCATGCAGGGCCTGCTTGCCGAGCATGGTGTCAACCTGAGCAAGCGCCAGATCGCCATGGACCAGAATGGCGATCTTGGCCTCAATCTCACCCCCGAGACCGCTGCCGCCATGTGGAAGGCTGGGCTCATCAACGAAAGTCAACTCGGTGCAATTGCCAATGGAGGGCATGCACGCTTCAGTTTCGCCCACAATGACCTCCTTGTCTCAAGCGGCACGGATTTCAGCCGCTCGGCGCGCAGCGACACCAGCACACGGTTCGAGGCCGGCAAGCAGGCTGGGCCGGACACGATCGAGCATTTCATGGGCGGCGGGGCCGAGGGTCAGGCAATGCTTTCAAACTGGCTGCGCGGTGGGTTCGAGATGGACCGCAAGGGCGAGTGGCGGCTCAAGCCTCAGGTCGCCGACACGCTCCAGCGCGATGTGCAGGCGGTCATGGCGCAAACGGGATGGCAGAGAACTCTTTCCCGCTCAGCCGCTGATCAGACGACAATGGGAAGCACTGTCGGCCTCGAAATTGGAAGGACGGTGTCTACTTCAGATAGTGAAACGACGAGCGACAGCGCGCGGTCTGGCAAGGGACGGCAACGAGGACCAACCCAGACGACTAGCAAAGGGAAAACAACGGCTGGTCGCTTTGGTGGCGATGTAGGTTTTCGGAGCACGGATCAAGGATCCACTACCGAAGCCGCGCAATCCACAATGGACATTGTGAACTACGATGTTCGGGAATCGATTGCTGCCGCTGAGCGTGCTGCGTCGCGCTCCAGCGATCCCGCAACAACCTTCTCCCGTGAGTTGTCGAACCGAGTCTTGGGCACCGACGGCTTGCGCAATCGCTACCTTCAGGATGCGGACAACGGGCGTGCCACCTTTGATATCACTGGTCCACTGACTTCGCTGGAACAAAACTCAGTTCTTTCGAAGGGCAGCTTCTCGACGGACATCGCTGGCAGTCCTGGCGACGGAGACAGTAACTTCAAGAAGCGCTAACGGTGCTTTCCGCTATGGGGATCATTGTAGCATGGATTCAGCGGATTTAAGGGGTTACCGATCCAAAATGGCCCAGAGCGGGGGTCGGACGGATCGGCGAAGGCGCGCGATCTCTTTACCATCCGTTCATGCTCTTCCCAAACGCGCTGTCTCTCGGCTTCGGTCTCCTCATCGAACAGCGGCACTTCTCCACCCTGTCCCACAAAATTGTCGAAACGCTCCCTGAGATAGCCGACACCCAACACCATCAGCGCCGTCATCGGGAAGAACAGGACATTCAGATAGCCCGCCAGTGCTCCGCGATAAAAGGTCTCCAAGGCATCAACGCGCGCGGACACGGCCGTGCCCATCCACCAGATGGGAATAGCCGTCCACCATAGCTTGGCATACCAAGGCGAGCGGAGCCACGTCGACAGCTTCGGCGGCGCCGGTCTGCTTACATTATCCTGATCGTCGATGGCGGTTTCCACCGTAGGAATCCTTTCGGATTCCTCTTACCATCAAAGTCATCTACCGTCACCCTCAATCGACAATCCTGCTTGTCCTTTTTGTCGTGATTGATATATTGCAGACAGAAAGGACAGTCATGGCCGGCACCGCTCATGTCGCGAAATCCAGCAGGCGCGTCTTGCCTCGCGCAGCCTTCTCCGCGAGCGACACTTTACGGCACAAGGCGCTGGAAAGGCTGACGCTGGCAATTGCTAAAGCGGTAGAGTCTGCCAGCGACGACACACTCGCCGATATCGTCGGTTCTGAGGATCTCCGGCACGCGCTGGTCATCGCGCCGCGCGACATCGCTCCCGAAGCGCCGGCCGACCTCGAAGCGATCAGGGCGGCACGCGAACGGACCGCGCAATTTCGCGAGGAAATGGCCGAGCGGGCCGGCGGCATGTTCGACCGCGCCCATGTCGCCGAGATGCTCGGTGTCTCCTCGGCCGCGATCGACAAGCAGCGACAGCGTCGCCAGATTCTGGGCGTCCCCTACGGAACGGAGCTTCGCTATCCTGCCGCGCAGTTTGTTAAAGGCGAGGTGTTGCATGGCCTCAAGGCCGTGCTGGAAGCCTTCGACGATATGAACCCCTGGGAGCAATTGATGATGCTCACCACGCCGGTCGATGGGTTCGGATCATCCCCCGAAACGATCTTCCAAACGCTCGCAAGACGGCCGGAGCAGAAAATTCTAAAGCAGCTTGCGGGTTTGGCGGCGAGCTGGACTGCCTGATCGTAAATGGCGTCCATCCGATTGAGGCGTATTGATGCGGGCGTTCGCGTTCATCGCATACATCGTGTCGAGCACAGTCCGATTTTTTTCGGACCTGTCGGCGATACCCCGCAGTCCCGTTTCGACTCGCCGGATGGCAGCTATAAGGTGCTGTATGCGGCAAGGATGCTCGAAATGGCGTTCGGCGAGACACTCGTCCGAACTCCCGAGACCCCATACATTCTCTCGTCAGGCATCGAAGCCCGAGTGCGCAGTGAATTGGAGACTACAAGAGCGCTGAGGCTCTATCCTCTGATCGATGCCGGCGCCTTAGCACACGGCCTCTCCTCTACCGATCTCCATGGCGTCGAATATCTACGATGCTGGGAGGTCAGCGCCGAAATTCACGCAACGACCGTCGCCGACGGCATCCTTTACACCTCCCGGTTCGACGACCATCGGTGCGTAGCGCTGTTCGATCGCGCCGCGGACGCGATTGCCGAAACGACGACCAAAGCGATTGCGATCGGAGCGGCTCAAGCGACCGTCCTCGCCCGTCACTACGGAAAGATATTTGTTGAGTCCTGAATGGCCGAACCGGGGCGGATCGGACCGATGGGAGATCATGCGCCGGGCCAGTAGATGGAGATGCTAGACGCGCTTTCGGCGCGTGATCAGTGCACTGAACCACCTTCGTATGGGATTGCGGTTAGCGCCGTGACGCTTGATGAGAGCATGCATGCGATCAGGGGACAATTGGTCCAATGGCTCAAGCGTTGACCGGTCGGGAAGCGCCTGCGTTGTCCGCTTGATTGCGGGCAATTCGCCGGCGCCGAACAGTGAACCTTGGCTCGAATCGTTCTGCTTGGTCATAGCGTGATGATAAACGCGGAACCCGAAGTGCGGAACCAATTCCACAGGTCTTGTGGGCGACCGCAAAGCGGTCCGGCTCCGCAATCGTCGATCAAGACCAACAAATGGGGCATGATCCGCATGCACCGCGAGTTTTAGAACTAGCAGAAGACTTTTGCGCAAAAGCTACCTGAGCCGCTTGCCGAACCGGGACCCAGAGGCTATATCTGACTAGCTAGTCAGGAGAGCGCAAGTGGGCACAGCCGTTCGCAAAGGAAACAGGGACAAATCCGGTCCGCCCGGAGCCTGGAAACTGGAGGATGCCAAGGCTCGCTTCAGTGAAGTGGTCAGGCGCGCGCAGAGCGAAGGGCCGCAGAGGGTCACGGTTCGAGGTCGGGAAGCTGTTGTCGTGATCAGCGTTGACGAACTCGACCGCCTTCTCCCCAGGGGTGCCGGCAAGCCTGCTTTCGTGCCGTTCCTGGAGGGTCTTGGGCTCGATGGTCTCGATCTTGAGCGCGAGGTCGACCGTGGAAGGGATATCATCCTGTGAAAGGTTGGCTGCTCGACACACATGTCGTTTCGGCGCTCGCAAGTCCGAGTGGTGCGCCAAGCGTGAAGGCATGGGCGACGGGGCAGCCTGAGCATCGCATGTTCTTGAGCGTGCTGGCGCTCGCGGAATATGACAAAGGTATTCACAATCTGGAGCCCGACCACCCCGATCGCTCGCGTTACACGGCGGCGCGCGATGCACTCGCGCACCGCTTCAGCGATCGGCTCCTCTCTGTCAACGACGCCATCGTCTACCGCTGGGGCGCGATTTCCGGCGACGTCAAACGGAGAGTCCGGCAGGCTCCGCCGGTCATCGACACATTGCTCGCTGCCACCGCGATCGAACATGATCTCTTCCTCGTGACGCGCAACGTGAAGGATACGCGCCACAGCGGGGCCGTGATCTTCAATCCCTGGGAAGACGATCCCTCCCGTTTCCCTTTGACCTGAGCCGAGCGACATCGAGACGATGAAAACCGAACTTCACCATCTGCCTGCGAACAAGCGACGCGAACTTGATCGGGTCATCCAGATCCTGTTCGAGGAATTCGACGACGCGCATGGCCAGCCGACCGGCCCGCGCAAGCTTGGCCGCATCCTGAAGATCATTCTGTACGGTTCATACGCGACCGGGCGTTGGGTCCATGAGCCGCACACCGAACGCGGCTATCGATCGGATTTCGACCTGCTCATCATCGTCAACCAGAAGGAGCTGACAGACCGGCTCGAATATTGGGAAAAGGCGGCGGAGCGCCTTGACCGCGAGACCATGATCCTGAACCGGCTGCGGACCCCGGTCAATTTCATCGTTCACACCCTTCAGGAGGTGAATGACGGACTGGCGCATGGCCGGTATTTCTTCATGGACATCGCCCGCGAGGGCATTGCGCTCTATCAGGCCGACGACAGCGAGTTACACAAGCCCAAGCCGAAGACGCCGCAGCAGGCCTATGACATGGCTAAAGGCTATTATGACCAGTGGTTCGGGCTGGCCGTATCCTCGCGGATGGGTTTTCAATTTTTCTACCAAGCCAAGCAGTATCCGGACGCCGCCTATAACCTGCAACAGGCGTGCGAACGGCTCTATTATTGCATCCTGCTCGTGTTCACTTTCTACACGCCTTACAGCCATAACATCAAGTTTCTGCGGCAGCTGGCGGAAAGGTTGTCGCCCAAGCTCGTAGATGTCTGGCCACGCGACAAGCGGAAACTCGAGGCGCGCTTCCTGAAACTCAAAGACGCTTATGTGAAGGCCCGACACTCCGACTGGTTCCAGATGACCGACGAGGAGTTCTCCTTTCTTTCCGAGCGGATTGAACTGCTCGGCAACGTCGTCAACGAACTATGCCAGGAAAAACTGGCTGATCTGCAGGCAAAGATATAAAGGCGTGGCCCTCACCGAACCACTGTAACACAATGGGAGTTTTTGCATGAATAACAGTGATCTCGCCGATAAGCTGGCT
Source organism: Sphingobium arseniciresistens (assembly GCA_029167225.1). Taxonomy (GTDB): domain Bacteria; phylum Pseudomonadota; class Alphaproteobacteria; order Sphingomonadales; family Sphingomonadaceae; genus Sphingobium; species Sphingobium arseniciresistens. The sequence goes on from JARFNK010000026.1 coordinate 80,330, forward strand.
GCCGACTCTGGCCTGAGCAAGGTCGATGCGCGCAAGACCGTCGATGCCGTGTTCGCCGCGATCGCCCAAGCCGCAGCGGGCGGCGAAGAGATTTCCCTCAACGGTTTCGGCAAGTTCAAGGTTAAGGAAACCGCAGCTCGCGAAGGGTGTAATCCGGCGACTGGCGAAACCATTCAGATCGCTGCGTCAAAGAAGCTGACCTTCGCGCGCGCCAAGGCGGTAAAGGACAAACTGAACGCGTGAACAACTGAGCCGGCAGTGCGCGGATGCCCGCTGCCGGTTCTGAGCGGATGGCTCCGCGCGGAGGGGATGCCGAAAGATACTCATCGTTGAGTACGCGTCAGGCGGACCGTGGCAAGATCCGCTTGCAGAGTTTCGCGTGACAACTGGAGCATCGAACCACAAGGTGACAATGGTCTATAATGACCACCGGCCGCAGAGCGAGAGACCAAGCAATCTTCCGGAATCGAGGGTGATCACGTGGCTGAGGAGGCAATTCCCGACAGGGCGGCGCGCAGAATCGCACTTGCGCTTGTCGAGCAATGCGTTCGCAATAGTCGCCTTGAGGATTTGCACGCTGGAACGACACCGAACAGCATTTCTGGAGACTTCACTGACGTCAAGGTGTTGACACCGTTCGGCGAAATCCCTTGGACCCAAGTCTCGAAGATCTCCGATGCCGAGATGAAAGCTCTCATGATCGAGATCGTCAACCGGGTGTATACTTTCCTGACCCATCTTGAAGATCTCACCGCCCTCAATGATTCTGCGCGCTGGAATCGCCCCGTGCACGATCCCAGGCTTTTGGGAACGGCGCTTCGCCGCCGCGCCGCCCGCAAGGGCTTGCCAACCGAGAACAGCTGATCGTTTCCTCCTGGCTATCCCGACGAGGGTTGACTGCGTGGCGACAACTACGATGGCCGGTTGAGCGGCAACTATGATGGCCGGTAGGATCGGTTGTCTGGGCTGATCGTA
>JARFNK010000027.1 GCA_029167225.1 Sphingobium arseniciresistens
AACCAACAGACACATACACCCCGAATAGCCCCGGACCAAAACGCCGGGGCTGTCCGCGTTCACGCCCTGCGGCACGCTAATTATTGCCGCCTATCAAATCCCCAAGACCACCAAGAACCGAGCCTTCGCGATGAGCGTCGTCGGCGGCGGGCTGAGCTGCGGAGTTCGCCGCCCAGCCCATATCGCCCTCATTGGGACGGCGGGGTTTCGGTCCGCAAATAAGGGAACATGTGCGCGACATAGTCGACCTTGCCCAATTCGACGCCTTGCGCCCGCAGGATCGCATAGGCGGTCATGATGTGGAAGTAGAATTGCGGCAGCGTCCAGTCCCGAACATATTGCCCCATCGTCAGATCGAATATCATGCCCTGCGGCAACGCATGGGCGATCGGCGCGGCAGGATCCACCAGAGGCGCATCGGTCGCAAGAAACTCCACGATCGCAATCGTCTCGGCAATTCTTGCCTGTGCGCCTGCGATCGATCCAGGGTGATCCCCTGCATTGCGTCCCTCTTCGAGCAGTTGAGCGATCAGCGGCGACAACTCTTCCCCGCGCAGTCGATACATGCCCTCCTGTGCCTGAACGCAGGCGAAGCGGATCTGGGTCGACAGGGGGAACATGTCGGGAGCAAGACGAGCGCCTAGAAGTGTCTCGGCCTGCTCATGTTGCTGCTCGGCCTTGCCCAGCCAGGCCGACAGCGCACCCAGCATCTGAACATAGGTCGGGACAATGATTTCCGAAAGGATCATGACATTCTTCATCCCTATCCACATCAATATTGCCGTTCCGCGGCAACGGATCCAAGCCCGATGGAGGGCAAGGACAATGCCTCCTCCAGGCGCTCGGCGTCGAGGCAACACAGCCCCGATGCGGTCAACGCGGCCTTTGTGACCGACTCATGGTTCCTATCCGTTCGCCATTCCCATCGAAGGGCATCCTCAGGCGATCTGCCTTCCATGAGCGGCGATATAGGTCCCTTGATCGGCCGAGCCGCGTTGGAGCGTGGCGGAAGCATGTCATCTCGCCTATGGCAGATATTTCGGGTGGTCGCCATCTGACGCACGTCGCCGCGTGACCGGGAAACGGTCTCGCCCGAGGCTGCGCCATTGAAAGGAAAAGTCATTTGCTGGACGGCCCACGCCTTGCCCCCCTGTCCAATTCGCGGCCGAACGCGCTGGTCGTTCTGATCCACGGCTACGGCTCGAATGGCAACGACCTCATCTCGCTTGCGGCCATGATCCAGCCTTCGCTCCCGGATGCCGCCTTTGTGGCGCCCAATGCGCCTTCGCAGATTTCCGGCCTGGCTGCCGCGTATCAATGGTGGCCCATCGAGACCTTCTCCATGGCCGAGCGCACAGCCGGAGCGGAGGCCGCCGCGCCGATGCTCGACGCCTTCATCACCGAGGAACTGAAGAGGAGCGGGCTCGGCAGTGACCGACTGCTCCTCGTCGGCTTCAGCCAGGGGACGATGATGGCGTTGCACGTCGGACTGCGACGGCCGGAAGGCATAGCGGGTATCGTCGGGATATCCGGCATGCTCGTGGCGCCCGAACGGCTGAAGCCGGACATGCGGAGCCGGCCGCCGGTTCTCCTCATTCACGGCACCCAGGACAATGTCGTTCCGTTCGGCTCGATGGAACTGGCATCGACGGCGCTGGCCGCAGTCGATGTGCCTGTGGAAACACATATATCGCCGGGCGTGGGCCATGGCGTGGGACCGGATGGCCTCATCGCAGCGACAGAGTTCGCGCGCCGCGTTCTGACCTGATCTGCCAAGGATGAAGCCTATCACGCCGCTTGTCGTTTCCAAGCCAATGGTCGTCTTTCTCGACTTCGAGGCCTCCTCCCTCTCCAAGCTGAGCTATCCGATTGAGGTCGCCTGGGTCTTTGAAAATGGCGCCAGCGAAACGCATTTGATCCAGCCCGCGCCGCAATGGACCGACTGGGACAGGGAGGCAGAGGCCGTCCATCACATTGCGCGCGAGACCTTGCATGAGGAGGGCGCCCCGCATGATGTGATGGCGCGGCGCATGGTCGATCAACTCGCCGGTCACGATCTCTTCGCCAGTGCGCCTTCCTGGGATGGCAAGTGGCTGAGTGCGCTGTTGCGCGCGGCGAAGCTTCCGCGCCACGCCCTTCGACTGCGCGACAGCGATGAAGCCCGTGCAGAGGCGGCCAGGGACATTCTCGCCCCGATAGTGCCGGCTGACCGCCTGCATATCGAGATTGCCGACTTGCTCGCGCTGGTCGAAGTCAGGCGCGCGGGCGGCCAACCGGCACACCGGGCGCTCGCCGATGCACAGGACGAGCAACGGCACTGGCTTGAAGTCGTGTCAGAGGCAAAGGCGGTCACCCGGAGGGCGGGGCGCGGCTGATCGCTGATCGGTCGTTCTGACGATCATGGGTTGCCGCGACGGCGGCCGGCCACCTTAACGACCACCTGACGGTTCCGCTTGATCGCGTTCGTCCTCGGGGCTCCGCAGCGCGCCCATGCCGGCCCTGTTCGTACCGTTGAAGGCCAGAGGGGCGGGGCCCTGCCAGCCGCCACCCAAGGACCGATATGATGCGACTGCCGCACGCGCTACGTCGGCTTGCGCCTGCACGCGCGCGTCACGCACGTCGAGCAGCCGCCGGTCGGCATCCAACACTTCAATCAGGCTCACCACACCGCCCTTGTAGGCAGCGAGCGATGCAGCCTGCGCCCGGACCAGAGCGGTCTCTCCGCGGGAGAGAATCTGTTCCTGCGCCTCCCGCTGGACGAGCGCGGAAAAGGCATTTTCGACATCTTCCGACGCTCGCAACACCGCCAGTCGATAGGTGGCCAGGGACTCCGCGTTTACGCCCTTGGCCGCTGCGATGTCGGCATCGACCCGCCCGAAATCGAACAGGCGCCAGCGCAATCCCAGCACGCCCTGCGCCTGATTGGCGCCGCCGGTAAACATGTTGCTGCCCACCGTCGTCGCGCTACCGATCAGGCCGCTTAGCGAGAATTTGGGAAAATATTCCGAGACGGCGACGCCGATCCGCGCATTGCTGGCGGCCAGCTTGCGCTCGGCGACGATCAGGTCGGGGCGGCGGCGCAGCATATCGGCGGGGGTGCCGGTATCGACGATCGCCGGCGCGGTCGGGATGGCGGTTATATGCAACAGCATCGCGCGATGGGCGCCGGGCTGGGTGCCAAGGACGATGTCGAGCGCATTCATCGCCGTATCGCGCGCGTTGCGCAGCACCGGCACGCTCGCCTGCACCTGTGCCAAAGCGCCCTCCGCCTGCCGCAGCTGGAGTTCGGCTGCGATGCCCTTGCCGAATTGCAGGCGGACAATCTCGACCAGGCGCGCCTGCGTATCGGCCTGTTGCTCGGCGACGGCAAGGCGGGCCTGAAGCCCGCGGATCGCGATATAGATGTCGGCCACCTGCGCCGCGACCGACAGCCGAGCTGCGGCGACGCTGGCCTGCGACGCTTGATAATCAGCCCTCATCGCCTCTTGTCCCCGGCGCAGCCCGCCAAACAGGTCAATTTCCCAGGCCGCGCCAAGGTTGGCATCATAAAGATTGCCGTCGCGCTGGAAGCCGGGCGCCGACTGCGCGATCCGCCCCGTCGGGGTCTCGATCGACTGGTGGGCGGTGGCGGCAGAGGCAGACAGGCTGGCGGACGGCAGCATGGCGGCATTTGCGCTCCCCAGGGAAGCCCGCGCCTGGCTGACGCGCGCAATGGCCTGCGCAATGTCGAGATTCTGCGCCAACGCCTCATCGACCAGCTGTGTCAGCAGCGGGTCGTTGAACCGTGCCCACCACACACGCTGATCGGCGTCCGATACCGCGGCAGGGACAGCGCGCGCCGAAACGGCGGCGCTGCCCAGGAACGCCGGAGGTGCGGCCATTTCGGGCCGGTGATAGTCCGGACCGACTGTGCATCCCGCCAGCGCACTGGACGCCAGGAAGATGGCAAGCGATTTGTGATAGACGCACATGGCAGCCCCAGTCAGCAGTGAATATGTGACGGATATACGTGTTGGTCACTTGTTGTCAACGGGGCCGGCGAACGCTATAGTCACGGTCATGAACGACATAACTATCGCATCCGCCGGCCTGCGCGGGCCGGCCGAGACTGAAAAGCGCGACGCGATCGTCGCTGCAGCAGAGGATCATTTCAGCCTGTACGGCTATAGCAAGACCACCGTGTCCGACCTCGCCAAGGCGATTGGATATTCCAAGGGCTACATCTATAAATTCTTCGAGTCGAAACAGGCGATCGGCGAAGCCATCTGTGGCAATTGCCTTGCCAACATCCTGTCTGCGGTAGATGAATCGATACGGGATGGCATCAGTGCAACCGATAAATTTAGGCGTCTTTTCAAGACTATAACTGAACGAAGCGCGGAACTTTTCTTCGAGGATCGCAAGCTGTACGACATCGCCGCCGTGTCTGCCGGCGAATGCTGGCCTTCCTCGCAGAAATATGTGGACCAGGTGGCGACCCTGCTCCGGCAGATCATCCTGGAAGGCCGGGAGGCCGGGGAGTTCGAGCGCAAGACCCCGCTGGACGAGACCGTGCGCAGCATCATGCAGGTAATGCAGCCTTTCATGCATCCACTGATGCTCGAACATAATCTCGATGTCTTGCCTGATGCTGCAAATGAGGCGGCCAGCCTTGTCCTGCGCAGCCTGGCTCCCTGAATGGAAATAGATTTGGTGACCAGTTGACAATTTGGTCACTCGATGCAATCTGGGCGCATTCTCGTCGGAGATGCGACCATGCCCAACACCCGTCCGATCCTTTCCCTGCTCCTGGCCAGCGGCCTGAGCCTCGCCCTTGTCGCCTGTGGCCAGGCCGAAGCGGACCCGCGCACGGCGTCGCCGCTGGTTCGCGTGGCCACGGCCGGTACCGCCGGACGGGTGGCGCACAGCTTCACCGGTGTCATCTCGGCGCGTGTCCAGAGCGACCTTGGCTTCCGCGTTGCCGGCAAGATCGTCGAGCGGCTGGTCGATACCGGACAGGCGGTGCGCAAGGGGCAGCCGCTGATGCGGATCGACCGCACCGACCTGGCGCTGGCGACCATGGCAGAGGCCGGCAGTGTCGAGGCCGCCCGGGCCCACGCTGTCCAGACCGCAGCGGACGAACGGCGTTATCGCGATCTTGTCTCGGCCGGTGCCATCTCCGCTTCGGCCTATGATCAGGCCAAGGCCGCCGCAGACGCCGCCCGCGCCCAACTCGCCGCCGCCCAGGCACAGGCCGGCGTCGCGCGCAATGCAGCCGGTTATTCCGTGCTTGTCGCGGATGCCGACGGTATTGTGGTCGAAACGCTGGCCGAGCCCGGGCAGGTGGTCGCCGCCGGGCAGACGGTGGTGCGCCTTGCGCGCGCCGGCGCGCGCGAGGCGGTGATCGACCTTCCTGAAACACTGCGCCCCGGCATCGGTTCGACGGCGCGCGTCACCACTTTCGCCGGCGACCGGTCGGGCATCGCACGACTGCGCCAGTTGTCCAGCGCCGCCGACCCGCGCACCCGCACTTATGAGGCGCGCTATGTGCTGGAGGGGGCCGCAGCCCATGCGCCCCTTGGCGCCACCGTGACGGTCGGGCTGACCGAGGCGGCGGGGCAGGATATCCAGCAGATCCCCCTCGCGGCCGTCTATGACAATGGCAAGGGCCCCGGTGTCTGGGTGATCGGTGGCAATGCCGTCCATTGGCGCCGCGTCCAGCTGGTTTCGTTGGGCGAGGAAACGGCGGCGATCAGCGGCGGCCTGCGCCCATCGGAGCGGTTCGTCGCGCTTGGCGCGCATTTGCTGCACGAGGGCCAGGCCGTGCGGCTGCAGGATGCTGGAGCAGGTCGATGAGCGGCTTCAACCTTTCGGCGCTGGCGGTGCGGGAGCGCCCTGTGACGCTGTTCCTGATCATCGCGATCACGCTCGCCGGCCTCTATGCCTTCCTCAATCTCGGCCGCGCGGAGGATCCCAGTTTCACGATCAAGCAGATGACCTTCGTGACGACCTGGCCCGGCGCGACCGCACGGGAGATGCAGGATCAGGTCGCCGAGCCGCTCGAAAAACGGATGCAGGAACTGGACTGGTATGACCGGACGGAAACCTTCACCCGTCCCGGCCTCGCCTTCACCACCATGTCGCTCAAGGACATGACCCCACCATCGGCCGTCTCAGAGCAATTTTATCAGGCCCGCAAGAAGCTGGCGGACGAAGCGCCCAAGCTGCCGCGCGGCGTGCAGGGGCCTTTCGTCAATGACGAATTTGGCGACGTGTCCTTCGCCCTCTATGCGCTGAAGGCCAGGGGCGAGCCGCAGCGGCTCCTTGTTCGCGAGGCGGAGCAGATCCGCCAGCGGCTGCTGCATGTCCCCGGCGTCAAGAAGGTCAATATCGTCGGCGAACAGCCTGAGCGGATCTTCGTCGAATTCTCCTATGCGAGACTGGCGACCCTGGGCGTGTCGGCGCGCGACATGTTCTCCGCGCTCAATGACCAGAATGCCCTCACTCCGGCCGGTTCCATCGACACGGCGGGGCCGCAGGTGCAGGTCCGCCTGGATGGCGCGCTCGACGATCTGCAGAAGATCAGGGACACGCCGATCGCCGCGGCCGGCCGCATGCTCAAGCTGTCCGACATCGCCACGGTGCGGCGCGGTCATGAAGACCCCGCCACCTTCCTGATCCGCAATCAGGGCGAGCCTTCGCTGATCCTCTCCGTCGTGATGAAGGAACGGTATAATGGCCTCGAACTCGGTCGCGCGCTGGAAAAGGAGGCCGGCGCGATCGCCAGCGAGATGCCGCTCGGTCTCAGCTTCACCAAGGTCACCGACCAGGCGGTGAACATCGCCGAGGCCTATGACGAGTTCATGCTGAAATTCTTCGTGGCGCTGGTGGTCGTCATCGCCGTCAGCCTGATCTCCATGGGCTGGCGGGTCGGCATCGTCGTCGCGCTCGCCGTGCCGCTGACCCTGGCCGGCGTGTTCGTCATCATGCTGGCGACAGGTCGCGATTTCGACCGCATCACGCTGGGCGCGCTCATCCTGTCGCTTGGCCTCCTGGTCGACGACGCCATCATCATCATCGAGACGATGGTGGTGAAGATGGAAGAGGGACGGGACCGTCTTTTCGCCGCCAGCTATGCCTGGGGCCATACCGCCGCGCCGATGCTGGCAGGCACGCTGGTGACGGTCATCGGGCTGATGCCGGTGGGCTTCGCCAAGTCGAGCGCGGGCGAATATGCCGGCAATATCTTCTGGGTGGTGGGCTTCGCCCTCTTGACCAGCTGGATCGTGGCGGTCGTGTTCACCCCCTATCTCGGCGTCAAGCTGTTGCCCGACTTCCAGCCGTTTGTAGGCGGTCATGCCGCCATTTATGATACGCAGCGCTATCGCCAGCTGCGCGGATTGATCGGCTGGACGATCGCCCACAAGAAGCTGGTGGTGCTCGGCACGGCGGCCGCATTTTTCGTCGCGATCTTCGGCATGGGCTTCATCAAGCAGCAATTCTTCCCCATCTCCGACCGGCCCGAAGTGTTCGTCGAGGTGCAAATGCCCGAGGGCAGCAGCATCGAGACGACGAGCGCCGCCACCGCCAAGGTCGAGGCCTGGCTGAAGAGGCAGCCCGAGGCAAAGATCGTGACCAGCTATATCGGTCAGGGTGCGCCCCGCTTCTACCTTGCGATAGCGCCTGAACTGCCCGACCCCAGCTTTGCCAAGATCGTCGTCCTCACTTCCGACGCCAAGGCGCGCGAGATACTCAAGCGCCGGGTGCGTCAGGTGGCGGCCCAGGGGCTGTTCAGCGGCGCGCGCATCCGCGCCACGCAGATCGTCTTCGGCCCGCCATCGCCTTTCCCCGTCGCTTTCCGCGTCATGGGGCCGGATCAGGACAAGGTCCGTGCCATTGCCGAGCAGGTGCGCGGCGTGATGCTGAAGAATCCGAGCCTGCGGCAGGTCAACACCGACTGGGGCGAGCGCGTACCGACGGTCCATTTCGTGCTCGACCAGGACCGGCTGCGCGCCATGGGCCTTTCGTCGCAGGATGTCGCCCAGCAACTCCAGTTCCTGCTGACGGGTGTCCCGGTGACGCAGGTGCGCGAGGATATTCGTACCGTCGAAGTCGTTGCGCGCAGCGCTGGCACCGACCGGCTCGATCCGGCCAAGCTGCATGGCTTTACCCTTGTCGGGGCGGCAGGCCAGCATATCCCGCTGGACCAGATCGGCAGGATGGAAGTCCGCATGGAGGATCCGATCCTGCGCCGCCGCGACCGCTATACGACGATTACCGTGCGCGGCGACGTGGGCGAGGAATTCCAGCCCAACGACATTTCGCTGGACGTGATCAAGGACATCCAGCCGATCGTCGATGCGCTGCCGGCCGGCTACAAGATCGAGACCGCGGCCGCGCTGGAGGAAGCGGGCAAGGCCAATGTCGCGCTGGCCGCCATATTCCCGATCATGATCGTGCTGATGATGATCGTCATCATCTTTCAGGTCCGGTCGATGTCGGCCATGGCGATGGTGCTGCTGACCGCGCCGCTGGCGCTGGTCGGCGTGGTGCCGACCCTGCTGGTCTTCCACCAGCCCTTCGGTTTCAACGCCATTCTCGCGCTGATCGCGCTGGCCGGGATCATCATGCGTAATACCCTCATCCTGGTCGGCCAGATCCACATCAATCAGCAGGAAGGGCTCGATCCCTATCATGCGGTGGTGGAAGCAACGGTGCAGCGTTCCCGGCCCGTCATCCTGACTGCACTGGCTGCCGTTCTTGCCTTCATCCCGCTGACCCTGTCGGTCTTCTGGGGTTCGCTCGCCTTCACGCTGATCGGCGGTACGATTGGCGGCACGGCGCTGACCCTGGTGTTCCTGCCCGCCCTCTATGCGATCTGGTTTCGCATCCGCGCCGATGGCCAGGACGGGCATGTGCGCGTGCCGGGGGAGGCGGTCATGGCCTGATAAGGCCACCCATGGTTTGATCGGGGCCAGCTTCGTCGCTACATTCTCGCCATGCGCATATTCACCATCGGTTATGAGGGCGCGACGCAGGCTGAGCTGGTTTCGGCGCTGCGGTCTGCCGGCGTGACGCTGCTCGCCGATATCCGGGCCGTGCCGCTGTCCCGCAGGCCGGGCTTTTCCAAGAACGTGCTGGCGGCGGGCCTGCGAGAGGCGGGGATCGATTATATCGGGCTCAAGGCCCTGGGAACGCCGCCAGCCGGGCGAGAGGCTGCGCGCAAGCACGATCATGCCCGCCTGGCCGAGATTTATGGCGGGCAGATGGCGCTTCCCGAAGCGATGGTGCAGGCCGAACAGCTCAAGGACATGGCGCGCCGGCAATCAACCGCGCTGCTCTGCTATGAGCGCGATCCTTCGGGCTGCCACCGCTCGCTCCTGCTGGAGATGATCCTGCCCGAAGCCGAACGCATAGACCTGTATCCGGGCGGGGAGTGATCGGGCGACCACCAAGCCGGCGCGCTGCGCCGGGCTGAAACCGGGACGACGCCGGCGCTCATCGGACCCAATTATCCCACACAACGAAAAGGGGCCGCAGACCATATGGTCTGCGGCCCCTTTCGTGCGTTTGCAGCGCTGGCGCTTAGGCGGCCTTGGCGCGGCTCATGCGCTTGCGCTCGTTCGGGTCGAGATAGCGCTTGCGCAGGCGGATGTTCTTGGGCGTCACTTCGACCAGCTCATCATCGTCGATATAGGCGATGGCCTGTTCCAGCGTCAGCTTCCACGGCGGGGTCAGGCGGACGGCGTCATCCTTGCCGCTGGCGCGGAAGTTGGTCAGCGCCTTCGACTTCATCGGGTTGACTTCCAGATCGTCGGGCTTGGCGTTCTGGCCGATGATCATGCCTTCGTAGAGCGCTTCACCCACGCCGACCATCAGGATGCCGCGCTCTTCGAGCGGACCCAGAGCATAGGCATTGGCCTCGCCCGAGCCGTTGGAGATCAGCACGCCATTCTTGCGGCCCTCGATCGGGCCCTTGTGGGGGCCGTACTTCTCGAACAGGCGGTTCATGATGCCGGTGCCGCGCGTGTCGGACAGGAATTCGCCATGATAGCCGATCAGGCCGCGCGAGGGGGCGGAGAAGGTGATGCGGGTCTTGCCGCCGCCCGAGGGGCGCATGTCGGTCATCTCGGCCTTGCGGATGTTCATCTTCTCGACGACCGTGCCGGAGAACTCGTCGTCCACGTCGATCATGACGGTTTCATAAGGCTCGGTCTTGTTGCCGGCCTCATCGGTGCCGAACAGCACGCGCGGACGGCTGATGCCCAGCTCAAAGCCTTCGCGGCGCATCGTCTCGATGAGCACGCCCAGCTGCAGTTCGCCGCGGCCGGCGACCTCGAAGCTGTCCTTGTCTTCGCTCTCGGTCACCTTGATGGCGACGTTCGATTCGGCTTCGCGGGCCAGACGGTCACGGATCATGCGGCTCGTGACCTTGCTGCCTTCGCGGCCGGCCATGGGCGAATCGTTCACGGCAAAGCGCATCGACAGCGTCGGCGGATCGATCGGCTGTGCCTGGATCGGCTCGGTGACGGAGGTGTCGCAGATGGTGTTGGCGACGGTCGCGACGGCAAGGCCGGCGAGCGAGATGATGTCGCCTGCCTTCGCCTCGTCCACGGGCACGCGATCGAGGCCCTGGAAGGACATGATCTTCGACGCACGGCCGGTTTCGATGACCTTGCCGTCCATGTCGAGCGCGTGGATGGCCTGGTTCACCTTGACGGTGCCGCTGGTCACGCGGCCGGTCAGGATACGGCCGAGGAAGTTGTCGCGGTCGAGCAGCGTCACCAGGAAGGTGAAGGGCGCGTCGACGTCCAGCGCCGGCGGCGGCACATGGTCGACGATCTTCTGGAACATCGGGGTTAGCGTGCCTTCGCGGCGCGTGGGGTCTTCGCTGGCATAACCGTTACGGCCCGAGGCGTAGAGCACGGGGAAGTCGAGCTGCTCGTCGGTGGCCTCAAGGCTCACGAACAGGTCGAACACTTCGTCCAGCACTTCCTGGATGCGCTCGTCGGGACGATCGACCTTGTTGACGACGACGATGGGCTTGAGGCCCAGCGCCAGCGCCTTGCCGGTCACGAACTTGGTCTGCGGCATCGCGCCTTCAGAGCTGTCGACCAGCAGGATCACGCCGTCGACCATGGAGAGGATGCGCTCCACTTCGCCGCCGAAGTCGGCGTGGCCGGGCGTGTCGACGATGTTGATGCGCGTGCCTTCCCACTCGATCGAGGTGGGCTTGGCAAGGATGGTGATGCCCCGTTCCTTTTCGAGGTCGTTGCTGTCCATCGCGCGCTCTTCGACGCGCTGGTTGTCACGGAACGTGCCGGACTGGCGGAACAGCTGGTCGACGAGGGTCGTCTTGCCATGGTCAACGTGCGCGATGATCGCGATATTGCGAAGTGACATGTCTTGCCTTTGGAAATTGGGGCACGCCGGCCCTGCGCGAGGCGTGCTTTGGGCGCGCCCTTACAGGAATTGCTGTGTTGCGGCAAGGCTTGAGTGGGCCGCGCGCGCGTTTGGGGAGATGGCGGATTGAAGCCCGTCCGTTCGTCCCCTGAAGAGACATGCCGTCGCTGAGCGCTGGGAGGAATGCTTCATGGTCCACTTGTCCGACGATGCAGTGGCGATCTCTCGCAGGGGGCTGATGAAGGGGGCGGCGATGGCCTCGCTGGCGCTGCCGGTGGCGGCTGCTGCAAAGGCCGATGGCCATGGCGGGACGTTGCGGCAGCAGATGGTGCTGGCCCCCGACATCCGCTATTTCAACGCGGCCAATATCGGCCCGACCTTTCGCGCCGTCACCGACGCGCAGCAGCGCGAGACGGCGGCGTTCCAGGGCGACCCTTCTTACGAGTATCGCGCGCGCTACCCCGAGCTTGCCGATCGTCTGCGCGCGCGGATCGGCGCCCGGCTCAATGTGACGGCGCAGGAGATCGCGCTCGTCCGCAATGCGAGCGAGGCTAACACCGTCGCGGTGCGCGGGCTGGCGTTCAAGCCCGGCGATCAGGTGATCGTCACCGAGCATAATCACCAGTCCACGCTCGATACCTGGCGGCTGCGGGCGGAACGGGAGGGGCTGGAGCTGGTCATCCTGCCGACGCCGGTTACGGCCCGAACGGTTCAGGAGGTGACGGATGGCTTTGCAAAGGCCATCGGCCCGCGCACCCGCGCGATCTTCCTGTCGCACATGACCAACGTCACCGGCCTCGTCTATCCGGTGGCGCAGATTGCCGCGCTGGCGAAGGCGCGGGGCATCTGGCTGCATGTGGATGGCGCGCAGAGCTTTGGCTGGATGAAGCTCGATCTCGCCGGGCTCGGCTGCGATTCCTTCTCGGGAAGCACACATAAATGGCTGCTCGGGCCGCTGGAAAGCGGCATCCTCTATGTGAAGCGCGAACGGCAGGCGGCGTTGCATCCGCTGATGCTGAGCCATGGCTATTGGCTGACCGATCCGGCCAATCTCGATACCGCGCAGAAATATGAGATATTGGGCCAGCGGGACGACCCCAAGCTGGATGCCATCGCGCAGACGCTCGACATCGTCGATGGCATCGGGGAGCAGGTAATCGAGGCAAGGGTGCAAGCACTTGCAGCCGACATGCGGCGGGCGCTGGCGCAGACGCCCGGCGTGCGCGTGGTCGGCAGCAGCGATCCGGCGCTGTGCGGCCCGGTCATTACCGTGGCGCTGGAGGGGCGCGATGTAGCCGCCGTGCGCCGGCATCTGTGGCAGGCGGGCAAGGTGGCGACCGCGCAGGCCAAGGCGCAGGGGCAGGCGCTGGTCCGTTTTTCGCCGCATATCTATAACAGTGCGGAAGAGATCGCGGCGGTCGCCAGCCTGCTTGCGAAGGCATAGACGCGGTTCCCACTGGACGGCGGCGGCCCTATGTCTATCCTCTCATTGCGCCTTGATGCGCAGGTGTTCTATACCAATATGACACCAGAGGAGATTGCATGGCCACGACTGCGCCGACACAGACCGCCCAGGACCTGAACCTCACGCCGCCCGATCCGGTGCCCGTCGTCGCGCCGGAAAAGGCCGCGGGGCTCGTGCCCATCGACACGGCGACCCAGAGCAAGCTGGAGGAAAAGGTAGACGCCTTTGTCGAGGATCTGGCCGCGCAGGACGCGAACAGCCCGGAATTCGGCGCGCGGGTGGACCAGCTCACCAATATGGGCCGCAAGGAAATCGCCGAGGCGGCGGGGCACAGCAACCGCTTCCTCGACCGGCCGGTGCGCGCGATGGATGCCGACAACAGCGTCGGCACCGACCTTGCCCAGCTGCGCCGCACGGTGGAGGATCTCGATCCGGGCAAGCGCGGCAACCTGACCGCGCCGCGCAAGCTGTTCGGCATCATCCCCTTCGGCAACCGCATGCGCAATTATTTCGACAGCTACAAAAGCGCGCAGAGCCACATCAATTCCATCCTGGGCAGCCTCGCCAGCGGCAAGGACACGCTCATCAAGGACAATGCCGCCATCGATGTCGAGCGGCAGAATATGTGGGCGACCATGGGCCGCCTGGAACAGATGATCCACATCAGCAAGGCGATGGACGCGCGGCTTGAATCCAAGGCGCTGGAGCTGGATGCGACCGACCCGACCAAGGCGAAGGCGATTCGTGAGACGGCGCTCTTCTATGTCCGCCAGCGCACGCAGGATCTGCTGACCCAGATGGCGGTGACGGTGCAGGGCTATCTGGCGCTGGACCTCGTCAAGAAGAACAATGTCGAGCTGGTGAAGGGCGTCGACCGTGCCTCGACCACCACGGTCGCGGCGCTGCGTACGGCGGTAACGGTGGCGCAGGCACTGGTCGGTCAGAAGCTGGTGCTGGAACAGATCACCGCGCTCAACACGACGACCGCGAACATGATCGATTCGACCGGCGAGATGCTGAAGAGCCAGACGGCGGCGATCCACGAGCAGGCGGCGTCCAGCACCATTCCGGTGGAGACGCTGCAGCGCGCCTTCCAGAATATCTACGACACGATGGACAATATCGATGCCTTCAAGCTGAAGGCGCTGGAATCGATGAAGACCACCGTCAACACGCTGTCGAGCGAGGTGGAGAAGTCGAAGGGCTATATCGCCCGGGCCGAGGGACAGGCGCAGGCCGCCGCCTCCTCCACGCCGCGCGACAATCCGCTGCTGAGTGCGATCGAGGGATAGCGCGATGAGCCGTTCCGACCGGGTGTTGGCCGATGCCGAGGCGGTGCTGCGCCGGCACAGCGAGCGCGGGCAGAGCCTGTCCGCCCGCGCCCGTGCGCGCCGCAATGCCGGGATCATGAAGAAGCTGGGGCGGATCACCGCTGCGGTCTTCGCGGTTCTGGTCGGCGCAATGGTCGCGGGCTGGTTCCTGCCGCTCGGCACCAGCGGCGTGATGATCGTGCTGGCGCTGCTGGTGGCGGTGGTGCTGCTGTTCGGCCTGCTGCCGACGGAGCGGCAGGTGAAGGCGGAGAAACTCGCCGAGACGGACCTGAAAGCGCTGCCGCTGCAGACCGAGATCTGGCTGGAGAGCCAGCGCAAGGCCTTGCCCGCGCCTGCCGTGCAACTGGCCGATTCCATCGGCGTCCGGCTGGAAACGCTCGCGCCGCAGCTGGAGAAGCTCAACCCGCAGGAGCCGGTGGCGGTGGAACTGCGCCGGCTGCTGTCCGATCATCTGCCCGAGCTGGTGAGCGGTTATCGCTCGATCCCGGAGCCGATGCGGCGGGAAGAGCGCAATGGCCGGGTGCCCGAAAAGCAGCTCATCGAGGGGTTGGGCGTCATCGACCGGGAAATCGCGCAGGTGACGGAGAAGCTGGCCAGCGGCGACCTTGACCGGCTGGCGACGCAGAACCGTTTCCTTGAGCTGAAATATGAGGAAGCCAAGGCGCTGGGCCGCGAGGAGGGCGGCCTTTAGGGCGTGGCGCTTTGCCATGCCCCTGCGCCGCCGACCGGCCCTTGATCCACCTGACCCTCATCATCGTCGATTTCCTGACAGGGCTCATCATGGCCGGCCTGTGGGCGTTGCTCGCCGCGGGCGGAGCGATTGCCGCGGCGCTCGGCGCGGGCATCTTCGGATTTACGGCCTGGCGGCGGTGGCGGGGCCGGCGATAATATCTTCCTGAACGGCCTCACCCCGGCATTCCTGCCGGGGCGAGGCCATGATCCTACCGGCCCAGCAGGCCGCGGGCCTGCCCGGCGATCTCCGCCAGCATCGCGACATTGGGCACCGCAGCCGAACGCGCGCGCTGCACCAGCGCGCGGAACTGAGCGATGCGGTTCGCCCTGTCCGCCAGCCAGTCCTCGACAAAGGCGGCGATGTCCTTGCCGGCAGACTGTGCCAGCAGATCCAGGCGCACCTGCTGCATGTCGCGCGCGACGCCCGAGATCAGCAGGCGTTCCCACGGATCGGAAGGCTCCATGCGGGCAGCTGCCGACTGCACCCAGTCGATGCCGACGGCCTCCCCCAGATGGGTGAAGGCGCGGGTGGTCGCGATCACGTCCACCTTGAGCCGCGCGGCCAGCCGGGCGATGCCGACGGCACCGTCCAGCTTGAACAGCGCAGCCGTGCGCAGCACCAGCGGCTCGGGCGCGCCCAGACCCGTCAGCGCCTCGATGATCGCGCCCGAGCGGCGAATCGCCTCATGCGTCAGCAGGCTGTCGACCTGTTCGGCCAGCGTGCCGAATCCGGCAGACAGCTGCTCTGCGCCATCGCGCGGCAGCGTGCCGGCGGGCAGGCTGCGCAGGATGTCGGCAATCTGTGCGCGCATGCCGCTCGCGATTTCGCCCAGCAGGGCGAGCCGCGCCGCTTCGGACATCTCGGCCGCATCGATATCGTCCCAAAGCTGATGCAGGCCGAAGAGCCGCTCCGCGATCAGGAAGGCATTGGCGAGATCGCCCAGCGAGCAGCCTTCCTCCTCCGCCAGTTCGAACGGATGGATCAGGCCCAGCCGGTTGACGATGCGGTTGGCGACCTTCGTGGCGATGATCTCGCCGCGCAGCTGGTGTCCGGCGATCGCATCGGCCTCGCGCTCCTGCATGGCGGGCGGGAAGGCGGCGGCCAGTTCCGCGCCCATGCTCTCGTCCGTGGCAAGCCCGCCATGCTCGATCGCATCCTGCAGCGCCAGCTTGGCGGTGGAGAGCAGCACGGCGAGTTCGGGCCGGGTCAGGCCCTTGCCGTCCTGCGCCCGGCGCAGCAGCTGGTCGTTGCTCGCCAACCCCTCGACCGCGCGGTCCAGCCGCCCGCTTTCCTCGAACGTCTCGATCAGGCGGACATAGCTGGCCAGGTCGGTCGCGCCGCCCGCTTCGGCGATGGAGAGGCCCAGCGCCTGCAGGCGATTGTCCTCCAGCACCAGGTCGGCGACCGCGTCGGTCATTGACACCAGCAATTCGTTGCGCGCCTCGAAGGCAATGCGGCCCTCGACCATTTCCTTGTTGAGCGCGATCTTGATGTTCACTTCATTATCGGAACAGTCGACGCCGGCGCTGTTGTCGATGAAGTCGGTGTTGATGCGTCCGCCGCCCAGCGCAAAGGCGATACGCCCGGCCTGGGTGACGCCCAGGTTCGCGCCTTCGCCCACCACCTTCACGCGAAGCTGCTCGGCATTGATGCGCAGCCGGTCATTGGCGGGATCGCCGACATCGCCATGGCTCTGCCCGGCGGCCTTTACATAGGTGCCGATGCCGCCAAACCACAGCATGTCGGCGGGTGCCTTGAGGATGGCGGAGATCAGCGCGGCGGGTTCCATCTCGCTGTCCTCGACGCCCAGCACTGCCTGCATCTGAGGGGTGAGCGCGATGCTCTTGAGCGCGCGGGAGAAGACACCGCCGCCGGCCGAAATCAGCGATTTGTCATAATCGTCCCAGCTGGAGCGGGGCAGTGCGAACATGCGCTTGCGCTCGGCCCAGCTCTTTGCCGGATCGGGATCGGGATCGAAGAAAATGTGGCGGTGGTCGAAGGCCGCGACCAGCCGGATCGCCTGCGACAGCAGCATGCCGTTGCCGAACACGTCGCCGGACATGTCACCGCAGCCCACGACGTTCACCGGCTGGCTCTGCACGTCCACGCCCATTTCGGCGAAGTGGCGCTGCACGGAAATCCATGCGCCCTTGGCGGTGATGCCCATCGCCTTGTGGTCATAGCCGTTGGAGCCGCCGCTGGCGAAGGCGTCGCCCAGCCAGAACTTATGGTCGAGCGCAATGGCGTTGGCGACATCGCTGAAGGTTGCCGTGCCCTTATCCGCCGCGACGACGAAATAGGGGTCGTCGCTATCGCGGATGACGACATCGGCGGGATGCTTCACCTTGCCCTTCACCAGATTGTCGGTGATCGACAGCAGCGAGCGGATGAAGATGCGGTAGCTTTCCGTCCCCTCGGCCAGCCATGCGTCGCGATCGACCTGCGGGCTGGGCAGCTGCTTGGGGAAGAAGCCGCCCTTGGCGCCGGTCGGCACGATGACGGCGTTCTTCACCCGCTGCGCCTTCATCAGGCCAAGGATCTCGGTGCGGAAGTCGTCGCGCCGGTCGGACCAGCGCAGGCCGCCGCGTGCGACCGGCCCGGCGCGCAGGTGGATGCCCTCGACACGGGGTGAATAGACCCAGATCTCGCGCCAAGGGAGCGGCGCGGGCAGGCCCGGCACCTTTGCGCTGTCCAGCTTGAAGGCCAGTGCCTCGGCGGCGGCGGGGGCAAAGAAATTGGTGCGCAGCGTCGCCTGGATGACGGCGCGGAGCAGGCGCAGGATGCGGTCCTCATCGATGGCGGAAACGCTGTCGAGCCCAGCGTCGATCGCGGCCTGCGCGGCGGCGACATGCGCCTCGCGATCGCCCGTCGCCGCAGGATCATGCAGTGCGTTGAACAGCTGCACCAGCGCGTGCGCAATTCCTTCCTCGCGGCGGAGCGTGTCGGCGACGGTGGCCAGGCCATAGGGTAGGCCGGTCTGGCGCAGGTAGCGGAACAGCGCGCGGAACAGCACGACATCGCGCGGATCGAGCCCGGCGGTGACGATCAGTTCGTTGAAATGGTCGTTTTCCGCAGCGCCCGCCATGACCATGGCGATGGCCGTCTGCACCGTCTCGGCGCGGCCGATGACGGCGGCGGCGTCGCCGCCCGGCATGTCCAGCACATAGCGCTGGATATGGCCGAGCGCGCCCTGATCGACAGCGGTGCTGATCTCGTCCACCGCGCGGAAGCCGAAATTCTCCAGCACCGGCACCGTGTCCGAAAGCGCCAGCGGTTCCATGCTGTAGAGCTTCAGCCGCAGGCGGGAGAGGCCATCCTCGTCATTGCGATACAGGCGGACATTGCGCGCGCCGGGACCGGACAGCTGGTGCAGACGGCCGATGTCGAGCGCTGCTTCGGCCGCTTCGGAGCCGTTGCGATAGCCCATCGGGAAGCCCAGCGCATAGCGCTGCGCGAGCGCGGCGGCGCGGCCGGGCTCCTCATGTTCGGCCAGCGCCGCCTCGACCGCGGGCAGCCAGCCGCGCACCATCTGCTTGATCTGAACGTCGAGCGGTTCGGCATCGGGCACCACGCCCCCGTCGCGCAGGTCGAGCGTGATGCGCAGCAGCGCCAGTCCGCCTTCCTCCAGCGCGATCGACCAGCTGAGCACGCGTGATTGTGCTGCGGTGGCCAGCATCGACTGGATGGCGACGCGGCGCGCGGTCGATACCTCGTCACGCGGCAGCCAGACGAAGGCATAGAGATGCCGGTCGAGCGCGCTGCGCGCCAGCGCCAGCTTGGGGCGGGGGCGGTCGCTCAGCGACATGAAGGTCAGCGCCAGATGCTCCAGCGTCTCGCGGTCGAAACCGATGAGCAGGTCATGCGGCATCGCGGCCAGCGCATGCACCAGCGTCTTGCCGGCATGGCCGGTGGGATTGAAGCCGAATTTCTCCATCAGCGCGCGCAGGCTGGCACGCAGCATCGGCACCTTGTCCGGCGCTGCGGCAAGCGCGGCGCTGGTCCACATGCCGGCATGAATGGAAAGCGCCACGATCTCGCGGCCCTCTCGCACCGGCAGGATGATGAGGTCGACCAGGACGTGGCGATGCACCTTGGACGAGCGGTTCGATTTCATGACGAGCGGCACGCGGCGCCCCTCCTCGAACCAGGTAAAGGCCGCCGCGATGGTGGCCGGCGCCAGCAGGGCGGTGTCGGGCAGCGAGCAGATGCCCAGCGCCTGGCTGGACTTGCCCGCGCGGTTGCGGCGCTCATGGCCGATCTGGGTCAGATTGCCCGCGAGGAACCAGCGCAGCAGCGCCGCGCCTTCCTCGTCGGCGACGCCTTCGGCATCGTCGCGCAGCGCCGTCTGCATCGCCGGCCAGTCCCGCACGGCCGCGCGGACATGCTCCAGCGTCGTTTCCAGCTCGCGCTCCAGCGTGCGGCGCACCTTCGCGTCGGCGCGGTCCGCTTCGATATAGATCATCGATTCGCGGCGGGCGCCGGGGCTGTCGTCCGGCAGGATCGCCTTCAGCGCGCCCTTGGCGTCGCGCTCGACCGACAGCACCGGATGGATCAGGCGGTGGATGACGAGATCGGCGGCGGACAGGCAGTTGGCGATGGAATCGACCAGGAAGGGCATGTCGTCATTGACGATGGCGATCCGCATCAGCCGCCCGATCAGGCCCTCGCCTTCGCCCATGCTCTCGATCGAGATCGCGGCGGCGCCGCTCTGCCGCAACGCGCCAGTGCGGGCGACGAATTCTGCTGCGGCGTCTGCGGCCTTGTCGTCGAAGCCTTCATTCTCGCCGGGCAGGGCGCCCTGCGTCATCACGGCGCGAAGCGCCTCCACGGCTGCCTTCGCGGGCTTCGCCACCGTTGTCGTCATCGCCTAACCTCGCCAGTTTTCGTTTTTGCGGCATGTTCGGCCCGGCGACGGAACAGAGCGCCACCGGGAGGGTGCCCTATATGCTCCCGACCGGCGCCGTGCTCAACCTCTATATAGAAAGAAAGTTACAGGTAGAGGTAAGTAAATAACAAGAAATTCCGGGTGTTTCACGACCCGGCCAGCCCTTTTGGGATGTGCCCCGCGGGCCGTCTGGTGGGGCGCAATCCCGGTGGGGCTCGATCAGTGCCCCAGCATCGTCACGACGCGGCGCGCCGGGTCGGCATCCGCGGGCAGTGCGGCGACGATGGCCATGCTGCCGTCGGCTTCACGCCGGGCGACGACCAGGGCCAGACCCTCGGCGTCGGTCTGGATCGCCTCCATGGACAATGGCTGTGCCGATCGCAGGCGGGCGCGGGCGGCAACGGCGGGGTCGGGGCGAACCGGTCGTTCGGCGCGGCGGGCGGCGCGCTCATCGCGCACCAGCCCTTTGAGGCCGCCGTCATACTGCTCGAGATACACGGCCATGCCGCCGCGCTCCATGCCCTGCGCCTGGCCATGGTCCAGCGCGGTCGCATATTCCGTGAGCCGGGTCTTGTCGTATGTCGTGCCGAAGACGAGCTTGGCGATCGCCGTCATCGGGCTGCGCGCCTGCACATTGATGCCGCTGTCTTCCAGCAGTTCGGCATAGGCCTCCGGCGCATCCTGCGCGGCCAGTGCGAAATCATAGGCGAGGCCGATGGCGCGATAGAGCGCGCTGCGACTGCGCGCGTCGCTGCCCCGTGCATCTTCGGCGCAATCGCGGGCCAATGCCAGCCAGTCCCACAAGGACGATCCCGCGTCGAGGGTGAAGGCGGCGGCGAAGGCATCTTCCTCCGGCGTGGGATCGGGCATTTCCAGGCCGCTCAGGTCGAGTTCCGGCAGCGTCGCTTCGGTGTCCGCCATATCCGCCGGACTGTTACCCGCGCCACGCGAGGGGCCATCCGCCCAGATCGGCGTCGGGCTTTTCGAGCGGGGTGCGGAGCGCAGGGCGCGATCGACCTCCAGCACCAGTTCGTCGGTCAGGGCGCGGCTGGCCACTTCCTTCCAGTTGATGACGCCATAGACGAAGTCGATGGTTTCATCGTCGGAAGAAAAGGGCATCAATATGCCGCGATACATGATCTCGGCGCCGCGCTGGTTGGTGAACTCGGCTTCGAAACCGATGGGCGCGGCATTGGCGATGATCTGCAGATAGTGGTCGGTCAGGCGGGTGAGCAGCGATCGCGCGGGCACCTCGCTGATCGTGTCGATATGCCCCTCGATCTCGCATTCCCGGCGCAGTTCGGTGCCGAGATAGACGATCGACGGATTCTCCACCCCGGAACCGAAATCCAGCAGCACGCTATAGGGACCGAAATCGCCCAGTTCCTCCGGGTTCAGATCCTCGATGGACGGCAGGGCGCGGCCATGCAGGAGCGATGCCCAGTAATTATAGGCACGCACATGCATGCGGCGCTCATCGGTGGAGATCGACGGCGGCGGCGGCTCGTCTGTCACGTCGTCGACCGCATAGTCGAAATCATCCTGCCCGCCGGCGGCGTCCTGACCGCGAAGAGTGTCCATGTCCGGTTGCCTCTGAAACCCTGTTGCGCCCTGCATCGCACGCCCATGGTAAAGAGGCGGTAAATATTGCCGGGAAGGCCCGCTTGGCCGGTAACCGGCAACGACAATAAGCCGCGCAAACAGCCGAAATGCAGGATCCGCGCACATCCGCTTGCCAGCCGGCGCCTCTGCTGGTAAGCGGCCCCCCACGGTTACGCCGGAACGCCGCTTTAGCTCAGTTGGTAGAGCATCGCATTCGTAATGCGGGGGTCACAGGTTCGAGTCCTGTAAGCGGCACCATTTCCTGAAATGTTCAGAAATGCCACACTTACGCTAGCCACCGTGGGAGCCTAGCCGGGAGCCGTTCGTTCTTATCCACTGAATTGCAATGTTTCGCGTTGCGGAACGTCGCCGGACCAGCAGGGGCAAAACCCCGGCGATCCAGCTTGACTCGTTGGAGATGTTTCTGAAATGTTCTCGCCTCAAGACAGAGGTGATGCGGCATGATCGAAATGTCAGAAGACGAATGGCGCCGTGCTTGGCCGCCAATGCCTCGCCGCGTAAGATTGGCCGAGCGACTGGATCGATCGCCTTCAACATCACCTTGGCAGCAGCGCCCGGCGCGGCGCCCGGCAAGGTTTCCGCTTTGCGCCGCCTTCGCGGGGCAGCGCCGCGCACGCCCCATGATCGGCCGCAGATCGGCTGGGCAAAAGAGAATCTCGGTCGCGACACTCCTGCAAAACTATACGATGATTTCGCGACGGGTGCCCGGCTCGGCCAAGCGCCGACGTTGATGCGGACGATGCCGGACGGCTCGAAACGACCGGTGAAGTTCGACGGAATACAAAATGAGCATGTTATCGACCGGAAGTGGAAAGTCGTGGAGGCTCCAAACGCGCGAGCCCAGCTATTGCGCCAGTCCGAGGTGCTGGTGCAGCATCGCCTGATCGGAACATGGGAGGTTCGCAACGCAAAACAAAAGAACGCGGCCCTCAAGCTCTTTCGAAAGATGAACCTCACCAACATCAGAGTCAGGATCGTGAAGCCATGATTGCCACGCAGATAGCGCGAATTATTGCCGACTTCATATTATTCCTAGACATCAATGAGGATGAAACCATCGACGCCGATGGAGCCGTCGAGATGATGGAGTGGCTAGGGAGCCGTCTTGACGCGTTGGATAAAAGATTTCTTCGCGAGTTGGTCGACGCTTTCGCAGCGATCGCTCCGGAATATAGCGGTGAGTCGCAAAAACTGGTGCGTGACATACCGTATGGCTTCTATCTTGAAGAGGCACTCGCCGCCGACGATCCGGTAAGATTGGCCGAATTGGAGGCGCTGCGCGACGCAAGGGATTGAACGTCGGAGGTGCCGGGCGGCGCGGCCGAACGATGACGGGGGCGAGAGTGCGGGCGACCGACGGCAATGGCTCTATGTTGCGCGCCTACATGTTCTCTGCGGGGGAATGTCGCAGACGATATCGTTGCAGAATCACAGACTGTTGATGGTGATTGGCTGTCTCCGCGCAATGCGACGCCGTCAGGCCTGCCACCTTGACATCCGACAGGTGACGGATCGGCGCCACTGAGACAATTTTGGCACGGCCCGCGTTCAACGTCGCGCCCGGCGATCCTCCCTCCACTGAATACGTATGCTGGATTCTGTGCAGAGGGTGGGGTGCCGGACTATTTCCTCCCACGAACCGTCGAAATAGCGGCGGAGGGAGCGCGCATCAGCGCCGGGGAGGATTTATGAACACGCCGAAATTGAACCACAGGATGTTGCGTCTGGCGTTGCTGGCCGGCAGCACGCTCGCAATGTCGGCCGTCGCCTCGGCGCAGACGGTGCCCGCTTCCCCATCGGCCGATGCGCCTGCCGCCGCCCAGCCAGAGGACGAGATCGTCGTCACCGGCATTCGCGCGTCGCTCGCGTCCGCTGCCAAGACCAAGCGCGAATCCGTCCTCATCGTCGATTCCATATCCGCCGAAGATGTCGGCAAGCTGCCGGACGTTTCCATTGCCGATTCGCTTGCGCGCCTGCCCGGCGTCACTGCCCAGCGCCTCGAGGGTCGCGACCAGCGCCTGTCCATCCGCGGCCTTGGCCCCGATTTCTCCACCACGCTGCTCAACGGCCGCGAGCAGGTGACGGTCGGCGACAATCGCGGCGTGGAATATGACCAGTATCCGTCCGAATTCTTCCAGAACGTCAATGTCTACAAGAGCGCGGACGCCGCGCTGATCGCTGCCGGCATTTCCGGCACGGTCGACCTGCGCATGCTGCGCCCGCTCGACCAGCGCGACCGGATCATCGCGGTGTCGCTGCGCGGCCAGATGAACGGCCAGAAGAAGCTGAACCCGGATGGCGAGCGCTACGGCTATCGCGGATCGGCAACCTATGTCGATCAGTTCGCCGACGACACGCTGGGTATCGCGATCGGCGTCTCCGCATCGCAGACGCCCTCGCAGAACGAGCGGTTCAACGCCTGGGGCTATCCGACCGACGCCAGTGGCAACCTGATCATCGGCGGCGCCAAGCCCTATGTGCAATCCAACCTGCTCAAGCGCTATGGCGCGGTCGGCACGATCGAATGGCAGCCCTCGGAGAATTTCCATTCGACCTTCGACGTGCTCTATTCCCATTTCGAGGAAGAACAGCGGCTGCGCGGCATCGAGTTCCCGCTGGTGTGGGGCACGAACGTCACAACCAGCAACACGACAGTCGAGGATGGCTTCGTCACCGCCGCGACCTTCGGCAATGTCTATGGCGTGCAGCGCAACGACTATAACAAGCGCACCGCCAACACGATTTCGCTCGGCTGGAACAACGACATCGTGCTCAGCGACAGGCTGAAGCTGAACGTCGATGCCAGCTGGTCGCGGGCCAAGCGCACCGACTTCCTGCTCGAAACCTATTCGGGCACCGGCTATCTGCGGTCGGGCACGCCCGACACGGTGCGGGTGGAGCGCCAGTCGAACGGCGTGTTCAGCATCACGCCCAGCCTCGACTACAGCAACACCAGCATCATCAGCCTGACCGACCCCAATGGCTGGGGCTATAACGGCACCACCGCCGTCGTGCAGGCGGGCTTCCTCAACCAGCCCAAGTTCGAGGACGACCTGAAGTCGCTGCGCGCGAACCTTGCCGGAGAGATCGACAGCGGCCTCCTGCACAGCTGGGAAGTCGGCGCGAACTACAGCCGCCGCAAGAAGACCAGCGCCTACCGCTCCTATTTCCTCTGCCCGGCGGGCGGCGGCACCGAATGCACGGTGGCGAGCGGCACGCCGACCTCCGCCCCGGTGCCGCAGGAGGCGCTGCTGGGATCGAACGTCTCGCTCGACTATCTGGGCATTCCCCAGATGCTGACGCTCGATCCGGTCTATCTCTACAATAATGTCCTGAACGCGGCCTATGACAACCGGCCGTCCTCGCTGGTGCGTGACAACAGCGTGAAGGAGGATGTGTTCACCGGCTATGCCAAGATGAACATCGACGGCGAGCTGGGCGGTAAGCCGCTGAAGGGCGCGATCGGCGTGCAGGTGATCCACACCAAGCAGAGCTCGATCGGCACGATTTCCAACTTCACCACCGTCAACGGCGTGCCGACCGTCACCGTGGTGCCGGTGTCGGGCAGCGAGAGCTATACCAATGTGCTGCCCAGCGCACAGCTCTCGGTCGAGCTGGAGCCCGGCTTCTTCGTGAAGATGGGCGCGGCGCAGACGATGGTGCGCCCGCGCCTCGACCAGGAGCGGATCAACCAGGAGTTCAACGTCAACCCGTCCAATGTCGGCCTGGGGTCCGATCCGCAGTACAGCCCGTTCAGCTCCAATGGCGGCAACATCGCGCTGCGCCCCTACCAGTCGACCAATATCGATCTGTCGGTCGAGAAATATTTCACCGGCGGCGGCTATGTCGCGCTGTCGGGCTATTTCAAGAACCTGACCGATTTCGTCGATCCCAACAACAATATCGCCTATGATTTCTCGGCGGCGCTCTCCACCCTGTCGCCGGCGGCGCAGCAGATCGTGCTGCAGCAGGGCAGCTATATCGGCCTGCTCAAGGCGCCGACCAACAGCGGCAAGGGCACGATCATGGGGGCGGAAGCCACCGCGTCGCTCCCGTTCAAGGCGCTGACGCCGGCGCTCGACGGCTTCGGCATCTTCGCCAGCGCCTCTTTTACCAAGAGCGAGGTGAAATACGGCAGCAACCCGACCGAGGCCGTGACGCTGCCGGGCCTGTCCAAATGGGTGGCGAGCGGTACCGCCTATTATGAGAAGAACGGTTTCCAGGCGCGGGTCAGCTATCGCTATCGCTCCTCCTTCCTGGGCGAGGTCGCGGGCCTCTCCGCTGCGCCGACCTTCCGCACCGCGAAGGCCGAGGGCATATTGGACGCGCAGATCGGCTATGAGTTCAAGTCCGGTCCGCTGCAGGGGCTTTCGATCCTGCTGCAGGGCAAGAACCTGACCGACCAGCCCTTCGTTACCTACCAGAATGACGATCCGCGCCAGGTGATCGATTACCAGCGCTATGGCCGGGATTATTATCTGGGTCTCAGCTACAAATTCTGACCTGCCTGACTGCACGCAGGCAGTTTCGGAAGGGCCGCTGTCGCACCCCCCGGCGACAGCGGCCTTTTCCATGCGGGTCTTTTGGAGTGACTGGGGCGATATGCCCGTCAGGCGGTGGCGCGTACCACCAGCCGGGGTGCCAGCAGCGATGCCTTGACCGGCTTGCTGTCGATCTGTCCGATCAGCGCGTCGACCAGCACTTCGCCCGCGCGGCGATAATCCTGCGCGACGGTGGTGAGCGGCGGGCGCGTCAGGCTGGCGGCGGGAATGTCGTCGAAGCCGATGACGGCGACGTCGCGCGGCACCTCCAGCCCGAACTCGCCCAGCGCCCGCATCGCGCCGATCGCGATCAGGTCCGACGCGGCGAAGATCGCATCGAAGGGCAGGCCCCGCGCCAGCAGCCGGGTCGCAGCCTCATAGCCGGAAAGCTCCGTCGACAGCGCATCGACATGCAGGCCGATGTCGACGGGAAGCCCGGCCTCCCGCATCGCCTGGCCGAGCCCGGCATAGCGATCGCGAAATTCGGGGTAGCGGCTGGATGCCTCGCCCAGAAAGGCGATGCGCCGGCATCCGCGCGCGGTCAGGTGATGCCCGGCATCCAGCCCGCCCTGATGATTGTCGCAGCCGATGGTCGTGCCCAGCGCATGCGGATCGACCGATCCCCAGCGCACGAAATGCGTGCCCTGCGCCACCAGCTGCTCCAGCCGGGCGCGATAGACTTCATAGTCGCCATAGCCGAGCAGGATGATGCCGTCCGCCTTGCGGCTGTCCTCATAATCGACATGCCAGTCGTCGGAGAGCTGCTGGAAGGATGTCAGCAGGTCGTATCGCCGCGCCGCGCAGGTCTGCAGGATCGGGCCGAGCATCGAGAGGAAGAAGGGATTGATCCAGCTTTCGTCGGGCAGCAGATCCTCGAAGAACAGCAATGCCAGCGTGTTGCTCTTCCCCCGGCGCAGCGAAGACGCATTTTTATCGACCGTATAGTTCAGCTGCCGCGCGATCGCCTCGATGCGCTTGCGGGTGCCTTCACTCACGGTACGATCGCCCCGCAACGCGCGGGATACCGTCGGCTGGGACACGCCGGCAAGCGTCGCAATATCGAATGAGGTCGGTTTGTCGTTGACCGCCATCGCCCATCCTTACGCCTGCCACGCGGCAATGGGAAGCTGGGCTTTGGTGGAAGAAAGCGGCTGAATACGTATGTCGGCTGCTTGGCGCGGGCATGCCCCGCCGCCTAGAGTGGGCCAACAGCCGGGTGCAGTGACGCCACGGCCGGGGAGAAGGGATGCGCCGCCAGATGACCGCCCATATGATGACAGGGCTGAGGTTCGTGCTGGCAACCCTTGCCGCCGTAGCGACATTCCCGCCTGCGCCACTCTACGCCGGCACGACAGCCGCCGCCGTCGCCCCCACTGCCGCGCAGACGTCAGAGGCATCTTCCTTTCGCGCGCGCCTGCCAGAAGATGAAGTGATCTATTTCGTACTGCCCGACCGCTTCGACAATGGCGACAGCGCGAACGACCGGGGCGGCATCGGGGGGGACCGCCTGTCGCATGGCTATGATCCGGCGGCCAAGGGCTTCTATCATGGCGGCGACCTGAAGGGGCTGACGCAGCGGCTGGACTATATCCAGGGGCTTGGCGCCACGGCGATCTGGGTCGGGCCGATCTTCCGCAACAAGGCTGTGCAAGGGCCGAAGGGGCAGGAAAGCGCGGGGTATCACGGCTACTGGATCACCGATTTCACCCATGTCGATCCGCATCTGGGCAGCGACGCCGATTTCGCCGCGCTGGTGGACGCCGCTCATGCGCGCGGCATGAAGGTCTATATGGACATCATCGCCAACCATACGGCGGACGTCATCAAATATCGCGAATGTGAGGGCCGCTTCTGCGCCTATCGTTCCCGTGCGGACTATCCCTATCAGCGGCGCGGCGGCGTGAAGGGCGCTGCGATCAATCACGGTTTCGCGGGCGATGGCGACCACAGCGCCGCCAATTTCGAAAAGCTCACCGATCCGGCCTATGCCTATACCCCCTATCTGCCCAAGGGGGAGGGGCGGGTGAAGACGCCCGCCTGGCTCAACGACGTGCGCTATTATCACAATCGCGGCGAGACGACCTTTTCGGGCGAGAGCAGCACCATGGGCGATTTCGCCGGGCTCGACGACCTGATGACGGAAGACCCGCGCGTCGTTTCCGGCATGATCGACATCTTCGGCGGCTGGATCGACCGTTTCGGCATAGACGGCTACCGCATCGACACCGCCCGCCATGTGAACCCGGAGTTCTGGCAGGCGTTCGTGCCGGCCATGCGGGCGCGGGCGAAGGCGCGGGGCATCCCCAATTTCCATGTCTTCGGCGAGGTCTATGTGGAGACCGTGGATGCCGGGCCGCTCGCCTGGCACACGCGCGCCGGCGGGTTTCCGGCCGTGCTGGATTTCGCGTTCCGGCAGGCCGCGCTGGAGACCATCGCCGGGGCAGGTCCGACGGCGACATGGCAGCGGATGCTGGACGGCGACGCGCTCTATGAGGGCGGCGGGGCGACCGCGCGGCAGCTGCCGACCTTCGTGAGCAATCATGATGCCGGGCGCTTCGGCTCTTTCGTACGCAAGGCCTTCCCCAAGGCCAGCGACGAGGAGGTGTTGCAGCGGGTCGCGCTGGCCAATGCGGTGCTGCTGACGCTGCGGGGCGTGCCGACCATCTATTATGGCGACGAACAGGGCTTCGTGGGTGACGGCGGCGACCAGGATGCGCGTGAGGACATGTTCGGCAGTCAGGTGGCGTCCTATAACGACAATCGGCTGCTTGGCACCGATGCGACCACCGCGACGCCGCGCTTCGACAACGCGCATCCGCTCTATCGCGAGATCACGCAGCTTGCGCGGCTGCGCACCGGCCATGCCGCGCTCACCCGCGGGCGGCAGCTGGTCCGCGCGCGATCCGACACGCCCGGCCTGCTCGCCATCTCCCGCTTCGATCCCGATACGGGGGCGGAATATCTGCTCGCGTTCAACACATCGACCGCTAAGCTGACCGCGCAGGTGGAGGTCGATTCCGGCTCGGACAATTTTGCGACGCTCGCGGGTGCGCCTTGCGCGCCGCGCGCTTCCGCGCCGGGCAGTGTCACCGTCTCCCTGCCGCCGCTTGGTTATACCGTCTGCGCCGCCCGGAGTGCTTCCTCGATGCCCAAGAAGACTCAATGATGACCGACAGAATGACACAGCCATCCGCCCCTCAGCCCGTCATTGAGGCCGCGCCGCAGCCGGCCACGCCCTGGTGGC
This sequence comes from Sphingobium arseniciresistens, assembly GCA_029167225.1. Classification (GTDB taxonomy): domain Bacteria; phylum Pseudomonadota; class Alphaproteobacteria; order Sphingomonadales; family Sphingomonadaceae; genus Sphingobium; species Sphingobium arseniciresistens. The sequence goes on from JARFNK010000027.1 coordinate 29,205, forward strand.
GCGGCGCCAGCATCTATCAGATCTATCCCCGCAGCTTTGCCGATTCCAACGGCGACGGCATCGGCGACCTTGCCGGCATCACCGCCCATCTCGACTATGTCGCCTCGCTGGGCGTGGACGCGATCTGGCTGTCGCCCTTCGTGAAGAGCCCGATGCGCGATTTCGGCTATGACGTGTCGGACTATCGCGATGTCGATCCGATCTTTGGCACCCTCGCCGATTTCGATGCGCTGGTGGCGCGCGCGCATGCGCTGGGGCTCAAGGTGATCGTCGATCAGGTGTGGGCGCATACGTCCGACCAGCATGACTGGTTCATCGAAAGCCGCGCCAGCCGGGATAATCCCAAGGCAGACTGGTATGTCTGGGCCGATGCCAAGCCGGACGGATCGCCGCCCAACAACTGGCAATCGGTGTTCGGCGGCCCCGCCTGGACATGGGATGCGCGGCGCGGCCAATATTATATGCACCAGTTCCTGCGCGAGCAGCCGCAACTGCATGTGCATAACCCAGACGTGCAGGCCGAACTGCTCGACATCGTTCGCTTCTGGCTGGACCGGGGTGTGGACGGCTTCCGCATCGACGCCATCAATCATTCGATGCACGACCCGATGTTGCGCGACAATCCGCCCGCGCCCGATGACGGCACCGTGCGGACCCGCCCTTTCGACTTCCAGATCAAGAAATTCAGCCAGAGCCACCCCGCCATCCCGGCCTTCCTCGAAAAGGTCCGCGCGGTGTTCGACGATTATGAGGATCGCTTCACCGTCGCGGAAGTCGGCGGCGCCGACAGCGACCGGGAAATGAAGCTGTTCACGCAGGGGCAGGTACGGCTGAACACCGCCTATGGTTTCGACTTCCTCTATGCGCCCGCATTGACGGGAGACCTGCTGCGCACCGCGCTGGAGAAATGGCCGGCGCATGAGGGTGTCGGCTGGCCGAGCTGGGCGTTTGAAAATCACGATGCGCCGCGCGCCATCTCCCGATGGGCGGGCGGGCACGACACCGACGTCTTCGCCCGGATGAAGATGCTGCTGCTCGCCAGCCTGCGGGGTAACATCTTCCTCTATTATGGCGAGGAACTGGGCCTGACGCAGGTGCATATCGCCTTTGACGATCTTCAGGATCCCGAAGCGATCGCGAACTGGCCGCTCACCTTGTCGCGCGACGGCGCACGGACGCCGATGCCATGGCGGGCGGATGCGCCGCATTATGGCTTTTCCGACGCGAAGCCCTGGCTGCCCGCGGGCGAGGCGCATCGGCAACTCGCGGTGGACCGGCAGGAGCGTGATCCGGGCTCGCTGCTCAACTGGACCCGGCAGGTGCTGTCCTTCCGCAACGGATCGGCTGCGCTGCGGGCCGGCGATATCCGCTTCGTGGATGCGCCAGGCGGGTTGCTGGCCTTCGAGCGTGAGCTGGATGGCGAACGCATGCTCTGCGTCTTCAACCTTGGCGGCGGGGCGCAGCACTGGACGCCTGACGAGGCCGATCGCTGGACGCCGGCGCTGTCGGCGGGGTCGGTCGATGGCTGGAATTTCGGCCCTGCTTCGGGGCTGGTCGCCCGCTACGACGTTTAAGGAACACAAGATGAAATTGCTGACACCCATCGCGCTGTCGCTGGCGGCGACGATGCTTGCGACCACGGCATTTGCGCAGAGCGATGTCGTGGCGAAGGCCGCCTCGCCCGATGGCCACATCACCCTGACCGTCAGCCTCGATCATGAGGGGCGGCCAAGCTATGCGGTGCAGCGCGATGGCAAGCCGATCATCACCGACAGCCGGCTCGGTTTCATGTTCACCGACGCGCCCAAGATCGAGCGCAACCTGACGCTGGCGGACACGCGCCGCGAGAGCAGCGACACCACATGGTCGCAGCCCTTCGGCGAATGGTCGAGCATCCGCGACAATCATAACGAGATCCGGCTCGTCTTGCGCGAGAAGGCTGATCTGAAGCGCGAGGTGGACGTCACCTTCCGCCTGTTCGACGATGGCGTCGCCTTTCGCTACACGCTGCCCGACCAGCCCAATCTGCATCATGCCAACATCGCCGAGGAGCTGACCCAGTTCGCCTTCGCGCAAGGTGGCACGGCATGGTGGAAGCCCGCCTTCGAATGGAACCGCGAGGAATATCTCTACAACAAGACCGCGCTGGATGCGGTCGGCACCGCGCAGACGGTGATGACGATCAAGCTGGCTGACGGCACCCATGTCGCCCTGCATGAGGCGGCGCTCGTCGATTATTCGGCGATGAACCTCGCCCGTTCGGAGGGCAACAGCTTACGGGCGGTGCTGACGCCGGGCGCGGGTGCGCCCAAGGTCTCGCGCGATGCCGGTTTCTCGACGCCCTGGCGCACCATCGCCATCGCCGACGACGCGGCCGGGCTCTATGCGAACCACATGATCCTGAACCTCAACGAGCCCAACAAGCTGGGCGACGTGTCGGGCTGGATCAGGCCGGGCAAGTTCGTCGGCGTGTGGTGGAACATGATCAAGAATGAATGGACCTGGGCGCGCGGGCCGAAGCATGGCGCGACCACGGCCAACGTCCGCCGCTATATCGATTTCGCCGCCGCCAACGGCTTCCCCGGCGTGCTGGTGGAGGGCTGGAATGTCGGGTGGGACGGCAACTGGTTCGGCAATGGCAACGACATGAACTTCTCGCACCCGACCGAGGATTTCGACGCGGCCGGGCTCGCCGCCTATGCCAAGGCGAAGGGCGTCTCGCTGATCGGCCATCATGAAACGGGCGGCTCCGCCAGCAACTATGATCGCCAGCTCGACAGCGCGTTCAAATGGGCGGCCGACCACGGCGAACATGTCGTGAAGACCGGCTATGTGACCGATGCGGGTCAGATTGAGCGAGTCGACGCCGATGGATCGCAGCATCGCGAATGGCATGAGGGCCAGTGGATGGTGAACCACTATCTGCGCGTGGTGCAGGCCGCCGCCAAATATAAGGTGAGCATCGACAGCCATGAGCCGGTGAAGGACACGGGCCTGCGTCGCACCTGGCCCAACTGGGTCGCGCGCGAGGGCGGACGCGGCATGGAATACAATGCGTGGGAAGGCGCCAAGAACCCGCCCGAGCATGAGGCGAACATGGTCTTCACCCAGTTCCTGGGCGGGCCGATGGACTTCACCCCCGGCGTTCTCAGCCTGACCGGCGTAAACGGCAGCGCGATCAAGTCGACCATCGCCAAGCAACTCGCGCTCTATGTGGTGCTCTATTCGCCGGTGGTGATGGCGGCAGACACGCCGGAGAATTACGCGAAATATCCCGGCCCGTTCCAGTTCATCAAGGACGTGCCGACCGACTGGTCCGACACCCGCGTGCTGAACGGCGAAGTCGGCGACTATGCGACGATCGCGCGCAAGGCGAAGGGCAGCAACGACTGGTATCTGGGCGCGATCGGCGATGAAGAGGCGCGGTCGAGCGAGGTGACGCTCGACTTCCTCGATGCCGGGCGCAGCTACACGGCGGAAATCTACCGCGACGGGCCGGGCGCGGACTATCGCACCGAGGCGCGGCACGCCATCGTGATCGAGAAGCGGCCGGTGAAGAAGGGCGATCGGCTGACGATCGCGTTGGCACCGGGCGGCGGCGAGGCGATCCGCTTCGTCGCGGCCGGCGGCCGGGCGGGCAGGCGTTGAGCATGGGCGCGGGCGATCAGGCGATGACGACAGGCAAGGGCCGCCCGCGCCAGAGCTTTGCCGGTCTGTGGAACATCAGCTTCGGCTTCTTCGGCATCCAGATCGGCTTCGCGCTGCAGAACGCGAATATGAGCCGCATCTTCCAGTCGCTGGGCGAGAGCCTGGACGATCTGGCGCTGCTGTGGATCGCGGCGCCGCTGACCGGCCTGCTCGTACAGCCGATCATCGGCCATTATAGCGACGGCACATGGTGTCGCTTCGGCCGGCGGCGGCCCTATTTCTTCGCCGGGGCACTGCTGGCCGCGCTGGCGCTGGTCGGCATGCCCAATGCGCCGGGCCTGCTGGCGGCCGCGCTGATGCTGTGGATGCTCGACGCCTCGCTCAATGTCTCGATGGAGCCCTTCCGCGCCTTTGTCGGCGACATGCTGGCGAAGGACCAGCATATGGCGGGCTATGCGCTGCAGACGGCATTCATCGGCGCGGGCGCGGTGGTCGGCTCCGCCACGCCCTGGCTGCTCGATCATCTGGGCGTCGCCAATGTCGCGCCGGGCGGCGGCGTGCCCGATACCGTGCGCTGGGGCTTCTATATCGGCGGGGCAGCGCTGTTCGTCGCCGTCATGTGGACGGTGCTGACGACGAAGGAATATTCCCCGGCGCAGCTGGCGGCATTCGAAGGGCGCGATCCCGATTCGCCGCCTGCGGCTCCGCCCGGCCTTCCGGCGGCGGGCGGCGGTATTCTGTGGATCATCGCCGGCCTTGCCATCGCGGTGCTGGTCTATGGTGCGGGGCTGGAGAAGGAACTTTATCTGCTGGGCGGGCTCGTCGCCGGCTACGGCCTCGCGCGGATCGTGGCACGGTGGCTCCATAAGCGGGGCCGGAGCGACAATCTGCTCACCCATGTCGTGGGCGATTTCGCCGCGATGCCGCCGATCATGAAGCGGCTGGCGCTGGTGCAGTTCTTCACCTGGTCGGCACTCTTCATCATGTGGATCTATACCACGCCCGTCGTCGCCCAATATGCCTTCGGTTCGGCCGACCCGGCGAGCGCCGCCTATAATGAGGGCGGCAACTGGGTCGGCATATTGTTCGCGACCTATAATGGCGTCGCCGCGCTCGCCGCGCCCTTCCTGTTGCAGCCACTCGCCCGCAGGCTGGGCAAGGCGCGGGCGCATGCGCTCGCGCTGCTGCTGGGGGCCATGGGCTTCCTCTCCTTCCTGTTCGTGCGCGATCCCTATGTGCTGCTGCTTTCGGAAGTGGGGATCGGCATCGCCTGGGCCTCCACCCTCGCCATGCCCTATGCGATCCTCGCCTCCAGCCTGCCGCAGGCGAAGCTCGGCATCTATATGGGCCTGTTCAACGTCTTCGTGGTCATCCCGCAGCTGCTGGTGGCGACGGTGATGGGCACGATCGTTCGCCACTTCTTCCCGACCGAGCCGATCTGGACAATGGCGTTCGCGGCCGGCGTGATGGCCATCGCCGCGCTGGCGACGCTGCGCGTGAAGGCGTGACGCAAACACAGGGCAGAGCCTTGGCCCCGCCCTGCATCGATATCGTCCGCCAGTGTCAGGCCGTTTCAGGCGGTTGCCGGCCGGGCAGTCCGGGCACCGGTGACGGCGAAATAGCCCAGCACTACGCTCAGCCCCAGCACCAGCGTCTGCGCGACGATGAAGGCGGGGGATGCCTGCGTCGGGCCGATGGCCTGCAGCGCCGGCACCTTCAGGAAGCCCTGCACCACCAGCACGAACAGGTTGAGGTACAGCGCGGCGGTGGCGCTCACGGCATAGGCCGCCCGTGCCCGGCCCTTCAGCCCCAGCCCGTAGAGCGCGACGAAGGACACCACGAGGATGGCGACCGAAATCACGCCGGTCATCAGCGCCGGCGTTACGCCCCGGAACGGGAAAAGGAAGCCGGTGATGCTGGTGGCGGCGGTGGTGAAGAGGAACACCGCCTGCCAGCCGCTCAGCCAGCGCCCCGATGCGAGGGCGGGCATCGCGACAAGGCCGGTCACGATAGCGATCAGACTGATGGCGACGTGCAGCTGGATGAAGGCCTGCACCGAAAGTCCAAGGATCATGGCATGTCTCCTTCTGGGGTGTCGCGCGGAAAGGCGGGAACCCGATTTCCGCATGAAGTGAAGCGAAAACAAAGATCAGGTCAGGCTATTGCTCAGGCCGTGTAACGGGCGGCGGGCAGTTTGCGGGACAGGTTGGGACGCAGTGCCGATCGCGCGGCGATAAAGTAATCCAGATCAGTCGTTTCGGGAAGCGATGGAATGGTGATCGTCTCACCCAGGTCGAGCCCGGCCAGCGCCGCATCGACCATGTCGCCTGCTTCCATCACCATGTCGGCCGGAATGCCGGCGATCTGCTCATCGTTCCAGATCGCCGTGCGGGTGATGCCGGGCAGCACCGCCTGCACACGCACACCCTTGGCACCCAGCTCGACGCTCAGCGCTTCGGTAAAGGCAAGGACGAAGGCCTTGGTCGCGGGATAGACCGCCGTGAAGCCGTCCGGCATCAGCGCGGTGACGGAGGTGATGTTGATGATCGTGCCCTTGCCCTGCGCGGCGAGGCGCGGTGCGATCGCTGCCGACAGCCGGGTGACGGCCAGCACGTTGAGGTCGATCATGCCGGTCAGATGGGCCGGGTCGGCAGCGATGAAGCTGTCTTCGCCCGCGATGCCGGCATTGTTGACAAGGCCGGTGATGCTGCCGTCTTCGCGCAGCCGGGCCTCGACAAGGGCAAGGTCTTCCGCCTTGGCGAGATCGGCCGACAGCGTCTCGACGCTTACGCCGGTTTCCGCGCTCAGCCGATCGGCCAGCGCCGCCAGCTTTTCGGCGCGGCGGGCGACGAGGATGAGGTCGTGTCCGCGCCGGGCGAGCCGTTCGGCATAGACGGCGCCGATGCCATCGGAGGCGCCCGTGATGAGAATGGTTCCTTCGGTCATGTCAGTGTTCCTTGAATAAGAAGGGGGAGGGCGGCGGCGACCGTCCTGGCCGCCGCGCGCTGGGGATCGTTCAGCTCTGGATGAAGTCGAGCAGGTCGGCGTTGAAGCGGTCCTGATGAGTCTGCGTCAGCCCATGGTCGGCGCCCTCATAGACCTTGAGCACTGCATGCTTGATGATCTTCACGGTCGAGAGGGCGGCCGCGCCGATCGGGACGATCTGGTCGTCATCGCCGTGCAGGACGAGCGTGGGCTTGTCGAACTTCGCAAGGTCGGCGTGGAAATCGCTTTCTGAAAAGGCGCGGATGCTGTCGAGCTGGCCCTTCAGCCCGCCCATCATGCCCTGCAGCCAGAAGCTGTCGCGAATGCCCTCCGAAAGCACCGCGCCCTTGCGGTTGTAGCCGTAGAAGGGCACGACCAGATCCTTGAAGAACTGGCTGCGATTGTCATAGGTGCCCTTGCGGATGCCGTCGAACACGTCGATGGGCAGGCCGCCGGGATTGGCCTCGGTCTTCAGCATCAGCGGGGGTACCGCGCCGATCAGGCCGATCTTCGCCACCCGCGCCGTGCCGTGCCGGCCGATATAGCGGGTCACTTCGCCGCCGCCGGTCGAATGGCCGACGAGGATCGCGTCATGCAGGTCCAGCGTCTCGATCAGCTCGGCCAGATCGTCGGCATATTGGTCCATGGTGTTGTTGTCCCACACCTGGTCGGAACGGCCATGGCTGCGGCGGTCATGGGCGATGACGCGAAAGCCCTTGTTCGCAAAGAAGACCATCTGCGCGTCCCAGGCATCGGCGGTCAGCGGCCAGCCATGGGAGAAGACGATGGGCTGCGCATCCTTGCTGCCCCAGTCCTTGTAGAAGATGCGGGTGCCGTCCTTGGTTGTGATCGTGCTCATGTCCCTGTTCCTTTCAATGTCGAAGGAGCGGCTTGCTCCATGACTTGAAGGAATAGGGCTGCTGCGGCATCGTCGGCATTGGCGGTTCTGACAATAGGCGAGCCGATTCCGACAAAGCAGCGAAAGGCAGGGCCAGCGTGGCGAAAAGCGGACGGACCGGAGCAGGCCAGGCCGGAGCGGGACAGGCGGGCACGCCGGCCGGCCAACCCGGAGCCGAGGTCGGGATCGTGCTCTATCCCGGCTGCCAGCAGGCGATGGTGCATGGCATGACGGACCTGCTCGCGATCGCCGGCCATTTCTCGGCCAGCCATGGCGGCCCGGTGGTGCGCGTCAGCCACTGGCAGCCGGACGAGACGGGCTGCTTCATCCGCAGCTTCGATACTCATGCCGATCATGACAGCCAGCCGGAAATCCTGATCGCGCCCGGCCGGCTCACCGGGCCTCCCGATGCAATCGAGGCGGCGCCCTATGCCCGCTGGATGCTGGACCGCCATGCGCAGGGCGCGACGCTCGGCTCCACCTGTGGCGGCGCGTTCCTGCTCGCGGCCACCGGGCTGCTTGCCGGGCGCCCGGCGACCACCCACTGGCTGTTCGCCGATGATTTCCGCCAGCGCTTCCCCGATGTGCTGCTGGATGCCGACCGGATGGTGATCGAGGATGGCGACATCATCACCGCCGGCGGGCTGATGGCGTGGACGGACCTTGGCATCCGGCTGGTCGACCGGCTGCTGGGGCCAAGCGTGATGATAGAGACGGCGCGCTTCCTGCTGGTCGATCCGGCGGGGCGGGAGCAGCGCCACTACAGCAGCTTCGCCCCGCGCCTGACCCATGGCGACGAGCCGGTGCTGAAGGTGCAGCACTGGCTGCAGGGCAAGGGCGGCCGGGCCGTCAGCGTGGCGCAGATGGCGGACATGGCGGGGCTGGAGGAGCGCACCTTCCTGCGCCGCTTCAAGCACGCCACCGGCCTGCGCCCGATCGAATATGCCCAGCATCTGCGCGTGGGCAAGGCGCGCGAACTGCTGGAGTTTACCCGCCGCCCCGTCGATCAGGTCGCCTGGGCCGTGGGCTATGAGGATGCCGCCGCCTTCCGCCGGGTGTTCCATCGGATCATGGGGTTGTCGCCGGGGGATTATCGGCAGCGCTTTTCGGCGGGGAGCGCGCAGGCGGCTTAGGAGGTAGGGGCGTTCAGTTTTGCTCTCTCCCCTGCCTACCAGGGAGGGGAGAAGGAGGGGGGGCAACCAGTCGATTCCGTTCAGGCAGAAACGGCGCGTGGCCCGGCTTGAGCAGGAACCCAGGATCGGTGGGCGCGTCCTCGCCTTGGGCTCCTGCTTTCGCAGGAGCACGGCCCTGCAGGGCGATGCCTTGTACGGTCACGCTCCATTGCAGCCCGTTTCGCGCAATGCCCGTCGTCAAAGACATCCTCCATCCACCCAAACCCTCCCGCTGCCCGTCATTTTCATCGCCCCGGCGAGCGACATTGCGTTTTTGGCGTTTTGCCTCTAAGGGGCGCTCAGCAAAGATACTCGCCTTCTTCTGCACGCCAAAGCGCCGCCATGGGAGCGGACCATGGCGCCCCCGGCGACCAGATTGAAAGACCAATGACTTTTCAGAACATCCCCACGCTTCTTTCCGAAGCGCTTACCGCCCGTGGTTACGCCACGCTTACCCCCGTGCAGTCGGCCGTGCTGGAGGAAGAGGCGCTTGGCCGCGACCTCGTCGTCTCCGCGCAGACCGGATCGGGCAAGACCGTCGCCTTCGGGCTCGCCATGGCGACCGAACTGCTGTTCGAGGATGGCCGCCCCAATGTCGCGGGCCTGCCCAAGGCACTGGTGATCGCGCCGACGCGCGAGCTGGCGCTGCAGGTCGGGCGTGAGTTCGAGTGGCTCTATAGCCCCGCCGGCCTGCGCATCGCGCATTGCGTGGGCGGCATGGACGCGGCGAAGGAACGCCGTTCGCTGGCCCAGGGCGCGCATATCGTCGTGGGCACCCCCGGCCGCCTGCGCGACCATATGGAACGCGGCGCGCTCGACCTGTCGGAACTGTCCGTCGCGGTGCTCGACGAAGCCGACGAGATGCTCGACATGGGCTTCCGCGAAGACCTTGAGCAGTTGCTCGACGCGACGCCGGAGGGCCGCCGCACGCTGCTCTTCTCGGCGACCATGCCCAAGCCGATCGTCGCGCTGGCCCGCCGCTACCAGAAGGACGCGCTGCGCATCTCGACCGTAGGCGAGGATCGTGGCCATGGCGACATCAGCTACCAGGCCGTCACCGTCGCGCCTGCCGATGTCGAAAATGCCGTCGTCAACCTGCTGCGCCTGCACGACGCACCAACCGCGATGCTGTTCTGCGCCACCCGCGAATCGGTGCGCCATCTCCACAGCAGCCTGACCGATCGCGGCTTTGCCGTCGTGGCGCTGTCGGGTGAGCATAGCCAGAACGAGCGCAACCAGGCGCTGCAGGCGCTGCGCGATCGCCGCGCCCGCATCTGCGTGGCGACCGACGTCGCCGCGCGCGGCATCGACCTGCCCACGCTCAGCCTGGTCATCCATGTCGAGATCCCGCGCGACGCCGAGACGCTGCAGCACCGTTCCGGCCGTACCGGTCGCGCCGGCAAGAAGGGGACGGCCGTGCTGATCGTGCCCTATCCGCGCCGTCGCCGTGTCGAATCGATGCTGCGCGGGGCGAAAATCCCGGCGGAATGGATGTCCGCGCCGACCCCGCAGGATATTCGCGTGGCCGATCGCGATCGCCTGCTCACCACCCTGCTGGAGCCGATCGAGGTCGATGACGAGGATCGCGCGCTGGCCGCGCGGCTGCTCGCCGAGCGCAGCCCGGAGGACATCGCCGCCGCCCTCGTTCACGCCCATCGTGGCCGGATGCCGCAGCCCGAGGAACTGCTCGACGCCGACAGCGCCGCCGAGCGTTCGCAGGGGCCGCGCCCCGGCTTCGAGGACACGGTGTGGTTCGCGATGGATGTCGGCCGCAAGCATAATGCCGATCCGCGCTGGCTGCTGCCGCTGATCTGCCGCCGCGGCCATATCGGCCGGGGTGAGATCGGCGCGATCCGCGTCGTCGCCGACATGTCCATGTTCGAAATCCCGCGCGCCGTGGCTGGCCGCTTCCTGGCGGCGGTGAAGCGTACTGCCCAGCCGGACGAGGATGGCGAGGGCAGCGTTCGCATCGAGCCGATGGACAGCCCCCCGCGCGAGCAGGCCAAGCGTAACCGCAATGGGCCCAATGGCCCCGCGCCGGCACGTCATGGCGCGAAGCCCTTTGCCTCGCGCGGGCCCAAGCCGGGTGGCTTCGGCGGTCCGCGTGGCGGCCATGAAGGCCCACGCGAAGGCGGCAAGCGTCCCTTCAAGGGCGGACCCAAGGGCCCGCACCGGGGCAAATGATCCGGCTGCTCGTCGATGCTGATGCGTGCCCGGTGAAGGAGGAGATCTACAAGGTCGCCTTCCGCCACGCCGTGCCGGTCAGCATCGTGAGCAACAGCCCGTTCCGGGTGCCGCAGCACCCGCTGATCGAGCGGATCGTGGTGAGCGACGGCTTCGACGCGGCGGACGACTGGATCGCGGAGCGCGCGGATGGCGCCAGCGTCTGCATTACCGCCGACATCCTGCTGGCGGATCGCTGCCTGAAGGCGGGGGCGATCGTCATTGCGCCCAATGGCCGGCCGTTCACGCCCAATTCGATCGGCAGCGCGGTCGCCACCCGCGCGATCATGGCGGACTTGCGCGCGGGCGCGGTCGGCGACGCCATTGGCGGCCCGCCGCCTTTCTCCAAGACCGACCGTTCGCGCTTCCTGTCGGCGCTGGACGAAGCGCTGGTGCGGCTCGCGCGACGTCGCTGAGGCGCGTGAGCGCGGCGACCGCCGATCACGCGCCGCTCGACTGCCTCTGTGCTTCTAATTCGCTGTCTTCGGCTGTTCAGGCGACGTCGCTGCGCGGCGGCAACAACCTCATGCTGCGCGGCAGGGGGTCGCCGGCCAAGATCATGGCGCGGAGCTTGTCCCAATCGCCCAGGTTCCAATGTTCCGGCCGTTCGTCGCTGACGATCTGGTCGCCGGTCATGCCGTCGGAAAGGATGACGTCTTCATAGGCGAGCGGCATGTCGTCCGGGATGGCGTGGAACACGCGCACCCTGGGCGGTCCCGCATGGGTCTTGCGCCGTTCGCCCAGTACGACGCCCAGGCGGTGCGATCGCAGGCGGACGAGCATGCCGACGGGATAGATGCCGACGGTCTGGACGAAATTGAACATCAGCGCCTGGTCGAGATGCCCGTGCCAGTTGCGCATCTGCGTGACCGCGTCCTCGGGCGTCCATGCCGACTTGTAGATGCGGTTGGAGGTCAGCGCGTCATAGATGTCGCAGATCGCCCCCATGCGCGCGGGCAGGCTGAGCTGATCGCCGGCAAGGCCGAAGGGGTAGCCGGTGCCGTCGATCTTCTCATGATGATGCAGGCAGATGTCGAGCACCACGTCGGGAACGCCCTCGCCGCCCTTCAGCATGTCGTAGCCGCGCTCGCAATGGGTCTTCACCAGCGTCCACTCGTCGGGCGTGAGCTTGCCCGGCTTGTTCAGGATATCGCTGGGGATCACCATCTTGCCGACGTCGTGGAGCAGGCCGCCCATGCCCAATGTGCGCAGCGCCGAGTCGTCCAGTTCCAGCCTGCGGCCGAAGCTGACCATCAGCGCGCACACCGCGACAGAATGCATATAGGTATATTCGTCCTTGTTCTTCAGCCGCGTGAGGCCAAGGAACATGGAGGGGTTGGCGATGACGGATTCGGTGATGTCGTCGACCAGGTCGGTGACTTTGCTCGCCTGGATCGCCTCGCCCAGCCGCGCTTCCTCGAACAGGCTGCGCATCACCGTGCGGGCGCGATTGACCGTGCGGGTCGCGCGCTCCCGCTCGGCCTTGCTGGAACGGCGCTCGGTCGGCCGAGGCACCACGGGGCGCAGCGCGGGGCACGGCTTGACGGAGGCGACGGGCAAAACGGCCTGCATGTCGGGCACGACATCCAGCCCTTTCGTCACGTCGATGACGAGCGCCGGAAGGCCGCTCTCGCGAAGGCGCGCCAATGTCTCGACATCGGCGATCACGAATCGCCGGCGCCAGAAGGGATGCGTGAGCCACGGCCCTTCCAGTTCATGGATGTACATGCCGATCCGTAGCTGGTCCGGCCGAATCCGCTTCAACATGGGCACGGTCCCCGCAAGCTGGCGCTCATGCCCTCATCCTGACCTGGTTTCTGCCGTTGTTCTTCGCATGGTACATGGCCATGTCGGCTTCGCGCACGCCATCCTGGACGCTGCGGATTCGGCGTCCGCCGGCAATGCCGACGCTGATCGTCAGGGGAATGCGCGTGCCCGCCCGGTCCCTCAATTCCAGCGTCTCGACAGACCGGCGCAGGCGTTCGGCCATGCCGGTGACGGGATCGTCCTGCTCCACGGGCACATAGATGGCGAACTCCTCGCCGCCGATCCGCGCCACCAGATCGCTCCCCTTGCGAATGGACGAACGGAGCGCCGTGGCCACCGCACAGAGGGCATGATCGCCCGCTTCATGGCCGTGGCTGTCGTTGATTCTCTTGAAATGGTCGATGTCGATCAGGATGAACCAGCCCGACGACTCGGCCTGAAGCGACTCGGCGCGGGCGAAGAAGGCGGACCGGTTGAGCAGCCCGGTCAGCTGGTCGCGCTCGACCATTTCCTTCATGCTGGCATAGGCGGTGTGCAGCTCGCTATTGAGCTGGCGGCTGCGGGAATCCTGGCGAACAAGCAGTAAAACCACCGGAAAAGACACGACAAGCGAACACAGCATGCCGAAGATCCAGTAGCGCGGCGGGATCTCCATGTTCGGAAATTGCGATACGATCGCCATCAGCGCTACAGTGGCACTGAGCGAGAAAAGGAGCGCAACAACGATCTTGTACCGCGAGGACATAGGGCTTTCCTACCGCGATAGCCTATCCGGCAGGTTAACGAAGTGTCCGGCCGTGCCTTCGCGCTGAAGGAAAGAGCAGGCTTTCGCCCTCAGGCGAAAACAGGCTCGGCAGCCATGGTCTGCTCAATCCATCCGCCGCCCAGAACCCGGTCGCCATCATAGAGCACCGCTGCCTGGCCCGGCGCGACTCCATATTCGGGCTGGTCGAAGCGCAGCACGCCATTTTCGAGCCGTGCCGGTGCGGGGCGGGCCATGGAGCGCACCTTGGCCAGGAGCGGACCCTGAAAGTCGCCGCCCAGCCAGTTCATCTCGCTGAGCTGTGCGCCGCCGACCGCCAGCGCGATGCGCGGACCGACGATCACGCGCCGCGTTTCCGCATCGATGCGCACGACGTAGAGCGGCTCGGCCTGGCCGCCGACCTCAAGGCCACGCCGCTGGCCGACGGTATAGTGGATGAGGCCGCGATGAGTGCCCAGCACGCGGCCGTCGATATGCACGATCTCGCCCTCGGTATCGGCATCGGGTCGCACCTTCCGCACCACCTTCGCATAGTCGCCGTCCGGCACGAAGCAGATGTCTTGGCTGTCGGGCTTGGCAGCGACGCCAAGGCCCATTTCCGCGGCGATGGCGCGGACCTGCGCCTTGGGCATGGCGCCCAGGGGAAAGCGTAGATAGTCGAGCTGGGCCTGGGTCGTGGCGAAAAGGAAATAGCTCTGGTCGCGCGCGGGATCGGCGGCACGGTGCAGCTGCGCGCCGCCATCGGCGCCGATCACGCGGCGGACATAATGGCCGGTCGCCAGGCAGTCTGCGCCCAGGTCGCGCGCGAGCGCGAACAGATCGGTAAACTTGACGCCCATGTTGCAGCGCACGCACGGAATGGGGGTGCGGCCCGCCATATATTCATCGGCAAAACCAGAGATCACCGACTCGCGGAACCGGCTTTCATAATCGAAGACATAATGAGCGATGCCGAGGCTGTCGGCGACCGCGCGGGCGTCCCGGATGTCCTGCCCGGCGCAGCAGCTTCCCGTCCGCCCCGTCGCTTCGCCATGATCGTAGAGCTGCAAGGTGACGCCGATCGTTTCGGCCCCGCTGCGCGCGGCGAGCGCGGCCACGACGCTTGAGTCGACACCGCCCGACATGGCGACGACGATGCGCCGGCCGGCCATGGGAAGGGGCAACTGGAAATCTGCTGGCGCAAGGCCGCTCTGTGGTTCTGAAGGCATGGGCCGCCAATATAGGCCGGATCCGCTCGCTCTGCCACCCCCGGTTAAGCGGGGCTTCATTACACCTAACAGTCTGTGACCGGGTGATTTACCGGCAATTATCCTTTTGTCGCTAGCACTAAGGTCATGGATCTAGGCTTTTCCCTGACGCTGCAGCTGGCTGCCGATGAAATTCCCTTGGCAGAGGTTGCTCATGCGATGGAGCTGGATGTCGTTCTTGCCGCAGCTGCAGCAAGGCAGGCGTCCAGTCCCACGGCGCATGAAATGGCGCTCATCCTGCGGGGGCAGGAAGGCGGAGAGGACAAGGTCCAGACACTGGCCAACATGTTTGCGCCACGTGTCGGCGGCGTCATGGGCGCTGCCTGCCTCAGCGGCAGCTTCAACCCGATTGTCGCTGAGGTCGTTACGGTGGGGAAATGTGATGAACGGGCCATTTACCTCGGCGATTTAGCCGATGTTCAAGGCTCTGGTCGATAACTCGACCACCATGATTTACCGGCACCGCCGATGTTGAGGTGAGAATGATCGAGAACCAGAAAATAAGGCCCGCACAGGTCGTTGGTCCGCTCGGGGAGCCCCTGACCCTGGACAGCCTGCCCTCGCCCACCACCACCCGCTGGGTCGTGCGGCGCAAGGCGGAAGTTGTCGCAGCCGTCAATGGTGGTCTGCTCAGCGTCGATGAAGCGTGCGAGCGCTATTCGCTGACCCTGGAAGAATTCGCCGGATGGCAGCGCGCCGTCGATCGTTCAGGCATGCCGGGCCTGCGCGTCACCCGCATTCAACATTATAAGTCCTTGTACGAGCGCCAGCAGAAATACTGATCCTCCCCAACCACCAGTTACGGCACGGAAGGGCTGCCTGTCGCAAGACAGGTGGCCCTTTCCCTTTTTAGCATCAAATTGCGCGGGAAAGGTCGTTCGCGCGGTGCCCATCGAAAAATCCTCTCCTGTCAAAGGACGGTTGCCCGATCGAAACTAAATCATCCGTCCATGGAACGTCCGCCTCGGTCCGCCGTTTGTACCATCAGACGGCGTGGGGATCGGTTCTTAGGAGGATTGGGTAATGGGCATCATCATGTGGCTGATCGTTGGTGGCGTTATTGGCTGGCTTGCCAGTCTCATCATGCGCACGGACGCGCAGCAGGGTATTTTCCTGAACATTATCGTGGGGATCGTTGGCGCCTTCATCGGCGGCCTGCTGTTCTCCGGCGGTAATATCAACAATGCGCCGCTGAACATCACCACCTTCCTCGTTTCACTTGTCGGCGCAGTCATCCTGCTTGCCATCGTGAACCTGGTTCGTCGTGGTTCGGTGCGTTGATCTGAAAGCAAACCCCGCCGATCCACAACCGCTGGATCGAAACTCTAGGCTCGCCGGCATCCGGCGAGCCTTTTTCTTGCCTGCGTGCTATTTTCTGCCGGCCAGCCAGCGAAACATTGCCAGCACCGCCACGGCGCCAAGCGTCGCCGCGATCAGCCCGGCATGTTCGCCTTCATCATAAAATCCTGCCACCCGGCCGAAATAGCCTGCCAGCAACGCCCCGGCGATGCCGAGCAAGATCGTGACGACACATCCCGCGCT
Source organism: Sphingobium arseniciresistens (assembly GCA_029167225.1). Taxonomy (GTDB): domain Bacteria; phylum Pseudomonadota; class Alphaproteobacteria; order Sphingomonadales; family Sphingomonadaceae; genus Sphingobium; species Sphingobium arseniciresistens. The sequence goes on from JARFNK010000027.1 coordinate 45,450, forward strand.
CTGGCGGCCGGGCATGATGAATCGCGCAAGTCCGCCCGCGATAAGCCCCAATATCAGCCATTTCAGCGCATCGATCGCCATCACTTCTCTCCTCCCGCGGGTGCGAGGGTGGCAAGGATGTCACGGCTGCGGAACAATGCAACCCGCCATTCATCGCGCGATCGTCCCACGCTGGATTTCCGCCTTGAAACAGGGCGTTCGCGCAGGCATGCCCTGTGTATAACGGGGCGCACCACGCTGGCATGACCGGCGCTGTTTTTCGGGCTTGAGCCCGGTGATTTATTCAGATAATACAGCAGTCGTTCGACCATCGACATCGTCAGGACTGCGACAGGAGCATGTTCAGGGGCATGAATTACGAGACTCAGTTCGCAGGAGAGCCGACGATGGTCGAGTTCGGTGACATCGATAGCGATGCTCGCAAGCGCAAGCGTCGGTTGATCCTGATCGTCAGCGGCGTGCTCATCGTCGCGCTCGTCGTGGCGGCTGCCATGCTCTCACGCAAGGGCGGGACGGCTGATGCTGGCGCCGCCAATGCCGCGCAGGTTCCCGTCGTCACCGTCATCAGTCCCGGTCGCTCGACCGTAGAAAGCTCTGTCACGACGACCGGTTCGCTTGCCGCACGCGTGGAAATGCCGGTGGCGGTCGTGGGCGAGGGCGGCCAGGTGCTGCGCGTGCTGGTTCAGCCTGGCGACTGGGTCAAGGCAGGCCAGAGCCTGGCGGTGATCGAACGATCGGTCCAGTCCGAACAGATCCGTTCGCTCGCCGCTCAGGTTGAAGTGGCGCGCGCCGACGCGAAGCTCGCGCAGACACAGCTGGACCGGGCGAAGGCGCTGGTCGGTCGCGGCTTTATCAGTCAGGCGACGATCGATCAGAATACCGCGACTCGCGATGCTGCCAATGCCCGCGTCGGGGTTGCGGTCGCGCAGCTTGGCGAACAGCGGGCGCGCACCGGGCGGCTCGATATCCGCGCGCCCGAAGCCGGGCTGATCCTCACGCGTGCCGTCGAGCCTGGCCAGGTGGTGGGCTCGGGTACGGGCGTCCTGTTCCGCATGGCCAAGGGCGGCGAAATGGAAATGCGCGCGCAACTGAGCGAAGACGATCTGCTGCATGTGCGGGTGGGCAATGCCGCCACGGTAACGCCGGTCGGCGCGAGCGAGGGCTATGTCGGCCATGTGTGGCAGATATCGCCGGTAGTCGATCCGCAGTCGCGCCTCGGCATCGCTCGCATCGCGCTCGCCTATGCGTCGGCGATCCGTCCCGGTGGCTTTGCTGCCGCCCGGCTGGTCGCGGGATCGAACGTTGCGCCGCAGCTGCCCGAATCCGCCGTGCAGAGCGATCCCAAGGGCAATTATGTCTATGTCGTCAACGCCAACAACCAGGTGGAGCGGCGTGACGTGAAGGTCGGCCAGGTGTCGAATGCCGGTGTCGCGATCCTTTCAGGGCTTTCGGGCACCGAAAAGATCGTCGCGACGGCGGGCGGCTTCCTGACGCCCGGACAGAAGGTGAAGCCGCAGTTCGAGAAGGCCGCTCGCTGAACGGCGGACGGATCAAGGATCAACGCCCATGAACTTTCGTAATATTTCAGCCTGGGCGATCCGCAATCCGGTCACGCCGATCGTCATCTTCGCGGCCCTGATGCTGGCGGGTATCGTCAGCTTTGGCCGCATGGACGTGAACAACAACCCGGACATCAGCTTCCCCGCCGTCAATGTGACGGTGGTGCAGCCCGGTGCCGCGCCGTCCGAGCTGGAGACCCAGGTCACGCAGCGGGTCGAGGCGGCCGTTCGCGCGATCAGCGGCGTGGACGAAATCCAGTCGACCGCGAGCGAAGGCAGCAGCAACACCTTCATCCAGTTCGCGATCGGCACGCCGGTCGACCGCGCCGTCGCCGACGTGAAGAACGCGGTCGACCAGATCCGCTCGGACCTGCCCGACGGGATTCTCGAGCCGCAGGTGTCGCGCGTCGACATCGATGGCGGGCCGATCGCTTATTTCAGCGCAGAAGCGACCGACATGACGCTGGAGGAACTCTCCTGGTATGTCGACAATACCGTCGCCAAGCGGCTGCTGGGCGTTCCGGGCATGGCCGCGGTCAAGCGTGGTGGCGGTGTCAGCCGCGAGATTCGCGTCATCCTCGATCCCGCCAAGCTGCAGGCGCAGGGGATCACCGCGTCTCAGGTGAACCAGCAACTGCGGCAGGTGAACGTGAATGCCGCCGGCGGCCGCACCGAGATTGCCGGTGCGGAACAGTCTGTGCGCGTGCTGGGCAATGCGCAGGATGCCTATGGCCTGGGGCAGACCCAGATCGCCGTCGGCGCGGGCCGCACGGTCAAGCTCGCCGACATCGCCACGGTACGCGACATGTATGCGGAGCAGCGGTCGCTCTCGTTCATGAACGGACGGCAGGTGACGAGCTTCCGCTTGGAAAAGGCCAAGGGCGCATCCGACGTCACCGTCTATGACGACGCGATGAAGATCCTGGAGAAGCTGGAAAAGGAAAACCCGAAGGTTCATTTCCGCCAGCTTTTCGCCAGCGTCGAATATACCAAGGAACAATATCATTCCGCCATGTCGGCGATGATCGAGGGCGCGGTGCTGGCCGTCGTCGTCGTGTTCCTGTTCCTGCGTGACTGGCGCGCGACGATCATTTCCGCGCTGGCCATTCCCTTGTCGGCTGTCCCGGCCTTCTGGTTCATGGACATGATGAACTTCACGCTCAACGGCATTTCCCTGCTGGCGCTCAGCCTGGTGGCGGGTGTGCTCGTCGATGACGCGATCGTGGAGATCGAGAATATCGTGCGCCACATGCGCATGGGCAAATCCGCCTATCAGGCCTCTATCGATGCCGCCGACGAGATCGGCCTCGCCGTGCTGGCGACGACATCCGCCATCGTCGCGGTGTTCCTGCCCGTGGCTCTGATGCCGGGCATTTCGGGCCAGTTCTTCATCCAGTTCGGCATGACGGTCGTCGTCGCAGTACTGATGAGCCTTGCCGTCGCGCGCCTGATCACGCCGATGATCGCGGCCTATTTCCTGAAGGCCCATGGCGAGGAAAGCCATGGCGAGGGCCGTTTGATGGATGGCTACATGGCCTTGCTCAAATGGTCGCTCGCGCATCGCTGGAAAACCGTGCTCATCGGCGGCGGCGGCGCGTTCGCCGCGACCATCGCAGCCTTTGCGACCCTGCCGATGACGTTCCAGCCCACGACCAATACCGATTTCAGCCAGGTGACGGTGGAAATGGTGCCCGGCAGCACGCTGGCGCAGACCCATGTCGTCACCGAAAAGGTTGCAGCGCTGCTCGCTGCCGACACCAAGGTCGTCGATGCGGTGTTCACCGATATCGAGGAGCCCGGATCGGCCGAGATGTTCCTGACGCTGAAAAAGGACCGCGGCATTTCCAGCGTCGATTGGGAACGCCAGATGGCGCCCAAGTTCCAGGATGTCGCCGACGCGCGCGTGAACTTCCAGTCGCAGTCGGGCGGCGGCTTTGGCCGCGACCTGACGGTGGTGATGGGCAGCGACGATCCCGCCTTGCTCGAGAAGACCGCCAATCAGCTCGTGGCCGAGATGGCGCAGCGATCCGAACTGCGCGCCCCGCGCGTGCAGGGTGACATGCAGCGCCCGGAAATCATCATCAAGCCGCACATGGATCTCGCCGCCAGCCTGGGGGTGACCACGAACGCGCTCAGCCAGACGATCCGCATCGCGACCCTGGGTGACATCGACCAGAACAGTGCCAAATTCTCGCTGTCCGATCGCCAGATCCCGATCCGCGTGTCGATCGCGGAGGACTCCCGGCGCGAGCTTACGACCATCCAGAACCTGCCTGTGCCCACCGCATCGGGTGGTTCGGTGCCGCTGAAGGTGGTCGCCGACGTGGAATTCGGCGCCGGGCCGACCAAGATCCGCCGCTACAACCAGATCCGTCGGGTGGTGGTGGGCGCCGACCTTGCGCCCGGCCTTGTGACGAGCGACGCGATGAAGGTCATCAACGCGCTGCCGACCATGAAGAAGGTGCTGGCTGGCGAGATCCAGGGCGTACAGAAACTCAACACCGGCGACAGCAAGTGGCAGGCTGAGATGGTGAGCAACTTCATCATCGCGGTCATCTCCGGCGTGCTGCTGGTGTTCGCGGTGCTGGTGCTGCTCTACAAGCGGGTGATGCCGCCCTTCGTCAACATGGGCTCGCTGGTGCTGGCGCCTCTGGGTGGCGCGCTGGCGCTGCACGTCGCCGGACAGCCCATTTCCATGCCGGTCTTCATCGGCCTGCTGATGCTGCTGGGCATCGTCGCCAAGAACTCCATCCTGCTGGTCGATTTCGCGCTGGAGGAGATGGAGAAGGGCGTGCCCAAATGGGAAGCGGTCGTGGATGCCGGGCACAAGCGCGCCCAGCCGATCGTCATGACGACCGTGGCGATGGTCGCGGGCATGGTGCCGACGGCGCTCTCGCTCTCGGGTGATGGCGCCTGGCGCGCGCCCATGGGCATCACGGTGATCGGCGGCCTCGTGCTCTCTACGCTGCTGACCTTGGTGATCGTGCCGGCCGCCTTCAGCCTCGCCATCGGTTTCGAAAGCTGGCTCGGGCCGCGCCTCAGCCGACGGTTCCTCTCCTACAGGCCGGAGGACAAGCATGGTCATGCTCATGGGCACGGGCATGGCGCGGATCAGGCGGCGGAGTGATCCACCCCGGTAGCGGTCGCATCTGTTGAACGTCGCTCGTCCCGCGCCGGCGACGGCGACAGCGCTGCGCCGTGAAGGGCAGAAAATCGTTCCTCTGTTGAACCGATCGGCCCCGCCAGCCATTATAGCGGCATGAGGATGCTCACAGTCGACGTCGCGCAGCCGGTCCCGGCCGTTCGCAGCGCAAGGACCATGCGGCTGTTGGCAACGGGCATGCTGCTCGCGATGGCGGCGCTGTTCATCGCCGCGCGCGCCTTTGCGCATGTCCATCCGGCGATCGGCTATGTGCAGGCCTTTGCGGAGGCCGCTATGGTGGGCGGACTCGCGGACTGGTTCGCCGTTACCGCACTGTTCCGCCATCCGCTCGGCCTGCCGATCCCGCACACGGCCATCATCCCGCGCAACAAGGACAGGATCGGCGACACGCTCGCCCTGTTCCTGCGTGACAATTTCCTGACGCCTGCGGTGGTAGCGCGGCGCATGGGGCGGCTTGATCTCGCGTCCGCCGCCGGGCGCTTCCTCAGCCAGCCCTCCGGCGGGGACGGGCGCCTGCGCGCAGGCGCCTCGCGCCTGTTTGCCGACATATTGGAGGCTCTGGATCAGGATCGCCTGGGCGGCATGGTGAAGGGCGCCGTCGCATCGCGCCTACGCGCGATCAACCTCGCGCCGCTGGTCGGGCAGGCGCTTGAGGCCGCCATGCGTGATGGTCGCCATGCGCCGGTGCTGGACGGCATCGTGCGTTGGGCCGGCAAGACGCTGGCCGCCAATGAACAGATGATCCGCGACATGGTGCATCAGCGTGCCGGCAAGATCATGCGCTGGACCGGGCTCGACGAGAATGTCGCCAATGCGATCATCGACGGGCTGCAGAAGCTGCTCGACGAGATGGGTGACGATCCCGATCATCCGCTGCGCAGCAAGGCGGAAGAGGGCCTGGCGAAGCTGGCGCAGGATCTGCAGTTCGACATCGAGATGCAGGCCCGCGTCGCCCGCATCCGCGACGAGGTGATCGAAAACCCGGCGATGCAGCGTTGGATCGACGGCCTGTGGGAACAGGGGCGTGCCGGACTGCTGCGCGCCGCGCGTGATCCCGGCGCGGCGATGGCGGGGCGGTTGGGGGAGGCGCTGGTGACGCTGGGCGGCACGCTGCAGTCCGATGGCCGCCTGCGCGCGCTTATCAACCGCTTCGCGCGCCGGGCCGTTGTGGGCGTCACCGCCAGCTATGGCGACGGCATCGTGAAGCTGGTCAGCGAAACGGTGCGCGGGTGGGACGCCGGCACCGTGACATCAAGGCTGGAAAATGCGGTCGGCCGCGATCTTCAATATATCCGGATCAACGGCACGCTGGTCGGCGGGCTTGTCGGCCTGACGCTGCACGCCATCGACGCCTGGTTGTAGGAAGGCGCAAACGGGTTGCGGGTCAGCCGTGGACCTGGCTGCCGAGCCGGGCGATCTCGTCATGCAGTGCCTGGATGGAGGCGACGAGCCGCGAGCGGTCCATCGTCATGTCGTCCAGCGCGGCGCGTGCCTCGCCCAGTTCCACGGCCCGGCGGGCAATGCGGGCATCGAGCTGTTCGTTGAAGCGCGAAAGCTCGTCGATCCGCCGGGCACGGGCCACCACATGGCGGATGCGGGCGTCGAGGACATCGAAGTCGAAGGGCTTCACGATCTGGTCGTCGGCGCCGGCATCCAGCGCCTCGATGGTTGCCGCACTGTCGCTGCGGCCGGTAATCATCATGATGGATGCTGCACCCGCCATGCCGGTTGCGCGCATCTTGCGCATGGTCGCGATGCCGCCAAGCAGCCGCATGTTCGCTTCGATCAGGATCAGCTCGAACTTCGTCGCCATCAGCATGTTGATCGCGACGAACCCATTCTCGGCCAGCGTCACGTCATAGCCCATATGCGCCAGACGCCTGCCGATCACCGCCAGCGCCGTTGCATTCTCGTCCACCACGAGCAGGCGGATGCGCCGCGCGGGGCTTTGCTGCTGGCCCTTGTCACGCTTGCGGGTGAAGATCTGCATCGTCGGTCGGTCCCTGCCGCTGTTCAGGATCATCCTTAAGGATGTCCCGCCAATAAATGGTTAACGTGGCGGAAGGGGGTGGCGAAAGCCAGGCGCACTGCGGCGCTGGGCGATCAGGCTTCGGGTTGGCGAATGAAATTGTCCTTGAAGACACCGCGCAGGTCGTCGCTCACGCGGCGGCGACCCTCCGGGCCCTGCATCGCGATCACGGCGTCGCAGGAGGCGACGCATTCATCATGCTGGAAGGCAGCGGACATTACGGTCCAGCTGGTGTTGCCGATCCCGCCGATGGCGCACGCGACGCTGATCGGGGCGGGATAATGCGATTCACGCAAATAATTCAGCTCCAGTGCCGCGACCAGCCAGCGCACGCCAAGATCCTGCGGATGGCGGCCAAGATGCCGGTGAAACTGGATGCGGGCGGACTCGAATATAGATGCCATCGCCACATTGTTGATGTGGCCCATGATATCCAGATCACCATAACGGGTGTCGACCTGGATGATGAAGGGATAGGCTTCTTTATTCTGACGCCAAACTGGGGGCTTTGCCATGGGCTGCCTCTTCGTTACTGCACTGAATTCACGCTTAAGCTGCCTCGCGGGATATGCAATCGCGGCCTCCATGAACAGGCGAAAAACAGGGAATAGATGCCTTTATGACACAACCGGCCTCCTTCGATGTCACGGTGGCGCTGGATGCGGGCGCTCGGCTGGGTGAAGGGCCGCGCTGGCATGGCGAGGAGCGGCGGCTCTACTGGGTCGATATCGAGGCGCGGGAGCTGCATCGCTTCGATCCGGCGACCGGCGTGGATGAATACCGCAGCTTCGCCGATCCGGTCGGCTGCTTCGCCTTCGTGGAAGGCGGCGGCCTGCTGCTTGCGATGAGAAGCGGCTTCGCACTGCTCGATGGCTGGGATGCGGATCCACGGCCCTTCGGCGCTCAGATTTTCGCGGACCGGCCGGATATCCGCTTCAACGATGGCCGCACCGATCCCTCTGGGCGCTTCTGGGCGGGCAGCGTCAACATGGCGAAATCCGCACATGATGCCGCGCTCTACCGGCTGGACGCGGACGCCACCGTCAGGGAGATCGAGGGCGGGATGCTTACCTGCAACGGCGCGGCCTTTTCAGCGGACGGGCGCCGTTTCTTCCATGCCGATACGCCGAGCCACGCGCTGCGCGCCTATGATTGCGACCCGGAGGCCGGAACGCTCTCCAACCGCCATATCCTCCACCAGTTCGTCCATGGCACTGGCCGCCCGGACGGTGGATCGTTCGATGCGGAGGGGTGCTACTGGTCGGCGCTGTTCGACGGCAGCCGGGTCGTGCGGATCGGGCCGGATGGCACCATCCTGAGCGAGGTCGCGCTGCCGACCAAGCGGCCGACCATGATCGCGTTCGGCGGCGACGACCTGCGCACGGCCTATGTGACGAGCGCGCGCACGGGCCTTAGCGATGAGGAACTGGCGGCCCAGCCCCATGCCGGCGCGATCTTCAGTTTCCGGGTCGATGTGCCCGGCCTTGCGGAGGTGCCCTTCCGCCTCGCGGGGTGACGACCCGCCATTGCCATTGCTCGATATTCGATATAATTATGATATTATAATTTATCGGGAGGTGAGTCGATGTCCGTCTTGAACGCCACGCGGGAACGCCCCGTATCGACCTTCAGCGGCTATGCGATGCTCGGGCTGATGCTGCTCGCGATCATCGTGGCTGCCTATGGCCTGCTGCTGCTCAGCGGGGATCGGATTTTGATCGGCGCGCCTTTGCTGGCCGTCAGTGTCGTCGCTTTCCTGTTTATCAGCGCCGGTTTCTACCTGATCCAGCCCAATCAGGCGGCGGCGATCCTGCTCTTCGGTGACTATAAGGGCACGGACCGGACCAACGGCCTGCGCTGGGTATGGCCCTGGCTCAGCAAGCAGAAGCTGTCGGTGCGCGTCCACAACATCACGTCGGAAAAGCTCAAGATCAACGACAAGCGCGGCAACCCGATCGAGATCGCCTCCAACGTCGTCTGGCGTGTCACCGATACGGCGCAGGCGCTGTTCGATGTCGATGATTACAAGGAATTCGTCCACATCCAGATCGAAAGCGCGGTGCGCGCCATCGGCTCGCGCTATCCCTATGACGATTATGAGCATGAGGAAAAGACGCTGCGCGGCGATGGCGATCATGTTGCGGACGAACTGGCGGCGGAACTGCAGGTGCGCGTCGCCATCGCCGGCGTGACCATCGACGAATGCCGCCTGACCCATCTCGCCTATGCACCGGAGATCGCGCAGGCCATGCTGCGCCGGCAGCAGGCGGAAGCCGTGATCGCCGCCCGCACGCGGTTGGTCGAGGGCGCCGTGACCATGGTGGAACTGGCGCTGGACCAGCTGTCCGCGAAGAATGTCGTCGAACTGGATGACGAGCGCCGCGCGGCGATGGTCAGCAACCTGATGGTCGTTCTCTGTGGCGAGCGCGACGCCCAGCCCGTGTTGAACACCGGCACTCTATATCAGTAACCGCGCTTATGCCGCCGCGCGATCCTGTCCCGCCGAAGAAGGCCTTTCCGCTGCGCATCGACCAGCCGCTGTTCGACGCGCTGGAGCGCTGCGCGGCGGCGGAGTTTCGCAGCGTCAATGCGCAGGTGGAAATGCTGCTGCGCGAGGGATTGAAGCGCCGCGGCGTGAGGCTGGCGGAACCCGAGGCGCGCAAGCGGGGGCGACCGCCGAGGGAAGAGAAGGAGGAATGACATGATGTTCCTGATAAAAGCCACGCGCACCGTCCGCCCCGGCTACTGGTTTGCGCAGAAGCGCTACGGCTTCGGCGCGGTGCCGGCCACGAAGGAGGGATGGGCGGTGACGTTCGCCTGCGCGCTTGCATTGGGCGCTATCATGAAGTGGCTGCCGGGAAAGCCGGCAAAGGATGCCGCGGCTCTGACCGTTCTCGCCTGTTATTTCGTCCTCTGCTGGAAAAAGACCGACGGCGGCTGGCGGTGGCGCTGGAGCGGGAAGGAATAGCCGGCCACGCCGTTCAGGCAGCGACCCTGCGCAGCAGCGGAATGTTCGCCGCCATCAGCGAGAAGAGCGTGGCGCAGGAAAAGGCAACGAGCGCGATCAGCAGCGCGCCGGGCCATGTCGTGTTGGCGAGATGGCCGTAGATGAGCCAGAGAAAAGCCAGATGCGACACGTAGATACCCAGGCTGATGCTGCCCAGTGCAGCCAGCCGGTGGGTGACAGGGTTCTCGGGCAGCGACAGGCTGAGGAGAAAGACGCTCCCGCCGTAGAGGATGGTGGACAGCGTGAAATCGTGGCTCTGGAAGGGCGTGGCGCTGAAATGGCTGATCGCCAGTTCCTCGGCGAACACCAGCAGCAGGCTGCCGAGTGTCAGCATCGCGGCAAGCGGCGTGGACAGGCGTACGTCATGCCGCCTCGCCCATGCGCCGAGCAGGATGAAGGACGGCGCGATCATCAATCCGCCGCGCCGTTCGATGCCATGGCCGAACACCAGATCGTGATAGCTGCTGGAGAGCAGGCCGAAGATGGCGAGCGCGATGCACCAGCCCGTCGTCGCGCGCTCGCCCACGAGCGCGAGGCTGAGCGACACGGAGGCGAGGCCGAAGCCGAGCGCGGGGAGGAACCACAGGTGGAATCCGGGGCCGCCGCTCAGGATGTCGCGCCACCGGAATGCGCCGCCGATGTCGAGTGACCGCGCGAGCAGCACATAGGCCAGGATCCAGAAGCCGAAGACCGGCGCCAGCCGCAGCACATGCTTTGAGACCATGTCCGGGTGCGCCGACCGCGCGGGCTTGAGGAAATAGCCCGAGGCGATGAAAAAGAACGGCACCGCCGCGCGCGTGACCACAGAAATCATCTCGGGCCACAGCGCCGTGCCGGGTGGAGTGTTGGGCATGGCGTGCAGGATGATGACGAACAGCGACAGCAGATATCGTGCGGCATCGACGCCGAGGATACGTCCCTGCACTCTGCATCTCCGCGGCCATGGGGAACCGGGCCGGTCCGGCCCGCCGCCCGTTGAAGGGTCGCGTTGATTATTAGGGAAAAAGGCCGCTGTCGTAAGGGTGATGCGCAGGTGGCAACTTCGCCTCCTGATTTTTCACCAGAGGGGCGCGGCGATGGATTCCCCTGTGCCGGCTTAACGCCCCGTCCGCCGCGCAAAGTCGAGATAGAGTTCCCGCAGGCGCAGGGCCAGCGGACCGGGTATGCCGCTTGCGACCGCCTCGCCGTCGATCGTCACCACCGGCATGACGAAGGTCGATGCGCTGGTGATGAAGACCTCGCGCGCGGCCTTCGCTTCCGCCAGCGTGAAGGCGCGATGCTCGATCGTGAGCCCCTGTTCGGCGCCGAGCGCGGCGACGGCGGCGGAGGTACAGCCGGGCAGCACCGTGTTCGAGTGGGGCCGCGTGACGAGGATGCCGTCCTGCGTGACGATGTGGAAGGTGGAGGAGGCGCCCTCCGTCACCAGCCCGTCCTCCAGCATGATCGCTTCCTGGCAGCCCGCGGCGGCGGCTTCGCGCTTGGCGAGGGCCTGTGCGAGCAAGCCCACGCTCTTGATGTCGCGCCGCGCCCAGCGCAGGTCGGGCATCGACTTGACGGCAATGCCCTTTGCCGCCGCTGCGTTCGACGTCACCGGCCGCACCTGCGCGAAGAGCACCAGCGTCGGGGTGAGACCGGCGGGCGCAAGGAAATCACGGGTGGCGTCCGTCCCGCGTGTCAGCTGCAGATAGACGAGGCCTTCGCTCATCGCGTTGCGGCTCACGATCTGCTTCTGGATCGCCTCGATCTCCGCGACCGAGTGCGGCATCGGGATGCCCAGTTCGCGCGCCGAGCGCTCCAGCCGGGCCAGATGCGCGTCATTGTCCACCAGCAGGCCGTCGATCACCGCCGCGACCTCATAGACGCCATCGGCAAACAGGAAGCCGCGATCGAGCACGGAGACGCTGGCCTGCGCCAGTGGAACATAGTCCCCGTTCACATAAGCCGTGCCGGTTGCGCCTTCGATCATCTGACCCCCTTGGGAAATTCGCGTCTTCGCACATGCGAGACGGGCCGCTTTTCGCCGCAGGCCGGCGCGCTGTCAAACGCGCGCAACAGATAAGCGAAGCGCGCCGGAAGGATCAGGCCGCGCGGTGGGACAGCGCCTTTTGCCGGCGCCGCTGCACGGACGAGCCGATCCCCATCGCCTCGCGATATTTGGCGACGGTGCGCCGGGCGATGTCGAAGCCCTTCTCGCGCAGCAGGTCGACCAGCGTGTCGTCGGACAGGATCTTGTTCGGCGCCTCTGCGCCGATCAGCGTGCGGATATGGCTCTTCACCGCCTCGGCCGACACCGCCTCGCCGCCGTCGGAGGACTGGATGGAGCTGGTGAAGAAAAATTTGAGCTCGAACAGGCCGCGCGGGCAGGCCAGATATTTGTTGCTGGTGACGCGGCTGACCGTCGATTCATGCATCTCGATGGCATCGGCCACTGCGCGCAGGGTCAATGGCCGCAGATGCGCCACACCCTTGCGGAAGAAGGCCTCCTGCTGCTTCACGATCTCGCTGGCGACCTTGATGATTGTCTTTTGCCGCTGGTCCAGCGCCTTCACCAGCCAGTTGGCGCTGGCGAGGCAATCGGCCAGCCATGCCTTGGAATTCCTGTCATGCGCGCCGTTCGCCAGCTCGACATAATAGCTGCGGTTGACGAGCAGCCGGGGCAGTGTGGCGGTGTTGACCTCTATGCCCCAGCCATCGCCGCGCTGCATGACGAACAGGTCGGGCACGATGGCGGGCGAATCATTGGTGGAAAAGCGCAGGCCCGGCTTGGGATCATAGCCGCGCAGTTCCTGGATCATGTCGGCCAGGTCTTCCTCGTCCACGCCGCAGATGCGCCGCAGATGGGGCAACTGGCCGCGCGCCAATATGTCGAGATTGGCGATCAGCGCCTGCATGCAGGGATCGTAGCGATCCGCCTCCTTCGCCTGCAGCGCCAGGCATTCGGCAAGGGTGCGCGCGCCGACGCCCGTCGGGTCGAAGCCGTGGATGACGGCGAGCACGGCCTCGACCGTGTAGAGCGGCACGGAAAGGTCATAGGCGGTCTGCAGCAGGTCCGCCTCCAGATAGCCCGCCTCGTCGATCTGGCCGATCAGCTGGCCTGCGATGACAAGGTCCGTGCCGGAAAGGGTGGCGCGGGCCTGCGCCATCAGATGTTCGTGCAGGCCCTCGTCATGGGCGGCGAAACTGTCGAAGTCCGGCCCGTCCTCGCCGAAGCCCGCCCCGCCACTTGTGGCCATGTCCATGCCGCTCATGCCGGCGCCAGTACCGGACATGGCGCCACCTTCGGCCATGCGGTCGCCCGGTCCCTCGTCGATATAGGTCGACGCGCCATGATCGACATCGAGCGGATTGTCCGCCGCGCCCATGCCCTGCGCGATCAGCCGGTCGGCGCCTGCCTCCGCCGCCAGCGGCATGCCCGGCTCGTCCGGCATGCCGCCTTCCAGCGGTACGAATTCGGGTTCCGACGCGCTCGCCTCCAGCAGTGGGTTCTTCTCCAACTCGCCGGCGATGAACCCCTCGATCTCAAGATTGGACAGCGCGAGCAGGCGGATGGCCTGCTGCAACTGCGGCGTCATCACCAGCGACTGGCTCTGCCGCAGGTCGAGGCGTGGCCCCAGCGCCATCAGCCGCCCGCACCGGAGCGGCGGCCATCAAGGGCAGCGGCCGCCTTCATCTCACAGGGAGAAGCTTTCGCCGAGATAGAGGCGGCGGACCTCGGCATTGTTGACGAGTTCTTCCGGGTTGCCGGCGAACAGCACGCGGCCGTCATAGATGATGCAGGCGCGGTCCACGATCTCCAGCGTCTCGCGCACATTATGATCGGTGATGAGCACGCCGATGCCGCGGGTCTTGAGCTGCTTCACCAGATCGCGAATGTCGGAGATGGAGAGCGGATCGATGCCGGCAAAGGGCTCGTCCAGCAGCACGATCGACGGGTTGGCGGCCAGTGCGCGCGCGATTTCGCAGCGCCGCCGCTCACCGCCCGAAAGCGCCATGGCCGATGATTCGCGCAGGCGCGTCAGGCCGAATTCGTCCAGCAGCTCTTCCAGCCGTTCGGCGCGCGCCGCCTTGTCCGGCTCGGCCAGTTCCAGCACGGCCCGGATATTCTGCTCCACGGTCATGCCGCGAAAGATGGAGGTTTCCTGTGGCAGATAGCCAAGGCCCAGGATCGAGCGGCGATACATGGGCAGGGCGGTGATGTCCGCGCCGTCGAGCAGGATACGGCCGCTGTCGGGGCGAACCAGCCCCATGATGGAATAGAAGCAGGTCGTCTTGCCCGCGCCATTGGGGCCGAGCAGGCCGACTACTTCGCCCTTGCCGACCGTCAGCGAGACATCGGCCAGGACCGAGCGGCGATCATAGCTCTTGGCGATGGAGATGACCGAAAGGCCGTCGCCGAGTTCCTTGGGAACCTGCGGCATCGGGCGATCGATCGTTGCGACCTGGTCCATCATTCATCCTTGCTGGCATGCGCCTGGTTAACGCCATGTAAAAGCTCGCCCCTGCCGGTGCAATCTGGCAAGCTTTGTGCATGGCGAAAAGCCCCGTTACGCAAAAATAATGCGATCCGGTCGCAATTGACCGGCGGCAGCGCTTATTTATTGGTGCGCTGCGGTACGGTAAAGGTGCCCGAAACCCGGCCTGAACTGCTGGTCGACGCGCCGGGCGCGCCGGTGGATTTGCCATCCACGGTGGAACGGCCGCTGTTCAGATCCATCACCAGCCGTCCGCCGGTCAGCCGGTTGCTGCCCTGCGTCAGCGCGACGTTTCCGAGCATGGTGATGAGCCGCTTGTCGAGATCGTAGATGGCGACATTGCCGCGCGCCGTCTGGTCGGCGCGGGTGACGACGACATTGCCGGACGCATCGATGCGGTCGATCTCGACGTCGCCGGCGCGGGTGTAGGCGACGGTCATGCGCGCTGCGGTCAGGTGCAGCCCTGCCTGGTCGACGACGACATTGCCGGTCACGACGACGCGATCGGCGCGGTCCTGTACCTCGATGCGGTCGGCGGTGAAATTCACCGGGGCGTTGCTGTCATGCCCCTTCATCACTTGCGCCCGTGCCGAGAAGGACTCGGGGGAAAGCGAAAGCACGCCAAGGGTGGCGGCAAAGGACATGAAGGCGAGAGCGGCAGTGGCGCGGGTCATCGTGCACGCCCTTTGAGGCCATTTTGATCGATAAGCAAGCGGGCGCGGCCATTCAGCGTCACGGTGCGGCTTCCCATGTCGGCTTCCAGATGATCGGCGCTGAACGTGCCGATCGGCATCCGTCCGTCGACCCTGCCCTGGCTGCGCAATTTGCGGCTCTTCATGTCGAACCCGACATCGCGGGTGACGAGCCGATAGCCGTTGCGTGCCTCGAACTGGACCGGGCCGTCGATATCGACATATTCATTGTCCATATTGTAGCGTCCACGGTCTGCCTTCAGCACGGCGGGGCCGTCTTCCAGCAGGATGCGGGCGGACAGGTCGCTGAGCTTCACGATCGGCTCGCGCGAGCTTTTCTGCACGGCGGAACCGGCCCGCAACGAAAAGGGCTGCCCCTTGCTGTCCTGCCCGCGGTAGAGCGCTTCTGAAATGCGCATCCGCTCCTGGGCGACTTCCACCTTGTTCTTGTCCAGCACGAAGCTGACCTCGCTGCTGCGGGTGAACGGTGCCGTCGCCAGAAAGGCCGTCAGGATGCCGACCGCAACCGGCAGCACATTCTTGAGCACCGCGACCATCCGGTCGTGGCTGCCGCCCGGAACGGCCCAGAGCCGCCGGTCGTTGCGTCGCAGGTCTGCCTGTAGGGACATGGGGCGGCGGGTTCCTTGAACGCGTCACATATGCGCGAAGATGTCGGTCTCCGGCCATCCGGCCAGATCCAGCAGCGCGCGATGGGGAAGGAAATCGAAACAGGCCTGCGCCATGTCCATCCTGCCCTCGCGGATCAGGCGGCGGTCGAGCTCTTCCTTCATCAGGTGCAGGTAGCGCACGTCCGACGCGGCATAGTCCTTCTGCGCATCCGACAGCGTGGGTGCGCCCCAGTCCGAACTCTGCTGCTGCTTGCTGATGTCCTGCCCCAGGAGTTCGCGCACCAGTTCCTTCAGGCCATGGCGATCGGTATAGGTGCGGATCAGGCGCGAGGCGATCTTGGTGCAATAAACGGGCGTTGCGAGTACACCCAGATAATGCTGGATCGCGGCAATATCGAACCGCCCGAAATGATAGATTTTCAGACGGGCAGGATCGGCCAGCACGGCCTTCAGGTTGGGCGCGGCATAATCGCTGCCGGGGCGGAAGCGCACCAGGTGCTCGTCGCCCTTGCCATCGCTGATCTGCACCACGCACAGCCGGTCGCGCGGCGTGATGAGACCCATGGTCTCGGTATCGACGGCGACGGGACCGGCGGCAAGCACGCCCTCGGGCAGGTCTTCTTCATGGAAATGGACTGTCATGGCCCTTCCTTAGGGGGCAGGACGCTGCACTGCAATGCGCCGTCTGCCGATAGCGTATGAATGCGCGTGCGTGCTGCCCAGCCTTCAGCGTCCCGCCTTCAGTGCAGCGTCTCGCCGCCGTCGCCCTTGCCATGTTGCCGTTTGCGGCGGCCGAAGATGTTGAGCATCTCGACAAAGGCGGAAAAGGCCATGGCCGCGTAGATATAGCCCTTGGGCACATGCACGCCGAAGCCATCGGCGATCAGCACCGCGCCGATCATCAGCAGGAAGCCGAGCGCCAGCATCACCACCGTCGGGTTGCGGGCGATGAACCGGGCGAGCGGATCGGCGGCCAGCATCATCGTGCCCACCGCCACCAGCACCGCGATGACCATCACCGGCAGATGATCGGTCATGCCCACGGCGGTCAGGATCGAATCGATCGAGAACACCATGTCGAGCAGCAGGATCTGCACGATCACCGCGCCGAAGCCGATCGTCGCATGGCCCTTTTTGTCGAGCAGGTCGCCAGATGGCTCGGCGTCGATATTGTGGTGGATTTCCTTGGTCGCCTTCCACACGAGGAACAGCCCGCCCGCGATCAGGATGATGTCGCGCCAGGAAAAGGCGGTTTCGAATGTCGGTTCGCCATGCGCGCCGGGCGCCCCGCTGATGCCGAGATCGAAGACCGGCACCGTCAGCCCCACCAGCCAGGCGATGCCGAAGAGCAGTAGCAGGCGCAGCCCCAATGCCAGCGCGATGCCGAGCTTGCGGGCCTTGCCCTGTTGTTCGGGCGGCAGTTTGTTGGAGAGAATCGATATGAAGATGAGGTTGTCGATGCCCAACACCACTTCCATCACGATGAGGGCGAACAGGGCTGCCCATGTCGCGGGGTCAGAGAATATGGCGATCATTTCGGCTGTAGCGCATATCGGGCCTCAAGGTTCCCTTTCGCCTTGGATTTCGACCGCTTGGCCGTCCAGAACCCTTGTTTGGCCGAGTTCAAGGGCGCAATTGCAGATGAAACGGCACTGGCCGCGAGAGTAAGACTCAAAATCATTCGCGCTTACAGGAATTGTTGTTATACTGATTCTCAAACCGTGCGTGTGCGGCGGATTCCTCATGTCTCTTCGTCCGGCATGGTTATCCAATTTTCTATTGGGCGAAGCGAAAGTGACTAACAGGGCATGAGTTTTGATAGAGGTCGCCGCGGGCGCGGCAAGGACAAGCGGGACGGTTTCGGGGACGAGAGTTTCGGCGGCTTTCCAGATCAGGGCGGTGGTCGCTTCGGTGGCGGTTTTGGTGATCGCGGCGGCTTTGGCGGCGGTGATCGCTTCGGCGGCGGTGGCGATCGCTTCGGCGGTGGCGGTGATCGTTTCGGCGGCGGCGGCTTCGGCGGCGGTGATCGCTTCGGCGGCGGTGGCGGCGGCGGCGGTTTCCGTGGCGGCGGTGGCGGCGGTGGTCGCGGCGGCATGCCCGCACAGGTCGTTGGTGAAGGCACCGGCGTCGTAAAATTCTTCAACGGCCAGAAGGGTTTCGGCTTCATCGTGCGTGACGATGGCGCGGAAGACGTGTTCGTCCACATCAGCGCCGTGGAGCAGGCTGGACTGACCGGTCTTGCCGAAGGTCAGCCGCTCGGCTTTACCCTGGTCGATCGTGGCGGCAAGATTTCGGCGACCGATCTCAAGATCGACGGCGAACCGCTCCCCGTCACTGATCGCGGTCCGCCGCGCGACCGCGCAGCTGCTCCCGGCGGCTTCGGTGGGGCCCCGGAACGTGGCCCGCAGCGTCAGCTGACCGGCGAGCGCGCCAGCGGTACGGTGAAGTTCTTCAACGCGATGAAGGGCTTCGGCTTCATTCAGCGCGATGATGGCCAGCCCGATGCGTTCGTGCATATCAGTGCGGTGGAGCGCGCTGGCATGTCTTCGCTGAACGAAGGCGACCGGCTCGATTTCGAGCTGGAGGTTGACCGTCGCGGCAAATATGCTGCCGTCAATCTGCAGTCGAAGGCCGAATAAGCCCATCGACCTGCCGGGCGACCGGCATGGACATGATGAAGGGGAGGCAAGCCATGGCTTGCCTCCCTTTTCTTTTGGGAAATCGCTGTTTTTCGTGAAAATCACTCGGCATCGGCTGCAGCGTTCAACCCGAAATTAACGGGTGCGGAACGATAAGGCGGGAATGACCGATGATCGCGCCCGCCTCACGCCATCCCGCCCCGATCAGACCCATGATCGGCTGAACGGTTTCATTGCCAAGCAAAATGCCGATGGCGCGGTGAGCGCCGCTGGATCGCTGCTCTGGGAACGTTGCCCGGACCTGATGATCGCGCTGCTTGAAAAGCGCTGGCATCGCGCCGTCGGCAAGGGCTGCGTGACCGTACCGTCGGGCATGGGCGTGGAAGAGCTGGTGCGCGAGGGTGTCCGCCTGGGGCGGGAGCAGCTTATGAATGCCAATCCTCGTGATTGGGCGGCCTGTGCGGTGCATCTGGCCAGCTACATCACGCCCGGCACGGACAGCGGCGTGATCTGTTGCAGCTTCGTGGACCAGCTGCTTGTCGCCGAACAGGGTATTGCCATGGCGTTCCCGGACGATGATTCGCTGCGGGCGGCATTGCTCGCCGCCTTCCATCGCTTCCACTATTTCGAGCTGACCCTCATCATGTCGGAGTTCACCCGGCTGGAGCGGCAGCGTGCCATCGACGAGCGGAGCCGGGCGGGCCAGGAATTCCAGGCCGATGTCGCACGCCAGCTCTCCTCCGCGCAGGATGATTCGGCAGCGCTCAGGCGCGACTGCGAGGAAAGCGCCCGCGCTGCGCGGCAAACGCTGGATCGTGCGCTGGAAGTTGCGGCGGCGGCCGAGCAATCCTCCCTTGCCATGTTGGATGCGGCGCGCACCGCTGCCGGCCTTTCCCGCATGATCGCTGATGTCGAGGGGCAGATCGGACAGGCCGGCGAGATCTTCTCGCATGCGGTGGTCGATGCCGAGCGGGCGGCGAAATCCAGCCGGTGGCTTTCAGAGCAGGCGCAGTCGATCGAATCGATTCTCGGCCTCATCCGCGACATCGCCGGGCAGACGAATTTGCTGGCCCTCAACGCGACGATCGAAGCCGCGCGGGCAGGGGACGCCGGCCGTGGCTTCGCCGTGGTTGCCCAGGAGGTGAAGAGCCTTGCGAACCAGACGGCCCGCGCCACGGATGACATCGCCAGCAAGATCGGCACCATCCAGCATGCAACCGGCGAGGCGGTGGACGCCAATGCCCATATCCAGCGCCGGTTCGACGAGATGACGGCGTCGCACGAGGTCATCAACGCAGCGCTTGCCCGGCAATCGAGCAATGTAACGGTGATTGCCGCTTCCGTGGACGAGACGGCGCGCACGGCCGACAGCATTTCGGGCACCATCGATGCGATTCGCATGGACGCCCAGACGATGGTGGAACGAGTCGCCCGGCTGGAGCAGGGATCGCGCACGGTCGACAGCTATCTGGGGCAGATGCGCCGCCGGACCGATGACTTCCTGAACGCCATTGCGAGTTGAGCGGCCCCGGCTATTGTTTCGATCGAAATCGCTGTCCTGGTCGAGTTGCTGACTGAAGGCGCGATGTTCGGGGCGGCGCGATATCCAGCACGCTCGCCGGTCCTATCCTCAACGAAAGGGGCGCCGGCGCGGTAACCCGTGCCGACGGCCCGTCATGATTCGCGCCTTGCTTCGCAGCGGGCTCAGCCCTTGCGGCCGGCCTCGAACAGGAACCAGGCGCGCTGTTCTGCCTCGTCGGTCCAGTCGTCGATAATGCCTTCGGTCGCATTGTCGCCCGCCGCGGTTGCCGCTTCCTTGGTGGCGCGCAGGGCCTCGACGAGGTTCAGATTGTCCTGGCGAAGCTCCGCCAGCATATCGTCGGGGCTGACGAAGTCGGCATCATTGTCCTTCACCGTCTGGTGGCGCGAGATGTCGCCGATCGACCGCAACGTGGTATTGCCCGTCTTGCGGACGCGCTCCGCGATGAGGTCCGTCGTCGCCAGGATCTGCGTGGCCTGCTCGTCGAACATCAGGTGATAGTCGCGGAAATGCGGGCCGGACACATGCCAATGGAAATTCTTGGTCTTGAAATACAGCGCATAGCTGTCCGCCAATACGCCGTTCAGCGCTTCTGCAACGGTCTTGGTTGCGTTGGATTTAAGGTCGGTGGGCGTTTTAAGGTCCTGGGCGGTCATGCAAAAATCTCCTGCCAGAAAGGTTACGGCGACATAACGACCGATAGCAGAGTTGGTGCCATGGACGCTGCCCCAAAATCGGCGAAAATCTGCATCAGCGCGATCGGCTGTATCGATCAGCGGCAAGGATCAATGCGGGTGAAGGGCCTCCATGGCCAGCCAGGCGGCAACAAGGATGAAGAGCATGGCGCCCATGCGGCGAATCGCGCGGAGAGGCAGGAGCATGAAGTAGCGCCCGCGCATCAGGATAACGGGCGCACCGGCGGCGATGGCGCCAAGCGCGCCGCCAATGCCCGCCGTCACCGGGTCCGCAGTGCGCGCCGCGATAGCTGCGACCAGGAGTTGCGATGTTTCACCAAAGCCGAGGATGAAAAGGCCCAGGGCGCTTGTCAGCAAGGGGCCGGTACGCCAGCCTGAAAGCGTGTCCGGTGCTTTGGCCGGCGTCAGCATGGCGATGCCGGCGAACAGCAGCGCGAGCCCCAGGAACAGCAGTCGGGCATCGGGGGAGATCAGCGTGGCCAGCAGGCCGCCAGCAATAGCGGAGAATGCGGCGTTGGCCGCTGCCGCGATCGCAAGCCCGGCAAGCAGGGCGCCATGGTGGCGGAACCGGGTTGCGAGCGCGAGGTTCAGCAACTGGCTGCGGTCGCCCAGTTCGCAGGCCAGGCAGCCGAGCAACGCAAGGAGGAGCGCGTCCACCCGATCAATGCCCCGGCGCGGGGATCAGTTGGCGCGGTGGGAGGATGCCTGCGTCGGCGCGATCATGTGCAGCATGGCGATGTCGCAGGGCTTTGCGCTCGCCGCGTCTCGCATCCGGTCGAGATATGACAGCACCACCGGGCCATGCCCGTCCAGCGCCAGCGCGGTCTCCAGGATGGATGCGAGCCTTTCGACTTCGTCCATGCCGATGCTGCGGGCGGTGTAGCGGATATGATCGACTTCCTCGCAGATGCGCGAAAAGCTCACATGGCCGCGTTGTGCGGCAAGGCCGTCTATGCGGTTGACGATGTCGGCCCGAATCGCCAGCGTAGCGTCGTATTTCATGGGGCCATCTCCTTATGCCCGGATCGATGATAGCATTGTGCGATCTTGGTTAATATGGCGTAAAACATGGGTCCGCCGCGGCGTGGATAGAAGATTCCGCACAGGGCTTTGGGCAGCGCGTGCTTGACAAGCACGGGAATCTACAGCAAGGGGCAGCGCTGAAACGGGGCGGTCGCAGGGCCGCTTTCTTATTTTTAGCGCATTCACTTCGAAGGATTGGGGCCATGGCCAAGCCAGCGACCGTCAAGATCAGACTCGTCAGCTCTGCTGACACCGGCTTCTTCTACGTTACGAAGAAGAACCCGCGCACGAAGACCGAGAAGCTGAGCTTCCGCAAGTATGACCCGGTCGCGCGCAAGCACGTCGAGTTCAAGGAAGCCAAGATCAAGTGACGCTCCGGCCGCTTCGCGCGGCCAGATTGTCCTGCCGGATCTGATCCGGGATCTTGCCTGGCCAGCGTCAGTGCATGGATTTGCAAAAGGCCCCGTTCCTGCGTGGAACGGGGCCTTTTGCGCTGCTTGGCGTTGGCGCCGATTCGGGCGGCGTCAGTCGGGCCATTCGTCCGTGGAAGGCCGGCATCGAACCAGGATCGATGCCGGCCTTTCCGATTAGTTGCCGACGGGCTGAGCGTCAGAGCGGCGCACCACGATCGTCGAAGAACGCGGCTGCGCGCCCGCGACGGGCCAGTTGCCGTTCGGGTGCTGGATGTTGATGAAGAAGCTCTTGAGGTCCGGCGTATAGGCGATGCCGGTGATCTCGCAGCCCTTAGGCCCCACGAGGAAGCGCTTGGAGAGCTTCGACGTCTGGTCGATATGATACATCGAGTTGCTGCCGAAGGCCTGCTCCAGCGTCTGGCCGGTCACGCCCGACGTGCTGGTGATGCTGTGGTCGGTCTGCACCCACAGGCGGCCCTGGGGGTCGATCCGCAGGCCGTCCGGGCTGGAGAAGATGTCGCCGTTGATGTTGCCCGTCAGGTTGCTGGGGGCCCCGGCACTGGCGGCGAAACCGGCCAGAACGAAGATTTCCCAGGTGAAGGTCGTCGAAAGCGGCGAATTGCCGACTTCCTTGAACTTGATGATATGGCCGTGGCGGTTGACGGTGCGCGGGTTGGGCGCGTCCGTGACCTGGCGGCCGCTATTGTTGGTGAGCGTGCAGTAGATCGCGCTGTTGTCCGGCGCGACGGTCAGCCATTCCGGGCGGTCCATGATGGTGCCGCCGGCAACGCGGGCAGCGGCCTGCGTCTTGGTGAGCACGTCGGACTGGCTGTTGAAGTCGACCGTCACCGGGGTCGGCGGGGTGGTCGACTGGCTCACATTGCCCCGGTCGAGCGCGCCGGCGACGAGGCCGTTCTGGCCCTGCACCAGCGCGATCCAGTTGCCGGTGCCGTCCGCGTTGAACTTCGCGACATAGAGCGTGCCATAGTCGAGCAGGTCGGTATTGGCGGCGCGGTTGGAACTGTTGAAGGCGCGGTCGGGCACGAACTTGTAGATGCAGCCCGGCGTCGAATCATCGCCCATGTAGAAGGCGGTACGGTTGTTCGCATCGGCCATGTAGGCGACATTTTCATGGCTGAAGCGGCCCATGGCAGTGCGCTTCACCGCCTGCGGCAGGATCTCGCCATAGGGGTCAAGCTCGACCACCCAGCCATAGTTGATCGCCGGCTGCGTGGGATCCAGATAATTGTCCGTGGTCTCCTCGCAGGTGAGGTAGGTGCCCCAGGGGGTGCGGCCGCTCGAGCAATTGTTGAGCGTGCCCTTGATCGTGCCGGACAGCGCGCCCGCAGCCGGGCCGCCTGCACGGTAATTGGTGTTGCCGGTGTAGCGCTTGTTATATCTGGAGCCGGCCTTTACCGCCCATTTTCCGTCCGCTCCCTTGGCGATCTCGATCACCGAGACGCCGACGGCCGAGAGGGCCTGCGCCTTCTGTTCGGCCGTGGCGGTGGCGGCGTTGTAGCTGCCGGCGAAGAGGATGTTGTAGTCGGGCAGTTCGTGGTTGATGGCGAGCAGGCCGCCGGCATTGGCGTCGGTGCCGGCCAGGGCGTAGAATTCCATGCCGTCATGATTCCCGCCGGCCTGCTTCTCCGTCTCGGTGGAGGGCTGGTAGGCACCCTTGTAGCCAGGCGCGCCGGCTTCCACGACATCGCCGGCGGAGAACATGACATCGACCGTATAGCCGGTCGGCACCGTCACCACGTCATTCGTGTTCATCGCCACGGAGGTGAAGGCGATGCCATAGCTGGGCGCCGGGGTGGGCGTGGGCGTGCCGGGGGTGGGCGTCGGCGTGCCGGTGCCGTCATCCTCGCCACAGGCGGCGAGCGTGCCGAGCAGCGGCAGAATGGAAAGGCCCATCAGGCCGTTCTTCAGGATCGTGCGGCGCGCCGGATTGGCCGCGACCAGCGCTTCCAGGCTCTGGTCGGGCAGGTCGATGGTCGGCTGCGCGGCGCGATAGGGCGCGCGCGCCTCGTCTGTCAGATGTGACATGATGGATATCCCTCTGTTGCCTTGTCGCGCGGGTTTGTCCCGGCGATGGTGAACAGGCCAATGGCAGCGGGACATGACGGCAAGCAGACGTCCCGGCGTCGGAACGGCGACAGCTTCATGACGGTCGCATGACATTGCGGGGAGGTGAGGCAGTGAGGCGAGGCAGGGGAAGGGGGCGCTGCGGCGGAATGTCGCACGCGATGGCCTCCTTGAACATCCGCCCGCCAACCGATTGCGACCAGCCTTACCGGAACCCTAGAGGAGGCTCTCCACCACCTGGATGAACTTCATCACCGCAATCGGCTTCGACACATAGGCTTCGGCTCCGGCCGCGCGAATCTGTTCCTCGTCCCCCTTGCCAGCATAGGCGGTGACGGCCATGACGGGCACCTTCGCAAGCGCGGGGTCGGCCTTCAGCGCGACGATAAGGTCGATGCCGCTGACATGGGGCAGATGAATGTCCATGATGACAAGATCAGGCTGGAAGGCGCGCGCCTGGTCAATAGCCTCCCGGCCGTCGCGCACGGCCATGGTCTCATGTTCATGTGCCCGCAACAGATCGCAGAACAGCTTGAGATTCAGTTCGTTGTCCTCGACAACGAGCACGCGCTTCGCCACATTTTTCTCCAGTAGCATTCTCTTCAGGAGGGCGCTGTGCTGGGCTCTTGCTGATGAGACTTAACAACTATGCGTGATCGTCACGGAAACGGCAAGGGTGCCATGGCAGAAATACTTGCACTACAGGCGCTTGGGTGGATTTTGGCTGATTCCGGCCGCGCGCAGCGTTTGCTCGACATGACCGGGCTTACGCCGGATGCCTTGCGCGCCGGTGCGGGCGATCCTGCGGTGCTCGGCGCCGTACTGGGGTTTCTTGCCGGGCACGAGCCCGATCTGATTGCCTGCGCGCAGGCACTGGACGAGCGCCCCGAGGCCATCGTGGCGGCGCAGGAGGCGCTGTCATGACCGGACGGCCGCTGATCATCACCGATTGCGATGAAGTGCTGCTGCACATGGTGGTGCCGTTCCGCCAATGGCTGGACGAGGCCCATGGCGTCCATTTCGAACTTCGCGGCCAGGAATTTGCCGAGGCGCTGCGCCACAAGGACAGCGGCATCCCCCTTGAGCGGGAACTGGTCTGGACCTTGCTGGCCGGATTCTTCGAGACCGAAATGCACCGCCAGCAGCCGATTTCAGGCGCGGTTGCGGCGCTCGCCAGCCTGTCGCGCATCGCCGACATAGAGGTGCTGACCAACATCGGCGAAAGCGCGCATCTGGGGCGGATCGCGCAGCTGCGTGCCTTGGGCATCGATCATCCCGTGCATTGGAACCAGGGCGGCAAGGGGCGGCCGCTGGCCCGAATCGTGGCGCAGCGGCAGCCCAGCGTCGCCATCTTCATCGACGATCTTGGCGAGCATCATGCGTCGGTTTCGCGCCATGCGCCGCAGGTCTGGCGTCTGCACATGGTCGGCGAGCCGGAAATCGCGCCTTCGGTGCCGCCCTCCGCCGCTGCCCATGCCCGCATCGACGATTGGGGGGCTGCCGAGGCATGGATCAGGGCACGCATCGCGCAGGGGCCGGCGCCCGTCGATGCCATGGCACAAGAGGCTTGACCGTCGCCCGTCCGATGGTGATGACGCACCCATGAGCATTGATAGCCGCATCGCCGAACTCGGCCTCACCCTTCCCGTCCCTGCCGCGCCCGTCGCGGCCTATGTGCCCGCGGTCGAGGCCGGCGGCCTGCTGCATATTTCCGGCCAGCTGCCGTTCGACGAGGGCGCGCTGATGACCGGGCGCCTCGGCGAGGATCGCGACGTCGATTTCGGCGTGCGCGCGGCCGAGAAATGCGGCCTGATGCTGGTGGCGCAGATCAAGGCGGCGCTGGGTTCGCTCGACCGGGTCGAGCGGATCGTGAAGCTGGGCGCCTTCATCAGCAGTGCGGGCACGTTCACGGATCAGCCCAAGGTCGCCAATGGCGCGTCGGAACTGATGGTGGCGATTTTCGGCGATGCCGGTCGCCATGCCCGCAGCGCCGTCGGCGTTCCCGTGCTGCCGCTGGGTGCGGCGGTAGAGATCGACGCGATTGTCGCTGTCTGCCCTTGATGTGATGCTGGCACCCGCGCCCGATGCGGGGCGGGTCGCCTTTCTGAAGGATCATCCCTTCGCCCATCGCGGCCTGCATGGCGGCGAGACCATAGAGAACAGCCTTTCCGCCTTCGATCAGGCGATTGCGGCCGGTTACGGCATGGAATGCGACGTGCAGGCGAGCCTCGACGGCATTCCCTTCGTCTTCCATGACGCGACGCTCGATCGGTTGACGGGCGAGAAGGGGCTTCTTGCTGCTCGCCCGGCCAGCCTGCTCGATGCGGTCGTCCTGAGCGGCTGTGGCGAGCGTCTCCCCAGGCTGGAAGCGTTGCTGGCGCGCATCGCTGGACGCGGCGCGCTGCTGGTCGAGGTGAAGGCCTCTAGGCGGCAGGTGGCCGGGCTTTGCCGCAGCGTCCATGGCGCGCTTGCGGGCTATGTCGGCCCTGTGGCCGTCATGTCGTTCAACCCCATGGTCGGCGCCTGGTTCGGGCGGAATGCCCCGGATATCGTGCGTGGGCTGGTGGTGACGGAGCAGGGCAAGGGGAAAGTGCGCGGTGCGATTGAGCGGACCCTTGCGCTCTGGCGCGCGAAACCCGATTTCCTTGCCTATGATATTCGTGATCTGCCCGCCCCTTTTGCCGCCCGTGCCCGCCGCCGGGGGCTGCCCGTGCTGACGTGGACGGTGCGGGACGCCGGGCAAGAGGCCGTCGCCATGGCCCATGCCGACCAGATCATCTTCGAGCATCCGACCCGTGGCTGAGCGGGATCGCGAACCGCTGGTGGCGCGGACCGTGCCGGGCGTGGCGGAAGTGGCGGCGACGGACTGGAACGCCTGCGCGGGGAATGCAAATCCCTTCGTTTCTCATGAATTTCTGAGCGCGCTGGAGGAGTCGGGCAGCGTTGGGCCGGGTACGGGCTGGCAACCTTTGCCGATCCTGATCGACGGGCGTGATGGCCGCCCTGCCGCGGTGCTGCCCGCCTATGGCAAGAGCCACAGCCAGGGCGAATATGTATTCGACCATGGCTGGGCCGACGCATGGCAGCGCGCGGGCGGCAGCTATTATCCCAAGATCCAGGTCGCCTCGCCCTTTTCGCCGGTGCCGGGGCCGCGCCTGCTGCTGCGCGATCCCGCGCTGGGGCCGGCGTTGATCGCGGCGGTCGAGGCGCTGGTCGACAATAACGGGCTGTCCTCGGCCCATGTGACCTTTGTCGAGGAGGCGCAGCTCGCGCTGTTTCGCGATGCCGGCTGGCTGATCCGGGAGGGGAGCCAGTTCCACTGGTCCAATCGCGGCTATGCGAGCTTCGAGGATTTCCTCGCCGAACTTTCCAGCCGCCGCCGCAAGGACGTGCGCAAGGAGCGCGCGCGGGCGGTGGAAGGGCTGGAGATCGTCCACCTGACCGGCGATGCCATCATGCCGGCCCATTGGGACGCCTTCTGGGCCTTCTATCAGGATACTGGCGCGCGCAAATGGGGGCAGCCCTACCTGACCCGCGCCTTCTTCACCCTGCTGGGCGAGCGGATGGCGGACAAGGTCATGCTGATCCTTGCCCTTGATCGCGGCGAGCCCGTGGCCGGTGCCCTCAACCTGATCGGCGCCGACACGCTTTACGGGCGCTACTGGGGCTGCTCGCGCGACATCCCCTTCCTGCATTTCGAACTCTGCTACTATCAGGCGATCGACGTCGCGATCGCGCTTGGCCTCCAGCGGGTGGAGGCGGGGGCACAGGGCGAGCACAAGCTCGCGCGCGGATATGTGCCCATGCCGACATGGTCGGCGCATTACATCCCCGATACGGGGTTCAGGCATGCGATCGCGGATTTTCTAGAACGCGAGCGCGAAGCCGTTTCTCAGGAGCGCGAATATCTTTCCGCGCATGTGCCCTTCAAGCAGGGCGGGCCGGAGCAGGCCTGAGACATTTGCGATAGCTCAGGCAGCGCGGCGACCGGTGGCGACGATCCATGCGCGGGCCAGCTTCTGGGCCTCCACGATCTCGCGAGCGGTCATTTCATCGGCAATCTCGGCCCGCATCGACTGGCCGGCCTCGCTGCCGCCAAGCGCGGACAGGTTGAACCATTTATGCGCCTCGATCAGGTCGATATCGACGCCGCCGGTGCCGCAGCTATAGGCGATGCCCAGATCGTAGCAGGCATCGGGTGATCCTTCCGCGGCATCCCGCAGTCGGCTTTCCATTAGAAACTGTGCGCTCTTTATGCTGTTACCCATGACTCTCTAATCCCCTGGCACGAACACCTCTGCGTGACTGTTGAGCCTCAACTTCGCCCAGCGGGGATAAAAAATGGTTAACAGTGCAGACGTGATTCTGCGGATTCGTCAGTGTTTTCGGGTGGATTCGGAGTTAACCGGCAGGAATTGCGACGAATCGTTTTGCTTGGGGCCAATCAGGCGGCCGGGGGATCGACCGGCAGATTGTCGATCAGGCGGGTCTTGCCCATGCGCGCGGCGGCCAGCAGACGGGCCGGGCGGTCGAGCGCTGTCATCGGCTCCAGCGTGGCGGCATCGCACAGCGTCACATAGTCGATCGGGCCGAAGCCATGGGCGGTGAGCGCGCCGATCGCGCGATCCAGCACCGCGGCCACCGGCGCGCCATGCTCCAGTTCGCGCACCGCTTCGCCCAGCGCCCGTGGCAGGGCGAGCGCGGCCCTCCGCTCCTCGTCGGTCAGATAGGTGTTGCGTGAGGAGAGGGCGAGGCCGTCCGTCGCGCGCTGTGTCGGCAGGCCGACGATGTCGATGGGAAAGTCCATGTCCGCAACCATCCGGCGGATCATCGCGAGCTGCTGGTAATCCTTCTCGCCGAACAGTGCGATATCGGGCTGGACCTGGTTGAACAGCTTGGCGACGACCGTCGCGACCCCGTCGAAATGGCCGGGGCGGGCCGCGCCGTCCAGCCCCTCCGTCACGCCTGAGACGGACAGGTTGGAGGCAAAGCCGTCGGGATACATGACGCTTACCGGAGGCGCCCAAAGGATCGCCACGCCCGCCTCCGTCAGCAGCTTGGCATCGCTCGCCTCGCGCCGGGGATAGGCGGCAAGATCCTCATTCGGCCCGAACTGCTTGGGATTGACGAAGATCGAGGCGACGACATGGCCGGCCAGCCGCCGCGCCTCCTCCACCAATGCCATATGGCCGTCATGAAGCGCCCCCATGGTCGGCACCAGGGCGACGGGACGGCCATCGGCACGCAGGGCGCCAAGGGCGGCGCGCAGGGCAGGAAGGTCACGCAGGATTTGCACGGGGAGGAAGGCTCCGATAAGGGCGTTCACGAACGGCCCTTCGTCCCTAGGCATCGGGGAGCCGGTCGGTCAAGATTCTTTGGGGGCTCAACAGGGACATGGCGCGCCAACAGCCGCACACAATCGTTTTCGCCAATGAAAAGGGCGGAACAGGCAAGTCCACGACGGCTGTGCATACGGCGGTGGCCCTGTCTGCGCTGGGCTTCGACGTGGGCCTGCTCGATCTCGATCCACGCCAGCGCACGGTCGATCGCTATATGGAAAACCGCCGCGAGACCGAGCGTCGCCGGTCGATCTCGCTGCCGATGCCCGATTGCACCGTGCTGAAGGGCGACAGCACCGCCGCGCTGGAAGAGGAAGCCGAGGCGGTCGGCGCGGGCAAGGATTTCCTGATCGTCGACACGCCCGGCCGCGACGATGCCTATGCCCGCCACATGGCGGCGCGCGCGCATACGCTGGTCACGCCGATGAACGACAGTTTCGTCGATTTCGACCTGATCGGGCAGGTGGACGCGGAAACCTTCAAGGTGCGCCGCCTGAGCTTCTATTCCGAGCTGATCTTCGAGGCGCGCAAGGAGCGGGCGAAGGCCGATGGCGTCTCGATCGACTGGGTGGTGCTGCGCAACCGCGTCCAGCATCACGACGCACGCAACAAGAAGCGCGTGGGCGACGCGCTGATGGAGCTTTCCCGTCGTGTCGGCTTCCGCGTTATCCCCGGCCTGTCCGAGCGCGTGATCTTCCGCGAACTGTTTCCATCGGGCCTTACCCTGCTCGACAAGGGGCATCTGGGCGAACTGGGCATCAGCCATGTCGCCGCCCGGCAGGAACTGCGCGAGATGGTTGCGGGGCTCGCGCTGCCGCTGGTGAGCGAAGCGGAGGCCCGGTCGAGCGATGGCCAGTCGCCGGAGGAGCGCGGGGCGGCCTGATGGGATTGCTCGCGGCGCTGCTCATCGGCCTGGCGGGCTGGCTGATCGTTACCGGCCGGCTGCAGCGGATGACTGTGCGCGATGGCGCGGCGCTGGGGCTGGCGATCGTCGGCGCGGTGCTCGCGGCCAAGGGCAAGCCGCTCACCGGGGCGGTGCCGCTGCTGATCTCGGGCGGTTTCTATCTCTGGCGGACGCGGCAGGCGAAGAGGCGTTCAAGGCGGGGTTCGGGCGCTGCCCAAAGGCGATTTGCGCAGCCTGACGACTCGGTGACGGACGCCGCGGCGCTGCTCGGCATTTCGATTGATGCCGAACCGGATCAGATAAGAGGTGCGCATCGTCGCCTGATTGCCACTGTCCATCCCGACAAGGGGGGTACGGAGGCACTTGCGGCCAAGATTAATGCTGCGCGCGATGTCCTGCTGCGGCATCATGGGCGACAGGATTGAACGACAGGCGGGGTATCGCGTTTCCCTTTCACTGCAGCTTCTCCCAATCCCAAAGACAGGATCGTCAATGACCCACAGCTTTCATCCCACATCCCTGCGTGAGTATGACATTCGTGGCATCATCGGCGAGACGCTGGGCGAGGCGGACGCCTACGCCATCGGGCGCGGCTTCGGCACGCTGATCGCGCGGGCAGGGGGATCGAAGGTGGCGGTGGGCTATGACGGCCGGATCAGCTCGCCCATTCTGGAGGCATCGCTGGTCAAGGGGCTGAACGACAGCGGCATTCATGCGGTGCGGATCGGCGAAGGCCCGACGCCCATGCTCTATTATGCCGAGGCCGTGCTGGACGTCGACGGTGGCATAGAGATTACCGGCAGCCACAATCCGGCCAATTACAACGGCTTCAAGATGGTGTTCCAGCACCGCCCCTTCTTCGGCGCGGACATTCAGCAGCTGGGCACGATGGCACAGGCGGGCGATTGGATCGATGGCAGCGCCGACAGCGAGACCGTGGACATCATGGACCGCTATGTCGCGCGCCTGATGGAGCAGTTCGACGGCGCCGCCTATCGGATCGGCTGGGATGCGGGCAATGGCGTCGCCGGCCCCATTGTCGAGAAGCTGGTGAAGCTGATCCCGGGCGAACATTATACCCTGTTCACCGATGTCGATGGCAATTTCCCCAATCATCACCCCGATCCGACCGAGGAAAAGAACCTGGTCGACCTGAAGGCATTGGTCGCCGAAAAGAAGCTCGACTTCGGCGTTGCCTTTGACGGCGATGGCGATCGCATCGGTGCGATCGACGGCGAGGGTCGCGTGATCTGGGGCGACCAGCTCTTGTCGATCTATGCCGAGCCGGTGCTGAAGGAACTGCCGGGTTCGACCATCATCGCCGACGTGAAGGCCAGCCAGGCGCTGTATGACCGTGTGGCCGAACTGGGTGGCAAGCCGCTGATGTGGAAGACCGGCCACAGCCTCATCAAGTCGAAGATGAAGGAAACCGGAAGCCCGCTTGCCGGCGAGATGAGCGGCCATGTCTTCTTCAAGCATCAATATTATGGCTTCGACGATGCGCTCTATGCCGCCGTCCGCCTGATCCGGGCGGCGACGTCGCTGGGCAAGAGCGTCACCCAGCTGCGCGGCGAGATGCCGGCCATGGTAAACACGCCGGAGCTACGCTTCCAGGTGGACGAGAGCCGCAAGTTCGCCGTGATCGACGAAGTGCTGGCCCGCCTGAAGGCGGACGGCGCGACCATAAACGACACCGATGGCGCGCGCGTCAACACGGCGGACGGCTGGTGGTTGCTGCGCGCCTCCAACACGCAGGACGTACTGGTCGCCCGCGCCGAAGCGAAGGACAAGGCCGGGCTCGATCGCCTGCTGGCGCAGATCGATTCGCAACTTGCGCTGTCAGGGCTGGAGCGTGGTCCGCAGGCCGGTCATTGAGGTGATTCGCGATGCCAGCTGGCGATTCTGGCATCCGCATCCCGTTTTTTCCGGATAAATTCGCGCCGGATCCGTGATAGTTTACGCTACGGAAAGGTGACATCCGCGTGACAGTTGCAATTTATGCAACCATGGGTGTTTTTTTCGCATTTGCAGCATAGCGCTTCGCAACGCAAACAGGGGGTGCCTTTCAGGCATCCTCTCCTAAAACTTTATACGGCCGCTCTTCGGAGCGGCCTTTTTTTTGGCTGTCTGGTCCGCGCCGGGAAGGCTTTGGCGGCCTTCCCGGCGGGTCGGTTTCAAAACGACGATCCTGGCAAATGGCTCCACGAAATTTTCACGGTTCGTCGCATTTTCTCTGGTCGATCAAGGACATGGGCGAAGGATTGACCTGAGTGATTTCGCCCGCCTCCAAATCGCGATAGACCCCATGCATGTCGCAGCGCCCGCTCTTGCCCGATCCTGCCGAAGAGGGCCGCGTGCCGCCCGACCATGAGGAAGCGCTGGCCCTGCCGATCATCCGGTGGTTCAGCGAGCGGGGCTGGGCGCCGCGCCGCCATCAACTGGCGATGCTGGCGGCGGCCCGCGCCGGCCGCCATGCATTGCTCGTCGCGCCCACAGGAGGGGGCAAGACACTGGCGGGATTCTTGCCCACTTTGGATCAATTGGTGGAGGCGCCCGGCGAAGGGCGGCTGCACAGCCTCTATATCTCTCCGCTCAAGGCGCTGGCTGTCGATGTGCAGCGCAATCTGCTGACCCCGATCGCGGAAATGGGCCTGCCGATCCGGGTTGAGACGCGCACGGGGGACACGCCGGCCGATCGCAAGGCCCGCCAGCGCATCCGCCCGCCCCAGATCCTGCTGACAACCCCGGAATCGCTCTCGCTGCTGCTCAGCCATGAGGACAGCCGCCTGCTCTTCGCCGACCTGCGCACCGTCATCGTCGATGAAGTCCATGCCTTTGCGACCCAGAAGCGCGGCGACCTGCTCAGCCTGTGCCTCGCCCGGCTGCAGGCGATCAATCCGGCGCTGCGCCGTGTCGCCCTGTCGGCGACGGTCGCGGATGTCGACGCCTATCGCGCCTGGCTCGCGCCCGATGGCGACATCGACACGGTGGAGACGGTCATCGGCGATCCCGGCGCCGATCCGCAGATCGAAATCCTGATCCCGGAAGGGCGCGTGCCCTGGTCCGGTCATTCGGGCAAATATGCCGCGGCACAGGTGATGCAGGAAATCGCCCGGCGCCGCACGACGCTGGTCTTCTGCAACACGCGCGGGCTAGCCGAGCTGATCTTCCAGGAGCTCTGGTCGGTCAATGACGAGAACCTGCCCATCGGCATCCACCATGGCAGCCTGTCTCGCGAAGCGCGGCGCAAGGTCGAATCGGCGATGGCGGCGGGCAAGCTGCGCGCCCTTGTCGCTACCGCCTCGCTCGACCTTGGCGTTGACTGGGGGGATGTCGATTGCGTGATCCAGATGGGCGCGCCCAAGGGCAGCTCGCGCCTGCTCCAGCGCATCGGCCGGGCCAATCACCGGCTGGACATGGCGAGCGAAGCGATCCTCATCCCCGGCAACCGCTTCGAATATCTCGAGGCGCGCGCGGCACTGGACGCAGTCGAGGCGGGGGAGCGCGATGCCGATGATTTCCGGCCCGGCGGGCTCGACGTGCTGGCCCAGCATGTCATGGGGCTCGCCTGCGCTGGCCCCTTCGATGAAGCGGAGATGCTGGCCGAAGTGCAGAGCGCGCTGCCCTATTCCGCGCTGACGCCCGAAGCCTTTCATCAGGTTCTGGGCTTCATCGAGAGCGGAGGCTATGCGCTGCGTGCCTATGACCGCTTCAAGCGGCTGGTGAAGGGGCCGGACGGGCTGTGGCGCGTGACCCACCCGCGCTTCATCCAGCAACACCGGATGAACGCGGGGATCATCGTCGATCAGCCGGTCCTCGATGTGCGCTTCGCCAACGGGCGCAAGCTCGGGACGGTGGAAGAGAGTTTCGCCGCGAGCCTCTCGCCACGCGACTGTTTCTTTTTCTCGGGCATGGCGCTGGAAGTGGTGCGGATGGACACGGCCGATCTGGTGGTGCGCGCGACCACGCGCCCGGCGCGCATCCCCAGCTGGGGCGGCACCCGCATGGCGATGTCGACCCGGCTCGCCGACCGGGTCCGCGCGTTCCTTGCCGATCCCGGCGAATGGCACCGCTTTCCCGATGATGTGCGCGAATGGCTGGACATGCAGCAGCTGCGCTCGGCACTTCCCGGCAAAGACCAGCTGCTGGTGGAAACCTTCCCGCATGAAGGGCGGCATTATATGGTCGCCTACAGCTTCGAGGGGTGGAACGCGCATCAGTCGCTGGGGATGCTGCTCACCCGGCGCATGGACGCGCAGGGGTTGATGCCGATGGGCTTCGTCTCCAACGATTATGCGCTGGCCGTCTATGGCCTGAAACCCATTACCGATCCGGCCAGCCTCTTCACGCCCGACATCCTCGACCATGAATTTGTCGAATGGGTGGAGGGGTCGAGCCTGCTCAAGCGCGCCTTTCGCGATGTCGCCGTCATCAGCGGGCTGATCGAGCGGCAGCATCCCGGCAAGCGCAAGACCGGGCGACAGGTCACATTCTCCACCGACCTCGTCTATGACGTGCTGCGCAAATATGAGCCCGACCATATGCTGCTGCGCGCGGCATGGGCGGATGCGCGGGCGCGGATGACCGATGTCGGCCGCCTCGGCAACCTGATCGACCGCGCGGCGGGGACGATGCTGCACCGGCCGCTGGACCGGGTAAGCCCGCTGGCGGTGCCGGTGCTGATCCTCATCGGGCGGGAGATGGTGGCCCAGCATGATGTCGACGACGCGCTGCTGATGGAGGCCGAGGCACTGGTCAGCGCGGCGATGCGCGCGGATTGAGCGGGGCGAATGGCTCTGCACTCTAGACCCGAACCCGATCAGATTGAATCGGGGGATTCCCAAGCGGCCGATAATCTGATTCAAGCTGCGGGCTGGGAT
>JARFNK010000028.1:0-40000 GCA_029167225.1 Sphingobium arseniciresistens
CCCTGACCAGGGATGCCAGCGATAAAGAACTTCTCGAACTTCGGTCCCGTGGGCGTTGCGACGCCGCGTTGTACAACCATGTTCGGCCCCACTCGTCGCTGGGAAATCGAACGCCTGCACAAGCGCGTCGGACATTCGTGCAGATGATAGCACCACGCCAGACGCGCTTGTGCAGGCGAGCGTGCCGGAATATTCAACCGCAGGACTTTCGTTATGATCGAGGGACCGCCTGGGGACAGGTCACGGCTCATGCCCACGCTGAATCAGAGCTGGCCTTACATGAAAGCCTTTTCCTGCAACGGGTCTGCTTAAAAACATTCAAAGTTCAAGCGATGATGGACCCACGGAACCCGGCAGCCCGCTAAATTGGATACTTGCGATTGCATGCTCGCGACGGCCCCCTTTGGCAGCCCGGCGCATAGCCTTTCGGGGTGGCGACGAAATCGACGACGATACCCATCCTCGATATTTCTGGATGTTTATCGGTAGCTGCTCGATCATCGGAATAGCGCTTTTGATCCAAGCGGTGCTCAACCGTTAGCGTCGGAGCGCACCAATCCAGTTTATGGGTCCGCGGCCTAAATGGTTCGTGCCGCGGCACCGATTCGTCGATGCGCCCTCTTGCGCGCCTCGACTGGAGACTCTAACGCCGATCTGAAGCAAATATTCATTGCTACGGGGGTTTGGGGATGAAATCCTTAGGAACTGGCAACGGCGCTATTTCTAATGTCTTAGCCAGTCTCATTTACGCTTGTGCATTTCATGTCATCTTCTGTGCGGTCGGCTGTAAGTTTGTGCCAATCCCGTACCTATTCTATTCGAGAGTGAAACTTTGAACGGACAGAAACAGGTGTCTGCCGATTCGTCCCCTAGCGACATGGCTGCTCCAGTACGAACGGCAGTCATCGTGCTTGGCATGCATCGGTCGGGAACGAGTGCGTTTGCGCGTGTGGCCAATCTCCTCGGATGCGATTTGCCACGTGATCTGATGCCACCTGACAAAGGTAATGACCTTGGACATTGGGAATCCAACACGATCGTCGCTTTCAACGAGCGACTGCTAGCATCGGCGGGAAGCAAATGGAATGACTGGCTTCCATTGAACAAAGGATGGAACAAGTCCGCTATCAGTTCCGCATTTCTGGCAGAAGCGCGGGACGTACTGCGCTCCGAATATGACAATTCTCCGTTGTTCGTGCTCAAAGATCCGCGGATCTGTCGCTTGGCGGCCGTTTGGCTGGACGTCATCGAAGATTTACAGATTCATCCGGTAATAGCCTTCCCTCTGCGCAACCCTTATGAAGTGAGCAATTCGCTCGCGCAACGCGACGGTTCGGATCAGGGGTTTGGGCTGCTTCTATGGTTGCGCCATGTGCTTGAAGCGGAAGCAGCCACGCGTCACCTTTCGCGCCATTTTTTTGGTTTCGATCAGTTGCTGTCGGACTGGGCGGGAGTC
Source organism: Sphingobium arseniciresistens (assembly GCA_029167225.1). GTDB lineage: Bacteria > Pseudomonadota > Alphaproteobacteria > Sphingomonadales > Sphingomonadaceae > Sphingobium > Sphingobium arseniciresistens. The sequence goes on from JARFNK010000028.1 coordinate 1,457, forward strand.
GTTGGTGGTCTCGAGCGGGCGACCGGGCTGCGCTTTCCTCGTCGTTCGGTTTCGGTAGAAGCCGAAATATCGGCATTTTTGACTGAAGATGCTAGGCACCAGCGTGCAGCGCCCTCAGCCGGATTAAGCGCTGATGTGCCGGTCTGGGTACGTGATACTTACGCAATTTTTCAGCGTTGGTGCCATGTTGGCGTACAATCTGACGATTTCGGGCGCCTTGACGAAATTCGCTCTGAATTCGATGCGGCGTCACCTTAATTCGCTCACATCATTGCGGGGGGGGGGGGGGGGGGAGTTAAAATCGGTGGTGGCTTTGGCGATCACCAATAGTCCACAAAAAACTCGAAAAATAAATATTGTCCGGTGGCTCGGCCACTGCGCTGAACGACTCATAATACGCAACAAATCTAAAACCTGCAGCATGCTGCGATATCCGCTTTGCTCGCACCTCCAGAGACCCAATGTTTCAACGCCCTCAAGCACCACAGATTTCCCGGCCATCCGAATTCATATCAGCGATGCGCTGACCCTATGCTCCAATATGAATGTGGCCACTTGAGGAATGAGGCACCGGCCTACGCTATCGACGATTGCCGGCCTTCTCGGAGGCATTCTACTCACGCAATCGGAGCGCGGCTCAAATCACACAATTTTATTACCAGTCGGTTGAATTACGATCGTTGGCAAGATGAGGGAATATCGGATAAAGCAAGATAGGATTGAAGAAGGGCGAGCAATGTCACAGAATGAATTGGTGATCGAAAGCGAAGCGTCGATGAAACAAGCTCCACCTCGCCAGATGTTAGCTGATTTCGACCACGCTTTCTATAGAGCCACATACCCCGATGTGCGTGCTACGGGCCTCTCTGATGCCGCCCTTGAGGATCATTGGATGACGTATGGCCGCCATGAGGTTGCTGAAGGCAGGCGATCCCTTTCAGCGGATTTTGACGAGGAGAAATATCTTTTGCTCCGGCCAGATGTGAAGTCGGCAATCGCGGCTGGAGCGTTTACATGCGCCTATGATCATTGGTTACAATTTGGGCGGGCAGAAAATGGACCGCATGGTCCTGGAAATGCTTTTTTGAGACGCCCCGGAGAATTGCCAGCAATCTTGACCAATGAACAGATAGCCCATTGGGATCGAGATGGATTTCTCATCCTTCGTGGCTTAATCCCAACTGAGCGCTGCGACCGCTTGTCTGACCGGATCGACGCTCTTTGGTCAGATAGAATTGCAGCTCCATCCGTATCCATTGACGTGTCGCTGCATAACGAACGAACTGCGCGTATTCGGTTCAAGGAAGCTGAAGACGAAAGCCGTTTCACTCCATATAAACTCAATGATCTTTTTATTTTCGACGATTGTGTACAGGATCTCGCCTTAGACGAGAATTTATGTACAGTATTGAGATGGATTTTAGATGCGGAACCAGCTTGCAGCGCTTCGTTGAATTTTGAGCGTGGTAGCACGCAGGTATTTCATCAAGATACGTTATACATGCCAGGCAAGACAGTTGGCGGGATGACGGCTGCGTGGTTTGCTCTGGAAGATGTGCTACCAACGGCAGGCCCTCTCGCATATTACCCGGGCAGCCATCAAATCCCATTATATCATTTCAGCACCGGACGACCGCATCAGGTGGATGCCGAGTTTGGCGCATATCATGAGTATATGTTTGCACAAATTGAACGACGCGGTCTGTGCGCGGAGACTTTCCTCCCACGCAAGGGAGACGTCCTCATTTGGCACGAGCGCCTTTTCCACTCTGGAACTCCAATTATAGACATGAGCGCGACACGGAAAAGCCTGGTGACCCATTATTGGCGTGCGGATGAGTTGCCATATGGCAATGCTCTCCCTATTCGGGGTGCTTCAATTTGGAATCGTGATCCGGTGTAAAGCTGCTTTTGCGGCCGTCCCGATTTTGTCGTGTTACACCGGGATGAATTCAACGAGAGCACTTACTCGACCATGGTAGAAATGTAGCGAAGCGTCCACCCGGTGATGTGCTCCCCTGAAATGTGACCGATTTTGAGTAGAGTCCGACGCGAAGGAGTCGGACGAAAATGAAGCGGAGCAGGTTCAGCGAAGAGCAGATCATCGCGATCTTGAAGGAGCAGGAGGCCGGGATGGCGACGGCGGATGTGTGCCGCCGCCACGGGATCAGCTCGGCGACGTTCTACAAGTGGAAGTCGAAGTATGGCGGGCTGGAGGTATCCGAGGCCCGGCGTCTGCGCACGCTCGAGGAAGAGAACAGCCGGCTGAAGAAGCTGCTGGCCGAGGCGATGCTGGACAACGTGGTGCTGAAGGATCTGGCATCAAAAAAATGGTGACGCCCGGCGCTAAGCGGGATGCCGTCGCCCATGCCCGTGAGCATCACGGCTTGAGCGAGCGTCGGGCGTGCAACCTGGTCGGCGTTAGCCGGCGAGTGATCCGGTATCGATCGTCGCGGCCGGACGATGGCCCGCTGCGGCAACGGCTGCGCGAGCTGGCGGCCGAGCGTCGCCGGTTCGGCTACCGGCGCCTGGGTTATCTGCTGGCTCGCGAAGGCATGACGCCCAACCACAAGAAGCTGCTGCGGGTCTATCGCGAGGAGAACCTGCGGGTCCGTCGCCGCGGTGGCCGCAAGCGCGCCCTGGGCACGCGGGCGCCGATGGTGCTGCCGGACGGCCCGAACCAGCGCTGGTCGTTGGACTTCGTCTCCGACACACTGACGTGCAGCCGGCGGTTCCGCATCCTGTGCGTGGTCGACGACTACACGCGGGAATGCCTGGCGCTGGTGGCCGACACGTCGCTATCGGGCGTGCGGGTCGCGCGGGAGCTGACGCGGCTGATCGGGATACGCGGCAAGCCGCATACGGTGGTCAGCGACAACGGTACCGAACTGACCTCGTCGGCCATCCTGCGCTGGTCGCAAGAGCGGCGGGTCGAGTGGCATTACATCGCCCCCGGCAAGCCGATGCAGAACGGCTTCGTCGAGAGCTTTAACGGGCGTCTGCGCGACGAATGCCTCAACGAGACGCTGTTCACATCGCTGCCGCATGCCCGCTTCGTGCTCGATGCCTGGCGGCACGACTACAACCACGTCAGGAAACACTCGAAACTGGGCGGGAGAACCCCCGCCGAGAAAGCCGGCCAACCTGTCCGGGGGCATGCCCCCGGACAGGTTGCCATCACCTCAACCAACCATCATGAAGGAGCCGGACTCTACCTCTGAGTGGTAACAATCAGGGGAGCACGTCACCCCCAGCACCGTCTCCATGAACTGCTTCCCTGGAACTGGCGCACCGTAGAGGATCAACGCGAAGCCGCCTGATCCGCGGCCTTCACCGAATGGCGGCGCATCGGAAACCTCCTCGATGCCTTCACATGCCTTCACCCCAGAAAAATGCCGCAATTATCTGCGAAACAGCGGATATGCGTCCGTGTAATCCCATCAAACTCTAGCTGTTCGTTTATCTCACAGTTCGCGCTCTCAATGTACCATCTCCATCACAGCGTGTCATACCGTTCGAGAGCTTCGTTAACATCATCGAATATGGTCGCATGTCCCTGATGAATGATGACAGCTCTATTGCAAAAATTCCTTATGAAATCCGGGCTATGCGATGCCACAATCATCGATCTGTCTTGGCGCTTTTCAAACATCTCAATTTGACATTTTCGTTGAAAATTCTGATCGCCAACGAGGATGATCTCGTCGATCAGGTAACATTCAAATTCTATCGCTAGGGAAAGGGCAAAGGCCAAACGAGCGCGCATGCCAGAAGAATATGTCTTCACCGGCATCTTCAACTGCTTGCCCAACTCCGTAAAATCTTCAACGAAGCGCCGAATGTCGGCATACTCTCGCTGATATATGCGCGCGATGAAGCGGGCATTGTCGAGACCGGTCAGACTACCTTGGAAACCTCCGGCGAAACCTAGCGGCCAAGAAACCGACATGTCGCGAATGACTTTCCCGGAGGTTGGCATTTCCACCCCACCGATCAACTTGATCAACGTGCTTTTTCCAGCCCCGTTGCGGCCTAACAGACCCACGCGGTCGCCACGTTCTATAGACAAATTCACATCGTTCAGCACGTGCTTGTGCCTGCCGCCGTGCAAATAAGATTTTGCGATGTTACTACAGATAATCATTCGACGGTCAGCTTACGGCGGACGCGACGGCAAAGGATGAGACCGATCAGGGTAGCGACTGCTGAGCAGATAATGGGATTCCAGATATTATAGTAAGCCGTTACTTCATCGCCCCAGATACCTTTACGCATCATCTCCATGCAGTTTACGAACGGAGATATGAGCAGAAATTCCCTTACATCCGGTGTCATCCACGAGACCATATAGAACAGGCCGGAAAATGGGATCATGATATAAGTTGAGACCGGGATGAACTTTTCCATGACCTCGGATACTTCGGAAAGCGGGGCGATGATGAGGCATAGGGAGAAGCAGAAAATAGCATAGAGCCACCACCCCGCGATCAGGAGGCCAATGTTGGACGGGACAGGAAATTCCTCGAAACCGATCAGAACCACAGCCATAAAAAGATAGGCCATCATCCCACCAAGTATCTCGATAAGGAACCTCGACAGAATGAAATCTACGATCTTGACCTGGCGGTGATATAGCAAGCTCTGGTTGGCGGTAAAAACCGCGATACTGCGCGCTACTCCATGTCGGAACAAGGTGATCGGGATATAACCTGTCGCCACGAATGCAATCACGCTGACACCATGCTCGGTGGAGCCATGAGTGAAGTGCCATAAGAGGCCCACCAGCCCGGCAAACAGCAAGGGCTCAACCATGATCCACAAGAAGCCAATATTTTCCCGTCCGAAGCGAGTGATCAGTTCGCGGATCATCAAGGCATGAATGACACGAACCTGGACGGCCCAACCATTCTGAAATCGATGCAAGCGGCTCTTTGCCACGCTCAGTCTTCTGCCGCATGCTCAAGGACGCCAATCATGAACATCCACGCGATGAAATAGAGGCATATGGCTGCCCCAAATACGATAAGGACGCTCAGAAAGCGCTTGGGTAGAAGGGGGGTGTCCGGGGTATTTGGATCAACAACGCGTTCCAGATAATATTGCTGGCGCTGAGCCTCTGAGCGTGCCTGGACAAGAGCGGCATTGGCCGCTGTCAAGCTCGCAGTCGAGAACTCCTGCTCGACGAGAAGATTCTCATAACCCCCCAGCTTAGATGCCATGCCACTGCCGTTACCCACGACGCGGCTGTCCTGTGACGCAATTTGAACGGAAATCGCGTTAATGCGACTACGCATCGTAGGAATGGAAGGGTTGTTCGGTGTCAGGCGCTGCATCAGATCGAGCTGTGCCTGAAGCGCCGCGCGCTCCCCGATCATGGCGTTGGCGATTTCCAACACGCCGACGGCCTGCTTGCCGGGATCGATCAATGCCTGTGCGTTGCGATATTGCGCCAGGGCGATACGTGCATTCTTGGCTCTTTGAGTAGCCAATTCGACCTGCTTTTGTGCCTCGACGATGCCCTTGCTCTGCACACGGTTGTTAAGCCGATTCACCATTGCCTCGCTTAGGTCAAGCAACTGGCGATTGATGATATAAGCGTCCTGCGGGGCAAATGCTTCGACCTTGATTGTTGCGGTCCCTGTTTCTGTGTCGATGCGCGCATCGACACGCTTGCCATAATATTTGAACAGGTTTTCAAAATTATTTTCTGCAAACGGCAGCGGAAAGCGGCTTAGAAAATCAACCTGCGGCATCGAGAATTTATCACGAATGTCGATATTCTTTTCCAGTGCCTTGAGCGCGTCGCGCGAGCGGACATATGTCAAGACCTCGTTGGTCTGTTCTTGCCCACCGGATAGGCCAGTTGTCTGCATCAGATTGGCGAGCGTCGACATTTGCGACCGTTTCTGGTCCGGGCTTTTGATGACAAAGCGAGACTCAGAAATAAAGACATCGGATGCGATCAGGCCATAATAGAGCGTAGCCAACAAGGTTGGCAGTGCGACCATCAGGAGGAACCAGCGGCGCTTCCTGAGCCATTGCGTCAAAGCGGAATGCTGGACCGGTGCCTCGGCCTCGACCGGGAACGAGGGATTAACGTTCATAAATCTGTGCCGTGCATAAAGGGGGTACTTAAGCGCCATGCGCTAGGGCAACATGGTTCGGCGTGCAAGCCAGATCGAGATCGCGATCTCGACGCATGAGGAACTATTGTCCATTCTTCGATCGCGATGCTAAGGCATGCCATCACATCTGCAGCCCCCCGAGAAAATAATCAATGCCAGTCAAGAATATAGTTCATCTGTCCCTGCTCGCGAGTCTTGCAGGCTGCGCGACATTGCCCTCGAGCGGCCCCACGGGCAAGCAGATCGAGAAGTCGGCGACCGCACCCAAGGATGGGACGCCCATTCAACTGGTTGAGATTCGCGCTGCCCCAGACGTACCGCTGTCGGCCAAAACCCCTTCGCCTGCGGCACTGCTGCCCGAACTGGCGGCAACTCCGACCGACATGGTAGGACCGGGTGACGTACTGGACATCAACATCTATGAAGCGGGCGTAAGCCTTTTCGCAGGTAATGGCGGGGCTTTCGGCCAGGCGAGCGGGACGCCAGGCGTGCAGGTCCAGAAGTTGCCGCCCACGCGCGTCGATGATCTGGGTGACATCACCATTCCCTACGCCGGGACGCTCCATGTCTCGGGCCTGACCACGAGTGGGGTCGAGGCGACGATCCGGAACTCGCTAAATCGCCTGTCGCAAAATCCGCAGGTGTTGGTAACGTTGAGCCAAGCCATTACCAATTCGATCATCATCGGTGGTGAAGTGGCAAGGCCTGGACGGCTTGTGCTCGAGACAAATAAGGAAAGCGTGTCGGATGTGATTGCGCTGGCAGGCGGTTATCGCGGCAATGCAAAAGATCTGACGCTGCGGGTCACGCGTGGCAGCGCTAGTGTCGATGTGCGTATCAATGACTTGATCGAAAACTCAGCGATGGACGTGCGGATTCATCCAGGCGACCGGCTGATGCTCATCAACAACCCGCGGACCTATTCCATCTTGGGCGCGTCGGGTCGAGTGGAACAGATGCCCTTCAGTCGTTCGTCGGTATCTCTGGCAGAGGCGGTGGCAACTGCGGGCGGTGTTAATTCGGGCATGGGCGATCCCGCCGCAATCTTCCTGTTTCGCTATGAGCGCGATGAACAGGGACAGGAGGTGCCAAAGGTCTATCATCTCAACATGATGCGGACAGGGGCCTACTTCCTAGCCCAGAAAGTCATGATGCAGGATAAGGATGTCGTTTATTTCGGCAATGCTGCGGCCAATCAGCCGAGCAAGCTTATCCAGCTTATCAGCCAGCTCTTCTCTCCGATCTTGACGGTGACGAGTGCCGTTCAGACGGTGCAGAACAGTCGCAACTAAGATTCTAGAAACGCGCTCAGGCAGAGAAACATTTCGTAAGCCTCTACCAACTTTTAGCGATATCCAGCTTTCTTACAAAATTTAATAGCACATCGGTATCTACAACCGGAATGCCGCTTTGCCGCGGCCAGAACGCGCCCGTGTATCCCGCGATATAGCGTCCCGTAAGTGGGCGGTTCAGTTCCTCATGTCGTGTCAACATGGGCGGAATGGGATTACCGGGTGCCGGAAACGTAACGATCGAACCGTCTTGGAATATATCAGCAGTACATTCGTGACTGAATAACGTTGCCTCGCGGCTCAACTGTTCGGCTACCACCATAAGATCGCGCGCAGATACCTCCAGATCGACATCCATCCAGAGGCACATCAATTGTGGAGGTCGCCAGTCGCGGAAGGTGTCGGCGAAGAAGCCTTTGTGGAAATCCACGACCTCGCGCGCCCCGAAGCGCGACACATGGTCACGGACCTCCTCGAGGCTTCCTGCATATTGGCCGGCTTCATAGCCTGATCCCGGTGCTGGAGGCAGGCCTTCGAAGGAGTCGAAGATGTGCATCTTCAGCCCCAATTGCCGACAGGCGTAGCTTAGCATCGCCGAGCTATATCCTTTGAAGCATCCGAATTCCGCAAAGTCCCCTTCTACATCCCAGGATTTCAGTACGTAGAGCTGGTGGACGATGGAAAACAGCTCGCGAATGGAATTGGGCTTGCAGTGAAAATCATTCGATCCGGCAGCAGCGCTCCTGTTGGTTTGCGGAAAGTGCCGTTCGACAAAGCGGCAATGCGCGAATGTGGTCGACAAGTAGCGCGAATAGTCGGCGAAAATCGGTACGGCATTGAGATCCGGCGTTGCCATGATCCACAGCAGACGGTCAACGAACCGCTTTTGACCGGCGGTCGTCAGCAGTTCGGTACAATCTTCAGGCCAGTGCAATGCGACCGCGTCGATTACCTGGCGTGGAAAAGGACCCCTTATCCCGCTATCGGGAGGTGAAGCCAGACTTTGTGTCTTTGCGGGGCCGACCAAATGCAGGTTTGCCAGCGTGGCACTGAGGAACCAGGGCTTTGTCGGTCGTGCGACAATGCGCAAATCACCAAGAAATTCGTCGCCCAATTCATCATAGGGCAAGTCAAAGGCAAAGCCGCAGCAATTGCTGCCGGGTACGTCAGGATATGCTGCCGCCACATCGGCTCTCACGATCGATGGTTCGCAAGATATGAGGCGCTTATCGCCCAGCCAGGCCTCGACACGCAGGGGACCGCGCCCAAGAGCCCATCCGGCTATTCTGCCGCCAGCGGCAGCATCAATACTGCCTTTTGGTGCCAGTGCTCGGCCTACCTTCGCAAGCAGACCTTGCCGAAAACCCTTCATTCGCCGCCCCTTCAGGTCTGTTCCCCACCGTCAGCCTTTCAGGAGACCGAACCGCCTATAACGCTAGAATAATGTAACGTGGTAACTCCCTAATTTACAAATGAAATCCTGGTTAGGCTGCACGCTCTCAATGTCCGCCGCACTTAGTGAGCAACCAGGAGATAGGGGGTTTGCCTTGTCAGGGTGACGGTCGGTACGAGCGGCGGAAGGATCGGCAGGTGGGCCAACATCGCCGATTTTTCTGCGCTCCTCCAGCAAATCCAGGCAGCTTTTTCGTTGTTCAGGCGTTATTGTCGAGGCGCCGGGATAAAGCCCTGGACGGAGAGGGAGGCAAGAATGCCCGTTTCGACAATGCCCGTGATCGAACGCATCGCGCGCGTGCTGGCTGGCCAGCATTATAGCCTGAATGCCCAAGGCAGTGATGCCCATGCGGCTGGTGCCGTAGATGCGGCGTGGCCTGATCATGTTCAGGACGCGCTCGCCGTCCTCCACACTTTGCGGGAGCCCGATGCGGGCATGGCGGGCGTGGGTGATGTCGAGGTCTGGCGCCGGATGGTAACGGCGGCGATCGAAGCACAGCCCCGGCCGACCAGGGGGGCTGCCTAGCGCATTTTCCAGTTGACCGTTTAGGGTCGGCAGCCCCGAGAAAGGAGCATTTGCTGGAGCCTCCACCGGCAGCAAGCGCGCGTTCGTTTGCGTCAAATGATGCCGTGGCAGCCCCATGGCGACGCCCGCCGGGGCCCCTCCTTACCCCAGCGCCTCGTCCAGCAACCGCGCCAGGCGCAGGCCGCCGCGTTCCAGTTGCTGGCGGACCACGGGCACCAGCTTTTCGATCTCCTGCTCGCTGAGCGTGCCGCGCGTCGTCTTGTCTTCGCGGCAAGGCTCGCCGTTGCGCACGGGGCCATAGGCCTGGTCACGGGAGATCTCCCAGTTTTCCCGGCTCCAGTCTTCCGTCGATCCGCCTGCCATGGCGGCCTTTTCTTCGGCGGGGTAGCGGTGGACAAGAGACGGCGGGGCGGAGATGCTGCGTTCGGCCAGATAGCCGTCCCAGATCGTATGAAGGTTGAGGCGCGGGTTCGAAACGATGCCGTAATCCGTCTTCACCCGGTTGCCGCCCAGGTCGCCATTGTCGCCGGCATGCAGCGGCTGGTGAAGGTCACCGACGAAGTGGACGAGGAAGGCCAGCGCCATCAGCCGCTCGCGCGCGGGCAGGCTCCGATCCTTGAGCAGGCGGGCATTGCGGTCGATCTGCGCGGAGACGCAGTTGCCGTCCGGGCAGGCGGCCTTCACGTCGAACGGCTTGCAGATGTTCACATTCTGATAGTGCCAGTTATATTGGTAGCTGAAGCGGTCCTTCAGTTCCTTGATGCAGTCGGGCCAGACGCTGGCCTGCTCGATGGTCCTGAGCGGGCAGGTAGGCGTCGCCATCTCCGGCGCGTGCTGGAGCAGCGCGGCAATGGCCGCGCGGGTGCGCGGCGTGACGTTGGCCTGCGCGATCTGGGCGATCGTCTCATGCCCATATTCCCACCAGGCAAGGGCCGGCGTGGGCACGAGCGCCGCGAGCAGGGCGAAGAGGGGAATGAGGCGCCGCATCAACAGGGTTCTCCAAAGCGTTCGATCATGACTGCCCGATAGGGGGCGAGGGGTTCAAGGTCCAAGTTCCTGCGGCGCCCGCGGAGATTGGCTGCTGGCGTCTTTGGCGGGCATCGTCTTTGCGTGCTGGCAGCTGGAAGGGGCGTGGAGCTTGTCCGGCCCGTCATGTCACCGGGCTTCGTCTGGCGCGCGCCGGGCAGAGCGGAAATGGATCGGCCTGAATGGGGATGGGACAGAGGAGGGCGCCGGGGTTGCAGCTGCCCAACGCCATGGGCCACGCTCCCTTCATCCTCCCGCGCCTATTCGTCGCCATAGATCGCGACGCGGCGTTCGCCGTCGCTGGTCGCGACGCCGCGATACATGCCGGGCGTGCTGAACACCCATGCCGCCTCGCCATCGGGGCCGGCCAGGATGACGCCGCCGGTGCCGCCCATCGGCACGATTTCCGCGAACACCGCCTGCGCCGCCATCTCCAGCGTTTCGCCCAGCATCCGCACCCGCGCGCAGATCTCATGGGCGGCGGCAGCGCGGATGAAATATTCGCCCGATCCGGTGGCCGAAATCGCGCCGGCGCGGTCGTCGGCATAGGTACCCGCCCCGATCAGCGGCGAATCGCCGATCCGGCCCCAGCGCTTGGCGGTGAGGCCGCCGGTGGAGGTGGCGGCGGCGACATGGCCGTGGCTGTCGAGCGCGACCGCGCCGACCGTGCCATATTTCATGTCGACGTCGAACGCGCCCTCCGGCCGTGCGAGCAGTTCTTCCAGCTGGCGGCGGCGCTCGGGAATCGCGAACCATTCGGGATCGACCTGTTCCAGCCCCTGTTCCCCGGCGAACTGGTCGGCGCCGTCGCCGCTCAGCAGCACATGCGGGCTCTGCGTCATGACGGCGCGGGCGAGGCTGACGGGATTGCGCGTGGTGGTGACGCCGGTAACGGCGCCCGCCGCGCGATCCGCGCCGTTCATGATGGCGGCGTCCAGCTCGTTGCGGCCTTCATGGGTGAAGACGGCGCCGCGCCCGGCGTTGAAGACGGGGTCGTCCTCCAGCACGCGCACGGCGGCTTCCACCGCATCGAGCGCGCTGCCACCCGCCTCCAGTAGCGCGACGCCGGCGGCGAGCGCATGGTCGAGGCCCGCGCGGGCGGCGATATCGTCGGCCTCGGCCAGCTTGCCCCGGCGCATGGAGCCGGCGCCGCCGTGAATCATCAATCGCCAGCGCGGGCCTTCGGAGGCGGCGGGCGCGGCGATGCTGTGGGTGACGATGGACTTTTGCGACATGGGTGATCCTTGGGAATTTCCCCCATCCAATAGGGCGAGATAACCGGCAGGGCCACGAAAAAGCGGCGTTGCGAGGGGCTGCAAAGGGCGGCCCTGCCTATCTGACCTTCCCCCTCGCCTCGCGCTTCTAAACTGCGGGCGAACCGGCTATAGGGGCGCCATGTCAGACCATAATCCCGGCCTGCGCCCCTGGCGCGACATCTCCCGGCGCAAGTGCCGCCAGATCATGGTGGGCAATGTGCCCGTGGGCGGCGATGCGCCCGTCACCGTGCAGACGATGACCAACACCCCAACGACAGACGCGAAGGCGACGATCGAGCAGATCCGCCGGTGCGAGGAGGCGGGCGTGGACATCATCCGCGTGTCTTGCCCGGACGAGGAGTCGACGGCGGCGCTCAAGCAGATCGTGCGCGCGGCCCGCGTGCCCATCGTCGCGGACATCCATTTCCACTATAAGCGCGCGCTGGAAGCAGCGGATGCGGGGGCGGCCTGTCTGCGCATCAACCCCGGCAATATCGGCAGCGCCGCGCGGGTGAAGGAAGTGGTGGACGCGGCCAAGGCCAATGGCTGTGCGATCCGCATCGGCGTGAACGGCGGCAGCCTGGAGCGCGACCTGCTGGAAAAATATGGCGAGCCCTGCCCCGAAGCGCTGGTGGAAAGCGCGCTCGACCATATCAAGCTGCTGCAGGACCAGGATTTCCACGAATATAAGGTCGCGGTGAAGGCGAGCGACGTGTTCCTCGCGGTCGCGGCCTATATGCAACTCGCCGAAGCGGTGGATTGCCCGCTGCACCTTGGCATTACCGAGGCGGGGGGCTTGATCGGCGGCACGGTGAAGAGTGCGATCGGCATCGGCAACCTGCTGTGGGCCGGCATCGGCGACACCATCCGCGTGTCGCTCTCCGCCGAGCCGGAAGAGGAAGTGCGGGTCGGCTATGATATCCTCAAGTCGCTGGGCATCCGCACGCGCGGGGTGAAGGTGATTTCCTGCCCCAGCTGCGCGCGGCAGGGCTTCGACGTCATCCGCACGGTGCAGGCGCTGGAAGAACGGCTGCAGCATATCTCGACCCCGCTGTCGCTTTCCGTCCTTGGCTGCGTGGTCAATGGCCCCGGCGAAGCGCGGGAGACCGACATCGGCATCACCGGCGGCGGGGCGGGCAAGCACATGGTCTATCTGTCGGGCGTGACCGATCATCATGTGCAGGACGCCGACATGATCGAGCATATCGTCAAGCTGGTCGAAGCGAAGGCGGCGGAGATCGAGGCGGCGACGGCTGCCGCGACGGCCAGCCAGCCGGTCGCGGCCGAATAGCACGCATCCCCCGATTGCGGGGTGCGTGATATCCTCCATGCGCACCGCCGCGCCTTCCTTCGCCATCGCCTTTGCCGTCTGCTGCGGCGGCGTGGCGCTGTTTTCGGTGATGGACGCGGCGATGAAGAGCCTCGCCCTCGCCATCGGCGTCTATAACGCGCTGCTCTGGCGGGCGCTGGCCGGCACGATCATGGGCGGGGTGGCGATGCTGGCGCTCGGGCTGCCATGGCCGGGCGGCGCGGCGCTGCGGCTCCATCTGGTGCGCGGCGTGGTGGTGGCCTTCATGGCGTTCTTCTTCTTCACCGCGCTCACGCATCTGCCGCTGGCGGAGGCTATCGCGCTGTCTTTCGTCGCGCCGCTGATCGCGCTGTTCCTCGCCGCGCTGGTGCTGAAGGAACAGGTGGGGAAGGGCGCGATCGTGGCGTCTATCCTGGGGATCGCCGGGGTCGCTGTGATCCTGTCGGCGCGGATGCAGGGGCGCTATGATCCCGATGCGGTGCTGGGCGTCGGCGCAGTGCTGATCTCAGCAGTGCTCTTCGCCTGGAACCTCATCCTGCAGAAGCAGCAGGCCGATGTCGCCTCGCCGGTGGAGGTCGCCTTTTTCCAGCATCTGGTGATGCTGGCCGTCTTCGCCTGCGCCGCGCCGTTCCTCGCCGTCGTGCCGCAGATCGGGCATGCGCCCATGGTGGTCATCGCGGCGGCGCTGGCCTTCACCTCGCTCACCTGCCTCAGCTGGGCCTATGCCCGTGCGCCGGCGAACGCCCTGATCCCGGTGGAATATACCGCTTTCGTCTGGGCGGCGATCATGGGCTGGCTGGCCTTTGGCGAGCGGCTGACGCTGGCGACGGTGATCGGTGCGGGCCTGATCGTCTGTGGCTGCCTGATCGCGGCGCGCACGCGGCCGTCCATTCCCGCCCATGTGGAGACAAGCGTGGCATGACCCTCACCATCCGCGCGGCCGTGGCCGCCGATATCGACATCATCCTGCAGTTCATCCGGGCGTTGGCCGACTATGAAGAGCTCTCCCATGCGGTGCGGGCCGACCGCGACGTGCTGGCGGGGCATCTCTTCGGGCCACGGCCGATGGCGGAGGTGCTGATCGCCGAGCATGAGTGCGCGCCTATCGGCTTTGCGCTGTTCTTCCACAATTTCTCGACCTTCGAAGGGCGGCCGGGCATTTATCTGGAAGACCTGTACGTCAACCCGGAGGCGCGGGGCCTTGGCGCGGGCAAGGCGCTGCTCGCGCGGCTGGCGGCGCTGGCGGTGGAGCGCGGCTGCGCGCGGCTGGAATGGTCGGTGCTGGACTGGAACGCGCCCTCCATCGCCTTCTACAAGGCGCTTGGCGCCGCGCCGATGGACGAATGGACGGTGATGCGCGTCGATGGCGATGCGTTGAACGCATTGGCGAATGCCGGATGAGGGGCATGACGGGGGCGGGCGCATGAGCATCGATACGGGCCTGATAGCATGGGTGGCCGAGGCGCTGGAGCCGATGGGCACGCTCAGCCATCGCAACATGATGGGCGGCGCGACGCTGTACCTCGGCGGCACCATCTTCGCGATCATCGCCGACGATGCGCTCTGGTTCAAGGCGGACGGGGAAAGCGACGCCATCTGGGACGAGGCGGGCTGCCCGCGCTTCACCTACAGCATGGGCGAGGGGCGCACGGGCAGCATGAACTATCGCCGCGCGCCGGACGAGGTGCATGACGACGCCGAAGCGATGCAGCGCTGGGCGGCGATCGCGCTGGAAGCGGGCGCACGCGCACCCGTTCGCTCGAAAAAGCCCCGGAAGCGGTAGGATAAGCAGCCGATCCGGGCCGGACTCTTGACGCGGACTCCCGCATGGGGGATTGTGCGGCACCGGAACATTTGGGGGACATGAGGACGTCATGGCGGCAAGCCGGGCACAGAAACACACGCTGGAATGGCGCGCGATGCTGAAGCGCAGCCTGATCCGCAGCGGCGCGCTGATCGGCGCGATCGCGCTTGTCCTCGGCGCGGTCTTCCTGGCGCTCGCGCTGCTGAGCTACGCGCCGAGCGATCCTTCCATGAACACGGTGTCGGGCGGCACCACGCAGAATCTGATGCGCATGCCGGGCGCCTTCGTCGCCGATGCGCTGCTCTGGCTGCTCGGCGTGCCGGCGGCGCTGCTGCTGCCGCTGCTCCTGGTATGCGCGCGCCGCCTGTGGGGCGATCAGGACATGAGCGGGTGGCAGGGGCAGGCGGGCAAGTGCCTGGCCGGCATCGTGCTCGTCGGCATCGGCCTGTCGCTGATCCAGAGCGATCCGCTGGTCGCGCTGCCGGCCGGCTGGGGCGGCATCATCGCGCTGGTGACGGCGCGGGGGATCACCAGCCTGTCCTCCGCCGCATCCGATACGGCGGCATGGTGGATCAGCGCCCTGCTGGTGGTGGTGACGCTGGTCTCCGGCCTGTGGCTCGCCTATCGCAGCCTTGCGCTGGAAAAGCCGCTGATCCGCCTTGCCGCGCCGCGTTTCGCGACGCCGCGCCTGCCCAATTTTACCATGCCGCGCCGCACTGTCACGGCCGAGGGCGAGGAAGTGATCGAGGAGCGGGAGGTGAGCCCGCGCCGCGCCGTCTCCAACCAGCCCAAGCCGCCGATCACCATCCAGACGCCCAAGCCCGCGCCGGCCCAGCGCGAAATGGCGCCGGTCTCCCGGCAGGATGATCTGTTCGGCCACAGCTCGCTGCCTTCGCCCGACCTGCTTTCGCCGGTGCCGGCCTCCCAGGGGACGAAGATCGACAAGGCCGGGCTGGAGCGCAACGCCCGCCTGCTCGAAAGCGTGCTCGACGATTTCCATGTGAAGGGCCACATCACCGAGGTTCGCCCCGGCCCGGTCGTCACCATGTACGAGCTGGAGCCCGCGCCCGGCATCAAGGCGAGCCGCGTGATCGCGCTGGCGGACGACATCGCCCGCAACATGTCGGCGCTCTCCGCGCGCGTGGCGACCATTCCCGGCCGCACCGTTATCGGCATCGAGCTGCCCAATGTGAAGCGCGAGGCGGTGGTGCTGCGCGAGATGATCACCAGCGAGCAGTTCGCGCAGGATGCGCAGCTGCCGATCATCCTGGGCAAGAATATCTCGGGCGAGCCGATCATCGCCGACCTCGCGCCGATGCCGCACCTGCTGATCGCCGGTACGACCGGATCGGGCAAGTCCGTGGGTCTCAACTGCATGATCCTGTCGCTGCTGTACCGCATGACGCCGGACCAGCTGCGCCTCATCATGATCGACCCCAAGATGCTGGAACTCAGCATCTATGACGACATCCCGCATCTACTTTCGCCGGTGGTGACGGAGCCGCAAAAGGCGATCCGTGCGCTTAAATGGGCGGTGGAGCAGATGGAGGATCGCTATCGCATGATGGCCTCCATTTCTGTGCGCAACCTCGCCAATTATAATGAGAAGGTCCGCGCCGCGAAGGCCAAGGGCAAGCCGCTCGGCCGCCGCGTGCAGACCGGCTACGATCCCGAGACCCGCCAGCCGATCTATGAGGAAGAGCAGCTCGATTTCCATCCTCTGCCGCAGATCGTGGTGGTGGTGGACGAGCTGGCCGACCTGATGATGACGGCGGGCAAGGAGGTGGAATTCCTGATCCAGCGGCTGGCGCAAAAGGCACGCGCGGCGGGCATCCACCTCATCCTCGCGACGCAGCGCCCGTCCGTCGACGTCATCACCGGCGTCATCAAGGCGAACCTGCCGACCCGCATCAGCTTCTTCGTCACCTCCAAGATCGACAGCCGCACCATTTTGGGTGAGCAGGGCGCCGAGCAGCTGCTGGGCAAGGGCGACATGCTCTACATGGCGGGCGGCAAGCAGCTGACCCGCGTGCATGGCCCGTTCGTGTCGGATGACGAGGTGCGCGCGGTCGCCGACCATTGGCGCGCGCAGGGCAAGCCCGACTATATCTCCGCCGTCACCGAGGAGCCGGAAGAGGGCAGCTTCGCGCTCGACGGCGTGGACCTGGGCGACGACAGCCCGGACGCGCAGCTCTATCGCAAGGCGTGCCAGCTGGTGTTCGAAAACCAGAAGGCGTCGACCAGCTGGCTGCAGCGGCAATTGCGCGTCGGCTACAACAGCGCCGCCCGCCTGATCGAGCGGATGGAAGAGGAAGGACTGGTCGGCGCCCCCAACCATGTCGGCCGCCGAGAAGTGCTGAGGGACGAGGCGGGCAATCCGCTGTAACGGTTCGACTCGTGTGGGAGGGGGCGCCGGGAACCTGCGAGTTCACGGCAGGTTCAATCCCCGCATTCCATAGCGCCCGGATGATACGGAGACCCATTCCCATGAAGCCCATTTTCGCGATGGCGGGCCTTGCGCTTGCTGCGGTGCCGCTCGCCCTGACCGGCCTTGCCGTGCCGGCGGGCGCGCAAGCTCAGCAGGATCCGCTCGTACAGGTGAACGCCTATATCCGGGCCGTGTCCACCATGACGGCGGATTTCAGCCAGACCGACCGTAGCGGCAGCACCGTGACGGGCCAGTTGACCCTGAAGCAGCCCGGCAAGATCCGCTTCCAATATCAGAAGGGCGTGCCCATGCTGATCGTGGGCGACGGAAAGGCGCTGACGCTGATCGACTATGAGGTGCGGCAGGTGCAGCGCTGGCCGATCGGCAATTCGCCGCTGGGCGCGCTGCTCGATCCGAGCCGCGATCTCTCCAGATATGGCCGCGTCGTGCAGACCGGCGATCCCAATGTGCTCAGCATCGAGGCGCGCGATCCCAAGCGCCCCGAATTTGGCACGATCACCATGATCTTTCAGCGCAGGGCCGGCGCGCCCGCGGGGCTGGAACTCTATGGCTGGGTCGCGCTCGATTCGCAGAACAACCGCACGTCCGTTCGCCTGACCAACCTCAAATATGGGGTGCCCGTGGCTGATTCGGCATTCCGCTGGACCGATCCGCGACCGCGCGGCCGCCCCGGCGGCTGAGGCAAGGGCGCTCCCGAAAAGCAAAATCGCAGCCGAAACGAGAGGCTTGCACGACAGGTCGAAAAAGCTTCAGTTTCGTTCATCTGCCGGTCATATCCGGAGCGCTAGATACAAATCCACGACGCGAGTGGCCCTGGGATTTCCCCCCTGTTACCCCGGCCCCGCTCCCGTCGCGAAGCGCATCAAGGCGCTGTCGAGGCCCCCGTTCCACGCCCCCGGAGCGGGGGTCTTTCGCGTCCGGCGCAGATCGACGCGCAGTTGTGCGCGCCACGCCGCACCCTTGCACCACGGGGCATTTGCCCCTAGCGGGTTGCCCATGTCTCAGACTCTCAGCATCGCCTCCTGGAACATCAACAGCGTCCGTGCCCGGCTCGAAATCGTCGAGCGTTTCCTGAAGGAGGAGAGCCCGGATGTGCTGTGCCTGCAGGAAACCAAGGTGGTGAACGACACCTTCCCGGCGGGCCTGTTTCGCCAGCAGGGCTATAATCACCAGATCCTCAACGGCCAGCCGATGCACCATGGCGTCGCGATCATCAGCCGCATCCCGATGCGCGAGGACCTGCGGCTCGACTGGCAAGCTAATGGCGAGGCGCGGCATGTGGGCGTGCAGCTGGAAAACGGCGTGCGGATCGAGAATGTCTATGTGCCCGCCGGCGGCGACATCCCCGACCGCGAGCAGAACCCGAAATTCGGGCAGAAGCTGGATTTCATCGAGCGGATGATCGAATGGTCTTCCGGCCTCTCCGACCAGCCGACCGTGCTGACCGGGGATTTCAACATCGCGCCGCTGGAATGCGATGTGTGGAGCCACAAGCAGCTGCTGAACGTCGTCAGCCATACGCCGGTCGAATGCGACCTGCTTGGCCGCCTGCAGGCCTCGCACGACTGGGTCGACCTTGGCCGCAGATTCTACCCCGCGCCCGAGCGCCTCTACACCTGGTGGAGCTACCGTGCGCGCGACTGGGCGGAATCGGATCGTGGCCGCCGGCTTGACCATATGTGGGTCAGCCCGCAGCTGGCGGACAAGGCAGTATCGCACCGCGTCGTGGAACCATGCCGCGGCTGGACAAGGCCATCGGACCATGTGCCCATCATCACCGAATTCTCCTTCTGATGGCGCCGCGCCCATGACCGGGGGCGCCAAGGGCGTCGATCCACGCGCCGCCGCGCGCGCCATCGACGCGCTGCGCCGGGGCTGGCCGGTGTGCATCTCGGCCGATGACGGCGGGCTGCGGCTGATGGCGGTGGAGGGAGTGAGCGCGCTCTCGCTGGATGGCTTCGATGGCGATGGCGCTGCCGATATCCTGATCTCCGCCGCGCGTGCCGAAACGCTCAAGCTCACCAACCAGCGCAATGCCGCCGACCCCGAGCAACCGGTGCTGGTCGCCCGTACGCCGTGGATCGACCGCGATGTCGCGATGGCGATCGCCGATCCGGTGCGCGATCTCGGCTCGCCGCTCAAGGGGCCGTTCGTGGCGCGGGCGCTGGGTGCGGTGACGGCCGCGCGCGCCGCGCTGCGCCTTGCCCGCCTTGCCGGTATCCTGCCGGCCTTCTTCGTCGGCGGGAAAGGAGAGGTGGAAGCGCAGGCGTCGGCCGATGACATCGCCGCCTATGACGATGCCGCCCGCCTCGCCATCGCGACGCGCGCGCGGCTGCCCGTGGAGGTCAGCGAAAATGCCGAGATCGTCGCCTTCCGCAGTCCGGAAGAACCGCGCGAGCACATCGCGCTCGTCATCGGCGAGCGGGATGGTTCGCCGCCGGTCGTGCGCCTGCACAGCGAATGCCTGACCGGCGACGTGCTGGGATCGCTCAAATGCGATTGCGGGCCGCAGCTGCACGAGGCGATGCACCAGATCGCCGATGCGCGCTGGGGCGTGCTGCTGTACCTGCGGCAGGAAGGGCGGGGCATCGGCCTGGTCAACAAGCTGCGCGCCTACGCGCTGCAGGACCAGGGGTTCGACACGGTCGACGCCAATGTGCGGCTGGGCTTCGCCATCGATGCGCGGGATTTCTCGGTCGCGGCGCGGATGCTGGACCTGCTGGGCATCGGTACGGTCCGATTGCTCACCAATAATCCCAAGAAGGTAGAAGGGCTGGAGGCCGCCGGCATCGCCGTGGCGGAGCGGCTGCCGCTCGCCATCGCGCCCAATCCGCATAATGAGAAATATCTGGTGACGAAGCGCGATCGCACCGGGCATCAGCTGTGAGCGTGATCCGGGTGGACATCGCTGCCCGGCGGCTGTCCATCGGGGATATCGACGTGCCCTGCGCCATCGGCAAGGGCGGCGCGTGCGCGGCAACCGACAAGCGGGAGGGGGATGGCTGCACGCCGATTGGCACATGGCCGGTGCGCGGCGTGCTGCTGCGGCCGGGTCGCGTGCCCGAAGGCGTGCGTCCGCAGGCGCCCTGGCGCTGGACGCATGCGGCCGACGGCTGGTCCGACGATCCGCTGGACCCGGCCTATAACCGCCCGGTCATCCTGCCGCGCGCGACCTCCGCCGAAACGCTGCAGCGCGAGGACCAGGCCTATGACGTGATCGTCGTGCTGGGCCATAATGACGCGCCGCCGGTGCCGGGCGCAGGCAGCGCCATCTTCTTCCATATTTGGGTGGAGGGCCGCCCGACCGAGGGCTGCGTCGCCGTGGCCAAGGATGACATGCTGCGCATCCTGCCGTTGCTCACGGCCGGCAGCATGATGGAAATTTTCTGACGGGGTCTCGGAGGGCGTGGATACGCTTCGACCCGGAAATCACCCCCATAGCGGAGTGATTCGAACCATTGCGCCGCTGCGACGTTACGTCCCTCACATCATCGGGCAGAGGGATGGAAAAAATGGGGGATAGCGGAGAGGACAGCGTTTCGGAACGCGCGGAACTTCACTTCCTGGCGGCACTGGTGGACGAGCTGATGCGCAAGCTGCGCATGGCCGACATCCTGACCCAGGCTCAGCTCAACGACATCGAAGGGGAAGTCGCCAAGCGCATCGGCAACGTACCGCGCGCCTGGTGAATATGTGAGAACATCGCCGATGCCGCCGGGCGCGGCCGACGTCACGCCAGCACGCGCTCCCGCTCGGCATCGGGCATTTCTTCCGGGCTCGCGCCGGCGGCTTCCAGCAGGCGCCGTTCCAGCGTCTGCAGCCGCGCCTTGCTCTCGATCTTTCCGCCCAGCAGGTCGGTGACGTAGAAGGTATCGACCGCACGTTCGCCATAGGTCGCGACATGGGCGCTATGCACCGTCACCTTCGACTGAAACAGCGCATTGGCGAGCGCGAAGAGCAGCGCCGGCCGGTCTCGGGCGTTGATCTCGATCACCGTGAAGCGGTTCGACGCCTTGTTGTCGATCAGCACGTTTGGCACGATCTGGAAGGCTTCGGCGCGCGTGCGGGGCAGCGGCCTTGCCTCCAGCTTGGTAATCAGCTTGTGGCGGTTCGCGAGCGCATCCTCGATCATCCGGCGGATGCGGTCGAGCTGGTCGGGATTGTCGAAACGCCCGCCCAGCGGATCCTGCACCAGGAAATTGTCGATCGCCATGCCGTCGCGCATCGTGTGGATGCGTGCGTCGATGATCGATCCGCCGGCGAGGTGGATCGCGCCGGCAATCCGATAGAACAGGCCGGGATGATCCGCCGCATAGACGGTGACGAGCGTGGCCCCGCGTTGCGGATAGACCTCCGCCGCGATCGCCAGCGAAGCCTTGCCCGCCGCCATGATGTGGCGGACATTCTGCTCGAGGATGTCCTCGGGCTCCGCCACCCAGTAGGACTCGGGCAGGCGCTTCTTCAGCGAGGCAAAGACCGTGTCGGGCAGGGCAAGCGCCGCCTGAACGGCTTCCTGCTTGGCGGCGACCCGTTCGCCGCGCCCCTTCTGCTTGTGGCCAAGGCGCAGCACTTCCTCCGCCGCCTCGAACAGGTTGCCCAGCAGCTGCCGCTTCCAGCTGTTCCACACGCCCGGACCTACGGCGCGGATGTCGACCACGGTCAGTATCAGCAGCAGGCGCAGCCGCTCCGGGCTCTGCACCGTCTCGATGAAGTCGAGGATGGTCTTGTAGTCGGACAGGTCGCGCTTGAAGGCGGTGGCGGACATCAGCAGATGATAGCGCACCAGCCAGGCGACCGTTTCCGTCTCGGCGGCGGTCATGCCGAGGCGCGGGCACAGCTTCAGCGCTACTTCGGCGCCCAGGACGCTATGGTCGCCGCCGCGCCCCTTGGCGATATCGTGCAGCAGTACCGAGACATAGAGCGCGCGCCGGGACAGCAGCTTGTCCATGAGCACGGTGGCGAGCGGATGATCCTCCGGCAGTTCGCCCTTCTCGATCCGGGCGAGCAGGCCGACCGCGCGGATGGTGTGCTCGTCCACCGTATAATGATGGTACATGTCGAATTGCATCTGCGCCACGACGCGGCCGAAATCGGGGATGAAGCGCCCGAACACGGTCGCCTCGTTCATCCAGCGCAGTACCGTTTCCGGGTCGCGCGGCGACGTGAGCACGTCCATGAAGGCGGCGTTGGCGCGCGGATCCTTGCGCACGCGGCGATCGACAAGGCCGGCGTCGCGGCTGGCGGCACGCATCGCGGTGGGATGGATCGCCAGGCCGTGCCGGTCGGCCACCGCGAAGATTTCCAGCAGGCGGACCGGATCCTTCTGAAAGAAATCATCGCTGGGGAGAGACAGCCGCCCGCGATCAAGGATGAAGCCGTCCAGCTTGCGGGGACGACGGAAGAAGCTGGGTATATAGCGCCGCCCGCGTGCTGCCCAGATGTCGTCGAGATGGGCGAGGAACACCGCCGTCAGATCGCCCACGGTCTTCGCGTTCAGGAAATAATAGCGCATGAACCGCTCGACGGCGGAGCGACCGCTGCGCGCCAGGAAATGCATGCGCGCGGCAAGTTCCAACTGCAGGTCGAAGGTCAGCCGGTCCTCGGCGCGGCCGGTGATCATGTGCAGGTGGCAGCGGACCGCCCACAGGAAATCCTCGGCCTTCTGGAACTGGCGAAGCTCGTTGCGGGTGAGCAGCCCGGCATCCACCAGTTCCGAGACGGAGTGGACGCGGTTCACATATTTGCCGATCCAGAACAGCGTGTGCAGATCGCGCAGGCCGCCCTTGCCCTCCTTCACATTGGGTTCGACGACATAGCGGCTGTCGCCCATGCGCTTGTGGCGCTCATCGCGCTCGGCAAGCTTCTCGGCGACGAAGGTGCGGGCGGTGCCCTGCATCACGTCCGCATCGAAGCGGGCGGCGACCTCTTCGTAGAGCGGGCGGTCGCCCCAGATATAGCGGGCTTCGAGCAGGGCGGTGCGGACGGTCAGGTCCGCCTTGGCCATGCGGATGGTCTCGTCGACCGAACGGCTGGAATGGCCAACCTTCAGGCCGAGATCCCAGAGCGAATAGAGCATCGATTCGATGATCTGCTCGGTCCAGCCCGTTGGCTTCCAGGGGGTGATGAAACCGATGTCGACATCGCTGTGCGGCGCCATCTCGCCCCGGCCATAGCCGCCGACGGCGACCAGCGTGACGCGCTCGCCGGTGGAGCGGTTGCTGGAAGGGTAGAGATATTGGACGGTGGCGTCGTAGAGCAGGCGCAGCACCTGATCCATCAGGAAGGCAAGCGCCGACACCGTTTCGCGGCCCCGCGTGGGCCGCGCGGCAAGGCGCCGTGCGGCCTCTTCGCGGCCCTCGGCAATGGCTTCCCGCAGCACGCCGACGATGGCCTCGCGCAGCGCCGTGCCGTTCGACCCATGCGTTTGCGCCAGAGCCGCGATGCGGTCGGCCAGAAGCCTGCGATCGATGATCGCGCGGCGGTTGGTGAGGCTGTCGAACACGGTGGACATGGGGCAGATATGTAGGTCGACAGCGGTTACTAAACCAATAGTTTCTGATGATAAGTCGCCATCATCTCAGCCCGGCATGGTCTCGGCCGCGATCTGCCGCAGGCGATAGAGGATGTCGAGCGCCTCGCGCGGGCTCATCGCATCGACGTCGATCGCCGAGACGGCCTCCCGCAGCGGGTCGCGGCGGGGCTCGGGCGGTGGCGCGGCGGCGGCGAACAAGGGCAGGTCGTCCAGCCCCGCCGCGATCCCGCCGGTCTTCGCCTTGCCCGCTTCCAGACGCGCGAGCACATCCTTCGCGCGGGCGAGCACCGTGGGCGGCACGCCGGCAAGGCGGGCGACGGCAAGGCCATAGCTACGGTCCGCCGGGCCTTCCGCCAGTTCATGCAGCAGGACGAGATCGCCCTTCCACTCGCGCGCCCGCACATGATGGAGCGAGAGCGCGTCCAGTTTCTCCGCCAGCCGGGTCAGCTCATGATAATGGGTGGCGAACAGGCAGCGGCACTGGTTCATTTCATGCACGGCCTCCACCACCGCCCAGGCCAGCGCCAGCCCGTCATAGGTGGAGGTGCCGCGCCCCACCTCGTCGAGGATGACGAAGCTCTGCGGCGTCGCCTGCGCGAGGATGGCGGCGGTCTCCACCATCTCCACCATGAAGGTCGATCGTCCGCGCGCCAGATTGTCAGACGCGCCGACGCGGCTGAACAAACGGTCGACGAGCGAGAGGCGCGCGGCACTGGCCGGCACGAAGCTGCCCGCCTGGGCGAGGATGACGATCAGTGCGTTCTGCCGCAGGAAGGTCGATTTACCGCCCATATTCGGGCCGGTGATGAGCCAGAGCCGGTCCTCGTCTGCCAGCGTGCAGTCATTGGCGACGAACGCGGCACCCTGTCTCGCGACGGCATCCTCGACCACCGGATGGCGGCCGGCGGTGATGTCGAGGCAGCGGCCGGGCACGAAATGCGGGCGGCACCAGCCCCCCTCGGCCGCGCGCTCGGCCAGCGCCGCGGCAACATCGAGCCGGGCGAGGGTATAGGCGGCGGCGGAAATCGCCTCGCGCCGCGCGAGCACCGCGTCGATCAACTCCTCCAGATGCGCGGCTTCGGCGGCAAGGGCGTGTGCGCCGGCCTGCGCCACGCGCGTCGCCTGTTCGTGCAGGTCGACCGAGTTGAAGCGCACGACGCCGGCCAGCGTCTGGCGGTGGGTGAAGCCCGATCCCTCGCGCATCAGCGCGTCGCCATGCCGGGCGGAGACCTCGACATGATAGCCGAGCACGGCATTGTGCCGGATCTTGAGGCTGGCGATGCCCGTTTCCTCGCGATAGCGGGCCTCCAGCGCGGCGATGGCGCGGCGGCCATCGCCCGACAGGCGGCGCAGTTCGTCGAGCGCGGCGTCATAGCCATCGGCGATATAGCCGCCGCTTGCCGTCTCCGTGGGCGGGCTGGGCACGAGCGCGCGGGCGAGCGTGTCGACCAGCGCGCCATGCCCGTCGAGCGCGGGCAGCAGGTCGACCAGCAGGGCGGGGGGCGCGCTGATCGCGCCCAGCCGCTCGCGCAGCATCCGCGCTTCGTTGAGGCCATCGCGCAACTGGCCAAGGTCGCGCGGCGACCCCCGGCCCATGGCGATGCGGCCCAGTGCGCGGCCAAGATCGGGCAGTGCCCGCAAGGCTGCGCGCAGGGCCTCGCGCAGGCCAGACTGGTCGTGGAGATGATGGACAAGGCCGAGGCGCCGCTCGATCGCGCCTTCGTCCAGCAGCGGCGCGGAAAGGTCTGCCGCCAACAGCCGCGCGCCGGCCGCCGTCAGCGTGCGGTCCACGGAGCCCAGCAGGCTGCCGGTGCGCTGGCCGCTCATCGTTTCCACGATTTCCAGGCTCTCGCGCGTCGCCGCGTCGATGGCGACATGGCTTCCGGCCGCACGGCGCAGGGGGCGTGCGAGGAAGGGCATCTTGCCCTTTCCGGCATGGTCGAGATAGGCGATCAGCCCGCCCATGGCGGCCACTTCCGCGCGGGAGAAGCCGCCAAGCCCGTCCAGCGTCGCCACGCCGAAATGCTGTTTCAGCAGCGCTTCGGCGCGCACGCTGTCGAAGACGTTGCGGTCGAACATATGGGCGTCCTCGACCGGCAGGTCCGCGCCATGGGGGATGATGATCTCGCTGGCGCGCAGGCGCGCGAGTTCGGCCGAAAGATGGGAAGGGGCGGCGGACAGGGTCTCGAACCGCCCGGTCGAGATGTCGACGGCGGCGATGCCGATCTCCACTGCGTCGCCCGCACCGGCGCGGGCCAGCGCCACCAGCATATTGTCGCTCCGCGCATCGAGCAGGCTGTCCTCGGTCAGCGTGCCGGCGGTGACATGCCGCACGATCGCGCGCGCGACCAGCGCCTTACCACCGCGCGCCTTGGCCTGCGCCGGGGTTTCGATCTGCTCGGCGATGGCGACGCGGTGGCCGGCGCGGATGAGGCGCGCCAGATACACCTCCGAACTGTGGACGGGCACGCCGCACATCGGGATCGGCTGGCCGCCATGCTCGCCCCGGCTGGTGAGGGCGATATCCAGGGTCGCAGCGGCAGCCTTGGCATCGTCGAAGAACAGTTCGAAGAAATCGCCCATGCGGTAGAACAACAGGCTATCGCCCGCTTCTTCCTTGAGCGTCAGATATTGCGCCATCATCGGCGTTACGGCAGCGTCGGCGGCGCGGGCGGAGGCTTTGGAAGAACTGGTCATGGCGCCAAGGGCGATAGCGTCTGGCGGGCGGAGATCAAAGTGTCGATCACGGGCGCAATCATCGATACTGCGTTCCCATGGACAAAAAGGCGCGGCCACGCTTGTCCTGATGCGCGAAATACCGTTAGGGCATTGCGAATATAACGGAGGAGCCAAGGCATGTCGGACAAGCAGAGCGTGGAATTTTCTGAGCGCGAGGCGCTGTTTTTCCACTCCACCGGCCGGCCTGGAAAGATCGAGATCATCGCATCCAAGCCGATGGCGACGCAGCGCGACCTTTCGCTGGCCTATTCCCCCGGTGTCGCCGTGCCCGTGCGGGCGATCGCGGCAGATCCGGCAACGGCCTATGACTATACCGCCAAGGGTAATCTGGTCGCTGTGATCTCCAACGGGACGGCCATCCTCGGCCTGGGCAATCTGGGCGCGCTGGCGTCCAAGCCGGTGATGGAGGGCAAGGCGGTGCTCTTCAAGCGCTTCGCCGACGTCGATTCGATCGACATCGAGCTGAAGACCGAGGATGTCGACAGGTTCATCGACGCGGTCGAGCTGATGGAGCCGAGCTTCGGCGGCATCAACCTTGAGGATATCAAGGCGCCGGAATGCTTCATCATCGAGCAGACGCTGAAGGAACGGATGAACATCCCCGTCTTCCATGACGACCAGCATGGCACCGCGATCATTGCGGCGGCGGGGGTCATCAACGCGGCGATGATCACCGGTCGCGAGCTTCGCGACCTGAAGGTGGTGGTGAACGGCGCCGGCGCGGCCTCCATCGCCTGCACCGAACTCATCAAGGCGCTGGGCGTGCCCAATGACAATGTGACCATGTGCGACAGCAAGGGCGTCATCTTCGTCGGCCGGACGGAAGGCATGAACCAGTGGAAGTCCGCCCATGCGGTGAACACCGACGCGCGGACGCTGGAAGAGGCGATGAAGGGTGCGGACGTATTCCTGGGCCTGTCGGTCAAGGGCGCGGTAACGGCCCAGATGGTCAAGGACATGGCGCCCCGCCCGATCATCTTCGCGATGGCGAACCCCGACCCGGAAATCACCCCGCCCGAGGCGATGGCCGCCCGGCCCGATGCGATCGTGGCCACAGGACGTTCCGACTATCCCAACCAGGTCAACAACGTACTTGGCTTTCCCTTCATCTTCCGCGGCGCGCTGGACGTGCGGGCGACGACGATCAACGACCAGATGAAGGTCGCCGCCGCGCGGGCGATCGCCGATCTCGCCCGGCAGCAGGTGCCCGAAGAGGTCGCGCACGCCTATGGCAAGTCGCACAGCTTCGGGTCGGACTATATCATTCCCGCGCCCTTCGACCCGCGCCTGATGGAAGTGGTGCCCGCCGCCGTCGCGCAGGCGGCGATGGACAGCGGCGTCGCCCAGAAGCAGATCACCGACATGGCGGCCTATCGTCAGTCCTTGAAGGCTCGGCTCAATCCCACCACCTCGGTTCTGACCCTCGCCTATGAGCAGGCGAAGGCGGAGCCCAAGCGTGTCGTCTTCGCCGAGGCGGAGGAAGAGGTGGTGCTGCGCGCCGCCATCCAGTTCCGCGACGGTGGTTATGGCATTCCCGTGCTGGTCGGCCGGCAGGACGTGTATGACAAGCTGCGCGCGCTCGGCGTGGCGGACCCGGAGAGCTTCGAGCTGCACAACAGCGTCAACTCGCCGCTGGTGCCCAAGATGGTCGACCTGCTGTATGAACGCCTGCAGCGCCGGGGCTATCTGCGCCGCGATGTCGAGCGGATGGTGAACCGCGATCGCAACATCTTCGGCGCGGCGCTGGTAAAGCTGGGCGAGGCGGACGCGATGATCTCGGGCGTCACCCGTCCCTATGCGCAGACGATGCGCGAGGTCCGCCGGGTGATCGATTCCGCGCCGGGCCGCACGCCCTTCGGCATCCATGTGATGGTGGGGCAGAGCCACACCGTGTTCATGGCGGACACCACCGTCAACGAACGGCCGAACGCCATGGAGCTGGCCGATATTGCAGAGGGTACGGCGATGGTCGCGCGGCGCATGGGGCATGAGCCGCGCGTCGCCTTCCTCTCCTATTCCACATTCGGTAATCCGTCGGGCAACTGGCTCGCGAACCTGCGCGAGGCGGTCGCCATCCTCGACGCGCGGGGCGTGGACTTCGAATATGAGGGCGAGATGGCGCCGGACGTCGCGCTCAACCCGCGCATGCTGAAGAACTATCCGTTCGCGCGGCTCTCCGGCCCGGCCAATGTGCTGGTGATGCCGGGGCTGCAATCCGCCAATATCTCGGCGAAGCTGCTGCGCGAACTGGGCGGGGATTCGGTGATCGGCCCGATGCTGGTCGGCATGGAGAAGTCGGTGCAGGTCGCGACCATGTCTTCCAACGCCAGCGAACTGCTGACGCTCGCCGTGCTCGCGGCCGGCGGCATCGCGCTCTGAACGAAAAAGGCCCGGCGCTTCTGGATGTGAAGCGCCGGGCCTGAAGAGGGTTGCGGCGCAGTCGCCGCCGGGGCGATCAGCTGCCGTTCGGGCCGGGGCCAGAGGGGCCGCTGTTGCCGCCCATGCCGCCGGCGCCCACCGCGCCGATATTCCCGAAGATCTCGTCGAACAGGCTGCGATGGCGGCCCAAGGTCGGCGTCTTGTCGCCCGAGGGCGAGATGCGCGCCACTTGGTCGAGCCCGGTGCGGTCGATCGAGGCGACATTGCCGGCCGTATCGAACTTGATGTGCAGCACGGTCTGCGCATAGGGGCGCGGCGAGGAGAAGGCGAGCTGGCGCATGTCCCGCGCCACATAATACCATTCTTCCGTCCCGAACTGGGTGGTGAAGGTCGGGCGACCCAGCGTGCCTTCTACCGAGGCGCGGTTGTCGATTCCCGGCTGGACCGAATCGACCAGCAGCTTGTCCACCACATAGCCCTGATGCGTGCGGATGCGTGTGCAGCCGCCGGTGGCGGCGGCCATGGCGATCAGGCCCACGGCAAGGACGAGCCGCCCCTTGCTGGACTGACGGCGGAATGAGGGCATGAAATTCTCCTGAACGGCCTTTGGCCGGTGCATTCACCGCACAGGCGGCATGGCGCTGACGTGGCCATTGCATTGCGCGACGCGCCAATCAATATGGAAATGCGTGCTGCCAGACAAGGCTTCAGAAATGAGCGGCGAAAAGAGCGGCGTGCGCAGCGACAACAGACCGGCCGGCACGATCGCGCGATCGGCCGTACCACAGGACCATATCGGCACATTCCATGACCTTGCTTTCCAGATTATTCCGCCGGTCCGATCCGCGAGACGCGATGACGCCGCTCTATGCCGCCTGCGTGGCGGAGGGGCGCCAGCCGCATTGGTATGTCGAAGGCCAGGTGCCCGATACGCTCGATGGCCGGTTCGACATGATCGCGGCTGTCGTCAGCCTGGTGCTGCTGCGGCTCTCCGCCCTCGACGCGAAGCAGGAGAGCGTGTGGCTGACCGAGCTGTTCGTGGGCGACATGGACGGGCAGCTGCGCCAGATCGGCATTGGCGATGTGGTGGTAGGCAAGCATATTGGGCGGATGATGAGTGCGCTTGGCGGGCGGATCTCCGCCTATGAAGCGGGGCTTGCAAGCCATGGCGACCTGCCGGCGGCACTGGTGCGCAATCTTTATCGGGGCGAGGCGCCCGGCGAGGCGGCGGTCGGCCATGTCGCGGAGCGTCTTCGGATGCTCGGTGCCGATCTGGATGTCATGTCGCTGCCGGCGATGATGGAAGGGAGGCTGCGGCCATGAGCGAGGAGACGACCCAGGGATCTGGCAGGCCCGAGTTCAGCCGAATCGTGCGGCTCGACCATGCCCATGGCAACGCCGCCGGCGCGACCATCACAGCGGAAGAGGGCGAGCGCGTGGGCCTCGTCCGCCGGTTCCGCCTGTCTTCGCTCGACGGGCTGGAGGCGGACTATCGGCTGGCCGAGGAAAATGGTGTGCTGGTCGCGCGGGGGCAGTTGCGCGCCAGCCTCGCCCAGCCCTGCGTCGCGACCGGCGAGCCGGTGCCCGAAATGATCGACACGCCCTTCGCCATCCGCTTCCTGCGCGAGAGCGACGTGGAGCAGGACGAGGAGGAAATGGAACTGGACGAGGAGGATTGCGACACGATGTTCTTCACCGGGGAGGCGATCGACATCGGCGAGGCGGTGGCGCAGACGCTTTCGCTCTCGCTCGCGCCCTATCCCCGTGCGCCCGACGCGGACGAGTATCTGCGCAAGATGGGCGTGCTGAGCGAGGAGCAGGCCAGCCCCTTCGCGGCGCTGCTGGGCCTCAAGGGGAACGCCAAGGGGGAGGATGGGGGCTGACGTGCCCCCTCTTCTCCATCAAGAACTGGCAATAAAAAAGGCGGCCCTTGCAGGCCGCCTTTTCCTTTTGTCCTTGTGGACGGATCAGAACTTGAAGTTCGCACCCGCACGGAACGTCCGCCCGATCAGGCCGGCATAGTGCCAGGTCGTCAGGAAGTTGGGCGAACTGGCATAGGAGCCCGGTGCGATCGGCGCGCGCGCACCGAAGACATTGCCGACATTGGTGAAGAAGCTGAACTGGTCGTTGACTTCCAGCGTGGCGTTCATGTCCACGTTGATGAAGCTCTTGACGTGGCAGAAGTTCTCGCCCGTGCCGTAGAGATTGCTCCGGGCGCAGGACAGATCATAGACGCCGTTGACGGGCGTGACCTGATCGGCGCTGACAGCCTTGATCTTGCCGACATAATAGGCGGTTGCGCTGAGCGAGAACTTGCCGACCTGCAGCGTGTTCTGCCAGTTGCCGCGCCAGTCCGGCGTGCCGTTGCCCGAAGACAGGTCGTAGGGGCCCATCGTACCAGCATATTTCTGGACACCCGAAGAGGTGTGCAGATTATAGTTGATGATGTGGGTCACTTCTACGCGGCTGGTGAAGGTCACGTTGTCCGACACCGGGATCTTCGCCGTGGCGGAGAAATCGATGCCAGACGTGATCGCATAGTCCGCGTTCACGAACGGGACGTTGATGATCAGCACGCGGGGCAGGGCGTTGGGGTACAGCGGATCGACGCCGTCCACCGTGTTCACCGAATAGCCCGGACCAACGGCAGCCACGGCAGCCTGGGCGGCCGCAAGATTCGCCGCGCCATAATAGGCGCTCTGCGCGGCTGCAATCTGCGGACCGGCAACGATCAGGTCGGACTTCTTCACATTATAATAGTCCGCCGTCAGGCTGAGCCAGGGGGTAGGCTCGAAGATGGCGCCAGCGGTGAAGCTGCGCGACTTCTCGGGCTTGAGGTCGGGATTGCCGACGACACCGCGGCCGAGCGAATAGGCCTGGGCATAAGGGTTGGACGTGGTGCAGCCCGTACCCGACGCCGGCACCGTGCCGCCATGCGCCAGCACGAAGTTGCAGGGCGGGGTGTAGGTCACGAAGCCGGCATATTGGCTGCGCGCACCCGATTCAGCGAAGGTCGGTGCGCGGAAGCCCTTCGAGAAGGTGCCGCGCAGGGCAAGCTGCTTGATCGGGGTGAACTTCACGCCGACCTTGGGCGAGAAGTTGTCGAAGCCTTCCGAATAATGATCGTAACGGCCCGAAGCGTTCACCTCGAGAATGTCGAGCACCGGTGCCTGGATCTCGAAATAGGCAGCCGAGACGGTGTGCGAGCCGAAAGCCGACGACGTGGTGAGCGACCAGGTGTCGAGCGCCGCGTTCTGGTTGTTGTTGACCAGCGATTCGTGACGGACCTGACCACCAACGGCGACCATCAGCGGACCACCGGGCAGGTCGAACAGCTGTTTGGCGATCGATGCGTCGGCCGCATACATTTCCGAATGCGAAGGCGTCACGACGTCGGGCGCGATGAAGTCACGCACGGTCTGCGAGTTCAGCGACGGGTTAACGAAGTTGTAGGCGCCGGTGTTGATCGCGTTCAGCGTGTTCGCGATGTTCAGGAAGCCATGCTGCGTGATCTTCAGATTGTCGCGGGCATAGACGCCGTCGACCTTCCAGTTCCAGTCGTCGCCGATCGTGCCGTTGAGGCCGGCGGTGAAGCGCCACACTTCATTGGTACGGTCGCTGCCCGATGCGATGTCGCCGAACAGATAGTAGATGCGCGCCGCGCCCGCCGAAGGGGTGTTGGCGTTTGCTGCGGCAAAAGGATTGTTCGGATTGAGCCTGCGGTCCGTGGCGGTCGCGCAGTTCACGCCTGCGGCGCAGATATAGACCGGCAGCACGATGCCGGGGTTGCTGGATGCCGTCGATGGCGATGCGCCGAAGGGCTGCGTGTTACGCAGGGGGCGTGGCGCGTTGCGAATGCTGACATAGCTGTTCGAATAGCTGCCGGTCACATAGCCTTCGATGTTGTCGGACAGGCGAACGCTGACGCGGCCGTTGATCGAATATTTGCGCTGATAAGGCGCGAGCTGGAAATATTCGTCCTCGATATTGTGCCGGCAGCCAGTGCCCTGTGCGGCGCCGGACGTGACGGTGTAGGTGCCGTTGAGGCAGTCGAGGTTCAGCGACTGATACCGGTTGGTCAGCGGCGAGCCGGCCATGCCGGACAGCGGGTTGTTGAGATCGGACTGCGTGACCTGCGTGACCACGGCGTTCGGGGTCGCGGTCGTCAGCGCGCTGTCGGCGGTGTTGAGGTCGCGACCGCCGATCGAGCTGAGGTCGCGGGTGTTGTAGGGGAAGCCGCGGCTGTGGCTCGTGACCCGGCCGTCGCTCTGATATTCGCCGTTGACGTAGACGTTGAAGCCCTTGTCGTCATAGTCGCCATAGCCGACGGTCAGGTCGGCACGCTTGCGGCTCGCGTCGCCATGGCTGCTGATGCCGCCTTCGACGGTGCCGGCAATGCCGGTGAACTGCTTCTTGAGGATCAGGTTGACCACGCCGCCAATGGCGTCGGCGCCATAGGAGGAGGATGCGCCGTCCTTGAGCACTTCGACGCGCTCGACCAGGCTGAACGGAATCGAGTTCAGGTCGACATAGGCGTTATGGCCGTCGTCGTTGATCGGGAAGTTGGTGGAGCGCAGGCCGTCCACCAGCACCAGGGTCGAGGAGACGCCAAGGCCGCGCAGCGAAACGGCGGAACCGCCCGCGCTGAAGCCGCTCTGGAAGCCGACGCCGATCGAACCGGCGCTGTCTGCGGAAACCGAGCGGATCGCTTCGGCGGCGGTGGTGATGCCGGCGCGCTCGAGGCTCTCGGAGGTCAGCACGGTGACGGGCGAGGGGGTTTCGGTGTTGGTGCGGCGGAACAGCGATCCGGTGACGACGATTTCATCGCTCTCCGGTGCGGTGTCGGTGGCCGTCTGCGGCGCGGTCTGCGCGAAGGCGGTGCCCGAGATGGCGCCGGCGCCCATCAGCGCGAATGCCGACAGGGCAGCGCCCTGGCCGAGCTTTGCCAGCTTCGAAAAATTCTTCATGTGATCCCCCTGGATTCAAGGACTTCGTGCCGACAGGAAGAGCCAGGGGCGCATTGAAATGGGAGCGCCTTGGCCGATCCTGTCGTTGGGTCCGGCGGGGTGCGCTTCTGCGTTATTGTTGTAAAGCGCTGCTACGATCCCCTGAGACATTAAATGTCTGAATGTAGCAACGATGCAACAGTACCAATTGCCTCGATTTCCCCCTTTTGTTCTCTATCTGCCCATGGCATAGGCCAGTTGATGGACGATGACGCGCCGCTGCTGCGAAAGATCATCCATGTGGACATGGACGCCTTTTTTGCGTCCGTTGAACAGCGCGACGATCCGGCTCTTAGGGGCAAGCCCGTGGCCGTTGGCGGCGGCGGGCCGCGCGGGGTCGTGGCAGCCGCCAGCTATGAGGCGCGGGTGTTCGGCGTGCGGTCCGCCATGCCCGGCGCACGGGCGCGCCGGCTTTGCCCGAACCTGATTTTCGTGCCGCACCGCTTCGATGTCTATCGCGCGGTCTCGGCCCAGGTACGCGAGATCTTTTTGCGCTTCACCGACATCATCCAGCCGCTGTCGCTGGACGAGGCCTATCTGGACGTGACGGTGAACAAGCCGGGCATCGCCTCGGCCACAGTCGTCGCCAGGGAAATCCGTCGCATGATCCGCGAGGAGACCGGCCTGACCGCATCGGCCGGGGTCTCGTACAACAAGCTGATCGCGAAACTGGCGTCGGACCAGAACAAGCCGGACGGGCTGTGCGTCGTGCGGCCGCAAGAGGGGGAGGCGTTTATCGCGACGATGCCGGTGCGGCGGATCCACGGCATCGGCCCGGTAACGGCGCGGCGGATGAGCGCGCTCGGCATCGAGACCGGCGCGGACCTCAAGGCCCGGGACATCGGTTTTCTGCAGCAGCATTTCGGGCGTGCTGCCGGCTTCTATCATCGCGCAGCGCGCGGCCTCGACGATCGGCCGGTGCATGAGCGGCAGGAGCGGAAATCGGTCAGCGTCGAGGACACTTTTTCCAATGACCTGATCGATGCCGAGACGCTGCTGCGCGAGGTGGACAGGATCGCCGACAGCCTCTGGCGCCGGATGGAGCGCAGCGGTGCGCATGGCCGCACGGTGACGCTGAAGATCAAGTTCGCGGATTTCCGCATCATCACCCGCTCGCGCTCCTTGAGGGCGCCGGTCGCTTCGCTGGCTCAGCTTGCGGAAGTGGCAAGGGCGCTGCTGCTCGCGCAACTGCCGCTGCGCATGGGCGCGCGGCTGCTGGGGCTGGGCATCCACAATCTGGAAGCGGAGGACGAGGACGGAGCGCCCTCGCCGGTGGCGACGCAACTGGCGCTTGCCATCTGAACGGGGGGAGGCGTCTCGATTGAGGCCGCTCGTACCCCGCCGGGGCGCCATATCCATCAGGGGATTAATGGCGCGCTTGCGGGGTGGAGATCAGAACGGCACCCAGTTCCGCTTTTCGGTGAACTTCATATAGCCGGCGTTGACGCCCAGCCGATAACCTACGCCCAGGCGAATGGGGATCAGCACCACATTGCCCCAGCGCAGGTAGCTGGCATTGAAGCCGCCGACGAAATAGGCGGCGCCTTCGCCTGCCGGGAAGCGGTGATAGATGTCCTGCGTGTCGTACAGATTGTAGACCAGCACGAAGGTTTTCGACGCGTTGCCGCCCACGTCGAAGCCGACCGACGGGCCGGTCCAGTAGATGTCCCGCTGCCCCTCGATCTTGTGGTTGAGGGTGCCCGATCCGTAGCGCAGGCCGACGACGAACGCGCCGGAGGCTTCCCGCCCGGCGATATAGGCGTTGGGCTGGCCCTGATCCTTCAGGATCTTCTCGATGATCCCGGCGAGCCCCTCGGCGCCCTTGCCGAACACGCCCTCGGCCGCGCCGATCAGGTCATCCTTCTGGTAGGATGCAGCCGTGCTTGTCTGTGCCGCGAGCGTGGCGTTGTCCACCGGCGCGCTTGTTGCTGCCGGCGGTGGCGGCACGGTTGACGCGGACGTGGTTGGCTGATCGGACGCGGCGACGCCCGGATCGGTCGGCGCGGACTGCGCCGATGGCACGGGCGTCAGGTCGGCGTCGATCTGCGTGTTGGGATCGACGGTACGGATCTGCGCACCGGCCGGCGCAAGGCTCAGCCCCATGGCGGCGCCGATGGCGGTGGCGCCCAGCATCGTCTTGCGACCAAAGCGCACGACCAGTTCACACATATTGCGGCTCATCGCCAATCCCCGACTTTCCGTAAAAACATGCAGACCTATCGGCATGCCACATGAAGCGGCAATGAACTGACGCCAGTCCGAGTCCCTTTTGCGCCAGATGGAATCGGCACGGTGACGAAAAGCCGCATGAAGCCGTCCTGATGCGGGCGCGCGGGATGTGATGAGAGGAAAGCGTGAATGGGCCGTTGCCATGGCCCGCACGCCTCGCTATAGGCCGACTTCGATCAGCCCCCGCCCGCGCATCATGCCGGGTTGCAAGGCCATGCGGAGACGTGGGTGAGTGGCTGAAACCAGCGGTTTGCTAAACCGTCGTGCCCTGAATGGGGCACCCCGGGTTCGAATCCCGGCGTCTCCGCCAACTCCTTTCCTGCCTTGCTGATATCCCCGCAAGGGGATGGTCAGCATTGGCTTGCCTGCTGTCGGACTGGTCTTTCGGAAAGATGCGTGACCGCGGGACGGATGGACGGCATAACAGCTTGAACCAACAGGCCCTAGCTTTCGGTCCCGCCCGCCAGGCTGATCTCGACGCGGAGGCCGCCCTTGGGGCTGGCGCCGAACGTCACCTTGCCGCCCATCGCCTCGGTAAGTGCCCGCACGATGGCAAGGCCCAGCCCCGCGCCGCCGGTGCGCCGGTCGCGTGACGGATCCAGCCTGTCATAGGCCCGGCCGAGACGGGGCATCTGTTCTGCGGGAATGCCGGGGCCGTCATCCTCGAACCGCCAGATGACATGGCCGGCATGGGCGTGGATACCGATATCGACATGCGTGGCGTGGCGCAGGGCATTGTCGACAAGGTTGCCGAAGATGCGCTCCAGCCCTGCAGCATCGGCCATCACCGACACGCTGTCAGCAAGGTCGAGGGTGATATGGTCCAGGTCGATGCGGGCTTCGGCGAGGTCGCGGGTGAGGGCTGTCAGGTCAAGCGACCGAAGTTGCGCCGTGCCGCCCCGGTCAATGCCGGCGAACAGCAGGTTGTCGTCGAGCAGGGCCGACATCTGGTCTAGATCGAGAGCGGCGCGAGCGCGCTGCTGCGGATCGTCGATAAACTCGGCGCGCAGTCGCAGCCGGGTCAGATAGGTGCGCAGGTCATGCGCCACGCCCGCAAGAATGAAGGTGCGTTCCTCGACGAGACCGTTGATCCGCCCCTTCATGTGGTTGAAGGCGCTGGCAAGCGCCCGCGTTTCCCGGCTGCCCTCCACCGGCGCATCGGGTGTCCTCAGATCCCGCCCCAATGCCTGGACATTCTTCGTCAGCCGCCGCAGCGGCCCTGTCGTCTGGCGCAGTGCGAGCCACAGCACGATCAGCAGCAGCCCGCCGCCGACAAGCCCCAGTGTGCTGCGCCGGATCAGATAGGCGCGCAGGCCGTTGGACGGGCGCCCTGTCAGCACCATCACCCGTCCGTCCCGCATCCATATCGTCACGCGGATCGGGACGAGGAAGCGCATCGGGCGCGCGCCGTCACCCAGCAAGCGATGGAGCCGGCCGGGTCCGCCATCCACCACGACATTATGGTCGCGCAGCGCCGCACGATATTGCCGGGCAAGGACGGCCGTCGATGGCGGCACTTCCCGGAAATCGCTGGGCGCCTGCGCCGCGATCCTCACGGTAAAAAGCGACCCGTCATAGCTGCTTGCCAGCAGCGCCGCGCCCTTCGGCCCGGCATCCTCCATCGCCTCGACCATCCGGGCCAGAGCGGCGGGGGAGGGCAGGCCATGGCTGCCGGGCGTGGCGACCCGGCCCGGCCATTGCAGGACGACGACGAGCATCAGCTGCAGCAGCACGAACCCCGACAGCATGATGAGGCCGAGCCGAAAGGAGAGGGTGGAGCCCATGGTTCAGGTGCGGCGCACGGGCGCGACGAAGGCATAGCCGCCGCCCCGCACCGTCTTGATCAGCACCTCGCCACCGGGATGCGCGGCCAGCTTGCGGCGGACGCGCCCCAGTTGCACGTCGATCGTCCGGTCGAACGGGGCAGCCTCCCGTCCCCGCGTCCAGTCCAGCAGCTGGTCGCGCGAGAGCACCCGCTG
The DNA here is from genome assembly GCA_029167225.1 of Sphingobium arseniciresistens. Classification (GTDB taxonomy): domain Bacteria; phylum Pseudomonadota; class Alphaproteobacteria; order Sphingomonadales; family Sphingomonadaceae; genus Sphingobium; species Sphingobium arseniciresistens. The sequence continues at coordinate 39,560 of JARFNK010000028.1, forward strand.
CGGCCTTTGCACCAGGCAGAGGAGGAGATCATGCTCGCCGCCCGTCAATTCGACCGGCGTTCCATCCGGCGCGGTCAACCGGCGGGCGTCCACATCCCAGGTCCAGCCCTCGAAGGCATAGCGGTGGTCCCCCGGCGGAAGGATCGGCGATTCGCCGATCCGCGACCGCCGGATGAGCGCGCGCACGCGGGCCACCAGTTCGCGCGGGTTGAACGGCTTGGGCAGATAATCGTCCGCACCGATCTCCAGCCCCACGATCCGGTCGACATCGTCGCTGCGGGCGGAAAGGATCATCAGCGGCAGGCTGCCGTTCGCGCGCACCCGTCTGCATAATGAAAGCCCGTCCTCGCCCGGCAGCATGATGTCGACCAGCGCGAGGTCCACGGGCTGCTGCGCCACCAGCGCGTCGAACTGCGCCGCCGTGCGGCAGGGATGGGCGGT
>JARFNK010000028.1:45000-74867 GCA_029167225.1 Sphingobium arseniciresistens
CGTCGGATGATTGCCGTTGGGGGTAGAGCACTGGATGGTTGCGGGGGTCGCGAGATCTACCAACACTAACCAAACTCCGAATACCAACGAGTCTAGTCCGGCAGACAGACGGCGGGTGCTAAGGTCCGTCGTCAAAAGGGAAACAGCCCTAACCTACAGCTAAGGTCCCCAAGTCATCACTAAGTGGGAAAGCATGTGGGATTTCCAAAACAACCAGGAGGTTGGCTTAGAAGCAGCCATCCTTTAAAGAAAGCGTAACAGCTCACTGGTCTAAATAAGAGATCCTGCGGCGAAGATGTAACGGGGCTCAAGTGATGCACCGAAGCTTAGGGTGTGATCGTTTACGATCACGCGGTAGCGGAGCGTTCCGTAGGCCGATGAAGCGATCTGGTAATGGGTCGTGGAGGTATCGGAAGTGCGAATGCTGACATGAGTAGCGATAAACAGGGTGAGATGCCCTGTCGCCGAAATCCCAAGGGTTCCTGCTTAAAGCTAATCTGAGCAGGGTAAGCCGGCCCCTAAGACGAGCCCGAAGGGGGTAGTCGATGGGAACCACGTTAATATTCGTGGGCCTGGAGGTGTGTGACGGATGGCGTAACTTGTCTGGCCTTATCGGATTGGTCCAGGCAGGGAAGTTGTCCCAGGAAATAGCCCCTCCATATAGACCGTACCCTAAACCGACACAGGTGGGATGGTAGAGTATACCAAGGCGCTTGAGAGAAGTGTACTGAAGGAACTCGGCAAATTGCCTCCGTACCTTCGGAAGAAGGAGGCCCCATCTTAAGGCAACTTTTGATGGGGGGCACAGGCCAGGGGGTAGCGACTGTTTAGCAAAAACACAGGACTCTGCTAAGTCGGCTTCAAGACGACGTATAGGGTCTGACGCCTGCCCGGTGCCGGAAGGTTAAGAGGAGGAGTGCAAGCTCTGAATTGAAGCCCCGGTAAACGGCGGCCGTAACTATAACGGTCCTAAGGTAGCGAAATTCCTTGTCGGGTAAGTTCCGACCTGCACGAATGGCGTAACGACTTCCCCACTGTCTCCAGTACATGCTCAGCGAAATTGAATTCTCCGTGAAGATGCGGAGTACCCGCGGTTAGACGGAAAGACCCCGTGCACCTTTACTGCAGCTTCAGAGTGGCATTAGGAAAGAACTGTGTAGCATAGGTGGGAGGCTTTGAAGCGTTGGCGCCAGCCGACGTGGAGCCATAGGTGAAATACCACCCTGTTGTTTTCTGATGTCTAACCTCGCACCGTTATCCGGTGCAGGGACCCTCTGTGGCGGGTAGTTTGACTGGGGCGGTCGCCTCCTAAAGAGTAACGGAGGCGCGCGATGGTGGGCTCAGGACGGTTGGAAACCGTCTGTTAGAGTGCAATGGCATAAGCCCGCCTGACTGCGAGACTGACAAGTCGAGCAGAGACGAAAGTCGGTCATAGTGATCCGGTGGTCCCTCGTGGAAGGGCCATCGCTCAACGGATAAAAGGTACGCCGGGGATAACAGGCTGATGATTCCCAAGAGCTCATATCGACGGAATCGTTTGGCACCTCGATGTCGGCTCATCACATCCTGGGGCTGGAGCAGGTCCCAAGGGTTTGGCTGTTCGCCAATTAAAGTGGTACGTGAGCTGGGTTCAGAACGTCGCGAGACAGTTTGGTCCCTATCTGCCGTGGGCGTCGAAATTTGAGAGGAGTTGACCCTAGTACGAGAGGACCGGGTTGAACATACCTCTGGTGCACCAGTCGTTCCGCCAGGAGCGCAGCTGGGTAGCTATGTATGGACGGGATAACCGCTGAAAGCATCTAAGCGGGAAGCCTCCCTCAAGATAAGATTTCATCGAGCCGTGGAAGACCACCACGTTGATAGGCTGGATGTGGAAGTGCGGTAACGCATGGAGCTAACCAGTCCTAATTGCTCTTTTCGCGCTTGAGAGTCCCACCATCAACGACAATCCTGGGTAACCAGCATCTGTCGCACGATGGTCAGGATGATCTTCGCAGCCCGATATACAGGTCAAAAATACACGCACGGATATCGATTGAAAAAAACCCGCAATATTTTATGCGCCGGCTTCATTGCTTGGTGACCATAGCGTCTGTGACCCACCCGATCCCATCCCGAACTCGGCCGTGAAACCAGACCGCGCCGATGGTACTATTGCTCAAGCACTGGAAGAGTAGGTCGTCGCCAGGCATTGAAGCCGGCGCATAAAAGAACTGCGGGCACAACCCATTCACAGTCTTCAAAAAAGGCGGCCCGCCGCGGCCGCCTTTTTTGCTTTCAAGGGCCAAAACCCGAAAGCAGCAGTGTCGCGGGATGGAGCAGCCCGGTAGCTCGTCAGGCTCATAACCTGAAGGTCGCAGGTTCAAATCCTGCTCCCGCAACCAACGTCGGTATAACTCCGGGATTCAAAGTTATACCAACAGGGGAAGCCAGCCCCCGCAACCAACGTCAGTATAATTCCGAGATTTGTTATACTGACGGGGCATCGGGTCCCCGCAACCAGCGTCAGTATAACTTCCTCGTTATACCGATCTAGCGTCAACACAACAGCCCGTCAGACCAAGTCTGGCGGGTTGTTGCGTTATGGGTGTCCTAACACTCCCGGTCTTTGAGCTATTGGAAAGACGCTCGGCTAACGGAAATCATGGCTCTTGATCCTAACCAACTCCTCGTCAGTGAGCACGGCGTCGAACGGCGGATGAGATAAGGTCCGCCCGCGCGGGATACCGGAGTTGCGCGGGTCCGGCCCCGCGCCGTTGGTCGCCCCGTCGCCGCGGATGGGCGTGACGGCGAACGCTGTCCGTCCGATTGAGCGCAGCATGTCATCGTGATCGACGATGCGGTCGCAGATGATATGGATCACCTCGCCTTCCTTCTGCAGGCGCCCGCGCATCGCGATCATCGATGAAGACATGACCTGACGCCGGTAGATTTCGAAGCGGTCCGGCCAGAGGATGCCATTCGCGATGCCGGTCTCATCCTCGATCGTGATGAACAGGACGCCCTTGGCCGAGCCCGGCCGCTGGCGAACCAAGATGACCCCGGCCACCTCGACATTGCGGCCGTCGCGGATCGTGGCGAGATCGGCGCAGCGAACGATCCGCAACGCGTCGAGCTCATCGCGCAGAAAGCTGACGGGATGGCCGCGCAGCGACAGCTGGGTCGAGCGGTAATCCTCCACCACCTCGCGGCCTTCGGCCATCGCGCGCAGCGCCACCATCGGCTCCAGCCCTTCTGGCGCGAATTTGGCCTCGCGCTCGTCGGCTGCCGCGAACAGCGGTAGCGGCGCCTCGCCAAGCCCCTTCACCTTCCAAAGACCTTGGCGCCTATTCTCGGCGATGCAGTGGAAAGCGTCGGCTTCGGCAAGCCGCTCGATCGCCATGCGCGGGGTGCCGGCGCGGCGCCAGACCTCTTCGACGCTGTCAAATCGCTCCGGTCCACGCGCGCCGACGATCGCTGCACCATGGACATTGGCGAGCCCGCGCACCTGCCGGAAGCCGAGCCGCACCGCCAGATAGCGTCCGCGGGTCGGCTCCAATGTGCAGTCCCAATGGCTATCGTTGATCGAGACCGGCCGCACCTCGACGCCATGCTTGCGCGCATCAGCGACGATCTGCGCTGGTGCGTAGAAGCCCATCGGCTGGGCATTGAGCAGCGCCGCGCAGAACACGTCGGGATGATGATGCTTCATCCAGCAGGAGGCGTAGGCGATCTTTGCGAAGGAGGCGGCGTGGCTCTCGGGAAAGCCGTAGCTGCCGAACCCCTCTATCTGTTTGAACGTCCGCTCGGCGAACTCCTTGGGATAACCCCGCTCGACCATGCCACCCACGAGCTTGTCGTAGAAATGGCTGACGCCCCCAGTGAGCTTGAACGTCGCCATAGCGCGACGCAGCTGGTCAGCCTCGACGGCGGTAAAGCCGGCACCGACGATGGCGACCTTCATCGCCTGCTCTTGGAACAGCGGCACACCCAGCGTCTTCTCGAGCACGGCGCGCAGCTCGGGTCGGGGATATTCCGGCGTCTCCTTGCCTTCCCGGCGACGCAGATAGGGATGGACCATGTCGCCCTGAATCGGGCCGGGGCGGACGATCGCTACCTCGATGACGAGATCGTAGAATTCCTTGGGCTTCATCCGCGGCAGCATCGACATCTGCGCCCGGCTCTCGATCTGGAAGACGCCAAGCGTGTCCGCCTTCTGAATCATCGCATAGACGGACGGATCGTCGTCCTGCAGGTCGGCCATTCCGACATCAATGCCCTTGGCGTCGCGCAGCAGGTTGAACGCGCGGTTCATGCACCCGAGCATGCCCAAGCCCAGCACGTCGACCTTCATGAACTTCAAGGCATCGATATCGTCCTTGTCCCACTCGATGATCTGGCGGTCCTCCATCCGGGCAGGCTCGATCGGCACGAGATCGTCGAGCCGGTCCTGGGTCAGCACGAACCCGCCGGGATGCTGGGAGAGATGGCGCGGCGTCCCGATCAGCTGCCGTGCGAGGTCGAGCGTCATCCGGAGACGGTGATCCTCGGCATTGAGATTGAGCGTCGCGATCTGTTCGGGGGTGATCCCGTCCATCGACCAGCCCCAGACCAAGCCAGTCAGCATCTTGGTCAGATCACGCGGCAGGCCCAGCGCCTTACCCACCTCGGCTACGGCGCCGCGGGTGCGGTAGCGGGTGACGACGGCGGTGAGCGCGCTGCGCGTCCGGCCGTAGGTCTCGTAGATCCACTGGATGATTTCCTCGCGCCGCTCATGCTCGAAGTCGACGTCGATATCGGGCGGCTCCTTGCGCTCGCCCGAGACGAAGCGTTCGAACAGCAGTTCGTGACGGATCGGATCGATTGAGGTGATGCCGAGCAGATAGCAGACGCAGCTGTTGGCGGCCGAGCCGCGCCCCTGGCAGAGGATGCCGCGCCGCCGGCTCTCGGCGACGATCGCGTTGACGGTCAGGAAGTAGGGCGCATAGCCGAGTTGGTCGATCAATCGCAACTCGTGATCGATCTGCTTCACATAGGCTGGCGGTAATCCTTCCGGAAACATCCGCGCGGCCGCATTCTCCGTCAGCGCCGCCAGCGCCTCCTGCGCGGTGCGGCCGGCGATCACCTGCTCATAGGGATATTGATACTGGATTTCGCCGAGATCGAAGGTGCAGGCGGCGGCGATGTCGGCGGTCGCCTGGATGGCGTCGGGAAAGGCCGTAAAGCGCCGCTCCATCTCGGCAGGCGACTTCAGGTCGCGGTCCATGAACCGCTCGCGGCGAAAGCCGAGCGCGTCGATCGTCGTCTTCTCGCGGATCGCGCTAACCACGTCCAGCAAGGGCCGGCGTTCAGACGTATGGTAGAGCACGTCGCCGGTCGCGACGCTGCGGACGCCAGCCATTCGCGCCATCGTGTCAAGCTCATGCAGGCGCGCCATATCGTCGGGGCGTCGGCGCAGCGATAAGGCGCAAAAACCCTGCTTGCCGAACAGATCGCGCAACGCGGCGAGGTCCGACGCGGTCCGCGCGTCAGGCATGTCGGGCAGCAGGATCGCAATCACGCCTTCGACGTGCGCTGCAACGTCGGCCCAGTCGAGGATGCAGAACCCCTTGCCGCCGCGCGCCTTGCCGACGGACAGCAGCCGGGTCAGCCGTGACCAGGCCGGGCGCGTCATGGGGTAGAGCAGCATGGCGCGACCGTCGGTCAGGTCGACGCGCGCACCCGCGATCATGCGCACGCCGGTCGCCTTCTGGCCGTCCCAGCCGCGAACGATGCCGGCGACGCTGCCGCGATCGGCGAGCCCGAGCGCGCTGTGTCCGAGTAACGCGGCCGCCGCGAATAGCTCCTCGGGCGACGACGCGCCGCGCAGGAACGAGAAGTGGCTTGTCACCTGCAGCTCGACATAGGAGGTCATGCCATGACGCTCGCGGCGGATACGCGAGCGCGACCGCAACCCGCGCCATGGACGTCATCCGCCTTCAGGAAAAATTCGCGCTGATCGATGAGCACTGGCGGCCCAAGGTCGCCGGTCGCCTCAACGGCCAGGAGGTCAAGCTGGTCAAGGTGCAGGGCGTGTTCCCGTGGCACAGCCATGCCGATGCCGACGAGATTTTCCTCGTCCATCGCAGCCGCTTCCGCGTCGAGTTTCGCGACCATATCGCAGACATGGGACCGGGCGAGTTCGTGCTCGTCCCGCGCGGGGTGGAGCATCGCACCGCCGCCGACGAGGAGGCCGAGGTGCTGATGTTCGAGCCCACCGGCGTCGTGAACACCGGGAACGTGCAGGACGCGGTGTTCACCGCGCCGAACGGTATCGAAATCTAGGCTCATCCGAACAGGCCGTGCAGATACCAGCTGAGGTCGCCGGTCGCGGCCTCGACGCCGTCGCCGCGCCGGAACAGCCAGAAGCGCTCGCCGCCCTCCGCCTCCACCCGGAAATAATCGCGCACCGCCCAGAGCTCGCCCGGACGGCGCCACCATTCGCCGTGAATGCGCTCGGGGCCGTCGCCGGCGACGACGCGGTAGGCTTGTCCGCGCCAGGTGAAGCGGCGCGGTGGATGATCGGGCAGGAGGGCGACGACGTTGGACAGCGGCTCGGGTTGGCGGAGCAGGCGCACCGGCCGCTTCCATGCTGGCCAGCCGGATGTCGGCGCCAGCGGCGCGTTGCGGCGAACGGCGCGTTCGGGGACGTCGCTCTCTACCGAGGACAGCCGGAACAACTGCTCGGGGCCGACCCTGCCGCCAAGCTGGTCGACCAAGGGCGCGATATCGGGCGTGCGATCGCCATCGACGAAAACGGCGGTCAATGTCTCCGGTGCGAGCGCCTCGACGCGGGGTGCGGCAAGCGTCATCCCCTCGATGCCAAGCCCAGGATCGATCCGCTCGACACGCATGGCAAGCATGCGCTTGAGATGCCGCGCGTCGCGCGTGGCGCGCGCGGTGCCGATACCGATGCGCTGGGTGCCACCGTCGACGACGCTTGCGGCGAGAACCGCGGCGCGGACACCCAACCCCCGCGCCTGCAACACGGCGGCTAGGTCGTCGACAAGATCTCCGATGACCTGCGTGATCGCCTCCGCGGTGCCGATCGGTTCGAGCAGGCGGCGTTCGACGCGCGGCATGTCGAACGGCACGATCGGGATGATCGGCTCGCCAATGACGCCTCGCGCCTGGTCGAGCCGCTTGACCGTCGATAGCCCCAGACGGCGGGCCAGTGGCCCGCGCGGCATCGGGTACAGGTCGGCGACACGCTCGAGTCCGAACCGCGCCGCGGTTGTCAGCGCGTTCGGGGGCAGCCTCAGCGCTGCCAGCGGCAAGTCGGCAAGCGCTTCAGCTTCCATGCCGGCAGGCAGAATGGTGATCGCGGCCCCGCCATAGCGGGCCAGCGCATGCGCCGCCCCCGGCGCGCCGGCGATGGCGACCATCGCGGTGAAGCCAAGCCGGCGCAGGAAGGCGAGCAGCCGTCGGCAGAAACGTTCTTCGCCGCCGAACAGGTGCGTCGTTCCCGCCAGATCGAGCCAGAGGCCATCGGCGCCGGCCACGCTGGCGGTCGGCGTCCAATGGCCGACCGCATGCAGCGCGAGCCGGTTGAGCAAGGCCCGGTCCGCCTCGGGCGCGGCCTCGCGCACGTCTAGTTCGGTGACGAGCGCGCGGGCGTGCGCGGCCGCCATGCCAGGCCGCAGGCCACACTCCAGCGCGATCGGACATGCGGCGGTGACGACCTCGCGCTGACCGCTGCGTTCGATCAGGATGGTCGGCCGGCCCCACAGCGTCGACCATGTCGGCGCCATCCCCGTCGAGGCTGACCCCGGCGCGCCTTCGTCCGGCGGCATCGCCTTGAACGGATGCTCGGCGGCTTCGCTGCGCCGGCCCATCTCGCGCATCGTCGGACGCTGATGCGCGGGCATCGTGTCGATCTTGGCTTGGTCTGGCCTGCCTGTCGCCGCGCGGCCGCGCGGCCATTCGGCGGCGCCGTGATCGGCCAAGGCCCAGCACGCGCCGGGCCGCCAGCCAAGCCCGCGCGGGACCGAGCAAGCGCCGGGGTCGCCGTCGATCGGCGCCGGGAAGCGCGGCTGGGCCGGGATGAGCGCTCGCTCAGGCGGCTTGGCTAGCCGCTCCGACCTGCGCAGCCGCTCGATCGCGAGCTGGGGCAGGTAGAGCGAGGCGACCCTGGTCATCACAAGCTTCACATTCGAGGAAAAAGGGGTTACCGCCCCGCTGGCGGACCAGCTCGACCGACCAGCGCGCACGGCCGACGCCGGGATAGGGCAACCGCGCGGACGACGCGCAGCCGATCCGCCAGCGCGTCATCGCGGCGGACGGCTGGTCGAGCGGGCAGCGATCGCGCGCCCGGTGTCGGCGGTAGAGCAGCATCGGCGTCTTGCCGTCCGAGGCGGCAAGCTGGAGTCTACGGGTCGCGGTCTGGTCGGCCGCCTTCACCTCGGCGATCACGCAGGCGAGCGCTCCGTCACGCAAGGCATCCTCGGCCAGTGCCAGCACGTCGCTGTCCTTGCGACCCGACGCGTAGAAGATGCGATCGGGGCCGAGCCCGACCTGCTCGAGCCCCGGCGCATAGAGATCGAATTTGGACAGTGCCCAAAGTACCGAGAAGCCGGGCTGGCAGGCGAACCGGGCCGCGATCCCGGCGGCGAACAGGGTGGCCGCCGCATCGTCGCTCGATGACGGTCGTGCCGCAGCGATCTCGTGAAGGCCGGCGCCGTCAAGTCCATGGTCGGAGAGTCGATCGTCAACGGCGGCGATCCCGAACGCCAGCGCTGGCCCGCGTGCGATCTGGGCACGCGCCAGCTCGGCGCGGAGGGCGACAATCTGGTCGGCGCGTGACGGCTCCGCTATTTGGACGACATGGTTCATAAGCAATCGACTCGGGTGTTCGTGTTATGTTCCACGAGCCCGATTGATTCCGCAAGTCAGAAAAATCCTTGAGGCGGCCACCGCCGGACGTTCGAAAACATCCGGGTCGGAGTCGGGCCTAATCGCCCATCCACTCACCTCCCTGTTGGATCGGCGCAGCGCATCGCTACTTTGAAACGGGTAGCGCTGGGGAACGCTGTTAATCCCCGAGCGCTTCTCCAGCAGCGCCGACGCCTGTCGGCTCCCCGCAGAACCGCCCTTGAAAAGCGTAGAACCGAAAGGCTGAGCATGTCCCTCAAAGGCAAATCGATCGCGATCCTCATCGCACCGCGCGGCACCGAAGAGCCGGAATTCGTCCAACCCAAGGAGGCCGTCGAACAGGCAGGCGCCAGCGTGACCGTGATCAGCCTCGAGAGCGGGCAGGCAAAGACAAACAATCACGATCTCGATCCCGGCGGCGAGTACGCGGTCGACACGACCTTCGCCGACGTGTCCGCCGATGACTTCGACGGTCTGATCATTCCCGGCGGCTGTGTCGGTGCCGATAAGCTGCGCGCGGATGACGACGCGGTCGCGTTCGTCAAAACTTTTTTCGACCAGAAGAAGCCGGTCGGCGTCATCTGCCATGGCCCCTGGCTTTTGGTCGAAGCCGACGTCGTCGAGGGCCGCACACTCACGTCCTTCCCGAGCGTGCGCACCGACATCGAGAATGCCGGCGGCAATTGGGTCGATCAGGAAGTCGTGGTCGATGAGGGCCTGGTAACGAGCCGGAAGCCCGACGATCTGCCGGCTTTCTGCGCCAAGCTCGTCGAGGAGTTCGCTGAAGGGCGTCAGGTCGACGCCTGATACCGGCTGACGATGATGGGAGCGTCAGCGCGAGGGTGGCGCTTCCTCCAGCAACGACAAGGTAGCGTCGTCCCGCTTTCCCGCGAACCAGCGATCAAGCGCGGCCGCGAACAAGGCAAGCAGGCGCGCCTGCTCGAAAAGCGTCAGCGACGAACGTAGCTTCATGGCGTCGATCTCGCCGAACACCGCGATGGGGTCGCTCACCGTCAGATCCTGCAGCGCCTCGACACATTCAACATAACGGATCCCGAGCACCGGATTGTCGAGATAGGCGCGGGCCTCATCCAGCGAGCGGATCGCGAAATGGCGCGCGGTCGGGCTTTGACCGAGACCGGCGATCTGCGGGAAGATGAACCACATCCAGTGCGAGCGCTTGGCGCCGCGCCGAATCTCGGCGAGCGCGGTCGGATAGGCGAGGGTCTGCGCCTCGACGAAGCGATCGAGCGAGGTCTCGTCAGGCATCAGGCCAGCATTCCCTGTGTTGCTTCGGGCGGGAAGGCTCGCGTGACGGCCAAACTGCCTTTCGGCAAGACCCGCAGCACCTCATTGGCGGGCACAGCGCCGTCGAGCCAGTCCGCCCACCGGTCGCGCGGCAACGGGATGATCTGCCGATGATGGTAGGGAGCCACATCCTCGCCCGGCTCGGTGGTCAGCATCGTGAACGCCTCGCCGGTCTTAGGATCGGTGCGCCAGATGCCCGCGATGCAGAACCAGTCGTGATCCTTGAGCGTGAACAGCCATTTGGTCTTACGCTTCTCCCCAGGCAGCGGATCGGTGAATTCGTAGAAGCCGTCAGCGAGGATAAGGCACCTACCACTGTTGAACGCGCGACCTTCCGAGCGGAAATTGTAGACCGGCTTGCCGCTCTGACCAGGCCAGCTCCACTTGCGGTTGATCAGATCGCCTGCACCGCGGTCGCCCTCGATCCCGCGTACTATTGGTGCTGTGTCGCTAATCTTGATATCCTCGCGCGCCGCGACGTTCGGCGTGCCCTCTGACATCTTGATCTTGATTTTCAGGTCCGAGAAGTCCTCGACGATCGAAGCGATGTCGACTTCCAGCCTATAATTGTTGCACACGAGACGCTTAGCCCTCCTTGCGACTCATCCTTGTTCACATTATGTTCCCGACATGGAGTCGCCCACGCCTTTCGATTCGGATGCCCCGCTTGGAAGCCGCCGCGCCATCATCCGCCGAAATCCGGACGATGCCAGCGAAATCGAGATGGTCGAGGCGACCTGGGGTTCGAACCCACGCTTCAGCGATGGCATCGCTTACCGTTTCGTCCGCTCCGAGGGGCAGACCTTCCCGAGCCATCGTTGCCTGATCCCGGCCAGCGAGTTCCACATGATGGTCGGCGACAAACGCTACCGGGTGACGCTGGATGGCGGCAATCACTTCTATCTCGCCGGTGTGTGGGAGCCGGCCATGTGTGAGTGGCCGCTCTGCTATCGTGTCGTCACCGTCGACGCGAACCCTGAGGTCGCGCGCTATCAAGACCGGCACGGCGCGATCATCCACCGCAGCCAGGTCATGCAGTGGCTCGATCGCACCGTCCCTGACATCGACCTGATCGCAACGCCGCCGGCGCGCACCTTCATCGTCGAGGAGATCGGCGCGAGCGCCGTGCAGGCGGCGCTTGCCTTGTGAACGACCCAGGAAGGATTGGATCATGAGCCGCATGTGGGACACGCCCGATTTCTGGGCACGCGGCGAGGCCGATGAGGCGCTTCGCGACATGCCCGATGTTGAACCGGCGGCAATGGCGCATTCGCTGAAACGAAGCGCGGCGAGCTATGGCGGCGACCCGGAAACGGTCGCGTTGATCGCCACGGACCTTCGACGGCGCGCCGCGGCCGGAATTCGTTTCTGGACCGGCCCTGAGGCCGTCACGTCGCCAGCGGCCAAAACGGTTACCGGTGCGCATTCCCGCACGCGATCTGATATCGCCGAACTGATGGACGACGAGATCCCATCGTGAGGGCGGCAACCGCCGATCTGTTTGCCACGCCGTTCGTTGCCGGGCTCGACTACAGGGATGCCGTGCTGACGGAGGCCGAGGAAGATGCGCTTATCACGCGCATCGATAGAGCCGAGCTGAGCCCGTTCAAATTTCACCAATGGAAGGGAAAGCGCCTGACCCAAAGTTATGGCTGGAGCTACGATTTCGAAAGCGGCCGCTTCACGCCGGCCGAACCGATGCCCGACTGGTTGCTTCCCTTTCGGGCCAAGGCAGCGCGGTTTGCCGGGCTCAATCCTGCCGCATTCGTCCAAGCACTGCTCATCCGATACGATCCTGGCGCCGGCATCGGCTGGCACAAGGACAGGCCAGTCTTCGAACACGTCGTCGGCATTTCGCTCGGAAGCGAAGCGACGTTGCGGCTTCGGCGGCGATGCGCGATAGGGTTCGACCGCGTCGGTGTTCCGCTGGCTCCGCGCTCGATCTACCATCTCTCTGGCGAGGTCCGGCACGACTGGGAGCATAGCATCGCGCCGCTCGACCATTCGCGGTGGTCCGTCACGTTCCGCAGCCTCTCCGACAAGGGCAGAACCCTTGCCGAACGGAATGATCGCTCGCGCGTTTAGCCTGCAGAAGGAGATTGATCATGCCTGCCACCTCAAAGGCCCAGCAAAAGGCTGCCGGTGCAGCGCTCGCCGCCAAACGCGGCGAAGCGCCGAAATTCAAGCTGAAAGGCGCTTCCAAACAGATGGAGAAGTCCATGTCGGAAGATCAGCTCGAAGAGTTTGCCAGCACGAAGAGAAAAGGTCTTCCCGATAAAAAAGACTGACCGGCGAGGGGGCCGACCGCTCGCCGGCGCCCCCTGACTGCCGTTACTTTGTCGTGCGCGGCCGGCTGTGGCGACGGTCCAATCCATCGCTCGATCCGCACACGCATGATCGGCTGGTGAAGGCGCTGATGGCTGCGCGACGCGCCGTGGGCGTTGCCAAGCGTGCGGGCGATACCGATGCCGGGGCATCAGCCCATTCCGACGTCGGCCATGCCAAGCGAGCGCTCGGCGAGCGCGGGTCGGCCTGGTGGCTGACGGTGCACCCGATCTCAATCACCATATGACGCGCAACACTCCCTACGCGGACTGGTTCGCGTCATTGACGCAAGTCGACCGACAGTGAAATTGGGATATCAAGTCGGCGGCCGTCGCCTCTTGAAGGCGGACAAAGCATTTCCAAATCCATCTCCGCCGAACGTTTCGGCCATAAGCTTGCGGCGACCTGAAGCGAAAGGAGGCACAGTCATGTCGCAGCCCATTTCCCGCTATTTGCATCCATTCGACATTGCCGAGCACCCGACACTGGAGCCGGAGGTCAAGCGCGCGATCCTGGCATCCTGGGCGTCGGACCGATCCGCCGTCAGAGGGCAGCCATCCGTTCGCAAACCGCCCGGCGCCCGCGCCCGTCCCGATCGACGACATTCTGGCCGCGCGGCGATCGCTCGACGGCGAGCAACCGCCGACACTGCAGTGACAGGCGGTCCGCTCCAGCGCTGGCGCGACTGGGGCGGCGCATCTTGAGCGTCCCGCTTCCATTCGCCGACTCATGGAGGTTGCGCTGGCGCTGCTAGCGCTATCTCCTGATGAACTGGCCGCGCTGGGAGTTTGCGGTCGCGCCGACGCCGATCCTTCTTGTTCTCGCCGCGCCGGACGATCCGGCGACACGCGTTTGGCGTGGCGGCGGATGGGCTCGTCTTCCTCCTCTGGACTCAGGCGGGCGCGATTTCTTCTTATGAGCAGATCGATCATGCTTGCACAGAGCATCGCCAAGCAGGGGCGGGGTGTTGGTTTTCGCTGGCGTACAGGTTGCGCGCACTTTTTTTCAACGCCCCGTCCTGAAGCTGCTGTTTGATCGATACGATTGGGGATCTGGGCCACTCGACGTCGTCCATGTCGATGGTCATGCCGATCTGGGCATGGGAGATCCTTCCTGGGTCGATCTCATCTCTCATGTCGGCAAGCCGCTCTCCGAACGTCATCAACCTCGCCGCGCAAATCAGGGGCTGAACCTCGGGACCTGGCTGGCCTACGCGTTGACGGCAGAGTTCATATTTAGACTCCTGTTCGTCCCATCCCGCCAAAAAAAGTGACGATCTGTCTCCCATCCATTTTCTTCGGTCGGACAAGACTTCGGGCTTCATCGAGAGGAAATCCTACGCCCGTCCCGATTTGCCGCGCATGGGCTCGGTGGTCGACTACCATGCGCTCCTGAAACTTCCGCCGGATGTGCCTTTGCCGCCAGTCCCATTCGCAATGGAAACCCTGACCGCCTATCGGGCCGACCGTCCCTTCGATGTCGGGTTCCTCTGCAGGTTACCGGAATATACGCCTGCGACCTCCGATGCGCTCATGATCGCCGACTATTTCCTATTCTAGGGGCGACGATATTAACCCGGAAGCTAGGCCAAATCGAGCGTCGCGATAAACCGGGGCGATCGAATAGAAGCGGCCGATCCAGCATCTGGCTTGGCCTGTGATATCTGGGCGGTTTGCATTGTCAGGCGGCAATCGCCCGATCCGCGACGAACAATTTGGGATCCCATCGGCTGATCGTCTGGCCTATGGCATTCCTTCCGAGTTCGATCACATTGAGGCGATCGCCTTCGAAGGCCGGGCTCAACTCCAGGCACAGATAGTCGAATAGCGAGCGCTCATGCACTGCGATCACTACCTGCCGCTTCATCTGCTTTGACAAGGTCCGCAGAAGTGCAGCGAACTGGGCAATATGGACCTCATCCATGCTTTGGACCGGATCGTCGATAACGAGCATGGGCAGCTTTTGCTTTGACGAGAGATGAAGCGCGAGGAAGAGCGTGAGGGCGGCGGTATTGAGATTGCCGGCGCTGAGCATTGCTCGCGGATTCCCGCCTTTGCCGCCACGTCGATGATGAGTCTCAAGAATGGCTTCGATGTCTGCGCCTGGGCCGGCCGGGATCGCAAAGGCGGGGATGAATGGCTCTTCGGGCGCGAGGCGGACGAACAGATCACGCCATACGGCATTGAGCTCGTCATTGAACACGCGGCGCACAACCCGTCCTCTGGCTTCGCGCGTTTGTCGGACCAGATCTTTGGCAACCTCGATCATTCGATCTGCCTCGGCCTTCTGGGCCCGCAGGATCGCAAGCTCAGCTTCGGTCGCCGCCAGAGCCCGTCGTGCGGTCGCCTTGCCATCGCGCGCATTTCCCAGGGCAAGGAGGCTGTCAACTGCCACCCGGCGGGATTGCTGTCGCGCGGACAAGCCCGCATCACGCGCAGAAATTGCTTCCGCAATCCGAGCGATAAGATCATCCGTCGGGTCATCGCCCTTGACAGCCACGCCTACGCGACGTGCAATATCGTCTAGGCTGTTGCGCAGTACGACCGCGGATTGGTCGGCATTCTGCCCGACAACGAGCGCCCGCGCTGTCCGCGCGGCTTCACTGCGAAGAGCATCCCCTTCCACCATGAGATCGCGGCGCGCATCCAGCTCCTTTCCGATCTCGACAAGGTTGGCATGTCGCGCTTTAAGCCTGCTGATATCGGCGTCCGGCAGAAGGCTGTTGGTCGCGTCGGCAAGCTCCCGTTCAAGTTGCGCCAAAGCGGTTGCGGAATTCGTCCGGTCGCGCGAGAGCGACTGAAGGCGCCCGGCTTGCTCGACCATCGCGCCAACCTTTGCCGCTATATGCGCTGCAAGCGACCTCGGACCGGTCTCGCTGAAATCCCTGTCACAGACCGGGCAAATGTCACCATGGACGTGACTGCCAAGGTCTGACAGCGCCCGCGCAAGTCCCTCATTCGCTTCGGCGGCAAGGGCGATCTGCTCATCAAGACGGCGGAGCCTCGTCCTGGCCTCGTCCCGTTGGCGGACCAGAGCATCGCGCTGAACCAAAGTCTGGTCATGCGAGTCGAGGGATGCAGCGATATGCGTTGTTTCCGGGCTAATGCGCCGAGCGAAGATGTCCGCTCGGTCCACATTTCCCGGAGCGGACGTGTCCGAGAGATCGGGAAACAGATCTGCGGCCCGATTGAAAAGCGCCTCGAGATCATTTCCCTGCGTTTTCGTCCAGGTCTCAAGTGCCGCGCGTGCCGCGCTATTCTCGGTCTCGATCGCTGCCCGTTGGGCAGCCCCCGGCGCTGCGTTGGCATTCGCCCAGCTTGCCTGCGAGACGTCGAGCTCGCGCTTCAGTCTCACAAGGTTGAGAAGGCGTTCCTCATCAGGATCCTGTTCCAGCTGCGCTCGTAAAGCGGAAAGGTCTCCAAGCTGTTCGACCAGCGACGGATCGATGGCGAGGAGTTGCTCGCGAAGCGCGGTCTCTTGGGTCTTGATGGCGCTTTCAACCTGCACTTCGTCCAGAAGAAGGTTGTTAAATTCGCTGTCTTTCGCGGCGATCTCATCGCGCGCATTGCCATAAGCGGGGACAGGGGCTTTGAGCCTGGCGATGTTGCCGGCGCTATGGAGCCCGCCGATCAGCGCTTCCATGCGGTCAAGGCCAAGTAGCTCCTTCACGAAGCGGGTGAGAGGCGAGTCCGCCTTCTTTTCCGAATGCTGGTAGATTTCCAGGAGCCGACCAAGCGTCGACTGAGCGAGATAGCTGCGTTCGCTGAAATAGTCGGCCTGGTCACGGGCAAGAAGCGGCGCGCCGGTGATCCCTTCCGCCGTCACCCGGATATCGGCGGTCCTCGTCGCGCCAACCTCATCCGCAATCTCGAGGCGGACCTCGCCGAACGGCCGATCCTTGTGCGGGAGGAACGTGAGATAGTCCGGCTCGGCACGTGAAAGCGACGGGACCGAACCGGTCAGCGCGAGCTCGATCGCAGAGAGAAGGCTGGTCTTTCCGGCGCCGTTGGGGCCATGAATGAGCACGATCGGCGCATCGAACGAGAGGTTGACCTCCCCGTCGATGCTGCGAAAATCCTTCACATAAAGTGATTTGAGCCGCGTCATCCGAGCAGTTCCTCAAAGTCGTCGCCGTCCGGATCGAACGCCGCCCTCAGCGCTTCATGAAAGACGTCGCGCACGGCGTCCTCGCCAAGCTCCGAGGCGTCGAACAATCGCTGTGCGATACCGTCTTCCGGCAGGATCAGTTCCTCGCCAGCGCCAAGATCGCGCTCCTCGCTCATCGATGCGGGAACCTCCAGCGGGAGCAGGATTGCCAGCCGATCACGCAGATCCGCTGGATCGCTCGCTTCCTCGACGGCCAGCATCCGGCCAACCTGCGCAAGCGCTTCGAGCGCCTTCCCAACCGGCCGCGGGCCCACGATGACACTGGTCAACGGCCGATGCGACCGCATCACGTCGAGGGCGCGCGCGATCCCGTCAATCTGCTGGACGACCTTGCGTTCACCATCCGCCGCCATGTCACCCACGACAACGAGATCGGCCGAATGGCCGCCGCCCACAAACGCCCCTGCGACGTCGAAGGTCAGGCCCGCAACCTCAAGTGGCGATGCGATCCGGCGATAGCCCGCCGCGACAAGCAAGTCGGCGACCCGCTCGGAGGGAATGGACGCGCTCACAGCGCCACCTTACCGCGAAAGCGTTCAAGCAGATCCTCGACCTCACGCCCTTCAGCCAACAGTTCCGCGATGCTTGCTTCCCGGATCGTAGCCAGCCCCGTCCTGCCAGGTGGACGGCGAGGCGCGCGCTGCATTGGGGGAGGGCTATCGTGGCTGTGCACGATCACAGCGTCGTCATTGGCCGCAATAAGACCATTCAGGCCAAGCCGGATCGCAGCCTGGGGCGTCGCGGCGAAATAGACCCGCGCCGGTCCGCTGCGGCCAACAAGCGTCATGGAGCCGGACTGCGGATCGCCCACCTGCGATTTCTCCACGGTCCACATACCCCTCTCCAGACCGATTCCGATCAGCCCGGTCGCGACGGCGAACTCACACACACCGCTTCCTCCAAGGGTCGGGTCCGCAGGCATCCGGTCGATGGGATCGGGCGTCAGTGGCGCATAGAGACCTGACCGATACGCCGGCAAGTTACCATCGCGCAGCAGCGCCAGGGTCCGTCCGATGAGCAACAAAACCTCAAGCACATGCTCCGCCGAGGGAGAGATCGCATCGGCGAGCAGGTCGCGCCCATGCATAAGACCTGCGGTCAGCTTGTCACGATCAGCGTCGAGAAATTGAAGCGCGGCATGTCCCACAAGGGCCTGCAGCTTTGCGGTTACGACATGGAGGTAGAGCGCCAGCAACAACGGCTTGGCATAGGCCTGCACCAGAGCCTCATCATCCATCGCCGGCTTGTTCTGGGGCGTATGGTCAAGATGATAGACATTCTGGAGAAGGCTCTCCTGATCGCCCCCAAGCGCGTTCTCGGCAAAGGCGTAGGCGGGGGGATGCGATGGCCAGCGCCATGCCAGCTGGGCTTCGGCAGCCGCGAAAAGCCCCTGGATGTTCGAGTCCTGCGCTGACAGCCCCAACATCAATGTTGCTCTCGTCGTGATGAGATGGACGAGGAAGCCGGCCATCACCGCATTGTTAGCCACCCAGCCATTGATCTGGTTCTGTCTCGCGACCAGCAGCGGGCGGAATGCAACGTCATCACGCGCGGCTTTCGCGCATCCGTGAAATTTGTAGAGATTGCCGCGCCGACGATTCCAGCGCGTATCCTGCGGCGCGACCGCCACG
Source organism: Sphingobium arseniciresistens (assembly GCA_029167225.1). Classification (GTDB taxonomy): domain Bacteria; phylum Pseudomonadota; class Alphaproteobacteria; order Sphingomonadales; family Sphingomonadaceae; genus Sphingobium; species Sphingobium arseniciresistens. Next base: position 63,321 of record JARFNK010000028.1, read on the forward strand.
CGCAGCACCGGAAGAGTGCCCGCGAGCATGGTAACGGCCCTTTCGACAAGCGTGTCCCAATTGGCCGACGGCATCTCCGATGCGACCCCCTCGATCATGAGCGCCGCCAGGCACAAATGCTCCGCATCCGGCTCAATTGTCTCATCCGAATAGACATTCGCGGCATCGAGCACGTCCCAGAGCAGGAAATCCGCCTCCTCGCCGTCGACCGTGACATTGAGCATCCGGGCATAGTTGTTGACGAGCCTGCCGGACAGCGCAGCGAATACAGGCCATTGGTCAGGCGCTTGTGCGAAGTCGATTTCGGCCCATTCCTGTTCGCTGGGCGCAGCCAGCGCAACCACCTTCCCCAGCGCCTTTTTGAAGCGGCAGTCGGCGTTGGCGCGATCCACCCGAGCATGGAGCGTCAGCAGAACTCGCTTTGCCAAGTCCCGCAGATCCGGCATCCGCTCTCGCGAAATCCCCGAGCCGAGCCAGAAGACATATTGATCATTTGCGACGCCCTGCGCAATCTCACGCTTTGGCCCATCAAGCATGGCGAGCGTCTCGCGGATCGTGATTGTTGCTGCGGGCGGAAGTGCCATGGTTTTCCTGTAACGAGATCGAACTTGTCTGGGTGAGACGCAAACTGCACAAAACTATGCAAGACAGGAAAAGTACAGTGTATTTCCGCGGCGCGCCGGCCGGGACGAGACCTCAATCGGAGCGCCCGTCTCGTCGTCCCTCTCGATCGACGCAACTGCGACAGGAATGCCGATCGTCAGCGCGTCGATGAAGGCGCGCAGGGCAGCAGGCATCTGAACCCGGCTGGGATGATAGAGATAGAAGGCCGCGGCGGGCCGCGACCAGTCGAGCAGGAGAGGCGCAGGCGGTCCGCGCTGAAGATGGAGGGTCGCCATCTGCGGCGCGCAGATGCGGATCGTGCCGGCGGGCTTGCCTCTGAACTCGTTGATCTCCTCGAACCCGTCGAATAAAGGTGCAATCCGGTCTGGCAGTCGGCTGCCTGCATCGGTCAACGCCATAGTAGGGGTCGTGCGATGGAGGAGGCGCACGCCCAACCGATCTTCTAGCCCCTTGATCGTCTGGCTGAGCGCCGATGGCGAAACCGCGAGCTGCTCGGCCGCGCGCGCGAAATTGAGCCGCTCCGCAACGGTGGCGAACGCCTTCAATTCGGCGAACTTGGCGCCTCGCATCGTCTTGCCGCTCCTGACCGGGGGCAGACCGGCCATCGGGTCCGCACCGCTGCAACATGGCATGTTCACAGGCGGCATCAAGAGCCGACTGGCCTCAGATTATATATTCCACGCTTCATAGCTCCTGTCGGAATGCGCGCATTCCGGGCGGCGTGCCGACGCGCGATATCCGCCTCGACCAAAACACAGCCCTTTTCGAGGACAGATATGACCGACACGTCGCCCCTCCCGCGCGCGATCAGCCAGCTCGCGCCCATCGCGCCCACAGGCCGTCTGCTTCTGCGTGGCGGTACGATCATCAGCATGGATCGAGGCATCGGCAACATGGTGCGAGGCGACATTCTGGTGGAAGGTGACCAGATTCGTGCGATCGGCTCCACGATCACTGCCGATGACGCGGAACGGCGAGCTATGCGCTCGCCCCCGAGGTCCGCACCCGCGTGAACGGCTATGTCCTCACGCAAATCACCGACGACAGGCAATATGGCGCGATCGTGGGCGCCGATGGCGCGCGCACCACGGTCTTTGCAATCGGGCCTGCACTCCACGCCGATATGCGCAAGGCGGGAATCGATCTGAAGATCCTGCGCGTTCGGCGCGCGCAACCACAGCCAGGGGACCAGTGTCTTGATAAAGGCCGCGATAGGGCTCTGATCTGCGTGTACGCGGTCGGCATCGGCAGGGACTAGGAAGCAGGCTGCACCAGCTTCGTCGGCATGGCGGCTCTACGGCGGTCTGGCGCGGCGACCAACTTCCGTGGGTGCCGAACCCCGGCCCTTGCGAAGCCATGTCGCAGCACCCCTGAAGATCTATTTCTCAGGACGGGGGCGTCATTCGGTGATGGCCGAATATCCTGTTGAGCTTGTTGGTGCGCCACCTCGGCATCTTAGCCTGCCCATCGTCAAGTCCGTTGGCCTCCAGAAACGCCCACCAATTCCGGCAAAGTGCATCGAAGCGGCTCACCGCGAAACCCAGGCTCTGTCTGCCGGCCACCATATGATAGAGGACATAGCCGGGTGGCACATCTTCATCGCCCTCTTCATACGCCATCACCACTTCGCCATCGATCCAGCCTCGCTCGCGAAAATTTGCATGCTTTGCCGTGTTGGCGATCGCGACGCAGGACAGCAACTCCGGAATAGCGGCATCGACGGATCGATAGAAGGCTTCGTCGCGCCATATTTTGCCGGCTTTTTTGGCTTCAGCCTCCAGCGCCGCTTTGACCCAGTCCCGCAAGCTCGCAGCTGCGATGCACACGTTAATCGCCGCATAGGCCAGCGGCTGGTCCTCGTCGGGATAGCAGACCTGAATATCGCGAAAGACGTCGACGTCCCACGCCAGCTTCGACCACATTCCGACCGCGTCGCCAATGATGGCTGTATGTCTTGTCGCTCCCGGCATGAAATCCAGTTCTTTTCTTGCGTGATGACCCGTGCGATCTACAACATCGCATGGACGGAAAAGCCAATCTTGTCCTAGACTATGCTGATGGACAAGGACACCGATTGGATACTCCCCGCCAGCATCCCTTTTGCGGATATCAAGGGACGGGATCTCGAAGAGTGCGTCTATTGGCTGCTCGACGCCATGGGCGCCCGGGACCTTGAATGGCGCATCGGCGGAACAGGGGGTGGGGCTGCAGATGGCGGGCGGGATCTGGAGGCGACCTTCTACATCCCCGGTCCCGATGGCGAGATGGAACCACAGCTCTGGTGGATCGAATGCAAGGGGCGCAAAGGCACCGTCGAGCCTGACGAGGTGAAGAGCGCCGTCAACAACAGCATGCAACTCGCGAATCTCGCCCATCTCGTCATCGTCACGAACAGCAACTTCTCCAACCCGACCCGCGACTGGGTCAAGCAATGGCAGGCGAACCATCCCCACCCTCGCGTCAAGCTCTGGGATCAGGGGACGCTGGAACGTCTCCTCACCCAGCATCCCAACGTCGTCCTGCGACTCTTCTCCGAGGCCCTGAGCCCGTCTGGCCTCCTCAAGGTGATCCGGCAGCGCTTCTGGGAACGGCTCGAATATATGCCCGTCAAAGCATTGCGCACCTTCTGGAGTGAACGCAACGCCATCGAAATCGACCCGCTCGACCGCTTCGCGCTTATCGCCAACGAGTTCGCACATGGCAGTATTAACGATCGCCCATGGGCAGCCCAGGCAACGCCCAAGAAGCTAATCCAGACCGTTCACATCGCCTTCGTGAACCTCCCATATCTCATGGTGCGCGTGAGCCGCATAGGGGTCGATCGCGAACCGGTCCTGGCAGCACTCGCACATCTTATCGTCGCTGCGCTTCAGGTCACCAGCGCCGACGATCTCTGCCGGCTGTTGTTCGACGATTGTCTGGCCCTGAAAGGTGAATTGTTTCCGGACTCAGTGATCGATGTGATTCTGGTGCCCGTCATCGATCGTGTTGCCGGCGAGATGCAGGACGTCTGTGCGGCAGATTGCGATCGCATCATGACCTCCGAACCGACGACGCTAGTCAACGCAGGTGACCTCATCGAAACCTATTGGCGCCGCCTCGATCCTTCGGGTGCATCGGAGGTACCCGACGAGACCAGGCATTTTCGGATCGAGCGACGTGACGGGCCGTGCAAGGTCGGCTTCGAGCTTGACCGTAACCACAGCTGTCCGCTCTTCGACCTCGACCTTAAGGCTGCCAATGTCCGCGAGTTTCTTGCTATAGTCGAACGCGTGTCTGAGGCGAGACTAGCTCAGGCGCGCGAGCGGGCCGCCGAGAAGGCGCAGGAGGACGCCCTGAGAGATGCCGCACGAAGGGCTGACCGCAACTGACCTTTCCGATCAGCCTGGCTGCGCTCCGGCCATACTGGTGAACATGGCCACCCGCTTCATCCGCAGACTGCCGTCCTTATACTTGTCGAGCCAGACATCGGTCTCGTCAAGGAACAGGCTCGCTTTCTCATCGGCAGCGGCGTTCACTGCGCTGCCGCTACTCGCGCGATCTCTGGTGGCTTCATGGACCGAGCGAAAATAGTAATGGAAGAAAAGCCGATTGAACTCGGTGAAATAGATGTCCGAAACACGCGTCTCCCCCCGGATCAGCAGCATATTCTCATCATTTTCGTTGGTTGACGCTGTCGAGAAATTGGCCGAGCCGGTCACCACTATCGGATCAGCGCCAAGCGGGTCGTGGAGAAGGAACTTCGAGTGGATGTAGCTCACATGCACATTGAGGCCCAACGCCCTCGCGTTTGTTTCCTTCGTCCACCGATAGAGCGGATCATCGATATATGACCCCCAGGCCGAATAGACATTGTGCTTTGCCCCCAGTGTTACAAAAGGCTTGGTCGAACCCTTTCGGGGCTCGTCCTTCTTCTCCAGCATCAGAAAGGTCAGTGCTCCGGCCCGGTTGTTGAGAGCGAGCTTGTCCTTGAAGACGGCGCCGATTCCGAACGCGAGCGTGATGCAGCCGAGCGAGGAGGCCTCGTCCAGCAGCGTCGCATACATGTCGAGGACTTCGCCGCCCGCGCGTGGACTGAACACTGGCGTCGTGCCTTCGGGGATCGCTCCCCATTCCGCCGGCGTCTCCAGCAGATCGCCCACCAGCTTGCGGCACGCCGCCATCACCTTTCGCGCGGTCGCTGCATCCTCGAGACCAGTCTTGCCAGGGTCGGTCGCGAGCAAATCCCAATATGCTTTGAAATGAGCCGCAACGCCGGGATCGCGCACCCAATGGCCGACATTCGTCTGGCCATGTATTCCCCCCGTTGAAAGGTTAGTGGACCCCGTCCAAACCTCCGTCGCTTCCAGCGATCCGCCCTTAAGGAGCACCATGAACTTGTTGTGAGCGATCGCGCCGGGATTCTTCTCTCGCCAGCAGGCGATCGCACTGTTGGGCAGCCCTGCCTTCTTTACTGCATCGACATTGTCCTCACGCGGGAAGTCCAAATGAACCTTGCCCTTCTTGTCGGTGTAGCCATTCTTCTTCGCGTCAAGCACGAGCCTCACCTTCACGCCGCGATCGACGGCAGCCTTCAGGCGATCGGCTGCTGGCGCGTAGCGGAACTCGTAAAAGGCACCGAGCAATGTGTCGCCGGCCTGCGCATTGTCGATGAATGCGAGAAGGGCCTCGTCGAGTGACCGACTCAGCCACTCCAGGGCAGCGCTCTTTTCAGGCTCGGCAAGCTTGTCTGGCGTTTTGTTACGAAATTTGCGAGCATAGGCCTGACTGCTCGCGACACCGCGATTGAAGAAGATGTCATGGGCGCCCTGACTGAACAGCGGCTCCGTTTTCAGCTCGATCGGGATGGGTTTACCCGAGCGGTCGAGATTTTTGGGCGTCCCCATGACCGGATGGAAATAATAGCGGTAGGTCCGGTTCGGCTTAGCCGTGAAATCGTCCCAGACGAAGGACTGGATCGGCTGGTCGAAGGTCGACACGACAAGCTCGGGATTCGGCGCGGGATAAATGCTCTCGAACACCTTGAACCCATAGACGAAGTACCGTTCCTCCTCCTGAGGGTCTTCCCGCTCGATCGCAAAGCCAAGCAATCCATCGATCTTGCTGCGGTCGAACGCGATCCCAAAAGAAACCGTATTAGTTCCGCTAACAGCGAAGACTTGATAGCCTCCCACTTTCTTCGACTTGAATCGCATTATTTGTCCCCCCGCCTGGACCTAGCGAAGGACTATTTACCTTATTTGCAGGGCTGCGGGAACAGGCAACGGAACGGCATGTACCACGCTCATACTCGTATGGTGCCTAAGGTTGAGGATCACCCGATGTCGGAGTTGATGCGCGAGGCGCTGGACGGGCAGGGCAAGGGACGAAACAACGCCGCTCCGAACATCACAGCCAAGCGGATCGGCATCCATCGACAGACCCGTAGTGTTGAGGCCGCACCAATGAGCCTCAGGACGTCAGATCTTCGAGGCGCGGGGCTGCATGTCGACCCATTGATTAGCGATGCTGCGCTCGACGATGAGCCAGCCTGTGGGATAACGGCGGCAGATGTCGCGGTACTGGACGCCGGCGATGATTTCGTCTCGTTCGTCACCCTTTGCGACCTTGTGGTGCGCAACACCATAGCTCCAGACGGTCGCCTGGTCGCCGTTTAGCGCGACGTACTGGTTCGCTATGAGGTGCTGCGTAGCCTTGAAGCTGGAGGCAACCGCATACGTCGCTGGCAGGCTTTCATCGACCGGTTCAAGCCCGGCCTTCCCCTGAATCTTCGCCTCGTCGGCGAACGCGCTGCGCGCCAGGTCATAGTCGCGCAGGTCCATTCCCAGCGCGTAGATCTTGCAGAGCTGTCCAGCCGCGTAATGATCGGCAAGCTCCTCAGGGGTTAGGGGCAGGGCCGGTCCCCGCCAGCATGCGACATCAAATTCCATTTCTCATTCCTCCCGTGAAGGTAATCGGCCGTTTCAAAAACCCACAAAGCGAACTTGCTGGTCCAAGGGGACGCGAGGCCGTTCGAAGTTGTTGACCGGTGCTGTTCGGTCGGCATGGCCTATGGCGAGCCCGCAGAAGAAGATGTGGGTTTCATCGCTGACGCCGATGTGGTCCTTGATGACCCGGGCGTAGAGCGACAGGAACTCTTGGGGACAGCTATCCAGCCCTTCCTCTCGCAAAAGCAGCATCACGGTTTGGAGCCACATGCCGATGTCCGACCACTGTGGCGGTCCCATGACGCGAGGGAAATAACACAGCAGCAGAACCGGGGCGCCAAACCCGCAGTAATTGCGCATTACCGAAGCCTGGCGGCCTGCTGCATCGTCCCGGGCAATACCTTCGGCGGTGTACTGTCGATCACCGTTTTCGGCCAGGCGCGCGAGATAGTCGGCGCCGATGTCGGCGGGCTGGATCACGTATTCCACAGGATCCTGCGGCGGCAATTGCCGCATCTTCGATTGCAGGTCGCCAAGCGCCGCGCCGGTGAGGACGGTCGCTTCCCATGGCTGGAAGTTGCATCCCGACGGCGCAAAGCGGGCCTTGTCCAGCACGCCTTTCAACACATCGAGCGCGACCGGCTGATCCGTGAACGCGCGGGTAGCGCGCCGGCTCATGACCGCACTGGTCACGGTCAGGCTTGCCATAGACGCCGCTGCGTCGACGCTCGTTAAGACCGGTCGATCTGGCCCAATTTCCTGTTCCATCGCTAATCCTTGATGCCGCGCGGCGCGGCCAAATGAGAGGTCGTGATCCGGGGCGGCTTCATGCCGGTTCGCCCGCATCGGCCAACTTATCCTTCGAGCCGACCCCGGCGAGGTAGGTTTCAAGGCGTTCGAGATAATCGGGGTTCAGCATCAGAGCGCTGTTCGCCATCCGCTCGACATGCGCCGCTGAATCGCGACCCAGCTCGGCAGCAAGTTCGATGGCCACTTTGGCGGCGCCCATCTGCTCGCCGTTTTGCCTTGCGAGGTGCCGGCAGAATTCCATCAGGTCCTGCTCGAACGACTCATCGGGAAAGACCTGGTGGACGAGGCCCATCGTGAGTGCGAGATCCGCGGATGCCGATTTGTTGGCCATGATCAGCCAGCGTGCCCAGTGCGGTCCGCACAGACGCGTCAAGCGGCTTACACCGTTGGATGCGGGAAGAACGCCGAAGAGGCCTTCGGGGAAAGCATAGGACGCGCTCTCAGCCGCGAAACGAAAATCGCATGCCAGCGAGAGCTCCAGTCCGCCGCCGACGCACTTGGCATGATGGCCGATGACGATCGGCTTTTCGATGTGCTCCATCTCATCGTAGATCGCGCGAACGCCATAGACGCCGAGCCGATGATTTTCCCGGATTCCGCGAGCCGTCATCGAGGCCGGCTTCTTCCCGCCCTTGAGATCGGCCCCTGCGCAGAAATAACGTCCGGTCGCCCGGATCAGCATGACCTTCAATTCATCGCTGTCCCGCAGGAGCGTGAGGGCCTCCCGGAAGATGCCCATCATCCCCTGGGTCATCGCATTGAGCTTCTCGGGCCGATTGAGCGTGCAGATGACGATCGGTCCCTGGATCTCGACAAGCATGTGAGGTGCTTCAGCCATGGTCATCTCCCATCAGCGGCTTCGGGGAAGGCCAAGCGCGCGCTCGGCGATCATGCTGCGATGAACTTCGCTTGTGCCGCCGTAGATGGTCGTGCCGTGGGCATGCCGATAGCTGAGGTTGATGAAGCCGGCCGGTCCGTCCCGTTTGGATAGCGACGCGGGCGCCGTCAGCTCGAGCAGGTCGTTAGCGTCCTCCAGGAACTTCTCGGAAGAGAACATTTTCGCCATCGGCCCCGCACCTGGAATGGGCTGCTTTTCCTCGGTTGCCCACAGCGAGCGCAGGCCCAGCATCTCTGAAATCAGGCAGTGTGCCGTCGCCCGCGCAAGGCGGCGCTGTGCCGAAGGCTCCTGAATCAGCGGGCCACCTTCTGCGCCCTGCAATTCCCGGCATAAAGCCTCTGCCGCGCGCAGGAGTGCGAACTGCGACTTGAAGAAGCCTCCGCCATGCTCAAGCTCAAGACCGGCGCTCATGGTTTTAACCCCGCCGTCGATTTCCCCAAGCCGGTAGCTGTCGGGCACGAAAACGCCGTCGTAGAAGGTGACGTTCGTGCGCTCGTCCTGGAAAGTGAAGACCGGTTGCACGCTCACCCCGTCGCTCTTGAGCGGCAGGATGAACATCGTCAGGCCCTTATGCTTCGCCACCTGCGGGTTGGTGCGCGTCAGCATCAGCACGTAGTCGGACAGATTGGCACCGCTGGTGAACATCTTGGTGCCGTCGATACGCCAACCGTTGCCCTCGGGCACTGCCCGGCATTGTGCGGCAAAGACGTCCGATCCCGACCCCGGTTCCGAATAGCCGAGACTGCAGATCACGTCTCCTGCAAGGATCGGTTCCAGCACGTCTCGCTTCAGATCCTCGCTGCCGAAGCGCTCGATGATCGCAGCGACCATCTGCGTTGTCCCTTTGGCATGGCTGGACCAACCATGTTCTTCCCAAACCTGGGCGGCGGCGTGACTGGCATAAGGCGAAACGCCGCGCCCGCCTTTGGCCTTGGGCCATGCTGGGAACAGGAGGTTCGCCTCGGCAAGCTTCTTGTGAACCGCAGGATGATGACCGTCCCACGAGTAATGGGCATGGGCTCTCAGGTCCGGCGTCAAGGTCTCCCGGAAGAACCCATCAAGCTCTGCAGCCAGCTCTGCCGCTTCGGACCCCAGATCGAAATCGATGGAAATCTCGCCCACATCGGGAAGCGCCGAGCCCGTGTTCGCATAAAGCCGCGCCCCAGCCTCGCCAAGCAAGCGATCGGGATCGCCGGCGATGAGCTGCAGCGCCTTTGCGCGCAGGTTGTAGAGATGAATATCGTACTCTGTGGTGAGCCCATACCCGCCGAATGTTCGAAGGCCTTGCACGACGGCCATGGTCGCGACCCGGCCGTTCCACCACAGTGCCAGGGGGATGAGGGCTCCGGCTTTCGGCGTGCGATGAGCTACCTCGTGGAGCACTTTCCAGACGAAATATTTGCCGCCATCGATCTCCGTAATGAAATTGGCGAGGGGATGCGATATCGCCTGAAACGTTCCGATCGGAACGCCGAACGCCTGTCGCTCGCAGGCATAGTCAGCCGCCAGATGCACGGCCTGCCTGGCAAGGCCCGATAACATTGCGCTGGTGAGCAGGCGCCACTCCTCGATGGCGGCGGCAAAGCGAGTGACAGCTTCCTGACCCGATGCGAGATCGACCCGCGCGGCGCGGGAAAGGTCGACCTCGCCGATGCCGTTGGACGCGAGGTTGCCCTCTGCTTTGCGGTTTTCAGGCGTGAGGGACAGCAGGACCACCTCATTACCGTCGCGGGCGATGACAAGGTCTGCGATGGCTCCGCCCGCCAGCCACTGAACAGACCGCTTCGCAATGTCATGGAAGGCCAGAGTCGCGATGCGAGTGCCACCCAGAACTTGCCCCAACACAGGCTCTGCGCTCGGCTCGCCAAGCTCGCCAAGCAAGGCTGCGGCAACGATCGTCTCGGCAAGTGGACCCGATGCCAGGGTCCGTCCCGCTTCTTCGAGCACCAAGGCGGCATCGAGCGTGCTGAGGCCTAGTCCCCCGGCCGCTTCCGAAACCCGCATGGCGAAAGTGCCAAGGTTTGCGAGGCCCTGCCATAACGCCAGATCGAAGCCGCCGGCTTCCCCGGCTTGCCGCACCCGCGCCATGGAGCTGTGCTCGTCGAAGAAGCGAGCAAAGGTATCGCGCAGCAACTCCTGCTCATCGTTCAATCCGAAGTTCATCGTCTCAGTCCGGTTATCTGGGATTGGGATGGGCGTCGTGCACCGCATTAATGGCCTTCGCGAGATCCTTGGGGACGGCGAGATCGATCGCGCCCAGATTGCTCTCGAGCTGGGAGACGGAACTCGCTGCCATCAGTACACTGGTCATGAATGGCTGGGAGCGGGCAAATGCCAGAGCCATATGCGCGGGCTCCATACCGTGATCACGCGCCAGCTGCGTGTAAGCGGCGATCGCCTTTTGCCTCTCCGGTGTAAACCGGGACAGGAATGCCGCGGAATCGCTTGAGCGACTGCCCGCTATGGGGCCAGGGTCGCTGCCGTATTTTCCGGTCAACGTGCCGCCGGCCAGCGGCGAGTAAGCGATCAAGCCGAACTGCTCGCGCATGGAAACTTCGGCCAGTCCCAGCTCGAATGAGCGGTCCAGCAGGCTGTAGCCGTTCTGGATCGATGCGACACGGGGGGCGGCTCCTTGGTCGGCCGCTTTCAGGTAGCGCATCACGCCCCACGGAGATTCATTGCAGACGCCGACCGCGCGAACCTTGCCGGCGCGCACCCATTCGCCAAGCGCATCCAAGGTCTCTTCGATCGAGATCTGTACTGGATCTTCGGCAACCTGCGAGAAACGCGATCGTCCGAGCGTGGTGATCGCGCGCTCGGGCCAATGGACCTGATAAAGATCGATGCAATCGGTTCCGAGGCGCTTCAGACTGGCGTCAATAGCCATAGCTATGTTGGTTCGGTCGAGCCGCCGGTTTGGCCCGCGAAGGTAATCCAGAGACATTCCGGCGCCGTTCGGCCCCGCGACTTTGGTGGCGATAACGACTTTTCCGCGCAGCCCCCGGGTTGCGATCCAACTGCCTAGAATTTCCTCGGATCGCCCCTGCGTCTCAGCTTTGAGCGGTGTCGGGTAATTCTCTGCCGTGTCGAACAAGGTGATGCCCGAAGCGAATGCCAGATCCAGCTGGCGCATGGCATCGTCTTGCGGTGTTTGTCCGCCATAGGTCATCACGCCGAGCCCGAATGCGCTCACCGTAATGCCTGTTGTGCCTAGCACTACTTTGGCAGTTTCGATGTTGAGGGGACGCTGACAAGCTCGTTGCAGTGCGGGCAGTGCACAGGTGGCGG
>JARFNK010000029.1 GCA_029167225.1 Sphingobium arseniciresistens
GCCTCGGCGGAACCCACCCCCAGCCCCTCCCTTCCAGGGAGGGGGGAAGGAAAAGCTGACCGTCCCCTAGCCACCCAACGCCGTCATGTCAGCGCGGGCTGAGATCTCGTGAGGCTGGGCCGCGCAATTGGGATAGCGATGCCAGCCTGCGCTGGCATGACGATACAGGGACGAATGGCCACCATCCCAAAGGCGGTCGCCGCGGACAGCCGAAACGCCTTACCTACAGCAAACAAACACCCCTCAAGCCGCCACGCTCTCGATCGCCTTCGCCGCGGCCATCGCAATGCCGAAGCTGTGTTTGCGGGCGTCGGCGTCGAAGATCATGCCGCTCACCATCACTTCGTCCACCTGCGTCCGCGCGATGAAGGCGGCGAGGTCGCGTTCGACGTCGGCCTGGGTGCCGATGCTCGATGCGCTGAGCATATTGGAGAGCATCGCGTTCGCCTGCATCGGCAGCATGTCGCGATAGCCCTTGATCGGCGGGGGCAGGCGACCGGGGGTGCCGGTCCGCAGGGCAACGAAGCTCTGCTGCATGGAACTGGCGATCAGTTCCGCCTCTTCGCGGCTGTCGGCGGCGAAGACGTTGAAGCCCGCCATCGCATAGGGCTGCGCCAGATATTCCGACGGACGGAAGTCGCGGCGATAGATCGCCAGCGCCTCGTCCAGCGCGTCGGGCGCGAAATGGGATGCGAAGGCATAGGGGAGGCCCAGCGCGGCGGCGAGTTGCGCGCCATAGAGGCTGGAGCCCAAGATCCAGATATCGACCTGCGCGCCTGCCCCCGGCGTGGCGACGAAGCCCATGCGGCTGTCGCCGGCGAAATAGGCCTGCAATTCCTGGATGTCGCGGGGGAACTGGTTGACGTCGCCAGACATGGTGCGGCGCATCGCCTGCGCCACCCTCTGGTCGGAGCCCGGCGCGCGGCCAAGGCCCAGGTCGATCCGGCCGGGAAACAGCGCGTCCAGCGTCCCGAACTGCTCGGCGATGGCGAGCGGCGCATGATTGGGCAGCATGATGCCGCCCGCGCCGATGCGGATGGTCGAGGTCGCAGCGCCGATATGCGCGAGCACGACCGAGGTCGCGGCGCTGGCGATGCCGGCCATCCCATGATGTTCCGCCGTCCAGTAGCGATGATAGCCGATGGACTCGGCAAAGGCGGCGAGGTCCGCGGCGCGGGCGAGCGCGGTCGGCACATCGCTGCCCTGGGTGACGGGGACGAGATCGAGCAGGGAAAAACGGGTCATGCCGCCAATATGGGGCATGATCCGTTTTCTTCCACTACTTTCTTTCGGCAGGCGTCAATTCGCCCGCGGCCGTCATGGCGGGGGCGGATGGTCGCGGTCGTCAGGCCAGGAATTCAGTGTCCAGCGTGATCTCTGCCTTCAGCAGCTTCGACACCGGGCAGTTCGCCTTGGCCTTGTCGGCCAGCGACTTGAAAGTCTCGGCGTCGGTGCCGGGCACCTTGCCCTTCAGCGTCAGGGCAACCTTCGTGATCGTAAAGCCGCCGTCAAGCTGCTCCAGCGTCACGACCGCGTGGGTCTCCAGCCGCTCCGCCGTCAGTCCCGCCTCGCCCAGGATCAGGGAGAGCGCCATGGTGAAGCAGCCGGCATGGGCCGCGCCGATCAGTTCCTCCGGGTTGGTGCCGGGCTGATCCTCGAACCGGGTCTTGAAGCCATAGGGCTGGGCATTGAGGGCGCCGCTCTGGGTGGAAATCGTCCCCTTGCCGTCCTTCAGGCCGCCGCTCCATGCCGCCGATGCGCTGCGATTGATCTTCATGCCAATGTTCCTTCTCTTCGCCGCCGCAGGGGCGCGGTCGGCCGCAAATGATCCATGGTCCGCCATCAGGTGCAAGATGAAAACGCCCCGATTTCAACGAGTCCGGCGGTGATGCCTGTGTCTTTCGACGCGAAACGCCGCGCCGTGCGGAGGGAACGCACCGGGGCGCCACCGGTTCACCCTGTATCATCGCACAGATGACAGGAGAGAGACATGAGCGATATTGCCATTGAAGAAACCGCGAGCCTCATCGCGTCCGACAAGGTGGAAGGCACGGCCGTCTATAATCGCGAAGGCGACCGGCTGGGCTCCGTCAGCAATTTCATGGTCGACAAGACGTCCGGCACGGTGCGCTATGCCGTGCTGTCGTTCGGAGGCTTCCTCGGGATCGGGCAGGATTATTATCCGCTGCCCTGGTCGAAGCTGACCTATGACACGGCGCAGGGCGGCTATGTCATCGATCTCGACAAGGAATTGCTGAAGAACGCACCGCGCTATGAGCGCGATCGCGAGCCCGTTTACGACCGGGACTATAACCGCAGCGTCTATGATTATTATGGCGTGACCTTCCCCTTCTAAAGGTCTTCCCCTTCGAAAGGGTGGTCTTCAGGCTGGCCCGTGCGCCGATGATGGCGCGCGGGCCTTCTGTTTCACGCTTTGGCGCTGCGCCGGGATGCCGGCGCCTATTCCCCGCGGCGGGTGAAGCGGAAGATGGTGGCCGGCGGGAAGTTGCGCACGGTCTGCCCGGCGCGCACCACATTCAGGTCGAGCGCGGTAAGGATGTCTCGCGGCACCGGCGGGCGGAGCGAATAGGTGAACTGCACCATGCTGCCGCCGGGCCGCAGCATCTTGAACGCCTCCGCCAATATGTCCTTCACCATCGGCTGGTCCATCGCGAGCAGCGGCAGGCCGCTGACGACGCACTGATAGTCGCCGGGCGCACCGGCGGCGTGCGAGGAGACGGTCTGCGCCGGGCATTCGAGAATGGCGCTTCCGGGGAAATGGCGCCGCAGGCCGCGCGCGAAGGTGGGATTGATCTCCACCACCTCGAGCATGTCGGAGGGGAGGCCGATGGAGAGGATTTCGCGGGTGAAGGCGCCGGTGCCGCCGCCAAATTCCAGCACGCGGCCACCGGCCGGGTCGATGTCGCGCACCATCAGCCGGGCGAGGTAGCGGCTGGAAGGGACGACGGACGCCGTCTGGCGCGGCTTGCGCAGCCATGCGCCCAGAAAGTTCAGATATTCCGCAGGACTGGGGCTGCCATCGCGCGAGCGGTCGACGGCGATAGCGCGGGGGCGTTTGAACCTGTCATGCATGATGCTGGAGTGACCGTGTCTTTTGCGAACCGATTGATGTCTTTAGCGTGCCGATGGCGGGGCGTCGACTGCCTTGAGGGCCTCGACCCGTTCCGTGAGCCAGGCCGATACCGCGGCGACCCGCGCGACGCCGGCCAGATCGCCATGCGTGACCAGCCAGAAGCTGCGGGTGATCTCGATTTCGTCCTGCATGACCGCGACGAGGGTGGGGTCGCGATTGCCAATGAAATCGGGCAATATGCCAATGCCTGCATGGCTGGCGATCATGCGATGCTGCACATTGATGCTGGTGCTGCGCATCGCCGCTTCCAGCCCCGGTTCCACCTCGCCAAGATAGTCCAGTTCGGGAGAAAAAATGAACTCCGGGACATAGCCGACGAGTGGGTGATGGCGCAGCGCGGCCCTCTGCTCAGGCCGGCCGGCCCGTTCCAGATAGCTGGGCGTGGCGTAGAGGTGCAGCCGGTAGTCGCCCAGCCGCCGCACCGTCAGCCGCCCGCGCTGCGGCCGTGCCAGCATCACCGCCATGTCGGCCTCGCGCTTGGAGGGGTTGAGAAAACCCGAAGCGGTGATGATGTCGAGCCGGATTCCGGGATGCCGCGCATGGAAATCCGCGATCCCCGGCGCGAGTACCCAGGTGCCGAAGCCCTCGGCCACGGACAGGCGAACCTGCCCCGCAAGGCTGCGCTGTTCCCCGGTGACGTCCTCCACGGCCGCCAGCGCCGCGCTCTCAGCGCGTTCGGCATGGCGCATCAGCGCCTGTCCCTTTTCGGTCAGCACTCGCTCGCCGCCTGCAAATTCGAACAGGTCCGCCTCCAGAGCCCGGCCGAGGCGGGTAAGGCGGCGGCCGATGGTCGTCGCATCGATACCCAGCGCGCGTGCCGCCGGCGCGACCTTTCGCGCCCGCGCCACGGCAAGGAAAATACGCAGGTCGTCCCAATCCAGCATCGTCGCCCTTCATTGCTGCATTTTTGCAGTACTATGATGCAGGAATGTAGGATTGCATGCAGGAACGCAATGGATGATGCCGCCCTGAACAACGGCATTGGACAACGGCATTGGACAACGGCGTCTGGCAGCGGCGAGCTTGGCGGACAGGCGATCCCCTGGCTACGCCGGTGCGATGTTCATGGAGAGCCCTGTCGGATGTCCTTTCCCGCTCGCATAGATGGTAGCATCGCAAGCGTGTAGACTGCCATGACGCGCATAGGAAATGCCGATGGGAGCCGGATCGACCCGGCCTGACGCGAGTTGAAAATGAAGGCAGCCATGACCCAATTCGACCTTACCGACGACCAGCGCGAGATCCAGGGGCTGGCGCGGCGCTTCACCGCCGATGCGATCACGCCCCATGCGGCGGAGTGGGACGAGAAGCATATCTTCCCCCGCGACACCATCCGCGCGGCGGCGGAACTGGGCTTTGGCGGTATCTATGTGAGCGAGGCCGCCGGCGGCATCGGTCTTGGCCGGCTGGAGGCGGCGCTCATCATGGAAGCGATGGCCTATGGCTGCCCGTCGACCAGCGCGTTCATCTCCATCCACAATATGTCGGCATGGATGATCGACCGCTTCGGCAATCAGGCGCTGAAGGACGCTTATCTGCCCGACATGGTGCCGATGGCACGCATGGGCAGCTATTGCCTGACAGAGGCGGGCGCGGGCTCCGACGCGGCGAGCCTGAAGACGAAGGCGGTGCGGGACGGCGAGGATTATATCGTCACCGGCTCCAAGCAGTTCATTTCCGGCGGCGGCGAGAATGAGGTCTATGTCGTGATGTGCCGCACCGGCGAGGATGGGCCGAAGGGCATCAGCTGCTTCGTGATCGACAAGGACATGCCCGGCGTCAGCTTTGGCGCGCAGGAAAAGAAGCTCGGCTGGCACTCGCAACCGACCGCGCAAGTCAATTTCGACGGCGTGCGCGTGCCGGCGGGCAATATGGTGGGCGGCGAGGGTGAGGGGTTCCGCATCGCCATGATGGGCCTCGATGGCGGGCGGCTGAACATCGGCGCTTGCTCGCTCGGCGGCGCGCAGCGCTGCCTGGACGAAGCGGTGCAATATACGAAGGACCGCAAGCAGTTCGGCCAGAGCATCGCCGATTTTCAGGCGACCCAGTTCACCCTGGCGGACATGGAGACGGAGCTTCAGGGCGCGCGCACGCTGCTCTACGCCGCTGCGGTGAAGGTGAGCGAGAACGCGCCGGACAAGACGCGCTTTGCGGCCATGGCCAAGCGGCTTGCCACCGATACCGGCTCTTCGGTGGTGGACCGCGCGCTGCAGCTGCATGGCGGCTATGGCTATCTTCAGGATTATCCGATCGAACGCTTCTGGCGCGACCTGCGCGTCCATTCCATCCTGGAAGGCACCAATCAGGTGATGCGGATGATCATCGCAAGGGACATGCTGCGCCAATGACCGAAGAGGTTCTGACGTTCATCGAGGGCGGCGTCGGCCGCATTCGCCTCAATCGCCCGCGGGCGATCCATGCGCTGACGCCGGGCATGTGCGCGGCGATCAATGCCGCGCTGCTGGCATGGCGCGCCGATCCGGCGGTGGTGGCGGTGATGATCGACCATGCACCGGCGCCCGATGGCGATCCGAAACTGTCGCGCGGCTTCTGCGCCGGCGGCGACATCGCGCTGATCGCCAACAGCGCCAAGGCGGATTATGTGGAGGCGGAGCACTTCTTCCATGTCGAATATCGGATGAACCATCTGCTGTTCGTCTATGAAAAGCCGATCGTCGCCTTCATGGACGGCATCACCATGGGCGGCGGCGTGGGGCTGTCCCTGCCCGCGCGCTATCGCGTGGCGACCGAGCGGACGGTGTTCGCGATGCCGGAAACGGGCATCGGGCTGTTCCCCGATGTCGGCGGCGGCTGGTTTCTGCCGCGCCTGCCGGGGCGCATCGGCGTGTGGCTTGCGGTGACTGGCACGCGGATCGACGGGGCAGACGCGAAAGCCATCGGCCTTGCCACCCATTATATCGCTTCGGAAAAGCTCGATGCGGTGAAGGCGCGTATCCTTGCGGCGCCCGCCGATCTCGGGGCGATACTGGATGTCGCCGCAGACTCCCCGCCCCCCGCCAAGCTGGAGGCGCAGCGCGAGGGGATCGACCGCCTGTTCGCGGCGAACCGCTATGAGGATATTCTGGCCGCGCTGCAGGCAGACGGGTCCGAATGGGCGCAAAAACAGCTGTCCGTCCTCGCCACCAAATCCCCGCAGACGATCAAGGTGTCGCTGCGCCAACTGGCGGAAGGCGCGGCCTTCACCGACTTCGCCGACAATATGCGCAACGAATATCGGCTGGCCTGCCATGTCATCCGCCGCCCCGATCTGGTCGAGGGCGTCCGCGCGGTGATTTTCGACAAGGACAACGCCCCCAGATGGGAGCCCGCGACGGCGGAAGCTGTTACCGACGATCTGGTCGATTCGCTCTTTGCGCCGCTGCCGGCGGACAAGGAGTGGACGCCGCTGACCGAATTAAGAGCCTGAACAAGGAGAGCCATTCCTCATGTCCTATGAAACCATCCTCGTCGAACAGAGCGGCGCGGTGACGCTGATCACGCTCAACCGCCCCCAGGCGCTCAACGCGCTCAACGGGCAGGTGCTTGCCGACCTGATCGACGCCCTGGGCGCATATGACGCCGACCCGTCGCAGCGGTGCGCGGTGGTGACGGGCAGCGAAAAGGCGTTTGCCGCCGGCGCCGACATCAAGGAAATGGCCGACAAGCCGATGGCCGATTTCTTTCTGGAGGATTTCTTCTCCGGGTGGACCAAGCATGTCGCGGCGACCCGCAAGCCATGGATCGCGGCGGTCGCGGGCTTTGCGCTGGGCGGTGGTTGCGAACTGGCGATGATGGCGGATTTCATCATCGCGGCCGATACGGCGAAGTTCGGCCAGCCCGAGGTGAAGCTCGGCGTCGCACCGGGCATGGGCGGATCGCAGCGCCTGACCCATGCGGTGGGCAAGGCGAAGGCGATGGAGATGTGCCTGACCGGCCGGATGATGGATGCGCAGGAAGCCGAGCGCGCCGGTCTCGTCTCCCGCATCGTGCCCGCCGCCGATCTTCTGGAGGACGCGCTCAAGACCGCGGCGACCATCGCCGCGATGCCGCCGATGGCGACGCTCATCAACAAGGAGATGGTGAACCTCGCCTTCGAGACGCCGCTCAGCCAGGGCCTGTTCGGCGAGCGCCGCCTGTTCCAGATCCTGACCGGCACCGAGGACAAGGCCGAAGGCATGGCTGCCTTTGTCGAGAAGCGTCCCGGCGTCTGGAAGGGGCGGTAACGACACGGCCCTCAACCCCGAAGACGGGGGGAGGGCGGCAATATCCGGGTGCCCGCTTATCTAAGGGCGCGGCGGGATGGGCAGGCATCGCACCTGCTGCCCGCCGTCGTCCTCGACCCGGTGCCCGATCTGCTCCCTCTCCAAGAGGGATTATTCGAGAGGATCCTGAAAATGACGAACGCCACCATCGCTTTCATCGGTCTTGGCAATATGGGCGGGGGCATGGCCCTCAACCTGCTGAAGCACGGTTTCGCCGTGCGCGCGTTCGATTTGGCGGAAGAGGCGCTGGCCCGCGTGGCCGCGGGCGGTGCGGTGCGGGTGGCGAGCGCGGCGGAGGCGGTGTCCGGCGCGGACGCGGTCGTCACCATGCTGCCGGCTGGCAAGCATGTCGAGGCGGTCTATACCGGCGATGTCTTCGATGCGGCCAAGCCCGGCACGCTGTTTCTCGATTGCTCCACGATCGACGTCGCCACCGCACGCCGCGTAACCGATGCTGCCATGGCGCGCGGCTTCGCCATGGTCGACGCCCCCGTATCCGGCGGGATCGCCGCGGCGAATGGCGGCACGCTCACCTTCATGGTCGGCGGCACGGACGATGCCTTTGCCGCGGCGAAGCCGATCCTCTCGGCCATGGGCAAGGCGGTGATCCATGCGGGCGGCGCGGGCAATGGCCAGGCTGCCAAGATCTGCAACAACATGCTGCTGGGCGCCACCATGGTCGCCACCTGCGAGGCCTTTGCCATGGCGCAGAAGATCGGCCTCGATCCGCAGACCTTTTTCGACATCTCCAGCATCTCCTCGGGCCAGAGCTGGTCGATGACCAGCTACTGCCCGCTCCCCGGCGTCGGGCCGCAGACTCCGGCGGACAATGACTATCAGGGCGGCTTCGCGGTCGCGCTGATGCTCAAGGATCTGAAGCTCGCCATGGAGGCGGCGGCATCGGTGGGAGCCAGTGTGCCGATGGGTGCGGCAGCCGAATCGCTCTACCAGATTCTCGCCAACAAGGGTGAGGGCGGGCGCGATTTCTCGTCTATGATACAGATGCTGAGCTAGGCACCGGCCCGCCGCATTTTTTTGCATGAGGCGGTTTTTACGGAGCTGATTTTGCGGAATCCTGCAACGAAGGCGGGATTCGCATGATTTTTCTTCATATGCGCCGACATTAGCCGATCCTTGACCAGCTGTGATGGATTCGAACTATATTTCGGCGATATGTGCAATATTTCTGCTTTAAACTGCGAAATATGACCGAACTTCCCAATCTGGCGTAACAGTGGAACAAACTGGCGCTATCGCACGCTTCGGCGCCGTTCACCTGAAAACCACTCGCTGGACAGCCCTCCCAATCCATGGTTGATTTGCCGCATAACAGAAACGAATGAAGGAGAGGCCTACCACAATAATGGGGGTCGCTGTGGATAGGGTTCGCGCTAAACTCGAATGGTTCAAGACATGTCTGCTGCCGCATGAAGCCGGGCTTCGTGCTCGCTTGCGGCGGATTTTATCCAACCATCATGAACTGGATGATATGGTGGCGGAGATCATGACGCGCGCTTATGCCTGCGAGTCATGGGAACGCATCACTGCCGGTCGCTCCTACCTGTTCGCCATCGCGCGGAACCTGGTGATCGACAATGCCCGCCGGAACAAGGTGGTCAGTTTCGAATCCATCGCCGACCTGGAATTGCTTCAGGCCGGCCCCAATGTAGAGGCACAGATCCACGCCCGCGACGCGCTTCGCCAGGTGCAGGAGATCGTCGATACATTGCCGCCGCAGTGCCGCCGCGCCTTCATTCTTCGCCGCATTCATGAAAAATCCATGGCTGAAATAGCGGAGGAGATGGAATTATCCGTTTCTACTGTTGAAAAACATCTCGCCAAGTCCGTCTCTCTGGTTATGCGTTCTTGGGCGGAGCGTGAAGAAACGGATTTCGAACGTGCAGAAGTCTTCGGACGTATCAAGCAGGCGGCAGATAGAGGAAGAAGCCGCACGGCTTCTTGTCCGGCTCAGCCTTGACGCCTCCGACGAGGAGCGCGAGGCCGCGTGCCGCTGGATCGAAGCTGACCCGCGCCATGCCGTCGCCTTCGCCCGCGCAGAAGCGGCGTGGGAATATGCCGAAAGACTGAAGGCGAGGCCGATCGAGGATGTGGCCCCGCAACCCGCCAAGTCGGGCAAGCCGAAATTCCCCCTCGCCATCGCCGGACTGGTTGCCGTGTCGCTCGTCACCATCGGCGGCATCGTGGGCATGCAGAAGCTCCACGATGTGGAGCGCTATCGCACCAACGTCGGGGAAGTCAGCCACGTCCGCCTCGCGGACGGCTCCGTCATGCATCTGGGCAGCAACTCGGCCGTAGAAGTGCGCCTGTCTCCATCGATCCGCACTGTGCGGTTGCTGAGCGGCGATGTGAGCTTCGACGTCGCGCATGACAAGGCGCGCCCCTTCGACGTTTCCGTCAACGACAGCGTGATCCGGGCCGTCGGCACGGCCTTCAACCTGCGCCTCAAGCCCGCGCTCGTCGAACTGGCCGTGACCGAGGGGACCGTGGACGTGCGGTCCGGCGCGCGGCCGGTGGAGCATGTCTCCGCCGGCAATGGCGCCGCCATCCGCGCGCGCGGTTTTGCGCGCACGAAGATTTCCGACAGCGGCCATCACGCACATTCCGCCTCGTCCGGCTGCAAGCGATAGGCTATGCCTGCGCGCGCTGACGGCATCGGACCGATCGGCGTACCGGCGCAGGAGAGACGATGCCCGACCAGACCATGCCTGACCAGACCATGGCCGACCAGACGCCGGCAGGGCCGCAGGGCGCCGCAACGGGCGCGGCGCGGCCGGGCGCAAAACCCGATATCGTGACGAAAGGGCGCATTTTCGCCATTTTCGGTGGATCGGCGGGCAATCTGGTCGAATGGTATGACTGGTATGTCTACTCCGCCTTCTCGCTCTATTTCGCGCCGGTCTTCTTTCCTGCCGGAGACCGCACCGCGCAGCTGCTGAACACGGCGGCGATCTTTGCCGTGGGCTTCCTGATGCGCCCGGTCGGCGCCTGGATCATGGGCGTCTATGCCGACCGGCACGGTCGCAAGGCGGGGCTTACGCTGTCGATCACGCTGATGTGCGCGGGGTCGCTGCTGATCGCGGTGACGCCCGGCTATGCCAGCATCGGTATCGCCGCGCCTGCGCTGCTGATGCTCGCGCGGTTGATGCAGGGCCTCTCCGTCGGCGGCGAATATGGCGCGAGCGCGACCTATCTGTCCGAAATGGCGGGCAGCCGGCATCGCGGTTTCTTCTCCAGCTTCCAATATGTCACGCTCATCATGGGGCAGCTCGTGGCGCTGGGCGTGCTGCTGCTGCTCCAGCATGTGATGGGGCGCGACGCGCTGGCCGCATGGGGATGGCGCATTCCCTTCGCGATCGGCGGCGTGCTGGCGGTGATTGTCTTCTACCTGCGCCGCCGGATGATGGAGACGCGATCCTTCGAAACGGTGAAGCAGGGCGAGGCCGATGCGGAAGGGATGCCGCCGCGATCCAGCATGTTCGCGCTGGTGCGGCACCATCCCGCGCAGGCCGGGCTGGTGCTGGCGCTGACGGCGGGCGGCACGCTCGCCTTCTATGCCTACACCACCTACATGCAGAAATTCCTGGTCAACACCGCCGGCTTCAGCATCGAGACGGCCAGCGGCGTGATGGCCGGCGCGCTCGCCATCTACATGCTCCTGCAACCCGCCGTCGGCGCCCTGTCGGACGTGGTCGGGCGCAAGCCGATCATGGTCGGCTTCGGCATATTGGGGCTGGCGGGCACCGTGCCGATCTTTACCGCGCTGGAAACGGTGCAGACGTCGTTCCAGGCATTCCTGCTGGTGCTGCTCTCGCTGGTGATCGTCAGCGGCTATACCGCGATCAACGCGGTGGTGAAGGCGGAGCTCTTCCCGGCCCACATCCGCGCGCTCGGCGTCGCGCTGCCCTATGCCATCGCCAACGCCCTGTTCGGCGGCACGGCGGAATATGTTGCCTTCTGGCTGAAGGGGCAGGGGATGGAGCCGGCCTTCTACTGGTACGTCTCCGGCATGATCGGCATCTCCCTGATCGCCTATCTCTTCATGCGCGACACCGGCAAGCACAGCGCGATCGACCGGGATTATTGAAGGGGAAGGGCAAGGGCAAGGCCGGTCAGGGTATCAGACCGTCTGCTGCGCCATCGCCCATCATGAGGATGAATGCCAACATGCATAGTCCCGCCAGAATGACGATGCCCCCGGCATAGAGAGCGGCCGCCGCTGCGAATGCAAAGATCGAGCGCCTGTAGAGCACGCAGCTTGCGGTCGCATAACAGATCAGCGGTATCGCCGTGATCGCAAGCCCCAAAGCCTCGCTCGCTTCTGCGAGCCCGTTCGCAAAATAGAGAAAGGGCACTCCGACGGCGTTGATCGCGAGCGACAAGGTCGCAAATTGTCGCCATGAAACGATTTTACGCGAACCGTTGAGAAGACAGTGCAGAGGTGCGCTGAGCAAGGTCGCGACGATCGACAAGCCGATGGCAAGCAGCGCTTCCCCGAGAATGGGCACCTTCGGCAGGAACTGCGCTTCGCCGGGCAGGGCAAGGTCCGCGACACCGCAAAGGGCAGCCGAGGCCATCATGGAGGACATGGCCTTGCCGAGGCTGAACGTGCCGGCCGCGATATCCTCTGCGAGCTTGCGAGGATGCAGCACCTTGCTGACGGTATCCAGATATTCGGCAACCGGCCCGAACAACGGGCGCAGAAGCTGGCTGGATTGGGAGGCGCCCATCTCGGTGCCGCATTGCCCGCAGAACGCGTCGGTATTCCAGCGCCCGCAATTCGAACATTGCTTCCGGCCCGTGTCCATGCGCCTGCTCCCGATATGCCCGCGACCTTACACCAGCATCACCCCAGCATCTCCGCCACCCATTCAGGCACCAGCGTGCTCGCCGGGCCAAGGCGGGTCTCCTGGAAATAGATGCTGCCCGCCGACGGATCGAGATTGAGCTCCAGCGTCCGCGCGCCGACATGGGCCGCGGTCTGTACGAAGCCCGCGGCGGGGTAGACCGCGCCGGAGGTGCCGATGGACACGAACAGGTCGGCGCGGCGCAGGGCCTCGTCGATCCGGACCATCTCATAGGGCATTTCGCCGAAGAACACGATGTCCGGGCGCAGGCTGGGCGCTTCGCAAAAGGCGCAGTGGGTGGCGGGCGGCAGCGATGCTTCCCACGGGCGCGCCGCGCCGCAGGCCGCGCACAGCGCCGATTTCAGCTCGCCATGCATGTGCAGCATCCGCTGGGCGCCGGCACGCTCATGCAAATCGTCCACATTCTGGGTAACGATCAACAGGTCGCCGGGCCATGCGTGATCGAGCGCGGCGAGCGCCTCATGCGCCGGATTGGGCATGACCTCGGCCAGTTTCGCCCGGCGCTCGTCATAGAAGTGGTGGACGAGGGCGGCATCGCGCCGCAGCGCCTCCGGCGTGCAGACCTCCTCCACGCGATAGCCCTCCCATAGCCCATCGGGGCCGCGAAAGGTCGCAAGGCCGCTCTCGGCGGAGATGCCCGCGCCGGTCAACACCACGATATTGCGAATGTCTTCCATCGCAGGATCATAGGCGCAAAAACGCGGTCATGTCGATCTCGTGATGACAAGCGCGAACGCCCGTGGCATCGCGCCGACAGACACGAGAGACGTACACGAAAACAGGCGAGCATCACGGCATGGCGGGTATCAGCATCGGCATTTTCGGCGCGGCGGGCCGCATGGGGCAGGCGATCGCGGCGGTCGCTACCGATACGGGGTTGGCGATCGCGGGCGGCGTGGACCGGGCGGGCAGCGCGGGCGAGATCGCACCGGGAAAGCCGATCGGCGCGGATGCGGCGGCGCTGGCGCAGGCGAGCGACGTGCTCATCGACTTTTCGGTGCCGGCGGCGCTGGCGGCGAACCTGGATGCCTGCGTGGCGGCAGGCAAGCCCGTGGTCATCGGCACCACCGGGCTGGAGGCGGAGCATCATGCGCTGATCGACGCGGCGGCGCGGTCCATCCCCGTGCTGCAGACCGGGAACACCTCGCTGGGCGTCAACCTTCTGGCGGCGCTGGTGGAGGATGCCGCGCGGCGGCTGGGCGATGACTGGGATATCGAGATCGTCGAGATGCACCACCGGCACAAAGTCGATGCGCCCTCCGGCACGGCATTGCTGCTGGGTGAGGCGGCGGCGCGCGGGCGCAACATCATCCTGGCGGATCATCGCGAGAGCGGGCGGGACGGCATCACCGGCGCGCGCGGGCGCGGCGTCATCGGCTTTGCGGCGCTGCGCGGCGGATCGGTGGCGGGCGACCATCAGGTCATCCTGGCGACCGAGGGCGAGCGGATCGAGATCGGTCATCGCGCCGAGAACCGTGCGATCTTCGCGCGCGGCGCGGTGAAGGCGGCGCAGTGGCTGGCGGGGCAAAAGCCTGGCCGCTACGACATGAAGGGCGTGCTGGGGCTGTAAGCGCCATGAAGGCCGCCGACATCTTCGACTTCTACAGCCGCCTTGCGGAGGCGAACCCGGCGCCGCGCACGGAGCTGGAATATGGCAATGACTATCAGCTGCTGGTCGCCGTCACCCTTTCCGCGCAGGCGACGGACGTGGGCGTCAACAAGGCGACGCGCGCGCTGTTCCGCGAGGTGAAGACCCCCGCGCAGATGGTCGCGCTGGGCGAGGAGGGCTTGAAGGCCCATATCAAGACCATCGGGCTCTTCAACGCGAAGGCCAAGAATGTCATCGCGCTCTCCGAAATCCTCGTGCGCGATTTCGGCGGGGAGGTGCCGCAGGATCGCGACCTGCTGACGACCCTGCCGGGGGTGGGGCGCAAGACCGCCAATGTGGTAATGAACACGGCCTTTGGCTCGGAAACCTTCGCGGTCGACACCCACATCTTCCGCGTCGGCAACCGCACGGGCCTCGCGCCCGGCAAGACGGTGCTGGCGGTGGAGCAGAAGCTGGACAAGCAGACGCCCGGCCCCTTCCGCCGCGACGCGCATCACTGGCTGATCCTGCATGGCCGCTATGTGTGCAAGGCGCGCAAGCCCGAATGCTGGCGCTGTATCGTGGCCGACCTGTGCCGCTTCAAGCCCAAGACGCCGCCGCCCAAGGTCGCCACGCCGAGAACGCCGGGGCCGAAGGTCGCGTGACATGCGCCGCATGATGGTGCGTCGCGGGGCGCCCTGCGCCGTGCTATGTTACGGAATATTGCATGGCGCGGCGTCTTGCATGCAGGGCGTTGTTTCGGGACAAGGAGAGTTGCCATGATCCAAGATACTACCGCGATCCGCATGATCGCCGGGCTCGCGCTGGCCGTGGCGCTGGGCGCCAGCGCGCCTTCCGCCGCGAAGAAGCCGACGCCCGTGCCGCTGGAACCCACCGGCAAGACGATGAGCTGTGTGCAGACGAACCGCATCCGCCAGACCGACGTGCGCGACGACAAGACCATCGATTTCCGCATGATCGACGGCAAGGTGTATCGCAACACGCTGCCCTATTCCTGCTCGGGCCTCGGCTTTGAAAAGAGCTTCATCTACAAGACGAGCATCTCCCAGCTCTGCTCGGTCGACACCATCACGGTGTTTCGCGCCGGCGGGGCGGGGATTCCCGGCCCGACCTGCGGCCTGGGCACCTTCGCGGAAATGAAGAAGCCCGCAAAATAGGCTGGCAGGAAAGATGCGAAGAGCGCGCGCGCACTCTTCGCATTTTGCCGCTGGCTTTGCCCCGCAGCCTTTGCTAAGCGCCCTCGACGGTCATTGACCAAGGCACCCGTAGCTCAGCTGGATAGAGCGCTGCCCTCCGAAGGCAGAGGCCACAGGTTCGAATCCTGTCGGGTGCACCATTTCCATCCCATGACAGGCAATGGCCGCCGCGCACGGATCGTCATTCCCGGTCCGGCTGTGCCTGCGGCGAGGCGCGGATGAAGGCGTTCAGGGTCAGGCAGTTCGCTTCGATCTCCGGGATCCTGCCCCAGTCCATCCGCGCGCCGAAGCGGCGGGCGTTTACCAACTGTGGAACGAGGCAGATGTCCGCCAGCGTCACGCTGTCTCCAAAGCAGAAGCGCCCGCGCCCGTCGGCGATCAGGGCCGCGCACGCCTCCAGCCCATCCTCGATCACGTCGCGCGCCCACCCGGTCACGGCGGCTTCGTCCATGCCCAGCGCGCGCAGGCGGTCGAGGATCTTCAGATTCTGGATCGGATGGATGTCGCAGGCGATCGCCTGCGCAAAGGCGCGTATCCTTGCCCGTGCGATCGGATCGGCGGGAAGCAGCGGCGGCTCTGGCACGATCTCGTCGAGATATTCGCAGATCGCGAGCGACTGGGTGAGCACGGCCCCGTCGGTTTCCAGCGCGGGCACGAGGCCCTGCGGGTTCAGCGCCAGATAGGCGGGGTCGCGCTGCTCGCCCTTGCGCAGATGAAGGGGGTGGTCCTCATAGGGCAGTCCCTTGAGGTTCAGCGCGATCCTGACGCGATAGGATGCGGTCGAGCGGAAATAGCCGTGCAGTATCATCGTGCCTTCATCCTCTCGATCTTGCCTGGCCGCATGACGGCTGGCTTTGCCAGGATGATAGCGGGAATTGGGGGCGGTCGCATCCTTTGCTGAGGATCGACGGTGACTATGCGCGTCCTGTGGTCTCGCGGCATTGCATGATGGCGATGGTCCAGAACAGGCCGAAGGCCCATCCGCCGATGACGTCGCTCGGCCAGTGGACGCCGAGCATGGGGCGGGACAGGCCGATGACGAGGCTGAGCGCCAGCGCGGCGATGACGGGCGTGCGCCTGCCGCCCAGCATCAGCGCGATCACCAGGCCCGTCATCAGTGAATTGGCGGCATGGCCGCTGGGAAAGCTGGCGGACTGAACGGCCACCAGATGGACTTCGGTGGGGCGTGGACGGGCGATCAGCCATTTTTGCAGCTCCACCGCGGCGCGACCCGCCTCGATGGCGATGAACAGCATCATGGCATCGCGGTGCCTTCCGCGAATCAGAAGCCAGATCGTCGCCGCGACCGTCGCGATGAGCAGGGGCAGCCATCCGCCCAATTGCGTGACCATGCGCGCGGCCGATGAGAGGGCGGGATATTGCCGTGCGTAAAGGTTGGAGAGCAGCGCCGCATCCAGCGTCGAATGCTGTCCGCCCCAACTGAGCGCTGCGAGCCAGAGGATTGCGAGGATCAGGAGCAGGCCGACTGCCGCATGCCCCCACCGCGCGCGACCCCTGTCGGCGTTTTGGATATTCATCGGGGATGTTCGGCCGGGAGTTTCGTCATGGCGATGAACGGCACCTTGTGTCTTTCACGTCGTGTCTTTCCACGTCGAGCGAATCCCTTGCGACATCACCGGCGGCGACGTTCACGGAGCGCCGAATCCGCCTGAAAAGCCTGCCGATTTGCCCTTGCGGCCGGCTTTTTTGCCGTTTCAGGGCGGCAAAAGCCGGATTTGAGCCGAAACGCCACCCCATATGTCACATTTTCCGTTGTTTGGCGCACATCATCCATGGATATCCGCCGCGAGGGCGGCTATGCGAAGCCCTCTTCAACAGAGGAAGTTACTTATATGAACAACAGCGATCTCGCCGACAGCATTGCCACGACCCACAGCCTGACCAAGGCTGACGCGCGCAAGCTGGTCGATGGCCTGCTCTCTGCCATCGCCGATGCCGCTGCCAAGGGTGAGGAAATCTCGCTCAACGGCTTCGGCAAGTTCAAGGTCAAGGATACGCCGGCTCGCGAAGGTCGCAACCCGGCGACCGGTGAGACCATCCAGATCGCGGCCGCGAAGAAGCTGGCCTTCACGCCTGCCAAGGCGCTGAAGGACAAGCTGAACGGCTAATCCCTTTGAGCGCTGACTCGGTCCGCGCCTTTTTCTCGGAAAAGGCGCCGGATATCGAAGTCATCGATCAGGGCGTCAGTACGGCGACCGTGGCGGAAGCTGCGGTCGCCCTTGGCGTATCGCCCGCCCAGATCGCCAAGACATTGTCGATCCGCATCAAGGATCAGGTCGTCCTGCTCGTCGCGCGCGGCGACGCCCGGCTCGACAATCGCAAGACCAGGGACGCCCTTGGCGCACGGCCCCGCATGCTGGGCGCCGATGAAGTGGAGGCGATTACCGGCCATCCGGTGGGCGGCGTCTGCCCCTTCGGGCTCGCCAGCGCACTGCCCGTCTATTGCGACATATCGCTGAAGGCCTTTACCGAAATCTATCCGGCCGCCGGATCGCGCACCACGTCCGTCCGCATCACGCCGGACCGGCTGGCGATGCTGGTGGACGCGCGCTGGGTGGACCTGTGCGTGTGATGCCTGCGGGCGGCTGACCCGCTGCCTCGGCAGGAGCGCGCGGCATGATGAGCGGCGCGATATTCTCACGCCGCTCCCCACATTTACATCACGAACGCTTCCGGCGCGCCCTGCCAGCTTAGCTGGCCGTCCGCCGTATAATGCTGCAACAGGTTGGCGGTATCGGAGGACGCGGCATAATAGGTCACGTTCCTGCTGCCGTCGTCGAGCATGGTCGTGACATTCTTCGTGCCGTCCGCGCCATAGTTCGTCCAGCTCGCCAGGCTCCAGCTGGCGGTATAGTCGCCATAGCTGACGAGCACGCCGCTCGGATCGTAATTTTCCATCCCGTAATGGCCGTTGCCGAGCATGAAGAGGTGCTGCTGCTCGACGCCCGTGGCGCTGTAGGTGATGCGGTCGACAAACGACCAGGAGTCGGTATATTTCTCCCACATCGTGAGGATGTTGTTGTCGGCATAATGCGCCTGGACGATGGTGCCGTGGTCGTAGTCGGTGGCCGTCACCAGATCGCCATCGGCCGCATGGGTCTCCAGCCGCACCACGTCCAGCGTGCCGGGGTCGTAGATCTTCACCGTGAAGCTGTGGTCGGCGGCGTAGCTGCTTTCCTGCATCAGCTGGTTGGCGGCGTTGTAGAGCTTGGTCGACGCGATCGCACCGCTGGTCTCGTCATAGACGCTGAGCAGCGCCGTGCCGTCGCCCTGTTCGGCGAACTGGCGCAGCAGCTGGCCCTCGCTGTCGTACATCGCCCGCGAGACGATGTTGCCCGCCACGTCGACGATGTCGCTGATCGAGGCATGGCTGTCGCCATAGCCGAAGGTCTCGATGCGCACCGTGCCGTCACCCAAAGCCGTGCTGCTGGTCTTCACGTTGATGTAGTTTTCCAGCACGTCCATCTGCGCTGCGTCGAGCAGGCCGAGGCGCGGCTGGGTGGAGAACATGTAATTATCCTGCCAGACGGTGCCGGCCGAGAAATAGGACACGCCCTGCCACACATCCTCATTGGCCTTGAGGAAGTCCATCATGTTGGTCAGCGCGTTGAGTGCGGTATCACTGGAGGCGACGCCGAATTCGCCCAGGTACAGCTTCACCCCCGCGTCCCGTGCCCATGCGGTGACATCCGCCAGCCGCTCCACGCCTATGGTCTCCGACACCACCCAGTCATGCGTGCCGGATGTGTCGTCCAGATATTGGTGGATCTCGAAAGCATAGTTGTTCAGCGGATCGACGATCGCGCCCCGCGCGCCGAGCACGCTGGCATTGTCGCTGGTGGTCCAGGTCGAACCGCCGCTCCAGTGGACGCCGGGGACGAGAATCTGCTGCGTCGCGCCGGTCGCGCGGATCGCCGCGATGCCCTCGTTCGCGATCGCCAGCCATTCCGCGGCGGTCGCCTGCTGCGGCTCGTTCATCAGGCCGAAGGCGACGTTGCTGTCCTGCGCGAAGTTGCTGGCCAGCTTGGTCCACACGTCGGCAAAGGCGCTGGTGGGCACGCCGTCGCTGCCGATCATCTGGCCTTCATAGGCGCCGGCATTGTGCAGGTCGAGGATGACCTCCACGCCCAGCGTCTTGGCATAGGCCACGACATCCTGGATCTTGGCGAGATAGTCGGTGTCGAGCGCACCGTTCAGCGTCGGCTGCAGGCTTTCCCAGGCGATCGGCAGGCGGATATTCTCCATGCCCTTGGCCGCGAAATACAGCATTTCCTCATGGGTCGGGAAAAAGTCGATGCCGGTCTTGCCGCCGGCCGGACCGATATATTCCGCCCCGTTGATGTTGATGCCGACGCTCAACCCCTTGGTGGTGGCCTCAGGCGCGGACGTGGGCGCCACCGCTTCGGGCTGTGCTTCGGGTTGCGGCGCTGCGACCGCGGGGGGCGTCGCAGGCGTAGGCGTGACGACATCGGCGAAGGTGAAATTGTCCGCGTGCAGATCCGCCAGGTTGACGTTCTGCAGCAGGATGCTGTCGCCATCGCCAAGGTTGATGAGCGTGTCCGCGCCTTGCTGGCTGAGATGTGAGGCCAGATCGGCAAAGCTGCCGATCGCATAGCTGCCGAGCTGGACCATGTCCGCCTCCGCGCCGCTCGCCGTGAAGTCGGTGACGATGTCGGCGCCGTCGCCGGCGGCGTGGATGAACAGGTCGCTGCCGCCGCCGCCGGTCAGCAGGTCATTGCCATGCCCGCCCTGCAACGTATCGCTGCCGTTGCGGCCGGCGAGCACATCGTCGCCGTTGGTCCCGACCAGATGTTGCGGGGCGATGGCTTCGGCGGCGGCTTTCGCGTCCGCTTCCGCTTGCGCAGCTGCGTGGGCCGCCTGGGCGGCGGCATGCGCCTCGGCGGCCGCTTGCGCCTGCGCGGCAGCATGGGCTTCCGCAGCCGCATGGGCTTCCGCCGCTGCCTTTGCCTCAGCGGCTGCCTGGGCCTCGGCGGCGGCCTTGACCTGCGCGGCGGCCAGCGCCTCCGCCTCGGCTTGTGCCTGGGCGGCGGCAAGGGCATCTGCTGCTGCCTTGGCTTCCGCGGCGGCCTTCGCTTCGGCCGCGATCCGTGCCGCCTCGATCTCCGCTGCGGAGGGCGCATCGACGAAGCTGAAATTCGCGCTGCCATTGGTGAAGAGGCTGGCCTTGGCGCCGGTCAGGGCAACGCCATTATAGGTCGCGCCTTCAAGGAACAGGCTGCGGTCTTCCTTGGTGGTGGCGTTCCACAGGTCATTGAGGAACACGACCTTCACGTCATGGCTGCCATTGCCCCAGTCGCCGTGCAGCGTCAGCGTATCATATTCGCCCGAACCGCGGCCGGCCTGCGCGCCATATCGGCCGCCGACCTGCTTGCCGTCGACATACACCTCGAAAATGGCATTGCCCTTGTAGGCGTCCTGCGTGAGCTTGAGGACCAGCGTGTCGCTGCCGCTGCCCACCTCCGCCACCTTGCCAGCGACTGCGGTCGCGCGAAAGCCGATGTCATAGGCGCCGTTGGTGAACAGGCTCGCGCTCGATTTTGGCAGGTCCTTGCCGTTATAGGTCGCGCCGGTGATGTAGAGGTTGCGATCCTCGGTGGTGCTCGCGTTCCACAGGTCGTTGAGGAACTTCACCGTCACGCTGTGATCGCCCGTGCCCCAGTTGCCGCGCAGCGTGACCGTATCCTGCTGATCGCTGAAGCGCAGCGCAGAGGCAGACAGCGTGCCGCCCACCTGCTTGCCATCGACGAGGATGACGAACTGGGCATTGCCCTTATAGGCGTCCTGCTGCAGCTTCAGCACCAGCGTATCGGCGCCGGAGCCCAGGATGGTGCTGGCGCCGGCCGGCGCGGTCGCAACATGGGTGAAGTTGAAATTGCTGGCCGACAGCTGGTCCATCCGCACATTGGTCAGCGTGATGCTGTCGGTCGTGCTCAGCTTGATGACGGTGTTGTTGCCGGACTGCACCATGAACTTCTTCAACTGGTCGAAGCTGCCGATCAGATAGCCGGAGAGCTCCAGCACATCGGCGTTCGCGCCATTGGCGTGAAAGTTGGAAATGGTGCCCAGCCCCCGGCCGCTTAGCAGCGTATGCAGGGTGCCGTTCCGGGACGAACCCGTATCCGACAACTGGTCATCGTTCCATGATGTGTAATTTACGCCGAGCGCAGTTGTGTCGGCGTCAAAAGAACGGGAATAATCTACCACGATGTTTCTTTCGGATGAATAACGGTTACGTCGATGTTCATCCTTTACGGACTTGCTTTCAAAATTGACTGAAGCGTGAGGGATAACGGGCTGTTTACCGTGATCCCCTACTTCATTTCTGGCGGATTTTCGTTGCGACGGCGGTATAAGGGGCGTTTACCAAGCGCTTGGCAGCCCTGTTTTATTGGCTTTGTGGTTAACGTGGGTTGGGCGCGGCTGTCGATGCCCGCCCCGCCTTCGGTGCGATGTGCCGGTCCAGCGATGCGGCAGATTTCCGAAAGGCAGGAAATGCGAGGGGATCGCGGCGCCGTGGCTGGGCCTTTCGCTCGACCCGAAGCGGCGTGTTTCGCCATTTTCCTCGGCATGTGGAGCGTTTCCGGCGACTGCCCGGGAAGGGAGGGTCGCCCGCCTTCACCTGAGCGTGGGTCCGCAAGCGGCCGGGCGACGGCGCAATTGTGGGGAAAAGCAGCTGTCCCAAAATGGGACGGCACCCGTTAACCCTTTTTGAACCTTGGCATAAAAGGTAAATAATGCGTTAATTCGCCTGCTATGCAGACAGGCCTTTCCGCACCCCACCCCGCATCACCGCCTTTCGGCACGCAGCGGCATGCGGCTGGCCATCCCTTTCGTCGCGCGCTTTCGGTCAGGGTGACGGCCATGCCGGTTTCGCCGCGGCCGCGCGAGGACGACAAGGACTGGAAGCTGTTCCTATTGAGCTTCGCGGCGTTCTTCACGGTGTTCTACAGCTTCATCGCCTGATCGCGAGGGCAGGGGGCGTAGGTGTTCAATCCCGCGCCGGGGGAGGAAGGCCCTATTCCTTCACTTCGCTGCGGGCGATGACTTCGCCGCTGCCCAGCGCCGAGCACAGGCCGTCGTCGCAGGCGACATGCAGCTTCCATGCGAGCCAGGCCGAGGGCAGGCACATCGCGCTGACCAGCAACAGCTGCTGCACGACCGGCATGCCCATCAGGCTCAGGCTGATCGCGATCAGCGAGCCCGCCACCATCGCGCCGGAATTGACGATGTTGTTGGCGGCCACGGTCCGCGCGGCCTCGCACTTCTCCACCGATGTCGTGAGGAAGGCATAGAGCGGCACGACGAACATGCCGCCGAAGATGGCGACGCCCATCAGGCTGCCGGTCAGCACCAGCGCATCGGGATGGTGCATGAAGTCCTGGAGGCTCAGCAGCGTGCCCGCCGGCGCCGGATCCCAGTTGCGGCACACGAAATGGAAGGCAAGGACGCACAGGCCCATGCCGATGACGGCGGCGGGCGCATAGCGCGCGGATACACGCCCGTTGAGCAGGCGGTTCACCGCAACCGAGCCGATCGCGACGCCGATGGAAAAGATACCCAGGAACAGGCTGGCGACGGCCTTGTCCGCTGTCAGCACATTCTTCACCAGCGGCGGGAACTGGATGAACAGCACGGCGCCGATCGTCCAGAAGAAGCTGATCGAGACGATCGCGAGATAGAGATGCCGGATGTGCATGGTGCCGCGCACCAGCCGGGCGGAGGCGCGCACGAAATGGAAGTCGAGCGGCTGGCTGAGCGCGAGCGGCGGCGCGGGCGGCACCTGGCGCCCCGCCAGATAGCCGATGATCGCGGTGAAGACGACGCCGCCGGCGGCGACCTCGACCGGAATGATGCCGGCGACGATGGTGCCGGCGAGGATGGCGAGATAGGTGCCCGCCTCGACCAGCCCGGTGCCGCCCAGCACTTCCTCGCCGCGCAGGTGCTGCGGCAGGATGGCATATTTGATCGGGCCGAAGAATGTGGAGTGGATGCCCATCGCGAACAGCGCCAGCAGCATCAGCGGAATGGCGAGCGCATGGACGGCAAAGCCCGCCCAGGCAAGGCCAAGGCCCGCCGCGCCCACCGCCATGATCGCGATCTCCGCCGCCTTCACGATGCGGATCAGCATCGCCTTGTCGCGCTGGTCGGCAAGCTGGCCGGAGAGCGCGGAGAGCAGGAAGAAGGGAATGATGAAGATCGCGGTGGCCAGCGCGCTGAACCATGTTTCCGTGCGCTCGTCATTATACACGGTGTAGACGACGAACAGCACCATCGCGTTCTTGAACAGATTGTCGTTGAAGGCGCCCAGCAGCTGGGTCACGAACAGCGGCAGGAACCGCCGCTTGTTCAGGAGATTGAGGGATGCCTGCACTGTTGACCGGTCTTCTATCTGTTTGAACGACTTGCGCGGGGTCTAGCGGCTGACGAGGGGCCTGTCCAATGCGTACCAAATCCCATGCTGTCCCATGCTATCAATAGTGTTGACGCGCAAAGGTTGCGGGCGGGTTACGCCCCGGCGTTGTTTTCCGAAGCGCTGCCGCCGCTTGTCAGCGCATCCGGGCTGTGGCAGGCGATGGCGATGCTGACGCTGCCCAATCTCCTGACCCTGTCACGCATCTTCGCCGTGCCGCTGCTGGTGGGGCTGCTGTGGTGGCCGCAATGGCGCACGGGCTATGGCTTTGCCTTCGGGCTCTACTGCCTGATGGGCATCACCGATTATTTCGACGGTTATCTGGCGCGGGCCAACGGCGCCGTCTCGCGGCTGGGCATCTTCCTTGATCCGATTGCCGACAAGATCATGATCGGCGCCGTCATCCTGATGCTGGTGGCGACGCGTGACGTCGCCGGGCTGCATATCGTCGCCGGGCTGGTGATCTTGCTGCGGGAGATCGCGGTTTCGGGCCTGCGTGAATTTCTCGCGGGGCTGCAGGTCTCCGTGCCGGTGTCGAAGCTCGCAAAATGGAAGACGGCGTTCCAGCTCGTCTGCTTCGGCGCGCTGATCCTTGCCGGCGCGCTGCCGCAATTCCCATGGATGCACGTCGTCGGGCTGCTGACATTGTGGGCGGCGGCGATCCTGACGCTCGTGACCGGCTGGGACTATCTGCGCGTCGGCATCCGGCACATGGATTGAATGCGATGACGCAGCTGAGCCTGATCTATTTCGCCTGGGTACGCGAGGCCGTGGGCCGCGACAGCGAGCAGATAAGCCTGCCGCGCGAAGACATGCGCGTGGCGGACGTCATCGCCATGCTCGCGGCACAAGGCGGCGGCTATGCCGAGGCGTTCGCGCAGCCCGACCGGCTGCGCGCGGCGCTCGACCAGCAATTCGTGCCCATGGAGACGCTGATCGGCAAGGGACGGGAGCTTGCGCTGTTTCCGCCGGTAACGGGTGGGTGACGGGCGGATGATCGACGTTCGCGTCCAGGCGGAGGATTTCGACGGCGGCGCCGAGCTGGCCGCGCTCGAAGGGCTGGGCGGCGGCGGCGTCGCCAGCTTCACCGGCATCGTGCGCGGCGGGGGCGGGCTTTCCGCCCTCGTGCTGGAACATTATCCGGCGATGACGCAGCTTCAGCTGGAACGCATCGCGGACGAGGCCGCCCGGCGCTGGTCGCTGCTCGGCATTCGCATCATCCACAGGGTCGGCGCGCTGGCACCGGGCGCGCGCATCGTGTTCGTCGGCACGGCGTCGCCACACCGCACGGCGGCGCTGGAAAGCTGCGCCTTCCTGATCGACTGGCTGAAGACCGACGCGCCCTTCTGGAAGAAGGAAATCCTTGAGGACGGCGCCGAGCGCTGGGTCGAGGCGCGGCAGGAAGATGTCGCCAAGGCTGCTGGCTGGAACAACGAGGGCTGAGGGCTCAGGCGTCTTCCAGTACCGCCTTCTCTTCCGTGCCAGCCTGCTTGTTCTTCGGGGCGCCGCGCCGCAGGATCTCCGCCAACATGCGAAATTCCTTCTCGCGCGGGCTGTTGCGTCGCCACACCAATGCGATGTCGCGATGGGCGTTGGGGGATTTCAGCGGCCGCGCGATGATCTGGGTATTGGCGAGGATGCCGCCACGGATCGCCAGCTCTGGCAGCATCGTCAGTCCCAGGCCATTGTCGACCATCTGGACCATGGTGTGCAGCGATGTGCCCATCATCGTCGCCTCCGCGCGCAGCTCCGGCCGGTTGCACGCGGCCAGCGCATGGTCCTTCAGGCAATGGCCGTCCTCCAGCAGCAGCAGCCGGCTCTCGTCGATCATGTCGGGGGAGATGAAGGCGGGCGGGTCGCGCGGATCGTCCTTCGGGAAGGCGACATAGAGCGGGTCGACGAACAGCAGCTCGCTCTCCACGTCGCCGGTCGCATAGGGCAGCGCGAGCAGCACGCAGTCGACCTGGCCATGGCGCAGCGATTCGATCGCCGCGTGGCTGGTCTCCTCGCGCAGATACAGTTTCAGGTCGGGCTTTTCCGCGCGCAGCCTGGGCAGCAACTGCGGCAGCAGGAACGGGGCGATGGTGGGAATGACGCTCATGCGCAGCTGCCCCGCCAGCGGCTTGCCCGCGGACTGGGCGATGGCGGCCAGCTCCTCCGCCTCGCGCAGCACGCGATGCGCCTTTTCCACGATGCGGTCGCCCAGCGCGGTGAAGCGGACGACCCGGCGCGTGCGCTCCACCAGCGTAACCCCGATCAGCGACTCAAGCTCGCGGATGCCGGCCGAAAGGGTGGACTGGGTGACGAAGCTGGCATCCGCAGCCCGGCCGAAATGGCCATGCTCCTTCAACGCCACAAGATATTGCAGCTGCTTCAGGGTCGGCATGTAGCTCGACATTGATCGTTCCCTTCGATGTGTGAAGGGTAATATAATCGCTCTAGCCGATATATCCAAGGGACTTGGCGATGCCGAAGGCGGACGTCGCCGTCAGGATGATGCCCACCGAGACGAGCAGAACCTTGGGGGCGATATGGCGCGCTAGCATGGCGCCGAAGGGCGCCGCGACCACGCCGCCGACCAGCAGGCCCACTGTCGCCACCGTGAAGGCGGTCAGTCCCAGGTTGAGCAGGAAGGTTATGCTGATGCTGAGCGTCAGGATGAATTCGACCGCGTTCACAGTGCCGATCGTGTGACGCGGGCTCGCGCCCTGGATCAGCAGGTTGGAGGTGACGATCGGCCCCCAGCCGCCGCCGCCAGAGGCATCGAGGAAACCGCCCAGCAGGCCCAGCGGGGCGACGACGCCCGGATCGCGGCTATGCGTGGGGAAATGGAAACTCCGCCAGATCAGATACACGCCGATGGCGACCAGATAGGCCTGGATGAAGGGCTTGATGAAGCCTGCGTCGATGTTCGAGAGCAGATAGGCGCCCGCCACGCCGCCGATGACACCGGGGATGACGAGCCGGGCGAACAGGCGCCAGTCGACATTGCGATGGAAGATATGGCTGAGCGCGGACACGCCGGTGGTGCAGGTTTCGGCGGCATGGACGCCGGCGGATGCTGCCGCGGGGGGCACGCCCAATGCGAGCAGCAAAGTGCTGGAAATGACGCCGAAGGCCATGCCCAGCGCGCCATCGACCATCTGCGCGCCAAAGCCCACCAGGATGAACGGCCATATCGCATCGGCATGGACCATAAGGAAATCTGGCATTCGGTACGCCCCTGTAAGGATATTCTCTATCGCATTGATTGGCTTTTCGCGCCCCGCCAAGCAAGTTTCTCTTTGCCGGTCTGAAGGCAAAAATCGGGGACGTCTGGAAAGTTGCGATCGAAAGCCTTATCCTAGGGACAAGTTCAGGTTTTGAGGACTCCCTATGTTCAGCACTCTCATCGGCTATCTTGAGTCGATCAAGTCGCGCGATCCTGCGCCGCGATCGCGCGCCGAGATCCTGCTTTATCCGGGAGTCTGGGCGGTCGCGCTGCACCGGGTGGCGCATGGTCTGTATCGGCGGCGGCTGTATTTCCTGGCCCGGGCAGTCAATCATTTCGCGCGCTTCCTGACCGGGAACGACATTCATCCCGGCGCGAAGATCGGCCGGCGGCTGTTCATCGACCACGGCTTTTCGGTGATCGGCGAGACGGCGGAAATCGGCGACGATGTCACCATCTACCAGAATGTCACGCTGGGCGGCACCGATCCGGCGAACGGCATCGCGGGCAAGCGGCACCCTACGATCGGCAATGGCGTCATCATCGGGTCGGGCGCGCAGGTGCTGGGGCCGATCAATGTCGGACCGCGCGCGCGCATCGGCGCGAACGCGGTGGTGACGAAGGAAGTGCCGGAGGGCGCCACGATGGTCGGCATTCCGGCGCGGCCCATGCTGGTTGACGTGACTGCCTATCAGCGCGAATTCGTGCCTTATGGCACGCCCTGCAGCGAGGGGCTGGACCCGGCGACGCAGAAGCTGGAACTGCTCCAGTGCGAGATGGAACGGCTGCAGAAGCAACTGGCCGAACTGCTTGCCGAGCGATCCCGCAAGGATCGCGACCGTAGTGCCGCGAAGGAGCGTGGCTGCGCCTGATGGGAGACGTCACCCCGTTTCCGGGCCACGGGGCCAGGGCAGGCCAGGCAGGCATCCAGGTCGGCTTCGAGCGGCTGGAACTAATGCGGATCATGGATCTTTACGGCCGCATGGTCTCGGCTGGCCACTGGCGCGACTATGCGATCGACATGGGGCGCGAAAGCGCGGTGTTCTCCGCCTTTCGGCGCGCGGCGGAGCGGCCGGAATATCGGATCGAAAAGCGCCCGTCGCTGCGCAACCGCCAGGGCATGTGGGCGCTGGTGAGTGAAGCCGGCGCGATCCTGAAGCGCGGGCAGGAACTGGGGCCGATCTTGGCGCCGGTCGAACGCAAGCTGCTGCGGCTGGTCGAGGAATAGGCGAAAGGGGCGGCGCCTGCGCAGGAGCCGCCCCTTCTGCATTATCCTGCCCAGGGCTTTCGTTCAGGCCGCGACCATGTCCCGGTCGAGATAGGGCAACTTCACGCGCATCCCCTCGGGCAGGCCTTCCACCACCAGCTTGCGCGCCTTGTGCCAGAAGGCGGAGAGCAGCAGCAACGCCGATCCGATGACGAGCGCGGTGAAGGCGGCGGACAGTTCCACCGATCCCATCTTCTCGAACAGCGCATACATCGCGAAGAGGACATAGGCGAGGCTGGAGACCAGCAGGGCGCGCCGATCGATCGCCAGCGCCACGACGCCGAAGGCCACATACAGGGCCAGCACGATCATCGCCGTGCCGCCGCCCATCTCCCCGCCGAAGACGCCCAGCAGGCGGAAGATGGAATGGGCGATCGCGGGGGCGGCCGCAAGGTGCAGCCAGAAAGCGACGTCGGACCGGCGGGTGGTGCGGCTGCGGTCGCTCATGTCCCAGCGCATCGCGAGGATGAACACGCCGACGCCGCCGGCCAGCACCAGCCAGAAAATCCCCTCGTCGATGGTCGGCACCGCCGCATAGACGAGCGCGATGAGCACCGCCGCGCCGGCCACGGCACCCACTGCCACGGTGATCGGCACCATGAACCGGCGCCAGTGCAGCCAGGTGGCGCCGGCCGTGACGAGGGCCACGCCGGCGGTCAGGGTCGCGGCAAGGCTGTTCCCCGCATGGGGAAAGACCTGCATCGCGCCGGCCATCAGCCCCGCTGCCACACCGCCCGAAAAGCCGAGCAGCAGGACGATGCTGGGCAGCGCCATGCGGCGGACGCGGGTGAAATATTCGGCAAGGCCCCAGCTTGTGGCGGCGACCAGCAGGCCTGCGACCAGGGAAGGTTGATGGTCCGCCGCGCCCAGCCGGATCAGATTGCCCAGCCCAGCCACCGCGACCAGCAGGATGATGCCGGCGATTGAGACGAAGATGTCATTGAACCCTGTCAGAAGGCGGAAATGCTCCTCGTCCACCATCGGGTTGACGCGCAGATGCGCGACATGGCTGCGCAGCGCATCGGCTGCCTGGGGACTGATCGCGCCCGCCTCGACGGCGGATTGCAGGTCGCTTTCGCTATACATGGCTTTTCTCCTTCCCCTCGCCATCAGAGTATCACAACTGTATTGCCTCATCAATACAGTTGGGCTCCGGCGTGGTTTCGGGCGAGATTCACAAAAGTGACACATGTGTTACGCGAAATTGAAATAAATTAGACATAATCGCCGCGCTCGGGCGACGGCAGGGGATGGAAGATGAAGAGCAGCACGCGTTTGAGCATGGGCACCGCCCTGGCACTCTTCCTTGCACCCTCGTCGCTTGCGGCGCAGACGATCGACGCGGCGGAGGCCGCCGAGCTTCGGGCGCAGATCGCGGCGCTCAAGGCGCAGGTCGAACGGCTGGAGGCGCGTCTGGACAAGGCGCCGGCGTCCGCGCCTGCTGCGGCCACAGCGCCCGGTAGCACGACACCCGCCACCCCGGCATCTGGCGCGGCGCCGCAACTGGCGGCCGCGAAGAATGCCGCGCCGGAAACATCCATCGCCTGGAAGGGTAGCCCGGTCTTCAGCAACGGTTCGGCCAGCTTTAAGGTGAAGGGCCGCATCCAATATGATGCCGGCGTGCTGATGGCGCCGGCCAGCGTGAAGGACCGCTCCAAGGGCTATAGCAATGAGTTGCGCCGCCTGCGTCTGGGCGGAGAGGGCGTGCTGGGCGGCGGTTTCGGTTACAAGCTGGAAACGGAACTGTCCGACAACGCCGTCGATCTGGTCGATACCTACATCACCTATGAGCGCGGCAAGCTGCTGCTGACCTTGGGCAACCAGAACGAGTTCCAGTCGCTGGACGAGCTGATCGGCGACACCACCGGATCGACCATGGAGCGCGCAGCCTTCACCGATGCCTTCGGGTTCGAGCGGCGTCTTGGGCTCTCGGCGCAATATCGCTCCGGCATGCTGCTGGCGCAGGCGGGCGTCTTTTCCGACAGCGCCGACTCCCTGCTCAATTCCGCCGATGGCCCCAATGGCGGCGACGAGAATAACAGCTATGGCGTGGACGGGCGCATCGTGCTGGCGCCCAAGATCGGCAAGACGCAGCTGCATTTCGGTGTGTCGGGCCACTGGCGCGATTTCAATCGGCTGTCGGAAAACCCGCAGCGCTACCGCCAGCGGCCCTATCTGCACAGCAGCAACAGCCGTTTCCTGGCGACGCCCTCCCTCTCGGCCGATGGCGAATCGCACTATGGGCTGGAACTGGCCGGCACGCGCGGGCCGCTGCACTGGGCGGGCGAGGCGCACTGGCTTACCGTGTCGCGTCCGGGCGACCTGGCAAGCCCGACCTTCTTCGGCGCCTATGCCGAGGTCGGCTATTTCCTGACCGGCGAGACGCGCAGCTACAAGAACGGCATCTTCGTCAGCACCAAGCCCAAGCGCCCGGTCGGCAGCGGCGGCATCGGCGCGGTGCAGGTGAACCTGCGCTACGACTATCTCGACATGAACGACAAGGGCATCGTCGGCGGCACGCAGAACGCCTTTTTCGCGGCGGTGATCTGGACGCCGATCGAGTTCCTGCGGTTCAACCTGAACTACGGCCATATCGACTATACCGACGCGGCCATCCTCGCCGGTGCCCGTTCGGACTATGGCGTCAACGTGCTGGGTGCGCGGGCAGAG
Organism: Sphingobium arseniciresistens; assembly: GCA_029167225.1. GTDB lineage: Bacteria > Pseudomonadota > Alphaproteobacteria > Sphingomonadales > Sphingomonadaceae > Sphingobium > Sphingobium arseniciresistens. The sequence continues at coordinate 30,708 of JARFNK010000029.1, forward strand.
CTGGATTTCTGAGGTACGGCACGTTTACTTTGATCCGTTCGCCCTGAGCTTGTCGAAGGGCTGCACTTCCTCCCTGCGTCACGCGCCTGAAACGAAGTACGGTCCTTCGACAGGCTCAGGACGAACGGAGTGCAGGGGACGGGACGTCTCGCTCGTCACCCATTGCTCCCAAGCCCATCTTTCCCGCGCATGAAAAAAGGCGCCGTACCCGATGGGGCGCGGCGCCTTTCCAGTGATGTGGCAGCCCGGCGTTCAGGCCGCGTAGTCGGTGTCCAGCGCATAGCCGGCCGAGCGGACGGTGCGGATGATGTCGCGGTGGCCCTCGCCGTTGATCGCCTTGCGCAGGCGGCGGATGTGGACGTCCACGGTGCGCAGCTCGATGTCGCTGTCCTGCCCCCACACGCTGTCGAGCAGCCGCTCGCGCGAGAAGACCCAGCCGGGATGCTCCAGGAAATGCTTGAGCAGGCGGAACTCCGTCGGCCCCAGCGAAACCGAACGGCCGGCGCGGCGGACCTTGTGGCCCACCGTATCCATCTCGACGTCCGCGAAGGACAGCGTCTCGCCGGCCAGCGCCGGGCGCACGCGGCGCAGCACTGCGCCGACGCGGGCGACCAGCTCGCGGGGCGAGAAGGGCTTGGTCACATAATCGTCCGCGCCGGTCTCAAGCCCGCGCACGCGGTCTTCTTCCTCGCCGCGCGCGGTCAGCATGATGATGGGCACGTTGGCCGTGCCGTTCATGCGGCGCAGGCGGCGGCACACCTCGATGCCGGACAGGCTTTCGACCATCCAGTCGAGCAGCACGATGTCGGGCACGTCCTCCTGCGCCATGATCAGAGCCTCCTCGCCGTCGACGGTGTGCGAGACCTCGAAATCCTCGCGCTTGAAATGCCAGATCAGCAGTTCTGCGAGGGCGGCGTCATCTTCGACCAGCAGCATCTTTGCACGCGCCATGGCGATGTCCTCAATTGTCTTCGGGGGCTTCGCCGCGTTCCCGCTCGGGCAGGTTGCGGCCGGTGGCGGCATAATAGACCATCTCCGCGACGTTGGTCGCATGGTCGCCGATACGTTCGATATTCTTGGCGACGAACAGCAGGTGCGCGCATTCCGAGATCGTCTTCGGATTCTCGACCATATAGGTGACGAGCGTGCGGAAGATGCTGTTGTAGAAATCGTCGACCACCGTGTCGCGCTGCACCACGGCCAGCGCCAGGTCGGCGTCGCGCGCGGAGAAGGCGTTGAGCGCGTCATGCACCATCTCGCCGGCGATCTGCGCCATGGAGGGGAGCAGCGAGACGGGCTCGATCGTGCGGCGGTTCGACGCGATCAGAGGCACGCGCTTGGCGATATTCTTCGCATAGTCGCCGATACGCTCGACCACGCCGACGATCTTGAGCGCCGCGATCACCTCGCGCAGATCGTTCGCCATCGGCGCACGCAGCGCGATCGTCTGGATCACGAGCTTCTCGACCTCTGCCTCGATCGCGTCGATCTTCTGGTCGCCGATCACGACTTCGGCGGCCAGCGCCTTATCCTGCCGGGTAAGGGCGAGGATCGCGTTTTCCAGCGCGCTCTCTGCGCGGCCGCCCATCTCCGCGATCAGGCCGCGGAGCCGGTCGATATCCTCGTCGAATGCCTTGACTGTATGTTCTGCCATGTCTGCTTCCTCAGCCGTAGCGTCCGGTGATGTAATCCTTCGTCCGTTCCTGGCGCGGATTGGTGAAGATGTCCGACGTCACGCCATATTCCACCAGCGTTCCCAGATGGAAGAAGGCGGTGCGCTGCGACACGCGGGCGGCCTGCTGCATATTGTGGGTGACGATGACGATCGCGTAGCGGCCGCGCAGTTCGTGGATCAGTTCCTCGATTTTGGCGGTGGCGATCGGGTCGAGCGCGGAGCAAGGCTCGTCCATCAGGATGACCTCGGGCTCGACGGCGATGGCGCGGCCGATGCACAGGCGCTGCTGCTGGCCGCCTGAAAGCGCGGTGCCGCTGTCGTGCAGGCGGTCCTTCACTTCCTCCCACAGGCCGGCGCGGCGCAGCGACTTCTCGACGATCACGTCCATGTCCGCCTTTGCGCTCGCAAGGCCGTGGATGCGCGGCCCGTAGGCGATGTTCTCATAGATCGACTTGGGGAAGGGGTTGGGCTTCTGGAAGACCATGCCCACCCGCGCGCGCAGCTGCACCACGTCCATGGAGGAGGAATAGATATCCTCGCCGTCCAGGGTGATCTCGCCTTCCACCCGCGCGCTGGCGACCGTGTCGTTCATGCGGTTGAGGGTGCGCAGGAATGTCGACTTGCCGCAGCCCGAGGGGCCGATGAACGCGGTCACATTCTCCATGTCGACGTCGATCGAGACGCCCTTGATCGCTTCCTTCTCGCCATAGAAGACACGCACGTCGCGCGCGGCCATCTTGGGGTTGGCGGGCTTGAGCGCCAGTTGTTCCTGAGTCAGCATGTGTGTTTCACCAGCGCTTTTCGAACTTGTTGCGAAGATAGATGGCCAGCCCGTTCATCGCGAGGAGGAAGGCCAGCAGGACGATGATGGCGGCAGAGGTCTTCTCCACGAATCCACGAGAGACCTCGTCGGACCACAGGAAGATCTGCACCGGCAGCACGGTCGCGGGATCGGTGATGCCGCCCGGCGGGGTGGCGATGAAGGCGCGCATGCCGATCATCAGCAGCGGTGCCGTCTCGCCCAGCGCGCGCGCCATGCCGATGATGGTGCCGGTCAGGATGCCGGGCAGGGCGAGCGGCAGCACATGGTGGAAGACCACCTGCACCGGGCTCGCGCCGATGCCGAGCGCGGCATCGCGGATGGAGGGCGGCACCGCCTTGATCGCGTTGCGCCCGGCGATGACGATCACGGGCATGGTCATCAGCGCCAGGGTCATGCCGCCGACCAGCGCGGCCGAGCGCGGCAGGTTCAGGATGTTGAGGAAGATGGCGAGGCCGAGCAGGCCGAAGATGATCGATGGCACCGCCGCGAGGTTGTTGATCGACACCTCGATCATGTCGGTCCAGCGATTGCGCGGCGCATATTCCTCCAGATACAGCGCGGAGAGCACGCCGATCGGGAAGCTCAATGCCAGCGTGACCAGCATCGTCAGCACCGATCCCTTGAACGCGCCCCAGATGCCGACCAGGATCGGGTCCGTCGCGTCGCTTGCGGTCAGGAACGCGGCATTGAAGCCGGTGGAGACCAGCCCGCGCGCCTTGAGCCTGGCATAGGCGGCCTCGGCGGCGGCGGGGGCATGTCCCTTCGCGGCCATGTCGATCTCGGTCGAGGCGGGGAGCGAGAGGGTGCTCTTGCCGTTCAGGATCGACGGGTCGTCCTTGATCGCGTTGCGCACCGTCAGCCAGGCATTGGGGGACAGCAGCTTGTCGCCCTCCGGCCCGATCGCCGCGACGGCGGCCTGCGCCGTCACCGCCGGCAGGTTCGCGCCCGAAAGCGCCTGGTCGGCATTGCCGCCCTGCAGCAGGGCGGGGTCGATCACCAGCGGCGCGGCGGCGAAATCGACCGGCACTGCGATTTCGGTGCGGGTGAAGCCGCGCGCGCCATTGCCGATCATCGTGAACAGCAGGAAGGCGAGGAAGCCGGCGGAGAGCACCACGGCGCCGAGCCCGAGCAGGCGGAAGCGGCGTTCCGACGCATAGCGCCGGGCGATGCGGCGGCGCATCGCGTCGGACTTCCAGTCGGTTGGCGTGCGGGGCGCGGCGGCGGCCTGATGCGTGGACTGGGCAGAGACCTGAAACGCGGTCATTCGTAGGCCTCCCGATATTTCTTCACGACCCGCAGCGCCACGATGTTGAGCAGCAGGGTGACGATGAACAGCACCAGCCCGAGCGCGAAGGCCGCGAGCGTCTTGGCGCTGTCGAATTCCTGGTCGCCGGTGAGCAGCTGGACGATCTGGGTCGTCACCGTGGTCACGCTGGCAAAGGGGTTGAGCGTAAGATTGGCGGCGAGGCCGGCGGCCATCACCACGATCATCGTCTCGCCGATCGCACGGCTGACAGCGAGCAGTACGCCGCCGACGACGCCGGGCAGCGCCGCGGGGATCAGCACCCGGCGGATCGTCTCGCTGGTGGTGGCGCCCATGGCAAGGCTGCCGTCGCGCATCGCCTGCGGCACGGCGGCGATGCTGTCGTCGGCCATGGAGGAGACGAAGGGGATGATCATCACGCCCATCACCAGGCCGGCGGCGAGCGCGCTTTCGGAGCTGGCGCCGCTGATGCCGATGGCGACGGCGGCGTCGCGCAGCGCGGGGGCGACGGTCAGCGCGGCGAAATAGCCGTAGACGACGGTCGGCACGCCGGCCAGCACCTCAAGGATGGGCTTCATCCACCTGCGCGTCGTGGGCTTGGCATATTGCGTGAGGTAGATCGCGCTCATCAGGCCCAGCGGAATGGCGACGACCATGGCGATGATCGCGCCGACGAAGATGGTGCCCCAGAACAGCGGCACGGCGCCGAAGGCATCGTCATTGCCATAGCCCAGAGCGGCCGACTGCGGCGACCATTTCAGGCCGAAGAGGAAATCGACGGGGTTCACCATCGAGAAGAAGCGGATCGATTCCCACAGCAGCGAGGCGACGATGCCCAGCGTCGTGATGATCGCGATCAGCGACGCGCCCAGTAGCGAGAACATCACCAGCCGCTCGACGCGGGTACGGGCGCGGAATTCCGGGCGGATGCGGGTGAAGGCATAGGCGCCGCCCGCAAAGGCCAGGGCCAGCGCCAGCAATACGCCCGCCATGCCGTAATGCGCGGTGGCGGCGCGATAGGGCTCGACCAGCGCCTGCGCCGCCGGATTGAAGGCGGCGGCCTGCTTGCCCGTTGCGATCGCCCGCGCTTCGCTCAATACGGCCCCGCGCGAGAAATCGTCGGCGGGCAGCGCCTGCGCCGCCGGATCGGTCAGCACCGCGCCGGTGATCAGGCCCGGCATCACATTGCTCCACACCGCCAGGAACAGGCAGGCGGGGAGCAGCGTCCACAAGGCCGCATACCAGCCATGGAAGGATGGCAGGCTGTGCATCGCACTGCGTCCGCCAGGGCCGCTGGGCGCGGTGTCGCGCATGCGCACGGCGCGCGCCCGCGCCACGACCCAGGCGACAACGCCCAGGCCGAGCAGCAGGAAGAGGATGGCGGGTCCGGTCATGACGGGCGCGGCCGGCTTACTTCAGGCCGCTGGCGTCGAGGACGGCAAGCGACTTGACCGTTTCCGCGCTGGCCTTGCGCACCGCGTCGGGCGAAGCGACCATGCCGCGCTTGGTCAGCGGGCCGTTCGGCTCCCAGTCGCGGACATATTGCTCCAGATAGGCCTTCAGGCCCGGAATGGCGGCGATATGCGCCTTCTTCACATAGAGGTAGAGCGGACGGGCGCCGGGATATTTGCCGGTGGAGACATTGTCGTAGGTCGCCTCGACGCCGTTCAGCGCGATGTCGTTCAGCGTGTCCTTGTTCTCTTCCAGGAAGCTGAAGCCGAAAATGCCCACCGCGTTCGGGTTGGCGGCCAGCTTCTTGACGATCAGATTGTCGTTCTCGCCGGAGTCCACATATTTGCCGTCTTCGCGGATGCGGGTGCAGGCCGCCTTGTAGGCGTCCTCGTCCTTCTCCTTCAGGGCCTTCATCGCCGGATCGCTCTGGCAGCCCTTTTCGAGGATCAGCTCGGCGAGCGAGTCGCGCGTGCCGCTGGTCGAGGGCGGGCCGAAGACGGAGATCGGAATGGCGGGCAGGCTGGCGTCGACATCCTTCCACGTCTGCGCCGTGTTCGGGCCCTTGCCGAACGGGTTGGCGGCCAGCGCCTTGTAGACCAGCTCGGGCGTCAGCTTCATGCCGGGGCCCTTGTTCGATTCGGCAAAGGCAAGGCCGTCGACGCCGACCTGGATCTCGACGATCTCCTTCACGCCATTGGCCTGGCACTGCTCGAACTCGGATTTCTTGATCCGGCGCGAGGCGTTCTCGATGTCGGGATGCTGCGCGCCCACGCCGGCGCAGAACAGCTTCATGCCGCCGCCGGTGCCGGTCGATTCGATGATCGGCGACTTCATGCCGGGATTGTTGATGACGAACTGCTCGGCGACCGCGGTGGAGAAGGGATAGACCGTCGAGGAGCCGACCGCGCGGATCTGGTCCCGTGCCGAATCGCCGCCGGCCTTGTCCTGGCACGCGCCGAGCGAAAGGGCGGCAACGGCCAGCGCCGATGCCGAGAAAAGAGCCGTTTTCTTCACCTGAACCTCCAAGCTGTCGCGCCGATGACATCGGCTGGCGACCGTTTCGCTAGCGGCCCTAGCCGCTGATGATCGCCCCATTGTGACAGTTAGGTTGCAGTTTGATGACAATGCCCCCGAGCGGGCATGATCCTTAATGATAATGTTGCAAAATCAGTCATTTGCAACCGGCAACAATATCGTGATGGTGGTGCCGCGGCCCATGATGCTGGCGATGTCCAGCCGGCCGCGATGACGCTCCACCACATGTTTCACGATGGCGAGGCCAAGCCCGGTGCCGCCCATTGCCCGGCTGCGCCCGGAATCGACGCGGTAGAAGCGCTCGGTCAGGCGGGGCAGGTGGTCGGGCGCGATCCCTTCGCCCTCGTCCGCGACGGTCAGCTTCATCATGCCGGGCGATCCGGGGGTCAGGCCGACCGTGATGGGGGTACCGGCGCGCGCATATTTCACCGCATTGCCGATCAGGTTGTGCAGCACCTGCGAAAGCTGGGCGCGGTCGCCGCGCACCGGCTGCACATCGGCATTGATGGTCGCGACAACATCGCGCCCGCGCTCGCCGCCGCTCTGGCGGAAGACGTCCACGACCTCGGCGATGACGGCGGAGAGATCGACCTCCGTGTCGGGCGCGCGATATTTCTCCGCCTCGATGCGGGAGAGGGACATGAGGTCGTCCACCAGCACCTGCATCCGTCGCGCCTCGCCCTCCATGATCTTGAGGAAGCGCGCGCGGGTTTCCTTGTCGGCGCCTGCGACCGGATCGGTCAGCGTCTCGATGAAACCCAGGATCGCGGCCAGCGGGGTGCGCAGCTCGTGGCTCGCATTGGCGACGAAATCGACCCGCATCCGCTCGGCCGCATAGCTGCCGGAACGGTCGATCAGATGGACGATGCGGCGCGGCTCGCCGCGGGCCGTGTCAGAAAGCGGCGCAACATGCATTTCCCAGCGCTGGTCGCGGCTGCCAAGGCCGACAAGGCTGATCGTCATCGGCTCCACCAGCGGCGCCGAACTCGCCAGCTGCTCGGCGGCGGCCGGATGGCGGATGGCGATGCGGACATCCTCGTTCACGATATGCGCGCCGAGCAGGCGCAGCGCCGGCCGGTTGGCCCGCGCCACCTTGCCCCGCGCGATCACGATCAGCGGTTCGGAAATCCCCTCCAGCAACAGTTCGAAGCCGGGATCGTCCAGAAGGTCGGGCGGATCCATCGGCTCGTCCGCGGCCCCCGGCGCGGCGGGCGGCGGCCGGTCCCACAGGATGAACATCGCGAGCAGCCCGGCGGCACCGGACACCAGCAGCGTCTCGATATTGCCGTTGAACAGCAGGGTGGCCAGCGCGCCGGCCAGTATCACCGTCACGGCGACCAGCATCTGGACCGACATCCCCCGCGTCATCGGCGTTCCTGCTCCCACTTATTCATGGTTACTGCTCTGGATTCTTTCACATGGAGTTGCGATGGCTAGCCTGAGCGAACCCATATGCCAATGCAGCGATGACAATTTGGCGTCGTTTACGCTTGATCAGGGAAAATGACGGATAACAGGCGCATGAGCGACGACAAGGATCAGCAGGCGCCCGCGCAGGGCACGTCACACGGCCCGTCAAACGAGGGACTGGGCAACATGCTGGTGCCCTCGCGCCGGCAGTTGCTGATGGGCGGCGCGGTGGCGGCCTCGGCGATCGTGTCCATCCGCCCGGCGCTGGCGAGCACGGCCGCATCGGTGCTGAACTGCCAGATCCCCGTGCCTGACCCGGCCCGGTCGGGCAATTATGTCGCGCCGGACGGATCGCTGGTCCCCGCCGGGACGGACGGCGCCTTTCCGGCCGCGGGCCGCGCCTTCAAGGGAGAGGACGTCAAGGCGGCGCTGAACGGGCGCTCGCTGCCGGGCACCAGCTATGAGCAGAACCAGGCCTATCTCAATTATATCCGCCGCCTGCAGTCGGGGACGAGCGGCTTCACCTGCTATGCCTCGCTGCAGATGCCGCGATAGGATCGCTGACCGGGCCATCGCGTTTTTTTAAGGGATTTGCGGCATAAGGCCGCGGATGAGCGCCATCACCCAAGACCCGATCCGCTATGCCGCCTGTCCGGGCAGCGACATGGTCGTGCGCCCACTTGATGCGCTGACCCTGATCTATCATCATCCCTCCGGTCAGACCCATATGGTGGTGAGTCCCGTGCCGGAGATCATGGACGCGCTTTCTGACGGACCCGCGACCGTGGGAGAGGTGGTTTCACGGCTGGAGGTGGCGTTTGATCTTGGCGCTGCCAATGAGGCCGCACCCGCCATTGCCGCGCATCTGGAAGAACTGGTCGCGCTCGGATTGGTCGCACGCGCATGATGTACGCGATTTCCCTGCGCATCGGCCCGGCCTGTTTCCGGGTGGGATCGGCATGGGGCGGGCCGATCGACCAGTTGAGCGCATTATATCGCGATTATCCCGCGCCGCTCGCCGGCATCGCGGACTTCACCGTGCGGCTGGAGCCGGTGAAGCCATGGCGCCGCTGGATCAGGCCGTCGGTGTTCATCACCGGCGACCATGGCCTTGCCGATGCCGCGCCGATGAGCCTGTGCCATGGCCTGCTGGCCGCTGAAATGGGCATGAACCTGCAGATGGCGCTGGGCTGGCGGCGGCATGTGCTGCTCCATGCCTCCTGCGTCGAGCGCGATGGCCGGGCGCTGGTGATGACGGGCGAATCCGGCTCCGGCAAATCGACCCTTGCAGCGATGCTGGGAGAGCGTGGCTGGCGGCTGATGGGCGACGAGTTCACGCTGCTCGATCCCGTGACGGGGCAGGTGTTCGCCTTTCCGCGCCTCGTTTCGCTCAAGAACGGCGCGATCGAGGTGATGGAGGGGGAAGTGCTCGACGGCCGCTTCGGCCCGTTGATGCGGCAGACGCCAAAGGGCGACATCCGCCACCTGCGCCCCCGCGCCGACGCCATCCGGCGCATGGACGAAGGGGCGGTGCCGGCGCTGCTGCTCTATCCGCGCTATGGCCATGAGGCTGATCGTCGCCCGGTGGGGCCATCCGAAACCTTCATGCGCCTCACGCAGGCATCGACTAACTATGTCGCCATGGGCGAGGCGGGGTTCATGGCCTTGTCGCGCTTCTCTAGCGACGTGCCGGCCTGCGCCATCGACTTTCCCAGCGGCGAGGCTGCGGTCGAGATGGTGGAACAGCTGTGGGAGCAACTGGCATGAATGCGAAGCTGCTGGCCCGCGCCCTGCGTGATCCGGGCAGCACCTGCGGCCTCAGCGGCGAGCAGTGGAACGCGCTCATTGCCATGGCGCGGGGAGAGCGGCTGATCGGCACGCTCGCCATGCGGCTGCAGAACTGGGCGATGCCCGATCGTGTCGCGGCGATCCTGTCCGACGCCCGGCTCGATGCCGCGCGCGAGCGGCAGCAGGCCCTGTGGGAGGCGGATCGGGCGCACGCCGCACTGGCGCCGCTGGGCATCCCGGTCGTCCTGCTCAAGGGCACGGCCTATGTCGCGGCAGACCTGAAGGCGGGGGAGGGGCGCTTCATCGGCGATCTCGACATCCTCGTGTCGCGCGAGAAGATCGAGGCGGTCGAGCAGGCGCTGCTCGGCGCGGGATGGGAATGGGTGAAGTCCGATCCCTATGACGACCTCTATTATCGCCGCTGGATGCATGAACTGCCGCCGATGATCCATAGCGCGCGGGACCGGATGATCGACGTGCATCACACCATCCTGCCGCTCACCGCCCGGCAGACGCCGGACGCGGCCGCGATGATCGCCGATGCCGTGGCCCTGCCCGGCGGGCTCTATGTGCTGTCGCCCGAGGACCGGGTCTGCCACGCCGTCGCGCATCTGCTGGCCGATGGCGACATGTCGGGTGGGATGCGGAACCTGTGGGACATCCGGTGTCTGCTGGAGGAGATATCGGATCGCCCGGCATTGATGGCTCGGGCGGCGCGGCATGGCCTTGCGCCCTTCGTTGCCCGTGCGATCCGGCTGGCGGATGCGCTCTATGGCGGCGCGCAGGTCAAGCGGCGGGACAAGCTCTATGTCCGGCACCTGCTGGCGCGCAATCAATGGGGGCAGGAGATCGGCAGGTCGCTGCGCTTTGCCTTTTTCGTGCGGTCGCACTGGCTGCGGATGCCGCCGAAGATGCTGGCGCGGCACCTGTTCACCAAATGGCGCAAGGGGCATCGGCCCGCCTGAAGAATGTGGCCGGCCTGAATGTGCTTCGGCCTGAATGTGGCCAGGCCCGAAGGCGGCAGGCTTATCCCTGCGGCGGTGTCGTCTCGCCGATCTCGTCGCTGTCGATCGTCTGGCCGACATTCATCCCGTGTCGCATCAGCATCGGGATGTTCGACGCGGCAAAGATGAAGGACACGATAGTCACGCCCCACACCTTCACGGCCAGCCATGTGTCGAAGCTGAGCGACGCGCGCATCGCTTCGTTGGCGATGGCCATGGCGACGAAGAACCACGCCCAGTTGCGCGACAGCTTCAGCCAGCCTTCCTCCGACAGCCCGTCATAGGCGGCCTGCAGCAGATATTTGAGCAGCGCCTTGCGGCGGATGAGCCCGGCGAACAGCATCATCGCGAAGAAGATGTAGATGATCGTCGGCTTGATCTGGATGAAGCGCTGGTCGCGGAAATAGATGGTGAGCGATCCGAAGAAGAGGATCAGCACGGCCGAGAGCCACAGCATCGGCGACACGCGCTTCAGCTTGATGAGCGAGATGATGACGGCGATGGCGATCGCGGCCATGAAGGCGGCGGTGCCGACGACCATGGCGCTGATCGGGTTGCCCGCGCCCATGAAGTGGCCGGCGAACTTGTAGGTCAGGAAGAAGACCAGCAGCGGCCCGAAATCGAGAGCAAGGCTGAGCGTGCCGCCATGCTGCGGGGCCTTGGTTTCAGCCATAAATAACGATCCTAGCTGACGTGCGTTCGCCCTGTTGGAACGCGGCAGGCGACACGTTCCAATGTCGAAGGGCTCTCCTTCCTTTCGGAAGGGAAGAACGGGGCGTCGACAGGCTCGGCCCGAACGGTGAAGAGAGCCATGCGCCGATATCATCACCGCGCATAAGCGGCTCCCGCGATGGCGCGTGCCATGTCCTCGGCATCGAAGGGGCGCAGGTCCTCGATCTTCTCGCCCACGCCGATGGCATGGATGGGCAGGCGGTATTTCTCCGCTGCCGCGACCAGCACGCCGCCGCGCGCGGTGCCGTCCAGCTTGGTCATGACCAGCCCCGTCACCTGCGCGACTTCCTTGAACACCTCGATCTGCGAGAGGGCGTTCTGGCCGGTGGTCGCGTCCAGCACCAGCACGACGTCGTGCGGCGCCGCCGGGTTCAGGCGGCCGAGCACGCGGCGGATCTTCGCCAGTTCCTCCATCAGCTCGGTCTTGTTCTGCAGCCGGCCGGCGGTATCGACGATCAGCACGTCGATGCCGGTCGCAGTTGCCTGCTTCACCGCCTCGTAGACGATGCCGGCCGCGTCGCCGCCTTCCTTGCCGGAAACGATGGGGATGTCCAGCCGCTCGGCCCAGACCTTGAGCTGGCCGATGGCGGCCGCGCGGAAGGTGTCGCCCGCCGCCAGCATCACGCCATAATCCTGCTCCAGGAACAGGTTGGCCAGCTTGGCGATGGTCGTCGTCTTGCCGGAGCCGTTGACGCCGATCACCAGGATTACCTGCGGGCGCGGAAACGCCTCGATCTCCAGCGGCTTGGCGACGGGCGCCAGCGTCTTGGTGATTTCCTCCGCGATGATCTCGCGCAGATAGTCCTCGGTCAGTTCCTTGTTGAACCGCCCCTCGGCCAGCCGCTCGCGCACGCGCGCCGCCATCGCCGGGCCAAGGTCGCTGACGATCAGCGCTTCCTCGATCTCGTCCAGCGTCTGGTCGTCCAGCGCGGCCTTGGTGAACAGGCCGGTGAGGTTGTCGCCAAGGCGATCGGACGTGCGCTTGAGGCCGCCGAACAGGCGGTCGCGCCAGCTTGTCTCGCTCATTTCGTGAATCTCGTCATCGGCCCGCCTCTTGCGCGATCAGCACGCCATTCTCAAGCGCCGCGATGCGCCGGGTCACGATTTCGCCGGGCTGGGCGCTGTCGGGCAGGGCGACGGGGGCGAAGTTTTCCGCATGGCCGGCGCGTCCGCTGCGCTCCACCAATATCCGCTGCTGCGTGCCGACAAGCCCCGCGAGCCATGCCTCGCGCCGTATCGCGCAGGCCGCGCGCAGCCGCGCCGCCCGGTCCTTTATGGCACCGTGGGCGACCTGGGGCATCCGCGCGGCCGGCGTGCCGGGGCGCGGCGAATAGGGGAAGATATGGCCGTGGACGACGTCGCAGGCCTCGACCAGGTGCAGGCTGCCCGCGAACATCGCCTCCGTCTCTGTCGGGAAGCCGGCGATGATGTCGGCGCCGATGGCGATCTCCGGCCGCGCCGCCTTCAATCGCTCGACGAGCCTGATCGCGTCGGCGGCGCTGTGGCGGCGCTTCATCCGCTTGAGGATCATGTCGTCGCCCGCCTGCAGCGAGAGGTGAAGGTGCGGCATCAGCCGCGCGTCGCCGGTCACGATCTCGATCAGCCGGTCGTCCATCTCCACGCTGTCGACCGAGGAGAGGCGCAGGCGCTGCAGCCCCGGCACATGGGTCAATATGCGCTCGACCAGCGTGCCCAGCGACTGTTCGCCGGGCAGGTCAGCGCCATAGCTGGTGGCGTCCACCCCGGTCAGCACGACCTCGCCATAGCCCTGGTCCACCATCTCCCGCACCGCGCGCACCACCTCGCCGGCGGGCACGGAGCGGCTGTTGCCGCGGCCGAGCGGGATGATGCAGAAGGTGCAGCGATGGTCGCAGCCATTCTGCACCTCGATAAAGGCGCGGACGCGGTCGGCAAAACCGCTGGCCAGATGCGGCGCGGTGTCGCGCACGGCCATGATGTCGGACACGTTGATGCGCTCGCCGGTTGCAAGGCCAGGGCGCGCGAAGGATGCGGCATCCAGCTTTTCCCGGTTGCCCAGCACCTGCGCCACTTCGGGCATGGCCGCGAACATGGCAGGATCGGTCTGCGCGGCGCAGCCGGTGACGACGATGCGCGCCTCCGGCCGGGCGCGATGGGCGCGGCGGATCGCCTGTCGCGTCTGCCGCACCGCCTCCATGGTGACGGCGCAGCTGTTGACGATGATGAGGTCGTCGCGGTCCTGCGCCAAGGTCCGCATCGTCTCGCTCTCGGCAATGTTGAGGCGGCAGCCCAGCGTGATCAGTTCCGGCCCGGAAGCCTGAACCCTGCTGCCACGCACGCTCGTCATCCGAAGGCGTCCCAGTCCGCCGTGCCGTCGAACACATGGGTCGCAGGCCCGGTCATCACGATATGCTCGCCCGGTGCCCAGTCGATCACCAGGTCGCCGCCGGGCAGCGATACGGTGACGGGGCCGGAGACGAGGCCAAGGCGGATGCCCGCGACGGCGGTGGCGCAGGCGCCGGTGCCGCAGGCGCGCGTCAGGCCGGCGCCGCGTTCCCACACGATCAGGCGGATGTGGTGCGGACCCTCTACCTGCGCGAAGTTCACGTTCACGCGGGCAGGAAACAGCGGGTCTGTCTCGATGATGGGGCCAAGGCGCGCGGCGGCCTCCATGTCGATGCCGCCGTTGAAGAAGATGACATGCGGGTTGCCGATGTTGACGGCGGAGGGCGCGGGCAGCTCTTCCCAGCTGACCGGCATCGTCCGCGTGTCCATCGCATAGGCCAGCGGGATCGCGTCCCACTCGAACCGGGGCTCGCCCATGTCGACGCTGGCGCCGCCGTCCACCTGCCTGGCGTCCAGCAGGCCCGCCTTCGTCTCGATCAGCACGTCGCGGCCCACGAACAGCGGCACGCAGCGCGTGGCATTGCCGCAGGCCTCGACTTCGCTGCCATCGGCGTTGAAGATCCGCATGCCGACATCGGCCCGCTCGGACTGGTCGATGATGATCAGCTGGTCGCAGCCGATGCCGGCATGGCGATCGGCAATCGCCTGCGCCCGCGCGCCCGTCATCGCGATCGGCACCTCACGCGCGTCGATCACGACAAAGTCGTTGCCCAGGCCGTGCATCTTGGAAAAATGACCATTCATCGCGCGGGATGTAGGGCAGAGGGCTTTCTCTGTCCATAATAGAGGTTCTGGGATTCGCGCGCTTAACGGGCCGATAACCCATCCTGTGAGATGGTTCCTGCAAGGGGGGATGGTTCAATGAGGGCACGCAACATGATGAGGATCGAACCCGCCACCCGCGCCGGCCGCTGGGTATGCGATGCCGCGATCCGTGTGATCGGGGCAGGGGACAGGCAGATGACCGGCCGCGTCGGCAGCATTTCCGAGGCCGGCTTCATCGCCGAATGTGCCGAGCCGGTGCCGGCGGGCGCGATCGTGGCGCTCGACCTGCCCAATCGCGGCGAGGTCAAGGCCGAGGTGCGCTGGCTGCTGGGCTGCCGCTTCGGCGCACGATTTGTATGAGCTTCGTGTAGGGTTCGCGTAAGGGCGGCCGGGCCTCCGCCGGGGTCAGGCGCCTTCCGCCGCGATCCTGCGCGATGCGCGGCCATGGCCGTAGAGGATGTAGACCGCCAGCCCCACGCCGTTCCAGATGAGGCACCACAGCAGCGTCTTGGCCGGCAGGCTGGAGAACAGATAGGCGCAGCCCAGGATCGCGCCGAGCCCGACCAGCGTCCCCGCCGGCACCCGGAAGGGACGCTTCAGCTCCGGCGCGCGGCGGCGCATCACGATGAGCGAGAGGCCCACGGCGGCGAAGGCGATCAGCGTGCCGGCGTTGGCGAGCGCCGCGATCTCGTCGATCGGCAGCACGCCGGCGATGACGGAGACGAGCACGGCGGTCAGCCCGGTGATCCGCGCGGGCGTGCCCCGGCGGGAGATCTTCGCCAGCCCCTGCGGCAGGAAGCCGTCGCGGGCCATCACCAGGAAGATGCGGCTCTGGCCATAGAGGAAACCCAGGATCACCGTGGGCAGTGCCACGACCGCCGCGATCGCGACGATGCGCGCGACCTGCCCCTGGCCCATTTCGCGCAGGATCAGCGCCAGCGGCTCCGGGCTGTCGGCGAATTTGGTGAAGGGCATCGCGCCGACCGCTGCGGCCGCCACCAGCACATAGATGAGCGTGCAGGCGACCATCGATCCGACAATGCCGATCGTCAGGTCACGCTCGGGATTCTTGGCTTCCTCGGCAGCGGTCGAGATCGCGTCGAAGCCGTAGAAGGCAAAGAACACGATCGCCGCCGCCGCCATCACGCCGCGCTCCACCCCGTCCGGCCCCATCGTCTTGCCGAAGCCGAAGGGCATGAACGGGTGCAGGTTGGCGCTGTCGAAGGCGGGCAGGGCGATGAACACGAACAGCGAGAGGGTGGCGATCTTGATGAGCACCAGCGCCGTGTTCACCCGCGCGCTCTCATGCGTGCCGAGCGACAGCAGCCCCGCGACGACAGCGATGATGAAGATGGCGGGGATATTGACGATGCCGCCCAGTTCCGGCCCCTGTGTCAGTCCCACGGGAAAGCCTATGCCGGTCAGCAGCGGCGCGGCATAGCCCGACCAGCCCACCGCCACGGTGGAGACGACCAGCGAATATTCAAGGATCAGGCTCCACCCCACGACCCATGCGATGATCTCGCCCAGCGCCACATAGCTGTAGCTATAGGCGCTGCCCGCCGCCGGCATCATCGTCGCCATTTCGGCATAGGCGAGCGCGGCGCAGGCACAGATGACCCCGGCGATCGCGAAGGAAAGCAGCACCGACGGGCCGGCCCGGTCCGCGCCGACACCGATCAGCGTCAGGATGCCGGTGCCCACGATCGCGCCGACGCCGAGCGCCAGCAGGTGCGGCCAGGACAGCGTCTTGGCGAGCTGATGCCCATCCTGCGCCGCGCCCATGGCGGCGATCGGCTTGCGGCGTGTCCAACTCATGCACAATGCTCCCCCGAGATCCTGCCCCCTAGCATGGCGTGATGGGCCGGGGTTGCAAGGGGGAGCGTGATGGGCGCGCCCGATGAAACATCCCGATGCTGCGCGCCGTAGGCGGCGAGGACACATTCTGTTCTATCGATAAGGGATCAAAAGGAGGGGCAACATCCCGTTCGCCCTGAGCTTGTCGAAGGGCTGCGCTTCCTCTTCTGTTTCACGCCCAAGAACATACGGTCCTTCGACAAGCTCAGGACGAACGGGTGTAAGCCCGATCTTGATGGCTTGGCGCCAGAGCGGAATTCGTCCCCGCCCGCCTCAGAACATCGTCGTCACATTGAACGAGGCATAGCGCGTCCAGTGGGCGGATGGGGCATTGGGGGCGTCGCGCAGGAAGTGGCCCTTGGCCAGCAACACGCCGTCCAGCTCCACGCGCAGGCGGGCCGGCAGCAGCCAGTAGCGCCATCGCGCCTCAAGCTGATGGCCTGCAAAGTCGCCGGAAAGCTCCCGCGCATCGCGCACGCCGGTCGAGGAGAAGCTGTCCTGCTTCGCCGCAAGCCACATCGCGCGGTAGACGGCGAACCAGTCCATCCTTTTGCTGGGGGTGGCCTCCAGCCTGATGCCGGTGGTCATGATGTTCGTGCGGCCGATGGCATTGTAGAGGCCCGAGGGCGCCAGGTCCGCCCGGCGCATCCCGAACAACGGATCGAACCGGCCATAGCGCCCGCCGGCCTTGTCGCCGCTCGCGCGGTCAAGCTCGACCGACAGCCGCGGCTGCCAAGGGGCCGCGAAGCTGTAGCCCATGTCGGCGTGAACGAAGGTGGCGCTGACCGATTGGCGCGGCGCGGCGGGGGCAAGCGTGCGGCTGATCTCGCCGGTCTGCCACATGAGTTCGACCTCATAGTCGAGCGCGCCGGGGGCGGGATCGGCGATCAGGCGCGCGGCAACGGTGTTCAGCGAGCGGTCGCGGGTCTGGCGACCGGGGGCATCGCGTTCGCCAAGGTGGAAATAGGACAGTTCCGCCATGGCCGGGCCAAGCGCCTTGGCCTTGCTCAGCACGCCGCCCCAGAGCACGAGGTCGAAACTTTCCGTGTCGACCTTGACCTTATTGTCGCGCAGCGATGTGGCATCGCCCGGCCGGCGCACCTGCGGGAGGGTATAGATGAACGTCGCCTTCACGCCGCCGGGCGCGGCGATGTCCGTGCGCAGGCCGGTATATCCGTTGGTCGTGTTGCGATAGTCGTCCGCCGCGACAAGCCGCCGCGACCCGAGGTTGAGGGTCATCCGCCCGGCCGTCACCGACAGCTTGGTGCCCTTTCCGAAGGCGTCGGCGATATCCGTCCCGACATAGGCCTGGACCAGTTCCAGCGCGTTTACTTCATTGGTGCTGAGCGGCGTGCCCGGATCGGCGCCATAGGCGCGACTGTCGAACAGCTCGGCGCCCAGCCGAATGGATTGCGCATGATATTCGCCAAGGATCTGCGTGCGGATGTTCGTGAGCGAGTCCTTGTCGTCGAAGCCGGCCCGTGCCTGACCCGCGATCGTCTCGTAGCGCAGGCGCACGCTGCCGCTGAGCTTGAAGTCATCGTCCGCCAGCGCGGCGGTGGGCGCGAAAAGGCAGAGCAGGGCAAAAGGGGCAATTCGGGCAGACATGACGCGTCCTTCATCAACATGGACGCGATACTTGGGCGGTTGCCTGTAACGGGGGGATCGCAGCCCCCGGAAGGCCGGATAAACCGAAACTTTCAGCGGAAGTCAATCGGGCTCCTCGGCCAAGATTTCATGGGATGAGCGGCCCGCGAGACCCGAAAACTGCGCGCTGGCGAAAGGGTGCTCTGTCTTATTCGGGCAGGTGCGCCTATAGGCCCGGTACAAAGCATGGAGGCCATATGGCTGATTTATACCTCAAGGCGCTGGAATCGGAGCGCAAGAGCCTGTGGGCCGTGTGTCGGCTCAAGGGTCTCGCCTATGACACGCCCGAGCGGCAGCGGATCGCGCAACTCGACGAACTGCTGCGCGAGCATAAGGCGAAGGTGAAGACGGCGACATCGAAGACGGCGACATCGAAGACGGGGCGCTGAACGCGCGGGCGTCGAGACTTCCATGCCGCCCCGCCGGCCTTGCGTCTCCTGCCGTTTTGGGCTAGGGCGCGGCCCGTATTCCGGTGACTCCAACGAGTCATCGGGCTCCTAGACACCTCCAGGGGGCGCATATTGGGCGCTTCGGATGGACGCTGGCCGGCGAGGTTTCGCCCGCCGGCGGTTTTGTCGTTTAGGGGCATGTGCGTTTTTCTGGGCCGCTGCGGTCCGTTGGTTGAGGTGACGATGTTCGATTCGCTGAGCGATCGCCTGGGCGGCGTATTCGACAAGCTTCGTGGGCGCGGTGCGCTTACCGAGGCCGATGTCCGCTCGGCCATGCGCGAAGTGCGGATCGCGCTGCTGGAGGCGGACGTCGCCCTGCCGGTGGTGCGCGATTTCGTCGACAGCGTGACGGAGCAGGCGGTTGGCCATAATGTGCTGCGCTCGGTGACGCCGGGCCAGCAGGTGGTGAAGATCGTCAGCGACGCGCTGACCGCGGTGCTGGGCTCCGAAACGTCCGACCTGCTGATCGACGTCACCCCGCCCGCCGTCATCATGATGGTCGGCCTGCAGGGCTCGGGCAAGACGACCTCCACCGCGAAGATCGCCAAGCGGCTGAAGGAAAAGGACCGCAAGAAGGTGCTGATGGCGTCGCTCGACGTCCAGCGCCCGGCCGCGCAGGAGCAGCTGGCGGTTCTGGGAACGCAGACGGACGTCGCGACCCTGCCGATCGTGCCGGGCCAGCAGCCCGTCGACATTGCCCGCCGCGCGATGCAGGCCGCCAAGCTCCAGGGCTTCGACGTGCTGCTGCTCGACACCGCCGGCCGCCTGCATGTCGATCAGGCGCTGATGGACGAGATGAAGGCCGTGGCGGACGTCGCGACCCCGCAGGAAATCCTGCTGGTGGTCGACTCGCTGACCGGCCAGGACGCCGTCAACGTCGCGCAGAGCTTCACTGCGCAGGTGCCGCTGACCGGCGTGGTGCTCACCCGCATGGACGGCGACGCGCGCGGCGGCGCGGCGCTCTCGATGCGCGCCGTCACCGGCCAGCCGATCAAGTTCGCGGGCGTTGGCGAAAAGCTCGACGCGCTCGAGCCCTTCCATCCGCAGCGCGTCGCCCAGCGCATCCTTGGCATGGGCGATGTCGTCAGCCTGGTGGAAAAGGCGGCGGAGAGCATCGACGCCGAGGAAGCGGACAAGCTCGCCAAGAAGATGGCCAAGGGCCAGTTCGACCTCAACGACCTGCGCGCGCAGTTGAACCAGATGCAGCGCATGGGCGGCCTTGGCGCGCTGGCGGGCATGATCCCCGGCCTCAAGAAGGCGCAGGCGGCGATGGCCCAGAGCGGCGCTGGCGACAAGTCGCTGGTGCGGATGGACGCCATGATCGGTTCCATGACTGGTGTGGAGCGCGAGCGCCCGGCGATCATCAACGCCAAGCGCAAGATCCGTATCGCCAAGGGTTCCGGCACCACGGTGCAGGAGGTCAACCGCCTCCTCAAAATGCACCAGGAAATGGAATCCGCGATGAAGAAGATCCGCAAGATGGGCGGATTGAAGGGGCTGGGCAAGATGTTCGGCGGCGGCGGTGGCGGCATGGGCGGTCTGGGAGGCCTGCTCGGCGGCGGCGGTGCCGGCGGGATGCCCGGTGGCGGCATGTCCGGCCTGCCCGGCGGTGACATGCCCAAGCTGCCGCCCGGCTTCGACAAGTTCATGAAGAAATAAGTTCAACCCGATCACGTCATCAAAATTCAGAATATATCAGAAAGGCAAGGTAACTCTCCATGGCAACTTCCATTCGTCTGTCGCGCGGCGGCTCCAAGAAGCGTCCCTATTACAAGATCGTCGTGACCGACAGCCGCTCGCCCCGCGACGGCAAGTTCATCGAGCGCATCGGCAGCTACAACCCGCTGCTCGCCAAGACCGACGAGAAGCGCGTCGTGCTGAACGTCGAGCGTGCGAAGCACTGGGTCGCCGTTGGCGCGCAGCCGACCGACCGCGTTGCCCGCTTCCTTGACGCCGCCGGTGTCAAGGAACGCGCTGCCCGCGTGAACCCGAACAAGGGCAAGCCCGGCGAGAAGGCCACCGAGCGCGCTGAAGAGCGTGCGGCCAAGATCGCCGAGGCCGAAGAGGCCGCTGCAGCCGCCGCCGCTGCCGCCGCGCCTGCTCCCGCCGAGGAAGCACCGGCTGAGGAAGCTGCTGCAGAAGAGCAGGCTGAAGGCTGAGCCTGATGCAGGATGCGCCCGTCACTCTCGCCGCCATTGTTGGCGCGCATGGTGTGGCGGGCGAAGTCCGCCTGAAGCTCTTCGGTGAAGGCGTCGAAAGCCTCAAGACCTACAAGAGCTTCGATGCGGCCGGGCAGACACTGACGCTCAAGTCGGTGCGGCCCGGCCCCAATGGCGCCGTTGCCCGCTTCGCGGAAATCCGTGACCGGACGGCTGCCGAGGGGATGCGCGGCACCGCGCTCACCGTTCCCCGATCCGCCCTGCCGCCGCTTGGCGAGGGCGAATATTATCATGTCGACCTGATCGGCCTTCCCTGCGTCAGCGATGCCGGCGATCCGCTCGGCATGCTCGTCGCCATCGAGAATTTCGGTGCCGGCGACATCATCGAGATCGAGCGGCCCTTCCAGGAAGGCGCCAAGGGCGCACGCCGCTTTATGGTGCCCATGCATGCGGTCACTCTGTCCGAAGAGCGGGCCGTGATTGACGCGACCTTCGCGGAATAGTATATACAGCCTGTATATACGAAAGGTTCCGCCGCCATGAGCGAGGAATATCGCGCCAAGGTTTTCAAGTCCGGCAACAGCCTCGCCCTGCGCCTGCCCAAGGCATTGGGGCTGGAGGAAGGGGCCGAGATGCGCCTGCGCGAGGAGGGCGGCAAGTTTGTCTTCGAGCCGATCCCTGCCGAACCGCGCAAGATAGACCTGACGGGCATTGCCGGCTCCATGCCTTGGCTTGAGCCGCTGACCCGTGAAGAGCGCGCATTTGAAGAGCGCGAACTCGACTGGGAAGGAAAGCAGCTCAAGCGTGACTGAGCCGCTCTTCCTGCTCGATTCCAACATCATCATTTACATCCTGCGGGATGCCTCCTGCCTTGCCGCGCAGCAGATGCAGCGCTGCGCCGTCGGAACGGTCGCGACGTCGGCCATCGTCCATGGCGAGGTGATGCGCGGCGTGGGGGTGCGGGAGCCGCTGCAAAGGCCCGTGGCAGAGCGCTTCTTCACGCTCGTGCCCGTCCTGCCTTTCGACATGGCGGCGGCTTCGCGCTATGCGGAGTTGCCCTTCAAGCGGGGGAGCTTCGACCGGTTGATCGCCGCACATGCGCTGTCGCTCGGCCTTGTGCTCGTCACCAACAACCAAGCCGACTTCGCCGACATCCCCGACCTTCGCATGGAGAACTGGACGATATGACCTTGCGCAGCCTTGCCCTGATCCTCGCCGCGCAGATGCTGGTCATGCCTTTCGCCTCGGCGTCGGCGCAATCACCCGCGCCCGTTCCGCCGAAGATTGCCGCCGCCATGCCGGATATCGACCGCATCTTCGCCGATTTCCAGCTGGACAGCCATGCGCCCGGCCTCGTCTACGGCATCGTGGCGGACGGGCGGCTGGTGCATGTGAAGGGGCTCGGCGTGCAGGACACGGCGCAGAACCGGCCGGTGACGCCCGACAGCCTGTTCCGCATCGCGTCGATGACCAAGAGCTTCACCGCGCTCGCCATCCTGAAGCTGCGGGAGGAGGGGAAGCTCTCGCTCGACGATCTCGCCGAAACCTATGTGCCGGAAATGCGCGGATGGACCTATCCCACCGCCGACGCGCCGCGCATCCGCATCCGCGATCTGCTGACGCACACCGCCGGCTTCGTCACCGATAATCCCTGGGGCGACAGGCAGCAGCCGCTCAGCCAGGCCGACTTCACCAGGATGTTGAAAGAGGGCGTGCCCTTCAGCAGCGCGGCCGGCACAAGCTATGAATATTCCAATTTCGGTTTTGCGCTGCTCGGGCGGATCATCGCCAATATCACCCACATGCCCTATCGCAGCTATGTGGAGCGCGCGATCCTGACGCCGCTCGGCATGGCTGCCAGCGGTTTCGAAGTGACGGAGGCCCCGGCCGATCGCCGCGCCATCGGCTATCGCTGGGAAGACGGGCGATGGAAGGAAGAGCCGACCATGGCGGACGGCGCCTTCAACGCCATGGGCGGGCTTCAGGTCAGCGCCAATGATTATGCCCGTTATGTCGCGTTCCTCCTGTCCGCTTGGCCTGCCCGCGACGGCGCCGACACCGGGCCGGTGAAGCGTGCATCGGTGCGGATGCTGGCGGAAGGCAGCAATTTCGTGACCGTTTCCCAACGCACCGGCAAGAGCGGTCCGGGCGCCTGCCGTCTTGCGGCGGCCTATGGCTTCGGGATGCGCGTGGCGCAGGATTGCGACCTTGGCCTGACGCTGAGCCATGGTGGCGGCTATCCCGGCTATGGCAGCCATGTGCTGCTGATGCCGCAATCGGGCATCGGCATCTTCGTCTTCACCAACCGCACCTATAATGGCGGGGCGCCCGCCGCATGGGATGCCGCCGTGGCGCTGCAGAAGGCGGGGGCGGTGGCAAGGCGCGCCCTCCCGGTGTCTGCGCTTCTGGCGGACGGCTATGCGGCGGCAGGGCGAATCTACGCCGCGGGCGATGTCATGGCGGCAAAGGACAGCCTCGCCATGAACTTCCTGATGGACAAGGATGCGCCCGCCTGGGCCAGGGCGATCGCGGCGGTGAAGGCGAATGCGGGGGCCTGCAAGACCGACGCGCCGATCACGCCGACGGGCGCGATGTCGGGCAGCTTCACCTGGGCGTGCACCAATGGCCGGGTGCAGGGCGAGATCCTGCTCGCGCCGACCAACCGCGCGACCATTCAGGAACTGAAATTCACGGGGCTGGCGCAATGATGCTGACGGCCTTCCTGCCCTGGCTTTATCTCGCTTCTCTGGTGGGGGCGGGCTGGCGGCTGTTCACGCTGCGCTGGCGGCGATGGCAGAGGGTGTTGGCGGGCGTGATGCTGGTCGTCATCACGCCGATGCTGTTCATCCTGCCCGCGCTGCTCAATCCCAGCTCGCCGATGGCTGATCTGCAGATGGCGATCGGCGTGGGCATGCTGGCCGCCGGCACCGTGGCGATGCTGTGCGGTGTTGCGCTCGGCTGGTTCTGGGCTAAGCGCGCGCGATGACCTTTGTTGCGCAGATTCTCACCCTCTATCCGGAGATGTTCCCCGGCCCCCTTGGCATGTCGCTCGCCGGGCGGGCGCTGGGTGAGGTGAAGTGGTCGTGCCATCCCATCCAGATCCGGGACTTCGCGACGGACAAACATAAGTCGGTGGACGATACCCCGGCCGGCGGCGGCGCGGGCATGGTGCTGCGCGCGGACGTGCTGGCCAGCGCCGTCGATCATGCGCTGGCGCTGGCGCCCGACCTGCCCGTGATCGCGATGACGCCGCGCGGCGCCCCGGTCACGCAGGCGCGGGTGCGCGCGCTCGCATCCGGCCCCGGCGCCACGATTCTCTGCGGCCGTTTCGAGGGTTTCGACGAGCGGATTTTCGAAGGCCGGCCGATCGAGCAGCTCTCCATGGGCGACATCATCCTGTCGGGCGGAGAAATGGGCGCGCTGATGCTGCTGGATGCTTGCGTTCGTCTGCTTCCCGGTGTAATGGGCGCCGCTTCCAGTGGGGATGAGGAGAGCTTCGAAAGCGGCCTCCTTGAATATCCGCACTATACCCGACCCGCTGAGTGGGAAGGGCGCACGATCCCGCAAGTGTTGCGATCTGGGGATCATGCGAAGATCGCGGCCTGGCGGAAACAACGGGCCGAGGATGATACAAGGCTAAGGCGGCCGGACCTTTGGGAGCGTCACAGGGACGTTCGGGACCAGTCGCCCTCTGGTGCGCAACGAACGAAGAAGGACTAGAGGCATATGAACCTCATCCAGCAGATCGAGGCGGAGAACATCGCCGCCCTCGCAAAGGACATCCCGGAATTCCGCGCCGGTGACACGCTGCGCGTCGGCGTGAAGGTCATCGAAGGTGACCGCAGCCGCGTCCAGAACTATGAAGGCGTGTGCATCGCCCGCTCGAACAAGGGCATGGGCAGCAACTTCACCGTGCGCAAGATCTCGTTCGGTGAAGGCGTGGAGCGCGTATTCCCGCTCTATTCGCCGAACATCGATTCGATCACCGTCGTCCGTCGCGGCGTGGTGCGTCGTGCGAAGCTTTACTATCTGCGCGGCCGCACCGGCAAGCGCGCGCGTATCGCCGAGCGTCGCGACGTCCGCACCGAGGGCTGATATCGCCGCATCGCGGTTCAAGTCGAAAGAAATGAGGGCGCCGGATCATTCCGGCGCCCTTTTTCGTTGCGCGCTGCCGGGGCGGAAAGGGTGTTTCCTAAATATTTCTCGGAAATCAGTGGTTTGCATTTCGCTTCGTGCCAGCAATATTTTGTAACAGGCCAAGCATAGGCGGGACATCCTGCATCACTAGATAATGTTCCGTACCGGCGCGCTGAGACCGTCGGGCTTTTTCTAAGGAGACCCACATGAACCTGAACCTCCTCGTCGGGGGCGCGCTGCTTTGCCTCGCCGCCATCCCCGCGACCGCATCTGCCGAAACCGTCGTGCATCAGGCCGATGTCGCGCATGCCGCCATGCCCGTGAAGGCCACCTACAAGACGCAGTGGGCCGTCACCACGGACGAGATCGCCCCCAAGCACGCCTCGCGCCAGATCCTTCCCATATGCCGCTGGCAGGCCAATGTCGTCGTCGCCCGTGAAGTGCATGGCGCAAACGGCGCGATCGCGGCACTCGGCAAGCCCGTCCATCAGCTCGCCGGCACCAGCGGCACCGAAATGGGCCGCTGCGCCGACGCCAAGGGCCGCATCAACGCGGAAGTCGCCCGCCATGCCGGCAAGCAGCAGTCCGCCAGCGTGCAGGCTGCGCAGCAGGATCATGGCGCGCTGATGAGCGAACTGGACGGCGTGGCGCGTCTGGCCGGCAAGGCCATCTGACACGCGCCTGTTGGCAGCACCGATCTAAAGGCGCCCCCGACACTGACCCGTCGGGGGCGCCTGTCACGCCATATGCCTCTTCGCATGGTTGAAACTCCAGCAGGAGGCTTCTAAGTCAATGCCCTGTCGCAAAGGCCCACATCACCGATGACTGCCCCCAACGTACTGATTGTCGAAGATGATCCAGCATTGCGCACGCTGGTGATGCGGTCGTTGCAGCAGAATGGCTTTGTCGGTCGGCCGGCGGGGTCCGCGCCGGAAATGTGGAATGTCCTGAACGACATGCCCATCGACGTGGTGATCCTGGACGTGATGCTGCCGGGCACGCAAGGCCTGGACCTGTGCCGCCAGATCCGCCAGCAGAGCGACGTGCCCATAATCTTCGTAAGCGCGAAGGGCACGGAGGTCGACCGCGTCATCGGCCTTGAGCTGGGCGCGGACGACTATCTGGCCAAGCCCTTCGACACCCGTGAGCTGATCGCCCGCATCCGCGCGATCCTGCGGCGCGGCCGGATGGACCGGCAGCATGAGGGCGCGGGGCGTCGCGAGGCGCGCTTCGATGGCTGGACGGTGGATTTCCCCCGCCGCGAGGTGCGCTCGCCCAGCGGCGCCGCCGTCGACCTGACCGGCGCCGAGTTCGACCTGCTGACCACGCTGATCGACAACCCTCAGCGTGTGATCGCCCGCGAGCGCCTGATCGAAATGTCGCGCACCCGCCTGGGCGACAGTTCCGACCGCAGCGTCGACGTGCTCATCAGCCGCCTGCGCCGCAAGATCTCGCAGACGGGCGGCACCGCGCCGATCGTGACTGTGCGCGGCATCGGCTATATGTTCAGCGCCGAAGTGGAGCGCGTTTGAACGCATGGTTGCATCCGTCGGTAGGGCTGGTCGGGCGAATCCTGGCCATTGTCCTGCTGACGATCCTGATCGAATTCTGCGCCAGCACGGTCCTGTATGACCGGGCCAGCAACCTGCGCGTGCGCGAGGATGAGGCGCATCGCGTCGCCGAGCATCTGGCATCCGCGAGCCGGGTGATGATCCAGCGCCAGCCGGCCGAACGGCCTGCGGTGGCGGCCCGGCTTTCCAGCAAGAATTTTTCGGTCCGCTGGCTGCCGGTGATGCCCCCCGCGCCGCCCATGTCTGCTGCGCTCATCGACATGCGGGATCAGGTGATCGCCTGGGAGCCTGCGCTGAACGATCATCATCTGCATCTCTACCTGAAGGCGCCGGGGCGGGGCGGCACGGTCGCGGGCGGCATCATGCTGGCGGACGGCAGCTGGCTGGCGTTCAAGGCGCCGCAGCTGGTGGACGAGAACAAGTTCCGCGTCGCGTGGTTCGCGATGATGGGGGTCATCGCGATCGGGGTCAGCCTGATCGCCATCCTGCTGATCCGCTGGACGCTGCGGCCGGTCCGCACGCTGTCAAAGGCGGCGGCCCTCATCGGCCATGGGCAGGAGGTCGAACCGATCCCCGAGCATGGCGGCGGCGAGGTGCGCGGGCTCATCCGCGCATTCAACGAAATGCAGTCGCGCATCCATTCCCTGATCGCCGACCGGACGGAGGCGCTGGCGGCGGTAGGCCATGACCTGCGCACGCCGCTCAGTCGCCTCCAGCTGCGCTCCGAGGCGATCAGCGACGATGCGCTGCGCGCGGCGATCAGCACCGATGTCCGCGAGATGGAAGGCATGGTGTCCTCCCTGCTCGCCTATCTGGGCGGAGAGGATGATCCCGAAGCGCGCCAGCGCGTCGATGTCGCCGTGATGGTCGCGACACTGGTGGACGAGGTGGAGGATGCCGGCGGCCTGGCCAGCTATGAGGGGCTGGACCATGCCGAACGCAGCGTGCGGCCGGTGGGCTTCAAGCGGGCCATGCGCAATATCGTGGAAAATGCCGCGAAATATGGCGATCGGGTCGCGGTGACGGTGCAGGACGACGATGGCGCGCTCGTCATCATCGTCGAGGATGATGGGCCGGGCATCGCGCCGGACATGCTGGACGAGGTGCTCAAGCCCTTCATCCGGCTTGATCCCGCGCGGGGCAGGAATACCGGCGGGCTTGGCCTTGGCCTTGCCATCTCGGCTCGTGCGATCGAGCTGGAAGGGGCGAGCCTGACGCTCATGAACCGCGAAGAGGGCGGCCTGCGCGTCACGGTGCGGTTGCCAAGGGAAGCGCCTGCGTCCGCCTGATGCGGGTAGGGCTGATGGACATCCCGCCCTGACGGCCTGCAAATGGCGATGTCGACCCTAAGGGCGCGGTGCTCTTCGCAATTGGGGCGGGGGCGGCACACCATAGGCGCATGTCGTCGCGCTTTCAGGCCCGGTCGACACGCCTCCACGCTTTCTCCATCGCCCAGACATAATTCCTCACAAATCCGCTGCGCCGCAGCAAAGTGACATCCCTATTCTCCGATAGTCGCAAGAACCCTGCCTGCCCCCTGGCGGGGCGGCGAAAATTATACGGAGAGAGCATCATGAACGAGCTCATTGGTCGCGTTTACAGTTTCGAGAAGCATGTCTTCCCCAACCAGAGCGCCCTGTACAACCGCCTCGCAAGCGACGGTCAGAGCCCCAAGGCGCTGATGATCTCCTGCGCGGACAGCCGCATCGTGCCCGAGCACATCATGCAGGCCGAGCCGGGCGACCTGTTCGTCTGCCGCAACGCCGGCAACATCGTGCCCCCCTTTGCGACCCAGAATGGCGGCGTGTCCTCGACCGTCGAATATGCGGTCGTGGCGCTGGGCGTGCGCGACATCATCGTGTGCGGCCATTCGGACTGCGGCGCGATGAAGGCGCTGGTCCATGAGGAAGCGCTGGCGCCCATGCCCAACGTCGCCGCCTGGCTGCGCCACAGCCATGCCGCGCAGAAGGTCGCGCGCGAAAGCTATCCCGACATGTCGGACCATGAGCGGGTTCGCACCGTCAGCCTGGAAAATGTCGTCGCGCAGCTTGCGCATCTGCGCACCCATCCGTCGGTCGCGGCCGGCATCGCCCGCGGCGAGATCGCGCTGCATGGCTGGTTCGTCGACATCCATGCCGGCGTGATCCTGGGCCTTGACGGCGAGACGGGTCGCTTCCTGCCGATGCGCGAGGGCGAACCGATGCCGGTCGCGTTGCCGCATCAGCAGCGCCGGGCCTCCGACACGACCTATCTCCAGGCCGCAGAATAAGGGAAAGCCCGATGGCCATCTCCATGCCCAAGAGTTTCAGCCGTGACTTCACGGCATCCATCGTTGTCTTCCTGGTGGCGATGCCCCTGTGCATGGGGATTGCCGTCGCGTCCGGCGTGCCGGCCGAAAAGGGACTGATCACCGGCATCATCGGCGGCCTTGTCGTCGGGTTCCTCGCCGGATCGCCGCTGCAGGTCAGCGGCCCTGCCGCCGGCCTTGCGGTCATCGTGTTCGAGATCGTGCGGGACCAGGGGCTTTCGGCCCTTGGCCCGATCCTGATCATCGCCGGCGCCATTCAGGTGATCGCCGGCGTGCTGCGCGCCGGGGGATGGTTTCGCGCCATCTCCCCCGCCGTGGTCCACGGCATGCTGGCGGGCATCGGCATATTGATCGTCGTCGGCCAGTTCCATGTGCTGTTCGATGACAAGCCGCTGCCGAGCGGACTGTCCAACCTGATGGCCATGCCCGGCCAGATCCTGGGCCTCAACGAGCAGTCGGCGCTGATCGCCTTCCTCGTCGGCCTGACCACCATCGGCGGCATGCTCGGATGGGAGAAATTCCGTCCGGCCGCGCTTCGGCTGGTGCCGGGCGCGCTCGTCGGCGTGATGCTGGCGACGATCGTGGCCTTCGCCCTTGGCCTGCCGGTGGCGCGCGTGACCGTGCCTGAATCCATCGTTGCGGCGGTCAACCTGCCGGAAGCCGGAATCCTGTCGCAGTTCACCAACCCCACGATCATCATGACCGCGCTCGCCATTGCCTTCATCGCCAGTGCCGAAACGCTGCTGTCGGCGGCGGCGGTCGACCGCATGCATGACGGCGTGCGGACCGACTATAACAAGGAACTGCGGGCGCAGGGCGTGGGCAACATGCTGTGCGGCGTAGCGGGCTCGATCCCGATGACCGGCGTCATCGTCCGCAGCTCCGCCAACGTTCAGGCCGGCGCGATGACGCGGCTGTCCGCCATCCTGCATGGCGTCTGGATCCTCGGCTTCGTCGCGCTGCTGCCCTGGTTGCTGCGTGAAATCCCGATGGCGGCGCTGGCCGGCATCCTCGTCATCACCGGCGTCCGTCTGGTCAGCGTTGCCCATGTGAAGCACCTGTTCCACCAATATGGTCCGCTGCCCGCCATCATCTGGGCAGTCACGCTGGTGATGGTGGTCACGACGGACCTGCTGACCGGCGTGCTCACCGGCCTTGCGCTCTCGGTACTGGAGCTTCTGCCCCATGTCCGCCGCCTTGGCCTGACCATGGACACGCAGCAGCAGGGCGGCGCGCATGAGATCGCGCTCGGCGGTTCGGCAACATTCCTGTCGCTGCCCAAATTGTCGGCCAAGCTGGAGGAAGCGCCCGTCGGGCAATTCATCCGGCTGAACATGGAGCGCCTGTCCCATATCGACCACACCTGCGCAGAGATGCTGCGCGAGTGGATCGATCGCCGTCGTCGCGCGGGCGGCAATATCGAACTGGCCGGCGCCACCGACCGGATGCGGCGCTATGTCGGCCATTAGGGCCATTTGATCGGCCAGTGTTCATGCTGATCTCGTTCGCCATGGCCAGTCAATGCTCCAGGCCGGAAGCCATGCGCTTCCGGCCTGGAAACAATTTAGAAACAAATCGAAAATCTATTTCTATAAATGAGAAACTATTGAGCAACAAACCGTTGCTTCATCAGCACATCAGTCATGCTTGTTTGCATTTCGGGAAATCGGACATGTCATTATTCCGCAGTTGCGAATAACATTTGTTCACCCGATCGATTCATTACCTTGTCTTGCGGCATGAGATCACTGAACGATTGGGCGCAGGGTGGAACATTCTTTGTAAAAAGGGGAATGTTCATGAAATTCTATCTCGCTTGCGCCGTGTGTGCGCTGATGTCGAGCGCACCGGCTCTCGCTCAGGAAGAACCTTCAGGACCGATCACCGTAACGGGCAGCGTCGGTCTCGTTTCCGATTACCGTTTCCGCGGCGTCTCGCAGAGCGACGAGGAAATGGCGATCCAGGGCGGCGCCACCATCACCCATGAAAGCGGCTTCTATGTCGGCACCTGGGCATCCAACCTATCGGGCTGGGGCACCTTTGGCGGCGCGAACATGGAGCTGGACATCTATGGCGGCTACACCCTGCCCGTGGGCGGCGGTACGCTTGATGTCGGCCTGACCTGGTACATGTATCCGGGCGGCTTCTCGAACACCGACTTCGCCGAACCCTATGTGAAGCTCAGCGGCACCGCCGGCCCGGTAAAGCTGCTCGCCGGCGTCGCCTATGCGCCCAAGCAGGAAGCGCTGGGCAACTGGTCGAACACGCCTGAAAGCGTTGCCGGCGACAAGGAGGACAATCTGTACCTCTGGGGCGACATCAGCTCCGGCATCCCCAACACGCCGCTGACGCTGAAGGGCCATATCGGCTATTCGGACGGCAACCCCGGCCTTGGCCCCAATGGCACCAGCGTCGCGCCGACCGGCAAATATTGGGACTGGCTGGTAGGCGCTGACCTGGCCGTCGGCCCGGCAACGCTGGGCGTCGCCTATGTCGACACCGACATCAGCAAGTCGGAATCGGCCTATCTGCTGCCGAACCTCTCCTCGACCAAGGACGGTTCGTCGATCGTATCGGGCAAGATCCTCTTCACCGCCTCGATCGCCTTCTAATTCGGGCGCAAGCCTCACGGGCAGGTGCCGGGTTTGGTTCGCCAGGCCCGGCATCGTCATTTCAGGGTGAGGCCGTCTCCGTCGTCCCGATCAGCCGACACGGCAGGCCTGATCCTTTCATGCTTGCTGCAGGACCATATCCCTCAGTCATAATAAGCCGGTTCGTGCAGCAGGCGCTGAGACAGCGCCAGATCATGCGCGATCCACACCTGGGCATCCAGGCTCTTCGCCAGCGCCGCCACCATCGCTCGGGACTGCGGGGTCTGCGTCTTGCGTTCGGCATCCGGCATTCGGTTGAGCGTCGCCTCTTCCTTGAAATGATAAAGGTCACCCG
Organism: Sphingobium arseniciresistens; assembly: GCA_029167225.1. Lineage (GTDB taxonomy): Bacteria > Pseudomonadota > Alphaproteobacteria > Sphingomonadales > Sphingomonadaceae > Sphingobium > Sphingobium arseniciresistens. Next base: position 62,115 of record JARFNK010000029.1, read on the forward strand.
CGAGGATGACATTGCCCGTTTTAGGCAGTTTCACCACCGCCACGCTGTGCCCCGGTGAGTGACCGGGCGCGGATTTGATAATGACGCTGCCATCACCAAATACATCGTGATTATCTTCGATGATGATCGTCTTGGCCGTTTCCAGACCGACCCAATCCTGCTTTTCACGCGTGTAGCCGTTCGGGCCAAACATGAAATCGCGCTCGGCCTTTGAAACGAGCCAGGTCGTCGTACGCGAAAATAGGTTGCCGTTTCCGCTATGATCCCAATGGGCATGCGACAGCGAGAGATAGGTGATCTGGTCGGGCGTGTACCCGATGTCGGCAAGTTGGCCGAGCAGGCTGCGCATCCTGACGACGGCGACATGCTTGTTCGGCTGGAATTCGCCCAGCGGCCTTCCCGTGAAGCGATCCGAAACGCCGGTATCCCACAGGAACGTGCCTTTTGGATGCACGATCAGGAAGCACATATTGGCCATGATCGTGCTGGCAACCTCATCGCGCGTCAGATTGAAGCCTTCGGGCATGTCTGTGGCGAGGGCGCCGCAATCGAGCACATAGAGCCGCGGCCCGGAAACCGCCGGCTTGGGTCGCAGTTCGGCTGAAACAGTTGGCGGAAAAATGAGGGCAGCCGCGCAGTATATCGCCAGATTCCGCAGTATTGCCATTCTCATCGCCGCTCCCCTCGAGGCCGACACCAATCGTTGATGTGATTGGCATTCGATAAATATCGTAGGAGGATCGCTGGTGATTACTACTGCTTTCGCCGTCCAGCCGTTAACATGTGTGCCGCCGCTGCCGCGCACCCGTTTCTTGGCGCGAGGCGGCCTGCCTGATTGCGGGCGCGAGCGTTGATCTGCCGTCGGCTGCACGCTGCCTTGCGGGAGATACATGACGGATCCGGATCAAGAGAACGGCGAATCGCATCATCTGGACGAGAGAGGGCCATGCACACATGGCCACGGCGCATGCTGCTGCCGCGCTTGGCCAAATATCGCAATCCATGTTGCCAAGAGAATATGGTGAGCCCTGCTGGATTCGAACCAGCGACCTACTGATTAAAAGTCAGTTGCTCTACCGACTGAGCTAAGGGCCCGGCTGGATCACTTCCGTTGCGGAAGCGTGCCTGAGGGCTTCCCACTAGGGAAGGACGGGATTGGGGTCAATCGGCTTTACGTGGAAATTGGCTGCGGAAAATGCGCGCGGAAACGCTTTGCCGCCAACCGGGCATGGAGATGACGCACGGCAAGGCCGCTCCGCGGGTCGCGCCAGCCCGGGGCGATGGCGGCGAGCGGGGCCAGCACGAAATCGCGGGCGTGCCACGCCATATGGGGCACTGTCAGCGGGCGGGATCGCCAGCGGCCCCCGCTCCACAGGATGATGTCGAGGTCCAGCGTCCTTGCGCCCCAGCGGCGGCCCTTGCCGCGCCCGAACTGCCGCTCCAGCGACTTGAGATGGGCGAGCAGCGCGGGGGGGCTGAGCGGGCTCTCGACGACGACGGCTGCGTTGGCGAAGGTGCGGGCGGATGGGCCGAGCGGCGCGCTGGCGATGATGGGGGAGGCCGCGCACAGTCTTGTCGGGCCGCTGTCCAGCGCCCGCATCGCGGCACGCACGATCGCCTGCGGGCCGAGGCGCGCGGAAAGCGGCCGGTTCGATCCAATGGCAATGGCGTAGCGTGACGAGCCTGTCATCATGCTACGCCTATCGCCACATGCCGGGTTGCGAAAGCCCGTTCCTGCGCAGCTTGGGGTTGGTGGCGTCTGGGGGCTCGCCCCGATCCCATGGACGGCCGGGATGGACCGCCCAGAGCATCGCGCCTCGCCCAGATGTCGAACCCTTCTCCTCCTTGGAAAAGAAGAACGGTCCTCAGCCATCGGAGCGAGTCACGTGCCTCGCTCCTCCAGGGCGAACGGGGAACAGTGATCTCGGTAAAACGAGATGCCTTAGAACTCGTCCCAATCGCCGTCCGTCCCGGCGCTCGTCGTCGCGACCTTGGGCAGGGCCTTGACCGGCGAGACATAGGGCTTTGCGGCGGGCTTTGCGGGAGCCTTGCGCGCCGCGCGCGGCGCTGGCGCCGGCGTTGGTGCAGGACCGCGCGCCGGTGCCTGTGCCGATGTCCGCGCGGGCGAGGGCGCAGGGCGTTCCTGGCGGGCGACTTCGCCGACATTGAAGCGGTCGGTATGCGCGGTCAGCTTGTCCACTTCGCTGGTCAGGTTGCGGGCGGCGGCCGATGCTTCCTCGACCATCGCGGCATTCTGCTGCGTGGCGACGTTCATGGCGCCGATCGCGGTGGTGATCTGGCTGACGGCGGTGGACGATGCCATATTGTCGGCGGCCATGCTGCCGAGCAGCACATGCACCTGTTCGACATCGGTGGAGATACCGGCGAAGGCGCCGTCCACCTTTTCCACCGCACCCACGGCGGTCACGATTTCGGTCTGCGTCACGGTCAGCTGTTCGCGGGCGCGCTTGGCTTCTTCTTCCGAGCGCATGGCGAGGGCGGAGACGAGGTCGGCCACGACCGCGAAGCCACGCCCGGCTTCGCCGGCACGGCCCGCCTCGACAGCGGCGTTCATGGCGAGCACGCGGGTCTGGAAGGCGATCTTGTCCAGCCCCTCGATCACGCTGTCGATGTCCTTGGCGCTTTCGGAGACGCGGCCCATGGCCTTGACGGCATCGTCGGCGATGGCGCGGCCGCTGCCGACCGTGGCGATGGCCTGGTCCGCCCGCTTCACCGTGGTCGTCGCATTGCTGGCCCCGGCCTTCAGGCGGTTGTCGATCTCGACGAGTGCGGCTGAGCTTTCCTCGAGGCTGGCGGCATTGGCTTCGGTACGGCGGGCGAGATCCTCCGAGGCGTGGGCGATCTCATGCGAGCCGCCACGGATGGAGACCGCGCTGTCGCCGGCGGCGCCGATCAGTTCGCGCAGGCTGGCCAGCGCCGAATTGAAGTTGGCGCGCAGGCTGACATAGGCGGGCGGAAATTCGGCGCGGATGTCTGCGGTCAGGTCGCCGGCCGAGAGCTTCTCAAGGCCCAGCGCCAGCGTGTCGACAACGTCCTTCTGCTCCTCGTCGGCCTTTTCCTTGGCAACGGCGGCGTCGCGGAAGACCAGCAGGGCGCGGGCGATGTTGCCGATCTCATCCGGGCGATCGACATCGGGAATGGCGATGCGATTATTGCCGTCGGCCAGGCTCTTCATCGTGACGGTTGCGGTTTCGAGCGGGCGGAACAGCTGGGTCGCGGCGCGCATGCACATCCACGCGGCGATCGCCGTCACCAGAATGGCGATGACGAGCCCCTGCCAGCCGACAGCGTTCACCTGCGCGTAGAAATCCACGGCGGGCACGCCGACATAGAGGATGCCGATGACCTTGCCGTCCGCGTCCTTGATCGGGTCATAGGCGGCGAAATAGGGCTTGTTGAGGATCTTGGTCTCGCCGCGATAGGGCTTGCCCGCGGTCAGCACGGCGTCGCGCGCGGGGCCAGCGGCCAGCGGCGTGCCGACGGCGCGCGATCCGTCATCCTTCTTCACATTGGTCGCGATGCGCGTGTCGCCAAGGAAGATGGTGGCGCTGCCGCCGACCAGTTCCTTGATGCGATCCACGGTCGCATCGTCGCCGTTCAGTTTCGTGTCGCCGACATAAAGCGCATCGTCGCGCACGCTGAAGCCTTCGCCCTTGGTCGCCAGCACGGACCAGGCGACGCGCATGTTGGTGTCGAGCCGTTCCGTTCCCTGCTCCTGCGCGCTGGCCACCATCAGCATGCGGGTGCCGATGAATGTGACGGAGGAGAGGAGCACGAGCGCGCAGACCGTCATCAGGGTGACTTTGGTCGACAGCGGCTGGCGATACAGAAAGGCTTTCAGGCGGGTCATGGTCTTTCTCTTCGGCAAAGGAGCGCCGAGCGACGCAAAGCCGCACGCGCCCGCAATGGACACGGACCCACGATATGCGGGGTTCTCTTCGTTATAGGGGAATTCCCATAGTTCCGGTCGGAACGGGCGTTTTTCTTGCGCATCCGGCGCTGCGGTCCAGCGCGTCGGCTGGCGGAGCAGCTATCGGCTGTCCGACGGTGTCGGCGCCGCCGGGTTGGCGTCAGCGGATCAGGCGATTTTCTCTTATATAGAGAGGTTTATCGTCAGGCGGATGTTTCCGGCGAACAGGAATAAGGAAAAATCACCAGATTCCCATGGGATGCGTTCCCATGGGCGCTTGGCTCTGGGCAGGCGCAGCGGCATGGCGGGGGGCGCCATCGGCGCCTTCGCACCGCCCTTGGCGCCCGGCCAGCGGCACGATGCCCCCTTGGACCGGCGCCCGGCGAACCGGATCAGATGTCCTGCGCGATCCGCCCGTACAGCTCCGGCCTGCGGTCGCGGAAGAAGCCCATGCCGGCGCGGTGCTTGCGGGCCTGCTCCAGATCGAGCGTCGCCACCAGCGCGCCGCTTTCCCAATTGCCGACATCGGCGACGAAATCGCCCCACTCGTCGGTGATGAAGCTGTGGCCGTAGAATTTCTGGCCCTCTTCCTCGCCGATGCGGTTGGCGGCGATCACCGGCATGCAGTTGCTCACGGCATGGCCCACCATCGCCCGGCGCCACATGCGGCTGGTGTCGAGATCGGCGTCATAGGGCTCGGAGCCGATGGCGGTCGGGAAGAACAGCATCTCAGCGCCCATCAGCGCCATCACGCGGGCGGTTTCGGGATACCATTGGTCCCAGCAAATGCCGACGCCGATGGTGCCGTATTTCGTCTCCCACACCTTGAAGCCCGAATTGCCGGGGCGGAAATAATATTTTTCCTCATAGCCCGGACCATCGGGGATGTGGCTCTTGCGATAGACGCCCATGATCTCGCCCCGGTCGTCGATCATCGCGAGCGAGTTGTAATGATGGTGCCCGTCGCGCTCGAAGAAGCTGGTGGGGATATAGACCTCCAGCTCCTTCGCCAGCGCCTGCATGGCGAGCACGGCGGGATGCGCGCCCAGCGGCTGCGCATTGGCGAACAGAGCCTCGTCCTCCACGCGGCAGAAATAGGGGCCTTCGAACAGTTCGGGCGGCAGGATGATCTTGGCGCCGCGCGCCGCGGCCTTGCGCACATGCGCTTCGACCAGCGCGATATTCTCGCCCATGTCGCCCGAAAAGGCGAGCTGCAGGGCGGCGACAGTAACCTTCGTCATGGCTTGGCTGGTCCTTCCTTGGGCAGGCGCCATTTGATCGCAGTGGTATAGGGAAATTCCACGGGCTTGCCCTGCGCGTCCGATTTGGGGGTGAAGCGCGCCTTTGCCAACATGGTGGGGCAGACTTTCGCGTCAAGATCCGCAATGCCGCTGGCGCGCGTGACCGTGCAGTCCTTTGCCCGCCCGTCCGTGCCGATGGTCATGCTGACCTGCGTGGCATATTCGACATAGTCGGCGGGGGCGGGCGTAGCGGATGGCACGGCGGATGCTGCGGCAGCCTGGCCGGCGAACAGGAGGATCAGCGCAGCGAGCATGTGCCGTTCCCTCAGGCGCTCGGCATCTGCTGGCTGGTGCAGTGGAAGCTGCCGCCGCCGCTCAGCACGGCGTCGCTGCGCAGGCCGACCATCTCCCGGCCGGGGAAGAAGGGGGCGAGCGCGTCGAGCGCGGCTTGGTCATTGGGCCGGCCATAGACGGGCACCACGACGGCGGCATTGCCGATGTAGAAATTCATGTAGCTCGCGGGGATCGCCTCACCATCCACCAGCACCAGGCCGGGGGAGGGGATGGAGGCGACCTCCACCCCATGCGCCTTCGCCCGCGCCCGCGCATCGGCATAGATGGCGGCGTTGGGATCGTCCGCGCCCGTCGCCTCGGGAATGGCGAGGATGCCGGGCGCCACGAAGCGCGCGAGATTGTCGACATGGCCGTCGGTATGATCGTTCATCAGCCCGTCGCTCAGCCACAGCATGTCGGACAGGCCGAGCGCGCCGGCCAGCAGCGTCTCGATCTTGCCCCGGTCCAGATGGGCGTTGCGATTGGGGTTGAGCAGGCATTGCTCGGTGGTGACGAACAGGCCGGTGCCATCGGTATCGACGGCGCCGCCCTCGAAGATCCAGGGCTGGACGGAAAGGGGCAAAGCGGCGGCCTGAGCAGCGAGGCGGGCGCCGATCTCCTCGTCGCCCTCCATCACATATTTGCCGCCCCAGCCGTTGAACCCGAAGTCGACCAGCGCGCGGGCGCTGCCGTTGCTGACGCAGATCGGGCCGGTGTCGCGCAGCCACACGTCGCCATGCTTTTCCACCTGCACCTCGATACCAGGGCCAACCAGCGTGCGCGCGATCGCGGCATTTGCCTCGTCGGCGGCGACCAGCTTCACCGCTTCGCCGCGCCCGCCGGCATGGACCGCGTCCGCAAAGGCCGCAAGCTGCCGCTGCGCGTGCGGGAAGGCATCGGGCCATTCGGGCGCATTGCTGGGAAAGCCGATCCACACCCAGTCGTGCGGCGCCCATTCGGCGGGCATGCGATATGTCATGATGGGGCTCCGTGCAGGAAGAGGTGGGCTGGCATAAGCGGCGCGCGTGCCATAGCCTTGTTACATTCCGAAAAACAGCCCTTGCTTGGGGCGGGGAGGCGGCAATGTGGGGATGGAAATCGAGCGTGCAGGGTAGGATAGCGGCACTGGCTCCGTTGATGATGGTCCTGTCGACGACGCTCCTGTCGGCGGCGCCTTCGGCTGCGATCGCGCAGCAGGCGGCATCCGGTCATCTGCCGCCCTGGCTTGCCGGCGCATGGCAGGAAATAAAGGGCGATCGCTGGACCGAGGAATATTGGACCCCGCCGCGCGGCGGCATCATGATCGGCGCGGGGCGAAGCGGGCGGGGCGAGGCGCTATCCTCATGGGAGGCGACCCGCATCCAGATCGGCAAGGATGGCAGCATCGCCTTCCACGCCTCGCCCGAGGGCGGGGCGAGCGTGGCCTTTCCCATGGTGTCGCAAGGCGCGAACGAGGTCACCTTCGCCAACCCCGGCCATGATTACCCGCAGCGCATCCGCTACTGGCGCGAGGGGGCGACCCTGCACGCGGAAACCGCGCTGATGGATGGTAGCAAGGCGATGCGCTGGAGCTACAAGGCGATGGGGAGATAGCGACCACTGGCAGCCATTCCGTCGGCCGATATCAAGCGCTATAAGCGGATATAGGTTGAGAGGTGGCCGGTTCATGTATGTAGATCACGAGGTAATCTGTACGCCAGCGCCTGCGCCGGCAGGGATGTCGGCCGAGCTGGTGGGGTACGAATGGGCGCGAAACAACGTCGGTGAGTCGGGCGGTGCCGTCTATCGACTGTTCGGCAAGCCGGACGCGCCTGACCTATTCCTGAAGCACGGCAGGGACGCCGTTGCCGACGATCTGGTAGATGAGATGGGTAGGCTGCGTTGGATGGCCAGGCACATACCGGCGCCCATTGTGACGCACTTCGTCAGCACCCCTGGCGAGGCATGGCTGTTGATGACGGCACTGCCGGGAGAAACGGCCTATCAGGCACTAAAAGCGCGTCCAGATGATAGGATAGCTATCGTCGATGCACTGGCGGTGTTCCTTCGGCAGCTCCATGCAATTCCAGTCAGCGAGTGCCCGTTTAACAGCGATCATGCCTACAGGCTTGGCCTCGCGCGGAGACGCATCGACGCAAATCTCGTCGAGGAAGAGGATTTCGATGAGGAGCGGGAAGGCTGGACGGCTGAACAGGTCTGGCAAGCAATGAACCAGCTGCTCCCATTCATACCCGATCCGGTCGTCACGCACGGGGACTTCTCGCTCGACAACGTCCTGATGGTCGATGGCGAGGTAATCGGTTGCATTGATGCGGGGCGCGTCGGTATCGCTGATCGCTATCAGGATCTTGCCATACTCTGTAACTGTCTCGGAGAGTTTGAAGCTTCCCTAGAAGACAGGTTCCTCGCGCAATACGGCGTGCCTAAGCCGAACCAAGACAAGCTACAATTCCACCTGATGCTGGACGAGCTATTCTGAATCAGAACGACGGCTTTCCCGCTAGCGACGCCGAAAGCCGTCTGACCACTTTTCACCCATGTCGGACAATCCGTTGATCAGGCTGCGCATCCGCAACCGACGCCCATCAGGCACCCCGTCCGGCCTAAGCTCGCAACTGCACCTTGTCGGCATACAGCAACCGTCCCTGTCCCAGCTGCCCCAGCACCGTCGGCACCATATGCTGGGCGAGGGCGAAGCAGCCTTCGCTGCGGCCGAGCTTGCCCCACTCGGCAAGGAAATTCTCGCTCACATAGTCCGCGCCGTGGATCACGATGGCGCGGGCTTCGGCATTGTTGTTCTGCGGGTCCAGGCCGAGCAGCCGCATCGACTGGCCATGCTGCCCCTGATAGGGATCGGCGGTGAGATAGGCGCCCTCGGACGTCGCCAGCGATCCCATGTCGTTGGAGAAGTTGCGCAGCCAGCCGGAATGCTCCGGATCGGACCCTCGGCCATGCGCGACCAGATAGGATGTGGCCTTGCCGCCCTCCAGGTCGATGACGTGGAAGCGCAGTTCCTTCGACGCGACGCTGAAGTCGGCGAGCGCGACCCGATCCCGCAAGGGGATGCGCGCCTGATGCCGGTCGAGCGCTTCCTTGGCGCGTTCCAGCAGGCCCTGATAGGGCGGGGTATCGGGCTTCGCGACCTTCGCGGGGTCGGGGATCGGCGTGGTGCCCGGGGGCACAGCCTGTCCGGCGGGCACGAACTGCCCTGCGCGCGCCATGGTGCCGGGAAACAGCGAGGCGCCCAGGCCCGCCAGGGCAAATCGTGTAAACTGCCGTCTATTCATTCATGACAATATAGGCGCATTGTTCCTGGAACCCAAGTCCCCATGGCGGGTTGTCTATGGGTTTTGTCCTGCTTCTCCGCCATTCCGGCCGGTTGAAAGGTCACCCTTGTCCGCGGCCGGGGCGCCTTGATGCGGCTCCCCGCTGCCATCGCGCGGCAAGCGGGCGGTCATGCCGACGGCGGCGGCATCGTCCAGCATCTGCTGCTCGTCGGAGATCTCCGGCGGCGGGGCGGCGCGCGCGACATTCAGCGCATTGTCGGGCTCGGCTTCCGGCTCCGGGGCGGGCATCACATTATCCGGCTCCGGCACCTGCGCGGCATTTTCCTCATTGTCGAAGGCGGGCTGCTCGGGCTCCCGGTCCTGGCAGGCGGCGAGCGCCATGGCGGCCAGCACGGGCACGAGCAGCAGGAGGCGGCGAAGGCCGGTCTTCATGGGTCAAAGCTCCTTGGAAGCTGCAATATTGGTCTGGGCGCGCTGGCTTGATACCTCGATCTTCTCGGCGAGCAGCGTGTCCCAGCCATAGGGATCGTCGCGGAAGTTCATGACGCCGTTGGTGCCCGAAAAGGCCGTCCAGTAGAGCAGGTAGACGGCGACCTGCTGCGGTAGCGACACGCGCTGCGTCTTGCCGCCGTCGATCGCCTCCTGCACCGTGCCGGCGAAGTCGGGATCGCTCTTGAGCATCAGTTCGGCGAGCGGGATCGGCTTTTCCAGCCGCACGCAGCCATGGCTCGCCAGCCGGTCATAGCTGGAGAATTTGCCGCGCGCCGGCGTGTCGTGGAGGTACACGGCGAAGGGATTGTCGAAATCGAACTTCAGCCGCCCCAGCGAGTTGGCCGGCCCCGGCGCCTGTTGCAGCCGCTCGCCGCCATCGGGCGTCTTGATGATCCGATAGCCCTTGTTGATCAGCGTCTGCCGGCCCTGCGGCCACAATTCCTTCTTCGCGATGGAGGAGGGGACGTTCCACGGCGGGTTGACGACGATCGAATGGATGCTGCTTACCAGCATCGGCGTTTCGTTGCCGGGGCGGCCGGTGACGGCGCGCATGGAGGTGACGGGGCGGTCGCCCTCGAACACCGTCAGCACGGCGGCGGCGATGTTCACCTGCACGCGGTTGACCGGCATGTCGCGCGGCATCCAGCGCCAACGCTCCATATTCGCCATGATCGACGCGATCCGGCTTTCGACGGGCACGTTGAGCGCGGCGAGCGTGGCCGGCCCGAGCAGCCCGGTGGGCTTCAGGCCATAGCGGCGCTGGGCGCGCTGGAGCGCGGAGGCAAGGCTCTCGCCGGCATCGCCGGTCTTGTCCTCGATGCTCAGCCGCTTGCGGATGGCCGCTTCGCTCGCGCCTTCGGTGAGTTTAGGCCAGCCGCCCTCGGCGCGGATGCGGCGATAATTTTGCAGGCCTTGGCGCAGGCCGTCATAGCCAGCATAAGGCGGGGTCAGACTGTCCGCCCATTGCTGCAGCGTGTCGTCCGCCACCGCGCGGGCCAGGCCGGGGCGGGGATCATAGGCGGCGGGGCGCAGCGCCCAGATGCTCAGGAAGTCGGCGGTGTCGATGCGGCCGCTGTGCAGCGCATGGGCGCGATCGAGCACGGCCTGGACCAGCGTGTCGCCCGATAGCGCCTGTCCATCCAGCTGCGCGCGGCCCAGCCCCTGCGCGTCGCCGCCCTTGATCCAGCCGGCGAGGAAGGCGGCCTGCTTCTGCGAGAGCGGCGGGATCGGCACCGGCGGCAGCACCACCGGGGGCGTGATCGGCTGGACCATCGGCGGCGTGCCCGGTGCGGTCGCCGGCGCCTGCGTCGTGGCAGCTTTGGCCACGGGGGGCTTGGCGAGGGTGGGCTTCGTCACCGGCGGCTTTGCCGGCTGCGTCGCGGACTGCTGCATCGACGGGGGAAGCAGCTGCACGGGCAGCTTCTGCTGCGCCGGGGCAGCGCTGGAAAGCAGGACCGCGATCAGCGAAGCGGCGGTCGGCACGGATTTGAACTTGGAAGGCATGGCGCAGCGGATAGACCATCCGCGCCCGCCGATCAAAGAGCAGATCGGCAAATATTTCATTCGGCCTGGCATGGACGGGTCGGAATGACGGCAACCGGGCATCCTTGCGGGGCTTTTGGGGCAGCGGTTCAGCGGCTTTCCTGACGCCGGAAGAAGGCCCGTGAAGATGTAGAGCGATCAACGGACGGCTGGAAAGTTGCAGCGGGCGGTTCCTATCTCGTCATGCCAGCGCAGACTGGCATCTCCATCGAGAGGGGACAACCCGGCCTCACGGGATCCCAGCCTTCGCGGGGATGACGGATTGGATGGATGGCGGAAGGTCTTCCTTACTCGTCATCCCCGCGAAGGCGGGGATCCATCTCGCGAGCCTTGTGCTTGGCGTGACGTCAGGAGATGGGTTCCCGCCTTCGCAGGAATGACGAAATGGGTGGTTAGCGACTGTCTTCTGTGGATGGCTCCCGCGTTGCAAGTACAAATTGATGCTTTGACGTTCGGTCGGTTGC
>JARFNK010000003.1 GCA_029167225.1 Sphingobium arseniciresistens
CGTCACCGCCAATGCCCTGCTCAAAGCAGATCGCCTCTGGCAGCAATCGCGGGCTTGACCATCACGGATACTCTAGGATCGTCCGGCCTCGGTCGAAATCACCGTCACCCGAATGTGTTGGATGGTTCGCTTTCCAGAGCCGGGGCGTCGCTACAGGGCGGCGAGGGCCTGCGCCATGCGCGCGATCGCAATGTCGAAGCCCTCAGCCTGCTGGGTGAAGCCAATCCGCATGTGATCCGGCTGGCCGAAGCAGTCGCCCGGCGCCACCAATACGCCTGCCTTGGCGAGCATTTCGCAAAAGGGGCGGCTGTCGCGACCGTCGCTGAACCAGGGATAGGCGGTCGTGCCCCCGCGTGGCTGGCTCCAGGCGAGTCGCCCGTTCGTGCGGGAGATCAGATCATCCAGCAGCGGCAGGTTATGATTGGCGACCGTCGCCAGCCGCGCGATGATCGTGCCCGCATGATCGAGGGCATGCGCAGCGATCCGTTCCAGCAAGGGTGAACTGCTGATCGTGAAATAGCTGCGCGCATCGATGATCCGCTGCCGCCGCTCGGCATCGCCATCGACGATCCAGCCCATCCGCAGGCCCGGCAGCGACAGCGCCTTCGACATGTCGCCCATCACGATCAGGTTCGCGATCCCCGTGGACGCCGCGGAGGGCAGGGGCGCGCCGAAATAGAGCGGGTGATAGACCTCGTCGACCAGCAGCGGCGCACCGCGCTCGGCCATGGCACTGGCGAGCCGGGCCAGATCGTGAGGCTCCATCACCGATCCGGTGGGATTGTGCGGCGTGTTGACGATGGCGCCGACGGTCTTCGCATCCATCGCGGCCAGCACCGCCGCGCCCGTCTGGGCGAAGTCCTGCGCGCGATCCAGCCGGTGCAGGCGGGTGCCCAGGCGCCAGGCCTGCGCCATCGCGGCATAGGCGGGATAGCCCGGATCGGGGATAACGATATTGGCGCCGTCCCGCGCGAGCAGGCACATCAGGATCGACAGGGCTTCCGAAGCCCCTGCCGTGATGACGACCCAGTCGGGGTCGGTATCGAGAAAGCGCGCGACGGCCTCGCGCAGCGCCCGCGATCCCTCGGGTGGCGCATAGGCCAATATCGTGCCGCCCATATCCGGCGGCAACCCGTCGCCCAGCGCGAGCAGTTCGTCCACCGCCCATCGCGGCCCGGTGCTCGATGCCAGATTATAGGCGATCGGCGGATCGGCGAAGTCGTGCCGCGAGAGCCAGTGATCAAGGAGAAAAGGGGGAAGATCCATCGTCGCACACCCGCTTTGCCGTTGGGGCCAGGCCCCGTACCTGCCCTATCCCCTATGTCGGGCGATGCGACGGCGTGAAAGGGCCAAAGGACGATTTCTGGCATGCCCGTGATCTGAAGGCCCCCGGTCCACGCCGGAACAAGGCGCCTGCATCCTCGTTGATCAGATCCATAACGAAGAGGATCAGGACGATGGGCAAAGGCATATTGCTGTGGCTGGTAGGCGTACCGATCCCCATCATCCTGCTGCTGTGGCTTTTCTTTCATTGACCGGATTCGCACGCGCGAGGTTCACCCGCCAGGCGCATGGCCCGCGCAGATACGCGGCGGCGTGATGCTCCCGATACCGGGCTTCTGGTCCTCTGGGTGCCGCCTGCCGCCGTCATGATGCCACATGCGACGCCCTCCGCGGGTCACATCCGCGCCCAGACAGGGGCATTGGGATAACACGGCGGGCAGCATAGTGCCCGCCCGCTCCCCCTTGCATCTCTTCCATCTTCGCGTTAACACTAAACCATATGGTTCAGTATTACGCAGCGCGCCTCGATGCCTCTTTTGCCGCGCTCTCGGACCCTACGCGGCGCGGCGTGCTGGAGCAGCTGGGTCGCACAGAGGCTTCGATCACGGAACTGGCCGAGAATTTCCGCATGACCCTCACGGGCATGAAGAAGCATGTCGGCATCCTGGAGCAGGCCGGGCTCGTGGCGACGGAAAAGGTCGGGCGCGTGCGGACCTGCAGGCTCGGCCCGCGCCAGCTTGCGGAAGAAATGGCGTGGATCGAGGCGTATCGGCAGCTCTGGGCCTCACGCTATGACGAGTTGGACGCGCTTGTCGAGGAACTGAAAGAGAAGGAAAAGAGCGATGGACACGTCAGAAAAGAGTGATTCCGCCTCGGGCAAGAACGGTACGAGCGTGGAGCGGACGTCGGACCGAGAACTGGTCGTCACGCGAATTTTCAATGCGCCCGTGCGTATCGTGTTCGCGGCATGGACCAAGCCGGAGCTGCTCCAGCGCTGGTGGGCGCCGAAATCATTCGGCGTGTCCTTCTTGTCCTGCGAGGCCGATGTCCGTAGCGGAGGCGCATACCGCTTCGTGTTCGCTCATCCTGCCGCGGAACAGCCCATGGCGTTTTTCGGCAGATATATCGAAGTCGTGCCGGACGCCTGCCTCGTCTGGACAAACGAGGAAGCAGGCGAAAGCGGGGCCGTGACCACGGTGACGTTCGAAGAAAGAGGCGGCGAGACGCTGGTGGTCATGCACGACCTTTATCCTTCCAAGGAGGCTCTCGATGAGACGGTCGCCTCCGGAAGCGCGAGCGGATTCAGCGAGACATTCGATCAGCTGGACGCGCTTCTCGTCGACACCGGGGCGGGAGCGTAAAGACGAGGGCGTCATTGGCATCCGGGTGGCCGTCTCGCCCATGAAGTTTGGGGGCGGTTGCCCGTCGATGCGGGCCGTCTGGTCGCGTCGATGACGAGGACAAGGCATGTCGGTGATAGGCGGCGATCGCGGGATCGCGTTGATAGCGCGAACCGAAGATTGCCGGCCATCGCAAAAAGCCGGCCGGCGGACGTGACCGTTTGAAAAGCCGACTTTATGACAAGGTATGTGGATGCCCCGCGAGGATTCGAACCTCGATTGACGGAGTCAGAGTCCGTAGTCTTACCTTTAGACGACGGGGCAATGGGCGGTCGCTCTAGACGGAGCTTTTCCAGGGGTCAAGCGGATTTACGGCTCCGCCCCGTGACAAATTTCGGGGGGCATGGTGCGGTGCGGGATGCGGGCGGGGAAACCGGCCGTGGCCTGTATCCATAGGCTTCCACCATCATTGGCCGGCAAACTTGCGCTTTTGAGCGCTCGCGCCTACTCTCTCACTCAAGTACCGACGCCTTCCGGCGGCGGCAGAGCATATAAGTGAGATACGGCATGGTGCAGCGCAGCCGCCCATCGCCGCAGCCTTCCGCCAGACCTGCAGGCGTCGCAGGACAGAAAGGTGGAAGCCCCCCTGCGGTTCCAAGCAGTCCCGGCCCTTTCGCCGGGGCCGCGGCATCCCCTTTTGGCCATGGCGGCCGATGGAACGGGCGCCGGGCCTATGCCGCCATTGATCTGGGCACCAATAATTGCCGGTTGCTGATCGCCAAGCCTTCTGCGGGGGGCTTCATCGTCGTCGATGCGTTCTCGCGGGTCGTGCGGCTGGGCGAGGGGCTGGCGGCCTCCGGGCGGCTGAGCGATGCGGCGATCGATCGCGCGATCGCGGCGCTCTCCGTGTGCGGAGACAAGCTGCGGCGGCGCAATGTCGCGCTCGCCCGCTCGGTCGCGACCGAGGCGTGCCGCAGGGCCTCGAACGGGCCGGCCTTCATCGACCGCGTCTATCGCGAAACCGGGATCGCCCTCGACATCATCACGGCCGAGGAGGAAGCGCGGCTGGCGGTGCTGGGCTGCCACGCGCTCCTGGAGCCGGGCGAGGGGCCGGCGCTGATCTTCGACATTGGCGGCGGATCGACCGAACTGGTGCTGGTCGATACTCATGGCCCGGCACCGCGCATCCTCGACTGGCAAAGCGCGCCCTGGGGCGTCGTTTCGCTGACCGAGGCGGAACCGGGCGTCTGTGCCGAGGGCGAGGAACGGCTTGGGGCCTATCACCGGATGCGCGCGCGCGTGACGGAGGCCTTTGCCGGCTTCGCCACCCGCTTGCCCAAGCCGACGGGTTCGGTGCGGCTGCTCGGCACGTCCGGCACGGTGACGACGCTTGCCAGCCTGCATCTGGAGCTGCCCCGCTATGACCGGCAGGCGATCGACGGATTGATCGTGCCGTCCGCGTCCATGCGGGACATCTCGACGCGCCTGTCCGCCATGGCGATCAGCGAGCGTCGGACGCTTCCGTGCATCGGGGCGGAGCGGGCGGACCTTGTGGTGGCGGGCTGCGCCATTCTTGAAACCATCCTCGACATTTGGCCCGCCGAGCGACTAGGCGTCGCCGATCGCGGCATTCGCGAGGGCATATTGCGGGGACTGATGGACCGGGACGGGATTGCGGCATGACGCGGGGAACAGGCGCCGGCCGGGTGCGGGTGAAGACGGCGAAGGGGCGCACGGCCCAGTCGACGCGCTGGCTGGAGCGACAGCTGAACGATCCCTATGTGCGCAAGGCGAAGGCGGAGGGCTGGCGTAGTCGCGCCGCGTACAAGCTGATCGAACTGGATGAGAAATTCCGTTTCGTGAAGGGCGCGCGGGCGGTCGTTGACCTCGGCGTGGCGCCCGGCGGCTGGGCGCAAGTGGTGCGCAAGCAGTCTCCAAAAGCGGCCGTTGTCGGCATCGACCTGTTGCCGACCGACGAGATCGAGGGCGTCACCCTGTTCCAGATGGATTTCATGGATGACAAGGCGCCTGCCCTACTGCGCGAGGCGCTAGGCGCTGCGCCCGATCTGGTGATGTCGGACATGGCGGCCAATACCGTGGGCCATGCCCAGACCGACCATCTGCGCACCATGGGGCTGGTCGAGGCTGCCGCATGGTTCGCGATCGAGAATCTTCGGCCCGGCGGCACCTTCGTCGCGAAGGTCTTTGCCGGAGGCACCGATGGCGAATTGCTGACGGTGCTGAAGCGGCACTTCTCGACCGTCAAACATGCCAAGCCGCCGGCGAGCCGCAAGGGCAGCAGCGAATGGTATGTCGTGGCGCAGGGTTTCAAGGGGCCGCGCGACAGCGGCGGCGGCGCATAGAACGTGCCTCCTGCTACTGACGGGGCCTTCACGCGCGTACCGAGCGCCGCTCGGCTGATGTTCAGAACCTGCGAGCGATTCCGCAATAGAGCCGCGCATCGGGGCTGTCCGCGTTGAGCCCGAAGGCGCCGCCCAGATCGAGCTGCCAGGCTTCGGCGGGCTGCCAGGCGAGGGCGCCGGCGATCAGCACTTCGCTGCTATGGCCCATCGGATCATTGTCGCGAAAGGTGGATAGCTCAAGAGCGGCGCTGACGGCATCGGACAGGTCGATCCCAAGCCCGGCGACCCCGCCATAGGCGGCGTGGCGTCCTTTCCCGTCCATGTCGACGGCCGCATCGATCTCAGGCGACAATTGCAGTGAGAGCCCTTTGGCGACATCGACGCTGACGGGCACGATGACCGCCACCGACCAGTCCCCTGCGCCGATCGCTGATCCACCGGTCGGGAATGTCACGGAGGGCTGGAGGGCGGCGGAAAAGCCGGAGCCATCCGGGTTCATCAAGCTGCGCTTGTAGGTCAGGCTGAGATCGCCGGTGCCATGTGCCCGCGTGAAGGCACCGGTCGCCTTGTTGCGCTCGCGATTGTGACCGAAGGCCGTCCAGCCCAGTTGCACTTCGCTCCTGCTGTCGAGGCCGTAGCGCATCAGCAGGTCGCCGGTCAGCACCGTATCCGTGCGGCTGTCGCCGTCATCGTCCTTCGTCCAGTCGGCAGCGCCCATCTCCGCCAGAACATGGCCCTTGTCGACGATGCAGGACGGCGTGCCGAGGCCGGGGCGTGTGGGGCAGAGATCGCGCAGATCCTGCGCCGCCGCCGGCGTCACCCACAGCGTGAAAAGCAGAAGCGGCGTGAGCATTTTCATCAGTTTTTCTCCCACGCCATATCGCCTGTTCGCAAAGCGGGTTACCGCCGTTCCGTGCGCTGGCTTTAGCTGGCCTTGCTGCTCCGCGCCTTGGCGATGGCTTCCTTCAGCGCTTCATAGCCGACTGCACCGTTCAGCACCTGATCGCCGACGACAAAAGTTGGCGTGCCGCTTGCCTGAAGCGCCTGGGCGACCCGGATATTGCCCTCGACCTCGCTATCATATTTTGGGGAGACGATCGCGGCTTCCGCCGCCTTGCGGTCGATGCCCACGCTCGCCGCCGCCGCGAAGATCGTATCGCGCGAGACCTTCCCGGCGCCATACAGCGCCTTGTGATACTCCATGTAGCGGCCCTTCTCGGCCGCGAGCAGGGAGACCTTCGCGGCTTCGCCGCTGGCGGCGGAAAGCACGGGCAACTCGCGATAGACGACCTTCAGCCCCTTGTCCTCGGCGACCAGCCGGGCGAGGTCGGGCAGGGAGGCGCGGCAATAACCGCAGGCATAATCGAAATATTCGATCAGCACGACATCGGCCTTTTCCGAGCCCTCCCAGGCGCCGGCATAGGGCGTCTCGATCGCCTTGCGGTTGGCGTCGATGGCGCTGCCCAGCCGCCTCTGCTGCAATTTCTCCACGGCCTGCGGAATGATTTCCGGGTGTTCGAGGATATAGTCATGCACGATCTTTTCGATCGCGGCGCGGTCGCTGCCGTTCACGCTGGCGGCAGGCGAGGCCGCCTGCATGCCGATCGCGCCGAGCGCCGCCGCGGCGACAAAGAGACTTCCTCCAAGCATCAATTGAATCTTCCTGTTGGCAAGCGCGGCGCTGAGGCCGGCGGCCGGTGTACGGGGTGTGGTGTCTGTCATCGTCTTTTCTTGCTGCCTTCCAGCGCGGCGCGGGAAACCATGGCGATGTCCTGTGCGCGCAGCCAGTCGACGGTGCCTTCCTTCAGGCCGGCGAGCGCAGCCTGCGCACTGCGTAGCGCCATGCCGTCGGCCCCCTGCATCTGATAGCGCTCCGCCGTCGCCAGCGCCGCGCGCGGCTGGTCGCCGCGCTGCTCATAGACGACGCCGAGCTGATACCAGGCGTCGGGATTGTCATGGTCGCGGGCGACCGCCCGGCGCAGCACGGTTTCCGCCTCCGCATAATGAGCGGGATCTTCCGTTGCGATCAGCGCATGGCCGAGCAGGGCGGAGATCAGGGGCGAATTGTCGGATTTCTGGACCGCTTCGCGCAGGGGCGGGATGGCGTCCGCCGGCCGGCCGCTCTCCAGCAGCACCTGTCCTTCCAGTTCGAGGAAATAGGGGTCATGCTGGTCGGCTGTGACCAGCGCCTTCACCTCGGCCAATGCCTTGTCCGGGTACGCGCTCTTGTGCCAGGCATAGGCGCGCGCATAATGCGCCGGGATCGACTGGTCGCTTTCGGGATATTGGCGCAGCGTTTGCGTGGGATCGGACACGAAGCCGACCAGCTTTGCCTTGATCCGCTGGAAGCGCGCCTCCCATGCCGGATCATTGGGCTTCTGCCATGACGGATCGGGCTCATAGACCTCGCGCAGCACGGCGATGCGTTCGCCCGAAAGCGGATGGGTGCGCCCGTAGCTGTCGTCCTGCGGAATGGCGAGGCGATATTCCTGGTTCTGCAGCTTCTTGAAGAATTCCAGGCTGCCCCGGCCGCTGATCCCGGCCTTGCTCAGGTAACGCGCGCCGGCAAGGTCGGCGGAGCTTTCCTGCGTGCGCGAGAAAGCGAGATATTTGCCCATTGCCGCCTGCTGGCCCGCGCCCATGATGCCCATGCCCGCTTCCGCGCCGCCCGCCGCGATGGCCGCTGCGCCCAGCACGAGGCTGAGCAGGGTGATGCCGGTCGCGGTCTTGATGCCCTCGGACGAGCGGATGACGTGCCCGCCCTCGATATGGCCGAGTTCATGCGCGATCACGCCCTGTACCTGGTTGGCGCTGTCGGCCGCAGCGATCAGCCCGCTGTGGATCCACACATATTGGCCGCCGGCGACGAAGGCGTTGATCTCCGGGTCATTGATGATGAGCACCTGCACATTGCGGGGCTCCATGTTCGCTGCCTTCACCAGCGGCGCGGAGATGGACTGCAGAAAGGCTTCGGTTTCCGCGTCGCGCAGGATCTGCTGCGCGATCGCTGGCCGCGCGAGCAGGGCGAAGGACAGGATCAGCGCGGCGAACAGGCGCGTAAGACGGGGCAGGCGGGCCATCGCCCCTTCATGGCGGTTCCGGCGGCGTTGTTCAATGCGGGACGTGCTTGCGCGCGCGACGATCCCGCGTGGGAGGGGAAGAGGATAGGCGGGCATGAGCGAGCGCATGGGGTGCGCGATGCCCGATCGGCGATGAACCCGCCGTGAAAGAGGGTGGGGAAAAGTCGGTGTGATGCGACCGGCACCATCACCCGCGCGATCACGCCGCGGTCACAAGGCGCTGGACCTTCCGCCGAACCATCCCTATCCTGGCCCATATCCCCGGGGAGCCATGATGGCTGAGAGGGGCGGTTGAAGTCCGCTCGACCCGCTGAACCTGATCCGGCTGACACCGGCGGAGGGAGGGAGTGGCCGATCCTGTGGACGTCCCGCCCTTCTCCCGCCTTTAGGAGAAGACATAATGGCAGACGTTCCCGCCCGCACCGAGATGCGCGTCACGACCGGGCCCATTCGCGGCTCGAAGAAGATTCATGTGCCTGCGCAGGGCAATCCGAACGTCCATGTCGCCATGCGCGAAATCAATCTCGAGCCCGGCAGCGGCGAGCCGCCCGTCCGCGTCTATGACACGTCCGGTCCCTATACCGACCCCGATGCCCGCATCGACATCATGGCCGGCCTGCCGCAGCTGCGCCGTGACTGGATCGTCGGGCGCGGCGACGTCGAGGAATATGACGCGCGCGAGATCAAGCCGGAGGATAATGGCCTGAAGGGCCCGGACCGTTCCGGCGGCGTCGCCCAGTTCCCCCATGCCGTACAGCGCCCGCTGCGCGCGAAGGCCGGCATGAACGTCAGCCAGATGCACTATGCGCGCAAGGGCATCATCACGCCGGAGATGATCTACGTCGCCGAGCGCGAGAATCTGGGCCGCGCGCGCCTCGCCGAATATATTCGCGACGGGCAGGATTGGGGTGCGGAAATCCCCGATTATGTGACGCCGGAATTCGTGCGGGATGAGATCGCGCGCGGCCGCGCCATCATTCCCAACAATATCAATCACCCGGAATCGGAGCCGATGGCGATCGGCCGCAACTTCCTGGTGAAGATCAACGCCAATATCGGCAATTCGGCGGTCGCATCGGACGTCGCCAATGAAGTCGACAAGATGGTCTGGTCGATCCGCTGGGGCGCGGACACGGTGATGGACCTCTCCACCGGCCGCAACATCCACGACACCCGCGAATGGATCATCCGCAACTCGCCCGTGCCGATCGGCACCGTGCCGATTTATCAGGCGCTGGAGAAGGTCGGCGGCATTGCAGAGGATCTGACGTGGGAGATCTTCCGCGACACGCTGATCGAGCAGGCCGAGCAGGGCGTCGACTATTTCACCATCCATGCCGGCGTGCGCCTCGCCTATATCCCGATGACGGCCAAGCGCGTGACCGGCATCGTCTCGCGCGGCGGGTCGATCATGGCGAAATGGTGCCTCTCCCATCACAAGGAGAGCTTCCTCTACGAACATTTCGACGAGATCACCGAGATCTGCAAAGCCTATGACATTGCCTATTCGCTGGGCGACGGCCTGCGCCCCGGCTCCATCGCCGACGCGAACGACGAAGCGCAATTCTCCGAACTCTACACCCTTGGCGAATTGACCAAGCGCGCCTGGGAACAGGATGTGCAGGTGATGATCGAGGGGCCGGGCCATGTGCCCATGCACAAGATCAAGCAGAATATGGAAAAGCAGTTGGAAGCCTGCGGCGAGGCGCCCTTCTACACGCTCGGGCCGCTCACGACCGACATCGCGCCGGGCTATGACCATATCACCAGCGGCATCGGCGCGGCGATGATCGGCTGGTACGGCACGGCAATGCTCTGCTACGTCACGCCCAAGGAGCATCTGGGCCTGCCCGACCGCGACGACGTGAAGGTCGGCGTGGTGACATACAAGCTCGCCGCCCACGCCGCCGACCTTGCCAAGGGGCACCCGGCTGCCAAGGTACGCGACGACGCCCTCTCTCGCGCGCGCTTCGAATTCCGCTGGCGCGACCAATTCAACCTGTCGCTCGACCCGGACACGGCCGAGCAATATCACGACCAGACTCTGCCCGCGGAAGGCGCCAAGACCGCGCATTTCTGCTCCATGTGCGGGCCGAAATTCTGCTCGATGAAGATCACGCAGGAAGTGCGCGATTTCGCGGCGAAGCAGAACCAGCCGAGCGACCAGTTCATCGCGGCCGAAGATGCCGAAAAGGGCATGAGCGCGATGAGCGAGGTGTTCAAGGAAAAGGGCGGGGAGATTTACCTGCCGGCGGCGGAGTGATCGGTTGGCTTCGCAAGCGCCGCCACGCGGCGCGAGCACTCCTCCCTTCTTCTGACGGCCTGGCGCTAGAACTGCTGCAAACTGAATGGCGGTGCAACTGCTGTGACACAATGCATCGCGGCCTGATGGACCTGGCTGCGAACAAGCCTGCCCCGTGGCCGGGAGAGGAGCAGTTCGAGCCGAACAGCGCTTTACGAACGGATGGGGATTTCCTCTCCGAGGATTTTTGCGTGATCGACGGCACGCATTTTTTCGTCCGGGCTATTCTTGAAATTCCTGTGCTGGGATTGGCAAATCCGTGGGCGTTCGGTTGCTGGACGACCCTTTCACGAGCCAATTTCGACAAATATGTAGAGGGCTTTGATAGGGGCATCTATGAGGACGACGGACCGTGGTTCGGCTGGTTGTGCAACCATCTCAAAGGATACTTTGAGGGCGAACCCGAGGCGGTGGATGTGTATCCTCAACCAAACCGCCAACGGCCAAAGCTCTTCTTGCAGAACATCGAACATCCTCTGGGTAGCGCGCAGGCGGAGGGCATCACGCCAGAAGCAATGTTATCGCTGCTACAAGCCCATGGGCATGGGCCGACAATTCAGTAATGTCGATCAAGCCTTATCAGGCACCCCCTCACCTATACACCTCCCGCCGGTGCCCCACCCGCACCACTAGAATGACAATCCGTTCATCCTCGATCTGCGCTACCACCCGATAATCGCCGATCCGCCAGCGCCAATAGCCTGCATGGTCGCCAGTCAGCGCGCTGCCCAGGGTGCGCGGGTCGTCCAGCACGGCGATCCGCTCTTCCAACGTCCTTATGATGCGCGCGGCAGCGGTACGATCCAGCTTCTTCAGTTCCTTCACTGCCTCGGGCAGGAACTCAACCGTCCAGGCCAAGGTCGCGCTTCACGTCAGTCAGCGGAATGGCATCGCCATCACGGAAACCCCTCATCCGCTCCTCGGCAAGATAGAAATCTTCAAGATCGTCCAGATGCGCCTCGATCGCCTCGCGCGCATAAAAAGTCTTGGTCCGCCCCGTCCGTGCGGCCAGCGCCTCGAGCCGACGCTCCATCTCAGGGGTCAATCGCACGGCGAGCATCAACATCTCCATGATTTGCTATACAGATATAGCATGACGCCTCGGATACGACAACGCCTGTCGGTAGTGTCGCGAAGATTCGACTCTTGCACCATTGGAACATATCAAGAACATCGTCTCGAGTCGGAGGTTCTCTGCCATGGACTACAGCAATGACCAGTCGCTCACCCTGCATCGCCTCTTCTTCGCGCTGAAGCCCGCCCGCATGGAGGCACATCGCATCGAAGCCTATGTTCGCGAGATTGCTCGCGACGCCCGCCCCATCCGCGTTGAGCATCAGCATGTCACCCTTGCGATCACCGGCGATTTCCAGAGCCTGCCGCCGGTCTTGGTCGACGCTATGCGGCGCGCGGGTGAAGCGGTGTGGGCGGCGCCGTTCGACTTGCGGTTTGACCGGGTTTCGGCGAGCAACCGGTCGCTCGCGCTGCGCCCCGGATACACCGTAGCGTCGCTCGCCGCCCTGCAACATGCCATCGCCGCGGCCATGACGCAGGAAGGCGTGCCGCTGCGCGCCGACTGGCGCTTCAGCCCGCACCAGACACTGGCCTATCGCAAGGGCACGCCCGGTAACCGCAAGATCGACGGCTTTGGGTGGCGTGTCGAGGATTTCGTGCTGATACACAGCCATGTCGGGCGCACCCGGCATGAGGAACTGGGCCGCTGGCGGCTCGCCGGCGACGACCAGCTTGCACTGTTCTGAAGGAGGACGCACATGGGCGACATCAGGATCGGGATCGGCGGCTGGACCTATGTGCCGTGGCGGGGCAGCTTCTACCCCGATGACCTGCGCCAGAAGGACGAGCTGGCCTATGTCGGCGCGCACCTGACCGCGACGGAGATCAACGCCACCTATTACAGCACGCAGAAGCCGCAGACCTTTGCCAACTGGGCAAAGGCCGTGCCGGACGGCTTCCGCTTTGCCGTGAAGGCCAGCCGCTTCTGCACCAACCGCCGCATCTTGGCGGAGGCCGGGCCGTCGATCGAGAAATTCGTGGGGCAGGGCATCGTGGAGCTGGGCGACCGGCTGGGACCGATCCTGTGGCAGTTCATGCCGACGAAGAAATTCGATGCGGAGGATTTCGGCGCCTTCCTGTCACTGCTGCCCGGAAAGGTCGATGGCGTGCCGCTTTCCCATGCGGTGGAGGCGCGGCATCAGAGCTTTGACGATCCGGCGTTCTACGCGCTCGCGCGCAAGGCGGGCGTCGCCGTGGTGGTCGCCGACCATGCCGAATATCCAAGGCTGAAAGGCGCGGAAGAAGGGGCGGCCCCGTTCACCTATGCCCGGCTGATGCAATCGCAGGAGGACGAGCCGGCAGGCTATGCGGCCGACGACCTGGCGACATGGGCAAGCTGGACGAAGACCCGCGCAGAGTCCGGCGACTGCTACATCTTCTTCATCAGCGGCGCGAAAGTCCGCAATCCCGCAGCAGCCATGGCGTTGATGGAGCGCGTCGCAGAGTGAGTGGACGCGACCAAACGGCATTTTTCCAGCATCGCTCCTTCTCCCCTCCCTCCTAGGGGAGTGCTGGGAGTGGGTGCGCCGCGTGAGCGCCGCTCTATTGTCGGGAAGCCAGAATAATCGTGCTCGCTACCCACCCCTAAGAGGGAGGGGAATGGCTTGTTTCACCCAAAATCACATGGATGTATGATGGGTTGCAGCGGGGTGTTTTATCAGGGGTACGAAGCCTGCCCCAGCGGTCACCCGCGCCGTCATCGCTAGGCTGGCGGAGGGCGTGCAGCAAAAAGCCGCCCCGGCGGTGCGCGCGGGGCGGCTTCGCATGCCGGGGCTGGAGAGGGGGACAGGCCCCGGCGGGGAATGAAACGGACTGAACAGGAACGGTGCCCGGACGCCGGGACGGCGTTGCGATCAGCCTTCGGCGAGCCAGCCTGCCAGCAGATAGGCGACCACGGCGACAGGGCCGAGCGCGAACAGGGTGAGCAGCACCAGGCCGATGCGCAGGATGGTGACGTCCACGCCCGTCCGGTTGGAAACGCCGGCGCATACGCCCATGATCTTGGCGTTGGGGCGGTCGAGAGTGAAGCTGCGGCTGGTCATGATGATGGTCCCTTGGCTTTGGAGGAAGAAGGAAGAAGGAAGAAGGAAGAAGGGGGGGGGGGGGGGCGCCGGCCGTCCGCTCAGGCGAGCGAGACGACCGGCGCGACGGCGGCGCCGACAAACAGCGATGCGACCACAAGGGCGGCAACCAGCGAAACGGCGACATTCTGGAACTTGGTAACGGTCATGATCTTAACTCCCTGAAGATGTGGTGCCGGTTGTCCCGGCCATGCCCAATCAAATGCAGAGAGCGTGCCAATTTTATTTTCTGGCGGATTTCCATGGCTTTTGGGGGAAGGCTGACATTTTGCGTGCCGGAACAATTCCTCAACATCTGAATATTTTCCCGATGGTTAGGATTTTTTACGTGGCAATCGCGAGCAAGGGCCGTCTGGTATCCTACAGCCGGCCCCGATAATATGCCGGCCATGCCAGCAACCCCGCCCCTGCTCTTTGTTTACGGTACGCTGCGACGCGGCGCGACGGGCCCGACGGCCTTGCGACTGGCGGAAGGCGCGCGCTGGCTGGGCGAAGCACGGGCGACAGGCCATCTGTTCATGCTGGATGGCTACCCCGGCTTCGTGCCCGACCCCGGAGGCACCGCCATCGCCGGGGATCTCTTCTCAATGGAAGATCCCGACATGCTGCTCGCGGTGCTGGACGATTATGAGGAATGCGCGCCGCATTTTCCGCAACCGCATGAATATGCGCGCATCATGCTGGATGTGCAGCGGCAGGACGGCGCCGTCACCCGGGCATGGACCTATGCCTACGCCTGGCCCACGGACACGCTGCGCCGCATCGCGAGTGGCCGCTTCGATCATCTCGCCGCGCAACATTCATAAGCGGCGCGGGGATCTAGCCGGCGGGTGGGCGCTGAGCGCTACCCGCCCACGCACCTATCTCAATGATGCATGGCGCGAACGGCGGCCAGCGTGCTCTTCACATGGCCGGCATAGTTCATCTCGCTATGCACGAAGGCGACGCGGCCGGTGGGCGCGATCACATAGGATGTACGGTTGGACATGCCCTCGCGCTGGGGCAGCACCACGTCATAGCCCTTGATGATGCCGGGGCCAGCCGATGCGACGGCAAACTTGTTGCGGCATTCCTCGACCGAGAATTTGGCGAGCTTGTCCACCGGGTCGGCGGACATGCCGATCACGGTTGCGCCGGCCTTGGCGAAATCGTCGCTCGCCTCGGCAAATTCATGCGCCTCGGCGGTGCAGCCCGGCGTGAAGGCGGCGGGGAAGAAATAAAGCACCACCGGCCCCTTCTTCAGTAGCTTGGCGAGGGAGACGTCCATCACCTTGCCCGCAAGCGCGCCGCGCGTGCTGAAATCGGGGGCCTTGGCGCCCACGGGCAGCGCCGCCTGCGCCGCGATGGGAGAAAGCGCCAGCGCGGCCAGACCGCAGAGCGGGGCAGCGATCGAACGAAGCAGACTGATGGTCACGAAATATTCTCCTCAGCGTTTCGGCGCGGGCGGTTCCCACAACTCAATGGCGTTGCCTTCGGGATCGTGGATGCGGGCAAAGCGCCCGATCCCGCCTTCATCCCATTCGGGCTTGGTGATGATCGCAATTCCCGCCTTGCGCAAGCCCGCCAGCATCCCGTCGAGATCCGAAACGCGGAAGTTCATCATGAACGCCTTGTCCGCGGCGAAATAATCGCTGTCCGCCTTGAAAGGGGCAAAGACCATCGGGCCACCACGCGTCATCCACACCCATTCATTGGCCGGCTCGTCCGGGTCTGCCGACTGCCCGCCGCCGACGCCCAGATGGGTGAGATACCAGTCGGCCAGCGCCTTTGGATCATGTGCGCGAAAGAAAAGGCCACCCATTCCCAGTACCGGCATCGCGATTCTCCTGCGCTTGTCGCTACGAAGTTAGCCGGATTCCTTTTCCGATCAATCCGGCCTAGGGTGCCCGCAACCACGGGAGGGAACCGCTTCGATGCCGATGGATTGCCCAGACATGCATGCAAGACCTGCCCTGCGCCGACTGTGCGCCGCCCTTCCCCTGTTGGCCATTGCAATGCTTGCCGCCTGTAATCAGGGGCAGGACAATGGCTCACTCAGCAGCAACATCGCCAATGTCACCGAGCCCGTGCCTGCAAACGGTGTCGACGAGGGCAATGGCGCCAATGAAGCCATCGTCGAAACGGAAAGCGCCAATGCGATCGCGGATGACGGCGCGGCGGCCGACAGATCGCTATCGCCCGTCGACCGGGCCAGCATTCCGGCGCGGCTTCACGGCACGTGGGCGGGCCTGCGGGCGGATTGCAACGATGCCGGCGACCCGCTGCGCCTGACCGTGTCGGACCGCGCGCTGCGCTATTATGAAAGCGTCGGCGAAGCGACATCGATCGCGCCGGGCGACAAGGGCGCGGTGATCGTGACCGCGCGTTTCTCCGGCGAGGGCGACAACTGGACGCGGGCACAGATCATGTCGGTCTCGCCCGATGGCCAGCGGCTGACCATCACCACCAATGGCGAGCCCGTCACCCGAAAGCGCTGCGCTGCTGGCGCCTGATTTTCCAGGCATAGGCCGCGACGACGCAAGCCGCTTACCAGCGGCGGCAAAGCCCGCTACAGCACCGCCATGATTGCCCGCCTGACCGTCAGCGATTTCCGCAGCCATGAAGACGCGCTGATCCTGCCCCGCCATCCCTTCGTGGTGCTGACCGGGGAGAATGGCGCGGGCAAGACCAATATCCTGGAGGCCGTTTCCCTGCTCGCGCCCGGCCGCGGATTGCGCGGGGCGCCGCTGCGCGAGATGGCGCGGCAGGGTGGCAGCGGCGGTTTCGGCGTCGCCGCGCTGATCGACGACATCATGATCGGCACCGGCGTCACCGCCGATGCGCCGGACCGGCGGCAGGTGCGCATCGGTGGGCGGGCAAGCGCTGCGACCAGCCTTGCCGAGCATCTCTCCGTCCTGTGGCTGACCCCGGCCATGGATCGGCTGTTCGGCGACAGCCCCGGCGGGCGGCGGCGGTTTCTGGACCGGCTGGTGCTGGCGCTGCACCCGGCCCATGCGACGCACAGCGCGCGTTATGATGCCGCGATGCGGGCGCGCAACAGCCTGCTGGCCGACCAGCGCGCCCCCGATCCCGCATGGCTCGCCGCGCTAGAGGCGCAGATGGCCGATCATGGCGCCGCCATCGCGCAGGCGCGCGCCGATCTGATCATCGCGCTGACCGAAGCGCTCGCCGGCCAGCCCGACCATCCCTTCGCCCGGCCTCTGATTGCGCTCGATGGATGGACGGAGGGCGCCGCGCCGCTGGCCGAGCAGCTACGCGAGGGCAGGCGGCGCGATGCCGCCGCCGGGCGCACGCTCAGCGGGCCGCACCGCAGCGACCTTGCCGTCACCCACGCCGCCAAGGGGCAGGCCGCCGCGCTCTGTTCAACCGGCGAGCAGAAGGCGCTGCTGCTCTCGCTCATCATCGCCCATGCGGGGCTCGTCGCCGATCGCACGGGCAAGCCGCCGGTGCTGCTGCTGGACGAGGTGGCCGCCCATATCGATCCGGCGCGCCGGGCCGCGCTGTTCGAACGGCTCGCCGCAACCGGCAGCCAGATGTGGATGACCGGCACCGAACCCGCCCTGTTCAATGCCTTAGGCGCGGCAACCCGGCTGCATGTCGCGGCGGGACGGGGAATTGTTCCGCAGGATTGAGCGCCCGTTCACTTCATGCCGCGTTGCAGCAACGGTTCACCGCACCGCAATTCCCATTCGCCCTCCATTCATCCCACAAGGGGATCAAGAAAAGCGAGGGGTCGCAAGTCGCATGTTGAACGGTTTTCGCGCAGCCATTGCGCTGTTGGTAGCGCTGTGCTGCGTTTCGGTGGCGACCCCGGCTATGGCCGGCACCCTGCAGTGCGCACCCTATGCCCGCCAGATTTCCGGCATCCAACTGTTCGGTCGCGCCGCCAACTGGTGGGGCGATGCGGAAGGCCGTTACGATCGCGGCCATGAACCCCGCGTCGGCGCTGTTCTCGCCTTCTCGTCCAGCCGTTCCATGCCCGCCGGCCATGTCGCCATGGTCAGCCAGGTCGTCTCGGCCCGTGAAGTCCGCCTGACCCACGCCAACTGGTCCTATCGCGGCGGCATCGAGCATGATGTCCGCGCCATCGACGTCTCGGCCAATAACGACTGGTCCGATGTCCGCGTATGGTATGGCCCCATCGGCGACCTCGGCAAGCGCTCCAACGCAGCGCATGGTTTCATCTATCCCGAGCACAAGGCTCTGGGCGGCACGATGCAGATCGCGTCGGGTGCTGCTGCGACGGACCGCACCCTGGCTGCGGCGAACAACTGATCCGCGGCTCATCCCAAAGGCGAAATTAACCACATCCTAGGCTTTCCCGGGCAAATTCTTCCCATTGGGATGATCGCATCCGGGAACAACCAAGATGATGAATTCAAAGCATGTCGCGGCCATGATGGTCGCGGCGAGCCTCTTTGCAACCTCGCCCGCCAAGGCGTCCGACCCGCTGCAATGCGTGCCCTATGCGCGCACCGTCTCCGGCATCGACATCCGCGGAGACGCGTGGACCTGGTGGGGCCAGGCCGAGGGACGCTTCGAACGTGGACACGTCCCGCGCAAGGGCGCGGTGATCGCGTTTGAATCCTTCGGGCCGATGCGCCTCGGCCATGTCGCCGTGGTGAGCCGGATCATCTCCGACCGCGAAATCCTGATCCGCCATGCCAACTGGTCTTCGCCCGGCGCCATCGAAACCGACGTGCCGGTGATCGACGTGTCCGCCAATGGCGACTGGAGCCAGGTGCGGGTATGGCACAGCCCGACGGGCCAGATGGGCGCTCGGACCAATCCGGTCCACGGCTTCATCTATGGCTCGTCGCAGCGCCTCAATCCCTTCGTCCCCGGCCTCGATCCCGAGCGTGACGACGACGACCTGCTGCCCCAGCGCCGCTACCTCGCGTCGATCGACGTGAAAGCGTTGCAGCGGCAGGGCAGGATGGAACAGCTGAATGCGGCCCCGCGCCTGAAGCTCAACATGGCGGTGCTTGCGATGGAAGATGTCGGTGCGCGCGGCCGTCAGCGCTTTGCGATGGCCGACGCGGGCACGCGGCGCACGCTGGCGGAGATTTTTGTCGACATCAAGCGCGACGCACGCGGGCGCTGAAGACGCTGTAACGTCCCGCGCCCGCTGCGCTCCGGCTCAGGCCTCTTCCGCGCCCTCGGCGGCGGCGGGCGGGTTCTCGAACCAGGCCTCGACCTCGCCGCTCAGCTTGATCGTCAGCGGCTGGCCGTGGCGATCGCGGGTCTTGCCGGCGGCAACGCGGATCCAGCCTTCGGAAATGGAATATTCCTCCACATCGTTGCGCACGCGGCCCTTGAAGCGGATGCCGATGCCGCGCTGAAGCACGTCCATGTCGAAATGGGGGCTGCGCGGGTTGGTGGAGAGATGGTCGGGGGGCGTGTCGGTCATGGCCTGTTCCTGCTGCGGCTTCCGGGGTGCCGGATTGCCGCCCGCCTAGCGGCTAAGGGCCGCGTCCGTCAACCGGAGCGGCCCTCGACCTCATGCCAGGATCGTCGATCAGCGGCAGATGCGAACGCGCACCCGCTCATGATAGTAGCGATTGTAACGCCATTCGGTCCAGCAACGCTGGCGGTGATGGCCGCGCCAGCCGCGATCGTCGCGATAGCTGCTGCGCCAGTGGCGGCGGTCGCGATCGCGGCGATAGTCGCGGTGGTCGCGATAGCGATCGCCCCGGTCATATCCGCCGCGATGGTCGCGATAGCCCCAGTCCTGCGCCGCCGCAGGTGCCGATGCCCCCACAAGCGTCGCGACACCCAGCAGGGCAGCGATTGCGCTCTTGATCTTCATGCTCATTCCTCATCTCCTCGTCACATGCCCCCATGTGGGCCGGGGCCAGTGACCCGCAGCGTGAAGAGAGAGATGGCGCAACGCGACTGAACCGCCCGGGAACGAGATGTTAAGAGGGCGTTCAGCGCATGAAGCCGTTGCTACGCTCAGTCGGCGATACCGGGATCGGCAGGCAGCGCCCAGTCGATGGTGCCGCGCCCATGCGCCTCCAGAAAGGCGTTCGCCTTCGAGAAGGGTCGGCTGCCCAAAAAGCCGTTATGCGCCGACAGCGGGGAGGGATGCGCACTCTTGATGACGAGATGCCGCCCGCCGCGCTCCACGCTGTCGACGAACGCCGCCTTGCGCTGCGCATAGGCCCCCCAGAGCAGGAAGACCGTGGGCGGCGCAGCCTGATTGACGAGGCGCACGACCGCATCGGTAAAGCCTTCCCACCCCTTGCCCTGATGCGCGGCTGCCTGCCCCATTTCCACGGTCAGCACGCTGTTGAGCAGCAGCACCCCCTGCCGCGCCCAATGTTCCAGATAGCCGTGGCGCGCGGGCGGGATGCCCAGGTCCGCCTGCATTTCCTTGTAGATGTTGACCAGCGAGGGCGGCGTCCGCACGCCCGGCCGCACGCTGAAGCACAGCCCATGCGCTTGCCCCGGGCCATGATAGGGATCCTGCCCGAGGATGACGACGCGCACATCCTGCAGCGGGGTCAGGTCGAGCGCGCGGAAATATTCATTGCCCTTGGGGAAAATCTGCGCGCCCTGCGCCTTGCGCGCCAACAGGAACTCGCGCAGCGCCATCATGGCAGGCGTCGCGAAGGCATCGGCTAGCGGCGTCTTCCAGCTTTCGTGCAGCTTCACCCGGTCGTTCACGCAATCATTCCCATATGCTGTTCGGCAGCGGCGGACGATGGCCGCCGGCCATGCCCGTCGTCAAGCCGTGTAGCCTCTCATGGGGTATCCGGTAGCGTGGTTGCGGCGCAGCAAAAGGGCTTGCCCGGCCGCGTGATCTCGCCAATTATGGGCCATGCCATCCTTCACGTCGTTCGCCAGAACATTCCTGCCCATCCTGCTGTTCGCAGCGCCGCTGCCGACGGCCGATGCCTTCGGCCCGCCCGACGCGCCGCTCAAGCAACAGACTGCCGACGCGCGCCTGAAGGCCGAGTTTGCGCGCTTTGCCACCATGTCCGACGGATCGGTGGGCATCGCCGCACAGCGCATCAAGACCGACGGCACGCTCGATCCGCATATCATCGCGCTGAACGGCGACACGCTGTTCCCGATGGCCAGCACCTACAAGATCGCGGTGGCCGGCACGATCCTGTCGCAGGTGGACCGCGGCATCGTCTCCCTCGACACCATGTTGCCGGTAAA
Organism: Sphingobium arseniciresistens; assembly: GCA_029167225.1. Lineage (GTDB taxonomy): Bacteria > Pseudomonadota > Alphaproteobacteria > Sphingomonadales > Sphingomonadaceae > Sphingobium > Sphingobium arseniciresistens. Next base: position 20,695 of record JARFNK010000003.1, read on the forward strand.
CCCGGCGATCGTCGTGCCCTCCAGCGGCATTGCCGAACAGACGCCGCATCCCGGCGTGACGCTCTCCGTCCACAACCTGCTGGAACTGATGATCACGCGCAGCGACAATACGGCGACGGACGTGCTGGTCGCGAAGGTCGGTGGGCCGCAGATCGTCAACGCCTGGCTGCGCAGCATCGGCATCACCGGGCAGCGGGTGGACAGCAACACCGCCGACCTGCTCTACCGCGCCATGGGGCTCTCGCCCGAAGCGCTCCACAAGGATGGTCGCAGGCCCGAGCAGATCATGAACGCGGCCATCGCCGCCGACGCCGAACTGCAGGAGCGCGATGCAAGGGATCTGCCCAACATCGCGTTCGCCAATGATCCGCGCGACACGTCGACGCCGACCGCGATGACGCAGCTGCTGGTCGCCATCCGCACCGGCAAGGCGCTGAAACCCGACACCAGCGCCACGCTGCTCGACATCATGACCCGCTGCCACACCGGCGCGATGCGGCTTAAGGGCATGTTGCCGCCGGGCACGCCGATCGCGCACAAGACCGGTTCGCTGAACGGCACGGGCAACGACGCTGGCATCGTCACCCTGCCCGACGGCAGCATGATGGCGATCGCGGTGTTCGTGATGAAGGACCGCAAGGGCCATGTCTCGCGCGACCGCATCATGGCCGAAGCGACCCGCGCCGCTTTCGATTACTATCTTTTTACAAATACTTGACCGGTCCATCCTATTTTCCGCTGGCCGGCACGCTATGATGCCGGGGTGGAGGATGTGATGGCAGCGACGCGGCAGTTCAGCAGTTTCAGCCAGTTCTGGCCCTATTATCTGCAGGAACATGCGCGAGTCGGCACGCGCATCCTGCACTATATCGGCACCAGCATCGTGTTCGTTCTGCTGGCGCTGTTTCTCGCCCTTGGCCAATCCTGGCTGCTCATCGGCGTGCCGCTTGCCGGATACGGCTTTGCCTGGGCGGGCCATATGCTGATCGAGCGCAACCGCCCCGCAACCTTCCGCCATCCGCTGTGGTCGCTCCGGGCCGATTTCCTGCTCTGGTATCGCTTCGTGACTGGCCATAGCGGCCGCGACCTGCGCCGTGCCGGCGTGATCGGCGATGGCATTATCGATCCGGCCTATCTGCGCGAGACCTGAGGCTGGATGGGCCTGAGCATGGAGATCATCATGCGGCCATTTCCTTCGCGGTAACGCTTGTGCGCTATGGCATGGCCGATGCCCTTGGAAACGGTCATAGCGCCCCTCCCCGACAGGGACGCGCTCGGCGCACGCTGGCGCGCACTGGAAGCGCGCGCGCGCGCCAGTTTCTTCCTCGGCTGGACCTGGACGGCAAGCTGGCTGGAAGCCAGTGGCGTGCGGCCCGATCTGCTGAGCGTGCGGAAGGATGGGCGCGATGTCGCACTGGCGCTCGTCGGACGCGCGATGGATCGTCGTCGCCTGGGTACTATCCCGACCCTGTGGTGGAACCAGTCGGGCGATGCCGGCATGGACCGGCCGTTCATCGAATATAACGGCCTGCTGTGCGCCGGCGACGCACCGAGCGGTGCGGTCGATGCCGCCGTCAGCGCCATTGCCCATCGCAAGGACTGGCGCGCGCTCAGGCTTTCGGGCGTGGAGCCGGGCGCGCCGCTGCTGGCCGCGATGCGGGCGCTGCCGGGCCTGCGCCGTCAGGTGCGGCATGACGCGATGCCCGTCTATCATGTCGATCTGGAGCCGGTGCGGACGGGGGAAGGCGATTATCTCTCGCTGCTCAGCGCCAATACGCGCAGCCAGATCCGTCGCTCGCTGAAGGATGTTCCCGGCGCACCACACGTCGCCATTGCCACAGACACGGCGCAGATCGAGGCATGGCTGGAGGAGATGGCGGTGCTGAACGCCGGCCGCCACGCCGACAATGCGTGGGACGACGCCCGCTTTCGCGGCTTTGCCCGCGCCATTGCGCTGCGCGGCCTCCCCACGGGCGAGGTGGAAATGCTGCGGGTCAGCGCTTCGGGCGACGACATGACCATCGGCCTGCTGCTCAACTTCGTCCACCACGGCATCACGATGAACTACCAGTCCGCCTTTGCCGCGCCGCTCTCCCCCAAGGGCAAGCCGGGGCTGATGACCCATGCCGCCGCCATCGCCCACAGCGCGCAGGCGGGACGGTCGCGCTACTCGCTGCTCGCCGGGCGGGATCGCTACAAGCAGAGCCTCGCGACCGGCGAAGAGCAGCTGGAATGGTGGACGCTGGAGCGCTTCTCGCCCCGGCTGGAAGCAGAAGCGCTGCTGCGACGCCTGCTCAGGCGCTGAACTTGCGCATCACGCGATAGAGCAGCCGCTGCATCGCCTGGCTTTCCGGGCGCGCGCCGATCTTCACCAGCGGCAGGCCGCGGCGGCGCAGCAGCGTATTGAGCGAGTGCAGTTCCCCCTCCGCCACGCTGCGCGCGGACCGCCAGGTGATCGAGAAGCTGATCGACACGGCATCGCCATTGCGCACGAAATGCGGCGCCTTCACCGGCACATGGATCGCCTCGCCGGGGCGGAGTGTCACCGGCTTGCCGCGCGTCAGGAAGGAATCGCTCCAGGCAAGGTTGCGGTGCCCGCCGGCATGGAAGCGCTCGCTCTGCTCGGGCGGCACCAGCGTCTCGTCGCCGCTGGGGAAGACGGTCATGGTCTTCTCGCCCTCGATCTGCAGCAGGATATTATGCTCCGGGTCCATGTGGAAGGGCGTGACGCTGCCCGGAGAGGAGAGGAAGATGAACGCCTCGCGATGCTCCATCGGGCCGGTCGCACGCGCGACGATGGGCGCGAGTTCGGCCAGCGCCGCGTCCAGCAGCGCGGCATAGGCCGGGTCCGCCTCCACATTCTTCAGCACCGCCCAGCTACCATTCGCGTCGATGGTGCGAATGGTGTCGCCCAGCGACAGGCCGTTGGAGGGCGTTTCCTCCGGTCGCACGCCCAGCGGCAGCTTGCCCAGATTATATTCGACGCTCGACGCCGGCATCCGCTCGGCCAGCGCCGCCAGCGCTTCCCGGTCGAACAGCGGATGACCGGCGAGGCCGTGGACCAGATGCACCGGGCTGTCGGGATAGGCCGCCGCGAAGGATGCCTTGGCGCCTTCGGCAAAGGCGACATGCGCAGCGATGTCCTCGGTCTGGCGCAAAGGATGCGATACGGTCATGTCAATGTCCCTTGAACCGGGCGGCAGCGGCTTCCGCTGCTCCGGCGATGGTATAGGCGGCGGTGCGGCGCAGGCGGGCGAGCCCTGTGCCGCGCAGGGCGACGCGATAATGGACGATGCTGCGCCGTTCCGCCCACAGGCTGTCGATCATCGGATGATCCGGCGCTGCGCAGCTGTCCATCCACGCCAGGCTGGTGCTGCCTTGTACCGCGTGGAGATTGTCGATCTCTATGAGCACACCCGGCGAAAAGCGCGACAGCTGCTCGTCAAAGGCGATCTTGAACGAGAAAGCGCCGTCTCCATGGCCGAAATTGACCAGCATGGCGATCGCCCGGCCATCCAGGTCGATACGCAGGAAATGCAACCGCCCTGCTGCAAGCGCAGCCGCCGTGGCGGCGCGAAAGAAATCAGCGTCCCCCGGCGTGCAGCCCAGCGCCGTGCCCTCTTCGCCTTTCCATCCCGATGCTTCCAGCGCCAGGAAATCATCGCACCAGCGCGGCAGCTCGGCCGGATCGGCAAGCATGTGGCTTTTCACCGCGCCCAACTCCGCCAGCCGTTTTTGCAGGCGGCGCAGTTCCTTGCGCTTCTTGGCGCGCACATGCGTTTCCCAATAGGTATCGGCGGCAAGATCCGACCGCAGCAGCGCGCGCTCATGGCGGAGAATTTCGGTAAAGGGCCGCCTCTCTGCGGCGCAGACGGCCTCCAGCCCTGCGGCATTGGCGCCCGCCGCATCCAGCGCGGACATGCGCAGGAAATGGGGCGCCCAAGGCGCGGCGTCCAGTTGCGCCAGAAAGCCGCTCCACGCCGCCTGCTCATGGCCCCGCCGAATCAGCGGGGCGCCGAAAAAGCAGTGGCGATGCATCCAGTTGCCCGCGCAGGCGATGGGCAGGCGGCCATGGCGCGGCATGATGGCGACGGGCAGCAGGCCGATCATCAGATCGCCTGCAAACACCTCGATCAGGCGCGGCGGGGTATCGCCGGCAAGATGGTCCAGGGCGGCTTGCAACATGTCGGGCGCGTAGAAGGCATTGGCTTCGGCGGCATCGAGCGCCAGCTCCGCCCAGCGCTCGGTTCGGGCGAGCCGGAGAGGCGCGCCGAGGCCGGCTTTCAGGGCGGGATCGGGAGCCATGTCCATGGCCCCGCCATAGCCCCGAAATCTTAGGGAAAGGCTAAGGCCGGAGAGCCGCGTGCGCTGCGCGCCGCCGCGTCAGCGGATCGCGCAGGGGACGATGTCTTCCACGTCGGGTCGCGCGCCGACCTTGCGGAAGCGCGCGAAATAGCCGCCGGCGGTGGGCTTCGGCACGACCTGTTCCAGACGGTAGCCCACCGCGGCGAACTCGCAGGCGAGCAGGCGCGGTGGGGTGCCGTGCTGCGCGGTGGGGCGATTGGCGTCCACCACGATCACCTCGCCATCGGGCTTCAGCGCCATGTGCAGGTGCCAGAGGAAGGCATAGGGTTCCGCGATCTCATGATACATGTGGACCATGAAAATCCGGTCGAAGCTGCCCGCCGGCAACCGTGGATTGTCGGCCGCACCCAGTTTCACGCTGACATTGCGCCAGTTCTCGCGCGTGATGCGGCGGCCGAGCGCGTCGATCGTCTCGGGCATGATGTCTTCGGCCAGCACGCGGCCCGCCGGCCCTACGCGCCGCGCGAGGCGGGTGGTGTAATAGCCCTCGCCCGCGCCGATGTCCGCCACGGTCATGCCCGGCTTGATCCCCGCCCGGTCCATGATGTCCTCCGCCTCGTTCAGGCGGTCGCGCGCTTCCTCGGTCGACCAGCGGGTGGAAACGATGGGCGCGACAGGGCGATCGGCGCGCGGGAAGGCGCGGGCGGCAGCCGGCCGATCGGACTGGTCGTCACCCGACAGCCGATCGCAGGCCGCGGTCGCCACCAGCACCGGCAGCAGCGACAGGAGCAGACGTGCCCGCATGGCCGGCACCATATCCCTTAATCGCGCCTTGCTCAGTCGACGTCCTCCACCTCGACCTTCTCGCCCGTCACACGCTGCGAGAGGGCCGCGGCCATATAGGGGTCGAGCGCGCCGTCCAGCACGTCGTCGGGCGCGGTGGAGACAACCCCGGTGCGCAGATCCTTCACCATCTGATAGGGCTGCAGCACATAGGAGCGGATCTGGTGGCCCCAGCCGATGTCGGATTTCGACGCATGTTCGGCGCTGGCGGCGGCCTCGCGCTTCTGCAGTTCCGCCTCGTACATGCGCGCCTTCAGCATGTTCATGGCTTCCGCCTTGTTCTTGTGCTGGCTCCGCTGGTTCTGGCAGGCGACGATGATGCCGGTGGGCACATGGGTGATGCGGACGGCGGAGTCCGTCGTGTTGATGTGCTGTCCGCCGGCGCCCGATGCGCGATAGGTGTCGATCTTGAGGTCGCTTTCATTCACCTCGATCTCGATATTGTCGTCGATCACCGGATAGACCCAGACCGACGAGAAGCTGGTATGCCGCCGCGCCGAGCTGTCATAGGGGCTGATGCGGACGAGGCGATGGACGCCGCTTTCGGTCTTGGCATAGCCATAGGCGTTCTCGCCCTTGATCAGCAGCGTCGCCGACTTGATGCCAGCCTGCTCGCCCGCCTGATAATCGACCAGTTCCACCTTGTAGCCGCGCTTCTCGGCCCAGCGCTGGTACATGCGCTGCAGCATCTCGGCCCAGTCCTGGCTTTCGGTGCCGCCGGCGCCGGCGTGGATTTCCAGATAGGTGTCGTTGCCGTCCGCCTCGCCGGCGAGCAGCGCCTTCACCTTGTCCTCGTCCGCGCGGATGGCCAGCGCCTTGAGCGCGGCGACGGCTTCGTCGACCATCGCCTCGTCACCCTCGGCCTCGGCCATCTCGATGAGTTCGGCGGTGTCGCGCTTTTCGCTGTCGATCGCGCGGGTGGCGCCGATCGCGGTGTCGAGCCGGGTACGCTCGCGCATCACTTCCTGCGCGGCCTTCTGGTTGTCCCACAAGGTCGGGTCTTCGACGCGCGCGTTCAGCTCGTCCAGCCGGCGCAGCGCCCGGTCCCAGTCGAGGAAACGCCGCAACAGGTCGAGTGCGGCGTCGATACGGTCGATATATTGCTGCGCTTCGGCGCGCATGGTCGTTCTCCAATATTCCGCCCCGCGCCCTGCGCGGAGGATAAATCCCATGATCCGTCAGGCCCACGGCCAACGGGTTCACACTAATATATGCCGCCCTGCTCCTGCAGGAAATCATTGTCGTTGCGCGCGCGGCCGGCGGCCTTGGCGCGCGTTGCCGCCGCCTTTTCCTGCGCGTCGATCTCTTCCTTGCGGATCGTGCGACGCGGTTCGGATTCAGGCTTGAACGCTTCCCAGATCACCGGCGACTTGGGATCGTCGGTCGGCCATGCGCCATAGACGCGCTTCCCCGACCGGCGATCGATGCGGACCATGCGGATGCCGTTTGGCGCGATGAACGGCGTCTTGGGCATCTTTTCCAGGATTGGCGTCATTGCCTGTTTCCAGATCGGCGCGGCGACCCGGCCGCCCTGCGCATAGCCGCCAAGGCTGCGCGGCGTATCGAAGCCCAGATAGACGCCCGCCACCAGATCGGGCGATCCGCCCACGAACCACACATTGGTCGGGCCGTTGGTGGTGCCGGTCTTGCCGAACAGCGGCCGGTTGAGGTCGCGCAGCGTCGTCGCGGTGCCGCGCTGGATGACGCCCTCGGTAATGTGGACGATCTGATAGGCGGTCATCGGGTTCATCACCTGGCGCCCCTCGAAGCCGAAGCGCGGCATCGGCTGGCCATCCCAGTTGGGCATGTTGCAGCCGTCGCAGGCGCGCCAGTTTTCCGGCCAGATCACCTTGCCGCGCCGGTCCTGCGCATAGTCGATCACCTTGGGCGCAAGCTGCCGGCCATGGTTCACCAGCATCGCATAGGCATTGACCATCCGCTCCACCGTCGTCTCGCCCGCGCCCAGCGCGAAGGAGAGATAGGGCTGATAGTCGCCGATGCCCATCGCCTTGATGGTGCGCACGACGCGCTCCATGCCGGTCTGCGATGCCGCGCGCACCGTCATCAGGTTGCGCGACTGCTCCACGCCCCAGCGCATCGTCTGCGGCCCCGCGCCGCTGCCCGAGAAGTTGCGGAAGCATTTCTGCCCCAGCCGCACGGACTGCAGCACGCAGAAGGGACCATCGACGATGATCGAGGCGGGCGTCATGCCGCTGTCCAGCGCGGCGGCATAGACGAAGGGCTTGATGGTCGATCCCGGCTGGCGCAGTGCCTGCGTCGCGCGGTTGTAGGAGGAAAGCCGCGCGTCGAAACCACCCTGCATGGCGTGGACGCGCCCGGCATGGGTATCCTCGATCATCATGCCGCCGGAAACTTCGGGCACGTTGCGCAATGCCCAACTACCGCCATTGGCGGCGACCGCGATCAGGTCGCCGGGCTTCAGCGCGTCGAAGGCAGGCGTGCCCGCACGGCGATAGACCATTTGCGCGGCCGAGGCCGGCAAGGTGCCCGTGCTGCCATCGGAAAAGCCGATCTGCGCGGCGCCGGCATCCTTCGAGATGATCGCCGCGATCTTCCACCCGGCATAGTCGATGCCGATGAAGCTCGCCGCCAGTTCGCGGCGCCAGCCATTGGCCATGTTGATCGTCGCGACCGGGCCGGACCAGCCCTTGCCCGCGTCATAGCGCTGCAGCCCTGCACGCAGCGCGTCTGCCGTAAGCTGCTGCATGGCGGGATCGAAGGGGCTGCGGACCCACAGGCCGCCGGCATAGACGCTGTTCGGCCCGTCCTGCGCCTTCTCGCCGAACTTGTCGATCAGGCGGCGGCGCACCTCTTCCATATAATAGCCGCCGGCATTGCCATAGGGCGATCCATGCGCGGCGACGGTGCCCAGCGGTTCCGCCACGGCTTCCTGATATTGCGCATCGGTGATCCAGCCATTCTTGCGCATCTCGCCCAGCGCCCAGTTGCGGCGCTCCAGCGCGCGCTCATGCCCGCGTTCGCTTTCCGGGCGATAATTGGCCGGCCCCTTGGGCAGGATGGCGAGATAGGCCATTTCGTGCAGCTTGAGGTCGGCGACGTCCTTGTCGAAATAGGCGCGCGCCGCCGCCTGCACGCCATAGGCGTTGCGGCCGAGGAAGATCTGGTTGAGGTAGAGTTCCAGGATCTGCTGCTTGGTCAGCACATTTTCCATGCGATAGGCGAGGATCATCTCCTTCACCTTGCGCGTGGGCGAATATTCGTCGCCGATCAGCAGGTTCTTCGCCACCTGCTGCGTGATGGTGGAGCCGCCGCGCGCCCGCTCGCCCGACCCCAGCTTGCTCGCATAGTCGAACACCGCGCCGAAGAAGCCGGGGATGTCGACGCCATGATGATCGAAGAAGGTCTTGTCCTCCGCCGCCAGATAGGCGCGGATCATCAGCGGCGGGTAATCGGCATAGTTCAGCTGCACGCGGCGTTCGCGCGCATAGCTGTGCACGGGCTGGCCGTTCACGTCCCGCACGATCGTCGGCAAGGGCGGTTCATAGGCGAGGAGGGTGCGCGCATCGGGCAGGTCGCGCGCGAAGATCAGCCAGAATGCCAGGACGAACAGCAACAGGCCGCCCAGCGCATAACTCGCCAGCCGAACCCATTTGCGCGCCCAGAGCGTGCCGATCCCGCTGGCCATGCCGCCCACGTCGCGGCGCAGCCGGTACCCGAAGCTGTGCGTTTCACCGGTCTCCATCACCGGGCGGCTCTAGGCAAATTACGCGGCCAATGCCAGTGCCGTTTGTCTGATGCGTCCAGCGACATGGCGGCCCGTCTCGCGCGCTCGTCAGTTCGACGCGGCAAGACGGCGGGCGAAATGCACCTCCACCGCCTTTGCCACGCCCAGCGCGATCTTCGCCCGCCCCTCACGCGAGGCGAGGAAGGCGGCGTCCGCCTTGTTGCTGATATAGCCGGTTTCGAACAGGACGGACGGCGTGTCCGGCGCCTTCAGCACGATCAGCGAGGCAAAGCGGTGATAGGCGCTGCGAAAGGGGACATAGGGCGAAGCCTCCCGCTGGAGCAGGCGCGCGAAGGCTGATGACGCCGCCATGGTCTCGCGCTGGGTCAGGTCGATCAGGATCGATGTCACGTCGCTGCCCTGGCTTGCCAGGTCGATGCCGTTGATGATGTCCGCCTTGTTCTCCCGCGCGGCGAGGCGCGCCGCCTCACGGTCGGATGCGGTTTCCGACAGGGTATAGACGGTCGCGCCATGCGCTTCGTCATTGTCTGTCGAATCGGCATGAACGGAAATGAACAGGTCGGCCCCAAGCCGCCGGGCGATGCCATAGCGTTCCTGCAATACCAGGAAGCGATCGTCGGCGCGGGTCAGCGCCACCCGCACGCGGCCCGATTGTAGCAGGGCATCGCGAATCGTGAGCGCCACCGCCAGCGTCACATCCTTTTCACGCGCGCCTGTCTCCTTGTTGATCGCGCCCGGATCATGACCGCCATGGCCGGCGTCGATCACCACCAACGGCCGGTCCGATCCGCGCGGCCCCTGCACGATCGGTAGGGCGATACCCGATGAGGCCGGCGGGATCGGCACGGTGATGCTGTGCATGCGGCGCGGCGGCCGGGCGCTCATCGCCGCCGGCGGATCGAAGGCAGGGCGCGCGATGTCCATGCCGCCAAAGGGGTGCGCGCGCGCCTGATCGCACACGCCATGCCCGACCGCGGGGCCATGTGCGAAACAAGCGGTCGCCAAGATGAGCCCGTGCAGCATGGCGCCGTTCTGCCCGGCGGACCGGGCGCTCGTCCAGAGCCAATTGCGCGGTGCGCGACGATATTGGCGCGCCATGACCAGAAGAACCGCGCTGCCGCAAAGAGCATCGCGCCATGGGCGAAACCATCATGCGTAAAAGTGCCGGTTCACATTTTCTTTACCATATTTGGCCAAGACAAGCCGATGTAGCACCGCTGAAAAATTTGTGGCGCCAACATTGCCGGGCGGGCCGGCGGCTGCTACCCCTTTGCGATCCCGTGGAAGCCGCCTTTGCGCGGCCGGCATCGGGACAAGAATTTTCGGGCGATTTTCCATGCGTCCGAAACAACAGGTTGACGCTGCATGAGGCATTTTTTCCAGACGACGCACGGTCCCGTTACGGGCGCTGCGTCGTGGGCGCTTCATGCCCGGCCCGGCACATTGTCCGGCCATGCCCGTGCAGCAGACACAAGCATCCATCCCAACGGGACGAAGGCGCACCGTGCGCCGCATTCGACGTGCGTGCTCCGCCCGTCCCCCATTTACAGCATGGCCGGCCGGCCCCTGGCCGCCGCCCGCCATGCCCGGAGTATTTTGAATGACAATGCGTATGCTGATCGATGCGCGCCACCGGGAAGAAACCCGTGTCGCCATCGTCAAGGGAAACCGGATCGAGGAATTTGATTTCGAGTCCGCTGAGCACAAGCAGCTCAAGGGGAATATCTATCTCGCCAAGGTAACTCGCGTCGAACCGTCGCTGCAGGCGGCGTTCGTGGATTACGGCGGCAATCGCCACGGCTTCCTGGCCTTTTCCGAAATCCACCCGGACTATTACCAGATCCCGCGCGAGGACAAGATCGCACTGCTCGCCGAAGAGGCCGAGCATGCCGCCGAAGAGGCTGCGCTGCGCGCCGAAGAGGATGACGACGAGGCCGCCGAAGGCGCCGTCGAGGATATCGCTCCCGTCGCGCTGGGCGAGGACGAGGATGGCGAAGGCCATGACGACGCGCCGCGCGCGCCGCGTCGCGGCGGTGGCGACGAAGCCGCCGACGAACTGCGCCGCAAGCGCATGGCGCTGCGCCGTCGCTACAAGATCCAGGACGTCATCAAGCGCCGCCAGGTGCTGCTCGTCCAGGTCGTGAAGGAAGAGCGCGGCAACAAGGGTGCGGCGCTCACCACCTATCTGTCGCTCGCCGGCCGTTACTGCGTATTGATGCCCAACACGTCGCATGGCGGCGGCATCAGCCGGAAGATCTCGAACGCGGCCGACCGCAAGCGGCTGAAATCGATCATCGCCGACATGGCGCTGCCCTCCACCATGGGCTGCATCGTGCGGACCGCCGGCCTGCAGCGCACCAAGACCGAGATCAAGCGCGACTTCGACTACCTCGCCCGCCTGTGGGACGAGATCCGCGAGAACACGCTCAAGTCCGCCGCGCCGGCGCTGATCCACAACGACAGCGACCTCATCAAGCGCGCGATCCGCGATATCTATAATCGCGACATCGAGGAAGTGATCGTCGAGGGCGAATATGGCTACAAGGCCGCCCGCGACTTCATGAAGCTGCTGATGCCCAGCCATGCCCGGCGGGTGAAGCAATATGCCGATGCCGTATCCCTGTTCCAGCGCTTCGGCGTGGAGGATCAGCTGGCCGCGATGTACCATCCGGTCGTGCAGCTGAAGTCGGGCGGCTATCTGGTCATCAACCCGACCGAGGCGCTGGTGTCGATCGACATCAACTCGGGCCGCTCGACCCGCGAGCATGGCATCGAGCAGACGGCCGTCGCCACCAACCTGGAGGCCGCGCGCGAGATCGCCCGCCAGCTGCGCCTGCGCGACATGGCCGGCCTTGTCGTCATCGACTTCATCGACATGGAGCTGAACGGCAATATCCGCAAGGTCGAGAAGGCCATGAAGGAGGCCCTGAAGGACGATCGCGCCCGCATCCAGGTCGGCCGCATTTCCGGCTTCGGCCTGATGGAGATGAGCCGCCAGCGCCTGCGCACCGGCGTTCTGGAGGCATCGACCCGCGAATGCCCGCATTGTGAGGGCACCGGGCTCGTCCGCACGGCATCGTCTTCGGGCCTGTCCGCGCTGCGCATGCTGGAGGAAGAGGCGGCACGCGGTCGCGGCAGCATCATCACCCTGCGCGCCAGCCAGGAAGCGGCCTTCTATGTGCTCAACAACAAGCGCCGCGAACTGGACGAGATCGAGCAGCGCTATGGCGTGACCATCACCATCCTGCCCGATGGCGAGGTGGAAGGCGCGCGCATGTCCGTGGAGGCTGCCGGCCCGCGCCCGACCCAGGTGGTGCATTATGCGCCGATCGTGGAAGAGGATGACGATCTCGACCTGCCCGAGGACGAGGAAGAGTTCGAGGAAGAGGAAGAAGTCGTCGAGGCGAGCGAGCCGCGCCGCGAACGCAGCGAACAGCGCGAAGGCGACCGGGAAGACCGGGAAGGCGGCAATCGTCGCCGTCGCCGTCGTCGCCGTGGCCGTCGCGGCAATCGCGACGAAAATGGATCGGACGCCGAGGGCCAGAGCGAGCAGGCCGAAGAGGCGCTGCAGGATGGCCAGGACGAAGGTGAAGGCGAGAGCGAGGCCGAGACCGAGGGCAATGAGCCCGTGGGTGAGCGCGAGGAAGGCGAAACGGCAGAAGCTGGTGAAGCCCGTCGTCGTGGTCGCCGCGGTCGCCGCGGTGGCCGTCGCCGCCGCGGTGGCGAAGAGGGCGTGAACGACACGGCCGAAGCCGTAGGCGAAGCTGCCCCGGTGGCAGATGTCGACGCGGACGTTGCCGCGGAGCCCGTCGCCGAGCCGGCTGTCGAGACCGTCGCGGAAGCGCCGGAAGCGGAAGCCGCTCCCAAGACGCGCCGTCGCCCTCGTGCCCGGAAGACTGCGGACAAGCCCGTTGCAGGCGAAGCTGCTGCCGAGCCCGCAGCCGAGCCTGCCGTCGAGGCACCTGTGGACGCCGCCGCACCGGAAGCCGAAGCACCGGCACCCAAGCCCAAGCGCAGCCGCAAGAAGGCAGCACCGGCGGCTGAGCCTGCCGTCGCTGCGGAGGTCGCGCCTGAAGTCGAGGCCGAAGCCCCGGCGCCCAAGCCCAAGCGCAGCCGCAAGAAGGCAGCGCCCGCAGTGGCGGCGGATGTCGAGCCGGCGGCGGACGTCGCCGTGGCAGCGTCAGCCGAAACCCCCGCGCCCGAGACGCCCGCCCCCGTCGAAGCCGAAGCCCCAGCGGCTCCGGTGGAACAGGACGCGCCTCAACTGGACATCGCGCCAGTGGCGGAAGAGGCCGAAGCCGAGGAAGATGGCCCGCCGCGTCGCGGCTGGTGGCAGCGCACCTTTGGCGCGTGACCTGATGTGCGGCGCCGGCGCATTACCTCGCCGGCATCGCAATCCTTAACGGGAATTGAAGAAAGGCCGGTGCTTCTCTGAGGGAGGCACCGGCCTTTTCTCTTTTGCGAGGCGCGCATCTCCGCGAGGTCGATCGTGGCACGCGTCGCGGCGCATTGTCGTGCCGGCGAGGTGAGCTTGCCGCCGGCACGTGGCGGTATCGACAAGGGTGAGGTGCGAGGCCAGAGTGTCATGACCATGCAAGACCAGCCCGATCTCTCGACCAAAGCCGGCCGGAAGGCCTATCGCCATGAATTGCGGATGGTGGCGGTGCGACCGCGCCGTGTCGGGCTATGGCTGATGGTGGCGGGGCTGCTGGTGATGGCGCTGCCTCTGGTCGCGGGGATCCACAGCATCGCCGGGCTCTCCCCGCAGTTCCTGGGCGCAGCGATGATGGCGGCGGCGGTGCCGTTGCTGATCGCCGCCGTGCTGCTGCGATCGCGTTACCACATGCAGCGCATGCGCGGAAATGCGCGTCGCCGGCCATGAGCGCGGCAGCTTTCAGTTCAACGGGCTGAGATCAGCCGGTTTCTACAGGAAATAGCGCATCTTGACCTGTTGGGTCGATGCGCTGCCGCCGATGGTGAAGCGCGCGGAACGAAAGCTGGGCGCGCCGAAGCGGATCGTCGGATTTTCCGAAAAACCCACGCCCTCGCGGGGGATGCCGGCGAAGGTGTCCAGCCGCTGGTTGTTGTTCTCGTCATGGATGATGGCGATGGCATAGCCCCCTGCCGGCAGAGGTCCGACGGAGAGGGTCCGGTTGCCATTGGCGGGAATGCTGTAGTGCCGCTTGTCCGGGTCGCCGGTGCAATCGGGGAAATGGTCCGGCATGCGGGTGAGGCAGATGCGCAGCGCGCCCTTGGTCGATCGCAGGCTGTCGACCTCGACGGTCAACGGCTGGGGAAGGTCTGCCGGGGCAACGCCCATCAGCACGAGCCCGACTGGCAGAAGGGCTGCCGCACGGGCCAGCATGGCAGCTTTGGGCAGGATCATGCGGCAGGTTCCCTTGAATCGGATGACGAGTCCGAGGATAGATGGGGGGATGTCTTCGCGGCCGCCTTTCCGGGCGCGCGGGCGAAGCTGGCAATGCCCGAATCGGTGCCGCACAGCCTGTCCCAATAGCGGAAATACAGGCCGTAATTACAGGCGTAGAGCTGGTGGTGGCGCTCGTGATGGCTGGCGGTGATCAGCCATTTGCCGGCGGCGCCGTGGACGATCGCCCGCGGGAACATCTCCCACCCCATATGGTTGCCGATGCCCATGATCGTCATGATCGTCAGCACCGTCGCGAGCGCGCCGACATGGATGGGAATGACGAACACCAGCGCCGGGATGACGACAGCGCCGGTCACGGCTTCCCATGGATGAAAGCTCATCGCCGCCCAGGCCGTGGGCGGACGGCTCCTGTGGTGGACGGCATGGGCGATGCGGAACAGGCGCGGCGCGTGCATCGCCCGGTGCGTCCAGTAGAACCATGTGTCATGCGCGGCGAGATAGAGCAGAACCGATACAGGGAGATACCAGAGCGGCATCGCATGGACGTCGGTATAGATGCGCGTCCAGCCATGGTCGCGCCAGCCCCAGGCGACGATGCCCGCCGGAATGCCATAGATGAACGCGGAAACCAGCGACCAGCCGATTTCGGCCCTGATCTGCCGGTCGAGCCCGGCATAGAGCCCCGGATGGCGCAGCCGCGTCGCCAGCGCGAAACCGCCACTGGAGAGCAGATACCGCACGGCCACGATCAGGCTCATCGCCAGCGCGGACAGGGATATGGCGGAAAGGGCGGTCATCAGCGCCGGCTATAGCGCTGTTATTGCAGTGCGTCACGATGGAAGGCGGGGCATGGACGAAATGCCGCGCCGATCAGTCCGGATCGTCGCGCTTGGCGCCGTCCAGTCTTTTGGCGAGCGCGGCGCTCTCCTGCTCCGCGGCCTGCTTCTCGGCCTTGGTCCGGCCGAATTTCGCGCGATTGGCGGCGGCGGTCCGGTCCGCGTCCGCGCGTGCTTTTGCCTTGCGGGCCATCCGTAAGTTGATGATCTCGGCCATGGTGCTGTTCCGGTCGTCCCCTTGTTGCTGGCTTATCCAGCACATTCCACGGTCACATGCTCAAGCCCGGCGACCTCGCGCAGGCGAGTGCGGATGGCATTGCCGTCTGCGGGGCCGGAGAGGCTGAGGATGGCGGCGTGCGCGTGCGGCCCGATGCGCCAGACGTGCAGATCGGCGATCGTTGCGCCCTCCGCTTCGGCGAGCGTGCGGACGCGGGCCATCAAGCGAGGCTCGGCGGTGTCGAGCAAGACGGAAGCGGTGTCGGCCATCAGGCTCCAGGCCCAGCGCGCGATGACGACCGCGCCCATCAGGCCCACGGCCGGATCGAGCCACCACCAGCCCATGTAACGCCCCGCGAGCAGCGCGGCGATCGCCAGTACGGATGTCAGCGCGTCGGCCAGCACATGGACATAGGCGGCGCGCATGTTGTTGTCGCTGTGGCCATGGGCGGCGGCGTGATCGTGCCCGTCGTCATGGTCATGCCCGTGGCGATGGCCATGGGCGCCATGATCGTGACCATGGCCCAGCAAAACGGCGCTCAGCAGGTTGATGATGAGGCCGATCACGGCGACCAAGGTCGCGTCGCCAAAGGCCACCTCGACCGGCTGGAACAGGCGCATCCCCGATTCGACCGCGATGCCGATCGAGACCACCGCGAGCAGCAGGGCGGAGGCGAAGCCGGCGAGATCGCCGACCTTGCCGGTGCCGAACGTGAAGCGCGGGTTGCGGGCATGGCGCCGGGCATAGCCGTAAGCGGCAGCGGCCACCGCCAGCGCCCCGGCATGGGTCGCCATGTGGAAGCCATCGGCCAGCAGCGCCATCGATCCGGTGAACCATCCTGCGGCGATTTCCACCACCATCGTCACCGCCGTCAGCCAAACGACCCAGACCGTCCGCCGCTGATTCCGGTCATGCGACGCGGCCAGGTAGATATGGTCGAAATAATGGCTGTCCTCGCCATCGATTTCGGGCGCGTCGGGATTGGGTGCCGGTACATGGGCGCGGGCGTCGCTGTGATCGTGGCCGTGGTCATGCCCATGGTCATGTTCGTGTCCATGACGGTGCCCATGATCGTGGCCGCAGCCGGAATGATCGTGCGTCTGGCTCATCTCATTTCCCATATCGGCGAATCAACGCCAGCAATTCTTCCGAAGCGGCGGCGCGATCGGCATCGGTCAGGCCGGGGCGGGCAACATGTTCCCGGACATGGCTCTCGATCAACTCCTCCATCAGTCCGCCCACCGCGCCACGGATGGACGCGACAAGTTGCAGCGTGGTGGAGCAATCCGCGTCGCCCTCCAACTGGCGTTCGACAGCGCCGAGCTGCCCGGTGATGCGGCGCACCCGGTCCAGCAATTTGCGACGATCTTCGATTACATGTGCCATAGTATACCCCCCTATATTATATGGCGCGGAGCCGCAAGATGGTTGCCGGAGGGCGCGTTGTCGGATTTTGGCTATGATGAATGCCAGCGGATAGCTGCTGGTCTGTCAGGGCCGGTTTGGCGGGCGATTGGGGGCTTCCCCAAGCAGTGTTGTCCACCCAGCGCAGGCTGGGCTCAGGCCTCGCCGCGCATCATCCCCCGAGATGCGAGCCTATGCTGGCATCTCAGGCGGAGGCACGCAGTCGGGGTAGCACTTCCCCAACCCTGTCCCGTCATCGTCTGTGACCCTGGCCCGCGCAGGTGTGGCGATAAGGGCAAGGCGCTTTTCAGGCGAAGGAAGAGTTGCTCCAGGCCGGCAAACTTTGGGCGCTTCCAGCCGCCCGGCCGCCAGCCGGGCCTATTGCCCGAAGCCGCTCTCGCGTGAAATCCGCACGGCTTCGCGGGCGGCGGCCAACAATGCGCCGCTCTTCGCCTCGCATTCGCGCTGTTCGTATAACGGATCGCTGTCGGCGACGATGCCCGCGCCCGCCTGCACATGCATCACGCCATCCTTGAGGACGGCGGTGCGCAGCACGATGCAGCTGTCCATGTTCCCGTCCGGCGAGAAATAGCCGACGCCGCCGGCATAGGCGCCGCGCGTCTCGCTCTCTAGTTCGGCGATGATCTCGCAGGCGCGCACTTTTGGCGCGCCCGAGACGGTGCCTGCCGGGAAGCCTGCGAACAGCGCGTCGAGCGCATCCTTGTCGTCCGCCAGCCGGCCGACGACATTGGAGACGATATGCATGACGTGGCTGTAGAATTCGACCGTGTAGCTGTCGGTGACGGTCACGCTGCCGGCGGTGGCGACGCGGCCGACATCGTTGCGGCCAAGGTCCAGCAGCATCAGATGCTCGGCGCGCTCCTTGGGATCGGCGAGCAGGCTTTCGCGGTTCGCGGCGTCCTCCACGGCGCTCTTGCCGCGCGGGCGGGTGCCGGCGATAGGCCGGATCGTGACCTCGCCGTCGCGTACCCGGACCAGGATTTCCGGGCTAGATCCGATCAGCGCGAAACCGGGCAGGTCAAGATAATAGAGGAAGGGCGAGGGGTTGATGCGCCGCAGCGCGCGATAGAGGGCGATCGGCGGCAGCGCGAAAGGGCTTGTGAAGCGCTGGGCGAGCACCACCTGAAAGATGTCGCCCGCGACGATATAGTCCTTCGCGCGCTCGACCATCTCGCCATAGCGACCCTCGGGCAGGACCGGGGTGACGACGACGTCGGGCACCTCTGCAGGCGCCGCGACGGCGGGGAGCGGCGCGGCGAGGCGCGCGGCGGTGGCGTCGATGCGTTCCAGCGCCTGTGCGATCGCGCGATCGGCATCGGCATCGCTCTCGCCGAAGCTGCCCTTCCACACCGGCGCGACCAGGAACAGCGCGTCGGCGAGGCGATCGAACACCAGGATGACGGTCGGCCGCACGAACAACATGTCGGGCAGTTCCAGCGGATTGTCGGCCGGGCGCGGCAGCTTCTCGACAAGGCCGACGGTCTCATAGCCGAAATAGCCGACGAGGCAGGCGAGCGCGGCGGGCAGCTGCGCATCATGCTCGGCCCGGCATTCCTCCACCAGCGCGCGCAGGGCACCGAGCGGGTCTTCGGCGAGCGGCGTGAAGGCGTCGCGATCGGTCGCCCAATGGCGGTTGATCTCCGCCTCCCGGCCCTTGCCGCGAAAGACGAGATCGGGCGCGAGGCCGATCAGGCTGTGGCGGCCACGCACCGCGCCGCCCTCCACCGATTCCAGCAGGAAGTCGCCGCGATCGGGCTCGAACAGCTTCAGCGCGGCCGAAATCGGCGTGTCCGTGTCGGCGATCTGGCGGCGCCAGACGAGCGCGGACTTGCCCTGCGCCAGCGCGCGGCGCGCGGTCGATATGCCGGGCATGTCCGCCGGATGGCCTGCTGAGCTACTCACTGGACCGCCGCCTTTACTGCGCGACGCCGTTGGCGCGGCGCAGCTCCGCCTGCACCTTGGCCACCGCGCTGGCATTGCGGGTCACGCCCAGATGGGTCTCGATGGCGCGCTCGAACTGCTCGGCGATCTCGCCGCTGACGACCTTGCCAAGGTCGCTGCGCACGCGCTCCACCAATGCGGGAATCTTGCCGGCGTCGCCGGTCTGGATGTTGTCCAGCTGGATCACGAAATAGCCGCGACCGCCGCTGATCGGCATCACCTTCACGCTCTTGGGCGCCATGGAAAACAGCATCGCCAGTTCTGCCGGGGGCTGCTGGTCGCCGCGCATCACGTCGGCACGGCGGCCGCCGGCCTTCTGCACGGGGGGCAGGGTGACGCCGGCCGTGGCCATGGCCTTGTCCAGCGGCGTGCCCTTGGCCACGGCGGCGCGGATCTTCTCCGCCAGCGCCTTGGCCTGCTTGTCGCCCTCGGCCAACTTGTACTGAACGACGATGACGTCCTTGACCTTCTCCAGCGGCGGCGGCGCGGCGGCAACGATGTCGCCGATCGCGAGCAGGGCATAGCGCTTGCCAGCCTCCACCGGCACCAACTGCGCATCATCGTCCTCGCTCATGTCGAAGGCGGGGCGGAGTAGCGGGGCGACTTCGGGCGGCGCCTTGTAATTCTGTTCCTGCACGCTCTGGCCGGTGGCGATCAGGTGCGGTGTGGTGGCGACGGTCAGGCCGTTGTCCTTCGTCACCTCGTCAAAGGTGGCGCCGCCCGAAACCTGGTCTTCCAGCTTGCCAGTGAAGTCGCTCAGCAGCTGCGCTTCCTTGGCGGCGCGCAGCGTTTCGGTGATCTTGCCACGCACCTGCTCCAGCGTCTGGGCCGGGGTGCGGGTGATCGCGGTGATCCGCAGCACATGCCAGCCGAGCGGCGACTTGACCGGCCCGGCGATCGCGCCCTGCGCAGCCTTGTAGGCTGCGTCGGCGACGGCGGCGTTGCTTTGCGCGGCAAGGGCCTCGCGCGAAAGATCCTTGAAGCTGGCGACGGCGAGCCCGGCCTGCTGCGCGGCGCTGGCGAGCGAGGTGCCCTTGGCGACGTCTGCGGCGATGCTCTTCGCTGCGGCCTCGGTGGGCAGGACGAGCTGGTCGATGCTGCGGATCTCCTTGGCCGCATACACCGCCTTGTCCTTGGCATAGGCAGCGGCGATCTCCGCTTCCGACGGCGTGGCGGCGGTGGCGAAGCGGGTGACGTCGATCAGCGCATAGCGCAGGCGGCGCTGTTCGGGCACGGTGAAGCGCGCGGCGTTCTTCGCGTAATAATCCTTAAGCTGCGCTTCGTTGGGCTCCGGCACATTGGCGAAGGCCTGCGCCGGGATGGCAGCGATGTTGCCCGCGCGCGTTTCCAGCAGCAGCGAGGCATAGGGGAGGACGAGGCTGCTGGGCAGCTTCACGCCAAGGCCGGCGGGGGCGAGCAGCTGCTTGGCGAGCAGGTCGCGGGTGATGTCGTCGCGCAGCGCCTTTTCGCTGATGCCCTCGCGCGACAGCGCCTGACGGAAAAGATCCTGGCTGAACTTGCCCGATGCGTCCTGGAACGCCGGGATGCCGGCGATCTGCGCATCGACCATGCGCTTGCTCACGCCCATGCCCTGGTCGTCGGCAAAGGCCGAGACGGCAAGGCCGGCAACAAGCTGGTCCATCACGCGGGGCAGAGCGCCCTGCGCCAGAAATCCGTCGATCTGCATGCCGGGATTGGCGCGCCGCTGCTGTTCGAACAGGCGCTGGGTGCGGCTCTGCAATTCCGTGGTGCTGAGCGATTCTCCGCCGACCTTCGCAGCGTTGTCTCCGCCGCCCATGACGGTGCTGAGCCCGCCGCCCAGCCCCTGAATGTCGCCCGCCGCAAAGGCAAGGCCGATCATGGCAAGGAAGGCCAGCGCGATGTAGGCGCCGATCCGATGACCGAGAAAGCGGCGAAAAAAGCTGAGCATGGGGCGTCCGGCAATGGCGTTGAGGGCAAGAAGGGCCGCTTTAGGGCGGGAGCGCCCCAGCATCAAGCCCGGCGTCGGGGACCGAGCCGGATAACGGGCGGTATAACGGGGCGGTAGAAAAAGGCGCCCTTGGCTGCGGGGCCGATGCGCAACAGTTTCCTTGCGTTGCGGGAAGTGCGCCGCCGCCCCCTCCCAAACGCAAATGCCGGGCGACGAGGCCGCTCCCTCCCGATCGGAGCCTCCCGCACTGGACAAAGGCCGGCCAGTCGTTATCGCTGCACCGCACAATCTGTGGTGCAGCAGGGATTGGAGCAAAAATGAATATAGGAATATCCAGGCGTAAGTTGGTAGTCGGTAACTGGAAGATGAACGGGCTGCGGGCGCAGCTGCCTGAAATAGAATCGATCGGCGCGCTGGCGTCCACCCATGCGCAGGTAGAGGTTGGCCTGTGCCTGCCCGCGACATTGATCGCGCCGGCGGTGGACGTGGCCGGCGGCGCTTTCGTCGGCGGTCAGGATTGCCACATGAAGGCCAGCGGCCCCCATACGGGCTGCATATCGGCCGATATGCTCAAGGAAGCCGGCGCGAGCTGGACGATCGTGGGCCATAGCGAGCGGCGCACGGACCAGCATGAAAGCGATGCCGATGTCGCGGCCAAGGCGTCGGCGGCGCAGGCTGCAGGGCTGAAGGTCATCCTGTGCGTGGGCGAAAGCCTGGACGTGCGCGACGCCGGCGATGCCGAGGCGGTCGTATCGGCGCAGCTTGTCGCGTCGCTGCCCGAAGGCGCGGCGGCGGACTGGCTCGCCATCGCCTATGAACCGATTTGGGCCATCGGCACCGGGCGAATCCCCACGATGGAAGCGGTCGCGGCGATGCACGCGGCGCTGCGTTCCGCGCTGGCATCTCGCATCGGCGAAGAGGCCGGCGGCATGCGAATCCTCTATGGCGGATCCATGAATGGCGAGAATGCCGCCGAGCTGCTGGCAATCGATGATGTCGACGGCGGCCTTGTCGGTGGCGCAAGCCTGAGCGCGGGCAAGTTCGCGCCGATCGTGGAGGCGGCGGCGGCCTGAATGTTTTCCGCGCCCGCCCGTGGGGATATCCGGGAGGGCGCGGAAGGTCTGTCGCAGGCATGGTCTTGGATGGGGGCAGGGATCGGGCCTGAAATGGCGGCTTAGATACCGGCATTCCGGTCGCGATCGACGCTACCATTGAACCGGCGGGCCAACCTCGCTATGTGCCCGCCCATATTCCCAATTCATCGGACATCCGCGTCGCCATGATCTTCACTCTTCTTCTGGTCGTTCAGGCCATCGTCGCGACCGCCCTGGTCGCCGTCATCCTGATGCAGCGGTCGGAAGGTGGCGGCCTTGGCACCGGCGGCAGCCCGTCGGGCTTCATGTCGGCGCGCGGCGCGGCGGACTTCCTCACGCGCTCGACCGCAATCCTGGCGACCATCTTCGTGACGCTCAGCGTCATCATGGCGGTGATGGCCTCGGTGCAGCACGCGCCCAGCAATATCGACACCTCGCTGGTCAAGACGGCGCCTGCGCCGACCGCGAATGTCCCCACCCCAGCGACGGCCGATCCGCTCGCGGGCGCGGCCCAGGCCGTGGGCAACGGCACGGCGACGACCGGCGCTGCCAGCAATTCGAGCGTCCCGCTCGCAAACTGACGGGGCCTCGCCCCTTCACCGCCACGGTCGGCCCACCCCTTCGGGCCGACCTTTTTTTGTGAGCGTTCGGCAACGGGCGCTTGCCCAACATCACATATAGAGGCTAAGCCTTACCTCCCATGGCGCGGTTCATTTTCATCACCGGCGGCGTGGTCTCCTCGCTTGGAAAGGGCCTTATGGCCGCATCCCTTGCAGCACTGCTGCAGGCGCGTGGATATCGTGTCCGCATCCGTAAGTTCGATCCTTATCTCAATGTCGATCCGGGCACGATGTCGCCCTATCAGCATGGTGAGGTCTATGTGACCGATGACGGGGCGGAAACCGACCTCGACCTTGGCCATTATGAGCGTTTTACCGGTGTCCCCACGCGGCAGTCGGACAATGTGACGCAGGGTCGCGTCTACCAGACGATCATCACGCGCGAGCGGCGCGGCGACTATCTGGGCGCGACGGTGCAGGTGATCCCGCACGTCACCGACGAGATCAAGGCGTTCGCCACGGCGGAGACCGACGATGTCGATTTCGTGCTGTGCGAGATCGGCGGCACGGTGGGCGACATCGAGAGCCTGCCGTTCATGGAGGCGATTCGCCAGCTCCACAACGATCTGGGCCGCGGCAACTCCATCTTCGTGCATGTGACGCTGGTGCCGTACATCGCGGCGGCAGGCGAGCTGAAGACCAAGCCGACCCAGCACAGCGTGCGCGAGCTGACCTCGCTGGGCATCCAGCCCGACATCCTGCTGTGCCGCTGCGAGCAGCCGCTGCCCGACAGCGAGCGTGCGAAGATCGCGCTGTTCTGTAACGTCCGCAAGGAAGCGGTGATCCCGGCGCTTGACGCCAGCAGCATCTACGCCGTGCCCGCGCAATATCATGCCGAGGGTCTGGACGAGGAAGTGCTGCGCGCCTTCGGCCTGGACGGTTCGGCCGAACCGGAACTGGCCCGCTGGCTCGACATCATGGACCGTCAGGCCAACCCCGAGGGCGAAGTGACGATCGGCGTCGTCGGCAAATATGTCGGCCTGCCGGACGCCTACAAGTCGCTGCACGAGGCGCTCGTTCATGGCGGGCTTGCCAACCGGGTGAAGGTGAAGGTCAAGTGGATCGACGCCGAGCTGTTCGAACGGGGCGACGACATCGCCGCCAGCCTTGAGCCGATGCACGGCATCCTGGTGCCCGGCGGCTTCGGCGTGCGCGGGTCCGAAGGCAAGATCTCCAGCGTGCAGTTCGCCCGCGAGCGCAATGTGCCCTTCTTCGGCATCTGCCTGGGCATGCAGATGGCCTGCATCGAGGGCGCGCGGAACACGGCGGGCATCGCCAACGCCTCCACCACCGAATTTGGCGAGACCAGCGAGCCGGTGGTCGGCATGATTACCGAGTGGATGGGCGCGGAAGGCTTGCAGAAGCGTTTCGAGGGCGGCGACCTGGGCGGCACGATGCGCCTTGGCGCCTATCCTGCCAAGCTGGACGGCAACTCCGTCGTCGCCGGCATCTATGGCACCAACGAGATCAGCGAACGCCACCGCCACCGCTATGAGGTGAACGGCGGCTATCGCGACGCCCTGGAAAAGGGCGGTCTGATCTTCTCGGGCATGTCGCCCGATGGCACGCTGCCGGAAATCGTCGAGCGGCCGGACCATCCCTGGTTCGTCGGCGTGCAGTTCCACCCGGAACTCAAGTCCAAGCCCTTCGATCCGCATCCGCTCTTCGCCAGCTTCATCGCGGCGGCGGTCAAGCAGAGCCGGCTGGTCTGACCCTGTTCCTGCGGCCGGCGGCGGCGTCACGCTGCCGGCCCGCATATTTTCTGCGCTATCGTCGCGACGTCCGGTTTCCGCCATTTGGCGAACCGCCTCCCCTCCGCCATAGTCCTGCCCGCGAATCGACAAGCGAACGGGGGATCATGTGGACGCGAGCGAGCTTTACGGAAAACTGCCGGAACAAAGCCTGCTCCATTCGCTGACCCGCGAGGAGCTGAACGAGCTGCTGCGCGATGCGCGCGAGCATAAGGCGAAGAAGGGCGAGACCCTGCTGAGCCAGGGCGACAATGGCGACTTCCTCGTCATCCTGCTGGAAGGGCAGGCGCGGGTCACGCTGTTCACCGCGAACGGGCGGGAGATCGTGCTCGCCTATGCCTCGGCCGGATCGGTGCTGGGGGAGATCGCCCTGCTCGACGGCGGGGTGCGGACGGCCAGCGTCATCGCCATGGAGAAGCTGCGCTATGTGACCCTGGCGCGCGGCGCATTCGAGCGGGTGATCGCGAGCAACCACGGCATCGCATTGCGCATCATGCGGGAGCTGTCGCAGCGGCTGCGGCTTGCCAACCAGACGATCGAGACCGACCGCGCCTATGGCGCCGCACCGCGGCTCGCCCGCTTTCTCCTGCGGCTGCTGGCCGAGGGCAATGACGATGATGTCATCACGCTCAGCCAGACGGAACTGGCGATGTTCGCCGGCATCAGCCGAGAGAACATCAACCGCCAGCTCAGCCTGTGGGGGCAAGCCGGCATCGTCAGCACCGAGCAGGGCCGCATCCGCGTGCTCGAAAGCGACCTGCTGGAGGACATCGCCGACGCGCTGGAGTGAGGAAAAGCGAAGGGGGTAGCCTTTTATCGGGGTCACCGTCCTTGCCGGATCAGCGGGTTTCCCGTGAGGTCGCGTCGAGCATCATGTGCCAGATCTCGATCGTGTCGTCCCGATAGGCCGCCTCGCTCATCCCCAGATGGACGTTCTTGACGACCTCCATGCCGATCTCGACGGCTTCCTCGGATGGTTCGCGGATGGCCGCGAGCACGGCCTTCGCCGCCTCCTGATAGGCCTGCCGTAGCGGACCGGAATCAGGATCGTCCCAGTTCCAGCCCGGATTGATGCGGTCATGCAGGGCGCGAGCGGCGCGTTCGATCGGTCTGGCGTTCATGATAGGATTATGGCCGAGCGCGCGGCCACGGCAAGTCCCAAAGCCCAGGATGATGCCCATGGCCATCCTTGCGCGCCTGTCCATCGTCGCGGGCTCCATTTCCCGTCAGGTACGATGTCAATGTGCCGGCTGCCACGTCGGGCCCTTGCACAGGAAGGCGACGCAGCCTTCGACCTTCAGCGTGCCGTCGGCATTGCGATAGACCTTGGCGCTGTAGCTCTTGCCGGATTCAGGATTGAAGACCTTGCCTTTCCAGAGCGATCCGGAATCCTTGAGGTCCGTCAGGATCGCGACGCCCTGTGACGGCTTGGCGCCCGGCTTTGGCTTGAGCACCTTGACGACCTTGCCGCACATCGCCTTGCCGCAGGGGGCGATCTCGACCAGCGCCTCGCCATTGTCGGTCAGCCACTTGCCGGCGATGGGCTGCGCGGCCAGGGCCGGGCTGGCGAAGGCGATGAGGGTCGGGGCGAGGAGAAGGCTGGCAGCGACAATGGCTTTGTTCATGGAATGGCGCTCCGGTGAAGGCGTGAAGAGATCGGGAGGAGCTGCGGGGGTTCCGCCGGCTTCGATGTCGTAAGAGCCCCATCGGCGTGGAGAAATGATGGAGGAACGTTGTTCTCGCGATGAAGGCCGCCTGAACGTCCTGCCTCCGCATGTCCCGCTTCTCGCCCTGACCGGGCCGTGGCGTGACGCCTCCCATGTCGATCCCCCATTGCCATCCCACGAGCGCCCGGCATGATGTGCTGCAATGCAGCGAGGGACAGGCATGGCGGTTGATGGTGGAACGGCAAAGGCGGAAGCGGGCGAGGAGCAGGCTGTCGTGGCGCTGGCCGCGCGGCTGATAGGCATGGATCTGCCCGAGGCGGTAGTGCCCGGCGTTGCGGCCAATCTGAAGCTGCTGGGCGAGCATCTGGCGCGGCTGGATGGACAGCCGGAGGCTGAACGCAGATGAGCGCCGACTTGCCCGGGGCTGCAGACCTGCCCAATGACATTGCGGGCATCGCGCAGGCCGTGCGCAGCGGTGCGGTCTCCGCCACACGCTTCGCCCGTCGCGCGATTGATAGGATGGGCGTGGCCGATGGCGACGTGCTTGCCGCGACACGCATTCTGGAAGCGCGCGCGCTGGCCGATGCGGCTGCCGTCGATGCGATGGTGGCGTCCGGCGCCGATCCGGGGCCGCTTGCCGGCGTGCCCTTCGGCGTCAAGGACCTGTTCGACATTGCCGGCCTGCCGACGACCGCCGGTGCAGCGATGCGGGCGCGTGCGGCGCCGGCGACCGGCGATGCCGAAGGCGTGCGGCGATGCGTCGCCGCGGGCGCCGTGCTGGTGGCGAGCCTCAACATGGACGAGTTCGCCTATGGCTTTGCAACCATCAACGCTGCCTATGGCACGACCCGCAATCCGCATGACCTCTCGCGCCTTGCCGGGGGCTCCTCGGGCGGATCGGCGGCGGCGGTGGCGGCGGGCTTCCTGCCGCTGACGCTCGGCACCGACACCAACGGCTCGATCCGGGTGCCGGCGTCGCTGTGCGGGGTATGGGGGCTGAAGCCCACCCATGGTGGCCTGCCGATGGCCGGGGCCTTTCCTTTCGTCGACAGCTTCGACGATATCGGACCGTTCGCGGCCAGCCTTGCCGACCTGCGACTGGCGCATGGGGTGTTGGCCGGCGCGCCGCTGCCCCCGGTGGAGGCCGGGGGATTGCGCGTCGCGCGGCTGGGCGGCTGGTTCTCCGCCAATGTCGCGCCAGACATTGTGGCGGGGATCGACGCCATCGCCGCGCATCTGGGCGGCATGCCCGCCGTTGAACTGCCACAGGTCGAGCGGG
The DNA here is from genome assembly GCA_029167225.1 of Sphingobium arseniciresistens. GTDB lineage: Bacteria > Pseudomonadota > Alphaproteobacteria > Sphingomonadales > Sphingomonadaceae > Sphingobium > Sphingobium arseniciresistens. The sequence continues at coordinate 47,719 of JARFNK010000003.1, forward strand.
CGCGCTCCGCTGCTTTCCTGATGACGGCGGCGGAGGGCGGTGCCCGGCACCTGCCGGCGCTCCGGCGCGATGCCATGGGCTTTGATCCCCAGACTCGCGACCGCCTGATTGCCGGGGCGATGCTGCCGGCCAGCGCCTATTTCAGGGCGCAGGATTTCCGGTGCTGGTTCCTGCAGCAGGCGCTGGACCTGTTTGCGCGCCATGACGTGCTGATCGCGCCGGCGACGCCCTGCGCTGCGCCCTTGATCGCTGATCCGATGATCGACGTGGACGGCGCGAGGGTGCCCGCACGCGCGCATCTGGGCCTCCATACCCAGCCGATCAGTTTCATCGGCCTGCCCGTGATCGCCGCGCCGCTGGCCCGTGGGCCGGGCGAACTGCCGGTGGGCGTGCAACTCATCGGCGCGCCGGGGCGGGAGGACGTGCTGTTCGCGCTCGCCGCCGCGCTTGAGGATGCCGGGCTGCTGCGCGCCGCGCCGCCAGTCTTCCCTTTTCTCTCCCGGTTGCCAGCGTGAAAGCCGCTGCTATGATACCCTTGCCTGCCAGATGAAAAGGCAGGAAATCCGGGGGGATGTCATCGAGAAGCGGACAATCCGTCGCACAGGCACCATGGCCCGTGCGCGGGTTCTGGGGGAACTGATCCGACGATGACCGATGCTGTGCCTGTTGCCGATTCTTCCGCGCCCGCCTCTTCCATCGATCGCCACTTCCGCCTGACCGAACGCGGGACATCCGTGCGGACCGAGGTGCTGGCGGGTGTCACCACTTTCCTGACGATGGCCTATATCGTGCTGGTGAACCCGGCGATCCTGGGGCAGGCGGGGATGCCCGTCGCCGCCGTTGCTGCCGCGACCTGTTTCGCCGCCGCATTTGCCAGCATCCTGATGGGCTTCGTCGCCAATGTGCCGCTGGCGATGGCGCCGGGCATGGGTCTCAACGCCTATTTCAGCTTTACCGTCGTGCAGCAGATGGGCGTGCCCTGGCCGGTGGCGCTGGGCTGCGTGTTCATATCCGGCGTCGCCTTCGTGCTGCTGACGCTGGTAGGCGTGCGCCAGCTGATCGTCGCCGCCATCCCGCCATCGCTGTTTGCCGCGGTCGCCGGTGGCATCGGCATGTTCATCGGCTTCATCGGCCTGAAGAATGCCGGGATCGTCGTCTCCAATCCCGCGACCGCCGTGGGGCTGGGCGACATGCATTCGCCCGGTGTGCTGCTCGCCATCTTCGGCCTCGTGCTGATCGGCGCGCTGTCGGTCTGGCGGGTGAAGGGCGCGATCCTGATCGGCATGGTGGTGACGACGATCGCCGCCGCGCTGCTGGGACAGGTGAGCTTCAAGCCGGAGCCCTATAGCCTTGGCGCGCTGACGGAAACAGCCTTCCGCCTCGACCTCGCCGGCGTGTTCGGCGCGCCCGGCAAGCATGGGCTGGGCGTGCTGGAGATCGTCTTCGTCTTCCTGTTCGTCGACCTGTTCGACAATCTCGGCACGCTGGTTGCCGTCACCAAGCGGGCGGGGTTGATGGATGCGGCCGGGCGGATACCGGGCCTCAACCGCATCTTGCTGACCGATGCGACCGCGACCATCGTCGGATCGATGGCGGGGACCAGCACCGTCACCAGCTATGTCGAGAGCGCGGCGGGCGTACAGGCGGGCGGGCGCACCGGCCTGACCGCGATCGTCACCGGCATCCTCTTCCTCGCAGCCATGTTCGCCGCGCCCTATGCGCAGCTGGTACCGGTCGCCGCGACCGCGCCGGCGCTGATCCTCGTCGGCAGCCTGATGATGGCGCCGCTGGTCGAGGTCGCGTGGGACGAGCCGTTCGAGGCGATCCCGGCATTCCTGACGGTCGTGCTGATCCCGCTGACCTTTTCCATCGCCAACGGCCTGGCCTTCGGCATCACCGCCTATGCGCTGCTCAAATTGCTGCGCGGCACCGCCACCAAGGGAGACTGGTTATTATTCGTTCTTGCAGCCCTGTTCGTCGCGCGTTTCGCCTGGATGAGCGCGGCATGATGCGCGTGCTCTGTGGTGCCGGGCTCGCCCTGCTGGCGCTGGTCGCTACGCCGGCCATGGCGCAGAAAGTCGACACCACCCCGCGGACGGCGGTGATGACGGCCTTCCCGCCGGAATGGGATTCGATGGTCCACATGGTCGAGAAACCGGTGGAGCATCATATCAACGGCCTGCTCATCCTGACCGGTACGATGGCGGGCAAGCCAGTGGTGCTGATGCAGAGCGGCGTGTCGATGGTGAATGCGGCGATGACGTCGCAGCTGCTGCTGGATCGCTTCACCGTGAAGCGCATCGTCTTTTCCGGGATTGCGGGCGGCATCGACCCCGGCCTCGATGTCGGCGACGTCGTGGTGCCCGAGCGGTGGAACCAGTATATGGAGGTCTCGCTCGCGCGGAAACTGCCCGATGGCAGCTGGGCGCCGCCCGAGCGGCAGGATGCCGACGCCCTGCCCAATTACGGCATGATGTTCCCGCGCGGCGTGCGCGTGGGCAATGCGACCGAGCCTTCGACCCGTCACCGCTGGTTCATGGCCGATCCCGCGCTGCTGACGCTCGCCCGATCCTCCATCACGGGCGCGAAGCTGGCGCGCTGCCTGCCCGCGACCGGCGCCGCAACGCCGAAATGCCTGGAGAAGGAACCCAAGGTCATCGTCGGCGGCGGGGGCGTCAGCGGGCCGGCCTTCGCCGACAATGCCGAATATCGCGAATATCTGTTCAAGACCTTCCAGGCGCAGGTGCTTGACATGGAGAGCGCGGCGGTGGCCCATGTCGCCTATGCCAACAGCGTGCCCTATATCGCCTTCCGCAGCCTGTCCGATCTGGCCGGTGGCGGCGATGGCCCCAACCAGATGGTGATTTTCATGAACCTGGCGGCGGTCAATTCCGCGACCGTGGTGCGCAGCTTCGTGGCGGCGCTGCCGGATTGATGCAGCACAGCCCCCAGTCGCTTCGCGGGATCGTGACCGCGCCGCATCATCTGGCGGCGCAGGCCGGGCGCGACATCTTGGCGGACGGCGGCAATGCGGTGGAGGCGGCGGTGGCCGTCGCCGCGACGCTGGCGGTCGTCTATCCACATATGACGGGTATCGGCGGCGACGGCTTCTGGCTGATCGCCAATCCCGATGGGTCGGTCGAGGCGATCGACGCCTGCGGACGGAGCGCCGCTGCGGCGGACCTGTCGCTCTACGCCGGCATGGAGGCGGTGCCATGGCGCGGGCCGCTGGCGGCGAACACTGTCGCTGGCACGATTTCCGGCTGGGCGCTGGCGCTGGAGAAATATGGCGCGGGCATCGGGCTGGAACGCCTGCTGCGCGATGCGATCCACCATGCCGATGCGGGCGTGGTGGTGACGCGCGGCGGCGCGGGGATCGCGGCGGCCAAGGGCGCGGAGCTGCGGGGGCTGCCTGGCGCCTGGGCCGAGACGTTCGAGCCGGAAGGGCGACCGCTCCAAGAGGGCGACATCCTGCGCCAGCCGATGCTCGCCGGCACGCTGCGGCGGCTGGTCGCGGAAGGGCTGGAGAGTTTCTACACGGGCACGCTGGGCGCCGACATTGCCGCAGACCTTGCCGCGCTGGGCAGCCCGGTATCGGCACAGGATCTGGCCGATCATCGCGCCGAGCCCTCCGTGCCGCTGCATGTGCCGGTGAGCGGCGCGCGCCTCTACAATCATGCGCCGCCGACACAGGGCATTGCCGCGCTGCTCATCCTGGCGCTCTACGACCGGCTGGGCGTGCGCGGGCCAGCCGATGGCTTCGCGCATGTGCATGGACTGGTCGAGGCCACGAAACAGGCGTTCCTCTGGCGCGACCGGCATTGCGGCGATCCGGCATGGATGACCGCCGATCCACAGGTGCTGCTGGACGATGCGATGGCGCTCGACGCGATGGCCGCGCGCATCGATCCCGCCACTGCGCTGCCTTGGCCGCAGCCCTCGCAGCTTGGCGACACGACATGGTTTGCCGCCGCCGACGGCGAGGGCCGCGTGGTCAGCTGCATCCAGTCCACCTATTTCGAATTCGGCTCCGGCATCGTGCTGCCGAAGACCGGGATCACCTGGCAGAACCGGGGGGCATCTTTCCGGCTGGCGGCCGATGGCTGGAATGCGCTGAAGCCTCGGCGCAAGCCCTTCCATACGCTCAACCCGGCGCTTGCCCGCTTCGATGACGGCCGCGTCATGGCATATGGCACCATGGGCGGGGAGGGCCAGCCGCAGACGCAGGCGGCGCTCTTCTCGCGCTATGCCTGGGGTGGGGTGGGCTTGCAGGACGCGATTTCCCGTCCGCGATGGCTGCTCGGGCGGACATGGGGCGAGGACAGCGCCAGCCTGAAGATCGAGGACGGGTTCGACCCCTCGCTCTACGTCGCGCTTGCCGACGCCGGGCATGAGGTGGAACGGGTCGGGCCGCTGACGGCGATGATGGGCCATGCCGGCGCCATCGTGCGCCATCCCGACGGGCGGCTGGAGGGCGCGAACGATCCGCGCAGCGATGGCATGGTGAGCACATGGTGAAGGCCGTGCTGAGATCGCGGGTGGCCAGATGGTGAGCGTGCTCGGCGGCATCGCCCCCGGCGGGGCGCGGGCGGTGGCGCGCTGCGACGCGCTGGGCGTTGCGCCCTATAGCGACATGGCGGGCGGGCTCTACCGTGGCTACCTGACGCCTGCCTACGCCGCCGCGCAGGATGCCGTCGCGGGCTGGATGGCGGAAGCGGGCATGGTGGTGACGCGCGACGCCGCCGCCAACCTCATCGGCCGCTATGAAGGCAGCATTGCCCAAGCGCCCGCGCTGCTGATCGGCAGCCATCTCGACAGCGTGCGCGATGCAGGGCGCTATGACGGGCCGCTCGGCATCATGCTGGGCATCGAATGCGTCGCCGCGCTCCATGCGCAGGGCAGGCGCCTGCCCTTCCCGATCGAAGTGATTGCCTTTGGCGATGAGGAGGGATCGCGTTTTCCCGCCGCGATGCTGACCAGCCGCGCGGTCGCCGGCACGCTCGCCGCGCAAGCGCTCGATATTGTGGATGCCGATGGCGTGGCGCTGGGCAAGGCGGGGGTCGACGTTGCGCGCTATCTTTCGGCGAAGCGCGCGCCGGGTTCCACGCTTGCCTATCTGGAGACGCATATCGAGCAGGGGCCGGTGCTGGAGGCGCAGGGGCTGGCCGTGGGAACCGTCACCGGCATCGCCGCGCAGATGCGCTACCAGCTGACGATCACCGGGACGGCCGGTCATGCCGGCACCAGCAGCATGGGCCTGCGCCGCGATGCGCTTGCTGGCGCGGCGGAAATGATGGTCGCGATCGAAGGGATCGCGCGGCGCGACGCATCCGATCTGGTGGCGACGGTCGGTCGGATCGAGGCGCTGCCGGGCGCGGCCAATGTCATCCCCGGCACCGTGCGCTTTACGCTGGACGTGCGCTCGGGCGATCCGCAGCGTCGCGACCGCGCGGCTGGCGGCATGCTGGATGAAGTCGCCGCCATTTGTGCCCGGCGCGGGCTGGATTTCGCCATCGAACGGGTCCACGATCTGCCGGCCAGCCCCTGCGACGATCGGCTGATGGCGCTGATGGATGCGGCGATCGGTCGGGCCGGCGCGCCGCCCTTCCGCCTCGTATCCGGTGCGGGGCATGATGCGATGGTGATGGCGGCGCTGTGCCCCACCGCCATGCTGTTCATCCGCTGTGCCGGTGGGGTCAGCCATAACCCGGCCGAAGCGGTGGATGCCGCGGACGTGGAGGTTGCGCTGGCGGTGATGCTGCACTTCGTCGATGGCCTTGGAGAGACGTTTGAACCCTGACCTCAACCCGCTGCTCTTCGGTGAGATCGACCCGCCCCAGCGGCTGCTGATGGGGCCGGGGCCGGTCAATGCGCATCCCCGCGTGCTGCGCGCCATGTCGGCTGACCTGCTGGGCCAGTTCGACCCGGAAATGACCGGCTATATGAACCAGGTGATGGCGCTCTATCGCCCGATCTTCGGCACGGCGAACCATTGGACCATGCTCGTCGATGGCACCGCGCGGGCGGGGATAGAAGCGGCGCTGGTTTCGCTGGTCGCGCCGGGCGACCGGGTGCTGGTGGTGAATTTCGGTCGCTTCGGCCTGCTGCTCACCGAAATCCTCGGCCGCATCGGCGCGGTGATCGAAACGGCCGATGCGCCCTGGGGAGAAGTGGTGCCGATGGAGGCCATCGCCGCCGCCATCGCGCGCTTCGGGCCGAAGGTCGTCGCCTGCGTGCATGGCGACACCTCGACGACGATGGCGCAGCCGCTGGATGGGCTGGGCGCGCTGTGCCGCGAGGCGGGGGCGCTCAGCTATGTCGATGCCACCGCGACCATCGGCGGCATGGCGCTGGCGGCGGATGGCTGGGGCGTGGACGTCGTGACGGGCGGCCTGCAGAAATGCCTGGGAGGGCCATCGGGCTCCGCGCCGATCACCATATCGGATCGCGCCGCCGAGCATATCTTCGCGCGCCGCCATGTGGAGCAGGGCATCCGCCGCGACGACATCGTCGACGGCACAGGTATCCGCATCGGCTCCAACTATTTCGACCTCGCCATGATCATGGATTACTGGTCGGAAAAGCGCCTCAACCATCATACCGAGGCGACGACGATGCTCTACGGCGCGCGGGAATGCGCGCGCATCTGCCTGGCCGAGGGGCTGGAGGCACGCTATGCCCGCCATGCTTCGGCCGGTCGCGCGGTCACGGCGGGGCTGCGGGCGATGGGGCTGAGCGTGTTCGGCGACGACGCGCATCGCATGACCAATGTGACCGGCGTCTACATCCCCGAGGGTGTGGATGGCGAGGCGGTGCGCACCGCCATGCGCGAGCATTTCGAGATCGAGATCGGCACGGCCTTTGGCCCGCTGCAGGGCAAGGTCTGGCGGATCGGCGCGATGGGCTACAATGCGATGAAGCACAAGGTGCTGACCACGCTGGCCGCGCTGGAAGTGTGCCTGCGCGCGCAGGGCTTTGCGCTGCCCGCGGGCGCGGCGGTGGATGCGGCCTTGCTGGGGTGGGAGGGGTGAGCGGCTTTTCCCATCCGATCGGGCTGCGCTTGCACATGCTCTGCTATTCCACCTCCGTTCGGGCTGAGCGTGTCGAAGCTCTGTTCTTTCCTGAAGAAAAGAAGGACGCGGCTTCGACACGCTCGGCCCGAACGGACGAGAGGTTTCTATGACCGCCCCCCGCGATCTCGTCGGCTATGGCGCCTCGCCGCCCGATCCGCGCTGGCCCGGCGGTGCGCGGATCGCCGTGCAGTTCGTCATCAACTATGAGGAAGGGGCCGAGAACAGCGTCCTCAATGGCGACAAGGGCTCCGAAGCCTTTCTCTCCGAAATGGTCGGCGCGGCCAGCCACCCGGACCGGGCGATGGCGATGGAGAGCCTGTATGAATATGGCAGCCGCGCCGGCTTCTGGCGGCTGCACCGGCTGTTCACGGCGCGCGGCCTGCCCGTCACCGTCTTCGGCGTGGCGACGGCGATGGAGATGAACCCGGCGGCGGTCGCGGCGATGCTGGCGGCGGACTGGGAAATCGCCAGCCACGGCCTGCGCTGGATCGACTATCAATATCAGCCCGAAGAGGTCGAGCGCGCCCATATCGCGGAGGCCATCGCGCTCCACACTCGCTTGACCGGCAGCCGCCCGCTCGGCTGGTATCAGGGGCGGACCTCGCCCAACACGGCGCGGCTCGTGGCGGAGGAGGGGGGCTTCCTCTATGATGCGGATAGCTATGCCGACGACCTGCCCTATTATGACCGGCGGTTTGGCAAAACCCAGCTGGTCGTGCCCTATACGCTCGACGTCAACGACATGAAGATCGTGGCGCTCAACGGCTTCACCGAAGGCGAGCAATTCTTCCGTTACCTGCGCGACACGTTCGACTATCTTCATGCCGAAGGCGGGCGCATGATGTCGATCGGCCTGCATGGCCGCATTGCCGGGCGGCCGGGACGGACGGCGGCGCTCGCCCGCTTTCTGGACCATATAAGCGCAAGAGAGGATGTCTGGATCGCGCGGCGGGTGGATATTGCCCGTCACTGGCTGAAGGAGCATGCGCCCGATGACTGAGACCGTAGCCGACACCAAAACCGACACCGTGACCATCGACGATCCCGCGTTGCTGGCGGAAGTGACCGCCGCCTTCGCCGAATATGAGCGCGCGCTGATGGAGGATGACATCCCGGCCATGGACAAGCTGTTCCACGACGCGTCGACCACCAACCGTTATGGCGTGGGCGAGGTGCTGTACGGGATCGAGGAGATCCGCGAATTCCGCAAGGGCCGTGGCGGATCGCCGCAGCGCAAGCTCGGTAAGGTCGCGATCACAGTCTATGGTGATCGTTTCGCCACCGCCGACGCCGAGTTCTTCCGCGAAAATAGCGACCGGCGCGGTCGCCAGACGCAGAGCTGGGTCAGGTTCCCGGATGGATGGAAAGTGGTTTCCGCCCATGTCAGCCTGGAGGGGAGCACGCATTGACGGCGCAGTTAGCCACAGTTTCCGAGGTGAACGCGCTGGGCGAGGCGGCCTTCGTCGCCCGCTTCGGCACGCTGTTCGAACATTCCCCATGGGTGGTGGAGCGTGCGGCAGGGCTGCGTCCCTTTGCTGATCTCCATGCCGGGCTGATGCAGGCGGTGCATGAGGCGAGCGCCGAGGAGCAGCTGGCGCTCATCCGCGCGCACCCGGAACTGGCGGGCAAGGCGGCGATCGACCGGACGTTGACCGATGCTTCGGCCGCCGAGCAGGCCTCCGCTGGGCTCGACCGGCTGACGGCGGAGGAATATGCCCGCTTCCATGCGCTCAACGCCGCTTACGGGGAGCGCTTCGGCTTTCCCTTCATCATCTGCGTGCGGCTGACCGACAAGGCGGGCATATTGGACGCCATGGAACGCCGCGCCGCCAACGACCGGGAGACCGAGATCGCGACCGCCATCGCGCAGATCGGCGAGATCGTCCGCCTGCGGCTGGAGGACATGCCGTGATGGAGGATGACGCCATCGGCCTGCCGGCGCTGGAAAACCGGCTGGTGCACGATCTTGCCCTGATCGGCCATGCCGGCACGGACTGGACGCGGCCGCGCATCCATGAGGATGGCCATGTCTATGATGTCGTGATTGTCGGCGGCGGGCAGAGCGGTCTTGCCGCCGCCTTCGGCCTGCTGCGCGAGCGGATCGGCAACATCCTCGTCATCGACGAGGGGCCGGAGGGGTTTGAGGGGCCATGGGAAACCTATGCCCGCATGGTGACGCTGCGCACGCCCAAGGATCTCAACCCCATCGACTATGGCGTGCCGTCTCTCTCCTATCGCGCCTGGTGGGAGGCGCAGCACGGGCGGGAAAGCTGGGCGGAACTGGGCAAGATCGCGCGCGGTGACTGGATGGCCTATCTGCGCTGGTATCGCCGCGTGCTGGCGCTGCCCGTCCGCAACGACCACAAGCTGACGATGATCGAGCCGATGCCGGAGGATGGCCTGCATCGCCTGCACATCGCCAACGGCCTGACCTTCCTTACCCGCAAGGTCGTGCTGGCGACTGGTATTCAGGGCGGCGGCGAATGGCACACGCCGCCGATGATCGAACAGAAGCTCTCGCGCGGGCTCTACGCCCATACCAGCGAGCCGATCGACTATGCGGCGCTGGCGGGCAAGCGCATCGGCATCCTGGGCGGCGGGGCTTCGGCCTTCGACAATGCCAACTGGGCGCTGGGGCTGGGCGCGGCTGCGGTGGAGGTGTTCATCCGCCGCGAGAAACTGCCGCGTATCAACCCGATCCGCTTCATGGAGCAGGTGGGTTTCACCGCGCGCTATCCGGCGCTGGACGACCAGACCAAATATCGGGTGATGGCGGGCTTCCTGGGCCATAACCAGCCGCCGACCAACGACACGTTCGAGCGCGCGGCGGCCTGGCCCGGCTTTGCCCTCCACCTGGGCGCGCCATGGCTGGATGTCGAAGAGGTTGCGCCGGGGGGCAGCGCCGTGCGTGTCACGACGCCGCAGGGCAGCCACATGTTCGATTTCGTGGTGCTGTCCACCGGGCTCGTCAGCGACCCAGCCCTGCGCCCGGAGCTGGCGCTGGTGGCGAACGGCATTGCGCGCTGGCGCGACCGGGTGAGCCCGCCCGATGGGATCGCCAATCCGCTGATCGACGCGCACCCTTATCTGGGCGACGGTTTCGAGCTGCTGCCGCGCGAGGCGGCCGATGCCGCGCGGGTCCACGGCCTGTTCGCCTTCAACTATTCCGCGCTCATCAGCCTTGGCCTCTCCGCCTCGGCGCTTTCGGGCCTGCGGAACGCCTTGCCCCGCCTTGTCGCCGGCGTCGCCAACCAGCTGTTCCTCGATGATGGGGACGTGCTGGTCGAAGACCTGCTGGGCTATGACGAGCATGAGTTCCTGGGCGAATGGCCGCGTCAGGGCGCGCGGGAGGCGGCGGCATGAGCGATGCCTCCACCCCAACCCTGTCGACGCATGTGCTGGACACCACCCATGGCTGCCCCGCGGCCGGCGTCGCATTGCGGCTGACGGCGGCGGACGGCAGCCGGCTGTTCTCCGGCACGACCAATGAGGATGGCCGCTGCGCCGGCCTGCCCGCGCTCGCAACCGGGCGTTACCGGCTGGAGTTCGACGTCGCGCCCTATTTCCGGGCGCGGGGCGTGGCGCTGCCCGATCCGCCCTTTCTCGACACCGTCGCCATAGACTTCGGCGTTGCGCCGGGCAGCGACCATTATCATGTGCCGCTGCTCGTCTCTCCCTTTGGCTATTCGACCTATCGGGGCAGCTGAGATGAGCGTGCGCTTCCTGCTGGATGGCGAGGTGGTCGAGATCGCCGACGTCGATCCGACCGCGACGGTGCTCGACCTGCTGCGTTACCGGCTGCGCCGCACCGGCAGCAAGGAAGGCTGCGCCGAGGGTGATTGCGGCGCATGCACGGTGCTGCTGGGCGCGCTTTCCTCCGAAGATGCCGTGGAATGGCGGGCGGTCAATGCGTGCATCCTCTTCGTGCCCATGCTGGACGGACGCGCGCTGTTGACCGTGGAAAGCCTTTCGCAGGGCGGTGCGCTTGCGCCGGTGCAGCAGGCGATGGTGGCATGCCATGGGTCGCAATGCGGCTTCTGCACGCCGGGCATCGTCATGTCGCTGCACGGCAGGGCGATCGGCGCCATGGGCACGGTGGACGTGCCGGTGGCCGATGTCCTTTCCGGCAATCTGTGCCGCTGCACCGGCTATGGGCCCATCCTGGCGGCGGGCGAGGCTGTGGCATCTGCGCCGCAGGATGATGTGGATGTCGTGGCGGCGCTCAGGGGGCTGGTGCGTCGGGAACCGCTGGCGTTCACTTATGACGATCCGCTGTCCGGCACGCAGCGCCGCTGCTTCGCGCCGCATTCTTCGGATGAGCTGGCGGCACTGCTGATCGACCATCCCGAAGCGAGGCTGGTCGCGGGCGCGACCGATGTCGGCCTCTGGGTGACGAAGCAGCATCGCGTGCTGCCCGACATCATCCTGCTGGGCGACGTCGCCGACCTGCGCGGGATCGATGAGAGCGACGCCGGGCTGACGATCGGCGCGGGCGTGCGCTATGCGGAGGCGCAGTCGGCGCTTGCCCAGCTCTCGCCCGACCTTGGCGAACTGGTGCGACGGATCGGCGGGACGCAGGTGCGCAATGCCGGCACCATCGGCGGGAATATCGCCAATGGATCGCCCATCGGGGACATGCCGCCCGCGCTGATCGCCTTGGGCGCAACGCTCACCCTGCGGCGCGGCGGGGATCGGCGGACGATGCCGCTGGAAGACTATTTCCTCGCCTATGGCAGGCAGGACCGGGCGCCCGGCGAATTTGTCGAAAGCCTCTTCGTGCCGCGCCCGGCGGCCGGAACGCTGGTGCGGATCACCAAGCTTTCCAAGCGTTTCGACAGCGACATTTCGGCGGTCTGCGGTGCCTTCGCGCTGACCATCGAGCAGGATGTCGTCACGCAGGCGCGCATCGCCTTTGGCGGCATGGCCGGCACTCCTGCCCGTGCCCGCGCCTGTGAGGCGGCGCTGACCGGCCAGCCATGGAGCGCGGCGACGGTCGAGGCAGCCTGCGCCGCGCTGGCGCAGGATTATGCGCCGCTCAGCGACGTGCGCGGGTCTTCCGACTATCGGCTGACGGCGGCGGCCAACCTGCTGCGCCGCATCTGGGCGGAAACGCGCTATCCCGATGAGCCGATGAGCGTGCTCGATCCGGCATTGCTGTCTGCGCTTGCGGGGACACGCCATGGCTGATCGCGACGCCGCCCTGCCGCCCGAAGTCCCGCCGCTGACCGGCGCCGTCCACCGCGCGATCGGGCATGACAGCGCCGCGATGCAGGTCGCGGGCGCCGCGCTCTATGTCGACGACATGGCCGAGGGTGCCGAGATGCTGCACCTTGCCTTCGGGCAGAGCAGTCAGGCGCATGCCGATATCCTCTCGATGGACCTTTCCGCCGTGCGCGCCGCGCCGGGGGTGGTTGCGGTCTATACCGCCGCCGACATTCCGGGCAAGAATGATGTGAGCCCGGTGGCGGGCGACGATCCGCTGCTCGCCGAAGGACGGGTTATCTTCATGGGCCAGCCCATCTTCCTGGTCGCGGCCACCAGCACGATGGCCGCGCGCCGTGCCGCGAAGCTGGGCAAGATCGACTATGCCCCCCTGCCCGCGCTGCTCGATATCGACGCCGCGCTGCAGGCGCAGTCGCTGATCGAGGCGAGCCAGAAAATGGGGCGCGGCGATCCCGATGGCGCGATGGCGGCGGCGCCCCACCGGCTCTCCGGCAAGGTCGCCATCGGCGGGCAGGATCATTTCTATCTGGAAGGGCAGGTGGCGCTCGCGACGCCGGGCGAGGACGGGCAGGTGCATGTGCTCACCTCCTCCCAGCATCCCAGCGAAGTGCAGCATCTGGTCGCGCATCTGCTCCACAGCTCCAGCGCCGACGTGACGGTGGAGGTGCGCCGCATGGGCGGCGCGTTCGGCGGCAAGGAAACGCAGGCCGCGCTGTTCGCCGGTGCCGCCGCGCTGGTGGCGAGCAAGACCGGCCGCCCCGCCAAGTTCCGCTGCGACCGGGACGACGACATGGTCATGACCGGCAAGCGCCATGATTTCACCGCCGCCTATGATGTCGGCTTCGACGGAGACGGGCGCATCGAGGGCATCCGCATGACGCTGGCCTCGCGCTGCGGCGCGACCACCGACCTTTCGCCCGCGATCAACGACCGGGCGATGTTCCACGCCGACAATTGCTATTATCTGCCCGCCGTCGAGATCGTCTCGCACCGGGCGAAGACCCACACCGTGTCCAACACCGCCTTTCGCGGCTTCGGCGGACCGCAGGGGATGCTGGTGATCGAGCGGGTGATGGATGCCATCGCCGCGCATCTTGGCCGCGATCCGCTGGCCGTGCGCCGCGCGAACCTGTACGACCGGGCCGGCGAGGACAGCGGGCGGCGGATCACCCCCTTCCACATGGAAGTGACGGACAATGTCGCCCCCGAGCTGATCGACGCACTGGCGGATCGTGCCGACTATGCCGGGCGGATGGCGGCGGTGGAGGCATTCAACGCAACGCATCATGTGCTGAAGAAGGGGCTGGCGCTCACCCCGGTCAAGTTCGGCATCAGCTTCACGACGACGCATCTCAACCAGGCCGGCGCGCTGGTGCTGGTCTATGCCGATGGCTCGATCCAGCTCAACCATGGCGGCACGGAGATGGGGCAGGGCCTGTTCATCAAGGTGGCGCAGGTGGTGGCGGATGTCTTCGCCGTGCCGGTCGACAGCATCCGCATCACCGCGACGCGGACGGACAAGGTGCCCAACACCTCGGCGACCGCGGCCTCCTCGGGCTCGGACCTCAACGGCATGGCGGCGCTGAACGCGGCGGAGCAGATCCGCGATCGGCTCGCCAATCTGCTCGCCTCGCGCCATGGCATCGCGCCGGAGGATGTGCATTTCACGCCCGAAGGCGTAGTCGCTGGCGACAGCGTCACGCCCTTTGCCCAGCTCTGCCGCATGGCGCATATGGCGCGGGTCTCGCTGGCGGCGAGCGGCTTCTATGCGACGCCCGACATCCATTATGACCGCGCCCGGCACAGCGGCCGGCCCTTTTATTATTTCGCCTATGGCGCGGCGATGAGCGAGGTGGTGATCGACACGCTGACCGGCGAGCACAAGGTACTGGCCGTGGACATCCTCCACGATGTCGGCCGCTCGCTGAACCCGGCCATCGACCTGGGGCAGGTGGAGGGCGGTTTCATCCAGGGCATGGGCTGGCTCACCACCGAGGAACTGGTGTTCGACGACAAGGGCCGGTTGCTGAGCCATGCGCCGTCCACCTACAAGATCCCCACTGCCAGCGACCGGCCCGCGCATATGGACATCCGCCTGTGGGATGGCGGCTGCGCGAACGTGCCGACCATCCATCGGTCGAAGGCCGTGGGTGAGCCGCCCTTCATGCTGGCGCTCTCGGTGCTGTCGGCGCTGACCCATGCTGTCGCCGCCGCCGTGCCGGGAAAAGGATTGCCCGCGCTCGATGCACCGGCGACGCCAGAACGCATCCTCGGCGCCATCGCGGCGTTGCGGGCGGGGTGATGGCGGTGCTCGACTGGGCGGAAGAGGCGCTGCGGGGATTGGCGCATGGGCCTACCGCGATGGTGACGGTGCTGGCGACGGAGGGCTCCGCGCCGCGCGGGCCGGGCACGCGCATGGTGGTCACGGAACATGGGCTTTCCGGCTCGATCGGTGGCGGCATGCTGGAATATCGCGCCGCCGAGCAGGCGCGCGCGATCCTTGCCCTTCCGCCCGGAAGCTGGCGGGTGCAGGATTACCCCCTCGGTCCACTGCTCGGTCAATGCTGCGGCGGCAAGGTCCGCCTGCTGGTCGAGCGGCTGGACGAGGACGCCGCGACCTGGCTGCGCGCCGCCGATTTCGGCACCGTCTGGGAGGCGCGCTTCGGCGGCGACCGGATCGTGCGCGCGCCGCTGGACACCGATGCAACCGCCGCGCTGCCCTCTGCTCGTGATCCGCGCCCGGAGCCGGGCGCCGTGCTCGCCGAGCGGCTTGGCACGGCGCCGCGCCCCGTCATCATGCTGGGCGCGGGCCATGTCGGGCAAGCGATCGCGCGCGCCGCCCATGGCCTACCCTTTGCCTTCGCCTGGTATGACAATCGCGCCGAGGCGGCCGGGATCGCCGGCGTCACCCATGCGCAGGAGGAAGAGATGCTCTGCGCGATCGGCGCCGCGCCGCGCAATGCCGCCATCCTCATCCTTACCCATGACCATGGCCTCGACTTCCGTTTGACGCAGGCGTCGCTGCCCCGGTCTTTCGCCTTTACCGGAGTCATCGGGTCCGCCACCAAGCGCGCCCGCTTCCTCTCGCGCCTGCGCAAGGCGGGCATGGATGAGGAGGCGCTTGGCCGCATGGTCTGCCCCATCGGCATGGCCGGCATCAACGGGAAGGAGCCCGAAGTGATCGCCATCGCCGTCCTCGCCCAGCTGCTCGCGCTCGCGGGGCCGCGCGCATGAGCCTGGCCGGTTATCGCGCCGAAATTCTTGCCGTGCCCCATGATCCCGCGCAGGCGGGTGCGGAGGCGATCGTTCATTACCCAGACGGCCTGCTGGTCGTGGACGACGGCATCGTCGTGGCGCTGGGCGATCATGGGAGACTTGCGCCCCGATACCCTGACGCGCCGGTCACGGCCTTCCCCGGCGGGCTGATCGTGCCGGGCTTCATCGACACCCATATCCATTATCCGCAGACCGAGCGGATCGCCGCCCATGGCGCGCAATTGCTCGACTGGCTGGACCGGCACATCTTCCCTGCAGAGATGGCCTTTGCCGATCGCGCCCATGCCGATGGGGTCGCCGCCTTCTTCCTCGATGAACTGCTGCGCAACGGCACGACCAGCGCGCTGGTGTTCTCCACCATGCACCCCGCTTCGGTCGATGCGCTGTTCGAGGCGGCGCTGGCACGGAACATGCGGATCGTGTCGGGCAAGACGATGATGGACCAGTGCGCGCCGGACGCCCTGTGCGACACGGCCGAGGGATCGCGCGCCGAGAATGAAGCGCTCATTGCCCGCTGGCGGGGGCGTGGCCGGCTTGGTTATGCGATCACGCCGCGTTTTGCGCTCACCTCCTCCGACGCGCAGTTGCAGGTGGCGGGCGATCTGCTCGCGGCCCACCCGGATGCGCTGCTGCACACGCATCTGTCGGAAAATCGGGGCGAGATCGCCGCAGTGGCCGCGCGCTTCCCGCACGCGATCGACTATCTCGACGTCTATGACCGTTTCGGGCTGGTCGGCGACCGGTCGGTCTTCGCCCATGGCGTGCATCTGGACGACCGGGCGATGGGCCGCATGGCGCAGGCCGGCGCTGGCATCGCTTTCTGCCCCACCTCCAACCTGTTCCTTGGCTCCGGCCTGTTCGACCTTGCCCGCGCCGACGCGCATGGCGTGAAGGTGGGCCTGGGCACGGATGTCGGCGCTGGCACCAGCTTCTCGCTGCTTTCGACCATGGGGGAAGCGTACAAGGTCTGCCAGATGCGCGGCGCCAGCCTCGATCCCTTCCGCGCGCTCCATCTGGCGACGGCTGCGGGCGCGCGGTTGCTCGGCATGGCCGACCGGGTCGGCGCGCTGCAGCCGGGACAGGAGGCGGACTTCGTCGTGCTGGATGGCGCGGCGACCCCGCTGCTCGCCCGCCGTACCGCCGGACGGCCGCTCGCCGAGCGCCTGTTCGCGCTGCAGATACTGGGTGATGACAGGGCGGTTGCCAGCACCTATGTCGCGGGCCGAAGGGTGCATGCCCGTTCTGCCAAGGATGCAACAGCATAATGACGATGTTCTGGACGGTGGCGATCGTGCTCGCGGGCTTCTATTGCCTGGCGCGCGGATTGTTCGACCTGCGGCAGAAGCGCTATCTGTGGGGCGTGCTCGGCCTGTGCTGCGGCGCGATCATCCTGTTGACGCCCATTCCGACGCAGGTCGTGACGGTCGATCTTCCTTCCTCTGCGGCGACGCATTGATCGCCTGGTTCAAGATTGCGTGGGAATGACATGATGGCGCGACTGAAGGGCCTGCTCGATCCGTTCATCCTGATGCTGCTCGGCACGGTGTTGCTGGCGAGCATATTGCCGCCGCGCGGCTGGGGTGTGCCGCTTTTCGGTGGGATCGCGGATGCGGCGATTGTGCTGCTGTTCTTCCTGCACGGCGCCAAGCTCTCGCGCGAGGCGATCTGGGCCGGCGCGCGCAACTGGCGGCTGCACGTCGCGGTGCTGGCGACGACCTTCGTGCTGTTTCCGCTGCTGGGTCTGGCGATCGGCAAGATCCCGTTTCTGCCGCCCATATTGGCGGCGGGCATGCTTTACCTGACCATGCTGCCGTCCACGGTGCAGTCGTCCATCGCCTTCACGGCCATGGCGCGGGGCAATGTCGCGGCGGCGGTGTGCAGCGCTTCCTTCTCCAACATCCTGGGCATCTTCGTGACGCCGCTGCTGGTTGCGCTGCTGATGGGCGGGGAGACGGGCGCGGTGTCCTTCTCCTCGGTGGAGAGCATCGCGCTACAACTGCTGCTGCCCTTCATTTCGGGCCATCTGCTGCGGCCGGTGATCGGCGGCTTCGTGGCCCGGCACAAGTCGCTGGTGACGGTCGTCGATCGGGGGTCGATCCTGCTGGTCGTCTACACCGCTTTTGGCGCGGCCGTGGTCGAAGGGCTGTGGAGCCGGGTTTCCGCGGGCGAACTGGGGCTGATCGCGCTCTTGTGCGTGGTGCTGCTGGTCTTGGTCCTGCTCATCACCTGGGGCTTAGGCAAGCTGCTGGGGTTCAGCCGCGAGGATGCGATCGTGCTGCTGTTCTGCGGATCGAAGAAGAGCCTCGCCTCGGGCGTGCCGATGGCGGGCGCGTTGTTCCCTGCCGCGCAGGTCGGGCCGATCATCCTGCCGCTGATGTTGTTCCACCAGATCCAGCTGATCGCCTGCGCGCTGCTGGCCCGGCGCTTCGCCGCGCAACCCGACGAGGGCGCGCGCTGATACAAGAACCCTCCCCCACAGGAAGCGGGGGAGGGCTGGAAGTCGGGGGCTCGGGGCAGCCCGTCGGGATTGGCTTAGAGTGACAGGTCGATGGGCGGCTTGGCCGCCTTGGGGAAGCCGATGACCTCTGCCTCGCCGCGCGGCGTCGCCACGACGCCCTCTCCATCCTGCGCGATCAGCCAGTTCAGGATGTCGCGGCCATGGCCCCAGCGGCCAAGATCGGCAGCGTCGTTCGCCGAGCCGATCTCGCCGCCATCGACGCTGTGGCTGCCCCACAGCCGGGCAAGCGCCTGCGCCCCGGCATAATCCATCCGATGATCGTTGCGACTGGCGACGACCACGCTGGGGAATGGCAGCAGCACCTTCGCCGCAGGGCCGAAGCTGATGAGGCGCAGGTCGTCGCTGGCGGTGTCGATACGCGGCGGTGCGACCAGCATCGCGCCGGCCACGGGTGTACCATAGGCCGGGCTCTCCAGCGCTGCCCACCAGGCGACGGCATGGGAGGCCAGGCCGCGCGCTACCAGTACGACCGGCCGGTCTGCATTGCGGATGGCCATGTTCAGGGCGGTGACCCAGGCGTTGCGATTGGGGCTGGACCACAGGCCCAGGTCGACGGGCCGGCAATCGTCCAGATCCTCGTTCCAGCGGCTCAGCCAGTGGCCCGACCCCGGCTGTTCCATACCCGCCAGCGTCAGGATGATGGGGGTTCGGTCGGTGACATTCTGCTTGGTCATGACATCGCTCCTCCTGTTGATTCGTGAGGATGATGTTATGTCTATTGTTGGAGTAGACAAGATGGTGGAGCCGAAATGAACCGGCTTTGCGCCAGTCCGTTAAATTGCCTCAGTCCGCCCCATAGCCGCCACCGCCCGGCGTCTCGATCACGAAGACGTCGCCCTCCTCCATCGCCACGGAGGCGGTCGCGGGCAGGCTTTCCGTCCGCCCGTCGGCGCGCTCCACCCGGTTGATCCCCGGCGCGCCTGGTGCCCCGCCCCGAAGGCCGAAGGCGCCAGCCTCGCGATTGTTGGAGAGGATGCCGGCGAACATCGGCTGGCGGAAGCGGATGCGCCGCACCGCGCCGTCGCCGCCGCGATGGGTGCCCGTGCCGCCCGATCCCCGGCGGATGGAAAAGCGCTCCACCAGTACCGGGAAGCGGCTCTCCAGCACTTCGGGATCGGTCAGCTGGCTGTTGGTCATATGCGTCTGCACAGCATCGGCGCCGTCGAAATCCGGTCCTGCGCCAGACCCGCCCGCGATCGTCTCATAATATTGATGGGTGGCATCGCCGAAGGTCAGGTTGTTCATCGTCCCCTGCGATCCCGCCAGCGCGCCCAGTGCCCCCAGAAGCGCATCCGTCACCGCCTGGCTGGTCTCCACATTACCGGCGACGACGGCGGCGGGGCGGCGGGGGTTCAGCATCGATCCTTCGGGAATGTGCAGGGTGACGGGCCGCATGCAGCCGTCGTTGAGCGGGATCGGCAGGTCGACCAGCAGCCGCATGACATAGAGCACGGCAGCGCGCACCACCGCGACCGGCGCATTGAAATTGTCCGCCCGCTGCGGGCTGGTGCCGGCGAAGTCGATGGAGATCCCGCCGGCATGATGATCCACCCGCACGGCCACGCAGATATGGCTGCCGCCATCCATCGGGTAGGTGAAGTTGCCGTCGCGCAGCCGGCCCGCCAACGCGCGCACGGCCGCCTCGGCATGATCCTGCACATGGCCCATATAGGCGCGAACGACCTGCGCGCCCTGATCGGCGCACAGATCGAGCAGCGCCTGCGCGCCGCGCCGGCAGGCGGCGATCTGCGCGGCGAGATCGGCGATGTTGCGGTCTGGCTTGCGTGCCGGCCATGGCCCGGAGGCGAGCAACTGGCGCAGTTCCGATTCCTTCAGCACGCCGTCCTCGACGATCAGCATCGCGTCGAGCACGATGCCTTCCTCCTCGATGCTGACGCTGTCGGGCGGCATCGAGCCGGGGCTCTTGCCGCCGATATCGGCATGATGCCCGCGCGCGGCGACGAAGAAGGCGGGGACTTGCTCGTCCTCGACGAACACCGGCGCGATCACGGTGATGTCGGGCAGGTGCGTGCCGCCCTGATAGGGATCGTTCAGCGCATAGACGTCACCCGGCCGGATGCCACGGCCATCGCTGCCCCTGCGGGTGATGACGGTGCGGATGCTCTCGCCCATCGACCCCAGATGGACCGGAATATGCGGCGCGTTGGCGATGAGGTTGCCGGCGCCGTCGAACAGCGCGCAGGAGAAGTCCAGCCGCTCACGGATGTTCACCGAGGCTGCGCTGTGGCGCAGCGCCGCACCCATCTCCCGCGCGATCGCCATGAACAGGCCGGAGAAGATCTCCAGGCGCACGGGGTCGAGTGCGGTGTCGGCCTTGACCACTGCCCGCGCGGCGGCGCTGCGCTCCAGGATCAGGCAGCCCTCGGCATCGACCCGCGCACTCCAGCCCGGCTCGATCACGCTGGTCGCCACCGGATCGACGATCAGTGCAGGCCCGGCGATCCGCGCACCTTCCGCCAGTGCGTCGCGGCAATGGACAGGGGCATCATGATCGACCCCCGCCATCCGTATGCGGGCATGGGCGGCAGGGGGCAGGGTCCGCTCGGCGGCAAGCGTAGGCGCACCGATTTCCGCAGCGTCGGATATGGCCTCCACGCTCAGCATGTCGACGATCAGCCCGCCGGGCAGCGCATAGCCGAAACGTTGGCGATAGCGCTCGATGAAGGCGGCATGCATCGTCTGCGGATCGGCCATCGGCACTGCAATGCTGCTATCCACCCCCTCGGCGCGCAGATGGGCGAGGGCTTGGGTGTGGATCACGGCCGGGGCGATGCCCTGCGCTTCAAGCGCGGCGCGGGCGTCCGCATCCAGCCCGCTCAGTGCTGCGTTGATGGCGTCCATATTGCCGGGGTCCAGCGGGATGGCGACGGTGCGTTCGCGCATCGCGCGCCGGTCGGCCAGCCCCATGCCATAGGCGGAAAGCACGCCGGCCAGCGGATGGATGAGCACGGTCTCGATCCCCAGCGCATCGGCGACCAGGCAGGCATGCTGCCCGCCCGCGCCGCCGAAACAGGCGAGCGCGAACTGCCGCACATCATGGCCGCGCGATATGGAGATGGCCTTGATGGCGTTGGCCATGTCGGCAACGGCAATGGCGATCAGCCCTTCGGCAAGGTCCAGTGGCGCGGGCGTGCTGCCGGTCGCCGCACCGACGGCGGCGCAGAGTTCGCTCATCTTCGCAGCGGCGGCATCCCGGTCCAGCGGCGCGTCGCCGCCAGGCCCGAACAGGCGGGGGAAGAAATCGGGTTGCAGCTTGCCCAGCAGCAGGTTGCAGTCGGTGACGGTCAGCGGACCGCCGCGCCGGTAGCAGGCCGGTCCGGGCACGGCGCCCGCCGAATGCGGCCCAACCGACAGTGTGGTCCCTGCGCCCTGGCCCGCCACCGCGCAGATCGATCCGCCGCCCGCCGCCACTGTATGGATGCGCAGCATCGGCGCGCGGATATGGACGCCCGCCACCTCCGCCTCATGGTCATGCTCGTGCTGCCCGGCATGCAGGGAGATGTCGGTCGAGGTGCCGCCCATGTCGAAGCCGATGACGCGGGTGAAGCCTGCCCGCTCCGCCGTCTTCGCCATGCCGACGATGCCGCCCGCCGGGCCGGACAGGATCGCATCCTTGCCCCGGAAGGCGCCGCCGCTGGTAAGGCCGCCGCTCGACTGCATGAACAGCGGGGCGTTCTCCTCGCCCAGTGCCGCGTCCAGTCCCGCCACATAGGCGTGCAGCGCCGGCGAGAGATAGGCATCGACCACGCTTGTCTGCGCGCGGGGGATCAGGCGGATGAGCGCGCCGACCTCATGGCTCACGGAAATCTGCGTGAAGCCCAGTTCCCGCGCGATCCGGGCCAGCGCCCTTTCATGCGCGTCATGGCGGTAGCCGTGGAGCAGGGCGATCGCGATCGCCTCGATCCCGCGGGCTCGTGCCGCGGAAAGGGCTGCGCGGGCAGAGTCCTCGTCCAGCGGCTGCAGCACTTCTCCCTGCGCGCTCATCCGCTCGTCGATTTCGGCGACGTCCATGTAGAGCGGCGCCGGCTTCACGATATGGCGGGCGAAGATGTCGGGTCGCGCCTGCGTGCCGATCGCCAGCGCATCGCCAAAGCCGCGCGTGATCGCCAGCAGCACCGGCGCACCCTTGCGCTCCAGCAGCGCATTGGTGGCGATGGTGGTGCCGATGCGGATGTCTGCGCGCGGCAGCGGCCCCTGCGGCACGCCCGACAGCATGCGGATCGCGGCGATCGCGGCGTCGTCATATTGGCCGGGATTGTCGGACAGCAGCTTGGCCGTCGCCAGCTTGCCGTCCGGCCCGCGCGCCACCACATCGGTAAAGGTGCCGCCCCGATCGATCCAGAAATGCCAGTGGGGCTCCGTAGCCGGACGGGAAGATGCTGGCTGGGGCTCTGACAGAGGTTGGGGCGCTGGGGTGAGGCTGTTCATCTTCGCGTCGCTGATACCGGATATGACGGGTGCCCGCGCAGGGATGCCGGGCCGCTACTATATGCAGTGCCAGCCACGAAGATGATCCACAAATTTATTTTCATATTGGAGATTGTCTCTTGCCTTTCATGGACATGAGGAAAATCCGCGCGTCGCATGTGGCGGGGGCATGGTTTCCGCCGGCTTGACCACCCGCCGAGTCTTTAAACGGTAATTTACCCTCTTGCGTCCCGAACTGGCTATGGCACTATCCCTTGTATTCGGGACGACGGGGGTTACCCAATAGATGGTATAAGGACACGGCGACGTGAGTCGGCGTGACGGGGTTTTGTCGGCTTTATTGCAGGCGGCGCCTCGGCCTTTGACGTCTCCATGGTTTGGCCTGTGCGGTTCGAAATATGCTATGCAGGGCGCTTGCCCAGTCATGGCGTGACCGAATCGAACGAAATGAGAACAACTGGGGACGCCGCATGGATTTTCGTGAAACGCAGGAAGTGAGTGAGCAGAACGTGGCTACGACGATTGAAGATGTGCTGGAGGCGGTCGCCGCCGCTCCCGCGAAAGCCGCTGCGAGCGCCGCCAAGGCTGCTGCGGCGCCCCTCGCGTCCAACGCCGTGCTGGAGCGCCGCTTCGCCGTGGCCACGGACGCATCGCGCGACGCGCTGCTCACCGATTTCGGCAAGGAGACGCTGCAGGACCGCTATCTGCTGCCTGGCGAAAGCTATCAGGATCTGTTCGCCCGCGTCGCGGCCGCCTATGCCGACGATCAGGCGCACGCCCAGCGCATCTATGACTATATCAGCCGCCTGTGGTTCATGCCGGCAACGCCCGTGCTGTCGAACGGCGGCACCGGCCGGGGCCTGCCGATCTCCTGCTATCTGAACTCGGTTTCCGACAGTCTGGAAGGGATCGTCGCGACGTGGAACGAGAATGTCTGGCTGGCCTCGCGCGGCGGCGGCATCGGCACCTATTGGGGCAATGTGCGTGGCATTGGCGAGCCGGTCGGCCTCAACGGCAAGACCAGCGGCATCATCCCCTTCGTGCGGGTGATGGACAGCCTGACCCTCGCGATCAGCCAGGGGTCGCTGCGCCGTGGTTCGGCCGCCTGCTATCTCGACGTCTCCCATCCGGAGATCGAGGAGTTCCTTGAGATCCGCAAGACCTCGGGCGATTTCAACCGCAAGGCGCTGAACCTGCACCATGGCGTGCTGCTGACCGACGAGTTCATGGAAGCGGTGCGCGACGGCACGGATTTCCACCTGCGCAGCCCCAAGGACCAGTCGATCCGCGGCACGGTGAACGCGCGCGCACTGTTCCAGAAGCTGGTCGAGGTACGCCTGGCCACCGGCGAGCCCTATATCGTCTTCAACGACACCGTGAACCGCACGATGCCCAAGCATCATCGCGACCTGGGCTTCAAGGTTTCGACCTCCAATCTCTGCTCGGAAATCACGCTGCCCACCGGTGTCGATCATCTCGGCAACGACCGCACGGCGGTCTGCTGCCTGTCCTCGCTGAACCTGGAAACCTGGGATCAGTGGAACGGCGAGAAGCAGTTCATCGAGGATGTCATGCGCTTCCTCGACAATGTGCTGCAGGACTATATCGACCGCGCGCCCGACGAGATGGCCCGCGCGAAATACAGCGCCAGCCGCGAGCGTTCGGTTGGCCTCGGTGTCATGGGCTATCACAGCTTCCTGCAGGCGCGCCTCATCCCGTTCGAGAGCGCGATGGCGAAGAGCTGGAACCTCAAGATGTTCAAGCACATCAACACGCAGGTGAACGAAGCCTCGATGATGCTGGCGCATGAGCGCGGGCCGTGCCCGGACGCCGCCGACATGGGCGTGATGGAACGGTTCAGCTGCAAGATGGCGATCGCGCCCACCGCGTCCATTTCCATCATCTGCGGCGGCACCTCGGCCTGCATCGAGCCGATCCCGGCCAATATCTATACGCACAAGACGCTGTCCGGCAGCTTCTCGATCAAGAACCCCTATCTGGAAAAGCTGCTGATCGAGAAGTCGAAGGACAGCACCAATGTCTGGAACTCGATCCTGGAAAATGGCGGTTCGGTCCAGCATCTCGAATTCCTGAGCCAGGAAGAGAAGGATGCGTTCAAGACCAGCTTCGAGATCGACCAGCGCTGGCTGCTGGAGCTCGCCGCCGACCGCACGCCCTATATCGACCAGGCGCAGTCGCTGAACCTGTTCATCCCCGCCGACGTCGAGAAGTGGGATCTGCTGATGCTCCACTTCCGCGCCTGGGAGCTGGGCGTGAAATCGCTCTATTATCTCCGCTCCAAGTCCGTGCAGCGCGCGGGCTTTGCGGGCGGCGTCGAGGCGGACAACACCAGCGAGGCGCCGAAGTTCGAAATCGGTGAGAGCACCGACTATGACGAATGCCTTGCCTGTCAGTGAGGCCTTTGCACGGCATGTTGGCGCGGCAGATGATGCCGCCGCGCCGCCTGCCTTATTTTTCCTCTTCGAAAAGAACGGCGTTTGCGCCGGTCGCGCTCAATCGCACCGTGCCGTCATTCTCGACGTCGGCGATCAGCCCTTGGGAGATATAATGGTGATGCCCCTTGTGGGATCCTTCTCCGCTGTCCTTCTTGGTCAGCTTGATACGATCTCCGTCGACATGGTCGACGGTGCCCACATGCACGCCGTCCGCGCCGATGATTTCGGCATGTTCCTTGATGCTGCTCAGATCAACCATGATATTGCTCCTGTGCCGGGGGTGGCGGGTCATCAACGCCCCGCCCACGCACAGGTTGCGCTCACCCATTAAAGCGGAGCCCGTCCCATGCCTCTTCTCCAAGCCTCCAAGCAGTACAAGCCCTTCGAATATCCCTGGGCCTATGAGTTCTGGAAGCGCCAGCAGCAGCTGCACTGGCTGCCCGAAGAAGTGCCGCTCGGCGAGGATTGCCGTGACTGGGCGCAGAAGCTGTCCGACCATGAGCGCAACCTGCTGACCCAGATCTTCCGCTTCTTCACCCAGGCGGACGTGGAAGTGCAGGATTGCTACCACGAGAAATATGGCCGCGTGTTCAAGCCGACCGAGGTAAAGATGATGCTGACCGCGTTCAGCAACATGGAAACGGTCCACATCGCCGCCTATTCGCACCTGCTCGACACCATCGGCATGCCCGAGAGCGAATACAGCGCCTTCATGCAGTATAAGGAGATGAAGGACAAACACGACTATTTGCAGCAGTTCGGCGTCGATACGGACGAGGATATCGCCCGCACCCTCGCCATGTTCGGCGGCTTTACCGAAGGGCTGCAGCTCTTCGCCAGCTTCGCCATGCTCATGAACTTCCCGCGCTTCAACAAGATGAAGGGCATGGGGCAGATCGTCACCTGGTCCGTCCGCGACGAGACCCTGCATTGCGAGGGCATCATCAAGCTGTTCCACGCCTTCTGCGCTGAACGCCAGTGCCTGACCCCGGCGGTGAAGGACGACATCATGGACATGTGCCAGAAGACGGTGCGGATCGAGGATGCGTTCATCGACCTGGTGTTCGAAATGGGGCCGGTGCCCGGCATGACGCCCAAGGACATCAAGCGCTATGTCCGCTACATCGCCGACTGGCGGCTGGGCCAGCTGGGCCTCAAGCCCATCTACATGATCGAGGATCACCCACTGCCCTGGCTCGCCCCGCTGCTGAACGGCGTGGAACACGCGAACTTCTTCGAGACCCGCGCGACCGAATATTCAAAGGGCGCAACGCGGGGCAACTGGAACGACGTGTGGGACAGCTTCGACCGCCGCAAGAAGCTCAAGGCCAATGACAGCGTCAGCACAGACGAGGGCGACGCGGATATGTTCAAGGCGGCGGGGATCGCCGCGGAGTAAGTCGTTAGTGCAATAGCTTTCAGACCGGCAAGGGGGGGATGGATCGTGGATCCATCCCCCCCTTTGCCACGCGCGCTGCCTTGTTGTTTTCCGTTCATGCAACATTCCGACACGCTGTGATGTTGTTGCTCCCAGATCAAAACCATAATGGAGCAAACAATGTCGTTCACCATCAAGGGCGCAATCGCCGCCTTCTCTCTGGGGGCCATGATGCTCACCGCCGTTCCGGCCTCTGCCGATCCGGGCCATGGGCGGGGCAATGGGCATGGCCGCGACCGGGACGATCGTGGCGGCAACCGGGGCGACGATCGTGGAGACAGGGGCCATGGCCGCTATGACGAGCGCCACGGCGGCAAGCATTGGGATCGCGACGATCGTGGCCCGCGCGGCGGCTATGGTCGCCCCGGCCGTGTCGTCTACAATTATGACTGGAACCGGCCGGATCCGCGCTATGGCCGCTACTACCGGCCCGACCGCTATTACCGCGCGGGTTATGCGCCGATCCGCGTGACGCGCCAGACGCGCATCTATCGCGGCTATGACGATCGCTATTATTGCCGCCGGTCGGATGGCACGACGGGCCTCATCATCGGTGCCGCGCTGGGCGGCCTGCTGGGCAGCGAGCTGGATCGCGGCCGGTCCAACACGGCGGGCATCCTGATCGGCGCGGGTGCCGGCGGCCTGCTGGGCCGGGAGATCGACCGCGGCAATCTCAACTGCCGCTAAGCAGATGATGGAGAGGGGAGGGCTCGTCTCTCCCCCACTCCCCTGGGACAATATGTGCCATTGAATCCCGCTGGCCGTGCCCGACATAGGCGCCAGCCAAGGAGGGCTCCGATGGAACAAGCAGATGATATCCGCCCCGCAGAGGACGCGATCCGGGGGCGCAGGCCGCTCTCCCCGATCGAAACGGGCGTCTTTGGCCGATGCCCGCGCTGCGGGCAGGGACATATCTTCGCGGGATTCCTGACCGTGCGCGATCATTGCGAATGTTGCGGGCTCAGCTATGATTTCGCCGATCCCGCCGATGGGCCGGCCGTGTTCGTCCAGCTCTTCGCCTGCGTGCCCGGCGTCATTTTCATCCTGATGCTGGAAATTCTCGTGAGCCCGCCCCTATGGGTGCATCTGCTCGTCGGCGCGCCGGTGCTGGTGCTCACCACGCTGTTGCCACTGCGCCCGATCAAGGGATGGCTCATCGCCGCCCAATATGTGAACAATGCGCAGGAGGCCGGGACCGGCAGGCTGTGGGACCAGCTCCACGGCAAGGACGGCTGACCCAAGGCAAGGTCAAGCGAGGCGGGAAAAGCCTGGGCCTACGCTGCGGAGCCCACATCTACCGCTTGCCCGTCCGCCCCTTACTCGTCATCCTCGCTGTCGGTGTCGCCATAATAGTCTTCCTCGTCGTCCATCGAGGGTTCGCCGGCGAAGGCGCCGAAATCGATGCGGCCGCTGCGGTCCATCGCATTCATCTTCTCGACGAGGTCTTCGGTATCGTCGGGCAGCAACTTCGTGGGATCGGAATGCCCGCCGCGCTCGCTGTCCTCCGACAATCCGGTGCGACCTGCGAGCGCATCGGCCGCGACATCCTGCGCCTGCGTGCCTGCTTCGCTCTGTTCCGCATTTTCGGTTTCCGGAGCGAGCGCGTCCGGCGCAGTGTCGCGATCATCGATGCGGGGCGTGCGGTCGGTCATCATGGCGATCCTTTGCTGGGTGGCGCGCCGATCGACCCGAAGGGGGGCACAGGCGACCGGCGCGCGCAAGGTCAACGGACCATGTGCGTGGGAGTTCCGCCGCTCCGAAGCGATCGTGCCCGAAACGGCTGAAAGGTGGAGGATGTGCGTTCGGCAGATTGCTGGTCGCGGAGGCTTGCCGAACACCGGCGGATCTATTCGCGCCGTTCCAGCACGGCGCTCCAGGCATAGCCGCGCAGCAAAGGTGTGAAGCGCGGGGTCAGCCGGTGGCGATCGGCCACTTCCTCCGCCACCGCCTTCAGCGCGCCGCGCGGCGACACGTCGAACTTCGCGAGCCAGGCGAACAGCGCCGCGCGAAAGGGGGCGGGCAGGCGCTCCTGCTGGCCGAAATCGACGATGTGGAGCGATCCGCCCGGCGCCAGCAGGCCTGCCGCCATGTCCAGCGCCATTTCCCAAGGCGGGATCATGGAGAGGGTATAGGAGAGCATGATCCGGTCGAACCGGCCGGTGCCGAACAGTGCGCCGGGATCGAACTCCGCCGCGTCCCCCTGCGCCAGTGCGATGCGGTGGGAAAGCCCGGCGCGATCCACCTGCGTCCGCGCGGTCTCCAGCATGGCGTTGCTGATGTCGATGCCATGCAACCGCGCATCGGGCCAGCGCTTTGCGGCGCAGATCAGGTTGCGTCCGGTGCCGCAGCCGACCTCCAGCACCTGAGCGCCCTTCCCGGCATCCAGCGCGTCGATCAGCCGATCCCGGCCCAGCAGATAATATTTGCGGCTGGCGTCGTAGATATGCCGCTGGCGCGCATAGATGCGGTCCATCAGCGCGCCATGCGACGGGCTCCCGTCGCTGGCCGCGCCGATCGAGAGGCCGCTGCCTGTCCGCATGTCCATCCGCCTACCAGCCGTCCTTGAGCACATAGAGATGGACACCGCCATAAATGGCCGAGCGGTCGCGCCGGGTATAGTCGGCGGACTGCTCCGCCCGGTAGTCCCAGGCGCCGAGCAGGCGGTCGTTGACCCGGCCGGGCAGCAGGCTGGGGCCAGCGGCGGTGCGGAAGACGACACGGGCGCCGGCGCGCGCGGTGCGGGTGATCTGCGTCCACAGGTCATTGAGCTGCGCGTCGCTCATCCAGTCCTGCGCGTCGAGCAGCACATAACGGTCGAAGCTGCCCGGCGCGGCGCTGCGCAGATGCTCGGTGAAGTTGCGGTGGAGCACGCTCACCCGGTTCACCCGGTCGGCGACCGCGCTGTGATTTTCCGCCTGCAGATAGGGCGGCAACGAGGCGAGCGGCGCTTCGCCATAGCCGCGTCCGAACGCCTGCCAGGCGAAATAATTGCCGCGAATGTCGAAATCGCAGGCGAGCTTTTCCAGCCGCTGCTTCAGCACGCCGGCCATGTCCTGCTTGTCGCCCTCGCACAGCGCGTCGAACTGGGCGGGCGGGATGCCGAGGCCGAACAGTGAAGCGGGCTGCGTCGTGAGCCAGCGCACCAGCTTCTTCTCGAAGATCGGCGCAAGGCGCGTCTCGAAGATCTGCCGCTGCTCGTCGATGCTGTTGGCCGCCAGCAATTCGCGCGGATCGACCTTGTAGAGGCGGGCGATCAGATGTGCGCCGCCGATGAACTTGCCGAGCAGGCCGTTGGTGTAGAAATTGCGGGAAAAAGCCCCGATCCGGCGACGTCCGGTCAGGTCGCGCCCTTCCCAGTAGCGGCGGCTGACCTCGTCCAGATGCGGGCGGACATGCGCGCGATAGGCGGCGATATTCTCGCTTTGGCCGGACTGGGCGAAGAAACGGTGGAAATCGGCGTGGGTGGGCAGGTGCCGCGCCGCCGTCAGCTTCAGCCGGTTCAGCGCGACATGGGCGGTGTTGAGGTCCAGCGCGGTGATGGATCGCGGATCGGCGGTGAGGTAGGAAAGGATGTTGCACCCGCCGCTGGCGATGGCGACGATGTCGCTCTGCGGCCCGATGGCGAGCGCTTCCATGTCGACCACCGGATCTTCCCAGATCTGCGCATAGACGAGGCCGCGAAAGGCGAAGGCGAAGGCCCGGTCGAGCAGCCCGGCGGGGCTGAGCTGCTCGTGGCGGATCATCGCTTCTCCGACCTTCCTGGAGGAAGAGGATGCGCGCGAGGGGAGGAGAGGTGCGGCCATGTCGGTTTGTCCGGTCAGCTTGTGATCCGCCTGCCCTAGCCCTCCGGGATTACGTGGCCGTGACCCGGCGATGACGTTTTTGCGTCGTGGCGGCGCAGCGAACCGATGCCACCGGCGCCGGCGTTAACGGTGATTTAACCGCGTTAACCCCCTTTGTGCGGGTGGCTTTAACTTTTTGTTAAGCTTTGCGGCGCGTAACGCAACAGATGGAAACAGCCGGGAAGGAAAGCGGAAGCAGGCGCCTGCGCGAGCTTGATGCTCTGCGCGGCATTGGCGCGCTCGCGGTCGTGCTGTTCCATTACACCACCCGTTTCCACGCGATGTTTCCAGCCGTGCCGCATGTGCCCTATGGCCTGATCGGCGGTAACTATCGGGTGCTGCTGTTCTTTGCGATCTCCGGTTTCGCGATCTTCTTCACCCTCGACCGGATCGGCAGCGCCGCCGATTTCGTGATGAACCGTTTCTCGCGGCTTTATCCGGTCTATTGGGCCGCAATCCTGCTGACGGTGCTGGTCGAATATCTGGGCAATGTCACTGCGCTGCAGATACCGCCCTGGGCCATCGTCGCCAATTTCTCGATGCTGGAGGGCTTTGCCTTCCTGCCGCAGGTGGACGGCGCCTATTGGACGCTGACGGTGGAGGTCGCCTTCTACGCCTGCATGATGACGCTGTGGCTGAGCCCATGGCGCAATCGGCTGGAACCCGTGCTGATGCTCTGGCTGGCCTGCAAATGGCTGTTCGCGCTGTGGCCCGACATGCCCGAGCGGGTCGTGATGCTGCTCATCCTGCGCTATGTCCCCTTCTTCGCCATCGGCATGCTGAGCTATCGCATCTGGTCGGGCCAGCGGCGCTGGCGGCAGCAATGGCCCTATTTCGTCGCGGTGGTCGCGACGATCGCCATGCTGGACCCATGGGCCTATCTGGTCGCCGGGTTGCTGCTGATCGGGGGTTTCGCCGCGATGATGGCAGGCTGGCTGCGCTTTATCTGCGTGCGGCCGCTGTTGTGGCTGGGCGGGATCAGCTATTCCCTCTACTTGGTCCACCAGCATATCGGCTTTGTCGTGATGCTGAAGGCGGATGCCCTTGGCGTCGATCCATGGATCGGCTGCGGGTTGGCGATCGCCGTCGCGCTGGGGCTGGCCGTGGGGCTCAACCGCCTTGTCGAGCGGCCGGCGCAGCGGTCGATCGAGCGCTGGTGGCGGGCGCGCGGCCTGCGCCGGGCACAATCCGCGCCGGCATGAGCCTGTCGGTTCCCCTGATGGCGACCCTGGCCGTGGGAATGGTGCAGCAAGAGCGCGCGGCGCAGTCCTCTATCCGCTTGATCCGTCGCGGGAAGATGTCGCGACGGCCGGTCGTAAATTTGTCCGGCGATGGCCTGATCCATTTGTCGCTTGCCCCCTTGCGCCCATGTGATCGGACGATAGGCTGCGCGCATCAAAATAACATAGGGGAATCATAATCATGCGTTCGTCCGCAAAAACCCGCTCCGTCTCCGGGCTTTCCATCCTTGCGCTGCCGGCATTCATGACGCCGCCACTCGCCGCGCAGCAGGCGGACGAGGTCAATCGCCTGATCGATGAAGGCATGAACCACAGCCAGGTGATGCAGACCGCGCAGGAACTGACGGACGGCATCGGCGGCCGCATGACCAATTCGCCGCAGATGCGCCAGGCCGAGGCCTGGGCGGCGAAGCGCTTTGGCGAATGGGGCCTGTCGAACGTTCACAAGGAAGGGTTCGATTTCGGTCGCGGCTGGTCGATCCAGTCTTCCTATGCGCGCATGGTTTCGCCTCGCCCGATCATGCTGACCGCCATTCCCGTCGCCTGGACGCCGGGCACCAACGGCGTCATCAGCGCGCCGATCGTCGTCGCACCGATGAAGAAAGAGGCCGATTTCGCCGCATGGAAGGGCAAGCTTGCCGGCAAGATCGTGCTCGTCAGCATGCCCGGCACCGGCAGCGAGCCCGACAAGGCAGCGTTCCAGCGCCTGTCCGGCGACGACATCGGCAAGCGCGACAGCTTCAGCCAGCCGAGCTACGATCCCGGATCGGTCGAAAAGCGCATCAAGCAGGCCGGTTTCGCGCGCAAGCTGGACGCCTTCCTGAAGGCGGAAGGCGCGGTCGCCTGGGCACGGATTTCCTATCGCGACGCCAAGCTGGTGCATGGCGAGGGCTACAGTTTTCGCGTCGGCGATACGCCGTCCCTGCCAGGCGTGGAGATCGCGGCGGAGGATTATCGTCGCCTCGCCCGCCTCGCCAAGACGGGGCCGGCGCCGGTCCTCGAACTCATGAACGACGTGAAGTTCGATGACAGCGACACCAACGCCTACAACATCATCGCGGAAATCCCCGGCACCGATCCCAAGGCGGGCTATGTGATGGCCGGCGCGCATCTGGACAGCTGGGTCGCGGGAGACGGCGCGGCGGACAATGGCGCGGGCAGCGCGATGATCATGGAGGCCGCGCGCATCCTCGCCAAATCGGGCGTACGGCCGAAGCGGACCATCCGTTTCGCGCTGTGGAATGGCGAGGAGCAGGGGCTGCTCGGCAGCCTCGCCTATGTCGAGAAATATCTGGCGACCCGCGCCCCCGCGCCCGGCGTCGACAAGGAGGGCGGGCTGGAGCAGTTCTACCGCTGGCGCTACCGTTTCCCGATCACGCCCAAGCCTGGCTATGGCGAACTGAAGGCCTATTTCAACATCGACAACGGATCGGGCAAGCTGCGCGGCATCCATGCGGAGGGCAATGTCGCCGCCGTGCCGATGCTCAAGGAGTGGATCGCGCCCTTCGCCTCAATGGGCGCGACCGCCGTGGTCGCAGCGCCCACGGGCGGCACCGACCATGTCTATATGCAGGCGGTGGGCGTGCCGGGCTATCAGTTCATCCAGGATCCGCTGGATTATGGCAGCCGCGTCCACCACAGCAGCATCGACACCTTCGATCATCTGAAGGCCGAGGACATGCGCCAGGGATCGGTGGTGCTCGCCGGCGTGCTGCTGAAGGCCGCCAACAGCGAGAAGACCCTGCCGCGCATGCCGCTGCCGACCGAAGGGGTGCCGACCGATCCGTTCAAATATGACGATCCTGCCGAGGATTGATCGCGGGGCTGGCCGAGCGCCATGGGGCGGGTGATCGCGGCGGAAATCGGGCAGCGGGCGGGCGGCACGAAAGGCTTGTGCTGCCCGCTGCCACCCGAACCTTTTGCCCGATCGCTTTCGATGGTGGAATGAAGGCTGAAAATCAGCTATAATGGTTCCAGCCATTCCACAGAGCTGCATTTCCTGCCCTACGGGTGAAATGCGGGGCGCGAAGGCATCCCTGTTTGTCGGCGGCTTGACTCGCCGGGTGCGACTCTATAATGGCCCTCAATCCCGTCACGTTATGGCAGCGGCAGCGCGTTCTTACAGTGCTGACCGTCTTTCGTGCGTTTCGGGGTTTGTGCATCGCGCTTTGAGATAGGGTCGGCTGCCAGCCGCCCTGTGGAGCAGGAGATTTTTTACACATGGCACGTATCGCGGGCGTCAATCTGCCCACCAACAAGCGCGTGATCATCGCGCTCACCTACATCCACGGCATCGGCCGCAAGACCGCCGTCGACATCGCCGACAAGCTTGGCATCGACCACGCGCGCCGCGTTCAGGACCTGTCGGACGCCGAAGTCCTGCAGATCCGCGAGACCATCGACTCCGACCTGACGGTCGAAGGCGACCTGCGTCGCGAGACCGCGATGAACATCAAGCGCCTGATGGATCTGGCCTGCTATCGCGGCCTGCGTCATCGCAAGGGTCTGCCGGTTCGCGGTCAGCGCACGCACACCAATGCGCGCACCCGCAAGGGCAAGGCGAAGCCGATCGCTGGCAAGAAGAAGTAATTCGTCCCAGCGGCGAATTACTCCGCCGGAGGCAGTTCTCCCCAGGTGAGACGCCTCCAGCACCACAAGATTTAAGTAGGATAGAGCAAAATGGCACGCGAACCTCAGCGCATCAAACGCCGCGAGCGCAAGAACATTTCGGCCGGCGTCGCGCATGTGAACGCCAGCTTCAACAACACCATGATCACCATCACCGACGCCCAGGGCAACGCGATCTCCTGGTCTTCCGCCGGCATGATGGGCTTCAAGGGCAGCCGCAAGTCGACCCCGTATGCCGCCCAGGTGTGCGCGGAAGATGCCGGCCGCAAGGCCGCCGAGCATGGCGTGCGTACGCTTGAAGTGGAAGTGAAGGGCCCGGGTTCGGGCCGTGAATCGGCGCTGCGCGCGCTGCAGGCGGTGGGCTTCACCATCACGTCCATCCGCGACGTGACGCCCATTCCGCACAATGGCGTTCGTCCCTCCAAGCGTCGTCGCGTCTAAAACCGCGTCCGTTTCGGTGGGTGGCGGACGCGCCACCCGCCTGCTTTTGCATCGGCCGGGGTCTTATCCACTGACGCAGCGGATCGACCCCCGCCACTTTCCCAGGGGAATTACATGACTGTCAACATGAAGAACTGGCAGGAATTGAAGAAGCCCAACGCGCTTGAAATCAAGGCGAGCGGCGATCCCAAGCGCAAGGCGACCTTCGTTGCCGAACCGCTCGAGCGCGGCTTCGGCCTGACGCTGGGCAACGCGCTCCGCCGCGTTCTTCTTTCCTCGCTCCAGGGCGCGGCGGTCACATCGATCAAGATCGAGAACGTGCTGCACGAATTCTCCAGCCTTGCCGGCGTGCGTGAAGACGTGACGGACATCGTCCTCAACATCAAGCAGGTCGCCCTGCGGATGGAAGGCGAAGGACCCAAGCGTCTGCAGCTGTCCGCGACCGGCCCCGCCGCCGTGAAGGCTGGCGACATCGCCGTAACCGGCGACATCGAGGTGATGAACCCCGACCTGGTGATCTGTCACCTGGACGAGGGCGCGAGCCTGAACATGGAACTGACGGCGGATATCGGCAAGGGCTATGTCCCCGCCGTCTCCAACCGTCCGGCTGATGCGCCGATCGGCCTGATCCCGATCGACGCGCTCTACTCGCCCGTGCGCCAGGTCGCCTACAAGGTGGACAACACCCGCGTCGGCCAGGAACTGGACTTCGACAAGCTGTCGCTGACCGTCGAGACCGACGGCACCGTCACGCCGGAAGACGCGGTGGCCTATGCCGCACGCATCCTGCAGGACCAGCTCCAGCTGTTCGTCCACTTCGAAGACGCCCTGCCGGTCGCGGCGCCCTCCGTGGGCGGCACCTCGGCTGCCGCGGCTTCGGAAGGCGAGAGCGACACGAACCAGATCAACCGCTACCTCCTCAAGAAGGTGGACGAGCTGGAACTGTCGGTCCGCAGCGCGAACTGCCTGAAGAACGACAACATCATCTACATCGGCGACCTGGTCCAGAAGACCGAGGCCGAGATGCTCCGTACGCCGAACTTCGGCCGCAAGTCGCTGAACGAGATCAAGGAAGTGCTCTCGTCCATGGGCCTGCGCCTCGGCATGGACATCCCTGGCTGGCCGCCGGAAAATATCGAGGAAATGGCCAAGAAGCTGGAGCAGGAACTGCTCGGCTAAAGGGTTTCGGGCCGGGGGCATCATTGTTCCCGGCCCGCCTTGCAAACGGGGTTTGGGCGGTGCCCCTTTGTCACCGCCTGGTCCGGGGTACCTTGTACGGCCCCCGAACGAACGTAAGGAAGAAACGACATGCGTCATCGCGTAGGCGGCCGCAAGCTGCAGCGTACCTCCAGCCATCGCGCGGCCCTGTTCCGCAACATGGCGGCTGCTCTCATCAAGCATGAGCAGATCACCACCACCACCGCCAAGGCGAAGGAACTTCGCCCCTATGTGGAAAAGCTGATCACGCTCGCCAAGAAGGGTGGCCTGTCCAACCGTCGTCTGGCCCACGCCCGTCTCCTGGACGACACGCAGCTGGTCAAGCTGTTCGACGTTCTGGCCGAGCGCTACAAGGATCGCAACGGCGGCTACTGCCGCATCATCAAGGCCGGCATTCGCGCTTCGGACGCCGCCCCGATCGCGATCATCGAGTTCGTCGACCGCGACGTGAGCGCCAAGGGCCAGGATTCCGGTCCGGTCATGGGTGCCGACGAGGACGAGCTGGAAGCGGCCTGATCGCTATCGCCTCACGGCCATGAAAAAGGGCCGCCGCGCCAGTCCTCGAAGGACTGGCCGGCGGCCTTTTTCGTTACGCTGAACCGGGAAGCGGTCATGCCTGCCCGGCGCGGATCGGGCGGGCCGTCCGGGCAGGCACGATGCAGGCCATTGCTTCTGCGCTGGCCCCTTGCAGGGAGCCGGTCACAAGCGGTATTCTAACGAAAAGAGAAGTGAAGGAGAGTGCCGGTGCGGTGGGCAAGAGCGTTCTTGCTGGCGATGGCGTTGCCATGCGCCGCTGGCGCCGCCGTGGCCACGGCCCTTGCGGACACCAGCCAGCCGGTGGCTGGCGCCAGTGTGTATGCCGCGGCCGATGCCGCCATTGGCCTCACCGATGTTTCTCCCCGTCCCGCTCCCACGATCACCTATCCCGTCACACATCGCGACGATCTGATCGAGGACCATTTCGGGATCAAGGTGCCCGATCCCTATCGCTGGCTGGAAGGGGACGCGAGCAGCGATCGGGCGGTGCATGACTGGGTGGCGAGCCAGAACGCGCTGACGGCGCATTATCTCAAGACGCTGCCGGGGCGCGACATCCTGCACGCCCGCATGACGCGCTTCTATAATTATGGTCGCTATTCGACGCCCAGAAAGGCCGGCGGCCGCTATTTCTTCACCTATAATAGCGGCCTGCAGAACCAGTCGCCGCTCTTCGTGCGCGAAGGGCTTTCGGGCGAGCGGCGCCTCCTGATCGATCCCAACGCCTTCTCGAAGGATGCCGCGACGGCGCTCGCCGAATGGATGCCCTCGCCCAGCGGCAAGCTCTTGCTCTATGCCCGGCAGGATGGTGGCACCGACTGGCGCACGCTCAGATTGATCGACGTCGATACCGGCAAGCCGCTCGACGATGTCATCAACTGGGTACGCTTTTCGGACCTCAGCTGGGACGCTGACGGGCAGGGCTTCTTCTACTCCCGCTTCCCGGCGCCCGAAAATGCCGGCACCCGCCTGTCCGCGATCAAGGGCCAGCAGGTCTGGTATCATCGCATCGGCACGCAGCAATCGGCCGACCGGCTGATCTACGAGACGCCCGATCGGCCCTCGCTCGGCCACCGCGCGGAAGTGACGGATGATGGCCGCTGGCTCCTCATCACCTCGACCGAAGGCACGAGTGCGAAGCATGAAGTGACGCTGGTGTCGCTGGGCGAGGGGTGGCGGGACAGGCCGGTCGCGCTGCGCCGGTTGATCCGCGGGCTCGACAATCAATGGTCGTTCGTGGGCGGCCGGGGCGACCTGCTGTGGTTCGTGACCGATCGCGGCGCCCCGCGCCAGCGGCTGGTGATCCTGGATGCCGCCCATCCGCGCCGCACACCGGCCGAGGTAATGCCGCAGCGGCAGGAAACGCTGGTCGCCGGCAATATTGTGGGGGATCGCATCATCCTCGCCTATCTGCACGATGGCCGCACCGTTGCGGAGTTGGTGGAGCTGGACGGGCGCCGCGTCTCCGACGTGCCCCTGCCCGGCATGGGCACCGCTGCGGGTTTCGGCGGCAAGGGCGGCGATCCCGAGACCTTCTTCAGCTTCTCCGGCTTCACGCGGCCATCGACCATCTATCGCTTCGATACCGCTACCGGCCGGCTGGAGCCGTTTGCCAAGCCGGACCTCGCCTTCAATCCCGACGATTTCGTGACCGAGCAGGTCAGCTATCCCTCCAAGGACGGGACGATGGTGCCGATGTTCGTCATCCGCCGGAAGGATCTGGCGGCGAGCGGCAAGGCCGCGCCGACGCTGCTCTACGGCTATGGCGGCTTCAACATCGCCCTGACGCCGGGCTTCTCGCCCACGCGCATGGCCTGGCTGGAGCAGGGCGGCGTGGTGGCCATCGCCAGCCTGCGCGGCGGCGGCGAATATGGCCGCGCCTGGTACGAGGCGGGCCGGCGCGAGAACAAGCAGAATGTGTTCGACGATTTCATCGCGGCGGGCGAATATCTCAAGAGCGCGGGCTATACCGGCAAGGATCAGCTGGCGATCGAGGGGCGCTCCAATGGCGGGCTGCTCGTGGGCGCGGTGGTGAACCAGCGGCCGGACCTGTTCGCCGCCGCCCTTCCGGCGGTCGGTGTCATGGACATGCTGCGCTTCGACCAGTTCACAGCCGGGCGTTACTGGGTGGAGGATTATGGATCGCCGGCCAAGGAACAGGATTTCCGCCTGCTCTACGGCTATTCCCCCTATCATAACGTCGCGTCCGGCCGGGACTATCCGGCGATCATGGTGACGACCGCCGATACCGACGACCGCGTCGTGCCGGCGCACAGCTTCAAATATGCCGCCGCCCTGCAGGCAAGCGGCATCGGCGATCGCCCGCACCTGATCCGCATCGACACCCGCGCCGGCCATGGATCGGGCAAGCCGACCGACAAGGTGATCGACGAATATGCCGATATCTATGCCTTTGCTGCCTATTGGACGGGGTTGAAAATCGCCGAGCCTTCCATCGTTCAGCTGGCCCGTTCAGCACGCTGACAGCAAGGTCATGGCATTGACACCGCAGGATCAAACGGGGGCGCCCGCCTGCGCCATGGGAAGGACATCGCAAATGCGTAAGATGCGCATGGTCATGGGTTCGCTGGTGGGTGCGGCATTGCTTGCTGGCAGCGTCGCGCCGGCTCTGGCACGGGACGGCCATGGCTGGAACCGGGGCGGCTGGGATCGGGGTGGCTGGGGCCATCGCCACCATCGCGGCGATGGCTTCGGTTTTGGCGACGCGCTGGGCGTGGCCGCGCTGATCGGCGCCGTGGCGATCGTCGCCAATTCCGTGAGCAAGGACAAGGCGGAAGCGCGCGACCGTGCATCCCCTCCTCCGCCCCCGCCGGCCGACGACCGGGATTATGCGCTCACCGAAGGTTCAGGCAGCGGATATGATTCGCGCCGCGATTCCGGCCGGGAGGGCGGTGGCGACTATGACAGCGCCCCCGCCGATCATGCGCCGTCGCGCGGCAGCTATGACAACGGCATTGCCGACGCGGGCCATGATGGTTCGCCCGATCTCGCACGCGAGGATTCTGCGGTCGATGCCTGCGCCGTCGCCGCGCGCGACCGCGCCGCCGAGCAGGGCGGCTATGCCGAGGTGCGGGAGATCGGATCGCCGCAGGCCACCGATGGCGGCTTCAACATCGACGGCCGGGTGGAGCGCCGCGCCAGCTATCGCGACACCGGTGGCGAAACCCGCCGCTTCACCTGCTCGGTGAAAAATGGTCGCGTGGCCGAGGTGTATCTGAGCCGCGACGTCGCGTCGAACTGAGGCAGGCGGGATCGGGGCGTTTGCGCCTGATCCCGTCGCCGTTCAGTGTGGCACTGCTGTGTTGCCGAAAGCCCGCGACACTTTCGTGATCACACATCATGTTCAGGCGGCTGCACGCATCCATTACGACCAACCCTCAGCAATGACGACGGATCAGCGCTGCAGGTCACGGTCGTCCTGCCCTGCATCCGGGATATGACCGCCGAGCCGGCAGCGTGGCCAGCCGGGCTTGTTCCGTTCATGCCGGGCAGGTAGGAGGGCACCGCCCCAGCCTGAATGCGCTCTGGAGGCAAGGAGCCTCCGCATGTCCGCCCCGTCCCAACAGCACCCTCCGCTGCCCAAAGCCGCGCCGCATGGTGGGGTTGCGCCGCGTCGCCGGGCTGCGATCGCGTTCATCATGGTGACGGCCTTGCTCGACATCATGTCGATGGGCATCATCATTCCCGTCCTGCCCCAGCTCATCGAGACGCTGGCCGGCTCGTCGGCCAAGGCGGGGCTGTGGAACGGCCTGTTCGTGGCGCTATGGGCCGGGATGCAGTTCATCTGCTCGCCCGTCATCGGTTCCCTGTCCGACCGCTTCGGCCGGCGGCCCGTGATCTTGATCTCCGTCGCCGGGCTCGCCGCCGATTTCCTGCTGATGGCCGTTGCGCCGAGCCTGTGGTGGCTTGCGGTGGGGCGGATGCTTGGCGGGCTCACCTCGTCCAGCTTCACCACCGTTTTTGCCTATATGGCCGACATCACTCCGCCCGAAGAGCGCGCGCGGGGCTATGGCCTGATCGGCGCTGCGTTCAGCGCGGGCTTCGTCGCCGGGCCGCTGGTGGGCGGCGTGCTGGGCGAGGTTTCGCTCCGCGCGCCCTTCTGGGCGGCGGCGGGCCTGAGCGGCATCGCCTTTCTCTATGGTCTGTTCGTGGTGCCCGAATCCCTTCCGGTCGAGCGCCGCATGGCCTTTTCGTGGCGCCGCGCCAATCCCTTCGGCGCGCTGACGCTGCTGCGCTCGCATCCCGATCTCACCAGCCTCGCATCGGTCAACTTCCTGCTCTATTTCGCGCATCATCTCTTCTCGGCGGTGTTCGTGCTCTATGCGGGCGATCGCTATGGCTGGGGCGCGTGGCAGGTGGGGACGCTGCTCGCCATGGTCGGGCTGCTCGACATGGGGGTTCAGGGCGTGCTGGTCGGCCCGGTGGTGAAGCGCATCGGCGACAGGCGGACGATGGTGACGGGGCTCAGCTTCGGCGCGATCGGTATCAGCTGCATGGGGCTGGCGCCGACCGGCTGGCTGTTTGTCGCCGCGATGCTGCCCAATGCGCTCTGGGGACTTGCCATGCCGACCATCCAGTCGCTGATGACCCGGCGGGTCTCCGAATCCGAACAGGGGCAGCTGCAGGGCGCGAACAACAGCGTGGGGGCCATTGCCGGGATCCTCTCGCCGCTGTTCTTCGGCGCGGTCTATTCCGCATCGGTGGGGGAGGGTGCGCTGCTGCCCTTCATCGGCACCGCCTTCCTGATCGGCGGCGGCGTGCTGGCGCTGGCCGCGTTCATCGGCCGGAGCGAGCCGGATGCCGCGCAGATGACCGCCTGATGCCGCCTGCGCTGGACATTGCGGAGCGGGGGGATTAACCGGCGCGTCATTCCCGGCCCGCTTGCAAATCCGAAAGGCGAATCGATGACGCTGCCCCTCCAGGATTCCATCCTCATCGTCGATTTCGGCAGCCAGGTGACTCAGCTCATCGCCCGCCGCGTCCGCGAGGCTGGCGTCTATAGTGAGATCGCTCCCTTCAACGCCGCCGCAGAAGCCTTTGAGCGGTTGAAGCCCAAGGGCATCATCCTTTCGGGCGGCCCCTCTTCGGTGATGTGGGAAGACAGCCCGCGCGCGCCGCAGGGTTTCTTCGATGCCGGCATCCCCATCCTTGGC
Source organism: Sphingobium arseniciresistens (assembly GCA_029167225.1). Lineage (GTDB taxonomy): Bacteria > Pseudomonadota > Alphaproteobacteria > Sphingomonadales > Sphingomonadaceae > Sphingobium > Sphingobium arseniciresistens. The sequence goes on from JARFNK010000003.1 coordinate 89,233, forward strand.
ATCTGCTACGGCCAGCAGACCATGATGCAGCAGCTGGGCGGCAATGTGGAAGGCGGCGAGAGCGGCGAGTTTGGCCGCGCCTTCATCGAGGTGAAGAAGAGCTGCGCGCTGTTCGACGGGCTGTGGCAGCCGGGCGAGAAGCATCAGGTGTGGATGAGCCATGGCGACAAGGTGACTCAGCTTGCCGACGGTTTCGAAGTGGTGGCGGTCAGCGACGGCGCGCCCTTTGCAGTCACCGCGAACGAAGCCAAGCGCTTCTATGCGACGCAGTTCCACCCCGAAGTCGTCCACACTCCCGATGGCGGCCGGTTGCTCGCCAATTTCGTGCGCCATGTCTGCGGCCTTGCCGGCGACTGGACCATGGCCGAGTTCCGCGCGACCAAGATTGCCGACATCCGCGCGCAGGTCGGCTCGGGCCGAGTGATCTGCGGCCTGTCCGGCGGCGTCGACAGCGCGGTGGCCGCGGTGCTGATCCATGAGGCGATCGGCGATCAGCTGACCTGCGTGTTCGTCGACCATGGCCTTATGCGGCTGGGCGAGGCGGAGCAGGTCGTTTCGCTGTTCCGCGAGCATTATGGCATCAAGCTGGTGCATGTGAACGCCGAGGAGCGCTTCCTGAGCGGCCTCGCCGGCCTCACCGACCCGGAAAAGAAGCGCAAGTTCATCGGCGGCGAGTTCATCGCCGTGTTCGAGGAAGAAGCAGCGAAGATCGGCGGCGCTGACTTCCTGGCGCAGGGCACGCTCTATCCCGACGTGATCGAGAGCGTCTCCTTCACCGGCGGGCCTTCGGTGACGATCAAGAGCCACCACAATGTCGGCGGCCTGCCCGAGCGGATGAACATGAAGCTGGTCGAGCCGCTGCGCGAACTGTTCAAGGACGAAGTGCGCGTGCTGGGCCGCGAACTGGGCCTGCCGGAAATCTTCGTCGGCCGCCATCCCTTCCCCGGCCCCGGCCTTGCCATCCGCATCCCCGGCGAGGTGATGAAGGAACGCTGCGACATCCTGCGCAAGGCGGACGCGGTCTATCTGGAGGAAATCCGCACGGCCGGGCTCTATGACGCGATCTGGCAGGCCTTCGCCGTACTGCTGCCGGTGCGGACCGTGGGCGTGATGGGCGACTATCGCACCTATGACAGCGTCTGCGCCCTGCGCGCCGTGACCTCGACCGACGGCATGACGGCGGACATCTACCCGTTCGACGCGACCTTCCTCAGCCGGGTCGCCACCCGCATCATCAATGAGGTGAAGGGCATCAACCGCGTCGTCTATGACTATACGTCCAAGCCCCCCGGCACGATCGAGTGGGAGTGAAGCGGAAAGAGCGCATGTCCGGGGGACGCGCGCCCGCCTCACTCGGCGGCGCAAGCCGCCGCAGGGCACGGTAAATCTACGGGCGCCACGTATCGGCGGCCCGCGCTAGGAAAAGACGATCAACGCCATTGATCGGCAAAGGACGACGCAGACCATATAGGGCTAACCAAACAACGTATCGAAAGGATGGATGATGAAGGCAATTGGCGTGATCGGTGCAGGGCAGATGGGGGCGGGCATTGCCCAGATCTCCGCACAGGCTGGTTATCAGGTCTTCCTTTCCGACGTTGACGTGGCGCGCGCGCAAAAGGGCAAGGACGGCATTGCCAAGCAGCTCGGCCGGCTGGTCGAGAAGGGCAAGCTGGAGGGCGCGGATGTCGATGTAGCGCTCGGCCGCATCATCCCCGTGGGCGATTATGCGCCGATGTCTGACGCGGGCCTCATCATCGAGGCGGCGACCGAGCGGGAAGACATCAAGCGCGTGATCTTCGCGCAGGCCGCCAAGGTGCTGGCGCCGGACGCCGTGCTGGCGACCAACACCTCCTCCATCTCCATCACGCGCCTGGCACAGGCGAGCAGCGATCCCAGCCGCTTCGTCGGCATCCACTTCTTCAACCCCGTTCCGCTGATGGCGCTGGTCGAGGTGATCCGCGGCCTCGCCACGAGCGATGCGACCGCGAAGGTGGCGACGGACTTTGCCGTTGCGGTCGGCAAGCAGCCGGTGGTGGCGAAGGATTCGCCCTGCTTCGTCGTCAACCGCATCCTGTTGCCGCTGATCAACGAAGCCTTCTTCGCGCTGGGTGAGGGCGTGGGCTCCGCGCAGGACATCGACCTGGGCGTGAAGCTCGGCCTGGGGCATCCCATGGGGCCGCTGACCTTGGCCGACATGGTCGGCCTCGACACGATATTGGAGATCCTGCATGTGCTGCAGCAGGATTTCGGCGACCCCAAATATCGCCCCGCGCCGCTGCTGGTGAAATATGTCGAGGCCGGCTGGTTCGGCCGCAAGACCGGCAAGGGCGTGTACGACTATTCCGGGCCGGAGCCTGTGCCCTCGCTCTAGTTTCGGTATTACCGCAATTCTTCTTCTGCCGGGCCGTGCTGTCACGGTCCGGCAATCTTCATGACGCAACAGGATGCTCGATCGCATGAACAGCCGCACGCTCATCTCTTCCGGTTCCCCCTTCGAAGCGCAGGTCGGCTATTCGCGTGCCGTCGTGCAGGGCGACTGGTGCTTCGTCGCCGGCACCACCGGCAGCGATCCCGAGACGAAGCAGATGCCGGAGGATGTCGCGGCACAGGCGGCCAATGCGCTCAAGATCATCGGCAAGGCGCTTGCGGAAGGCGGCTTCGGCTTCGAGGATGTCGTGCGCGCCACCTATTACATCACCGACGCTTCCTATTGGGATGCGATCGGCCCGGTCCTGGGGGGCACCTTCGGCGAGATCCGTCCGGCGGCGACCTGCATCGTGTGCGGGCTCATCAAGCCGGAGATGAAGATCGAGATCGAGGTTACGGCGCTCAAGCGGGGATGAGATCGATGACGATCACCATGTACGGCATCAAGAATTGCGACACGATCAAGAAGGCCCGCACCTGGCTGGAAGCGCATGGCATCGCCTATGACTTCCATGACTATAAGGCGCTGGGCGCGGATGAAGGCAAGCTGCGCGCATGGGTCGCCGAACATGGCTGGGAGACGATCCTGAACCGTGCCGGTACCACCTTTCGCGCGCTGCCCGATGTCGACAAGAGCGGGATCGATGCGGACAAGGCGGTGGCGCTGATGCTGGCGAACCCTTCCATGATCAAGCGCCCGGTGCTGGACCTGGGCGACCGCCGCATCGTGGCGTTCAAGCCGGACGTCTATCAGGCGGCGCTGGGTTGATGCCCGCGGGGCTGATCCGTGCAGGGCTGATCCGTAAGGGCCTGGGCGGGCTGTTGCTGGCCATGGCGGCGCAATCCGCCGGGGCTGCGGCACAAATTGCCCCGCCCGCCGATCAGCCGACAGCGACGCCGGCTTCAGTTCCCGCAGATGTACCGACGCAGGGCGAATCTCCTGCTCCGGTCACTGCTGCCCCGTCTTCCGTGGCCCCGGCACCCAAGGACAGGCCCATGCCCCTCATCATCGGCCATCGCGGCGACAGCGGCGAACGGCCCGAACATACGCTCGCCAGCTATGAGCGCGCGATCGATCAGGGCGCGGATTTCGTCGAGCCCGATCTGGTACCGACAAAGGACGGGATCCTCGTCGCCCGGCACGAGAATGAGATCGGCGGGACGACCGATGTCGCCGATCACCCAGAATTCGCCGATCGCAAGACGACGAAGACGATCGACGGCCAGCAGATGACCGGCTGGTTCACCGAGGATTTCACCCTGGCCGAACTGCGCACCCTGCGCGCGCGGGAGCGGCTGGGCGAGGTACGCACGGCCAACCGGCGGTATGACGGCCTGTATCCCGTGCCGACCTTCGAGGAGGTCATCAGGCTGGTGCAGGCGAAGGAGGCCGAGACCGGGCGCCGCATCGGCCTCTATCCCGAGACCAAGCATCCCTCCTACTTCGCCGCCCTCGGCATTGCGACGGAACCGGCGCTGCTCGCGACGCTGGCGCGCTTCGGCTATCTGGGCGCCGACGATCCCGTCTTCATCCAGTCCTTCGAGGTCGGCAACCTGCGCGCCTTGCGGGAGAAGACGCGGCTGCGCCTGATCCAGCTGGTCGATGGCGAGGGCGCGCCGGCGGATGTGCCTGGCACGTCCTATGCCGACATGATGACCCTGGACGGGCTGAAGACTATCGCCGCCTATGCCGATGGCATCGGCATTCCGGTTTCCCTGGCGATCGGGCCGGACGGTACGGACAGCGGCCTGGTGGCGCGCGCGCATGATGCCGGGCTGGCCGTGCATGTGTGGACGTTGCGGGCGGAGAACATGTTCCTGCCGGCCGGGTTCAAGCGCGGTGACGATCCTGCGGCCCATGGCGACTTTGCCGGGGTCGTGCGGGCGGTCGCGGCGACGGGCGCGGACGGGATTTTCAGTGATTTTCCGGGGCTGGCGCGCGCCGCGCTGGCGCCCTGATCGGCTCGGGAACAACAGCGCGCGGGAAAATCGCGTCGCCCATGACTATCCCGATCCTTTTACTTGAAATTCGGCACGGTTGGTCCGAATGATGGCCGATGCTTTCGCAGAAGACCCGATACGCCATCCGTGCATTGCAACATCTTGCGGATCGTTTCGGCCAAGGGCCGGTGCCCCTCACCCAGATCGCCGAAGAGCAGAATATCCCTGCCAAGTTCCTGACGGTCATCCTCTCCGAAATGTCGCGGGAGGGGCTGGTCGCGACCCAGCGCGGACGTGACGGAGGCTATTGGCTGGCGCTGTCTCCCATCGACATTAGCTATGGCGACATCGTGCGGCTGACGCGCGGTTCGCTGGCGCTGACGCCCTGCGCGAGCCGCTTCGCGCATGAGACATGCACCAACTGCCTGCCGGAGGAGGAATGCCGCCTGCACAAGGTGATGCTCCGCGTGCGGGACGAGACGGCCAAGGTGCTGGACGGCATCAGCCTGGCGGAAATGCTGCCGCAACTCTGACGATTTGCCGGTGGGCGCAGATTGCCTGCCGCACCCTCCATGCCCCTGTTTTCACGCCGGGATACCCCGTCCGCGCGGTGGGCTGGTGCCCGGTTTCCAGTTGCCCAGATTTTGCCACATTTGGGCGCTGGCCTATTGTCTACCAGAAAAATAGAATTATCTGTAGCCTCAGGATAAGAGGAGCAGGTTCATGGACCGATTCGGACATGCAGGTGATGCACGACAGCCCGTGGTGCTGACGATTCCGGGCCTCAACAATAGCGGGCCGGGCCATTGGCAGAGCATCTGGGAAGAGACGCGCGGCGATTGCCAGCGTGTCGATCTGGGGAGTTGGGCGAGCCCCAATCGCAACAGCTGGGTGAGCCGGCTGGACGCCGCCATTCGCGATGCCGAAGGGCCGATCGTCCTTGCCGCGCATAGCCTGGGCTGCCTGGCCGTCGCCTGGTGGGGCGCGCTGCAGAGCCAGCCTTATGGCTGGCCCGTCGCTGGCGCGCTGCTGGTCGCGCCGCCCGATTGCGAGCGGATGGAAACGCCCGAGACGATCGGCGGCTTCGCGCCGGTGCCGCGCGCGCCGCTGCCGTTTCCCTCGATCCTCGTGGCGAGCCGCAACGACCCCTATATCTTCTATGAACGCGCCCACAGCATCGGCAAGTATTGGGGCAGCCAGATCGTCGATGCCGGCCATAGCGGCCATATCAACGCCCAGTCCGGCCTCGGCGAATGGCGCTTTGGCCAGGGCCTGCTCGACCGGCTGATCGCGCTTGCGGGGGATCAGGCCGCGCTCGCCCGGCAGCTTCGGCCTGCGCTGGTTCCCCATGCCGACCGACGGCCGGTGCCGCAGGTGGAGCGGGCCTGATCCCCGGATCATCGCATTGACGCCATGCCTCGGATCGCCCGGATGATGGTGGACATAGCGAAACTTGTTGCCGCCCCATATTTGCTATTTTGTCTATCTTATGAGTTGAGATAAACCGGGTGGGAGAGGGATGAATATGAGCGAACAGCAACAGATTCGAGCCGCCCGCGAAGTCCTGGGCGGGCGACATGACATAGAGTTGAGCATCGATGCGGTACGCAAGGCGCTGGATGCGCTGCGTTATGGATCGATCACCCTGACGGTGCACGACGCGCGCGTCGTGCAGCTCGACGTGACGGAGCGGACCCGCTTCGCGGGCTGACAAGGCCTTCCGCCCGACCGGGAGGCGCCATCAAGACCATGTCCCGAAGTCCGCCGAGCGGCGCGGGAGGCATAATGTGGGCAGCGTTCTGCCCGCGCATCTTTTCAGGCTTCGACCGGACCACCGGAGACGCCGCAAGATCATATCGAAGGGGATCATATGACTGCGCGTTTCCTGTTGCTCGCCACCGTGGCGAGCGCAACCTTTGCCGTGCCTGCCTATGCGCAGGACGCTGGCACCGCACCCGCGGCCCAAGAGGCATCTCCCGAGGCGGCCGCTGGTGCGCCTGGTGAGATCGTCGTCACCGCACGGCGGCGCGCAGAAGAAATCCAGGATGTGCCGCTCGCCGTCTCCGTGCTGAATGCAGCGGCCATCGAACAGACGGGCAGCTACAATATCAGCCGCCTGCAGCAGTTGCAGCCGACGTTGCAATTCTATTCCTCGAACCCGCGCAACAGTTCCATCAACATCCGTGGCATCGGTGCGCCGCTTGGCCTCACCAATGACGGGATCGAGCAGGGCGTCGGGATCTATGTCGATCAAGTCTATTACAACCGTGTCGCATCGGCGACGCTGGATTTTGTCGACATCGACCAGATCGAGGTGCTGCGCGGGCCGCAGGGATCGCTCTACGGCAAGAACACCACGGCCGGCGCCATCAACATCACCACGCGCGCGCCCAGCTTCAGCTATGAAGGCCAGGCCGAGATTTCCGTCGGCAACCTCGGCTTCAAGCAGGCCAAGGCATCCGTCTCCGGCCCGCTGACGGATCGGCTCGCGGCGCGGATCAGCGTGTCTGCGACCGACCGCAACGGCACCATCTACAATGTCGCCACCGATCGCCGCGTCAATTCGCAGGACAATCTCGGCCTGCGCGGCAGCCTGTTGTGGAAGGCGACCGATACGCTGAACCTAACGCTGTCGGGTGACTATAATGTGCAGAACCCAGTCTGCTGCGCGCAGATCTATGCCGGTGTCGGATCGACCCAGCGTGTCGCCGCACGCCAATATGCCGCGCTGATCGCGCTCTTCCCCGGCTATTCGGTGCCGAGCACCGATCCGTTCGACCGCCTGACCGATCTGGACGCGCAGCTGCACGCCCGCAACGAGGTGGGCGGCGTGTCGCTGCGCGCCGAATGGGATCTGGGCCCCGGCACGCTGACGTCTGTCTCCGCCTATCGCTATTGGGACTGGCAGCCCGCCAATGACCGCGACTTCACCGGCCTGCCGATCACCACCAAGTCGCAGAACCCGACCCAGCAGAAGCAGTGGACGCAGGAAATCCGCTATGCGCAGAGCAGCGACGCTCTGGACTTCGTCGTCGGCGGCTTCGCCTTCTACCAGAAGATCCACACGACCGGTTCGCAGGTTCAGGGTTCGGCCGCGAGCCGCTGGTTCCTGACCGGGGCGTTGCGTGGCAACCCCGCCGTGCTGGAAGGGCTGGAAGCGGACAACGACATCCGCCTGAAGAACACCAGCCTTGCCGCTTTCGGCCAGCTGACCTGGCATGTCACCGACAAGCTCAGCCTGCAGCCTGGCCTGCGGATCAACTATGACAAGAAGGAAGGCAGCTATAATTCCGTCGTGACCGGCACCTCCTCCACGGGCGTGCGGCAACTGGTGACGTTCACCAGCACCGATCCGTGGATCGTCGCCCAGCGCGGCGTGCTGGCGCCGCAATCCTTCGACGTGTCGTTCAGCGACTGGAACCTGTCCTACGACTTCACCGCTTCCTATGAATTCTCGCGCGACGTTATGGCCTATGCGACCTATTCGCGCGCCTTCAAGTCGGGCGGCGTCAACCTGAACGGCGTGCCGCTGAACGCCGCCGGTGTCCCGCAGACGAGTGTGGCAACGGTGAAGCCGGAGAAGGTCAATCATTATGAAGTCGGCCTCAAGACCCAGTTCTGGGATCGCAAGGCGACGCTCAACCTGTCGGGCTTCTGGACGGAGATCGGCGATTATCAGGCGATCGTGAACGATGGCCAGAACTCGACCCTGCGTGGCTATCTGGCGAATGCGGACAAGGTACGGACACGCGGCATCGAGGCTGATTTCTCGGTTCGTCCGTCCGATCGGATCAATGCCTATGCGAACGGCGCCTATACCGATCCGAAATATGTGAAGTTCACCAATGCGCCCTGCCCGCCGGAGCTGTCCGGTGGCGCTTCGGGCACGACGCCCGGCGCGCCCGGCGTGCCTGGTGCCGTCAGCCCGCTGGTGTGCGACATTTCCGGCCAGTTGCTGCCCGGCATCTCCAAATGGTCGCTGTCCTATGGCGTGGAATTCAACGTGCCCACCACCTTCCTGGGGGATGAGGGCGGCGAGTTCTACATCGGCTGGGATGGCAGCTATCGCTCCAAATTCTCGTCCAATGCGTCGCGCTCCATCTATACGGACATCGACGGCTATTCGCTGAACAACCTGCGGATCGGCTTCCGCCGGGAAAGCGGGCTCAACATCTATGGATGGGTGCGCAACATCTTCGACAAGGATTATTTCGAGCAGTTGGCGGTCACGCCGAACAATACCGGCCTGATCGCCGGCCAGCCGGGCGACCCGCGCACCTATGGCCTGACGATCAAGGCGAAGTTCTGACGCTTTAAGCGTCGAACGGGACGGGGGCGTAGGCCTCCCCTCTCGGGCAGGAACGGCACTCACAGCTCACCGCCGTTCCTGCCCACATCTTTTTCCGACGCCTGCCGGCCTGCTGGCGCTATCAGTTGCCCCGCCAGGCGAAGACCTCCTCCAGCGGCTTGCCGAACACATGGGCGATGCGGAAGGCTGCTTCGAGCGAGGGGGAATATTTACCCTGCTCGATGGCCGCGATCGTCTGCCGCGTCACGCCGATGCGCTCGGCAAGTTCGGCCTGCGTCATTTCTCCTGCCAGAAAGCGCAGCGTGCGGATGTCGTTGCCGATGGGAGGCTTCGCCATGACCGATCAGCCCCGCCGATAGCCGAGAATGAGAAGGCTGTGGCGCAGCAGTTCCGTCAGCACGATGGCGGCCAGCACCCAGTTCAGCACGCCGAAAATGCTGAAGCCCATATGCGCGGTCGCGGCGGCGGCCATCACCAGCACAAGCAGGACGAAATAGCTGTGGGCACAGGCGCGCATGGCGACGTTCCGGTCCCGCTCGTCGGCCGGGGCATTGGCCTCTGCCGGATTGGAAATCGCGATGGCGGTCGCGCCAACCGTCGTCACGATCGTCAGCAGGATGATCGTGGCGAACAGCAGGCCGATGCTGATCGGCTTCAATGGCGCGTCGAGGGTGTGGAAATAATGGAGCGTGATGAAATAGGCGCCGAAGGTCAGCGCCATGCCGACAAGCGACAGCCAGGCGATCTTCTCACGAAAGGGCATGGGACACCTCCATGTTCATATTATGCGACTCAATGTATGAAATATTTGACATCGTGTCTATGATGTCATTCTTGCGCACGGGTTCGGCTGGCTATGCGCGTTCCGGCGCGCTAGATGGCGCGCATGTCCACGACCTTCACGCTCGACACGTCAACCAGCCGCGCCAATCCGACCCCCGCGCCGATGAAGCGGCTGACCGTGCCTGCGATCCAGCGCCGCAAGTTCGAGGGGCGCACGCAAGAGCCGCTGGTGATGCTGACCGCCTATACCGCGCGCCAGGCGCAGCTGCTCGATCCGCATTGCGACATGCTGCTGGTCGGCGATTCGCTGGGGCAGGTGATCTACGGCCTGCCTTCCACCCTTGCGGTGACGCTGGAGATGATGATCGCCCATGGTGCAGCGGTGGTGCGGGGCAGCTATCACAGCGTCGTCATCGTCGACATGCCGTTCGGCAGCTACGAAGCCTCGCCGCAGGCCGCCTTTGCGAGCGCGAGCCGGGTGATGGCCGAGACGGGCTGCGCCGGCGTCAAGCTGGAAGGCGGCGAGGTGATGGCGCCGACCATTGCCTTCCTCAGCCAGCGCGGCATTCCCGTTATGGCACATATCGGCCTGACGCCGCAGGCGGTGAACGCGCTGGGCGGCTATGGCGCGCGCGGCAAGAGCCAGCAGGAACATGCCAAGATCATGGCCGATGCCCGCGCCGTGGCGGATGCCGGCGCCTTTGCGATGGTGCTGGAAGGCGTGATGGAACCGCTGGCCGTGGCCGTCACCGACAGCGTCGACGTGCCGGTCATCGGCATCGGCGCGTCGGCCCATTGCGACGGGCAGGTGCTGGTGAGCGAGGACATGCTGGGCATGTTCGACCGGGTGCCGCGCTTCGTGAAGCGCTATGAGGAAATGGCGGGGATCATCTCCAGCGCGGCGGAGCGCTATGCGGGCGATGTGCGGGCGCGGACCTTCCCCACCGACGAGCAGGTCTATCGGCCGAAAAAGTGATTTTCCTTCCGGGCGCGCATCGCTAAGGTCGCGCGCCGCCCGTCCCCTGTTTCCAGCCCTATCGGAGAATTTCTCTTGGCTCTGCCGCCGCAATCGAACGAAGCCTTCATGCGCGAGGTGGATGACGCCGTCCGGCAGGACCGGCTACTGGGTTTCTGGCGCCGCTTCGGCCGCTGGATCGTGGCCGCCGTGATCCTGGGCCTTGTCGCCTTTGCGGCATGGCTGTGGTGGGAGGAGCATAGCAACACCCGCTCGGGCGAGACTGGCGAAGAGATGGCGCAGCTGGTCGACATCGCGACTGCCGGTGGTACGCCCGACGCGAAGAAGGTGGATGCGCTGATCGATGCAGGCCAGCCGGGCTATCGCGCCGCCGCCCTGTTCGTGAAGGCGGCCGCCGCCGCGCAGAAGGGCGACAGCAAGACCGCGATCGCGACCTATGCGCAGATCGCCGCCGACGAGAAGCTGGACCAGCCCTGGCGCGACCTGGCGCTTGTCAAGCAGACCGCGCTCGAATTCGACCAGATGAAGCCCGATGCCGTGGTCGCGCGGATGAAGCCGCTCGCCGTGTCCGGCGAACCCTGGTTCGGCACGGCCGGCGAGATGGTCGCCATCGCCTATATGAAGATGAAGCGGCAGGATCTGGCCGGGCCGATGTATGCGGCCATGGCCAAGGACGAAAAGGTGCCCGCGTCGATCCGTTCACGCGCGCGACAGATGGCAGGCGTATTGGGTATCGATGCGGTCGAGATTCCGGGTGAGGATGGTGCAGTCAATGCTGGTAGCTAAGAAGACGACACGAACGGCGCTGATGCTCGCCCTGTTGGTGAGTGTGGGCGCCTGTGGCGTGCTGAAGGGCAAGGGCGGCCCCAAGACCCCGGTGGTGGGCAATCGCACATCCATCCTCTCGCGCGAGGAAGGGGTCGAGGTCGACCCCGCGATCGCCGACGTCGCGGTGACATTGCCCGAGCCCTTCGCGAATCCCGAATGGGCGCAGCCCGGCGGCAATCCGGCGAAGTCGATGGGCCAGCTCGCGCTGGGCGCAACCCCGACGAAGGTGTGGAGCGCGTCGATCAACGGCAGCACGCCGCAGGCGAAGCTGGCGGCCGCGCCGGTGGTTGCCGGGGGCAAGCTCTATGTGATCGATTCCAGCGCGACCGTGATCGCCATGGATGCCAAGACCGGCGCGAAGCTGTGGTCCACGCCCCTGCCGGCGGACGGCAATGGCCGTGCGCGCTTCGGCGGCGGCGTCAGCGTGCTTGACGACCGTGTCTATACCGCGACCGGACTGGGTGACGTGATCGCGCTCAACGTCGCTGATGGCGCCGTGCTGTGGAAGAAGCGCCCCGGTGGACCGCTGCGCGGCGCCCCGACGCTGGCGAACGGCCATGTCTATGTGATGAGCCAGGACAACCAGATCTTCGCGCTCAACCAGACCGACGGCGAGACCCAATGGACCGAAACCGGCACGCTGGAAGCGACGGCGGTGTTCGGCGTCGCTGCGCCGGCCGCGGCGCAGGGCACGGTGATCGCGGGTTACAGCTCGGGCGAGCTGACCGCATATCGCTATGAAAATGGCCGCACTTTGTGGGGTGACGCGCTCTCGCGCACCAGCATCGCCACCTCGGTCGCGATGCTGACGGATATCGACGCGAACCCGGTGATCGACCGTGGCCGCGTCTTCGCCATCGGCCAGGGCGGGCGCATGGCCTCCTATGAATTGGTGAGCGGCCAGCGCTTGTGGGAAATCAACATCCCCGGCATCTCCACCCCCTGGGTGGCAGGCGAATGGGTGTTCGTGGTGACGAGCGACGCGCGGCTGCTCTGCGTGGCGCGTGCGACCGGCAAGATCCGCTGGATCAGCCAGCTCAAGCGCTACCACAAGCCCAAGAAGCGCGATGGCGCCATCCGCTGGTCCGGCCCTGTGCTGGCCGGCAATCGCCTGATCCTGGTCTCGACCGAAGGCGACATGGTCTATGTCGATCCTGCCACGGGCGCGACGCAGGCCGATATCGACATGGATGACGCCATGTCGATGGCGCCGGTCGTGGCCGATGGCATGCTCTACGTCCTCACCGACAAGGGGCGCCTGACCGCGTTCAAGTAACACCGCCCGTAAAAAGGCTTTTTGTCCGCCCGCCCGGCGCCCTCTTGCGGTGCCGGGCGGGCGATGTCTTTTATGCACCGTTATCGGTGAAAGGATGATAAGGGACGCCATGCTGCCCGTAGTCGCCATCGTAGGCCGCCCCAATGTGGGCAAATCCACCCTGTTCAACCGTCTCGTCGGCAAGAAGCTGGCGCTGGTGGACGATCAGCCCGGCGTCACCCGTGATCGGCGCGAAGGGCAGGCGCATCTGCTTGGCCTCGATTTCCGCATCATCGACACGGCAGGCTATGAGGACGAGGACCCGCAGAGCCTGCCCGGCCGGATGCGGATGCAAACGCAGGCAGCGGTCGAAAGCTGCGATGTCGCGCTGTTCGTGATCGACGCGCGTGCCGGCATTACCCCGCTGGACGAGGAAATCGCGCGCTGGCTGCGGGAGAGCGATGCGCCGGTGGTGTTGCTCGCCAACAAGGCGGAGGGCAAGGCCGGCGACGACGGCGTCATGGAGGCGTTCAGCCTAGGCCTGGGCGAACCCATCCCCTTCTCCGCCGAACATGGCCAAGGCCTCGCCGACCTGTTCCAGGGGCTGCTGCCCTATCTGGAAGACGAGGATGCCGAGGACGAACCCGAGCCCGAAGGCGAACTGAGCGAGGCCGACATGGAGGCCGCGCCGCTCAAGCTCGCGATCGTCGGGCGCCCCAATGCCGGCAAGTCGACCCTCATCAACAAGCTGCTCGGTGAAAACCGGCTGCTGACCGGGCCGGAAGCGGGCATCACGCGCGACAGCATCGCCGTCGACTGGCTGTGGATGGACTATGAGGGCAATGAACGCCCCGTCCGCCTGATCGACACGGCGGGCATGCGCAAGCGAGCCAAGGTGCAGGACAAGCTGGAAAAGCTGGCCGTGACCGACGGGCTCAACGCCGTCAATTTCGCCGAAGTGGTCGTGTTGCTGCTCGATTCCACCCGCGGGCTGGAGGCGCAGGACCTGCGCATCGCCGACAAGGTGCTGGAGGAAGGCCGCGCGCTAGTGATCGCGCTCAACAAATGGGACACGGTGGAGCATGGCTCGGCGCTCTACCAGGGCGTGAAGAAGGCGCTGGAGGATGGGCTGGCGCAGGTGCGCGGCGTGCCTCTGATGACGGTCTCGGCCGCGACCGGCAAGGGGCTGGACGAAATGATCCGCGTCGCCTTCGAAACCCGCACCGCCTGGTCGCAGCGTGTCTCCACCGGCACGCTCAACCGCTGGTTCGAGCGCGCGCTGGAGGCCAATCCGCCGCCCGCACCCGGCGGCCGGCGCATCAAGCTGCGCTACATCACGCAGGCGAAGACCCGGCCGCCCGGCTTCATCCTATTCGGCACCCGGCTGGACGAGCTGCCCGAAAGCTATCGCCGCTATCTGGTCAACGGCATCCGCCGCGAACTGGGCTTCGGCGCGGTGCCCGTGCGCCTGACGCTGAGGACGCAGCGCAACCCCTATGACAATCGCTAGCGAGCAGCCGGCAATTCCACCGGAAGCGGAGCGAATTGACGCGCGCGGGCTGCGTTGCCCCTGGCCGGCGCTGCGCGCTGCCCGGGCGATGCGGGAGGGCGCGCGCGCCATTGCCGTGATCGCGGATGATCCGGCCGCGCCGCGCGAATTGGCGGCTCTGGCGGCAGCGCAGGGCTGGGCCTTTGCGCAGGACGCGGCGCATGAAGGCCCCTGTTTCCTGATGACGCGCCCGGCGCCGTCCACGGCCGCGCTTTAACCCCGCCTTTACCCCGCCAATCTTACAGTCGGGGTCAGGCAGGTCTTGCTGACGTTGAGGGAGCGGCAGGTGGGTTATCACGATACCAAGCTGATAAGCTTGCAGGATTTCCAGCAGGCCCGCGCCGAGCTGGGCACCGGCTTCATGCGCCTGCTAGGCTATTTCCGTGAAGACGGCATCAAGTCGGTCGGCGCGATCGAGGCGGCGATGCGTGCCCGCAATGCCGCTGCGCTGGTGATGCCCGCGCACACGCTGAAAGGCGAATCGCGCCAGTTCGGCGGCGAGCGGCTGGGCCTGATGGCCGAGGAAATCGAACTGGTGGCGCGCCGCTGCGTCGAGCATCATGAAAATCCCGAGGAACTGATCGAAACGGTGGTCGCGCTGCGGCGCTGTTTCGAAGAGACGCTCGCGGCGCTGGAAAGCGATTCCAACCCTCTCGTCACGCGCCGTCCGGGCACCTTCGGGCGGCGGGACAATTCCGTGATGGGGCATGGCTTCGGCCGGGGGTGAACAGCCTTTGCCTGCCATATGGCGGGCACAGCTACAGCCTTCCGCTTGATATTTCCCTGAAACGACCGGGCATGGCGGCATGTCGCGCGCCACGCCCGGCCATATGGTATCAGCCCTCGGCAGCTTCCGACTGCAGCTGGATATAATTCTGGATGCCCATGCGTTCGATCATCTCGAACTGGGTCTCCAGGCTGTCGACATGCTCTTCCTCGCTCTCGAGGATATATTTGAAGAGGTCGCGGCTCACATAGTCGCGCACCTGCTCGCAATATTCGATGGCGTCCTTGAGCACGGGCAGGGCCTCATATTCCAGCTCGAGGTCCGATTTCAGGATTTCCTCGACCGTCTCGCCGATTTTCAGGCGGCCCAGAAGCTGGAAATTGGGCAGGCCGTCGAGGAAGAGGATACGCTCGGCGACCTTGTCGGCGTGCTTCATCTCGTCGATCGACTCTTCATATTCGAACTTGGCGAGCTTCTTGATCCCCCAATGGTTGAGCATCCGGTAATGCAGGAAATACTGGTTGATCGCCGTCAGCTCATTCTTGAGCACGTCGTTCAGATAGTCGATGACCTTGGGGTCGCCCTTCATGGGGATGCTCCGCCTGTTATGGAATGGGAATGCCCCATGATAGGCCAGAGTGGGCGGATTGTTAAGGCGCAAACCCTCGGGAATCCGCCATTTTTTCCTGTGCGACTGCGAATGGATCGCGCAGTGTGCCGTCAGTTCAGATGAGGATGATCCGCATTCCTCATAGCAGGAACGGCTCAGACGGTCGCGCGCTCCGCGGCGATGATCGAGCGGGCGAAGGCCACGCATTGACCGCATTTGGGCCGGCGACCGAAGCGGGCATAGGCACTGCACGGGCTCTCCGCGCCGTCGCGCGCTGCCTCCCGAAGGTCCTTTTCCCGAATCGCATTGCAGACACAAACAACCATCAGTCGCTCTCCTGTCACTGGGAGATAGCTATGATGATAATGTCTCGCAATAGTAAATTTAGTATTGCGAAGCGGTTCGTCGCATCGGTTGCAGGCGGCGACGGGCCAAAGTGCGCCACAGCCATTCGAACGGACCATAGGCGAATCGGTCCAGCCAGGGCTTCGACCACAGCAGCATAAGCACCCATGCGCCGATAACGAACAGATAAAGCGGTGCGCGATCGACCGTGCCGAACAAGCCGAGGCCGTAGCCGTAGAAGATCGTGGTCATGACGATGCTGGTCCCCAGATAGTTGGAAAAGGCCGTGCGGCCCACGGCGCGGACGCGCAGCACCAGCGGATGATCGGCATGGGCGACCGCGACCCAAGTGAAGAGCGCCGCATAGCCCACGATCAGCGGAATGCGGAACGGGAAGCCATAGAGGATGAACAGCAGGAAGGTGTCGAGCGTATCGAAGCCGCCATGCCATATCCAGGCCACCAGCAGCGCCATCGGTGGAAAGCCGATGAGGAAGCAGTGGCGCATCGTCCTGCGATACAGGTCGATCGGCCAGCTGCCAGTCAGGAACCCCGATTTCAGCATCGCCATGCCGAGCAGCATCAGGCCGATGGTGTCGAACAGGTTGAACAGCGTGCTGCCGACGAACTCCCCCACGAAGCTCTTTACGCTGCGGGCGAGGATGCCGGCATAGCCGCCGGTATAAGTGGCCAGTTCCTCCATGATCGCGGCCGATCCGGGCGTGCCGAAGCCCTCGGTCGTCTCGGCGAAGCGGCGGATATTCTCCGCCGTCGCGCCGGGCGCGGTGGCAAGGCCGCGCATCTGGAGCATCGACAATGCGAAGAGGCCGCAGAACAGGATATGGATGCCGAAGAAGAGGAAGGCGATCTTGGTGAGGCTGCCCGCAGACTTGCGCGCAAAGACCACGGCAACGCTCCCGCACAGCGCATAGAGCACCAAGATGTCGCCCCACCAGAGCAGCAGGTGGTGGGCAAGGCCCAGCAGGAGCAGCCAGAAGATCCTGTTGTAATGGACGGCGCGCGGGCTTTCCCCCGCCATCGCCGCCCGCTCCATCACCAGCAGGATCGAGGCGCCGAACATAAGGCTGAACAGGCCGCGAAACTTGCCGTCGAACAGCACCTGCATGAAGGCCCAGGTGGAAAGGTCGACCGGATCGGTGCCGCCCCAGGCCCGCGGATTGAAATAGGCGGCGGATGGCATGGCGAAGGCGATGATGTTGAGCAGCAAGATGCCCATCACGGCAAAACCGCGCACCACGTCCATGCTGTCGTGGCGCGGCGCTGCGATGATGCTGGCCATGTTTCTCTGTTCTCCGTAACTGGGAAGGCGTGGTGCAGGCGCGACGGCCTCGCTGGGCATCGCAGTAAATCAAATCACGGCATTATGCGATTCCCGCCGGTTCATGCGAGCGCTGGCCTTGGCGCTCCGCCTCTGCCAGAGGGAAGGCCATGGAAATTGGGCGCAAGCAGCGAATCGGCCATGCGTTCGGCGCGGCGGCGGCGGGCTATGACGACCATGCCGGCGTGCAGCGCATTGTCGCGCGCACGGTGGCCGAACTCGCGCAGCGGCAGGCAAATGTGCAGGGTGCCGCCGATCCGCGGCCCCGGGTTCTGGAAGTAGGGTGCGGCACGGGTTTCCTCACCCGCGACATCCAGGCGACCTGGCCGCAGGCTGAACTGGTCGCGACGGACCTCGCCCCGGAAATGGTCGGTCGCACGGCCGATGGGGCGATGCTGGCCGGCACCTTCCTGCCCATGGATGGCGAGCAGCCCTGGTTCGAGGGGCCGTGGTTCGACCTCATCCTCTCCAGCCTCGCCTTCCAGTGGTTCGATGACATGGCGGGCGCGATCGAGCGGTTGGTGGGGCTGCTGCGGCCGGGCGGCAGCCTGATCTTCTCGACCATGGGCGAGCGCAGCTTCGCCGCGTGGCGCGCGGCCCATCAGGCATGCGGGGAGGAGACCGGGGTGCCCGCCTATCCCTCGCTGCCGGCGTTGAAGGCCATGCTGGGGCGCTACCCGGACGCCTTCGCCTTTGACGAGGACTATCCACTCGCCTGCGGCAGCGCCAAGGGGCTGCTCGCGCATCTCAAGGGCATCGGTGCCGCCGTTCCGGCAGAAGGGCGGGCGCCGCTGACCCCGTCACGGCTCCGCGCGGTCATGGCGGCCTTCAACGCGGCGGGTGGGCGCGATGGCTATCATGTGCTCTTCGGCCGAGTGACCCGACTGCCGGGATAGGCGGCTGCGACAGCAGCGCCGCCCCGTTATTTTCGCGTCGGCGGCGGTTTGCGCTGCGGCACCTTGATGAGCCAGGCGCGCGGGCCGGGCGTCGGCCTTGCCACGCCGTCGAGGCGCCGGGCGGAGATCAGGCGCACCGGCTTCAGGATCATCTGTCCCTTCATCGGCCCGGTGCCGCCGCCGATCGGCTCGGCCAGGATGCGCCGCACCGTGTCCATGCCGGCCACGACATGGCCGAAGGCGGCATAGCCGGGATAGTCGCCGCGCGCGTCCATATAGGTGACCGGTCCGACGGTGATGAAGAAATTGCCCATCGCCGTGCCCGGCGGCCCGCCGCGCGCCATGGAGATGACGCCGTCGTCATGATGGATGCCGGTCATGTTGGTCGGCTCATGCGCGACCGGCGGCAGGGTGCGGCGCGCCTCCGTGCCGATGCCGCCCTGGATGAAGCCGCGCTTCGGGTCCGACTTGCGCGGGGCAGAGCGATAGAATTTGGTGTCGTCGAAGCGGCCATCATCGACATAGGCGAGGAAGTTGGCCGTCGTCTTCGGCGCCCGCCGGGCATCGAGGGCGACGACGATGGGGCCGTCGGACGTGACGATCCGCACGCGAACATAGCCGGGCGTGGGCGTGTTGGCGGGGGGCGCCGCCGCAGCCAGCATCAGCCCGGCGAACAACGGAACGAGAAAGCGGCTTGGGAAAGGCATCGAGGGCAGGTCGGGCTCACGAAACGGGGGAATGGCTCATGCTAGAACCATTCCCCCATTCACGAAACCGCATTCATGCTGCGCTGCCGCATTTTTACGATGGCGGCGGACCTTTGGCCTGCCTGCCGTCCGTTCAGCCGTCCATCAACGCCGGGAAGAAGCCCTCATGCGCGGCGCGCAGGTCGGCGAGCGGGACGCCCGCCACGCTGTCGCCGCCGGTCGTGCCGATGCGCAGCGCGCCGGGAATGGCGGTGCCGGCCGGCGCGGTGACGACATAGCGGCCCTGGTCCTCGCCAAAGGCCGTCGCGGTGCTCATCGGGTCGAGCGTCGCGCCGATCTTTCCGGCCAGCGCCATTTCCGCGACCGTGACGAGCAGGCCGCCGTCGGAAATGTCATGCACCGCGGTCACGGTGCCGGCCTGCACCAGCGCGCGGACGGCATCGCCATGGGCGCGCTCGGCCGCCAGGTCGACGGGCGGCGGCGCGCCTTCCTCGCGGCCATGCAGCTCACGCAGCCAGATGGACTGGCCCAGATGCGTGCCGGGGCCGCCGATCAGGAAGATGTCCTCGCCCTCGGCCTTGAAGGCGACGGTCGCCATCACGTCGATGTCGGGGAGCAGGCCGATGCCGCCGATCGCGGGCGTGGGCAGAATGGCGCTGCCACCGCCGGTCGCCTTGCTCTCGTTATACAGGCTGACATTGCCCGATACGATCGGGAAGTCGAAGGCGCGGCAGGCGTCGCCCATGCCCTCAAGGCATCCGGTCAGCTGCGCCATGATCTCGGGGCGCTGCGGATTGGCGAAGTTGAGGCAGTTGGTGACGGCGAGCGGCGTCGCGCCCACGGCCGAGATGTTGCGATAGCATTCGGCGATCGCCTGCTTGCCGCCCTCATAGGGGTCGGCATAGCAATAGCGCGGCGTGCAGTCGGTGCTGATCGCGATGCCCTTTTGCGTGCCGTGCACGCGCACGACAGCCGCGTCGCCGCCGGGGCGCTGGATCGTGTCGGCGCCGACCATATGGTCATATTGTTCCCATATCCAGCGGCGGCTGGCGATGTCCGGCGATCCCATCAGCTTCAGCAGGTCCGCGCCGACGTCGGCCGATTCTGGCACAGTGTCGAGCGGCTTCACGCCGGCCCATGCCTGATATTCTTCGCGCGAGACCGAGGGGCGGTCGTAAAGCGGCGCGTCGTCGGCCAGCGGGGCGAGTGGGATGTCGCATACCGTCTCGCCATGATGGATCAGCACCATGCGGCCGGTATCGGTCACTTCGCCGATCACCGCGAAGTCCAGCTCCCACTTGTGGAAGATCGCCTCGGCAAAGGCTTCCTTGCCGGGCTTGAGCACCATGAGCATGCGCTCCTGGCTTTCCGACAGCATCATCTCATAGGCTGTCATGCCGGTTTCGCGCTGGGGCACCTTGTTCATGTCGAGCAGCAGGCCGACGCCGCCCTTCGACGCCATCTCGACGCCGGAGGAGGTGAGGCCGGCCGCGCCCATGTCCTGAATGGCGACGATCGCGTCGGACGCCATCAGCTCCAGGCACGCCTCGATCAGCAGCTTTTCGGTGAAGGGGTCGCCGACCTGCACGGTCGGGCGCTTGGCGTCAGAATCCTCACCGAAATCGGCCGAGGCCATGGTTGCGCCATGGATGCCGTCGCGGCCGGTCTTGGAACCGACATAGACGATCGGATTGCCCACGCCCGATGCAGCCGAATAGAAGATCTTGTCAGTGTCCGCGACGCCCACGGTCATCGCGTTGACCAGGATGTTGCCGTCATAGGCGGGGTGGAAATTCACCTCGCCGCCCACGGTCGGCACGCCCACGCAATTGCCATAGCCGCCGATGCCGGAGACGACGCCGCTGATCAGGTGGCGCATCTTGGGGTGGTCGGGCCGGCCGAAGCGCAGCGCGTTCATGTTGGCGATCGGCCGCGCGCCCATGGTGAACACGTCGCGCAGGATGCCGCCCACGCCCGTCGCCGCACCCTGATAGGGCTCGATATAGGAGGGGTGGTTGTGGCTCTCCATCTTGAAGATCGCAGCCTGTCCGTCGCCGATGTCGACCACGCCGGCATTCTCGCCGGGGCCGCAGATCACCTGCGGGCCTTCTGTCGGCAGCTTCTTGAGGTGGATGCGGCTGGACTTGTACGAGCAATGCTCCGACCACATCACCGAAAAGATGCCCAGTTCGGTGAGGTTGGGTTCACGGCCGAGCGCGTTCAGGACGCGATCATATTCCTCTGGCGACAGGCCATGCTCGGCGACGATTTCCGGGGTGATGGCCAAGGCGGGCTCCATTGGTTTGCAGGCGCGATGCGGGGTTGCCCGCGCCTTTAGCGGGCGCGGGGGGGATAGACAACAGTTGCGCGCATTGGTGTGAATATCCATGTTCCGGCGTGTGGCCGATGATGGATTGGGAGTGTGCGATGGAATGGATGCTTTTGCCGCTGCGCCGCTACACGAAGTTCAGCGGCCGGGCGCGGCCGAAGGAATATTGGATGTTCGCCCTTTTCGGGATGATCGTCTGTTTTGTCCTTGCCATCGTGGAATCTGCGCTGGGCCTGAGTACGGCGCAACACTGGATGGAACGTGGGCCTTGGTGGGCGAGTGCTGGTTACAGCACGCAGTTCGGGCCGCTCGTCGGGCTGTTTGTGCTGCTGACTTTAATCCCTTCGATCGCCGTGGCCGTGCGGCGGCTCCACGATAGCGATCGGCGCGGCTGGTGGCTGCTGATCGGCTTCCTGCCGCTGATCGGCGGCATCGTGCTGCTCGTCTTTTTCATCATCGGCGGCACGCGTGGGCCGAACCGCTTCGGTCCCGATCCAGTGGAGGTGGGCGAAGCGCCGGCTTGAAGGCTCTGCCGCCGTTCCGCATGGCATGAAAGAAAAGGGCCGAACCTGCTGTCAGGTCCGGCCCTTGCCATGGGAACGCGTAAATTCTGGCGACGTTTTTTGGTTATGCCGAGGCGGCGATCAGGCCTTGCAGCTCTGCGCGCTCTTGCCGGGAACGGTCGCGGTGATCGTGCTGCCGCTGCCATCGACTTCATAGCCGCCCTCTGCGGTGAAGGGCTTGCCGGCTTCGGCGGCGACCAGCTTGGTCGCGGCACCGTTCTTTTCGGTGCGCAGGTTGGCCGTGACATCGTCCGACAGGAAGTCGACGAAGATCAGGCTGTTGTCCTTGCAGCGATAGGTCTTGTTCGCCTTAACCGACGGCGGCAGCGCCACGGGCGCTGCGTTGGCGAGCTGGGTCGCCATCGGATCGGCGGGGCCGCCGACGACTTCGGGTTCAGATTTGCCACAGGCCGAAAGCAGGATCAGCGGGGCGGCGACGAGAAGGGGGATATAAAGTTTCATAGCGAGACTCATATGTGCGGTTGCAGCATCGCCAGTCAACGAGAAACTGAAGTTTTCTTAGCGGGTGCAGCGGGTGGGCGGCGCAAGGCGTCGGCAACAGGGGCGGCGAAGGCCGGCGATATCGCGCGCGGCCTGATGGATCGGGCAAAGCATCGGTTCCGATCCTGTCTTCATGGTCAAAGGCTTGACCGCGGCTGGCCCTGCGGCCAATGCAGGGCAATGGATGCTGCAACGGAAGAAGCGGGCTTTGCGGAACTGACGTTCGAGCAGGCCCTGCGCGAACTGGAAGCGATTGTTCGCAAGCTGGAAAGCGGCGACGTGCCGCTCGACGAATCGATCGCGCTCTATGCGCGCGGCGAGAAACTGCGCGCGCAATGCACCCGCCGCCTAGCCGATGCCGAAGCGAAAATCCAGAAGCTGACGGTCGATGCCGGCGGCAATGTGTCCGGCGCGCAGCCTTTCGGCGCCGGCTGAACCTGCCTCTGGTGGAAATGGGGAAACGGTGGACAGCATGAACGCGCCGATGATTGCGCAGGCCGCCGCGGAGACCGCGCAGGCCATTGATTCCGCATTCGACGCGCTGCTGATGGTGCCGGAGGATCCGCGCCGCCGGCTGTATGAGGCGATGCGCCATGCCACGATCGGGGGAGGCAAGCGGCTGCGCCCGTTGCTGGTCCGCGCGACATGCGACCTGTTCAACATCGCGAACGAATCGGCGCTGCGGGTCGGCCTCGCGGTCGAATGCATCCATGTCTATTCGCTGGTGCATGACGACCTGCCGGCGATGGACGATGACGACTTGCGCCGGGGCAAGCCGACGGTGCATCGCGCCTTCGACGAAGCGACCGCAATCCTGGCTGGCGACTGCCTGCACGACCTTGCCTTCGAGATCCTGGCCGATCCGCTCGCACATGAAGACCCGTTCGTGCGCTGCGACCTGATTCGCGCGCTCGCGGTATCGAGCGGCCCGTCCGGCATGGCAGGGGGCCAGATGATGGACCTGGAGGCGGAGAAGGCGAGCTTCGACCTGCCCACCGTCACCCGCTTGCAGCAGCTCAAGACCGGCGCGCTGATCGGCTTCTGTGTCGAAGCCGGCGCGATCATGGCGCGGCTTCCGGTCGAGGGACGAACAGGGCTGCATGGCTATGCGCGCGACATCGGCCTTGCCTTCCAGATCGCCGACGACCTGATGGACGTCGAAGGCGATGCTGCGCTCGCCGGCAAGGCGCTGGGCAAGGATGCGGCGGCGGGCAAGGAAACCTTCGTGTCGCTGCTGGGCGTGGAGCGTGCGCGCGAGCAGGCGGTCATGCTGGTGGAGCAGGCCAAGGCCCATCTGCACGGCTTCGGCCCGGAAGCCGACCTGCTGCGCGCCATCGCCGACTATGTCGTTAAAAGGGACCGTTGAGGATGAGCGAGACATATCAGCCCCGTGTCGGCGTCTATCCCGGCACATTCGATCCCATCACCCTGGGCCATATGGACATCATCCGTCGTGGCGCGAAGCTGGTCGACCGGCTGGTCATCGGCGTGACCACCAACCCCAGCAAGTCGCCGATGTTCAGCCTTGAGGAGCGGCTCGACATGGTGCGGCGCGAATGCGTGGGGATCGACACGGAAATCCATGTCGTCGCCTTCGACGCGCTGCTGATGACCTTTGCCGAACGCGAGGGCGCGAGCGTCATCATCCGCGGCCTGCGCGCCGTGGCCGATTTCGAATATGAATATCAGATGGCGGGCATGAACCAACAGATCAACCCGACCATCGAGACGGTATTTCTGATGGCCGATGTCTCGCTGCAGCCGATCGCATCGCGCCTGGTGAAGGAGATCGCGCTGTTCGGCGGACCGATCCACAAATTCGTGAGCCCCAAGGTTTGCGAGGAAGTGACGGAGCGGGTAGAGCGTCTGGGACGAATGGGTTCCTGATCCGCTCAGGGACCGTTCATGAGCGTTGCCATAGGCGCGCTGGAGCCGGTTGCCCCCGTCCGGGGCTGGAGAGAAGTGACACGATGGCGTTTCCCAAGGGTTTGAAAAGTCTGGCGCTCGCCGCGATACTGGCTGCTGGCGCGAGCGCCACGCCGGCACTGGCGCAGGGTGGCAAGGTGGACGAGGCACGTCAGGCGCAGTTGCAGCAGGCCGCGGAAGATGCGGCCAAGGTGCTGAACCAGGCGGAGAAGACCAAGATCCCCGACGCGGTGGTGCCGCAGGATCCGCAGAATATCTGGGATCTTGACCTGTCGACCGGTGGCCGCGTCCGCATCCAGCTGCGCCCCGATGTCGCGCCGAATCATGTCGCGCGCATCAAGGAGTTGACGCGGCAGGGCTTCTACAACGGCCTCAAATTCCATCGCGTGATTGATGGCTTCATGGCGCAGGGCGGCGATCCCAAGGGGGACGGCACCGGTGGCTCCACGCTTCCCGACCTGAAGGCGGAATTCAACATGCTGCCGCATCTGCGCGGCACCGTGTCGATGGCCCGCGCGGCGAGCGAGGACAGCGCGAACAGCCAGTTCTTCATCATCTTCCTGCCGCGCATGCAGCTCGACAAGAAATATACGGTCTTCGGCCGCGTGATCGAGGGCATGCAATATGTCGATGCGATCACGCGCGGCGAGCCGCCGGCCAATCCCTCGATCATCGTGCAGGCGTCGATCGAGGCCGACGGCAAGGCACCGCCCGCCATGCTCGCGCCGCCGCCGCCCGTGCCCCAGACCCTGCCTTCCACGCCGCTGCCAGCCACGCCGGCGACCCTGCCGCCGCGCAAGCGCTAAGCGACAGGCATATCGCCGTCCGGCTTGGAAAGGCCGGGTGGTTTGCGGGATAGTCTGACGAAATGCGCGTCGATCTGTTCGATTTTGACCTGCCGCCCGAGCGCATCGCCCTGCGCCCGGCCTCTCCGCGCGATTCGGCGCGGCTGCTGCTGGTCGAAGGGCAGGGGGATGGCCCGGCGGCGATGGCGGACAAGGGTGTGATGGACCTGCCGGCCCTGTTGCGCGCGGGCGACTGCCTCGTCTTCAACGACACACGCGTCATTCCCGCCCAGCTGGAAGGCATGCGGGGGCAGGCGCGGATCGGCGCGACCTTGCACAAGCGGCTGGGGCCGCGCGCATGGCAGGCATTCCTGCGCAATGCCAAGCGCGTGAAGGCCGGCGACCGCATCGATTTCGGCGCGGATGTCTTCGCCATTGCCGGGCCGCGCGACGAGGATGGCGGGGTGACGCTGGAGTTCGAGGGCGACGAGCCGCTTGAACTGCTGCTGGAGCGTGCCGGGCGCATGCCGCTGCCCCCCTATATCGCCAGCAAGCGTGCCGTCGATGCCCGCGATCGCGAGGATTATCAGACGCTGTTCGCAAAGGAGGACGGCGCCGTCGCCGCACCGACCGCCGCGCTGCACTTCACGCCTGCGCTGATGCAGGCGATCGCCGCCGCTGGCATCGGCGTGGAAACGCTGACCCTGCATGTGGGCGCCGGCACCTTCCTGCCGGTCAAGGCGGAGGATACGCAGGACCACCGGATGCATGCCGAATGGGGGCGGATCGACGCGGAGACGGCGACGCGGCTGAACACCGTGCGTGCAGCAGGCGGGCGGCTGATCGCGGTGGGCACCACCAGCCTGCGCACGCTGGAGAGCGCCACGGGGGAAGATGGCATCATCGCGCCCTTCGCCGATGAAACCCGCATCTTCATCACGCCGGGCTATCGCTTCCGCGCCGTCGATGGCCTCCTCACCAATTTCCACCTGCCGCGATCGACCCTGTTCATGCTGGTCTCGGCGCTGATGGGCCGGGACGTCATGCAGGCCGCCTACGCCCATGCGATCGCCGATGACTATCGCTTCTACAGCTATGGGGATGCGTCGCTGCTTCTGCCTTGAGCGTGAGTATTTTTCTCTTGGCACCTTAAAAATTCTCGATAATAAAAGAACATATCGATGGGCACGGAGTATTGGCGGGGGCCATGAATGAACTCCGTGCCTTGATGTACGTGGGGGAATTGCAGCATGATCAGAAAGTGGGCGCTTGCGCTCTTGCTTGGTGCTGGGCTTTTGACATCGCCTGTGGCCTATGGTCAGGAAAAGACGGGCATCAAGCTTGGCTTCAGTCTGCCAGCAGGGAGCGCCCGGATCGTCCTGATGCGCCCGCTGGTCAAGGTCGGAGAACAGTCGACCGGCGGCATGTTCGAACCCAATGCCGACTGGACGACGCAGGCCCGGGAGAATCTGGCCGTGGCGATCACCGAAATCCAGGGCCGGCTTGGCAACAGCGTCACGCCCTATGACGAAACGGTTGGCCTGACCTCTCCGTTGACGTCTGAATATCGGTCGCTGTTCACCACTGTCGCCGATTCCGTCCGGGAGTTTCAGTTCTTTCCCGGCAATCGTCTGCCGACACGCAAGCGCAAGGACAGCTTCGAGTGGACGCTTGGGCCCGATATCCGCAGCCTTCCGGGCCTGGAGGGCGCCGATTATGCGCTGTTCATCACCACTGAAGATCAATTCGGGTCGGCAGGACGCAAGGCCTTGCAGATTTTTGCGGCGCTGGGCGGTGTCAGCGTGACGTCGGGGCTGCACATCGGCTATGCCGGGCTGATCGATCTCAAGACCGGTGATCTGGTCTGGCTGAACGCGGATCAGCAGATGGGCGGCGATGTTCGGACAGCGGAAGGTGCCCAAAAGCGAGTCAGCCAACTCTTTGAAGGGTTCCCTGGCCGAACCGTTGAAGTCGCCAACGCCGCGGCGAAATAAGATGTCGGGATTGCTTCGGGGCAAGCTTCTGCTGCTCGCAGGGCTATGCGGCCTGTCGTCACATGCCGGTGCCGCAGAAGTAAAGTCTCAGGCGACAGCCCTTGCGCCTTACACCCAGGCCTATGAGCCACAGGGCATCGACGAGCGCGGCATGTGGATGGTCGCGGATGAGAATGAGCGGCAGACACGCGATTCACGCTTCGTCATAAAGGACGAGGGCCTGAACGCCTATGTGCGCGGTGTCCTCTGCAAGACGGTTGGCGAGGATCGCTGCCATGGCGTGCGCCTCTACATAATGCGGGTGCCGGCGTTCAATGCGCAAATGGCGCCCAACGGCATGATGACGATCTGGTCGGGGCTGCTGCTCCGGGCAAAAAGCGAAGCTGAATTGGGGGCGGTGCTGGGGCATGAGTTCGGCCATTTCGAGCAGCGCCACAGCTTGGAGGCGTTCAAGCGGCAGCGCACAACCACTGACATAACGTCGTGGGCATCGATTCTTATGCCGAGCAACCCCAGCCTTTCGATAGGGGTTCTGGGTGGCATGTTCGCCTTCAACCGCGGGCAGGAGACCGAAGCCGATGTGAAGGGCTTTCAGTATCTGGCGGCGTCTCCCTATCCGGCATCGGCTGCCGCCAATATCTGGGAACGGATGATGGCGGAGCAGGACGCGACGGCCGCTGGGCGTAAGCGTAAGGTAACGCATCGCTACAATGCCGGCTTCACTGCATCGCATCCCACTGAACTCACCCGGGCGACATATTTGCGGGATCTTGCGACAAAGGCGAATGACCCGGGCGACGAGCGTGCGGCCGAATATCGTGTGGGTTTGGCAAAATGGCTGCCCGAATTTCTGGATGATCAGGTCAAGCTCAATGACTTTGGCGGTAGCGAATATCTGCTTGGAGAACTGGCGCTTTCTGGTGGCTGGAGCCCTGACCTGTTGTTTGCGCGGGCCGAACTCTATCGCCAGCGTGGCAATCCGCGAGACTTGACGACGGCCGCACAATTCTACCGGGAGGCAATCGACAAGGGATTGACCCGGCCAGAGGCCAGCCGCGGCCTTGGCCTGGCGCTGATGCGCAGCCAGGAGACCGAAAGCGGCAAGCTCGCCTTGCGGCATTATCTCGAACTGAAGCCTGACGCGTCCGATGCATCGATGATTGCGTCTTTGATTGGAAATTGAGGAGCCATTCATGAAGTTTACCGTACCTCTGGCTCTCACGCTGACGGCCTGTATCGCGACGTCGGCTATGGCTGGCAATTCTCTGATCGCGCCCAATAAGTCGGTCCAGGTTGCCAAAAGCGCGCTTGCCGTGACGCCGTCGAGCGAATGGAACAAGCTGGGCGCACGCCCCGGTTCCAATGGCGAAACCTGGACGCTCGACGGCGATGGCCTTAACAAGGTCACATTCTATGGCGGGGTTGTGGACGGCAAGACCCTGTTCCGCGAAGTCGACAAACGCAACAAGCCCCTGCCCAAAGTGTCCGGCACGATGCTGCCCACCGATATCCCGGTGCTCCTGGAAAGCAGCTATCGCATTGCCTTGGGCACATCGCTCTTTTCGATCGACCATATGGAGCCGACCAAGCTTTCGGGCGCTGACGGGGTGAAGTTCAGCTACAGCTTCGTGCTTCAGGATGATGACGTTCGGCGCAAAGGGGAGGGGCGGGCTGCGATGAAGAGCGGGCAACTCTACATGATCACCTATGAGGCGCCTGCGCTCTATTATTTCGACCGTACCCTGCCGGCCTTCCAGAAACTCGCCGATAGCATGCGTTTTTGATGCTTCACCGCTGCCGCAACGCAATTAGTTGACATTGTCAGGTAATTGCTCCTAGCATCGTTCCCATGACCGATGCCACCGTTGCGCTGCGCGCCTTCAACCGATTTCATACCCGCTTCGTGGGCGCGCTCCAGCCGCGTTACATGGGCAGCGACATGGGGCTTACGGCCGCGCGCCTGCTCTATGAGATTGCGCAGGATGACGGGGTGCTGGCGAGCGCGCTGCAGGATCGGCTGGGGCTCGATTCGGGGTATGTCAGCCGGATGTTGCGGGATTTCGAGAAGCGCGGCTGGATCGCGCGCGGGCGGGGGGACGATGCGCGGCGACGGCCAATCAGCCTGACGGCGGAAGGAAAGGCGGACCTGGCCGCGCTGGACGTTCGCACCCGCGCCGATATGGAGGGCGCCATCGCGCTGCTCAATGCCGATCAGCAGCGCAGCCTGATCGAGGCGCTGGCGACGGTGCGGTCACTGCTCGGGGACCGCCCGCGCACATGGCATCTGCGCCCGTTCACCGCCGGCGATCTTGGCATGCTGGCCGCGCGGCAGAGCCGTATCTATGCGGGTGGTTATGGCTGGGGCCGGCCCCTGGAGGAGATCGAATATCGGGTGGTCGCCGACTTTCTGCGCGATTTCCAGCCGGGCCGCGAGCAATGCTGGATTGCCGAGGGGGAAGGCCGGATGCTGGGTTCCGTGCTGCTCACGCATGACCGTAGTGACGATGTGCCGCCGGAGACGGCGCGCCTGCGGCTGCTCTATGTCGAGGCGGATGCCCGCGGGCTCGGCATCGGCCAGGCGCTTGTCGCACAGTGCATCGGCTTCGCGCGGGAGGCGGGCTATGCGCGGATCACTCTGTGGACGCACAGCGTGCTGGAAAGCGCGCGGCGCATCTATGCCGCTGCCGGCTTCGTGCGGACGGCGGTGGAGACCCACCATCATTTCGACGAGCCGGTCGAGGGCGAGACCTGGATGCTCGAACTGGCGCCGGCGGCGTCGGCGAATGTAAAAGAGGACATGATTTCAGGCTGATTCGCTTCGACATTTACGAAAAAACAACTCTGGCATGCGCATCTGCTTACGGGCCAATGGAGACCCGTTCAGGTGCGCGAATTCCTCACCCTCTGGCAAACGCACCGCGCGCGCGGATCGGACTATGACGCCGATGTCCGCCGCAGCCTGATCGAAACGCTCTATGCCTCGCCCCGCTCGCTGCTGATCGGATCGCTTGCGGGCTGTGCCGTGGGCATCGCCGTGGCCAGGATCGCGCGCGATCCGGTGATCGATTCGCTGGTCATCCTTGTCTGCATCGTCGCGCTGCTGCGCGCCGGCGTCTCGATATTCTTCCACCGGCAGCTCCGGCAGCGGCGCGCCACGGCGTCCCGCTTCTGGGAACTGGCCTATGAGCTGGGTGCCTGGATCTATGCGGCGCTGCTGGGCTTGCTGGCCTTTGCCGCGCTGTATCGTTCTGATTCTCCGATCATGCATCTGCTGACGGTTTCGATGACGGTCGGCTACGCCGGGGCCTCTTCAGGGCGCAACGCCGGCCGGCTCCAGATCGCCATCGGCCAGAGTTGCCTTGGGCTGTTGCCGACGGTCGCGGGCCTCTGGCTTCGGGACAGCGAAGGCTATCATGTCCTGGCCGTCGCCCTGACGCTCATGATCCTCGGCCTTGCGGAGGTCAGCCTCACCACGCACTCCATCGTGCTCAAGGCGTTTCGGGAACAGCGCGAAAAGGGGCTGATGGCCGATCAATTTGGCGCGCTCGCCCGGTTCGACAGCCTGACGGGGGTGGAGAACCGGATGGCGATGCAGAACCGGCTCAAGGCGCTGATGGATCGCAACGACCAGCAGCATGATGCGCTGGCGATCCTGTGGATGGATCTGGATCGCTTCAAGGAAATCAACGATTCCCTTGGCCATATGGTGGGCGACAGGCTGTTGCTGGCCGCCGCGGAGCGATTGGCCATCGTGCTGGGGGACAAGGGCCATGTTGCCCGCTTCGGCGGCGATGAATTCGTCATCATCTGCCCCGATGCCGGCCGGGCCGAGGCACAGGTCTACGCCAACCGTATCCTTGCCGCCTTTGCCCAGGGCTTCGATGTGGAGGGGCATTCCCTGGCGGCGACGGCGTCCATCGGCATCGCTGTCGCCCCGCAGGACGGGCGCGACGCCGAGGAAGTGCTGCAACATGCCGATGTGGCGCTCTATGAGGCGAAGCGTCGCGGGCGCAACCGTGCAGCGAGCTTCACATGGTCGATGAAGGAACGTTTCAGCCGCGATCATGATCTGGAAACCGGACTGCGCCGTGCGATCGAGAATGGCGAGATGAGCGTCGTCTTCCAGCCGATCGTCGCCCTGGAAAGCGGCGAGATCACCTCATGCGAGGCGCTGCTGCGCTGGAACCATCCGGTCATGGGCCATATCTCGCCGGTCGAGTTCATTCCGGTGGCCGAAAGCATCGGGCTCATCGAACCGATCACCGCATGGGTGGTGCAGCAGGCATGCGAAGCGGCGGTGCGCTGGCCTGATCCTGTTCGGGTTGCCGTCAATATCTCGGCCGCGTCGCTGAAATCCGGGGAATTGTCCGCCGCCGTCTTCGGCACCTTGCTCGCGACCGGCCTGCCCGCGCGCCGGCTTGAGCTGGAAGTGACCGAATCGGTGTTCCTCGACCAGAGCGGCTATACCAGCCGGATGCTCGACGATCTCCGCCGCATCGGCCTGCGGCTCGTGCTCGACGATTTCGGCACCGGTTATTCCTCGCTCAGCTATCTGCGCGCGCACCGCTTCGACGCGATCAAGGTCGATCAGAGTTTCATGGCCGGCATTGGCGACAGCCGTGAGGACCAGGCGATCGTCCATGCCATCGGATCGCTGGCCCGCGCGCTGGATATGGAGACCGTGGCCGAGGGGATCGAGACGGTAAGCCAGCTCCATTATGCCCGCGCCGCAGGGTTCACCAGCGCGCAGGGTTTTCTCCTGTGCAAGCCGCAACCGCAGGCGGTGCTCGAAGCGATGATCGTCAATGGCACGGTGCTGAACGAGATGGCAGGTGCGGGCAGATCGGAGCGCTTCATCGCCTGAGCAGGGCTGGAAAGGAATGGCGCGTTTTCTCCGCTCTGCGCGCTGCCCTTGTCCCGCCGGCGATTCGCTTCTAGATCGCGGCCGATGAACGCCCCCCAATCCCGCCCCCGTTTTGCCTTTTCCATCGCCGCGACCGATGGCAAGGCGCGTACCGGTACGATCGCCATGAAGCGCGGCGACATCCGCACGCCAGCCTTCATGCCGGTCGGCACGGCGGCGACGGTCAAGGCGATGCGGCCGGCCGAAGTGCGTGAGGCCGGGGCGGACATCATCCTTGGCAATACCTATCACCTGATGCTGCGTCCCGGCGCGGAACGCGTGGCGCGGCTGGGCGGGCTGCACGGCTTCATGGGCTGGGACCGCCCGATCCTGACCGACAGCGGCGGCTATCAGGTGATGAGCCTGTCGGCACTGACGAAGATGAGCGAGCAGGGCGTCGCCTTCGCCAGCCATATCGACGGGTCGCGGCACATGCTGACGCCGGAGCGGTCGATGGAGATCCAGCGCCTGCTGGACAGCGACATCGTGATGGCGTTCGACGAATGCACGAAAAACGGCTGCACCCATGACGAGGCCGCCAAGTCCATGGAGCGTTCCATGCGCTGGGCGAAACGCTCGCGCGATGGTTTCGATGCGGGCGGCGACCATGCCGATCGGGCGGCGCTGTTCGGCATCCAGCAGGGATCGCTGGACGAGGGGCTGCGACGTGTTTCTGCCGAGAAACTGATCGACATCGGTTTCGATGGCTATGCCGTCGGCGGTCTTGCCGTGGGCGAGGGGCAGGAGGCGATGTTCGCGACGCTCGATTTCGCGCCGAATATGCTGCCGGCCGACAAGCCCCGTTACCTGATGGGTGTGGGCAAGCCCGACGATATTGTCGGTGCGGTGGAGCGCGGCATCGACATGTTCGATTGCGTGCTGCCCACCCGTTCGGGCCGCAACGGCCAGGCGTTCACCTGGGCGGGACCACTCAACATCCGCAACGCCCGCTTCGCCGAAGACCAGACCCCGATCGACGAGGCCTGCGGCTGCCCGGTCTGCACGACCTGGAGCCGCGCCTATCTGCATCATCTGGTGAAGGCCGGCGAGATGTTGGGCGCGATGCTGATGACCCAGCATAATATCCATTTCTACCAGTCGCTGATGGCCGGCATTCGCGAGAGCATCGCTGCGGGCCGTTTCGCCGCTTTCGCCGCCGATTTCCGGGCCCGATACCGCAAGGTCTGATGCCCCTGGCGCGGCGGTGCCGAACATTGCCTATATGTCGTTGACGGAAATCTCGATCGTGTAGACGCCCTCATGCTCGTCATGGACGAGGGGAGCGCGCAATTGCCGCGACAATCCCGTCAGAACGCGCCCGAAGCGATGGTCGAGATGGTGCTGCATGATCTTAGAGGGGCAGAGCGCGCGCGAGCCGATGCTGAGCGTCGCCCGGCCCGGCATCGACGCGGCATGTACGGCGATCCTCACGGTCGTCGCAGGATCGATCAGCATCGCCAGTTCCACCAGCTCGGTGATGAGAAAGGCGATCGGCACGGCGACGTCCTGGCTGACATGCAACTGGTCGCTGTCCACCTGAATCACCAGGCCACCGGCTTCACGGGGGCTGGTCGCCCGCAGGCTGGCGGATAATTCGCTCACAAGCGCGCGGATGCCGACGCCGCGTGTCTGTTCCAGTTCCGCATAATGGTTCCGGTGGACGACGGACAGCGCATCGACGCGGCGCTGGATGGAGGCATAGGCGTCCATCGCCTCGCGCGCATGGGCGGAGCGGGCGTGGAGGTTGATCAGGCTGGCAATGATCTGCAGGTTGTTCTTCACCCGATGATGGACCTCGCGGGTCAGCCTGCGTTGCCGCTCGAGGCTCTGCGCCATTTCCTCCTCATGGCTGGCGACATCCTCGCTGATCTCGCGAAAGGTTTCGCCCAGTGCGGCGATTTCCCGTGCCGGCGTCCGCATCTTCTTGAGTGGCTCGATCACCTCTCCGGGGCGATAGCCGGCGACGGCCCGGCGCAGCTCCACCAGCGGCCGGATGAGCAGGCGATTGACGAAGAACCACACGATGCCGGCTGCAGCCACCCACATGAACAGAGGCAGGAAGAGGGAAAGTCCGCGGGCCAATGTGACCGGCGGATCGCTCACCATCATCGTCAGGGTGATGTCGGTCGGCTCGATTCGCGCCGAGACACGCTTGTTCCGTCGGCTTTGGTCACTGGGCAGCGCTTCCGGCGTCGATGTGGGATCGGATACGTCGATCCGCATATTGCCCTGTTGCAGCCAGATGCGCCTGTTGGGCACCGCCGCCATCGGATCTGTCAGGGTCTGGAGATATTTGCGGCTGTAGAAGGTGAGGGCGACGAGCCGCCCATCATTGCTGAGCATCCGCATCATCAATATCTGCCCACCCGGCAGCAGCTCCGCGACCGGGCCGGTAAAGCGGCGCATGGATCCGGTGGGAATATCCCTCCCGCGCGATCCACACCGCCGGCGGGCCGACCTGTCGTACACGGCAAAGCGCGTGTCGCGGCTGGTGCGGGAATGCAGGAAGGTCTCCGCCCGTCCGCACAGGCCGGGATCGGCACGGCCGCTGGCGAGCGTGTTCACGGTCAGCCGTAAAGCTGCCTGGTCGGACAGCAGTTCTGATGACAGCTTGCGGGCGCTCTGGGTGGTCGCGACGCGCAACAGGGCGGTCTTTTCGAGGTCCGCGGTGCGGATCGCCTGCAGCGACGAAACCAATGCAACGAGCCCGAGCGGAAGCAGTGCCAGCGTCAGGATGAAGAACATCTTGACGCCGGTCGAACCGGTAATGCTGGGGACTAGCCCCCGGGAGGGGCGTCGGCCTGGGACATCCTGCTGCGGACCTTCCCATTCAGTCGAGCTTGCTCAGAAGGTCGAGCATTTCCGGCGGGATCGCCTCGTCGATAGTCTGCTGATAGGCCGAGCGCAGAACATTGCCGACGTCGCCGTCGACGCCCTTCTTGCGGCTGGTCTTGCCAGCGCTGGCCTTGGCGGCGGGAGCAGTCGCTCCGCTGCCGTCCGCGCTGGCCTCCGCCTTTTTCCCTGCTGACATGTCAGTAGAAGACAAGTTGCGCCCCTTTGCCCGTCCATTCATTCGCCATTGCGTGCCAAATCACTCGAACGTCACTTTCCAACCGCATCTATAGCGGACCGCTTGGGCCATATACTCGTTCCGTCCACCATAAGGGCCAAGTCGTCGCAAGGAAAAAGCATTGCGACAAGGGGGCATGGCAAAAAACCGAACGCCTGTGAAACAAATCGTCGCGTTGATGGTTCCCTGTCCGGACGCATTTTTTCCCGGCGGTCCGCCGGGGCGGAGCGCGGCGGGTGCGGGGACTTGCCAAGGGGGCATGGGCTCTTCATCCTTGACCGTGAATTGCCGCCAATCGGGCAGGGAGTAATTACGCATCATGTCGCTAGGACAGCAGCTTCATCCTCATCTTCCGTTTCTTCGCCGCTATGCGCGGGCATTGACCGGCACCCAGGCGCATGGCGACGCCTATGTTCGTGCGACGCTGGAAGCGATTGTGTCCGCGCCCGACCAATTCCCGCGCGATGTCGATCCGCGACTTGGCCTGTACCGGACATTCCATGCCATCTGGGCATCCTCGCATCAGGACGACGCGCCCGAGCTGGATGACGGCGGCGAGCGGGAAGCGATCGCCCGTGCCCGGCTCGCGCGGATCACCCCGCTGTCGCGCCAGGCGCTGCTGCTGACGGCGATGGAGGGTTTCACGCCCGAAGACACCGCCTATCTGATGAACCTGCCCAAGGCGGACGTGGACGCGTTGGTCGGCGAGGCGCTGGGCGAAATCGAATCGCAGACCCGCGCGCGGGTGCTCATCATCGAGGATGAGCCGATCATTGCGATGGATATCGAGACGATCGTGCGCGACCTTGGCCATGAAGTGACGGCGATCGCCGTGACTCGTGACGAAGCCGTGCGCGAGGCTATGGCGCAGCGTCCAGGGCTGGTGCTGGCCGACATCCAACTGGCGGACGATTCCAGCGGCATCGACGCGGTGAAGGACATCCTGACCGAATTTTCGGTGCCGGTGATCTTCATCACCGCCTTCCCGGAGCGGCTGCTGACCGGTGAACGGCCGGAGCCGACCTTCCTCATCACCAAGCCGTTCCAGCGCGCAACGGTGAAGGCCGCGATCGCGCAGGCGCTCTTCTTCGATCAGGCGACCGCGCCCGCCTGATCCCGAGGTCGAAAACCGTGCCTGCGGGTGAAATTCCCGCCGGCACGGAACTCCCCCCATGACAGGGCGTTATTGTTGCGTAACGACAGGGAGAATGACCTTGCCGAAGGAGCAACATATCAGTGAGGAAAAGGCGCGCGCCGGGTCGACACCGCATATCGTGCGCTATGTCCTTGCGATCTCCATCACCTTGGCGATCATCGCCATGTTGCTCGTCTATTGGGTCTTTTGACCATTTCGGGCATGGCATTCTCGACGCAGCCTATCGGCGCAAACATTCATCGCGATGACAGGTCCCATTATCTTGGCTCAACTCGCCTTTCTTCCAGTGACAAGGATCCTGGCAAACCACGCAACCGGAATGCGCGCGTGAACGCCCGTGTCCAGGACGAGCCCGACGCGTCCGCTGATGCGCCGACCGAAGTGCTCGTGGCTGAGGAGCGCGAGGCGTTGTCCGATGCGGATTTCAAGCGGGAACTCGCCGCCGTCATCCCGCATCTCCGCGCCTTTGGCCGCTCGCTTTCGGGCAACCGGGATACCGCCGACGATCTCGTGCAGGAAACCCTGCTCAAGGCATGGTCGGCGCGTGCGCGGTTCCAGGCCGGCACCAACATGCGCGCCTGGACCTTCATCATCCTGCGCAATCACTATCTCTCGCAGATGCGCCGTTCGCGCTTTCGCGGCGAATGGGACGATCTGGCGGCGGAGCGCCTGCTGGCCGCGCCGGCCGGGCAGGACAAGCATGTCGAGCTTTCGGACATGCAACGTGCCCTGCTGCAGTTGCCCCAGCCCCAGCGAGAAGCCCTGATCCTGGTGGGCGCAGGCGGTTTTGCCTATGAGGAAGCTGCGGAAATCTGCGGCGTAGCGGTGGGCACGATCAAGAGCCGCGTGGCGCGTGGCCGGGCCGCGCTGGAGCAGCTGCTGGACAGCGCGGACCTGCCGTCCCGCCGCACGCAGGAAACGACCGGCGCTGGTGCGCTGGAAGAGATCATGGATGACGTGAACCGGCTTAGCCAAGGCCGCTGATTTCGGGAGGGTGTGTCTGGGCGTGCGAAGGAGGGCCTGCTTCATGGCTTGGCGCCTCGCATGCCTCCCCTTCGCATCTCTATGAACGTCGGACCCTGTTGCCTGTCAAAGGCGGTTCAACTTGTTCATCAACGCAGTCATGTCGTCGGGTAATCCGGTTGAAGGCGGATCATACACGCTCCGTAGCGCGCGTCCGACGCCTTCATGGGGCATCGGGCCGGAAACAGTAACGAAGTGCGCGGAAGTCCCTCCAGTCTCTTCCCGTGCAGATCCCTGCCTCATCTGATTTTGCCTAACCTGTGTCATGTTCTAAGAACGGCCTCATGACGCAAAAGTTTCTCTCATTACACCTGCGGCGTAATGATAGTTTTCGGGGATGGATGAATGACCGCTGACTGGACGGGCGGGCTGAACCGGGCACAGGCGCATTCGCCGTTTCTCGCGCGGTTGATGGCGCGTCATCCCGCGCTGGTCGCGCTGCTGGCGGCGGGCGATGCCGAGGGCGCCCTGGCGCAGGCACGGCTGGCCGGCGAGGGCGCCGCCAATGTCGCGCAGGCACTGCGCTGGCGGCGCGGCGCGCTGGCGCTGGTCACGGGCGTCGCCGATCTCGCCGGCGCCTGGAATCTCGACCGGGTCACGACCTGCCTTTCCGATTTCGCCGACGAGGCGCTCGATGCGGCGCTCGCCGCCGCCTTTGCCGAGCGCTATCCCGGCGAGCCGGTGCAGGGGCTCGCCGTCATCGCGCTGGGCAAGCATGGCAGCCGGGAACTCAATTACAGTTCGGATATCGACCCGATCCTGCTGTTCGATCCCCGGACGCTGCCGCACAGCACGCGAGAGGAGCCGGTGGACGCGGCGGTGCGGCTCACCCGACGGATCAGCGAACTGCTCTCCGCGCGCGATGGCGACGGCTATGTGTTCCGCGTCGACCTGCGGCTGCGGCCCTCGCCCGAGGCGACGCCCGTAGCGCTGCCTGTCGAGGCGGCGATCGGCTATTATGAATCGATGGCGCTCGGCTGGGAGCAGGCCGCCTTCATTCGCGGCCGGGCGGCGGCGGGCGACATCGCGCTGGGCAGCTATTTCCTGCAGGCGATCCGGCCGTTCATCTGGCGTCGCAGCATGGATTTCGGCGCGATCGACGCGATCGTCGACATCAGCCGCCGCATCCGCGACCATTATGCCAGCGGGCAGGCGTTCGGGCCGGGCTATGACCTCAAGCGCGGGCGCGGCGGCATTCGCGAGGTCGAGTTCTTTGCGCAGGTGCATCAGCTGATCCATGGCGGGCGCAACCCGTCATTGCGACCGGGCGCCACGCGCCAGGCGCTGGCGGCGCTGGCCGGGGCGGGGATCATCCCCGCGCAGGACGCGGCACATCTGGATGACGCCTATGTGCTGCTGCGCACGATCGAGCATCGGCTGCAGATGGTGGAGGATCGCCAGACCCACGAGCTGCCCAAAACGCCAGAGAGCCTGGCCAATGTCGCGCGGCTGCACGGGCTGGCGGATGGCGATGCGCTGCTCGCCCTGCTGCACCCGCATGTCCTGTGGGTCGGCGGCAATTATGACAAGCTGGTGCGCGAGGATGCCGATGCACGGCTGAGCCGCGAGCCCGACATGCTTGCCGACCAGATCGCCGCCATGGGGTTCAGGGATGTCGAGGCGCCGATGGCGCGCATCACCCGCTGGCGCGACGGCTCCGTCCGCGCGCTGCGCAGTACGGCGGCGCGCGAGGCACTGGAGGCACTGCTCCCGGGCCTGATGGCCGCGCTGGCCGCCGCGCCGGACGCGATGACGGCGCTCAACCGGCTGAGCGACATGATCGACCGGCTGCCCAGCGCGATCAACTTCTTCAAGCTGCTCGCCGCCCGCCCGGCACTGGTGCAGTTGCTCGTGGAGATCTTGAGCCACGCGCCGACGCTCGCCGATGCGCTGGCGCGGCGGACGGAGTTGCTGGACGGGCTGATCGACGCCAGCGCCTTCGATCCGGTGCCCGACGTGCCGATGCTCGCGGCGCAATTCTCGCTACTGGAAGCGGGCGAGGATTATCAGTCGCTGCTCGACAGGGTGCGCCAGCGCGTGGGCGACAAGCGGTTCGCGCTGGGCGCGCAGATCGTGCGCGGCCTTGCCGATCCGCTGGAGGTCGCGGCGGGCTATTCGCGCGTGGCGGAAGCGGCGATCGAGGCGCTGGGGCAGGCGACCGTGGCGGAGTTCGAAAGCGCCCATGGCAAGGTGCCGGGCGGCGAACTGGTCATCCTGGCGCTGGGGCGGTTGGGCGGTGGGGCGCTGACCCATGCCTCCGATCTCGATCTCATCTATCTCTTCACCGGCGATTTCGCGACGGAATCGGATGGCGCGCGGCCGCTGGGGGCGACGCAATATTTCAACCGGCTGGCGCAGCGGCTGACCAATGCGCTGTCTGTCTCCACCGCATCGGGGCCGCTGTACGAGGTCGATACGAGGCTGCGCCCCTCGGGCAAGCAGGGGCTGCTGTGCGTGAGCCTGGACAGTTTCGCGCGCTACCAGCGCGAGGAGGCGTGGGTGTGGGAGCATCTGGCCCTGACCCGCGCGCGTGCAGTCTTCGGATCACTGGACGCCCGCGCGGCGGTGGACAAGATCGTCGGCGACACGCTGCACATGCCGCGCGACATCGACCGGCTGACGCGCGACGCGGTGAAGATGCGCGGAGACATCGCGACGCACAAGGCGCCCGCCGGTCCGCTGGACGCAAAGCTGGTCAGCGGCGGGCTGGTCGATCTGGAGTTCCTGATCCACGTCACGCAGTTCCGCACCGGCACCGGCTTTTCGCCACGGCTGGAGACGGCGCTGGCCGCACTGGTGGCTGCCGGGGCGCTGCCCTCTGGGTTGATCGAGGCGCATGCACTGGTCGCCCGTTTCCTGGTCGTCTCGCGGCTGGTGTCACCCAAATCGACCGAGCCGCCAGAGGCCACGCGACCGGTCGTGGCGCGGGCCTGCAACATGCCCGACTGGGACACGCTGCTCGCCCGGTATGAGGTCGCGCGCGGGGAGATAGCGCAGGCATGGCAAGGCGTGGTGGCGCTGGCCGAAGGGGCTGATCCGGCCGGGGAGGGTGCATCCACCCCGTGACGCCGCCGGTTGCCCGCCCTATGAGGGGCCGAACATTCGACCGCCAAGGAGACCCGCCATGCTGAAGGAAGGCGATACCGCGCCCGCCACCGTGATGTTTCAGGACAGCGAGGGCCGCCCCGCCAGCCTCGCCAATTATCGCGGCAAGCCGCTGCTCCTCTATTTCTATCCCAAGGCCGATACGCCCGGCTGCACCAGCGAGGCGCAGGACTTCACTGCGCTGGCGGGCGAGTTCGCCGCCGCTAATGTGCCGGTAGTCGGCGTGTCGAAGGACAAGCCGGCGAAGCTGCGCAAGTTCATCGAGAAATATGGGCTGAAGGTCACGCTGCTGTCCGACGAGGAAGGGCATTTGTGCGAGGCGTTCGGCACATGGGTCGAGAAGAAGCTCTACGGCCGCGAATATATGGGGATCGAGCGTGCGACCTTCCTGATCGACGGGGATGGAACGATCGTGAAGACCTGGCCCAAGGTCAAGGTGAAGGGCCATGCCGCCGATGCGCTGGCCGCGGTGCAGGCGCTTGGCTGAGCCCGATGGTAGGACGGACGCGTTAGCGGGAGCGACTGGGACGGAAGCGGCTTTCCCAAGCCTCGCCTCCGCCTGTCGCACGGTCCTGCTCACCGCCGATCCTCGTGCCAAGGCGATGGCGGCACGATCGGCGGCGCGGCGCTGGCGGCTCGGACGCCTCGTCCACGCCTTCGATATGCCCATGCCGGATCGTCCCGCGCGACCGATCCGGCCCGAACTGCTGCCGCCTAACCAGATGCCCAAGCGCGGCAAGGGTGGTTCCGTGCGCGCGCGGATCGCGATGCTGCATGCGCTGGCGCATATCGAATGCGTCGCCATCGACCTGGCCTTCGACCTGATCGGGCGCTTCGGCGGGCAGTTTCCCCCGGCGTTCACGCAGGACTGGATGCGGGTGGGCGCGGACGAGGCGATGCATTTCGCGCTGCTCGACCGGCGGCTGCGGCAGTTGGGGAGCCATTATGGCGCGCTGCCTGCCCATGACGGCCTGTGGGAAGCCGCGACGGAGACCGCGCACGACGCCATGGCCAGGCTCGCCATCGTGCCGATGGTGCTGGAAGCGCGGGCGCTGGACATCACCCCGCTCACCATTTCCCGGTTCGAGGGGGCGGGCGATTTTGCGACGGCGAGGATGCTTGGCCGAATCATGCGGGATGAAATCCGCCATGTCGGCGCGGGGACGAACTGGTTCGTCTCGGCGGCGAATGGACGCGGACTTAACCCGCCGGAAACTTACCAAATCCTTGTAAAACGCCATTTTCGCGGAACGCTTAAGCCTCCGTTCAACGACTCGGCGCGGGAAGCAGCCGGTCTGACCCGCGAATTCTATGTTGCGCTTGCGTGAACGACCGCAATTTGCAGACATGCTGCGGGGGCAGCAAAAGCTGCAATAAAAATACGGGTCGTGACACGCTGGGCAAACCCGCGCGTCGATACAAGTCGGGGTTCGCATGTCGCATCGCTTTATTGGCAACGATAACAATAGCCTTTTGTTCCGCGTTTTTTCCTCCACTGCGAAAGCCCTGTTGGGAGCGGTGACGCTGGCCACGTTGTGCGCTGCGGTGCCGGCAAGCGCAGCCACCGAGGATGATGGCCCCTATGCCGACATCACCGAGGCGGACATGAACGCAATGGGCGCATCCGACGCCGGCTTTCAGAACCTGTTTTCCACCTGGAAGAAGATGGACGACGTGACCCGGACGGCCGTGTTCATTCCCTCCGGCCGCCCCGTGAACAAACTCATCCTGACCAGCAATTTCGGTGTCCGTTCCGATCCGTTCAACGGCCATGCCCGCATGCACAAGGGCATCGACATCCCCGGCCCGAAGGGCACGCCGATCTATGCGACCGCTGACGGTATCGTCGCGCGCTCCGGCTGGGTGAACGGCTATGGCAACATGGTGGAAATCACCCATGGCAACGGCATGGAAACGCGCTACGGCCACATGTCGAAGCTGATCGTGGAGCCCAACAGTCGCGTGCGTCGCGGCCAGATCATCGGCCTGATGGGCTCGACCGGCCGTTCCACCGGCAGCCACCTTCATTATGAAGTCCGCGTCGATGGCCAGGCCATCAACCCGCTGCCCTTCGTAGCCGGCGCCGATTACATGGTCGCGATGAACACCAAGCCGCCCCTCGCCGTCGGCGGCCCGACCAGCCGCGAGGAGAAGGCGGCGGACTGATCCGCCTGCCGATCCCCGAGCTCTCCTGCCCACAGGACTTTTTTATCTGAATCGCTGTTTATCGACGTGAAACGGCGTGACCTGCCGTTCGATATCGCGCCTGCCCCCCGCGCACAGACCCCACGCGCGCACAATGCATGAAGATGCCTCCCTTGCCGCCGCCCCGCGGCGCGCCTATCTAGTCTGACATGACCGACATCGATCTTACCCCCTCTGCCGCCGCTCGCGTTGCCGCGATCGCCGCCCGGCAGGGCAAGCCCGCCATCCTGCGCCTTGCCGTCGAGGGCGGCGGATGCTCCGGTTTCCAATATCGCTTCGGCCTGGCGGATGCGCAGGAGAGCGATGATCTGTCCGTCGAGCGCGACGGCGTCACCCTGCTGGTCGATTCGATCAGCCTCGATCTCGTGCGCGGCGCGAGCGTCGATTATGTCGAGGATCTGAGCGGCGCCGCATTCAAGGTGACGAACCCCAATGCCACCGCCGGTTGCGGCTGCGGGTCCAGCTTCTCGGTCTGACCGCTTCGCCCATCGCGAGGGCCGCTGTCGCTTGACTTGGGCGCGGCTTTGGGCTCCCACGGGGCCATGCGTATTGCCACATTCAACATCAACGGGATCAAGGCCCGCCTGCCGCGCCTGATCGAATGGCTGGACGAAACCCGGCCCGACGTCGCCTGCCTGCAGGAAATCAAGACATCCGACGAGACCTTCCCCGAGAAGGATATCGAGGCCGCCGGCTATGGCGCGATCTGGCACGGGCAGAAGGGTTTCAACGGCGTTGCCATCCTCGCGCGAGGGCAGGTGCCGGCCGAGATCGCGCGCGGCCTGGAGGGCGAGCCGGAGGATGAGCACAGCCGTTATCTGGAGGCGGATGTCGACGGGGTGAGGATCGCGTCCATCTACCTGCCCAACGGCAATCCCCAGCCGGGGCCGAAGTTCGACTATAAGCTGCGCTGGATGAAGCGCCTGCGCGCACGCGCGGCACAGATCTGGGCGGAAGAAATCCCGGCGGTGCTGGCTGGCGACTATAATGTCATCCCGCGTGACCGCGACGTTTATTCGGTAAAGGCCATGGCCGACGATGCGCTGATGCAGCCCGAAAGCCGGGCCGCTTATCGCCGGTTGCTGGGCGATGGCTGGACCGATGCGCTCGCGACCCGTCATCCCGCAGGCGGCGTGTGGACATATTGGGATTATCAGATGAACGCATGGCCGCGCGATGCGGGTTTCCGTATCGATCACCTGCTGCTCAGCCCCGCCGCCGCCGACCGGCTGGTCGATGCGCAGGTCGACAAGGAATTTCGTGGACGTGAGCGGGCCAGTGACCATGCACCAACCTGGGTGGAACTGCGCTGACGTCCAGATAATGATCTTGTGGGAGGCGGCCTGATCGTGCCGTCCGCGTGATAGTCCGGCATGTCCGAACGCGTTCAGGATAGCGACACCAGTTATCGCCGTTCAGAAGGCTCGGTGGCAGCGTATGCACATGGCCTTGCTGGCCGTGTCAGGCCTTCTCAAGCGTGCATTGCAGCGGGTGCTGGTTCTGCCGGGCGAAATCCATCACCTGGTTGACCTTCGTCTCCGCCACTTCATAGCTGAAGACGCCGCAGATGCCGACGCCGCGCTGGTGCACATGCAGCATCACCCGTGTCGCTTCTTCCATATCCATGCGGAAGAACCGCTGCAGCACATGGACGACGAACTCCATCGGCGTGTAGTCGTCGTTCAGCATCAGCACCTTGTAAAGCGATGGCTTTTTCGTGCGCGCGCGGGTGCGTGTAGCGATGCCGACGCCGGGGCCACCCGTGCCGTCTTCATCGTCCTTGCGCTCCGTCATCGTCGAGGGGCGTGCGAGAAACTGTGCCTTATGCATGATGCTGGGAATATGGCACATGTTTGCGACCGTGCAAGGGGTGAGCCCTGCTAACCTTCTTTGTCAGCCACGATTCTTGGCAAGACCCGGGCCGTTTACCGCACATTTCGGGCCGGAGTGACTGTTGATCCAGTCCGTCCGTACCACTGCCCCGATGGATTTTGTGAATCAGGTACGGAAGAAGCGCATGGGCGATGGCAAGACGTCTATCGGTCGGGCCGACTCGGCGGGTCGACGCGCGAGCCGACATATGGCCACGCAGCGTCCGAATCATGAAAACGGGCGGCGCGCAGGATGTGCGGCCGCCCGATCATTCTTTCCGATCCGGCGGGAGAACCGCCGATCACGGCCTTCAGGCGGCCAGCGACTTCACCTTGTCGGTGATGATCGAAACGCGATTGCTGATCGGCTGAACGACGTCGCCGGTCAGCTTGATGAGCGCTTCGCTGCTCTTCGC
Source organism: Sphingobium arseniciresistens (assembly GCA_029167225.1). GTDB lineage: Bacteria > Pseudomonadota > Alphaproteobacteria > Sphingomonadales > Sphingomonadaceae > Sphingobium > Sphingobium arseniciresistens. Next base: position 133,774 of record JARFNK010000003.1, read on the forward strand.
GGTTTCCTTGGCGAAGGCGTCGAAGCTGCTGGACAGCAGTTCGCTCTGCAGCTGGAAGAATTCGGCCGGGGTCTTCACCGAAGCGAAGCTCTTCATCGTGGCGGTCGCCTTCTCGAAATTCTTCCGGCTGTATTCGGCGGCATCCTGGCCCAGGGCTTCTACGCCCTTGGCGGCGATCTTGCCGGATTCGACGAGGGCCTCGACATTGCCCTTGGCAAGCGCGCTCAGTTCTTCCATCGCCTTGGTCGACTTCTCGACGCTGGCCTTCGCCTTGTCGTTGATGTCGGCAAATGCGGTCTCGAACTTGGCCTTGGTATCCTCGGCAAACTTCTTGGTGGTTTCGATCACGTCCGTCATCTTCAATATTCCTTCTTCAACATGGTCCGCTGCTGTGGTCTTCGGCGTGACCACGTGCGGAATCTCTGGAGCAGCAGGTACGACGGCCGCCGTCGTCTCAGGCATAACAGGTTCCGGTGTCGAAATTGCGACGACTGGAGCAGCCGGTGCCTCTGCCGGCTTTTCGGGAATTTGATCCGTAACAGTTGTTTCGACCGTCGCCGGTTCAACCAGGATCGGTTCAACCGCGGTCGGTTCGGCCACCGGCGCTTTCGCCTGCACAGGCGGCGTAGCCGGTGCGGGTTTGGCGACGGGGGCCGGCTTTGCCGCTGCCTTTGGAGCTTTGGGAGGGGCCTTTGGAGGAGCAGCCTTTGGCTTCGGCGCCGGTTTTGCTGGCGCTTTGGCGATGCTGCTGTTCACCGCGTCCAGCGCCTGCGTGGCGGTCAGCATGGCCGGAGCCTTGCCGGGCGCCTTTGCGGCGGGTTTGGAAGTAGCGGGTTTCCTGCCCTTGGGTGCGTCGGCCAATGGATCGACTCCTCTTGTTGCATTGCACAATAATGCGAATCGCCGCGCTACGCAAGGATGTTTATTGTGCAGTGCAGCATAAATCGGAGACATAAGCGCCGAACCGCAGTTTTCTGCGGTTAACGGAGCGTCACATAGCGCCCTGGAGCATCCTCGATGGCCTTCAGCTTACCCTTCCCGGGCTTGCGGCCGCCTTTTGCGGTCACGGTCGCCGAATCGATGCCGCGAATCCACGCCTGCCAGTCCGGCCACCAGCTGCCGCTGGTTTCCTGTGCCTCCGCGATGAAGTCCTGCAGGGTGGTCGTCGGCGCATCGGACGTCCAATAGCCATATTTGCCTGACGCGGGCGGATTGACGACGCCGGCGATGTGGCCGGACGCGGCGAGCAGGAAGCGGATCGGACCCTTGAAATGCTCGGTGATCTTCCACACGCTTTCGGAAGGCGAAATATGGTCTTCCCTGGCGGCCTGTACATAGCTTGGCGTCTTGACCAGCGTCAGGTCGATCGGCGTGCCATCAACGCTGAGTGCGCCCGGCACGACCAGCTTGTTGTCGCGATACAGGTCGGTCAGGTAGGATTTGTGCCAGGCGGCTGGCAAATTGGTGGTGTCGCCATTCCAGTACAGAAGGTCGAAGGGCACATAATCCTTTCCCAGCAGGTAATTGTTGACGACATAGCTCCAGATCAGGTCGCGCGCCCGCAGCAGATTGAAGGTTGCGGCCATGTAGCGCCCGTCGAGGAAGCCGGAGGAGGAGAGCTGCTCCACCAGCTTGAGCTGCTCGTCGTCCACGAACAGGCTGAGGTCGCCTGCGCGGGAGAAATCGACCTGGGCGACCAGGAAGGTCGCGCTGGCAACCTTTCCTGCTTCCCCCCGTGCCGCCAGCAAGGCGAGCGTCGCGGCCAGCGTCGTGCCCGCCACGCAATAGCCGACCGCGTGGACGCTTTCGACGTCCAGCAGATCGCGTACCGTGTCGATCGCATCCACCTGGCCGCGCAGGATGTAATCGTCCCAGATGATGTCCTTCATGCTGGCGTCGGCCGATTTCCACGACACCATGAAGACGCTGATGCCTTGGTCCACCATCCATTTGACGAGGCTTTTCTGTGGCGACAGGTCGAGGATGTAGAAGCGGTTGATCCATGGCGGAAAGATGATGACGGGCGTTTTCAGCACGTCCGGCGTAGTTGGTTCATAATGGATGAGTTGGTAGAGCGGTGTTTCGTGAACCACCTTGCCTGGCGTCGCCGCGATGTTGCGCCCCAGCTCGAACTGGCTGGTGTCGGCCTGGGTCAATTGACCCTTTTCTATGTCCGCCAGCATGTTGCGCAGGCCGGTCAGCAGGTTCTCGCCGCCGGTCTCTATGGTTTTCTGCAGGACGGTGGGGTTGGTCAGCGGAAAATTGCTGGGCGACATCGCGTCGATCAGCCCCCGCGTCGCAAAGCGGATCTTTTCCTTCTGCTTGGGGGGCACCCCGTCCACCGCGTCGGTCAGCCGCATCAGATAGTCGGACGCCAGCAGATAGCTCTGCCGGATGAGGTCGAACAGCGGATGATCGGTCCAGGCCGGGTCGGCGAAGCGGGGGTCGCCCCCGCGCTTGCGAACGGGCTGAGCGTCGGCCGGTGCCGGCGCGGGCGGATCGCGCATCAGCCCGCCATCGTCGAGGAAGCGCTGCCAGAGCGCCAGTCCTTCGCCCGCAAATTCATTCTGGATTGCGGCGATGGTTTCGATGTTGAACGGCAGGGCTGGCACGGTCGCTGCGTCATCGTCCGCGCCCTGCGTGGCCGCCCCGGTCAATGCGGGCGCGGCCTCGGCCATCGCCTTCGCGGCATGTTCCAGAATCATCTGCTGGGCGTGGCCGATGATGAGCGTCCATTGCTGCATCTGTTCGAGGGAGGGGACTGTAGCGCCCGGTGCGAGATGTTCCTGGTCGGCCATGCCCTTTTCCCCCCGCATTTTCGGCCCGGCGCGCGTTTCCGGCCCTTCGTGCTTTTTCTGGCAAGCGGCGCGAGCCGGGTATATAGCCGGTCGCGGCGCGGCGCCATTCGCCCTGCCAACCTAGCCTCCAATGGAGACGGAACAAGGAACTTATCGACGATGTCCGAAGAATTTTACCGCATCAAACGCTTGCCCCCCTATGTCATCGCCGAAGTGAACGCGATGCGGGCGGCGGCGCGCGCGGCGGGAGAGGACATCATCGACCTTGGCATGGGCAATCCCGACCTGCCGCCGCCCGATCATGTCATCGCGAAGCTGATCGAGGTCGCGCAGAAGCCCGATGCTCACGGCTATTCCGCGTCGAAGGGGATTCCGGGGCTGCGCAAGGCCCAGGCCAATTATTATGCGCGCCGCTTCGGCGTGGAGGTCGACCCCGAGACCGAGGTCGTCGTCACCATGGGGTCGAAGGAAGGGCTCTCCAGCCTCGCCACCGCGATCACCGCGCCGGGCGACGTGGTGCTCGCGCCCAACCCCAGCTATCCGATCCACACCTTCGGCTTCATCATCGCCGGGGCGACGATCCGCTCCGTGCCGACGACACCGGACGAGAATTACTGGCGCGCGCTCGACCGGGCGATGGCGTTCACGGTGCCGCGCCCGTCGATCCTCGTGGTCGGCTATCCCAGCAACCCGACGGCGGAGACGGTGGACCTCGCCTTCTACGAGCGGCTGGTCGCATGGGCGAAGGAAAACAAGGTCTGGGTCTTGTCCGACCTTGCCTATTCCGAACTCTATTATGACGGCAACCCGACCCCTTCGATCCTGCAGGTGCCGGGCGCCAAGGACGTCGCGATTGAGTTCACCTCGCTCAGCAAGACCTATTCCATGGCCGGGTGGCGCATGGGTTTTGCCGTCGGCAACAAGCAGCTGATCGCCGCGCTGACCCGAGTGAAGAGCTATCTCGACTATGGCGCCTTCACGCCCATCCAGGCGGCGGCCTGTGCCGCGCTCAACGGTCCGCAGGACATCGTGCAGAAGAACCGCGAGCTCTATCACAAGCGCCGCGACGTGATGGTCGAGGCTTTTGGCCGGGCCGGGTGGGATATTCCCGCGCCGCGCGCGTCGATGTTCGCCTGGGCGCCGCTGCCGCCCGCGCTCAAGGACATGGGCAGCCTGGAATTTTCCAAGCAGCTGCTCACCCATGCCAAGGTCGCGGTCGCGCCGGGCGTGGGCTATGGCGAGGATGGCGAGGGTTATGTCCGCATCGCCATGGTCGAAAACGAACAGCGGCTGCGCCAGGCCGCGCGCAACGTGAAGCGCTACCTCCAGTCGATGGGCGTCAACACGCCCGCCAAGGGCGCCGCATAAGCGCGCGCGCCTGACCGGGGGGATAGAAGGGCATGAGCGTCACAGCCGGGATCATCTCGCTGCCGCAGGTCGCGCATATCGGCCAGACCATCCAGCTGGCGGTCGCGCCGGTCTTCATGCTGGCCGGGGTCGGTGCATTCCTGAACGTCTGCACCGGCCGGCTGGCGCGGGTCATCGATCGTGCCCGCGTGGTCGAAGAGGGCGTGCTCTCCTCGCGCGGGCGCGAACATGACCGGCTGGTCGAGGAGATTCGCGTGCTCGATCGGCGGATGAGCGTCGTCAACGGCGCCATCTTCCTGTCGGTCGCCTCGGGCTGCGCTATCTGCCTCGTCGTCGTCCTGCTGTTCGCGGCGGAACTGTTCCAGGGGCATCTGGGTACGGCGATCGCGCTGCTGTTCATCATGACGATGGTGCTGCAGGCGGCGGCCTTCGCTACCTTCATCCAGGAAATCAGGCTGGCGTCGCGGACGATCCATATCCGCAACGAAGTGCTGTATCACAAGGCCGAGGATGAAGACGGCTGAACCGCGGCTGCTCCAGCTGGCAGTCGCGATCGCCTGTCTGGTGCCGTTGTTCGCGGGGAGCAGGGGCGTGCTGCTCGGCCCGCTATGGCTGAAGGGCGTGGACGGGATCGGTCCGCTGCCCGCGGATCTGGACAGCCATTTCCGCTATATGAGCGGCATCTTCCTGGGTGTCGGCATCGCCTTCGCCACCTGCATTCCCGACATCGCGCGCAAGGGGCCGCGCTTCCGGCTGCTTGGCGCTCTGGTGGTGGCCGGCGGTCTGGCGCGGCTGCTCTCGCTGGTGGAGGTGGGCGCGCCGACGCCGGGGCATCGCTTCGGGCTGGTCATGGAACTGGGCGTCGTGCCGCTGCTGATGCTGTGGCAATGGCGCCTGGCGAGACAGCAGTAACGCAGGGGTCAGGGCGGGGGTGTTACGCCCGGCAGCCGGCGCATCCGGCTACCACAGAACGCCGCTGGCATCGGGCGTGAGAGGCGCGGGCGCATCGTCCCCTATCGCCTGCAACAGGTCGATCTCGATCGTCCGGCACATGGCGGACAGCGGCACGTCGTGGACGGCATTGGCGAACGGATCGACCAGATCGTCACCGATCGCCAGCACTGCCAGGAACATCAGCCCCGCCATCGTCGACCCGAGTGGCGTGGCGAAGCCCAGCGTCTCCACCAGTCCGATCGGCAGCAAGATGCACAGGATATGGGTGAAGAGCGTCGGGAAGAAGCGATATTGATTGGGGAGCGGCGTGTTCTTCAATCGCTCCATCCCGCCCTGCGCATTGGCAATGTCGATCAGCACGCTTTCCATCGACGTCTGCTGGATCGTGTCGATCCACCCCCGCTCCCGCGCGATATTGATGCGGCGGCCGGTGCCGTCGAGGATGCCGTTCGCGACATTGGTGCGGGCCAGCGCGAAATCCGCGTCGCCCCTCGAGAGGAAACGGAGCACCTCCGCATCGGGGCTCTGCCGGCGCAACTGGCAGCGCAGGGCGTTCACATAAGCGATCTGCCGCAGCACGATCGTCCGCTTCATCTCGCGGGCTTCCGGGTCTGGCAGATAGTTGCGCGCCTGCCTCGCTAGGCTGCGGCTGGCGTTTATCATCAGGCCCCACAGCCCGCGGCCTTCCCACCAGCGCTGATAGGCCGAGTTGGACCGGAAGCCCAGGAATAGCGCGAGCGCGGACCCGAAGAGCGTGAGCGGCAGCGACGGCGCCCTGAACGGCAGCACATAATAGGTCGCGGTGACAAACACATCCCAGATGAAGAGCAGCGCCAATGGCTTCCACACTTCGCGGATGATCTGCTTCAGGCGCGGTGTGGCGGTAACGATCATAGGGTCTTGGGCGCCTCTGACTTGGATGCGCGCGGCGATCTGGCGCGAGCGCGCAGGGAAGGGGGAAGGGGAGCATCTCGCGCATCGCGGATCGGCGATGCCACGAAGGATCGATCGGGCCGGCGCTCCAGGTTCAGAGCTGTTCCTCTTTCGCCTGGGGCGAACTGTCTGCCGCATTGGACATGGCCGCAGCGGCGCCGGAGACGGGGCGAAGGTTGAACCATTCCGGCCGGTCGATCGCGATCAGAAAGGCCAGGATGCCGAGCCCGAAGGACAGCAGCATCAGGGACGATCGCACGGTTTCAATAACGGTCTTGCTATCCTGCTTGTCAAACTGACGCATTGGCAATCTCCTGCTGTGGTGACTGTTACCTAAGTCAGGCAAGGCAGGAGATGTGTAAGCAGCCCGTGATATTTTATTGCTGCACTGCGGAATATGGACGAGATGTGCCACAGGAAAGGTGGGTTGCGTTCTTTGTGCAGATGCTCACAAGATGTTGCGAAACCAGCAATATTTCCTGTGCTTCGCAACGCTCCGCTGTGGATTCGTCAATCCGTCGCGAACCAAATCGGTACGGGTCAGCGCGTGCCTTCCAGCGCCGGCCCCATGTCCGCGCTTGCCCGGAAGTCGGGCCGCAGCCTCAGCTTGGCGGCCTGTTCATAGCCATAGCCGGCGTCGAGCAGCAGCTGCTCCGACCATGCCGGACCTATGAAACTGAGCCCCACCGGCAATCCCCGCGCCAGCCCCATGGGGACGGTCAGGTGCGGATAGCCGGCGATGGCGGGTAGGCTGCTCGTTCCGCCCGGCCCTTCATATTGGTCGCCCCAGACCGTGTCGGAGGGCCATGCCGGACCATAGCTTATCATGAGGATCAGCGAGACCTTGTTGTCCGCAAGCATCCGGTCGATCCCGTCCTTGCCCGCCAGCCGCAGCGATGTCGCCCGCGCCTCCAGATAGGCGGGATCGTCGAGGCCGCCCTTGGCCTGCGCCATTTCGAAGATCTCCTGCCCGAACAGCGGCATCTCCCATGCGGCCTCCGTCTTGTCGAAGGCGATGAGGTCGGCGAGCGTACGGGTCTTCACCTTTTGCGGCGAGGTCGTGGCGAGATAGGCGTTGAGGTCCGCCTTCAGTTCATATTTGAGCACGTCATAGCTTTTGGCGCCGGCCTCGCCCTTGTCGTCCGGCGGCGTGATCGCGACCAGTTCGGCGCCTGCGCCCTTCAACAAGGCGAGCGCTTCGTCGAAGCGGGCGAGCATGTCGGGCTGGCCGCCCTTGCGGATATAGCCGATGCGCAGGCCTTTCAGCACGCTGGCGTCCAGCGCGGCGGCATAGTCGCGCGCATGAGCCATGGCATCCTTCGTCGCGGGATGGCCGGGATCGCTGGAGGCATCGCTGGAGACCATGGCGGAGAGCATCATCGCGACATCGCGGACGGTCCGTGCCATCGGCCCCGGCGTATCCTGGCTGTGGCTGATCGGCACCACATGGGTGCGGGAGATGAGGCCCACGGTAGGCTTGAGCCCGGCGAGTCCGGTCATCGAACTGGGGCAGACGACCGAGCCGTTGGTTTCCGTGCCCACGGCGCCGGGCGCGAACCCCGCCGCGACCGCCGCGCCCGATCCGCTGGAGGACCCGCAGGTCGTGCGATCGAGCGCATAGGGATTGCGGGTCAGGCCGCCGATCGCGCTCCACCCCGACATCGAGCGTTCGGAGCGGATGTTCGCCCATTCGCTGAGGTTGGTCTTGCCCAGGATCAGCGCGCCCTGCGCCTTGAGCGCCGCGACGACGGGCGCGTCGCGGCCATTGTCATTGTCCTTCAGCGCCAGTGATCCGGCCGTGGTGGGCATCCCCAGCGTCTCGATATTGTCCTTGATGAGGACGGGTATGCCATGCAGCGGCCCGCGCAGTTTTCCGGCCCTGCGCTCGGCATCCAGCGCCCGCGCCTCGGCAATGGCGTGCGGGTTAAGGGTGATGATGCTGTTGAGGCGCGGCCCCTTGCGGTCCATCGCCGCGATCCGGGCGAGATAGGCGCGCACCGCCTTTTCGGAGGTGATCGTGCCGGCCGCCATTTCCTGCGTCAGGCTGGCGATGCTTTCCTCCTCGATCCGTCGGGGCGCGGCATGAGCGGGCGGCGCGATCAACGGCATCAGCGTGGCGATGCTCGCCGCGAGATGTGCAACGATGTGGCGTGCGTGCATGGCATTTCCCCCGATGTTCGGGATCAGCATAGCCGGCCCAGGTAACAGGGCAAGCAATCGCCCGGCGGCGTCGCTCGGCGTATCTCTGCTTTGCCGTCCGTCATTTTTTCTAAGGCGATCCGAACGCGGTGATCCGCTATGCGCCCGGCGGAATGGACAGGATCGCGGAGGGAAAATGCATGGCGACGATGACAGGCGCAAGGCTGTGCGCCCGACCTGCCGATTTCCCAAGCCGGCTGTTCCGATGCGCCGCGATCGTGCATAGCCGCGTGATGTCCTTCTTCTTCAGCGGCGTCCTGCCGCAATGATCGTTCAGCCTCTTTATGCAGTGGCCGGCCTTCTGGTCGGGACGCTCGTCGGGCTGACCGGCGTGGGCGGCGGATCGCTGATGACCCCGCTGCTTGTCCTGATGTTCGGATTCCACCCTTCGGTCGCCGTGGGCACCGACCTGCTCTACGCATCGGTCACGAAGAGCGTGGGCAGCCTTGTCCACGGCATGCGCGGATCGGTGGATTGGCGGATCGTCGGGCTGCTGGCGGCGGGCAGCGTGCCGGCGGCGGGGCTGTGCCTCTGGGGCCTGTCCAGCCTTGGCCATCCGGCCGAAGCCGCCGAATCGCTGATCAAGACGGTGCTGGGCGTCGTGCTGCTGCTCACCGCAATCGTGCTGATATTCCGCGATCGCCTCGCCAACTGGTCGCGCAGCCATGTCGTCGAACGCAGCGAGGGCAAGACGGCGCTGCTGACGATCATATTGGGCGTCGTCATCGGTGCGGCCGTGACCCTGTCCTCCGTCGGTGCCGGGGCCATCGGCGCGACGGCGCTCATCTTCCTCTATCCCCGGCTGCCGCTGGGGCGGATCGTGGGCAGCGACATCGCCCACGCCGTGCCATTGACGCTGATCGCGGGCGGCGGCCACTGGCTGATGGGGTCGGTGGATTTCACCCTGCTGCTGTCATTGCTGGCCGGTTCTATCCCCGGCATCATCATCGGCAGCATGGCATCCTCGCGCGTGGCCGACCACTGGCTGCGCCCGGCCCTGGCCGTCACGCTTGCGCTTGTGGGCAGCTTGCTGCTTTTCTGAACGCGGAGGGGTGGCACGCGTCACCACCCGGCGAAGGAAATGTGATGAGTGGCAAAGCATTGCTTGAGAGACATATGTCGACTTTTTCAGTAGATAAAGTACCGAGCTCACGCTCCGCGGCTTTTGAAGGATGTCAGCTTGCTCCGCGTCACCAACGGCTAAAGCGCACGGTACTGAAGCGACAACGCCAGGTTTCGTGTTTCCGCACTTATGGAGACGACGATGACCAATGCCCGATTTTCCGCTCGCACCTCTCGTTCGCAGCGTCCGCGCGGCCCCGCCGTGCGCCCAGCCGCGGCGCTGCCCGTGCCGCACCCGTCATGGTTCGGCCAGGCTGTCGATCCGTCGGAGCGGCTGGCACCCGAACAGTTCTGGTCGCGCCTGGGCCTCTGAAACGAGAGGCTTTTGGCGGAGGCCGAATGCTCGCGGGCATGCGCCCATGGTGAACCCCGTCTATGCCAAGATGGGGACCACCATCTTCGAACAGATGTCGGGGCGCGCTCGCGCGTCGGGCGCGATCAACCTCGGGCAGGGCTTTCCCGATGCGCCGGGCGATCCCGATGTGCTGCAGGCGGCGGCGCGCGCCCTGCTCGAACGATCGAATCAATATCCGCCGATGGCCGGCCTGCCCGAATTGCGGGCGGCGGTGGCGGCCCATTATAACGCGCATCAGGGGCTGGACCTAGCGGCCGAGGACGTGACGGTGACATCCGGCGGGACCGAGGCGCTGGCCGCCGCGCTGTTCGCGCTGATTTCTCCCGGCGACGAGGTGCTGCTGTTCCAGCCGCTCTACGACGCCTATCTGCCGCTGATCGAGCGGGCCGGCGGCACGGCGCGGCTGATCCGGCTGACGCCGCCCGATTGGCGGCTGACCGCTGATGTGCTGGAGCGTGCGCTCACGCCGCGCACGCGCCTCATCGTGCTCAACAATCCCGTCAATCCCACCGGCACGGCGATGGACCGCGACGAACTCGCCCTGATCGCGAAGGCCTGCGTGGCGCATGACCTGATCGCGATCTGCGACGAGGTGTGGGAGCATATGATCTATGACGGCGCGGTCCATCATCCGCTGATGGGCTTCCCCGGCATGCGCGCGCGGACGGTGAAGATCGGGTCGGCGGGCAAGATCTTCTCGCTCACCGGCTGGAAGGTCGGCTGGATGTGCGCGGGGCCGGCGCTAACGGCGGCGATCGCGCGGGCGCATCAGTTCCTCACCTTTACTACGCCTCCCAACCTGCAATGGGCGGTGGCCGAAGGACTGGGCAAGCCACTCTCATGGTTTACGGCGATGCGGGCGGACTATCAGCGCGCGCGGGACAGGCTGGCTGGTGGACTGACGGCGCAGGGCTTCGTCGTCCTGCCAAGCCAGGCGACCTGGTTCCTCAGCATCGACCTGCCGGCGAGCGGCATCGCCATCGACGACGCGACCTTTTGCGATCGCGCGGTCGAGGAAGCGGGGGTCGCCGCCATCCCGATTTCCGCCTTCTATGCGCAGCAGCCGGTGACGCATCTGGTGCGGCTGTGCTTCACCAAGGAGTTGGCGACGCTGGACGAAGCCGTCACGCGGCTGGCGCAGTTCCGGCAGCGCCTGCTCGCGGAGGCGTAAAGGGAAGGCTCAGCTTTCGATCAGGTCGAGATAGGCGACGACATCATTGTCGGTCGCGATGAACAGGCCGTCCTGCACCTCCTCGGGCTGCTGGGCGGCGATCGTCATTGCCTCGCTCAATGTCCCGTAGAACAGGGTATTGGCCGCGCCGCCGCCATCGGCATCGCTCAGATGATAAAGGCGCACGCTGACATCGCCTGCTACGGTCCGCATCGTTCCTGCCTTTCCAGGTGAAGTCTCTGGCGCTCGCCCTAACAGGCCCGCGTTGCCCAGGCCATCCACTTCGACCAAAGCCGGGCTTGCCATGCTGGACGGTAGCATCTTGCGCGCCCGCACTGTAGTCCTGCCTCGATAACCAGCGCCAAGCCTAGCCATAGACAGAGGATCGCCAGCTTCCATGACCCGCCATCTGCCCTGGATCGCCTTTGCCATCATAGGGGCCTTTGCCCTGTCCGTCGTCGCCACCGTGCGCGGGGAAGCAGTGAACGCGCTGTGGATCGTCGTCGCGGCGGTCAGCATCTTCCTGGTCGCCTATCGCTATTATGCTCTGTTCATCGCGCGCAGCGTGATGGGGCTTGATCCCTCGCGGCCGACCCCGGCGATCCGGCGGGCGGACGGGCTCGACTATGTGGCGACCGACCGCACCGTCCTGTTCGGCCATCATTTCGCGGCGATTGCGGGCGCCGGGCCGTTGGTGGGGCCGGTGCTGGCGGCGCAGATGGGTTATCTGCCCGGCACGCTGTGGATCATCGCGGGTGTCGTGCTGGCCGGCGCGGTGCAGGATTTCATGATCCTCTTCATCTCCATGCGCCGCGACGGCAAGTCGCTGGGCGAACTGGTGCGCATGGAAATGGGGCAGGTCGCGGGCACGATCGCGCTGTTCGGCGCCTTCACGATCATGATCATCATCCTCGCGGTGCTGGCGCTGATCGTGGTGAAGGCGCTCGCCGAAAGCCCGTGGGGCATGTTCACCGTGGCGGCGACGGTGCCGCTCGCCATGCTGATGGGCGCCTATACCCGCTGGATCAGGCCGGGGCGCATCGGCGAGGTCTCGCTGATCGGGCTTGTCGGCCTGCTCGCCGCCATCGTCTATGGCCAGTCGATCGCGGCGTCACCCTTCTGGGGCCCGCTGTTCACCTTCACCCCGGTGCAGCTGTGCTGGATATTGATCGGCTATGGCGCGGTGGCCTCCGTGCTGCCGGTGTGGCTTCTGCTCGCGCCGCGTGACTATCTTTCGACCTTCCTCAAGATCGGCGCCATCGCGGCGCTCGCCATCGGCATCGTCATCATGGCGCCGCCATTGAAGATGCATGCCGTCACGCAGTTCGTCGGCGGCAATGGCCCGGTCTGGTCGGGCGCGCTCTTCCCCTTCTTGTTTATCACCATCGCCTGCGGATCGGTCTCCGGCTTCCATGCGCTCATCTCCAGCGGCACCACGCCCAAGCTGATCGCGAGCGAGGCGCATGCGCCGTTCATCGGCTATGGCGCGATGCTGATGGAGGCGTTCGTCGCCATCATGGCGCTGGTGGGGGCGAGCATCCTCGATCCCGGCATCTATTTCACGATGAACGCGCCCGCCGCGATCATCGGCACCGATGCGGCAAGCGCCGGCGCCGCCGTGACCGCCATGGGCTTCCCGATCTCGCCCGACCTCATCACCCAGACGGCCAAGGACGTGGGCGAGCATACGATCATCTCCCGTGCGGGCGGCGCGCCGACGCTGGCGGTCGCGATGGCGGAGATCTTCAGCCATGTCGTCGGCGGCCCGGCGATGAAGGCCTTCTGGTATCATTTCGCCATCCTGTTCGAGGCGCTGTTCATCCTGACCGCCGTTGACGCCGGCACGCGCGCCGGGCGCTTCATGCTGCAGGATCTGATCGCGCTGGCCGTGCCCGCCTTCAAGGAATCGAAAAGCCACATGCCCGGCATCGTCGCCACCGCATTCACCGTCGCGGCCTGGGGCTTCTTCCTCTATCAGGGCGTCACCGATCCGCTGGGCGGGGTGAACACGCTGTGGCCGGTGTTCGGTATTTCCAACCAGATGCTCGCCGCCATCGCGCTGATGCTGGCGACCGCCGTGCTGTTCCGGATGAAGCGCGACCGCTTCGCCTGGGTGACGATGGTGCCGACCGTGTGGCTGCTCATCTGCACGCTGACGGCGGGCAGCATGAAGCTGCTCTCGGCGGACCCCAAGGTCGGCTTCCTCGCCCATGCCGGCAAATTCTCCGACGCGCTGGCCGCCGGCACGGTGCTGGCGCCCGCCAAGTCGATCGCGGAAATGCAGCGAATCATCTTCAACGACCGGGTGGATGCCGCGCTCTGCGCGTTGTTCCTGGCGGTGGTGGTGTCGATCCTGTTCTTCGCCATCCGCACCTGCATTGCCGCGCGGGCGAGCGCCCGGCCGACGGCGCATGAAATCCCTGCCGCGATGGTGCCGGCCGAATGAGCGGGATCATCGCCACCCTGCGGCAGACCGCGCGGCTGATGGTCGGCCTGCCCGACTATGATGCCTATCTGCGTCACATGGCCGCGCATCACCCGGACCAGCCAGCGATGGACCGCACCGCGTTCTTTCGCGACCGGCAGGAGGCCCGCTACGGCGGCAAGAATGGCGGGCGCTGCTGCTAGTGTGGTGGATTTGAAATACGTCACATTTCTTGGCCAGGTACAGAGCGTATTTCAAATCCATAAACCACACTAGAATCAAATATTTGTTAGTGTCCCTCTTGAATCTGAAGTCCGCTCAGCCTCACCGGATAATGTGGCAGACTTCAGATTCGGGACACTAGGGCCTTGCGGCTTCATTGGGATGACGATGCAACCAATATGATGCGGGCTCGTTAGGGAGCCGCCTTCATGGCGCCATCCCCTTTGACAAACGAGACGCAACATGACCTTCGCGACGCTGACCGCCGCCGACTTCGAGACGCCTGCCATCATGCTGAGCGGACCGGTGGACTATAATATGTACCAGTTCTTCCGCAGCGCGCTGAGCGCCGCGCCGCAGCAGGGGCTGGTGATCGTCGAGCTTTCCACGCTGGGCGGCGATCCCGAAGTCGCCCGGATGATGGGCGAGGATATTCGCTTCCACAGCGACATGCGCCCCGACCGCCGGCTCGTGTTCCTCGGCAAGACGGCGATCTATTCCGCCGGCGCCACCTTCATGAGCTTCTTCGCGATAGAGAACCGCTACCTCACGCGCGGCACGCGGCTGATGATCCACGAGCGGCTCATCAACAAGAACATGCACATTGAAGGGCCGCTCACCACCTGCATCGCCTCGCTGAAGGCCACGATCAACGAGATCGAAGTGTCGATCGCCATCCAGAACGAAGGCTTCGCCAACCTCGTCGCCGGATCGCAGGTGACGCTGGACGAGGTGATCGCGCGGGCGCCGGAAAACTGGTATCTCGAAGCGCAGGAGGCGCTGAACCTGGGGCTGGTCGCGGCCGTCCTGTAAAGGGACCGCGCGGGGATGCGCGTCTCTGGCGAGGCGCGCAAGATGCTGCTAGAGCGTCCCTTATGCCTATAAAATTGATCTGCCTGGATGCAGACGACACGCTCTGGCACAATATGCGGCATTTCGAAGAGGCCGAGCAGGCGCTTGTTGCGCTGATGGCGCCGTTCGCCAAGGCCGGCATCGATCGCGATGCGCTGACGGCGGTAGAGGTCCGCAATCTCCATATCTACGGCTATGGTGCCAAGAGCTTCACCCTGTCGATGATCGAGGCGGCGATCGAACTGTGCGGCGATGATCTGCCGATGGAAGCGATCAGTGGCATATTGGCCGCCGGGCGCACCCTGTTGCAGCATCCGGTGGAGTTGTTGCCGGGCATCGAGGACACACTGGACCGGCTGGCGGACATCGCCCCGCTGGTGCTGGTGACGAAGGGGGAACTGCTGCACCAGGAAGCCAAGCTCGCCGCTTCCGGCCTTGGCGATCGCTTTTCCTCGATCGAGATCGTCAGCGACAAGAAGACCGAGACATTCGAACGGCTGTTCGCGCGCTTCGGCGTGCCGCCCGAGCAGGCGGTGATGGCGGGCGATTCGATGCGGTCGGACATCCTGCCGGCATTGACCGCGGGCGCCCATGCCGCCTTCATTCCCCAGCCGCTGGCCTGGTCGCATGAAGCCGCCACCCCTCCCGAACCGCATCCCCGGTTTCGACAGCTTGAAAGCCTGTCACAGCTGCCCGAGTGGATCGTCACGCTGCCCTGAAAGCATCATCATGGCATCGATCATTGCGGGCACGTATGATTTATGTTGCATCGCAATAGTGGATGACGTTCTTTACGCGGATGCTGAAAGCCGGTCTGCACCATCTCACCGCCTATCGTTACAATCGGCCGATCAGGCTGGGGCCGCAGGTCATCCGCCTGCGCCCCGCGCCACACAGCCGAACGAAGGTGCCCAATTATGCGCTGAAGATTCTTCCGGCGGGGCACTTCCTCAACTGGCAACAGGACCCGCACGGCAACTGGCTTGCCCGCATCGTCTTCCCCGAGCCGGTCGATCATTTCTCGATCGAGGTCGACCTGCTCGCCGATCTCGACATCATCAACCCGTTCGACTTCTTCGTGGAGCCTTATGCGGAGGATTATCCCTTCGCCTATGACGACCAGCTGAAGACCGACCTTGCCGCCTATTTCGACGTCGAACAGCAAGGGCCGCTGTTCGAGCAACTGGTCGAGGAGCATAAGGGCTTCCGCGGTCGGACGATCGACTTCCTGGTCGATGTCAATTCCAGGCTGCAACAGCGCATCGGCTATGTGATCCGCATGGAATCGGGCGTGCAGACGCCGGAGGAGACGCTGGACGTCGGCATCGGATCCTGCCGCGACAGCGCCTGGCTGCTGGTGCAGCTGCTGCGCCGACTGGGCTTCGCCGCGCGCTTCGTGTCGGGCTATTCGATCCAGCTCGTCGCCGATGTCGAGCCCGTCGAGGGGCCGAAGGGCGTAACGCAGGACGTGGTCGACCTGCACGCCTGGGCGGAGGCCTATGTGCCCGGCGCCGGATGGGTGGCGCTGGACGCGACATCGGGCATGTTCGCGGGCGAGGGGCATATCCCGCTCTGCGCGACGCCGCATTACCGCTCCGCCGCGCCGATCACTGGCATGGCCGAACCCGCCGAGGTCGATTTCCGCTTCGAGATGAGCGTCTCGCGCATTGCCGAGGCGGTGCGGATCACCAAGCCCTTCACCGATGATCGCTGGGGCGCGCTGATGGCACTGGGCCAGCAGGTCGATGCCGATCTGGTGGCGCAGGACGTGCGCCTGACCACGGGCGGCGAGCCGACCTTCGTGGCGGTGGACGGCGGCGAGGCGCCGGAATGGAATGGCGACGCGGTCGGCCCGACCAAGGCCGGCTATGCCGACGCGCTGGTGCGCGACCTGCGCGAGGTGTTCGCGCCGGGCGGCCTGCTGCATCATGGGCAGGGCAAATGGTATCCGGGCGAAAGCCTGCCGCGCTGGGCCTATGCGCTCTATTGGCGCGAGGATGGCGTGCCGGTGTGGAGCGACGCCTCGCTGATCGCGCAGGAGGATGGCGAGGGCCGTCCCGATACGACGCCGGAGATGGCCGAAGCCTTTCTTGCATCGATGGTGAACGGGCTGGGGCTGGAGCGCGATTTCGTGGCGCCGGTCTATGAGGATGCGCTCGCCTGGTCCGTCAAGGAAGCGGAGCTGCCGGAGAACACCGACCCGACCGACCCCAGGATCGACGATCCCGAGGCGCGGGCGCGCATGGTGCGTGCGTTCGAGCGCGGGCTTTCCACGCCTATCGGCTATGCGCTGCCGATCCAGCGGTGGCAGTCGCAGGTGACGGCGCCGCGCTGGCAGAGCGAGCGGTGGAAGCTGCGCCGCGGCCGGCTCTATGCGGTGCCGGGCGATTCGGCGCTGGGCTATCGCCTGCCGCTGGGATCGCTGCCCTATGTGCCGCCGTCCGACTTTCCCTACATCCATGTCCGCGACACCAGCGAACCGCGCGACCCGCTGCCCGACTATCGCGCGCAGGCGGCGGCGGAAACGCCCACGCATGAAGAGGGCGCCGGACGGGTGCAGCAGGTCGCCTCGCGCGGCGTCGCGGCCGAGACGAACGCGCAGGAGCGGGTGGAGCAGGAAATCGGCGTCGATGGCGCCGTCCGCACCGCGCTGACGGTCGAACCCAAGGCACATTACCTCACCGTCTTCCTGCCGCCGCTGCGCGCGCTCGAGGATTATCTGGACCTGATCGCGCAGGTCGAGCGAGCCGCCGCCGCGATGCAGGTGCAGGTACGGATCGAAGGCTATGCGCCGCCGACCGACCCGCGGCTGAAGGTGCTGAAGGTCACGCCCGATCCCGGCGTGGTCGAAGTGAATGTGCAGCCCGCTTCCAGTTGGGCCGAGACGGTGAAGATCACCGAAGAACTGTATGATATCGCCCGCAAGCGCGGGATGACGGCGGACAAGTTCATGGTCGATGGCCGCGCCATCGGCACGGGCGGCGGCAACCATCTGGTGCTGGGCGGGCCGAGCCTCAACGATTCGCCCTTCATCCGCAGGCCCGACCTGCTCAAGAGCTTCGTGCTCTACTGGCAGCGGCACCCCTCGCTCAGCTACCTGTTCTCCGGCCTGTTCATCGGGCCGACCAGCCAGGCCCCACGCATCGACGAAGCGCGGCATGACGGCCTGTACGAGCTGGAGATCGCCCTCTCTCAGGTGCCCAATCCCTTCGAGGCAGAGGGCGGAGAGGCGGCGCTGCCGCCGCCATGGCTGGTCGACCGGCTGTTCCGCAACCTGCTGGTGGATGTCACGGGCAACACCCATCGTACCGAAATCTGCATCGACAAGATGTTCTCGCCCGATGGCCCGACCGGGCGCCTGGGCCTGGTCGAGTTCCGCGGCTTTGAGATGCCGCCAGACGCGCAGATGAGCCTGGCGCAGCAGCTGATCCTGCGCGCGCTTACCGCCTGGTTCTGGCGGGAGCCGCAAAAGGGCGGGCTGGTGCGCTGGGGCACGACCCTGCACGACCGCTTCATGCTGCCGCATTTCGTGTGGACGGACTTCATGGACGTGCTCGCCGACCTGCGCGGCGCGGGCTATGATTTCGATCCCAACTGGTTCGAGGCGCAGCGCCAGTTCCGCTTTCCCACCCATGGCGCGGTGGATGCGGGCGGCGTGCAGCTCGAGATCACCCATGCGCTGGAGCCCTGGCATGTGCTGGGCGAGACCGGGGCGATCGGCGGCACCGTGCGCTATGTCGACAGCTCGACCGAGCGGCTGCAGGTGAAGGCGAGTGGGCTGGTGCCCGGCCGTCATGTCATCGCCTGCAACGGGCGTCGCGTGCCCCTGACCCCGACCGGCATCCCCGGCGAGGCTGTGGGCGGCGTGCGGTACAAGGCATGGGCGCCGGCCAACTGCCTGCATCCCAATCTGCCAGCCAATGCGCCGCTGACCTTCGACGTGCTGGACCAGTGGAGCGGGCGCTCTCTGGGCGGGTGCGTTTATCATGTCGCGCATCCGGGCGGACGCAACTATGATGACGTTCCGGTCAACAGCTATGAGGCCGAAGCGCGGCGCAAGGCACGCTTCCAGGATCATGGCCATTCTCCGGGCGCGGCGGCGATTCCGCCGGAAGAATATCCGGGGGAATTTCCCATGACACTCGATCTGCGGCGACCGGCCGCCCGCGCATGAGCGGCGATCCCGTGGCCGCCGCACGGCAGGCCGAGGATCGCCTCTCGCCGATGCTGCGCCGCTATCGGGCGGAGGCGGGGTCTGGCGATCTGATGCTGTCCGCGCCCGCCGACATGGCAACCCGCTGGCATGACATGCTGGACGGGCTGCTGGTGCATGGCGACGCCGATTTCGCGCCGTTGCAGGAGCGCGTGGCCCGGCAGGTGCTGGATCTCGGCATGGCCTTCCGCCTCGCCGGGGAACCGGACGAGCGTGCCTGGCCTTTGAGCCCAGTACCGCTGCTCATTCCCGCGAACGAATGGCAGACGATCGAAGCGGGCATGGCCCAGCGCGCCGAACTGATGGAGCGGCTACTCGCCGATATCTACGGCCCGCAGCAACTGGTGGCCGATGGCAGCCTCCCTGCACCGGTCGTCAGCGGCAGCGGCAGCTGGTGGCGGCAGATGGAGGGGGTCAGTCCGCCGGGCGGCCGCTATCTGCATTTCTACGCCGCCGATCTCGCGCGCGGCCCCAATGGCGAGTGGCGGGTGCTGGCCGATCATATGCGCACGCCCACCGGCGCCGGCTATGCGCTGGAGAACCGGCTGGCGATGGCGCGCGTAACCGGCGACCTGCTCGGCCGGCTCTCCGCGCGCCGCCTCGCGCCCTTTTTCGCCGCCTTCCGTCAGGGGCTTGCCCATAGCTGCACGCGCAGCGACCCGCGCATCGCGCTGCTGACGCCCGGCCGCTTCAACCAGAGCTATGCCGAGCAGGCGCATCTTGCCCGCTATCTGGGCCTGCTGCTGGTCGAGGGCGAAGACCTGACCGTGCAGGACGACAGGCTCTATGTCCGCACGATCGAGGGGATCAAGCGGATCGACGCGATTTGGCGGCGGATGGACACGCGCTTCCTTGATCCGCTGGCCTTCGACGCGCAATCGCGCATCGGCGTGCCGGATCTGTTCGCTGCCATCGCCAAGGGCGGCCTGGTGGTCGCGAACTGGCCGGGGGCGGGCATCGCCGAATCACCTGCCTTCGGCGCCTTCCTCCCCAGCCTCGCGAAGCAGTTGGTGGGTGCGCCGCTCATCCTGCCCAATATCGCGACATGGTGGTGCGGACAGCCGGCCGAACGCGACATCGTGCTTGCTGATCTGGACCAGATGGCGATCGGCCCGGCCTTTGGCGAGCCTGTGCCCGGTCTGGAGGATGGCCGCTCGCATATCGCCGCGCGGCTGAATGACAGCGCGCGCGCCGCGTTGCTCGACGCGCTCGAGCGGCGGCCGATGGACTATGTCGGGCAGGAACTGGTGCAGCTTTCCACCACGCCGGCGATCGTCGGCGGGGCGCTGGTGCCCCGGCCCTTCACCCTGCGCGTGTTCGTGACCCGCGACCAGAATGGCGAATGGCGGATCATGCCGGGCGGCTTCGCGCGCCTTGCCGACCATGGCGACATTCGCGCGGTGCTGATGGGCGAGGGCGACATGGCGGCGGACGTGTGCATCGTCTCCGACGCGCCGGAGGGCGCGGTGTCGCTGCTCGATACGCCACCCTCGCCGCCCGTGCGCCGGGTAGGCGGAACGCTGCCCAGCAAGGCGGCGGACAATCTGTTCTGGCTGACCCGTTATCTCGAGCGGGCGGAAATGACCCTGCGCATGGTGCGGGCGCTGGTGGGCGGTACGATCGAGGCGGATGGCGCAGTCGCGCTGGAGCATGACACGATGGCACGCGTCGCCGGCTTGCTCTCCAATTGGGGAGCGGTCGCTAAAGCTGGCGCGGAGCCTGGGATTACGTCCCTCTGTCGTCAGGCGATCGCCGATACCAGCCAGCCCGGCAGCGTCCACGCGCTGCTGCGCTCAGCCGCTGCGGTGGGCCAGGGTATTCGCGAGCGGATGGCGGCGGAATATTGGCGCCTGCTCTCCGCACCGCTGAACGGTGCCGAGCATAGCCGCGCGGAACCGTTGCAGGAGCATGTCGCAACGCTCATCAACCGGCTGTCCGCGCTCAACGGCCTTGCCGCCGAGAATATGGTGCGGGGGCATGGCTGGCGGTTCCACGATCTTGGCCGGCGGGTGGAGCGGGGCATCCACCTGTGCCGCCTGCTCATCGCCTTCGCGCATGATGGCGCACGGCCGGACGACCTCAACATGCTGCTGGACCTGAGCGATTGCCAGATCAGCTATCGCATCCGCTATCTTTCCGGCCTGTCGCTGCATCCCATTCGCGACATGGTAGCGCTGGAGCCGCAGAATCCGCGTTCGCTCGCCTTCCAGGTCGAGCGCGTGGCCGAGCATCTGGCGGCGCTGCCCTCGCTGCGCAACGACGGCATGCCGGAGGCGCCGGTGCGAATCTCCAACGCACTGGTCGCGGCCCTTGCCGCCACCTCGGCCGAGCAGCTGGATGTGGCGGCGCTGTCCAGCATCGAAGGCCAGCTGCTCTCCCTCTCCGACGCGATCGGCACGCGCTTCTTCCTGCAGGGCCGCGATGCCGAGCGCGCTGTCGGCATGACCCGTCTCGCATGATCTACCAGGTCGATCATCTGACCCATGTGGACTATGACGTGCCCGTGCGCGTGGCACGGTTCAACCTGCGTCTGGAACCGACGTCATGGCCGGAACAGTCGGTCAGCGACTATCGGCTCGATATTGATCCCGCGCCGTCCGACATCCTGCCGCGCAGTGGCGTCTGGCCGGTCAATGTCGCGCGCGTGACCATCGACGGCCCGCTCTCGACATTGTCCGTGCGCAGCCGCTTCACCGTGCAGGTGGAGGATGCGATGCTCGACATGCCCGGCGACGGGCTGAGCGTCGCGCAGGCGGCGCGGGCGGCGGTCGATTGGCGCGGGCTGGATGCGCGGGCGCCGGCCAATTATCTGCATCGCTCCTCGCTGGTGCCGCTGGCGGACGAGATCTGCGACTGGGCGCGTGATACCCTGCGGCCCGATGCCCCGGCACTGGACGCGGGGCTGGCGCTGGCCCGGCGGATACAGGCGGAGTTCCGCTATGATCCCGACGCGACCGACACCAAGACGCCGGTGCGCCGCGCCTTCGCCATGCATCGCGGCGTGTGCCAGGATTTTTCCCATGTGCTGATCGTGGCGCTGCGATCGATGGGGCTGCCGGCGGCCTATGTCAGCGGCTATCTGCGCACCCTGCCGCCGCCGGGCCAACCGCGGCTGATCGGCGTGGACGCCATGCACGCATGGGTCGCGCTCTGGTGCGGGCCGCAGCGTGGCTGGGTGGGGCTGGACCCGACCAATGGCTGCATCACCGGCACCGATCATATCTTCGTCGCGATGGGGCGCGACTATGCCGATGTCGCGCCGATCGACGGGGTGGTCGTCGGCAAGGGCGCACAGCATCTGGTGACAAGCGTGGATGTGATGCCGCTGGGCGAATGAGGCCCGCAACAATCAGGCGATGACGAACCGTTCGTCTGCGTCCAGCCCCTGAAGCTGTGCGAGCGGCCCGCCTGCGCTGATCCGCGGATCGAGCGCCGCAAGGTCGAGCCCGGCCAGCGCCAGCCCGCTCTGGCAGGCGATCACACTGACCCCCAGGGAGAGCGAATCGTCCAGGAGCTGGGCAAGGCTGGGGAGACCTGCCGCAACATGGGCAGTATCCTGCGGCGCGGCGCGAGGCGGGCTCAGCAGGCGCACCGCATCGAGTTGCAGGAACAGGGTTGCCGGCTCACCGAGCGCGACCTGCGCGGCGGCCAAGGTCAGCGCACCCCGGAACCGTTCGGCATCCGGGGTGAGCAGGACGATCTTCAGGCCGGGCATGACGACGGGGGCGTGGGCTTCACCGCCGCGCAGGCCGGGCAGGCCGGATCCTTGGGCAGGGTGAGCGTGCGAAAGCGCAGCGAGAGCGCGTCGGCCAGCAGCAGCTTGCCGGCACTCTCCTCGCCAAAGGGCACGAGCGCGCGGATCACCTCCAGCGCGGCGAGGCTGCCCATGATGCCGGTGAGCGCCCCCATAACCCCCTGATCGGCGCAGCTTGCGTCGGCCCGGCCGGGATCATTGCCCACGAAGCAGCGATAGCAGGGCCGGTCCGCCTCCCAACCGCGAAACACGCCAAGCTGCCCGTCAAACTGGCCGACGGCGGAGGAAATGAGCGGGATGCCCAGCGCTGTCGCCATGTCGGACACGGCAAGGCGGGTCGCGAAGCTGTCGCTGCCGTCCAGGATGACATCGGCGTCCCGCAGCAGCAGCGCGGCATTCTCCGCGTCCAGCCGCTGGTTGATGGGGATGAGCTTCACGTCGGGGTTGAGCCGCGCGACCGCGCGCATGGCGGCCTCGCCTTTGGGCTGGCCGATATCGTCCCCGGAAAACAGCACCTGCCGCTGCAGGTTGGACAGCGCCACGTCGTCATCGTCGATGACCCGCAGCGTGCCGACGCCCGCCGCCGCCAGATACTGGATGGCCGGGCTGCCGATGCCGCCCGCGCCGATGATGGCGACATGGGCGGACAGCAGCCGCATCTGCCCCGCGCCGCCAATCTCCTTCAGCACGATATGGCGCGCATAGCGCTCCAGCTGCGCGTCGGTGAGCGGGGCGGGCGTCGTCATGGCGTGGTGGCCGCCGAGACGCCGGTGGAGCCGAAGCCGCCCTCGCCGCGCGCTGTCTCGTCCAGTGCCTCGACTTCGGCGAAGCTCGCGAACTGGACGGGGGCGGGCACCAGCTGGGCGATCCGGTCGCCCCGCGCGATGACGAAGGGCGCCTCGCCAAGATTGATCATGATGACCTTCAGCTCGCCGCGATAATCCGCGTCGATCGTGCCCGGGGTGTTGGGCAGCGAGATGCCATGTTTCAGCGCCAGCCCGGAACGTGGCCGCACCTGCACCTCATAGCCTTCGGGGATGGCCATCGCGAAACCGGTGGCGACGGCATGGCGGCCGCCGCCGGGGGCCAGCGTCACATCCTCCGCCGAAACCACGTCCATGCCCGCTGCATGCGCCGTCGCATAGGCCGGTACGGGCAGACCCTCGCCATGCGGCAGGCGCTTCAGGCGGATCTCAATGGGCGGCAGCGGAGAGGGCATTGGCGACTTTCTCGATCAGGCGTTGGGCGACGGCATGTTTGGGAAGCTCTTCCCAGCTTTCGATGCCGGCGGCGGTGACGATGTGGACGGCATTGGCGTCTCCGCCCATGACGCTGCTTCCCTTTGGCCCGGACACGTCATTGGCGACGATCCAGTCGGCCCCCTTCTTCGCGAGCTTTGCCTGCGCATGGGCGGCGATCTTCTCGGTCTCGGCGGCGAAACCGACCAGCAAGGCGGGGCGCATGGCATGACGGCCAAGGGTGGCAAGGATGTCGGGATTCTCGACCAGCGCCAGCGGGGCGGGCGCATCGCCGGATTTCTTGAGCTTCTGCCCGGCGGCGTCGGCGGTGCGCCAGTCGGCGACGGCGGCAACCATGATCGCGGCGTCGGCGGGCAGCGCGGTCTCGACAGCAGCCAGCATCTCCCGCGCGGTTTCCACGTCGATCCGGTCGACGCCGGGCGGCGTGGGCAGGCTGACCGGTCCCGCCACCAGCGTCACCCGCGCGCCGGCCTGCGCTGCTGCGGCGGCGATGGCGAAGCCCTGCTTCCCCGATGACCGGTTGGCGATGTAGCGCACCGGATCGATCGGCTCATGCGTCGGCCCGGCGGTGATGAGGATATGCTTGCCGGTGAGGGGGCCTGACGATGAAACAACGGAGATTGGATGTGGGGATGCCAGCCGCCGCGCAATCTCTTCGCCGATCGCCTCGGGCTCGGGCAGGCGGCCCTTGCCCCATTCGCCGCAGGCCATGTCGCCGCTATCGGGCTCCATGATCGCGACGCCATCGGCGCGCAGCTGGGCAAGGTTGCGCCGGGTCGCCTTGTGCTCCCACATGCGCACGTTCATCGCGGGCACGGCCAGCACCGGCTTGTCGGTGGCGAGCAGGATGGTCGTGGCAAGGTCATCGGCAATGCCCGCCGCCATCTTCGCCAGGATATTGGCGGTGGCCGGCGCGACCACGATCAAGTCGGCCTGCCGGGAAAGCTGGATATGGCCGATCTCGCGTTCTTCCTTCAGGTCGAACATGTCGCCATAGACATGGTCCTCTGTCAGCACGCCGAAGCTGAGCGGGGTGACGAACTTGCCTGCACTCTCCGTCAGCACCGCGCGCACCGCGATCCCCCGGCGCTTCAGCACGCGCACAAGCTCCAGCGCCTTGTAGGCGGCGATGCCGCCCGAGACGATGAGGAGGATGCGCTTGCCGGTCACAGTCGCAATGATAGGAGCAAGGTCGCCGATATGCCACCCGCAGCCGCGATCAGTGCCACCAGCGCATAGCGCCAGCCGGCGCCGATGCGCATCAGCTTGACGTCCGGCAGTGGCGGCGGTGGCGGGGCGCCGCCCTTTTCGGGGAAGGCATCCTCAATGCGGCGGACCAGCGCGGGCAGGCGCTGGAGCGTACGCAGGTTCTGGATCAGCCCGTCGGCCAGCGCCGCTTCCGGCCCCAGTTCCGTGCGCAGCCATTCCTTCACATAGGGGCCACTCGTCTCCCACATGTTGATCGTGGGGTCGAGCGCGGTCGCGACGCCCTCCACCATCACCATTGTCTTCTGCAGCAGCAGCAGGTGCGGCTGGGTCTGCATGTCGAAATCGCGGGTGATGGCGAACAGCCCGTCCAGCATGCCGCCGACTGAAAGCTCGCTCACCGGCTTGCCGCGCATCGGCTCGCCCACCGCGCGCAGGGCGGTCGCGAATTCGGCGACATCATGATGGGCGGGCACATATTGCGCCTCGAAATGGATCTCCGCGACGCGGCGGTAATTGCCCGTGATGAGTCCGTAGAGAATCTCGGCCAGCCACATGCGCGCGCGCCGGTCGATCCGCCCCATGATGCCGAAGTCGATGGCGACGATGTCGCCATTGGCCGTCACGAACAGATTGCCCTGATGCATGTCGGCATGGAAGAAGCCCTCGGCAATGGCCTGCCGCAGGAAGGCGTTGACGAGGCGGGCGGCGATGGCCGGAAGGTCATGGCCTGCCGCGATCAGCGCCGCGCGGTCCGAAATCTTGATGCCATCGACCCATTGCATGGTCATCACCCGGCCCGATGTCCGGTCCCAGTCGATGCCGGGAATGGTATAGCCGGGCTCGGCCTGCATCGCTTCTGCCAGTTCGGAGGCGGAGGCGGCCTCGCGCCGCAGGTCCAGTTCGCGGGCGGTCCAGCGCTTGAGGTTGGCGATGACGAGGCGGGGGCGCAGCCGCGCCACCTCTCCGCCGAGGCGCTCGACATGGGCGGCCGCCCATTCATAGGTCTGGATGTCACGCGCGAACTGGTCGGCGACGCCGGGGCGCAGCACCTTGACGGCGACGTCGCGCCCGTCGGTGGTGACGGCGCGGTGGACCTGCGCGATTGACGCCGCGCCGACGGGCATCTCGTCGAAGCTCGCATAGAGCGTCTCGATCGGTCGGCCGAGGCTGGCTTCGATCTGCGTGCGAATCGCGGCGAAGGGCAGCGGCGGCAGGGCATCCTGCAGCCGCAGCAAGTCGTTTGCGGCCTCGTCGCCGACCAGGTCGGGGCGGGTGGCGAGCGTCTGGCCCAGCTTGATCGCCGCCGGGCCGATCGCCTGGAAGGCGTCGGCATAGCGTGGCTGCCTGGGTACGCGGGCGCCAAGCCGGGCGATGCGGGCGAGCCGGCGCACCGGCGTGGGCGTCAGCGGATCGCGCTCGATGCCGCGCAGCGCGCCATGACGCGCGAGGATGCGGCCCCATTTGAGCAGGCGCCAGAGATGCGTGACATGGGCTGTCATTGGGGAGCGATCAGACTTTCCAGCCGCTGTGGATGGCGACGAGCCCGCCCAGGATCGGCTCCACCTTCACCTGCGCGAAGCCCGCATCGCGGATCATGCCCGCGAACTTCTCCATCGGTGGGAAGCGGCGGATCGATTCGATCAGATAGCGGTAGCTGTCCTCGTCCTTCGCCAGCAGCTTGCCGATCTTGGGCACCAGCCGATGGGAGTAGCTGTCATACACCTCGCCGAAGCCCGGCCAGGTGGTGGTGGAAAATTCCAGGCAGAAGAAGCGCCCGCCAAATTTCAGCGCGCGATGGGCTTCCTTCAGGGCCTTGTCGATATGGGTGACGTTGCGGATGCCGAAGGCGATGGTGTAGCCGTCGAACGTCCGATCATCGAAGCTCAGTACCTCGGCATTCTGCTCGGACCAGCTGAGGCCCATGAGGCCGCGCTTTTCCGCGCGCTGCATGCCCACGGCCAGCATGTCCGGGTTGATGTCCGACACCGTCACATGCGCGCCCTTCGCGTGCATGCGGAAGGCGATGTCGCCGGTGCCGCCGGCCATGTCGAGAAAGGCCTCGCCGGGGCGCGGCTTGATGCGGCGGACGAACTGGTCCTTCCACAGCCGATGCATGCCGCCGGACATCGCATCGTTCATCAGGTCATAGTTGCGCGCGACGCTGGAGAAGACCTGGCCGACCATGCCGGCCTTTTCGGCGGCATCGACCTCGCGATAGCCAAAGGACACTGTTTCGCTCATAGCCGCCGGCTCTAGACGGACTTGCCCCGCCATTCCAGCGCTAAGCGGGAAAAATCACCGGCTGGAACGGGTGGAGTGTTCGTCACCACTCAATGCGCGCTGCCCGATCGTGCGTCATAGGCGCGCTGCGCCGCCTCCACCTCGCCCATGCGCGTTTCCGCCCAGTCGATCATCGCCTGCAGCGAGATGACGAGCGCACGGCCAAGCGGCGTGATGCTGTAGGTGACGGTCACGGGCACTGTCGCCTCAGCAACGCGCGACACCAGCCCGTCGCGCTCGAGCGCCTTGAGCGTCTGGCTGAGCATCTTTTGCGAAATGCCCTCTATGCGTCGCTTGAGCCCGTTGAACCGCATCGGCTCGCCGTCGAGGATGAGCAGGATTAACGTGCTCCACTTGTCGGCGATCCGGTCCAGCAATTGCCGGGTGGGACAGTTGGCCGCGAACACGTCCCCGCGCGTGGAGGTTTCGTGCGCAGAGGTTTCGCGGAAGTGACCAGGTAAGGAAAAGGTGCCGTCTTGCATGGTCAATATCCATAGCGCATTTGGTATCCATTGGAAACCGTAAGGAGTTCGTCATGAAAGTAGCTGTTCTGGGTGCGAGCGGTCGCGCCGGATCCGAAATCACCAAGGAGCTTGCCGCGCGGGGGCATCAGGTCATTGCCATCGCCCGCAAGCCCGAGGCAATCCCTGCGCTCGCGGGCGTGAGCGCGAAGGCCGGTGACGCGTCCGATCCGGCCGCGCTCGCCGATCTCCTGCGCGGAACCGATGCCGTCATCAGTGCGCTGCATTTCGACGTGCCCGCCGCGACTCTGCTCGCGGCATTGAAAAGCGCGGGGGTCGATCGGCTGCTCGTGACCGGAGGCGCTGCCAGCCTGGAGGTCGCACCCGGCCTGCGCCTGATCGATGCCCCGGATTTCCCGGAGGAATGGAAGGTCTTCGCGCAGGGAGGGATCAGCTTCCTGGATGACATCCGCCACGAGAAGGACATCGACTGGGCCTTCTTCTCGCCCGCTGCCCATATCGAGGAGGGCCCCCGGCTCGGCCATTATCGGCTTGGCAGCGATCAGCTGGTCGTGGACGACAAGGGTGAAAGCCGCATCAGCTTTGCCGACTATGCGATCGCCATGGTCGATGAACTGGAGCAGCATCGCCATAGCCGCGCGCGTTTCACCGCCGCCTATTGAAGCAAAGGCAGAAAAGCTGATCGCATAGGCAGACCATATCGCTCAGGCGATGCTCGCACCTGCACAACGCAGATGCGTGATGATGACGCCGCCGTTCGGATGATCGCGAACGGCGGCGTCATGCTGTCCAACGGATGCCTTTCGAACGGGGCGGGCCCACCTGCTGACCCGAAAAACGCATAAAATCAAAAGCCGGGAACACGGCGGGATCGCCGTCCTTTCCCCCGGCTGCATAGGCCCTACCGCTCGCCTCGCACATTCCCTACATCACCTCCATGCCTGAGCTTCCCGAAGTCGAAACCACCGTCGCTGGCCTGCGCAGCGTGCTCGATGGCGAGGTGCTGACCCTGGTGGAGCCGCGCCGCGCCGATCTGCGCTGGCCGATTCCCGTCGACCTGCGGCAGCGGATGACCGGCGCGCGGATCATCGGGCTATCACGTCGCGCGAAATATGGGCTGATCGCGACCGATCGGGGCGACAGCATGATCTTTCACCTCGGCATGTCCGGGCGCTGGCGGGTGGACCCGGACGGCATCGGCCCGCACGACCATCTGCTGATCGAGACGAGGGGCGGTCGCCGGCTGTCGCTCAACGACCCGCGCCGCTTCGGCTCGATCGACCTGGTACGGACAGAAGCATGGGAGCGTTTTGCGCCATTCACGCGCATGGGGCCTGAACCGCTGGGGCCGGATTTCACCGCCGCCGCGCTGAAAACGGCACTCGCGGGCAAGGCCGCGCCGATCAAGGCGGCGCTTCTCGACCAGCGAATCGTCGCGGGGCTCGGCAATATCTATGTGTGCGAGGCGCTGAACATGGCGGGCATCGCGCCCACGCGGCCGAGCGGGGGGATCAGCGTGCCGCGCCTCAAGCGGCTGGTGGAGGCGATTCGATCGGT
This sequence comes from Sphingobium arseniciresistens, assembly GCA_029167225.1. Lineage (GTDB taxonomy): Bacteria > Pseudomonadota > Alphaproteobacteria > Sphingomonadales > Sphingomonadaceae > Sphingobium > Sphingobium arseniciresistens. Next base: position 162,927 of record JARFNK010000003.1, read on the forward strand.
GCTGGAAGCGGCCATCGCCGCGGGCGGATCGACCCTGCGCGATTATGCCCGGCCCGATGGCGAACTGGGCTATTTTTCCAAGCAATGGCGGGTTTACGGGCGCGAGGGAGAGGCATGCCCCTGCGGCGGCACCGTGCTCCGCCGCGTTGACAGCGGGCGATCGACCTTCCATTGCACGCACTGTCAGCGATAGGGCTGCACCGCAAAGCCGCAAACGCCAGAGAAATCCGGCATGCGCTTGGTTGACGATAGGGCGTGCTTGCGGTAATGGCGCCTCCTTCACGGGCCGCGGGCTGATTCCCGCGCCTTTACTTTTTCGCAGATGGTTCGAGGACAGGCATGGCAAATACGCCGCAGGCAAAGAAGCGCATCCGCCGCAACGCGCGCCGGGCAGAGATCAACGGCAGCCGCATCGGCCGCATCCGTACGCTGGTGAAGAAGGTGGAAACCGCCCTCGTCGCCGGTGACAAGGATGCCGCGACCGTTGCGCTCCAGGCCGTTCAGCCCGAGCTGGCACGTGGCGTTGCGCGCGGCGTGCTGCACAAGAATACCGCGGCCCGCAAGTTCGGCCGCCTGACCAAGCGGGTAGTCGCGCTGGGCTAAGCCCGCCACACTCGCTGGCATGAACAGGGAAGGTTCGCCGAAGCAATTCGGCGGGCCTTTTTTGTTGCGCTGCCGCATCGATCTCGCTCTCGCCGTCACAGCAATGTCACTTTTCTGAAACCTGAGGATTTCCCACGATTCGAGTGGGATGAACCGAAGTCTTCCATAAAATATCTATTAAAATCAGATAGATAAAAGGAAATCCAGCAATATGGCGGGGTTGCGGGAGTCAAACGGTTTATTTCAGAATTTTGACTTGGCTTGCCCTTGCCCGACTCTCGCAGGGCTGTCTAAACCGATCGTCCGGGCTGCGAACCGAGTCGGTTTCTGCAGTCATTGCATTGCTTGATAATCAACAAGACGGAAGGTCGGGGGCGACTTTTCCGGCGTGATGGGTGCGTGCGTGCGACATGGGGTGTTTCAGATAGCCGAATGGCGAGAGCGGAGTCGAAAGTCATAATGACGGGTCAGGGCGATAACGGATGGGGAACCGGAGGCGACGTGATAGTGACCGTTCTCGACCAGGCGCGCTCGGCGCATGGCGATCTGTCTCAGCTACAGCCCGAATCGCAGGCCCAGTGGGAAAGCGAGGAAGCCGCCGCGCAGCGCCAGACGCTTGATGCCGCATGGTCTGTCCTTCGTGCAGGCCTGCGCCGCGACGTTGGCGCCCGCATGTTCGACCAGTGGCTCAAGCCCGCCCGCCTGGGCTCCTATTGCCCCTATTCCCAGACGCTCGACATTCTGGTGTCGTCGGAGTTCTCCGCCAATTTCGTGGCCGGCCAGTTTGGCGATCGCCTGCGGCTTGCTTGGCGGACGGCGCAGGCGGGCGTGCGCGACGTGCGGATCCTCTGCGCGCCCGATACGCAGGCCCCCCGCGCGCTTACGCTGACTGCGGCTTCGGGCGGCGCCGATGATGCGCTGACCATCCCTGTCGCGCCCATGGTCGCGCGCCGCGCGGCCAACAGCTTCCAGCCGCGCCATGGCTTTGACGAGTTCGTGGTGGGCGAAAGCAACCAGCTCGCCTTCTCCGCCGCGCGCGCCATGGCCGATGCCGCGCCGCCGCGCTTCAATCCGCTGTTCATCCATGGCAGCACCGGGCAGGGCAAGACGCACCTGCTGCATGCGATTGCCGGGGCCTATCTCGATCATGCGCCCGACGCCGCCGTCATCTACATGTCGGCCGAGAAGTTCATGATGGAATTTGTTGCCGCCTTGCGCGCCAATGCGATGATGGATTTCAAGGGCCGCCTCCGAAGTGCGCGGCTCCTGTTGATCGACGACATCCAGTTCATCGCCGGCAAGGGGCCGACGCAGGAAGAGTTCCTGCACACGATCAATGAATTGGTGGAAACCGGCGCGCGCATCGTCATCAGCGCCGATCGTGCGCCGCAGCAGCTCGACAGCGTCGATCCGCGCATCCTCTCGCGGCTCGCCGGTGGCTTGGTGGCGGATATCCAGCCTGCCGACCTCGACCTGCGGCTTGCCATATTGGAAGCCAAGCGCGCGGTGGCGGGTGATCCGCCGGTGCCCGACGCGGTGGTGGACTTCCTTGCCCGTTCGATCCGCAGCAACGTCCGCGAGCTGGAAGGCGCGTTCAACAAGCTGCTTGCCTATGGCCAGCTTACCGGACGCCGCATCGACCTGGAATTTGCGCAGACGATGCTGGCCGATACCGTGCGGGCCAATGCCCGCCGCATCACCGTGGACGACATCCAGAAGGCCTGCGCTGCCCATTATCGCATCGAGCCCGCTGAAATGCGTTCCAAGCGGCGTGCTCGCGCCGTCGCTCGTCCGCGTCAGGTGGCAATGTACCTCGCCAAGAAGATGACGCCCCGCTCGCTGCCGGAAATCGGCCGCATCTTTGGCGGGCGCGACCATTCGACCGTGATCCATGCCGTCAAGACCATCGAGGGCCTGCGGCAGAGCAACCCGGATATGGATGCCGACATCCGCGCCCTCCAGCGCCGGCTGGAAAGCTGATCCGGGCGCCCCGTCCGGGCGCAATTCTCCGCTTCACACGGTCTTCTGCTGGAAGCGTCACCCGCAGGATCGGGATTCCCCCACAGTGCGAATCGCTTTAAGCAGGACGGCATGAAGACCATCCTGCTGATCGCCCTGACCCTGATCGCCTCCATCGCGCCCGCCGCCGCGCAGTCCGTGCCCGACGCTCCGGCCCCGCGCACCGTCACCGTGCGCCTTCATACCGAGGTGGGCGACATCGACATCGCGCTGGAAGTCGAGCGGGCGCCCGTGACCGCCGGCAATTTCCTGCGCTATGTCGACCAGAAGCGGCTCGATGGCACGAGCTTCTATCGCGCCGTCGGCGATCGGGAAAAGCTGTCCTATGGCTTCATCCAGGGCGGCGCGCAGAACGACCCCAAGCGGACCCTGCCGCCGATCGCGCATGAGCCGACGACGAACACCGGCCTCAGCCATGGCGAGGGCAGCATTTCCATGGCGCGTTATGCGCCCGGATCGGCCACGGGGGATTTCTTCATCACGCTGGGGGACATGAAGTCGATGGATGCCAATCCGGCGCTGCCCGGCGACAATGCCGGCTTTGCCGCCTTCGGCCATGTGGTCGCCGGCATGGACGTGGTGAAGGGCATTTTGGGAGCGCCGCTCTCCCCGACGCTGGGCGAGGGCGTGATGAAGGGCCAGATGCTGGCGCCGCAGATCAGGATCGTGACGGCGCGGCTTTTACCCCGCCGCCTTTTGCCTTCAGCGAATTTCTGATTCCTCGACCACCGGGCGGCTTTCGCGGGTGCCGCGCAGCCGGCTCGTCGGATCGTCGGCTTCGGCGCTGATGATGACATGGTCGTCATGCACCTCGATCAGCGTCCCGGCGAAGGGCCAGCCTTCCAGGCTGCCGGTGATGCGATAGCTCACCACATCGCCGACCTTGAATGTCAGCGGATCGAAATTGAAATCGAAAGGACAGGTTTCGCCCATTCCCTGCATCATACTCTCCCCCGGGTCTTGCCATGGCAGCCCGGCGCCTTGCCGAGCATGCCGGGGCGGGCAGTATATCCTGCTCTTCTCGCCCATCACATTCATGCCTGAGCGGCGGACGCTTGACCAGATGGATTCGCGGCGGCCGGTGAGCCACATGGGAGCAATCACGGCTTGCTTCTTTCGCGGAACGCTTCTGCTAGCTGGCCGCGTCGCGCTGGTCCACGACCCTTGTGACCGCCATGTCGGCCGTCACATTGCCGACGGTCCGGAAGATGTCGGGCACGGTTTCCACCGCAAGCAGCAGCGGCAGCGCCTCCACCGGCACGCCCATCGCCAGGCAGATCGGGCCGGTAGTGGTGAAGAAGGTGATCTGGCTGGGCAGGCCGACTGCGGCGAGGCTGACGATCGCCGCCACCGCGATGCCGGCGACCAGCTGGAACCCGCCCAGATGCACGCCGTTGAGCGCGGCCACATAAAGGGCGATGCCGAGATTGGCAGGCGGGCTGGTGATGCGGAACAGCGAGATGGCGAGCGGCAGCACGATCGATCGGGTAGCGGGGCGGATGGCGAGGTCTTCGTCGCTCGCGGCGATCATCGCCGGTAGGGAGGCGATGGAAGATTGCGTGGAAAAGGCGATGACCTGCGCGGGGAGCGCCGCGCGGGCGAATCGGCCGGGCGCGATCCGCCCGAAGATCACCACCAGCGGGTAGACGAACAGCGTCACTGCGACACAGATGACGACGATGAAGCCGATATAATGCAGCAGCGCGCCGGCCGTCGCGAGGCCGGATCGGCTGCCGGCGACCAGAGCGAGGGCAAAGACCCCGATCGGCCCCAGCCACAGCACCCAGCCGACCAGCACCAGCAGCGCGTCGACCATGGCGGACATCACCCCGACAAGGCGCTCGCTCGCCTCCTTCGCGATCCTGGTGACGGCAAAGCCGAAGACCAGCGCGAAGAGGACGACGGCGACGACCTGACCCTCCGCCGCCGACCTGATGGGATTGGCGGGAATGAACCCCAGCAGCCATTCGGCCGAGGGGCGGACGTCCCCCACTTCGGCGATCGACCCCGAGCCGGCCAGTGCGCCCACGGCGCCGGCGGGCACCGGCCACCAGTGCAGCAGGGCCGTGCCCAAAAGGGCCGCGAGGCTCGCCGAAGCGAACAGGGCCACGGCGAAGATCGCCAGCGTGCGCCCCGCAAGGCCGCTGCTGCGCGCACTGTCGGCCGCGCTGGCGACGCCGGTGACGAGCAAGCCGAAAATCAGCGGGATCAGCGGCATCTGCAGGCCGTTCAGCCATGCCTTGCCGATGGGCTGCGCGATCGCGACGACGCCATCCTCCCACTGCGGCGCCAGCTCGGCAAGGAGCACGCCGCTGGCGAGCCCAAGTACAAGGGCAATAAGAATCCTGACGGTCAACGACACATGATTTTCCCCAGACGGCCAGCTCTTCCCGGTCAGGCATCCCCGGTCGGCGGGATTGCCCCGTCTCGTTCCCTCGGGCGCAGCCTATCGTGGTGGCCGGAAAAGGGAAGGCGGGGTGGTGGAGACTGCCGGCGGAACGGCCGTGGCTTTTGACCGGGATTGCCGATGCGCGTCGGAAGCCGGCGCGGGGCATGGCACTGCTATCGCCTTCGCTCTGTCAGCGGGAAGGATGGCGGCCGAGGCAGGGGAAGCGGCTGTCCGATGCTTTTGGGGATCGCTCGGCATGGTGCGACCGATCGCATTGCTGCTGGCTGACATGCCGAAAGTCCGCGCGCCCCCGACCGTTCAGACCCAAAAAAGAAAGCCCGGCGACAGATGCCGCCGGGCCATTTTCAGGCGTGCTTGGGAGCCATCGCCTATCTGTGTGCGCGCCTGAGCCTATCCCGCGCTTATCGCTGGGCTGCAGCCTTGGGCTCGGGCGCGAGGGTGATCTTGACATTCTCGCCCGACTGGCCGGGGAAGTCGACGAAAATTGCCTCGACCAGATTGGGGACGAGATAGGTCAGCTTGTTGCTGAGCGACTGTGCCTGGGCCTTGCCCTCGAACAGGCGCACGCCGTCCGCCGCCCGGTCGATCTTCATCTCCAGATCGCTGGTGTAGACGGTGTAGCTCGACACGTCGTTATAGCCGCCGAAGCCGGGGCCGCCGAAGAGGAACGGGTCGTAGAAGCCATAGGCGAAGCGGCCGCCATAATAGCGGCGCGGGCCCCAGCCCCAGCCGCCACCCCAGCCAGCGCCCCACGGGTCGCCAAAGCCGGTGCTGCGCACCTTTTCGCGGCCATTGTCGACATCATAGGCGATCCGCACGACCAGATCGGCCTTTGCCGGATCGCTCGACGGCTGATAGCCGAACTTGGCGAGCTGCGCACCGACAAGGCCGGCATAATGCGAGAATTCCAGACCGCCGGCCAGGCGCGGATCGTCCGCGACCACGGCAAAGCTCTGGCCGGTGGGGGCCGGCATCCTCTGGAAGCGGGCGACGTCCGCCTTGAAATTGGTTGCGCAACCCGACAGCGCGAGCAGCGCTGCAGCGGATGCTGCCACCAGACCCAATGCACGAAATTTGCTCATCTTTTCCGGTCCTGTCGGCGCGCCCGGGGTGATGCTGGGCACGCAATTAAACCCTATCTGCGCCTGTCCATGGCATAACGCAACTGAACATCGTTTGAACGCTGAGACTTAACGCTTCATCGCCGCAAGATGTTTCACAGGGTAGACGGCATGACCGGCAAGAACCCGTCAGCGCATCAGCCCCATGGCGTCATAGGCAGCGCGCAGCGTCGGTTCCGCCGCGGCAGAGGCCTTGGCCGCGCCCTTGTCCAGCAGCGCGTCGAGCGCCGCTTCGTCATCGCGCAGCGCCTCGAACCGCTGCCGGATGGGGGAGAGCGTCTCCACCAGCACCTCGCCCAGCGCGGGCTTGAACGCGCCGAAGCCCTGCCCGGCGAATCGGGCGCAGACCGCATCCTGCGTCTCGCCGGTGAGCGCGGCGAAGATGCCGACCAGATTTGCTGCTTCCGGCCGTCCGGCTAGCCCTTCCGCCGTCTCGGGCAGGGGCTCGGGGTCGGTCTTCGCCTTGCGGACCTTCTGCATGATAGCGTCGTCGCTGTCGGTCAGGTTGATGCGGCTCATGTCCGAAGGATCGGACTTCGACATTTTCGAGGTGCCGTCGCGCAGCGACATGATTCGCGCGGTTTCCTTGGGGATGATCGGGGCGGGCAGGGTGAACAGGTCGACACCGAAATCGGTGTTGAACTTGGTCGCGATGTCGCGCGACAGCTCCAGATGCTGCTTCTGGTCCTCGCCCACGGGCACATGCGTCGCCTGATAGAGCAGGATGTCGGCCGCCTGCAGCACGGGATAGACGAACAGGCCGACGGAGGCGCCCTCGCGGTCCTTGCCGGCCTTGTCCTTGAACTGGGTCATGCGATTGAGCCAGCCGATGCGGGCGGTGCCGTTCAGCAGCCAGGCGAGTTCGGCATGGGCGGGCACGCGGGCCTGGTTGAACAGCACGGAGCGATCCGGGTCGATGCCCGCGGCGATCAGTGCTGCTGCCATTTCGCGCACATTGCGCAGGCGCTGCTCGCGACCTTCATGCACCGTGATCGAATGCATGTCGGCAAGGAAGAAGAAGCATTGCGACGTCGCGTCCATCTCGTCCTGCATCGCGACCCAGTTGCGGATCGCGCCCAGATAGTTGCCGAGGTGGAGGTTGCCGGTCGGCTGGATGCCGGAGAGGACGCGCATGGTGCTGTTCTTCATTTCGCTCTGGGCGGCCGACGGAAGGCCGCCCGCAATTCGGATATCGCATAGGCCCGCAGGCCCAGTGCCGCGCCGCCATAGACCAGACCGCCAAGGCCGCACAACAGGGCGAGCGCGATCACCCGTTCGACCAGCCCCTTGGCCATATGCGGATCGACCAGCGGATTGATGAACCACAGGGCGATGCCCATGACGGCGCTGGCCATGACGATGCGGATCGCCTTTTCGCGGAAGCGCGCGTCCATGCGCAGCTGGTCGCGGCGGTGGAGCAGCCAGTAGAGAACCAGCACGTTCACCCAGGCGGCGATCGCGGTGGAGACGGCGACGCCGACATGGCCGAGCGGCCAGATGAGCAGCAGGTTGCCGACAAGGTTGAACAGCATGGAGAAGACGGCGACGCGCACCGGCGTCTTCGTGTCCTGCCGCGCGTAGAAGCCGGGCGTCAGCACCTTGATGAGCACATAGGCGGGCACGCCCACGGCAAAGGCGGCCAGCGCACCGGCAGCGCCGATCGTGTCATGCGCGGTGAAGGCGCCATGCTGGAGCAGGCCGCGGATGAGCGGTGTCGCCGAGACGCAGAGTGCGACGGCAGCGGGCAGGGCGAGGAACAGCGAGAGTTCCATGGCGCGGTTCTGGGTATGGCTGGCGGCTGCCTCGTTGCCCGATCCGATCTGGCGGGAGAGGGCGGGGAGGATCGCGGTGCCGACGCCGATGCCGATCAGGCCGAGCGGCAGCTGGTTCAGCCGGTCGGCATAATAGAGATAGGAGACCGCGCCCTGCGGCAGGAAGCGCGCGGCAAGGGATGTCGATACCAGCAGGTTGAACTGGATCGCGCCCGCGCCCAGGGCCGCGGGGCCGATCAGCGCGAGTAGGCGCTTCACCTGCGGGGAGAGCCGGGGCATCCCCAGCTTCAGCACGACACCCGCCTGCCGGCACGACCAGACCAGCCAGAGCAGCTGCGCCGCGCCGGAGATGGTGACGGCGACCGCCTGCGTATAGGCCGTCTCGATGGGCATTGCGCCGCGGAAGAACAGCACTGCGCCGATCATGCAGACGTTGAGCAGCACGGGCGCGGCGGCATTCACCCAGAAGCGGTCGAGCGAATTGAGGATGCCACCCAGCAGCGAGACCATGCTGATGAGCGCGAGATAGGGGAAGGTGATACGGGTGAGATCGACCGCGAGCGCGAACTTCTCCGCCCCGCCATCGGGAAAGCCGCCGGTCATCGCCCAGACGACGGGCGCAGCGAGCGCCATCATCAGGCCGGTGAACAGCAGCAGCACCGGGAACAGCACGGACAGCACCTGCCCGGCAAAGGCGACTGCCGCCGCCTTGCCGCTGCCGTCATGCTCCTTGTCCGCCTCCGCCATGGTGCGGTTGAACATCGGCACGAAGACGGCGGCAAACGCGCCCTCGGCAAAGAGGGCGCGGAACAGGTTGGGCAGCCGCCAGGCGATGAGGAAGGCGTCCGACGCCAGCCCCGCCCCCAGATAGCGCGCGACCAGCATGTCGCGCACCATGCCCAGGATACGGCTGACCAGCGTCAGCCCGCCGATGGTGCCTGTGGCCCTCAGCAGGCCCATGCCCAAACCCCCGTGATGCTCGGCGCAAAGCCTTGTGTGATGCTCGCTGAGCGGCGCAACCGTCGTCTACCGCTCAGCCGCACCGCGCGATCAGGCGTTGCCGGCGGGCGTGAACTCGGCCTGCTGTTCATGCGCTTCGCGCTGCTGCAGGTAGAGCGAGTGGAAATCCACCGGATCGAGCAGCAGCGGCGCAAAGCCGCCGTCGCGCACCGCATCGGCCAGCACGCGGCGGGCGAAGGGGAAGACCAGCCGGGGCGCTTCGGCGAAAAGGAAGGGCTGCACCTGGTCGTCGGGCACGTTGCGCATGCCGAACAGCGCGCCATAGACCAGTTCCACCGCAAATGCGGTGCCGTTGGCCGTGCTCGCCTTCACTTCCAGCTTCAGCGCGACTTCGTGCAGATCATCGCTCAGGCGCTCGGAGGCGATGTTGAACTGCACGTCGATCGACGGCTGTTCCTGCCACTGGTACACGGCCGGGGCGTTCGGGTTCTCGAAGGACATGTCCTTCACATATTGCGTGATAAGGCCGATCTGCGGCCCGGTGTCCGCGCCGTTTGCCATGGGTTCGTTCGTGCCGGCTTCGTCCGCCATCAATTTCGTCCTTGCTGTCCCTGTTCGCTGGCGCCCCCATGGGCTGCCGCGTAAGAGCCGGGCGCTTAGCAGGGCGCGATGGCGAGGGCAATGGCGCCTGCCAGCGGTAATAAGGCGACGATCATGCCGAAAACTGGGGCATGATTGAACCGATAAGGGTTATGCGCATTTGAAACGGCACGAAAACATGCCTATGTTACATTCTTCAATCAACGCAAGGTTCCGCTCAGCCGTGTATGTCATCGCAATCCTCGCCCTGATAGCTGGCTTTCTGGCGCTCCGACTTTATTCGGTGCTGGGCAAGCGCACGGGTCATGAGCAGCAGCCCGCCCCCACCCAGGCCGACGACCGGCCGAAGGTGACGGTGCTGCAGCCCAAGCCCGCAACGGACATGATCGGCGATTCGCCGCGTCTGGCCGATGGCCTGATCGCGCCGGGCGCGGAGCAGGGCGTGCGGGCGCTGATTGCCGCCGACCGCCAGTTCGACGTGCCCCAGTTCGTGGATGGCGCCAAGTCCGCCTATCGCATGGTGCTGGAAGCCTTTTGGCGCGGCGACCGCGAGGAGCTGTCCTTTCTGTGCGACGCCGATGTGCTGGCCTCCTTCGAGGAAGCGATCGCGGCGCGGCAGGCCGACGGCCATGTGCTGGAAAACCGCCTGGTGCGGATCGACAAGGCGCAGATCTACGCTGTTTCTATGAACGGTCGGACCGCAAACGTCGAAATGCGGTTCGATGCGGACATCGCCGCGATCACCCGCGACAAGGACGGCAATGTGATCGCCGGTTCGCTGACCGACGCGGTGCCCACTCATGACATCTGGACCTTCAGCCGCGATATCCGCAGCGCCGATCCCAACTGGAAGCTGACCGAGACCGACGAGGCGGCATGACGCCGGCTGCCGGTGGGGTGCGCGACGGTGGAATCGCGGCCCGTTGCGGGAATCTGAAATCCGGCTTCACATCCCTCTTGCGCGCGGCTCCCGTTCTTGCACTCGCCGCCCTGCTTTCCGCCTGCGCCGGGGGCGTGATCCCGCCGGGCAGTGGCGGCCGGCCCGTTCCCTCGCCATCGCAGCCGCCCGCCGCCAGACCGGCGCCGACAACGCCGCGCCCCGCATTGCCTCCGACCGCGCCGGCGGTGCCTGCGCCCGTCGGCACCGAATCGGCTGTGGGCGCCGGGCTCACCGCCGGCCCGCCCATTGCCGACCTGTTGCCCGATAGCGAGCGCTCCCGCCTTGCCCTGCGGGCGTTTCGCCTGTCCTGCCCCGCGCTGCAGAAGCGCAATGACCAGAGCGGCCTGACCCAGGGCAGCGACTGGAACCAGGCGTGCAGCGCCGCGTCGAGCTGGCCCGATGCCACGGCGACCGAATTTTTCGCCCGCTATTTCGAAACGGTGCAGGTTGGCGACGGCAAGGCCTTCGTCACCGGCTATTTCGAGCCCGAGATTGCCGGATCGCGCACCCGCCTGCCGGGCTATACCGTGCCGGTCTATGCCCGCCCCGCCGATCTGGTCGAGGTGGACCTGGGACTGTTCAGCGAGAGCCTGAAAGGCAGGCGGATCAGGGGCAAGGTGACGGGCGCCAGCTTCGTGCCCTATGACGAGCGCGGGCAGATCGTGGCCGGATCGCTCGCCGGGCGCGGACGCGAGATCGCCTATGCCGCCGATCCGGTGGAATTCTTCTTCCTGCAGGTGCAGGGGTCGGGGCGCCTCAAGCTGCCCGATGGCGGCGTGATGCGCATCGGCTATGACGGGCAGAACGGGCGCGATTATACCGGCATCGGCAAGCTGATGAAGGATCGCGGGCTCATCCAGGCCGGCTCCATGCAGGACATCATGCAATATCTGCGCGCGCACCCGGTGGAGGGCGCGCAGATCATGAACGAGAACAAGAGCTTCGTGTTCTTCCGCGAACTGACGGGGGACGGCCCGCTCGGCGCCATGGGCGTGCCGGTGACGGGCGAGGCAACCGTTGCCGCCGATCCGCGCTATATTCCGCTGGGCGGCCCCGTGCTGCTGTCGCTCGACCGCGCCGAGCCCAATGGTATCTGGATCGCGCAGGATACCGGCGGCGCGATCAAGGGCAGCAACCGTTTCGATACCTTCTGGGGCGCGGGCGACCGGGCGCGCGCCATTGCCGGCGGCATGTCCGGGCGGGGCAGCGCGTTGCTGCTGCTGCCCATCGGCACCTATGCACGGATCATGGCGAGCAATGGCCAGGCGCAGCCTCAGCCCTGAGGAGCGCACCGCCTGGGCCATGATCGCCCGAACCGTTCGCCGTGCCCGCAAAGCGGAAGATGATGGCGAGCAGCGGGTCGCCGCGCCTGCGCCGGAGCCGGCCAAGCCGCCGCCTTTTCCGCCGCGCAAGGCATCCAAGGTGTTAACGATTGCAGCGCCCGTGCGCCCTGCGCCGCCGCCGTCGCGGCGCCCGGTCGATACGCTCGATTCGACGTGGGAGAAGCAGATAAGGCGTGGCGCGTTGCAGCCCGATCTCGCGATTGACCTGCACGGCCACACCTTGGCATCAGCCCATGCACGGTTGGATCAATTGCTCGCCGAAGCCCGGTCGGTCGGTGCGCGTACGCTGTTGATCATTACGGGAAAGTCACGGAATTCTGCGCAAAATGGCGATGTCCGGGGGCGCGGCGCGATCCGTGCGGAAATCGGGCACTGGCTTGAGGCCGGGCGTCATGCCGATGCCATTGCCAGCGTCCGCACCGCTCATCCGCGTCATGGCGGCGACGGCGCCATCTATGTGATTTTGCGCCGCAAAAAATAACGGATTTCTGCCGCTGCGCAGAGATTTTCTTAACCAATGTCCTTCAGAACTGCTGCCTTGGCAGTCCGTCCGCAACGCGGCGACGCCACAGGCAGGTCAAGGGGACTGATGCAAGGCGTCTCACTTCGTAGCAGGGCAGTCGCCTTTGCCGCTTGCGCGGGCGCGGTCGTTGTCATCCTGACATTGCTGCTCGGGTCGATGATCTATGGCGACGTCATGGATCTGGGCGGCGTGCTGATCGTGTCGATCCTGTGCGGCACCTTGAGCTGGGCGTCGACCAGGCACAGCATGGCGGGCATCGCCGGCGCCGTCGATCAGGCGACCGAAAGGCTCCTGCGGGCAGCACATGGCGACCTGCAGGCCGATGTTCCGCCGGACGTGAACACATGCCTGCCCGATCTGGGCGTGGCGATGGAAAGCCTGTTCAGCCAGGTGCGCGCCAATCTGGAGAATGTGCAGATCCTGGCCATGTTCGATCCGGTGACGGGGCTCGCCAATCGCGTGAATTTCTGCCGGCAGGTCGACCGGATGCTGCTGGAGCGCGGCGCCGAACAGCCCGCCGCGCTGTTCTTCATCGATCTCGACAAGTTCAAGGCGGTCAACGACACGCTGGGCCATGCGGCGGGCGACCAGCTGCTGTGCCGGGTGGCGGGGCGGCTGCGCGAAATCGTGATGGCGCAGGTGAGCGCGGGCGCCGGCGATGCCGTGATCGGTCGCCTAGCCGGTGACGAATTCACGATGTTCTTCCCCGACCTGCCGCACCGCGAGGCCGCGAGCCGGATCGCGCGGGCGGTGCAGTTCGCGCTGGCGGAGCGTTTCGACCTTGGCGGGCAGCAGATCGAGCTGGCCGCGTCCATCGGCGTCGCCTTCTATCCCGACCATGGCGAGAGCCTGACCACGCTGCTGCGATCGGCCGACATCGCCATGTATCATGCCAAGGCCGAGGGCCGTGGCCGGGTGCAGGAGTTCACCGTCGATCTCGCGCAGGAAGCCGCAGGCAAGGCGGAGCTGCAACGCGAGCTGCGCATCGCGCTGGAGCGCGGCGAGTTCCTGCTGCAATTCCAGCCGCAGGTGGATGTCAGCCATGGCGGCGCCGTCGCCGCGGAGGCGCTGGTGCGCTGGGACCATCCCGACCGCGAGATGATCATGCCCGGCACCTTCGTTCCGCTTGCCGAGCAGAATGGCGTCATCGTGGAGCTGGGCGACTGGGTGATGGACCAGGTGTGCGAGACGGCGGCGCGCTGGCGGGGCAGCGGCATGGCGCAGCGGATCGCGATCAACATCTCCACCCGCGAACTCGCGCAGGTGGATTTCTTCATGCGCCTGCGCCACTCGATGGCACGGCACGAGACCCCGGCCGAGGCGATCGAGCTGGAAATTACCGAATCGCTGGCGATGGAGATGGACGAGCAACTGCTCGCCCAGTTGCGCGCGTTGCGGGAAGACGGCGTGCTGATCGCCATCGACGATTTCGGCACCGGCTATTCCAACCTGTCGCGGCTCAAGGATCTTCCGGTCGACCGGGTGAAGATCGACCGCAGCCTCGTGCGCGACATCGTCATTTCAGCGGAGGCGCGGACCATCTGCACCGCCGTCATCGGCCTTATCCACGGCCTTGGCCTGGATGTCGTGATCGAGGGCGTGGAGAATCAGAACCAGGTCGACCTGCTGCGCGTCATCGGCTGCACCGTGTTCCAGGGCTATCACCTTGCCCGGCCGACGGACGAGCGGGAATATCTGCGCCGCTTCGGCCCGGCGCAGTCCTTGCCAGGCGTGTCGCCGCAGGACGTCGCCGTTATCGGCTGAGCGCGCGGGTCACGATGTCGGCGTAGATCGCTGTCAGCGTTTCGAGATCGGCGATCGCCACCGCCTCGTCCAGCTTGTGCATGGTCGCGTTCAGCAGGCCGAATTCCACCACCGGGCACAGGCGCGAGAGGAAACGCGCGTCCGACGTGCCGCCGGTGGTCGAGAGGTCCGGCACGATGCCCGTCGCCGCCTCGATCGCCGCAGAGATCATCGCGGAGAAATCGCCCGGCGGGGTCAGGAAGGGCTCGCCGCTGATCTTCGCCTCGACGCTGCCGCCCTCTGCCGCCGCGATCGCGGTGATCTTCTCGACGAGTGAGGCACCGCTATGCTGGTCGTTGAAGCGGATGGAGATGCGTGCCTGCGCCAGCGCGGGGATCACATTGGTGGCGGTGTTGCCGACATGCAGGTCGGTAATTTCGATATTGCTGGGCTGGAACCAGTCTGTGCCCTCGTCCAGCACGACCGCGTCGATGGCCGACAGGATGCGGACCAGCTTGGGCACTGGATTGTCGGCGAGGTGCGGATAGGCGACATGGCCCTGCATCCCGGCGACCGTGATCCACATGTTCACCGAGCCGCGACGGCCGATCTTCACCATGTCGCCCAGCCGGTTGACCGATGTCGGTTCTCCCACCAGGCACAGGTCCGGGCGCACGCCGCGCTCCGCCATCCGCTCCATCAGCGCGACGGTGCCATGGACGGCCGCGCCTTCCTCGTCGCCGGTGATGAGCAGGCTGATCGTGCCGGCCATATCGGGCAGCCGCGCGAGCGCCGCGACGAAACAGGCGATCGAACCCTTCATGTCCACCGCGCCGCGCCCGTAGAGCAGGTCGCCGCGCAGCTCCGGCACGAAGGGATCGCCAGTCCAGCCGCCACCGGGCGGCACCACGTCCAGATGCCCGGCAAAGGCGAAATGCGGGCCATCGCCGGTGGTCCGCACGGCCAGCAGGTTCTCCACCGGGCCGTCGGGCGCATCGCCCTCCACGAAGCGCTCGACGCTGAAGCCCAGCGGCGCGAGCATCGCTTCCATCGCATCGAACACCGCGCCGGTCGCGGGCGTGACGGACGGGCAGGCGATCAGCTGCCTGGTGAGGGCGACGGGATCGGTCAAGGGCGTGATGGGCGCGTTCATGGCCGGTGCGGTAGCGAAAGCGGTGCGCGAAGGCCAGCCCTGAGGCGAGGGGTGGCGATGGTGTGGCGATGGAGGGGTGGGGAGGTGAAGGGGACGGTTTGCGGACTGTCTGTTCTCTGCGAGAATATGGAGACCGTCGGCGAACAGTCTGACAATGTCAAAGGGAGGGCGAGTGGTCGATCATAGAATGTGCGGGACTTGATGAAGTCAGTGACTGCGACTGTGACGTGATTGAGCATCAGCTTGATCCGTTCACCTCAGCGATGACGAGGTTCGTTTTCGGGTTGATCGACCAGGTCGCCGAATGACTGTATCTGACTGGAAGCATCCATGCGCACAAAACTCGGCATCTGCCTGAAGAAGGCGCGCTATGGCACGAAGGAGGAGGCTTGGGCCGTGATCCGCCGGGCTGATATTGTGCTGCGCCCTTATCGCTGTGCCCTGTGCCGTCAGTTCCACCTGACCAGCCGGACCAAGGGGATGCGGATACGGCGTCCGACTGAGGACGGGCTGGAATGACGTCCGCGGTTAGGCGGCTTGCACCGAGATCACGATCCTGAAGGAAAAGCAGGTCTGCGCCCTGCAGCGGAGTCTCGTGGTGATGCTATCTCACCGGTTCGCGATTTTTCTGGAGGTCGGGCTCAGCCCGGGATCTGCTCGAACCGTTCGATCACCCAGTCTTCCGCCTGTGCGCCGCCGATCCATTCCTGCATCCAGGGATGCGCGATGATCGCCTGCATATAGGCGGTGGCGAAGCGGGCGACGGGCAGCTGGTAGCTGATGAAGCGGGTGACGACCGGGGCGAACATCACGTCTGCGGCGCTGAAATCGCCGAATAGGAAATCGCCCTCGCCGCCATAGCGGGCGCGGGCTTCGGCCCAGAGCTGCATGATGCGGGATATGTCGTGCAGAACCGCTTCGGACGGCGGCACGGCGGGGAAGATGCGGCGGATGTTCATGCTGTGCTCGCGGCGCAGCGCGGCGAAGCTGGAGTGCATTTCGGCGGCCATGGAGCGGGCCATGGCGCGGGCGCCGGGGTTCTGCGGCCAGAACAGCGTGCCGCCGGTCTTCTCATTGAGATATTCCACGATGGCCAAGCTGTCCCACACCACCACATCGTCGCCATCCCACAGGATCGGCACCTTGCCGGAGGAGGGCGCGAACTCGTCGCCCTCGCGCCGCTTCTCCCATGCCTCGTCATAAAGCGGGACGACGATTTCCTCGAAGGGCAGGCCGGACAGCTTGCAGGCGAGCCAGCCGCGCAGCGACCAGCTGGAATAGGCCTTGTTGCCGATGAACAGCTTCATCATTCCGGTCGCTTCTCCGCATTGGCATTGTCATCCCCGCGGAGGCGGGGATCCGGCTTCCTCGCGTGGCGCCATTTGCCAGCTTGGAAGATGGCGAGATGAGTCACCTGACCCCTTCTGTCCCGCCTACGCGGGAATGACGGCGCGGCGCAAGATGGTTCGCGCCATGGTGGCGCATCGATTGCGGTCAGGTCAGGCTGTCGATCACCGCCGCGCGCAGTTCCGGGATGCCCATGCCCTTTTCGCTGGATGTCGCGATGATCTCCGGGAAAGCGGCCGGGCGCTTGCGGATTTCCGCCAGCGTCTGCGCGGTGACGGCCTCCAGTTCGCTGGCCTTGATCTTGTCCGCCTTGGTCATGACGATGCGGTAGCTGACGGCGGCGTCGTCCAGCATCTTCATGATGTCGCGGTCGACATCCTTGATGCCGTGGCGGCTGTCGATCAGGACGAGCGTGCGCTTGAGCACCGCGCGGCCGCGCAGATAGTCGTTCACCAGGAAGCGCCACTGGCGCACCATGTCCTTGGGCGCCTTGGCGTAGCCATAGCCGGGCATGTCGACCAGACGGAAGCGCAGCGGATCACCCACGTCGAAGAAGTTCAGCTCCTGCGTGCGGCCCGGCGTGTTGGACGTGCGGGCAAGGCCGTTGCGGTTGGTGAGCGCGTTCAGTAGCGAGGACTTGCCAACGTTGGAGCGGCCGGCAAAGGCTACCTCCATCACGGATGCGTCCGGCAGGAACTTGAGGTCCGGCGCGGACTTGAGGAAGGCGATGGGGCCGGCGAAGATCTTTCGCGCGGCCTCGATGGGGTCAATCTCTTCGGTCATAACTTACTCTACCCGTTCGCCCAGACCCTGTCGAAGGGGCGATATTGTTCCAAAAGGGAAGGGCCGTCCGAACGAATGGCATGCCTCGTTCAAACGGCCCCGAACGGGTGGAAATCCCCGTCGACTTACTTTGCCGCCGCTGGTTCCTTCAGCACCGGATTGCTGCGGTACAGGAACGCCTGCTGCGCGATCGACAGCATGTTGTTGGTGATCCAGTAAACCAGCAGGCCGGCCGCGAACGGCGCCATGATGAACATCATCATCCAGGGCATGATCGCGAAGATCTGCTTCTGGGTGTCGTCCATCGGTGTCGGGTTCAGCTTGAACTGCAGGAACATGGTGATGCCCAGCAGGATCGCCAGCACGCCGATCGCCAGGAAGGCGGGCGGGTTGAAGTTCAGCAGGCCGAACAGGTTCAGCACATGCAGCGGATCGGGCGCGGAAAGATCCTTGATCCACAGCACAAAGGGCTGGTGACGCATTTCGATCGTCAGCTGCAGCACCTTGTAGAGCGCGAAGAAGATCGGGATCTGGATGAAGATGGGCAGGCAGCCGGCAAGCGGGTTCACCTTCTCGCGCTTGTACAGCTCCATCATCTCCTGCTGCAGCTTGACCTTGTCGTCCTTGTGCTTCTCCTGCAGCACCTTCATCTTGGGCTGCACGGAGCGCATGGCGGCCATCGACTTGAACTGGCGCTGGGCGATCGGGAACATCAGGCCGCGCACGCAGAGCGTCAGCAGGATGATCGCCACGCCGAAATTGCCGACGACGGTGAACAGCCAGTGCAGCAGCGCGAAGATCGGCTGTTCGAACCAGTAGAACCAGCCCCAGTCGATCGCGCGGTCGAACAGCGGGATGCCGGCGGCCTGATAGGCCTGCAGCGTCTTCACTTCCTTGGCGCCGACGAACAGCATGGTCTTCTGGCTGATCGCCTTGCCGGGCTGGAGCATGGACGGGTTCAGGCTGAAATCGGCCTGATACTGCTTGGCGCCCGCACCCTTGCGGAACTGGCCGCTGAACGCCGTACCCTGTGCCGGTGCCAGCGCGGACAGCCAGTATTTGTCGGTGAAGCCAAGCCAGCCGCCGGTCGTGTTGAACGACTGGCTTGAGGGGCCCTTGTCCAGATCCTTATAGTTGACGTCGTAGTTGGCGGCGCCATTGAATACGCCCATCGGGCCGATATGGATCGTCCAGGTGTCTGGATCCTTGGGGATGTCCGCGCGGTTCAGATAGCCATAGGGGCGCACGGCGACAACGCCGGTGCCGGTGTTCGACACCTTCTGCGTGACGCTGAACATATAGTTTGCGTCGACCGACAGCAGGATTTCGAACAGCTGCCCGGCGCCATTGTTCCAGCGCAGGGTGACGGGGGTGGTCGGCGTCAGCTTCGCGCCCTGTGCGGTCCACAGCGTGTTCGCGTCAGGCGTCTTGAGGCCCTCGCCCGACCAGCCGAAACCGGCGAAATAGGCTTCGGCCGAGCCCGCGGGCGAATAGAGGCGAATGGGCGGGGAATTCTTCGCTATCGTCTCGCGATAGGTCGGCAGCACGATATCGTCGATGCGCGCGCCCTTCAGGTTGATGGAGCCGACAAGGCGCGGGGTCTCGATCGGGATGCGCGGCGTTTCGCGCAGCACGACGGCACGGTCGCGGGTCGCGGCGGCGCTATCCGCGACGGGATCGCCCGAGGGCGCTGCGACCGGCGTGGTCTTGCCGCCTACCACCTTCGTCGCCGGCGGGTTGGCCGCCGGGAAGAAGTGATTGGCGACATAGGGCCAGCCGAACAGGATAAGCGCCGTCAGCAATACGGCCAGAATGATATTCCGCTTGTCGTCCACGTTCAGGCTACTCCGCCGAAATCTTGTCTTGGATGGGTGTCAGGGCACCGGGTCATAGCCCGATCCCCCCCATGGGTGGCATCGCATTAGCCGCTTACCGGCCAGCCAGCTACCCTTGAACGCGCCATATTTTTGGATGGCCTGGATGGCATAGGCCGAACAGCTGGGCGCATAGCGGCAGCTGGGGGGCAGGATGCGGGAGGGGCCAAGCTGCCAGCCCCGCGCGATCAGGATGAGGAGGCGAGCGATCATCGCCCTAGCGTTGCCCGTCGGCATCGGCGGGCTGCAAAGCCGGAGCGCTACTTTCGGATGACCCTTTGCCGCGACCCTTATGAGCTTTGCGTGGCGCATGGGCGCCGTCGCGAATGCCTTGATCGGGAGCAGGGGCCCTGGCGACCTTGCGCAGCGCCTTTTCCAGTTCGGCGCGCAGCAGGCCATAGTCGCGCTCGATACCGCCCGCACGGCCGATCAGCACATGATCGGCGCCAGCCACGCCGAGCGTGGGCAGCAGCTCGCGCGCAAGCGCACGAAAACGGCGCTTCATCCGGTTTCGGACGACAGCGCCGCCAATTTTCTTCGTCACGGTGATGCCGATGCGCCGAAGCTGGTCGCCGTCCGCCCGGTCATGGACCAGCAGGACGAAGCCGGGCATGGGCTGCCGCTTGCCTCGGTTGGCGGCAAGAAAATCGGCCCGTTTCGCGATAGTCGCGACGGGGCCGGCTTCCCTGTTATCGCTCAGGCCGACAGGCTCTTGCGACCGCGGGCGCGGCGCGCACGCAGGATGTTGCGGCCACCCACGGTCGCCTGACGGGCGCGGAAACCGTGACGGCGCTTCCGAACCAGATTGCTCGGCTGAAAGGTGCGCTTCATCGTTCATTCCTCAGAACATAAAAAAGAATCGGGCATGACAAAAAAGGGCCACCTCCATGGGCGGCCTCACGTCAGGGGGCGTCCGATAGGCAAAAGCGTTCCCTGAGTCAATCCACCGGACAGCGGATTTCCGCCTTAATCCTCCGGCAACCCCGCATATTGGGGCAGATCGTCTGTGATCCTGTGCCAAGGCGCCTTGGATGCGACAAAGATGTGCATCTGGGGCGCGATGGAGGGCGAATCGGTAAGCGTGCCCATGGCGACATGCGCATAGGCACCCTCTCGCACGATGGAATAGAGCAGCGATCCGCATGTGCCGCACAGGATATCATGGTTCACCGGACCGCCATGACGAATGACGGCCTCCGCCCCGCGCACGATGTGCAGCCGGTTTCGCGCGATGCCGGCCAGCGGCTTGCAGGCGGCGCCCGTTGCGCGGCGGCAATCAATGCAATGGCAGTTCATGGCATAAGCGAAATCGTCATCCACTTCATAAGCGATGGCGCCGCACAGGCACTGGCCCGTCAGTCTCCGGCCTCCACCGGCCGTCATTCGCAGAGCGCGGCCAGCTGGTCGGCGCAGATGCCCCATCCGGTGGCGAAGCCCATCTCCTCATGCTGCTTGAGCGCTTCCTGCGTCCAGTGGCGCGCCGACGCTGTATAGCGGGTGCCATCTCCCTCCGCCTCGAAGGTGATGATCGCCACCATGAACGGACCATTGGGCGCCCAGCCGGCGGTGAAGGCATCGGTGAAGACGATTCGCTCATTCTCCACGATCTCCAGATAGACCCCCTCCATGGGCGGGGTTTCCTCGCCGTCCGGGCTGGTCATGACGAGGGACGAGCGCCCGCCCGCGCGGGGCTCGCTGGCGATGATCCTGGTCGACCATGGCTTGGGCGCGAACCATTCCTCCTGCCGCTCGAAATAGGTGCGGAACACCTTTTCCGGCGGCGCGGCGATATGGCGGGAGATCGAGAGTTCCTTCAGCGGTTCGGCGGTCGCGGCAAGATTCTCTGCCATGTCATTCTCCTTGATGATGTCGGGCGTGATCGCGGATCAGTCGCGGTCGGGCGCGCCGGGCGGGAAATAGGCGCGGAACGGGCGGGCATCCTCCACGCAGCGGGCGACGGACGGCCGTGCGAGTAGGCGCGCCCTGTAGGCGGAGAGCACAGGGCGCGCCGCCCCGATCTCATGCACCCAGTCGGCATAGAAAAGTGACGGTGCGGCGGCGCAGTCCGCCAGAGTAAAGTCCTCGCCGCACGCCCATGTCTTTCCGGCCAGCCGCGCTTCCAGCCAGTCATAGGCGGTATCGAGGGCAGCCTTTGCGCGCGTGATCCGGGCTGCGTCGGGGGAGTCGGCGTCGATCAGATATTCGTTCACCACCGCCTGCATCGGCGCCATGACATGATTGTCGAACAGCCGGTCCATGAAGCGAACGTCGAGCGCCGCATCGGCATCCTGCGGAATGAGGCGCGGTGCCTGCGGCAGTATCCTGTCCAGATATTCGATGATGATCGAGGATTCGGCCAGCGATCTGTCTCCGTCGATCAGCAGCGGAAACTTGCCGAGCGGCCAGTGTGCCATCAGCGTCGTCATCGTCTCGGGCTGGTCCGGGCCGGTCACGCGGAAGGTGCAGGCCGCCTGCTTTTCGTAGAGCGGGATCAGCACTTTCCAGGTGTAGGAGGAAAAGGGATGACCGATCAGTTCAAGCATCTGGCGCGTCCCCCGCGGCAGCCGCCAGCAGCGTGGCGATGTCGAGCTTGTGCATGGTCATCATCGCGGCCATGCCACGCGCGATCGCGTCCTTATCGCCGGATTTCAGGATCGTGATGAACGGTTCCGGCGTCAGTTGCCAGGACAGGCCATATTTGTCCTTGAGCCAGCCACAGGGGCCGGGCGATCCGCCATCGGCGGTCAACGCATCGAAATAGCGGTCGATCTCCGCCTGATCCTTGCAGGAAATGGAAAGCGACACGGCTTCGTTGAAGCGGAAATGCGGGCCGCCGTTCAGCGCCTGATGGCCCTGCCCGAACAGGGTGAATTCCACCAGCAGCGCGGTGCCCTCCGGGTAGGGCATGTTCTCGCCATAGCGGCTGATGCCGGTGACCTGTGAATCGGGGAAGGTGGCGGTATAGAATGCCGCGGCTTCCTCCGCCTGTCCGTCGAACCAGAGGCAGGGGGATATTTTGGACATGTCGCTCTCCTATGTTCCGTGCGGGAGACGGTGCGGGTTCAACTCGCCGCGCGCATCCCCACCAGCGCGAACGGCGCCCCCTGGGGATCGTTCGCCTGGATGATCCATGCGCCGCCCGGCACCTCCATCGGCCCCACGGTCAACGTGCCGCCATTGTCGGTCACGCGGGTCACCGCCGCATCGATGTCGTCGACCACGAAATAATAGAGCCAGCCAAGGTTGGGCATGTCGGGCAGCGCCTTCATCATGCCGCCGGACATCATGTCCATGCCGGTCGCGCCCTTGGTGGAGAAGAGTTGATATGTGCCCATCGGTCCCATGTCGAGCGCATCGCCCTTGGTCCAGCCGAACTGGCTTTCGTAGAATGTCCAGGCGGCCGCCGGATCGTCGGTCATCAGTTCATGCCAGCCGATCGAGCCATTGGCCATCGGCGGCAGATCCGGCGCGGGATCGCCCTTGCCGGTGAACAGGCAAAGGCGCGCGCCGCCCGGATCGGCGATAACGGAGAAGCGGCCGACGCCCGGAATATCGGTTGGCTCCATGCGGACGGCCGCTCCGGCAGCCTTGGCGGCGCTGGTGGCGGCATCGGTATCGCCGACCGAGACATAGCCGATCCAGCCCGGCTTCACGCCCATGGCGGCGGCATCGGGCGGCACGTCCATCACGCCGCCCACCTGCCGGTCGCCGACCTTCAGCAGCAGATAGGGGTCTGGCATGCCGGCATCGGCGAGGGTCCAGCCCACGACCGCCGCATAGAAGGCTGCGGCGGCCTTGGCGTCGCTGGTCATCAGTTCGTACCATACGAAATCGGATGTGCTCATCGAACTTCTCCCTTGAGCCCCGTCTCCGGGCATATTGTTCAGCAGGACGTTCAGGCGGATTGGTCGACGATCGTGGTGAAGCCGCCATAGATCATGCGCGCGCCCACGAAGGGCATCTCGCCTTCGGGCTGCATCCGCTCGTCTTTCATCAGTCCTTCCCAGGCGGTGTCGCGAACCTCCTTCGATGGCCATTCGATCCACGAGAAGACCACGCTTTCTTCCCCGACCGTGGCGATCACGGCGGTATTGAAATCATTGACCTTGCCGGGCTTGATGTCGTCGCCCCAGGTTTCGACCACGCGGGTCGCACCATATTCGATGAAGATCGGCGCCGCCTTGGCCGCCATGTCGACATAGGCCTGTTTGTTGCCGTTCGGCACCGGAACCACGAATCCGTCCATGTAGCTCATCGTTCCTCTCCTCTTTTTTGCGTGCCGGCGTGGGTCGTTCTGCGCGATCCTCTCTCTGTGTGTCGGGCAATCCCGACCGACTCGACATTGACAGAGCCTGCCATAGAAATTATAAAAAACAACCATGAAGTCAGAAAAAATAACTAAAACATCAAAAATCGAGGAAAAGCGCCGTTATCAGGATGCGTGCGGTATGGCGCATGGCCTCGAACTCCTCGGCGAGCGCTGGGCGCTGTTCGTCGTGCGAGAGCTTATGCTTGGTCCGCGTCGTTTCAGTGATCTGCGCGCCGACCTGCCCGGATTAAGCGCCAACGTGCTGACCCAGCGACTGGGCGAGCTGGAGGCACGCGGCGTCCTCGTCCGCCGCAAATTGGCGCCGCCTGCTTCGGTACAGGTCTATGAACTCACCCAATGGGGCTATGAGGCCGAACCGATCATCCAGACGCTGGGGCTCTGGGCCACCCGTTCGCCGGGGCATGACCCGACGATGCCGATCAGCGGCGTCTCCATCCTGCTCTCCTTCCGCACGATGATAGACCGCTCGCGCATCGGAAATCTTGACGCCTCGCTGGGCTTCCGCTTCGGCGACATCGATTACCGCGGGCATGTGGACGCGGCCGGCTTCACTGTCGCGCGCGGGGAGGCGGAGGGCGCTGACGTGCTGTTCGCGGGCTATCCCAATGCGCTGGCCGCCTATGTCTATGGTGGCGTGCCGGCGGCGGCGCTGGAAAGGGAGGGCCTTCTGCGCGTTTCCGGCGACATGGCCAAGGCCGAGCAATTCCGCACCCTCTTCCCGCTGCCCGAGAAGTTCGTGATCCCCGAAAAGGGCTCGACTCCAGCCATTTAGCGCCGCATACAGGGGCTGGGGAACAAAAAGGGGCCAAATGGTAGCGACGGTTTCGACGGTGGCCTATCTGGGGCTGGAGGCGCGCGCCGTGGAGGTGCAGTGCCAGCTTGTCGCGGGGCTCCCCCATTTCATCGTCGTCGGCCTGCCGGACAAGGCGGTTGCCGAAAGCCGCGAGCGGGTGCGCAATGCCATCGCCGCCATCGGCCTGTCGCTGCCGCCCAAGCGCATCACCGTGAACCTCTCCCCCGCCGATCTGCCCAAGGAGGGATCGCATTTCGACCTGCCGATCGCGCTGGCGCTGCTGGGCGCGATGGGCGTGATCGATGCCGAGACGCTGGCGGGCTATGTCGTCGTGGGCGAGCTGGGGCTGGACGGGCGGATCGCGCCGACGCCGGGCGTATTGCTGGCCGCGCTCCATGCGGGGCAGCGCGGCCTTGGCCTTGTCTGCCCCGCGGCGCAGGGCTCCGAAGCGGCATGGGCGGGCCAGCTGGAGGTGGTCGGCGCGCCCGATCTCCTCTCGCTGCTCAACCATTTCAAGGGGCAGGCGCCGTTGCCGCTGCCGCGTCCCGGCGAGGTGGAGGCGCCCCCGCGCGGCGCCGACCTCAAGCAGGTGAAGGGGCAGGAGACCGCCAAGCGCGCGCTGGAGATCGCGGCGGCGGGCGGTCACAATCTGTTGATGATGGGGCCGCCGGGTGCAGGCAAGTCGCTGATGGCGAGCTGCCTGCCCGGTATCCTGCCGCCGCTGTCCCCGGCCGAGGCGCTGGAAACCAGCATGGTCGCGAGCGTCGCCGGCATGCTGGAGGGCGGGCGGATCAGCCGCGCCCGCCCGTTCCGCGCGCCGCATCACAGCGCGTCCATGGCGTCGCTCGTGGGCGGCGGGCTGCGCGTGCGCCCCGGCGAGGTGAGCATGGCGCATCTGGGGGTGCTGTTCCTCGACGAACTGCCGGAATTCCAGCGCGGCGTGCTCGATTCGCTGCGCCAGCCGCTGGAAACGGGCGAGGTCAGCGTGGCGCGGGCGAACGCGCATGTCACCTTCCCCGCGCGCGTGCAGCTCGTGGCGGCGATGAACCCGTGCCGCTGTGGCCATCTGGGCGATCCCGCGCTCGCCTGCGCACGCGCGCCGCGCTGCGCCGCCGATTATCAGGCCAAGGTCTCCGGCCCGCTGCTCGACCGCATCGACCTGCATGTGGAGGTGAACGCCGTCACCGCCGCCGACCTGATCCTGCCGCCGCCTGCCGAAGGATCAACCGAGGTCGCCGCCCGCGTCGCCATCACGCGCGCGATCCAGACGAGCCGCTATGCCGGCACGGGCCTGCGCACCAATGCGGAGGTCGATGGCGACCGGCTGGAAGACGTCGCCGGCCCGGACGAAGCCGGCCGCACCCTGCTGGCACAGGCCGCCGCCGCGATGCGCCTCTCCGCACGCGGCTATACGCGCGTGCTGCGTGTTTCGCGCACGATCGCGGATCTGGCGGGGTCGCCGGGCGTCGGCAAGGTCCATGTCGCCGAGGCGCTCAGCTATCGCAGACGTGCGCCGGTGAACTGACAAGCTGCGGGTCCGCCAAAGGCGAGTGCCAATGCGAAATCGACATCTTCGGGGCGTGCGATATTCCTCATGCCTCCGCGCCCCGGAAATGCTATTCTCCGTGCCGGGATTTCCCAGGAAGCCGGGCAGATTGCGCGCGTTGATCGGGTAATCCAAAGGGCCGCACGACCGTGCGGCAGACGGCGAGGGCACGTCCATGAAAGACGTCATAGAGCTGACCAAGGCCCTCGTGCCGCTGGCATGGCCGCTGATCCTGGCGATCGTCCTGTGGAAACTGTTTCCCACCCTCAAGCAGATCGTCACCTCGCGCGCCTTTTCCGTCAAGGTCGCGGGGATGGAGGTCAGCGTGCAGGATGCGACCGAGCAGCTGAGCACGCGGATCGAGGATCTCCAGAAACAGGTCATCGCCCTGCGCGACGGGCAGGGGAGCCATTCCCGCGATGTCGCGGCCGCTCCGCCGCCCGAAGAGCCGCGCGCGCGCGGCAGGCAGGCGGTCCTCTGGGTCGATGACAAGCCGTCGAACAACGCCTTCGAGATATCCCAGCTGCGCGACTGGGGCGTGGACGTGCTGGAGGCGCTGTCCACGCAGGATGCGATGGCGGTGCTGAACGGCAATGCCGCCATCGGCGCGATCATCTCCGACATGGGGCGGAGCGAGGGCGGTTCCTATCGCTCGCAGGCGGGCCTCACATTGCTGCAGCAGATCCGCGCGGCCGGCCTCGCGACGCCCTTTCTCGTCTATTCCTCCGCCCGCTATGCGGCGCAGAACCGGCAGCAGGTGATCGCGGCGGGAGGGGATGGCGCCACCTCATCTCCCATAGAATTGCTGGAGTGGCTGCGCGGGAAGATAGGGCTTTCCGTCACGGGATGATGCCGGGCGATGCGCGCGGCGCCCTGCTCAGCGCTTGTGGAAGCCGGGCCGGTAGATGTTCTTTTCCGGCTGGAAACGGTCGTGCACGCGGAAGGGCTCGGCCTTGGTGCCGATGGATTCGCGGCTGCCGAACAGGAGCTGGGCGGGGTCGATCTCCTGGTCCAGCCTGATGCCGGCGACGTCGTTGCGGACCCAGCGGACGATGCCATGCATCCGGCCGATGGGCGGCAGGTCGATGGTCACGACATCCCCGGCCGCCAGCGAAACGGTCGTGCACTTGATCGCCAGCCCCTGCCGCGAGACATTGCGGACCAGTACCTGAGAGGTATGGCCTGCGCCCTTTGAAAGCTGCGCTTTTGCAAGCATGGCAACCCTTGGCTGCCGCGCGGATGGATCAGCGGGATCAGTCATCATCCTTATATTAGACAATTTTATGCCCCTGGTCACTCCGTCGTCGGCACCGCATTCGCAATATCCACGATGAGCGGCTGGCCGCTGCGCTCGATGGAGAGATGCAGCGCGGGTGCGTGGTCGAAGCGCTCGCGCGCCTGCCTTGCGGTGTCGGCGGGCGCGCCGTTGATCCGCTCTATCCGATCGCCCACGCGCACCCCGGCGCGGCCCGCAAGCCCATTGTCGCGCAGCGAGGTGACGAGGATGGGTGCCGCGGCATCGGCGGCCACGATCTCGAAGGTCATGCCTAGCCGCTGCGAGGCGGAACTGCGCCGCTCGCCTTCGCCATGCAGGGCGAAGACGATGGCGCAACCGATCAGGCACAGCAGCAGCGCCGCAATGCCGATGGGCAGCAGCCAGGGATGGGCCGGTCGTCTCTGGCGAGCGAAGGAGGAACGCGTCATGCCCTGCCAAATGCCATGCGCGGCCTGACATGGTGCTGAAGGCTGGATGACAAAATCGTAATGCTCCGGTCAGCCAGCGGCGCGATGGCGGGGCCTATAGCAGCCCTGCCGGCCCGTTCATGCTCCAGGGTCGGTCCATCGGGTGGCGACCGTTGCTCCTCCAACGGTCGCCACTTTTCGCGCCATTTTCCGCGCTTGCCAGGGACCACAGGCGATCAAGGCCATGCACAAGCCCGTCTTCTATGATGAAAGCGGCCGGCGGAAGCGCCGCGTCCAGCCGGCGATGTTCGCGCTGCTGCTGCTCATCCTTGCCGCTGCCATCGCCTTTGCGGTGACGATCATCAACGTGCCCACGCCGCGCGCGCTGGCGCTCAACATGGAGCGGCCCCAGCGCGAGGCGCTGTCGCAGCAGGTGGGGCGCATCGGGCATATCCTGGGCAAGGATGTGAAGACGGCGGCGGCCAGGCTGCGTGGCTGGCTGCCGGCGGGATCGGCAAGGGCGAAGACAAAGCCGGTCAACCTCGCCTTCTACGTGCCATGGGACGATGCCAGCCGCGCCTCGCTGCGCCAGCATCTGGGCCAGATCGACATGGTCGCGCCGGCGCTGATCTCCGTCGTGGGGCCGCAGCACCGGATGACGGTACGCCGCGATTCCGCGCTCACCGCCATCGTCCGCCATGGCGCGCACCGGCCATGGGTGCTGCCCGTCGTGCAGAATGTGGATGACGGCAGCTGGGACGGGAAGGGCACCGCCGCCCTGCTGTCCAGCCATCGCGCCCGCGCGGCGCTGCTCGACCAGTTGGAACCCCAGCTCGCCGCCCTGCACGCGCATGGCGTGATGTTCGATTTTGAGGCGCTGCCCGGATCGGCGCAGCGCGATTATGCGGCGTTCCTGGCCGAAGCCGGCGCGCGCTTCCATCCGCATGGCTGGCTGGTCACGCTGACCGCGCCCGTCGACGATCCCAGCTGGCGGCTCGGTCCGATCGCGCAGGCGGCCGACAAGGTCGTGCTGATGGACTATGACCAGCATTTCATCGGCGATACGCCGGGGCCGATCGCGGCGCAGCCGTGGTTCGTGGCGCGGATGCGCGCCAGCCTGCGTGCCGTACCGCCGTCAAAGGCGATCATCGCGATCGGCAATTATGGCTATGACTGGATCGAAGGACAGGCCGCAAATCCCGTGTCGATCGAAGACGCCTGGCTGACCGCCCATGATTCGAGCGCGCCGGTGCGCTTCGATCCGGCCAGCGGCAACGCCAATTTCGATTATGTCGAGGATGGCCAGACCCATCATGTCTGGATGCTGGATGCCGCAAGCGCCTGGAACCAGATCCGCGCCGTCCGCAGCCAGGGTGTCGCAGGCATCGCCCTGTGGCGGCTGGGGTCGGAAGATCCCGGTTTCTGGCCGGCGCTGGCGGCGAAGACCGCGACGCCGCCCAACGCCGTCGGCCGGCTGACCAGCTACAACTCCGTCGATGTCGAGGGCAATGGCGAAATCCTGCATATCGACGACGTGCCCACCATCGGCCGCCGCACGGTGCGGATGGACCATGGCCTGATCGCCGACGAGCGTTATCACGCGCTGCCCACGCCCTATGTCATCCGCCGCACGGGCTACAAGCCGGGCCTGGTCGCGCTGACCTTCGACGATGGCCCGGACGCGACCTGGACGCCTAAGATCCTCGACATCCTGAAGACGCAGCATGTGCCCGCGACCTTCTTCGTCATCGGCGAGAACGCCATGACCCATCCCGGCCTGTTGCGGCAGATCATCGCGCAGGGCAGCGAGATCGGCAATCACAGCTACACCCATCCCAATCTGGCGCAGGTGTCCGCACGCGGCGCGCGGCTGGAGTTCAATTCCACCCAGCGGCTGGTGCAGGCCTATACCGGCCATGGCATGCGCCTGTTCCGCGCGCCCTATTTCGGTGACGCCGAGCCGACGACGGCCGACGAAATAGAACCGGCGCTGGAGGCACAGAATGCCGGCTACGTGAATGTCGGCCTGCATGTCGATCCGGGCGACTGGACCCGGCCGGGCACAGACGCGATCGTGCAGCGCACGCTGGAACAGGTCGAGGCGGGCGATGCCGAGCGCTCCGGCCAGGTCGTGCTGCTGCATGACAGCGGCGGCGACCGGGCGCAGACGGTGGCGGCCCTGCCGCGCATCATCGCCGGGCTGCGCGCGAAGGGCTATCGCTTCGTGCCGGTGTCGCAGCTTGCCGGGCTCAGCCGGGCGCAGGTCAACCCGGAGGTGAAGGGCGCCGACCTGATGGCGGTGCGAATCGACGTCGGGATCTTCCTGGTGCTCGCGGCGATCACGGTGGCGCTTAAATGGATGTTCTTCGTCGTCATCCTGTTCGGCATCGCCCGTTCGGTGTTGCTGGCGGGCCTCGCGCTGCGCAGCCGCCTGCGCCGCAACATCGTGACCCCGCCCGCCATCGACCCTTCGCTGTTCGTCTCCGTCATCATCCCCGCCTTCAACGAGGCGAAGGTGATCGAGACATCGGTGCGGCGCGTACTGGAGAGCGAGGAGGTGCGGCTGGAAGTGATCGTGGTGGACGATGGATCGACCGACGAGACCAGCGCGATCGTCGCGGCAGCCTTTGAGGGCAATGATCGCGTGCGGCTGCTGACGCTGCGCAATGGCGGCAAGGCGGCGGCGCTCAACCGGGCGCTGGACCTTGCGACCGCGCCAATCGTGATCGCGCTGGATGCCGACACCCAGTTCGAGCCGCTGACGATCGCACGGCTGGCCCGCTGGTTTGCGGACCCGGATGTCGGTGCGGTCGCCGGCAATGCGATGGTCGGCAACCGGGTCAACCTCGTCACCCGCTGGCAGGCGGTGGAATATGTGACCGCGCAGAACCTCGAACGGCGCGCGCTCGCCCGCTTCGACGCGATCACCGTCGTGCCCGGTGCGGTCGGCGCGTGGCGGCGGGAGGCGCTGGACGAGGTTGGCGGCTATCCGCTCGACACGCTGGCGGAGGATCAGGACCTGACCATCGCGATCCAGCGGCAGGGCTGGAAGATCGCGCTCGACAGCGACGCCGTGGCATGGACGGAGGCCCCCGAGAGCTTCCGTGCCCTTTCGAAGCAGCGCTTCCGCTGGGCCTATGGCACGCTGCAATGCCTGTGGAAGCATCGCGGCGTTTGGAAGGACGGCAAGCCCGCCGGCCTCGCCTGGGTCGGCTTGCCGCAGGCGTGGCTCTATCAGTTCGGTTTCGCGATGGTCTCGCCGATCATCGATCTGGCGTTGGTGGTCAGCGCCATCGACACGGTGGTGCGCGTTCACCAGCATGGCTGGGCACAGACCCAGAGCGACGTGCTGCGCATGGCGCTCTACTGGCTGGCCTTCACCGCCGTCGATGTCGCGTGCGGCTGGGTCGCCTACCGGTTGGAGCCGCGCGCGCCGCGCTATCCCGCGCTGCTGCTGATCGCCCAGCGCTTCATCTATCGCCAGATCATGTATTCGGTGGTCATCCGCGCGGTGGTGACGGCGATCACCGGGCCATGGGTCGGCTGGGGCAAGCTGGAGCGCAGCGGTCGGGTGGCGCAGCAGCCCCTGCCCGCCGGCATGATCGATCGGCGCGCGGCATGAGGACCGTCCTGCTCGCGCTGCTGACGGCGATGCTGCTGTTCTTCGCCTGGATCGGCTATCTGGGTGGCAGCCCGTTCACCAGCGTTCCGACGCAGGTTGCGGCGAAGGGGCCAAGGGCGGATGTCGCGGCCGTGCTGTTTTCCGGCGACATGGGCTTCAACATCGGCATGGGGCCGCAGATCGCCCGCCGGCTGTCGCAGGACGGCATTCCCGTCACCGGCGTCAACAGCCTCACCTATTTCCGTACCCGGCGGACCCCGCAGGAAGCGACGCGGCTGATCGGCGATGCGATGGAACATGCGCTGGCGGCGCATCCCGGGCGCAGGATCATCCTGATCGGCCAGTCCTTCGGTGCCGACATGCTGCAGGTCGGGCTTGCCGGGCTTTCCCCCGCCCTGCGTGCCCAGGTCGCCATGGTGGCGCTGGTCGTGCCCGGCGCGACGGTAGAATATCGCGCCTCGCCCGGAGAGATCTTCACCTTCCTGATGCATGAGGATGACGGCATGCCGACCGGACGGCAGCTCGGCTGGGTGCCCACCCTGTGCGTCTATGGCGTGGAGGAACCGTCCAGCCTCTGCCCCCTGCTGAAGGGGCAGCGCAATGTGCAGGTGGTGGGCCTGCCCGGCGGGCATCCGCTGCACCATGATCCCGACGCGCTCCATGCCGTGCTGCTGCGCGCGATCGACAAGGCGCTGCGCCCCGCGAGCAGGGGTAACATTACCGAAGTTTCAGGAAGCGATCACGCTCCCGGCATCCGGCCGCTCCCATAACGGCACTGTGAAGGGAGAGGTGCCGATGGCATGGGTGCGCAGGATGATCCGGCTGGCCGGAATGGTGTCGCTCGGCATCATGGGCTGCGCCGCGTCCGCGGGAACGGCCGCTGCCGCACATGTCGGCGAAAGCGCCTTCATCGGCACCTGGATCAATCCGCGCGGCACGGTGGCGGTGGAAACCCGCGCCTGTGGCGCCGCGCTGTGCGGCCGGGTGAGCTGGGCCGCTGCCCAGGCGCAGCAGGACGCCGCCGATGCCGGCGTGCGCGCGCTGGTCGGCACCGAGATATTGCAGGATTTCCGCCCCGCCGCCTCCGGCCGCTGGGAAGGCACGGTGTTCGTGCCGGACATGGGCCGCAGCTTCCAGTCGATCATCGCCATGCAGGATGCAGGGCGGATGCGCGTTTCCGGCTGCATCCTGGGCCGGTGGATCTGCAAGAGCCAAGTGTGGCGCAGGCTGTAACCTCAGGAGAGGGCAAGAGGATGTCGAAGGCGAGAACATTCATAAAGGCGCGGCGTCAGCAGATCGCCCTGCTCGCGATGCTGATCGTGGCCGCTCTGGGCCTTTGGGCGCTGCATCACCTGCTTGCCGAGGTGCGGCTGAAGGATGTGCGCGCCGCTTTCCACGCTATACCTTCGGTGCGGATCGCCGCCGCGCTGGGGCTGACAGTGGCGAGCTATCTGGCCCTCACCCTCTATGATGTCGTCGCGCTGCGTGTGGTCGGCCGGCCGCTGCCCTGGCGCACGGCGGCGCTTGCCTCCTTCTGCAGCTATACGCTCAGCCACAATCTGGGGCTCGCGCTGCTGACCGGCGGATCGGCGCGCTATCGCATCTATGGCGCGGCGGGGCTCGAAGGGGGAGACATCGCCCGGATCATCGCGTCGGCCAGCCTGTCCTTCTGGGGCGGGGTGATCGCGCTGGCGGCGGTGATGATGGCGGTGCACCCGGTCGCGCTGACGATCGGCGCCTTCACCCTGCCGGTGCTCTGGCAGCGGATCGCCGGCATCATGCTCATCATCCTTGGCGTTGTCCTGCTCAGCCTTGCGGGAAAGCGCCCGCGCGCCCTGCATTTGATGGGCTGGCATCTGGCGCTGCCCAGCCGGAAACAGGCGATCGCCCAGATCGGCGTCGCCTGCTTCGATCTCGCCGCCGCCAGCGCCGCGCTGTACCTGCTGGTGCCGGGTGCCACGGCGGCGCTCTTTCCGGCCTTCTTCCTCGGCTATGCGTTGGCGATCATCATCGCGCTCATCAGCCATGTGCCCGGCGGCGTCGGCATTTTCGAAGCGGTGATGGTCGCCGCGCTCCCGCATGTCGACCGCACGATGCTGATGGCCGCGCTGATCGCCTATCGCGCGATCTATTATCTGCTGCCGCTGCTCGCGGGCGTGCTGCTGATCGCGCTTCACGAGGGGCGCGCCTGGCATCGGCCCGTGGGCAAGGTGCTGGGCGGCATGCAGATCCTTGCCTCCGGCGTCGCGCCGATCATGCTCGCGGTGCTCGTCTCGGTCGGCGGCTTCGTGCTGCTCGTGTCGGGATCGCTGCCTGCCATTCCCTATCGCTTTCACGCGATCACCAGCATCGTGCCGCTGCCCTTCGTGGAGGCGTCGCACTTCGCCGCCAGCATTGTCGGCGCGATGCTGCTGGTGCTCGCCTCCGGCCTCTATCGCCGGCTCGACGCCGCCTTCTGGATGACGCGGCTGCTGCTGGTCGCGGGGGCCGGCTTCTCGCTGCTCAAGGGGCTGGATTTCGAGGAGGCGACGGTGCTGATGGCGATTGCCGGCATCCTGCAATGGACTCATCCCGCCTTCTACCGCCGCACCAGCTTTTCCGCCGAGGTGCTGACGCCGGGCTGGCTGGCGACGGTGGCGCTGGCGGTGGGCCTGTCCATCTGGATCGGCTTCTTCGCCTACAAGCATGTCGATTACCAGAACGACCTGTGGTGGCAGTTCGGCCCGCATGAGGATGCCTCGCGCTTCCTGCGTGCTGGGCTGGCGACAGCGGTAGTGGTGATCGGCGCCGCGCTGTGGCGGATGCTGCGCCCTGCCGATCCGGCCAGCGCCCGGCGGCAGCCGGTGGTGACGGAGATCAGCGCCGCGGCGCTGGCGCTCGCCGACCGCAGCAATGCCTTCCTGGCGCTCACCGGCGACAAGCTGTTTCTGACATCACCTTCGGGTCGCGCCTTTTTGATGTATCAGATACAGGGCCAGAGCTGGATCGTCATGAGCGATCCGGTGGGCGATCCCAGCGAATGGCCCGAACTGCTGTGGCAGCTGCGCGAGCGCGCGGACGCGGCGCAGGGCCGGCTGCTGCTCTACCAGATCAGCCTCGACACGCTGGCGCTCGCGGTCGATCTGGGCCTTGCCATCGTCAAATATGGCGACGAGGCGCGCGTCGACCTGCGCCGCTTCACCATGGACGGGCCGGACGCCAAGCCGCTGCGCTATGCCGAGCGCCGCGCCACCCGCGAGGGCGCGACCTTCGACATCGTCCCTGCCGCGCGGATGCCGGAGATCATGGAGGAACTGCGCGGCGTGTCGGACCGCTGGCTCGCCACCAAGGGGCAGGGTGAGAAGGCCTTCAGCATCGGTCGCTTCGATACCGACTATATGTCGCGGTTCGATTGCGCGGTGATCCGGTGCGAGGGGCGGATCGTCGCCTTCGCCAATATCTGGGCGACGCAGAACCGTGCCGAACTGTCGGTCGACCTGATGCGGCATGATGCCGACATGCCCTATGGCACCATGGATTTCCTGTTCCTGCGGCTGATGCAATGGGGCAGGGACAATGGCTATGTCTGGTTCACCCTTGGGCTCGCGCCGCTGTCCGGGCTGGAGGCACGGCGGCTGGCGCCGATTTGGGTGAAGGCGGGCGCCTTCCTCTATCGCCATGGCGACGCCTTCTACGGCTTCGAAGGGCTGCGCGCCTATAAGCAGAAATTCGCGCCCAACTGGGAGCCCCGCTTCATCGCCGGTCCGCACGGCTTGTCGATGGCGCGGGCGCTGGTCGATCTGCAGCGGCTGGTTTCGGGTAGCCGGGCGAGCGTGGCGGCCAAGGCGGGCGCACGCCATCGGCAGCGGCCCGGCCGTCCGTCGCTGAAGCTGGTGGGATGATCGCGTCCACCGTGCCTTGCAATTTCAGGCGGGCGACCGACAATGGAGCGACGGCTTTGGCGCAGGAGTGGAAATGAGCGGCAAGATCCTGCTGGTGGAAGATGATGCGACCACCGCCGACTATGTGGCGCGGGGCCTGACCGAGGAAGGATTCGTGGTCGATCGCGCCGCCAATGGCCGCGATGGCCTGTTCATGGCGACGGAAGAGGCGCACGATATCGTCATCCTCGACCGGATGCTGCCGGGGATGGATGGCATGGCGGTGCTGGGCGCGATGCGCGCGGCGGGCATCGAGACGCCGGTCATCATCCTGTCCGCGCTGGGCACGGCGGACGATCGCGTCGCCGGGCTGACCGGCGGATCGGACGATTATCTCTCCAAGCCCTTCGCCTTTGCCGAACTGCTCGCCCGTGTGCGTTTGCTGCTGCGCCGGCGTGGCGGCGGCGGCACGGCGCAGGTCACCAAGCTTGCCTGCGGCGGGCTGGAAATGGACCTCCTCTCCCGCAAGGTGAAGCGCGGCGGGCGGGCGATCGACCTGCAGCCGCGCGAGTTCCGCCTGCTCGAATATCTGCTGCGCCATCCCGATCAGGTGGTGACGCGCACGATGCTGCTGGAAGGGGTGTGGGACTATCATTTCGATCCCGGCACCAATGTTATCGACGTGCATGTCAGCCGCCTGCGCAAGAAGGTGGACGAACAGGGCGAGACGCCGCTGATCCATACGGTGCGCGGCGCGGGATACCGGTTGGGCCTGGGGGACTGACAGCTTGAATCGCATGCGGCGCGCCCGCTCCGTCATCTGGCGCTTCGGCGCGCTGGTGTTCCTGTTCCAGCTGCTCGGTGCCGGGCTGGTGCTGGCGACGGTCCACCAGATGACGTCGCGCGCGCTGGAGGCAAACAGCAGCGCGCTGACCCGCGAACTGCAGGAGGAAATTACCGCCAGCTATCGCACGGGCGGCGCCTCTGCCGCGCGCGCGATGATCGCCGCGCGCCTTGCCGACGATGGCGATGGTCAGTCGGTGATGCTGCTGGCCGATTCTTCCGGACGGCCGCTGGCAGGAAACCTTGGCGCATGGCCGCCGACGGTCATGCCGGGTGAACCATGGCGCGTGGCTGATCTCTACCGCATGGAAAGTGCCGCGCCCGAACGCATGGGCCTGCTCGCGACGCGGCTGCCCGATGGTACGCGGCTGCTGACGGGCCATGTGGTGGAAAGCGACCTGCGCTTTGGCGGGGTGATGGAACAGGCGATGCTGAGCGCGCTGCTGCTCGCCCTGCCGCTCGCCGGGCTCGCCGCCTGGCTTTCCGCCCGGCTGATCCAGTCCAAGGTCCGCACGATCGTCGCCACCGCCGCCGCGATCGAGACCGGCGAGATGGATCGCCGCATCCCCGCCGATGGCAGTGGCGATGCATTCGAGGATCTGGGGCGCTCGATCAATGCCATGCTGGAGCGGATCATGGCGCTGGTCGGCGAGATGCGGCTGGTGACGGATGGGCTCGCCCATGACCTGCGATCGCCGCTCACCCGGCTGAAGGCAGTGCTGGACCGCGCGCTGTCGGACGTGCGGGATGCCGACGCCCGCATGGCGCTGGGCCGGGCGCTGGAGGAGGTCGACATCCTGCTCTCGATGCTGACCACGGCGCTGCTCATCAGCCGGACGGAGGCGGGCATCGGCCGGGAAGGCTTTGACGATGTCGATATCGCCGCGATGCTGCGCGACCTGCAGGAAATGTACGGCGCGCTGGCGGACGAGCGCGATGTCGAGATCGTCGTCGATGCGCCGGACGTGCTGATGGCGCGGGTCCATCGCGAACTCATCGTGCAGGCCCTCGCCAACCTGATCGACAATGCCCTGAAATATGGCGGCGGGCACATCCTGCTCAGCGCCCGCGCCACGACGAGCGAGATCACCCTCGGCGTGGCGGATAATGGCCCCGGCATCGCGCCCGATCAGCGCGAGGAGGCGCTGCGTCGATTCGGGCGGTTGGATGCGGCGCGGCACATGAGCGGTGCTGGCCTCGGCCTGTCGCTGGTCGCGGCGGTGGCGCGCTTGCATGGTGGGGGGCTTGCGCTGGGTGACAATGCGCCGGGCCTGATCGTGTCGTTGACGATTGCCACGACGCACGAGGATTGATCGGCGCTCGTGGGCGTCTGGCGCGGCTGGAAGCGCCGTGCGCCTCGCAAAAGGCTCAAAGGAAAGCGGGTTCTTCGAAAAGGGCAGGCGGCCGGTGTCCCAAGAGGGCATGGGCACCGGCCGCTCGCTTCGGGGCCAGCGACGGGGCGACGTCGCAGGGTGTTGGCCCCGCAATGCGGCTCGGCAAGGGGGGATGAGCCGCACACGCCTTCTGGCATCGGGGCCGTGACCCGGTGATGACCGTGGCATGACGAAAAGTTAATCTGGAGCATCGGGGCAAAAGCATGGTCCGGTTTGCGCACAAGGGGATGCGAGACATCGGGCGATGGCGACCATCTCACCGGCCCATTACGAAACCGTCACCCCATGGTCATCGCCCGGTTTGGCGCAAGCGCCCAATATTGCAGGATCGCGCATTACGCAGCTGCGCAGAGGGAGACCGGGCGATGCAGCATATCGGCAGAAGGATGATCGCGACCTGTGCGGCGGCGCTGCTGGCGCTCACGGGGATCGCCTGTTCGCAGCTGCCGCTTTCCAATGCCATGGCCGATGACGGCGGGACGCCTTCCGCCAGCGGCGAATCGGGTGGGCAACCGGGCGAGTTCAGCTATGCCTTCCGCCCGCTCGGCCGGGTATCGGTCTATCGGCCGGAGGGCGCGCCGCGCGCGGTGATCCTGTTCCTGTCGGGCGATGCGGGCTGGAATGGCGGCGCGGCCCGCATGGCGCGCACGCTTGCGGCACAGGGGGCGGTCGTGGCGGGCATCGACACGCCCAGCTTCCTGCGCACGCTGGAAAGCGGCAAGGGCTGCATCAATCCCAATTACGGACTCATCAACCTGTCGCGGGACCTTCAGCACCGGCTGGAGATGCCGATGTACCTGAAGCCGATCATCCTTGGCTATTCGTCCGGCGCGACCCTTGCCTATGCTTCGCTCGCGCAGGGGCCGAACGGCTCTTATAAGGCGGCGGTGTCGATGGGGTTCAGCGCCGACCTGCCGGGTGTCAACATCTGGTGCAAGTCCGGCAGCCTTCACGCCCGGCGGATCGTCCGGCCGGCGCGCGGGTGGCTGTTCGCGCCCAGCCGCGCCTTGCCCTCGCCCTGGATATTGCTCCAGGGGCAGAGCGACAAGATCGTAAGCGCGCCCGCCGCCGCCGCCTTCGCGCGGCAGGTGCCCGGCGCGACGATGATCGCGCTGCCCGGCGTCGATCATGATTTCGATCCCGAACAGGCATGGCTGCAGCCGTTGATGGAGCAGATCGGCCCGATGTTCGCGCCAAAGCCTGCCGCCGTCGCGCAGGATGCGCTGCCCGCCGACCTGCCGATCACCACCGTTACGGATGCCGGCGCGCATGACAGTGACATGATGGCCGTCATCTATTCCGGTGACGGCGGCTGGGTGGGGCTGGACAAGGATGTCGCGGCGCAGCTCGCTCATGCCGGCGTGCCGGTGGTCGGCATCGACAGCCTCTCCTATTTCTGGAGCGCCCGCACGCCAGCCGGCGCCGCGAATGATCTGGAGGCGGTGCTGCGGGCCTATGCGCAACGCTGGCACCGGCATCATGTGCTGTTGCTGGGCTACAGCTTCGGTGCCGACGTGCTGCCCCATATCGCGGCCAAGCTCTCGCCGGACATGCGCGCGATGGTGCGGCGGGTATCGCTGCTCGGGCTTAGTCCGACCGCTGATTTCCAGTTTCACCTGGGATCATGGCTGGACCTGTCCTCCAGCGATGCGCTCCCCACGGTGCCGGCGGTCATGCAGCTCGATGGCATGAACATCCAGTGCGTGCGGGGTACGCAGGAAAGCGACAGCGCCTGCCCGGCGATCCCACAAGGCAGGGCGACGCAGATCGTCGTTCCGGGCGGGCATCACTTCAACCGCAACGCGCCGCTTCTGGCCAGGGTCGTGCTGGGCGGATTGAAGGTGTGAAGTATCGCGCCTTGCATAGGGACCGTTCGCCCTGAGGCCGAAGGGGAAAACTGATCTCGATAAAGGGCAAGATGCCATGTCGAGCGGCTGGCACGGGGCTGGCTTTGCGGCATCCCGGTGCGGGAATCGAGACGGCGCGCTGCGGGCGGGCGATCCCTCAGGCGCGACCGGCGCGGCCCGCCAGCGTGCGCTCCACGATTTCGGCACGCGCTTCCCACGCCCGCAGCGAGCGCTGATATTTGTCGCGGACATTGTCCAGCGTGGCATCGTCCAGCAGGGCGCGCATCCGGTCGATCTGCATCTTGCAGTTTTCCAGCTCGGTCATTGACCGTCCCTTTTTGTATGTCGGAAGGAAGAAAGGCTCCGGGGGGTCGCGCATGGCGCAACGCCCCCGGTCAACCGGCCGTTAGGCCAGCTGGAGATTGACGGCGGCCTGCTTGCCGCGCTTGTCAGGCGCCAGATCGTAGGAAACGCGCTGGTCGTTGCTCAGGGTACGCAGCCCGGCCTGCTCCACTGCGGAGATGTGGACGAAGGCGTCGTTGCCGCCATCTTCCGGGGCGATGAAGCCATAGCCCTTGTCCGCATTGAAGAATTTTACTGTGCCGATCGGCATGAGACATTCCTTTGGTAGTCTGCGCGCGCCATCTGGCTGCGGGCAGTGAAGCGGGCCGAAAGTCGAGTGTGACGAAAGCGGTGCCGGCCCATCAGCGCATTCGAAAGGGAAAAAGGTTCAGCGATGCGGCGCCATGGGCGGCCGGGCGAGATACAGGCCGGAGCGAACGACCGCGCCGGTCAGCACCTTGTTGCCCATGCGGCTGCGAAAGGCATCGGCATCGATCATCGTCCGCAGGACCACGCGCGCGCCGCCCGAAGGCAGCGCTTCGAGCGTCGAAATGGAAATATCATGCTTGGCGCACAATGCCTCGACCGCCGCCGGCGTCGCGTCGACATTGACGGCGCGGCTCATGCGGCAGCACTCTTGCTGAAAACAGCATTTGCCCCGAACGGTGCGGGATCGAAAGCGATGGCGCCGTTCTGACGAGGCGTCCGGTAGGGCAGGCGGTGCGCACCGATGCGCTGGGCATAACCGCTGGCGAGCCCGGCATGGGCCATGCGGGCCGACTGGCAGGATGACAGCTGCGCACGCAGCAATTCTTCCTGCTCACGATGAAGGAGATAGTTGAGGTCTTCCAAAGGACGGCTCCTGCCTAGCAAGCGGGAGCGCATTGGGTCTCTCGGTCACAGCGAACGCTTGCGGCGGATTTCGCGTGATGCAGCCCATGTAGCAGAACATCGCTCCGATGTCGCGACAATTCGGCCCGATGTGCCCGGTACGGGGCGGGCGGCCCATTTCATCCGTCGCGATGGAAGGGGGGAGCGCGTCGATTTCGCGGGTGGCAAAGTTGGATGCCGGCACTACATCTGCCGCTGACTTTTCAAAGCAAAGGCAGGACATGAAGCCACCCATTGGCCCCGAAACGCGGTTGTGCATGTCGCTCGCGGCACGCCCCGGCACATTCGGCTCGCGGTTCCATAATTTTCTCTACGACGCGCTGGGGCTGGACTATGTCTACAAGGCGTTCACGACCACCGATCTGCCCGGCGCCATCGGCGGCATCCGCGCACTGAACATCCGCGGATGCGCGGTGTCGATGCCGTTCAAGGAGGATGTCATCCCGCTGCTCGACGCGCTGCGCGATTCCGCCGCCGCCATCAACAGCGTCAACACCATCGTCAATGACGAGGGTTTCTTGGCTGGCTACAACACCGATTACAGCGCAGTGCGCGCGCTGGTGGAGCCGCTGGCGCTGGATCGTGCCGCACCCTTCCTGCTGCGTGGCAGCGGCGGCATGGCGAAGGCGGTCGGCGCGGCGCTGGTGGATGCGGGCTTCCAGCGCGGCACGATCGTCGCACGCAATGCCGACAAGGGGCAGGCGCTGGCCGCCACGTTAAAATGCGATTGGGTGGCGGATGCGGAGGGACTGACGGCGCCGTTGCTCGTCAATGTGACCCCGATCGGCATGACCGGCCCTGACGCCGATGGATTGCCGTTCAGCGCGCCGCAGATCGCCGCCTGCGAGATTGCCTTCGACGTCGTTGCCAAGCCGGTAGAAACGCCGTTCATGCAGGCCGCGCAGGCGGCGGGCAAGCAGGTGGTCAGCGGCGATCAGGTGGCCGTGCTTCAGGCGCTGGAGCAATTCGTGCTCTATACCGGGGTTCAGCCCGAGCCGGACGTGGTGGCGCGCGCGGCGGCATTTGCGCGGGGCAGCGCATAGCCGCGAATCTGTCCGTCGCTCCTTACCCGATCTTACCGCTTGATCTTCCGGCGTCCCTCATATTAACTCCGACAAATGAGGATGACATGGAAGGCAAGCCGGCGCGGGCTTCTTGCCGCCGGCATGACGGGGATCGCGGCGCATGGCGTCGCTCGCGCGGCGGGAAAGATCAACGTCGGCACGGGCGGCAACGGGGCGATGCTGGCGCCGCGCCCGCCGATGGGCTGGAACAGCTGGAACAGCTTCGCCACCACCATCACCGAGCCGCAGGCGCGCGAGACCGCCGGGATCATGGCACGGAAGCTGCTGCCCTTCGGCTATGACATCTTTACCGTCGACAT
Source organism: Sphingobium arseniciresistens (assembly GCA_029167225.1). Classification (GTDB taxonomy): domain Bacteria; phylum Pseudomonadota; class Alphaproteobacteria; order Sphingomonadales; family Sphingomonadaceae; genus Sphingobium; species Sphingobium arseniciresistens. The sequence goes on from JARFNK010000003.1 coordinate 204,653, forward strand.
CCAGTGGTATGAGCCCGAGGCGTCGAGCTACACCTATAACAGCAAGCCCAGTCCGGCGATGGACGCCCATGGCCGCATGGTGCCCGCGCCCAACCGCTTTCCCTCGAGCAAGGACGGCAAGGGCTTTGCGCCACTCGCCGCCGAAGTCCATGCGCTGGGCCTCAAATTCGGCATCCATGTGATGCGCGGCATCCCGCGCGCGGCGGTGGAGCAGAACCTCCCCATCCTCGGCACCCGCTATCGCGCCGCCGACATCGCCGACAAGGGCAGCATCTGTTCCTGGAACCCGGACATGTACGGCGTCGACATGACGCGGCCGGGCGCGCAGGCCTATTATGACAGCATCTTCCGCCTCTATGCGGAATGGGGCGTCGATTTCGTCAAGATGGACGACATGAGCCGGCCCTATGACGCGTATGCACCGGAGATCGAGGCGGCGCACAAGGCGATCGTGGCAACCGGGCGGCCGATCATCCTCAGCCTGTCGCCGGGCGAAACCCCGGTAATCCGCGGCGACCATGTCCGCCGCTTCGCGCAGATGTGGCGGATTTCTGACGATTTCTGGGACGAATGGGCGATGCTGGAGGCGCAGTTCGTCCGGCTGGAAAACTGGACCCCCTATCGCGCGCCGGGATCATGGCCGGACGCCGACATGCTGCCGCTCGGCCGGCTGGCGCTGGGCGCGCGGGACAGCCGCTTTACCCCAGACGAGCAGCGCACCTTGATGACGCTATGGGCGATCGCCCGCTCGCCGCTTATCATGGGCGGCGACCTGCGCCACCTCGACGCGCCGACGCTGGCGCTGCTCACCAATCGCGACGTGCTGGCCGTCAACCAGGCGAGCCGCGACAACCAGCCGCATTTCGTGGAAGACGGCACCCGCATCTGGTCGGCACGGTCGGAGACCGGCGCGGACCATTATGTCGCACTGTTCAACACAGGCGACAAGCCGCGCGAAGTGGGCATTGCCCTGCGCGACCTGGGCCTGAGCGGACCGGTAACGGTGAAAGACCTTTGGGATGGCCGGGAAATGGGCATGCAGGCAAGCCGGATCGCCGCGACGCTCCCGCCTCATGGCGCAGTGCTGTATCGGGTGAGGCGGGGCTAGAGGCAGGAGCGGGTAGATCATATCGGGCAAACGCGATGCTGGCGGCTGGAGGCGAGCCGTTTTTGCCGTTCTTCCTCCCCTCCCTTCAAGGGGAGGGGCTCTTACGTCGTTTCGCCACCCAATCCGTCATTTCCGCGAAGGAAGGAACCCATGTCCTGGCCGAACATCGCGTTCCTTCTGATGAAATCCCACCGCGCGAGATGACGAAGACGGATCAGCAGCCTTCGATCACATCAATCCCTTCGCCCGAAAGCTGGTATGCCCGCTCGCGCCGATGATGATGTGGTCGTGCACGGCAATGCCCAGCCGCTTGCCCGCTTCCACGATGTTGCGCGTCACGTCGATGTCGGCGCGGCTGGGGGCGGGGTCGCCGGAGGGGTGGTTGTGAACGAGGATGAGGCTGGCCGATCCCAGGTCGATCGCTCGGCGGATCACCTCGCGGGTGTAGATCGCCGCCTGGTCGACGGAACCCTCGCTCATCACCTCGTCGCGGATCAGCTGGTTGCGGGCATTAAGGTGCAGAACGCGGACCCGCTCGATGGTGAGGTGCGCCATGTCGGCCCGCAGGTAGTCGAGCAGCGCCTGCCAGCTGCCCAGCACCGGCTGCTCGGCGACGGGCGCGCGCAGCAGGCGCAGCGCGGTCGCCTGGGCGATCTTGATCGCGGCGATGCTGGTCTCGCCCATCCCCGGCACGCGCATCAGCGCCTGCCAGTCGGCGGTGAAGACGCCGCCGATGCCGCCGAACTCGCGGATCAGCGCCTTGGCCAGCGGCTTGGTGTCGCGGCGCGGAATGGCGAGGGCGAGCAGATATTCCACCAGCTCATGGTCGAGCAGCGCGTCGCCGCCGCCCCGCGCCAGCCGCTCGCGCAGGCGCGCCCGGTGGCCGGCACCATCGGCGCTGCCATTATCGCTTGGCTTTTCAAACAGATTTCCGTCTTCCCCGCTCATCCTGTTCAGGGCTATGCGCTGGCAATTGCGCGGGCAAGGATATTTCCGCGCGCAAGGACGTTATGCATGCGTTACAGACGCATGTGGCGGTAGATGAGCCGGGGTTGTTCGCGCGCATGAATGGTGAAGAAGGGCAGGGCCGTGCCCGTGGCGCGCGCATCGCGGGCTGGACGCTGGGCATCCTTGGTGGGCTGGCGCTGCTGCTGCTTGCGCTGTGGACGCAGCGCGGGCCGATCGCCGAGAATTTCGTCTCCCGCGAGCTGATGGCGATGGACGTGCGCGCCCATTATGACCTCAAGGACATCGGGGTGCGGACACAGCGGATCGAGAATATCGTGCTGGGCGATCCGGCCCGGCCGGACCTCACCGCGCGCTGGGTGGAGGTGGACATCGCGCTCGCCGGGCTCAGTCCGCATGTCGCCGCCGTGCGCGCCGGGGGCGTGCGGCTCTATGGATCGTACAAGGGCGGGCGGCTGCAACTGGGCGAGCTGGACAAGTTTCGCGATCCCGCCTCGACCGCGCCCTTCAGCCTGCCCGACATCGGCTTTACCCTGCAGGATGCGCGGATGCGGCTGGAGACGGACTATGGCCCGGTCGGGCTCCGCATGGATGGCAGCGGCAATCCGCGCACGCGCTTTGCCGGCAAGCTGGCGGCGGTGATGCCGCGCGCCGTCGCTTCGGGCTGCGCGCTGACGCAGGCGACGGCCTATCTGGATGTGAGCGTCAGCAGCGGGCGACCGCGCATCGCCGGGCCGGTGCGGGGCGGGGCGTTGGGCTGCCCGTCGCGCGACATCGCGATCGCCCGGCCGCAGATCGACCTGGATGTCTCCCTGTCGTCGACGCTGGACCGCTGGGCCGGCCGGCTGGCGCTGGAGGGCGGCGGGGCGGAGGCGGCGGGAATGGTCTTGGCGCGCCCGAGCGGGCGCATCAGCTTTGACGGGACGCAGGCGGCGACGCGCGGGCGGGTGCGGATCGATGCACAGGCGCTTGCTGCCTATGGCATCGGCAGCAGGGAGGCGAGGATCGACGGTGGCTGGTCTGTGGAAACCGATGCGGTTCAGAAGAATGCCCTCACGAAAGCTACGGCGCAGCAGGGCGGCGTGAAGGTGCGCTTCGACGGGACGGTGGCGATGCGGACGGTCTCCATGCGCACCGGGCGGATGGCCGGGCGCGATCCGCTGGCCATGCTGCGCGGCGCTACGGCTGGAACGCCCGTGGCGCCGCTTGCCATCCGATTGGCCGATGCGGTCAAGGCCATGGGGCAGGATAATCGCATGCACGCGCACGTCTCGCTGGTGCAGGATGGCGCGTCCGGCACGGGCAGCGTCAGGCGCCTGGCGCTCGACAGCCGTAGCGGCGCGCGGGTGGCGCTGGGTGATGGCGGGCGGATCGACATGGCCTGGCCCGACGGCCGGCTCAGGCTGGAAGGCGGGTTCACCATGGGCGGCGGCGGCCTCCCCAATGGCGCGCTGCGACTGGTCCAGCGCCCAGGCGGCGGGCTTTCCGGCCAGCTTTTCCTTGATCCCTATGCGGCCGGTTCGGCGCGCCTTTCGGCTGGCCAGGTGCTGTTCCGCGCGATGCCCGATGGCGGCACCCGTTTCGAAACGCGGCTCTCGCTCGATGGGCCGCTGCAGGGCGGCGCGCTGCGCGGGCTCGTCCTGCCGATCGAGGGCGTGGTGCGCCGGGACGGCGCGATCGTGATCAACCGCCTTTGTACGCCGGTGGCGCTGACCAGCTTCAGCGCCGGCGGCTTGGCGCTGGGCAAGACGGCGTTGACCCTGTGCCCGGCCGATGGGCAGGCGATGTTGGCCTATGGTCCGCGCGGGCTCTCGGGCGGCGGCGTCGTCCGCAATGTTGCGCTGCAGGGGCGGATGGGCCAGAGCCCGCTGCAGTTGAAGGCGGCGTCGGCTGCTTTCGGGCTGGCCAAGCCTGGATTTACTCTGAGCAATGCCGATCTTGCGATCGGTCCGGCCGACGCGCCGGTCCGGCTGACGGCCGCGACTATGGATGGTGCCGTGGCGCGTGGCGTACTGTCCGGCCGGATGAGCGGGGTCGGCGGCCGGATCGGCACCGTGCCGCTGATCATGAGCGAGGGCGGCGGCGACTGGCGCTTTGCCGATGGCGCGCTGGATGTGCGCGGCACGATAACCGTGTCCGATGCGGAGCAGGTTGACCGGTTCAATCCGCTGCGCAGCGATGATTTCACGCTCGCCCTGCGTGACGGGCGGATCACGGCACGCGGCACGCTGGTCGAGCCGAAGCGCGGCGCGAAGGTGATGCTTGCCGACATCGTGCATGATCTTGGCACGGGCAAGGGGCATGCGGACCTGAACGTGCCGGGCATCAGCTTCGGCGCAAATCTTCAGCCGGAGGACCTTACGCATCTGGCGCTGGGCGTCGTGGCCAATGCGCAGGGGACGGTGTCGGGCAGGGGACAGGTGCGCTGGACCGGCGACAGGGTGGAAAGCGACGGGCTGTTCCGCACCGACAGCATGAACCTTGCCGCCGCGTTCGGCCCGGTTTCGGGGCTGAGCGGTGAGATCCGCTTCACCGACCTGATCGGCCTCGTCACCGCGCCGGGGCAGGTGGTGCGGCTGGCCAGCGTCAATCCCGGCGTCGAGGTGACGGGCGGCATCGTGCGCTACCGGTTGGAGCCCAATCAGCATGTGCATGTGGAGGGCGGGGCATGGCCCTTTGCGGGCGGACAGCTGCTGCTGCTGCCCACGACGATGGATTTCAGCGCCGATACGGAGCGTTACCTGACCTTCCGGGTCGTCGGTCTGGATGCGGGCGCCTTCATCAACACGCTCGACCTGAAGGATATTTCGGCGACGGGCACGTTCGATGGCCTGTTGCCGCTGATCTTCAATGCGCAGGGCGGGCGGATTTCCGGTGGCGTACTGGCTGCGCGGCAGGCAGGGCAACCGCCGCTGATCCTGCCCGAAGGCGTGCTGCCGACGGTGCCCTGCGACCCGGCGCTGCAATCGGGCACGCTTTCCTATGTCGGCCCGGTCTCCAACGAGCAGATCGGCGTCATGGGTCGGATCGCCTTCGATGCGCTCAAGAATCTGCAATATAAGTGCCTGACGATCCTGATGGACGGCGCGCTGGATGGCGAGCTGGTGAGCAATGTCGTGTTCAACGGCATCAATCGCGGGCAGATCGGCACGTTGCCGGGCAGCCTTGCCCGCAATTTCATCGGCCTGCCGTTCATCTTCAACATCCGCGTGCAGGCGCCGTTCCGCGGGCTGCTGGGCACGGCGCAGTCGTTCATTGACCCCAGCGGGCTCATCCGCAACAGCCTGGGCGATCAATTTCAGGAGAAAATGCGCGAAGGGCTTGCGGTTAAGCCGCCCGAAAGCGACACTCGTGTAACCGGGGAGCCGAAATGAAAAGAAGAACCATGATCTCGATGGGCGTCGCCGGCCCTGTTCTTGGATCCCTCCTGAGTGGATGTATCCAGGTCAAGGCACCCGATCGCCCGATCGAGATCAATCTGAACGTCAAGGTGCAGCAGGAAGTGGTCGTCAAGCTGCAAAGTGATGCCAAGGATCTGATCCAGAACAATCCGGAGTTGTTCCCGCAATGACACGACTGATTTCTTCCAGGGCCATGATGCTCTCGGCCGCCGCAGCGATCATGCTGGTTGGCGCCGGCGTCGCCTTGACCCGCCCGGCCTGGGCACAATCGGGCGCCGTGGCCGAAGCCATGGCCGCCGGCACGGTCGGCGAGCAGGCCGACGGCTATCTGGGCATCGCCGGCGCCGTTTCCGCCGACGTGAAGGCAGAGGTCGATTCGATCAACATCAAGCGCCGCGCCGTCTATACCGATCTGGCCGGCAAGCGCGGGGTGACGGTGTCGGATGTTGCCGCCGCCACCGGATGCCAGACCTTGTCCAGCCGCGTGAAGACGGGGCAGGTCTATCGCATCGGTGCAGGCGCATGGCAGACCAAGGGCGCGGACGCGATCGCGCTGCCCGCCTATTGCGCGACGGCTGGCTGACGGATGGCAGAACGGCCTGAAAGGGCCGTAATACTGCCAAAACGGGGATCGCCGGGGCGCTGGCTTTTCTGCGCCATTTTACTCAGATGATACCATAGTCCCAGCACGGTTGACTCAGCGGCAAGTGCTTTCTAAACGGGCCGCGCCTTGACGGGTGCAGCGTCAATCATTCATGGCTTCTTAACGCGGTGCTCGCGCGCCGGATGATGGAGGTCGGGATGGCAGATGAGGTGCCCGGGCAAGACCCGGCGGGCGAAGATGCGCGGATCACCTCTCTTGAGGAACGGATCGCGCGGGCGGAGCGTGCCGAGGCGGTCAGGACCGGCACGACGACGAAGGAAGACGGCGGCGAAAGCTACCGACTTGGCAATCGCGTTCTTGCTGAACTGATCGGGGGTCTTGTCGGTGGAGCGGTGATCGGCTGGGTTCTTGACCGGTTGATCGGCACTTCCCCCTGGCTCCTGCTGGTTTTCCTGGCGATGGGGATCGTCGTAGCTTTCAGGAACATCATAAGGATTTCGACGAAGCGTCCTGACCGATAGGGCGCTTTTGTCATAGGGTTTTTTGGTTTTTCAGGGGTGAACGTGGCACAGTCCGGCAAAATCGATCCGATGCACCAGTTTGCAATCGAACCGTTGTTCGGGACCGATCACCTGTCGCTGGGCGGTTTCAACATCGCCTTTACCAATAGCGCTCTCTACATGGTGCTCGCCGCCCTGGTGCTCTGGATCTTCATGCTTGGCGGCATGAAGCGCCAGCTGGTGCCCGGCCGCTGGCAGGCCGCCGTGGAGTTCTTCACCGGCTTCGTCGACAATCTGCTGATGTCCAATGTGGGCAAGGGCGGCAAGAAATACGTGCCCTACGTCTTCTCGCTGTTCATGTTCATCCTGCTGGCCAATCTGCTCGGCCTGCTGCCGCTCGGCCTGTTCGGCGTGCATCCCTTCACCTTCACCAGCCACTTCACCGCGACCGGCGTGCTCGCCATCATGAGCTTTTCGATCGTGCTGATCGTCGGTTTCTGGAAGCATGGCTTCCACTTCTTCTCGCTGTTCGTGCCGCACGGTACGCCGCTGCCGATGATCCCGGTCATTTTCCCGATCGAGCTGATCTCGTTCATGGTGCGCCCGTTCAGCCTCGGCCTGCGACTGTTCGTCGCGATGACCGCAGGGCACGTGCTGCTCAAGGTGTTGGCCGGCTTCGTCATAAATGCGAGCAATGCCGGTGTCGGCTACGGCGTCACCGTCGGGTCCGCCAGCTTCGTCCTGATGATCGGTATCAGCGCGCTCGAAATGCTGGTGGCCGTGATCCAGGCCTATGTGTTCGCGCTGCTGACCTCGGTCTACATCAACGACGCCGAAAATCTTCACTGAGCCATTCTTCTCAGAATTACCTCAACATTTCAGTCAGAGTTTAGAAAAGGAGTTATCGACATGGACGCAGAAGCCGCAAAGCTGCTCGGTGCTGGCCTGGCCGCGATCGGTGCAGGCATCGCTGCCCTGGGTGTGGGCAACGTGTTCAGCGCGTTCCTGGAAGGCGCACTGCGCAATCCGGGTGCCGCCGACGGCCAGCAGGGTCGTCTGTTCATCGGCTTCGCGGCCGCCGAACTTCTGGGTCTGCTGGCGTTCGTTATCGCCATGATCCTGGTCTTCGTCGCCTGACGAACTGACACACGCATGGTTCCGGGCGGCAACCCCGCCCGGACATGCTGATTACCGGACGGGTGCAATGCCTCAAATCGCGCAAATCGCCGAAACCTATGCTTCCCAGATCTTCTGGCTGCTGTTGACCTTCGGCTTCGTCTTCTTTGTCGTCGGCCTGGGCATGGTGCCCAAGGTGCAGGCGACCGTTGACGCGCGCGACGGCAAGATCTCCGGCGACCTCGATGCTGCCAAGGCCGCCTTCGCGCGGTCCGACGAAGCGGAAGCCGAATATCGTACCCGCGAGAATGCAAGCCGCGCCGAAGCGCAGGCGGTAATGGCCAAGGCCAAGGCAGAGGCGGCGAAAGCCTCCGAAAGTCAGGTGTCCGCAGCCGATGCCGTCATCGCGGAGAAGATCGCGGCGGCCGAGGCCCGGATCGCAGCGGCGAGTGCCGCAGCGCTTTCCGAGATCGAGACGGTCGCGGTCGAGGCGGCACAGGATATGGTCGCGAAGATTTCCGGCCTCACGGCGCCGGCCGACGCGGCGCGCACTGCAGTAAAGGCGGCTTTGGCTCATGGCTGAAACGGTGGCGAGCACTGGCGCGGAAGCGCCTCACCTGAACCAGGCAATCCACGCCGAGGGCATGGAGCCGGTCGGCACCGTCGCGCATGAAGGCGTGGTGCCGCATACCGACCCCAAGACGCTGGGCATGGACGCGACCGCCTGGGTCAGCCTAGCGATGGCGATTTTCATCCTCATCCTGCTGGTCAAGAAGGTTCCCGCGCTGATCGGCAAGGGGCTGGACAGCAGGATCGCGGCGATCCGCACCCAGTTGGACGAAGCGTCCAAGCTGCGCGCGGAAGCTGAGGCGCTGAAGGCCGAATATGAGAAGAAGCTGGCGGGTGCCGCCGGCGAAGTCGAGGCCATGCGTGCCCGTGCGACCGAGGATGCCGCATCCCTGATCGCCGACGCCAAGGCAAATGCTGCCGATCTGGTCGCCCGCCGCCAGAAGATGGCCGAAGACAAGATCGGCGCCGCCGAGCGCTCGGCCGTCGAGGCCATCCGCGCCAAGACAGTGAAGGCTGCGACCGCCGCCGCCGCCGTGCTGATCGCCGATGCCCATGATGCCAAGGCCGACAAGACGCTGGTCGACAGCGCGATCAAGGGCCTCGGCCCGGTCGCATGACCATCAGTTGCCGGCGCGATGAGCCCATGGCTATCGCCCCGGCCCTGATTTTGGCTCCGTCCCTGATTTTGCGCCGGCCCTGAATTTGTCGCCGCAATGACATTTCCATCGCGTCCATCACGGTTTCGGGCAGGCTGATGCTTGACGCGACATCCGGTTTCGACATCGGCTGGGAAGGCCTGATGTTCGTCGGCATGATGGTCAATCCCTTCCTGATCGCCATTTCCGTGCTGGTCGGCTGGTTCGCGCGGCGCTGGTGGCACTATGCGCTGGCGCCGGTGTGGTCGGCCGTCGTGACGCTGCTGCTCTGGCCGCTGGTGATGGGCGGGAGCGCCATCATGGATCCACTCTCGCTTTCGCTGCTGCCCCGCATGGTCTTGCCGGCGCTGCTCATCGCGGTGATCGCTGCGCGGATCAGGAGATTGATAGCGGGATGAAGGGTGCATGGCGGCACTGAGGAACCGCCAGGTTTCGCCGGGCGGCGTGCAATGGCGATCGGCCTCATCGGTTTTTTTGCTCGGTGGGAAACGGTAGAGGGCTGGCGGCGGCGTCCTTGGTCGATGCCACGCTTGACGTTCCCGGTGTCTGGGCCGCTTCCCGCAGACGCGGATGATGAACATTCCCCCAAAGACCGGGCGTTCCATCGCGCGACCGCTTGCGGAGATGCCGCGCTCGGCCTAGGCAATGCGCCAATGTCGTCGCCCTATCGATCCTATACAGAGCCCGATCCGGCGCAGGCCCGACGGCGAACCATCACGCTGGCGCTCACCGTCATCTTCCACGCGCTGGTGATCTTCCTGCTGCTGCAGCGGGGGCCGCTGGCGCACAAGGTGGAAGATCCCCGCCACCCCGTCACCTTCACGATGATGCCCGAGCCCAAGCCGGATGCCGACCGCACGCCGGAGAAGAAGAGCAAGCAGAAGGCGAAGGCGGGCACCAAGGCACCGCTTCCGACCCGCGAGGCGCCGCCGCCGACCACGCCCAAGCCGGCCCCGACCAAGGACGAACCGACGCCGAATTTCCTGACGCTCACGAGCAAGGATTTCGCCGCGGCGGACATTGGCAGCCTGCAGACGCATCGGGGCCAGGGATCGCCCGGCGCCGGCGATGGCGGCAGCGCGTCCACCTATGGTCCGGGCGAAGGGCCGGGCGGCGTGCAGCTGTTCGAGGCGGAATGGTATCGCAAGCCGACCAATGCCGAACTGTCCGGCTATCTGCCGCCCAACGCGCCGCGCAAGGGCTGGGGCCTGGTCGCGTGCAAGACGATCGACAATTATCATGTCGAAAATTGCCAGACTTTGGGCGAGGCGCCGCTCGGCTCCGGCTTCGCGCGGGCGGTGCGGCAGGCGGCGTGGCAGTTCCTCGTCCGTCCGCCGCGCGTCGACGGCAAGGCGCAGGTCGGCTCTTGGGTCCGCATCCGCATCGACTATTCCGAAGGCTCGTCGCTGTGACGGCGTCGCCGTGGGAGGCGTTGTGACCAGATCCACCGGCGCGCTGATGCTGCAGGGCACCGGCTCCGACGTCGGCAAGTCTGTACTGGTCGCCGGGCTCTGCCGCGCGCTGGCGAATCGCGGCCTATCCGTGCTGCCGTTCAAGCCCCAGAACATGTCGAACAACGCCGCCGTCACCGAAGATGGCGGCGAGATCGGCCGGGCGCAGGCGCTGCAGGCGATCGCTGCCCGCGCGCCGCCGCATACGGACATGAATCCGGTGCTGCTGAAGCCGCAGGCCGACCACACGTCGCAGTTGGTGGTCCACGGCAAGGTGCGCGGCACGCTGGGCGGCACGAACTTCAAGGAGGCGCGGCGGGCGCTGTTGCCGGAAGTGCTGGAAAGCTATGCCCGGCTGCGGGCGCGCTGCGACATCGTGGTGGTCGAGGGGGCAGGGTCGCCGGCGGAGATCAACCTGCGCGCGGGCGACATCGCGAATATGGGCTTTGCCCGCGCGGCGCAGGTGCCGGTGGTGCTGGTGGGCGACATCGACCGGGGCGGGGTGATCGCCGCCATCGTCGGGACGAGGGCGGTCATCGACCCCGAGGATGCGGCGAAGATCCACGGATTCCTCATCAACAAGTTCCGGGGCACGTTGTCGCTGTTCGCCGATGGCTACGCCGCGATCGCCGAGCGTTCGGGCTGGCGCGGCTATGGCGTGGTGCCATGGCTGCCCGCGAGCGCCCGCCTGCCCAGCGAGGACGCGGTGGTGCTGGAGAAGAGCGCAGCCCGGCGCGATGGCGCACTGCGCATCGCCTGCCCCATCCTGCCGCGCATCGCCAATTTCGACGATCTCGATCCGCTGAAGATCGAGCCCGGCGTGGAACTGGTCATGGTGCCGCCCGGCCAGCCGATCCCCGGCGATGCCGCGCTCATCATCCTGCCCGGATCGAAGGCGACCATCGCCGATCTTGCCGCCGTCCGTGCGCAGGGGTGGGATATCGACATCCTGGCCCATCACCGGCGCGGCGGCGCGATTTTGGGGCTGTGCGGCGGCTATCAGATGCTCGGCCGGCGGATCGCCGATCCGCATGGGATCGAAGGGCCGGCGGGCGCGGTGGCGGGGCTGGGCCTGTTGGATGTCGAAACGATCCTCACCCCCGACAAGGCGCTGCGCCATGTGCGGGGCACGGCGATGGGGGCGCCGCTCGACGGCTACGAAATGCATGTCGGGGAAACGAGCGGGGCAGACATGGCCCGCCCCTTCGCGCTGCTCGACGATGGCCGTGCGGAGGGCGCCATTAGCGCCGATGGCATGGTGATGGGCACCTATCTCCACGGCCTGCTCGCCGATCCGGCGCAGCGGATGGCTTTGCTTGCGCGTCTCGGCGCGGACGGCAGCGGCCGCGACTATCATGCGTCGGTCGATTCGGCGCTCGACGAGATTGCGGCCGGGCTGGAGGCGCATGTCGATATTGACGGGCTGATTGCGCTGGCGGGCAAAGCCGGCTGATTTGCCGGGGACGGTGTGTGCTGCTGCCCGGTCCCGCTCAGACCCTCCGCAGCGGCGTGATCGCCGGCACCGGGCCGTCATTGTCGATCAACGCCTCAACGCCATAGACGCTGCGCAGACGATCAACGGTCAGCACTTCCATCGGTGCGCCGTCCGCGACCAGCCGGCCGCCGTCGATTAGCAGCAGCCGATCGCAGTGGCGCGCCGCCATGCCGAGATCGTGCAGCACCGCGACCACCAGCGCGCCGGCCTCCGCCTCCCGTCGCAGCAGCGTCATCACCTCGATCTGATGGCCAAGGTCGAGCGCGGCGAGGGGCTCATCCACTAGCAGCGCCGGCGCACCGACGGCGAGCGCGCGGGCCAGCATCACACGCGCGCGCTCGCCGCCCGACAATTCGGTGGCGATCCGGTCGCGCAGGCCGAGCACATCGGCGCGGGCCATGGCATCCTCGATCGCTCCATGGTCCGCCGGGGCGAGCCGCTGCATCGGCGCCATGTGCGGCAGGCGGCCGAGCGAGACGAGGCGCTCCACGCTCAGCGGCCAATGCAATGTCTGGCCTTGTGGCAGATAGGCCGTCTGCCGCGCGATCTGGCGGCGGGACAGGCGCGAAACGGCGGTGCCGTCGATGGCGATCTCTCCCCCGGCGAGCGGCAGCAGGCCCAGCATGGCGCGCATCAGCGTCGATTTGCCCGCGCCATTGGGGCCGACGATGCCGGTCAGGCTGCCAGGTGTGAGCGTCGCGCTGACATCCCGCACGGCGGCGCGGCGGCCGAGCGAAACGGCCACGGACGAGAGGGTGATCGTCACCATAGCCGACGCGCCCGCATCAGATGGAGCAGGAAGACCGGCACGCCCAGAAAGGCGGTGACGACGCCGAGCTTCAACTCGCTGGACATCGGGATCACGCGCACGCCGATATCCGCCAGCAAGAGCAGCACGCCGCCGGCCAGCGCGCAGGGCAGCAGCAGGGCGGAGGGCGACCGATCGGTCAGCGGGCGGATCAGGTGCGGCACGATCAGGCCGACGAAGCCGATGGCGCCCGACACGGCGACCGCCCCGCCCACGCCGATGGCGACGCCGAGCAGCAGCCGCAGCCGGGTCTGTCGCAGGTCGACGCCCAGCGCCTGCGCGCCATCCTCGCCCAGCGTCAGCGCATCGAGCGCGCGGCCGTCCGCCAGCAGCAGCGCGCTGCCCACGAGGATGCAGGGCAGTGCAAGCCAGACATGCGCGAAGGATCGGTTCTCCAGCGATCCCATCAGCCATGTCATGATCTCCATGGCGGCGAAGGGATTGGGCGAGAGGTTGAGCGCCAGGCTTATCCCCGCGCCCGACAGCATGGCGATGGCGATGCCGGCCAGGATCAGCGTCAACGGGCTTTCCGCCTCGCCGCCGCCCAGCGCGCCGCCGTCCAGCGCGAACAACAGGGCGAGCGCGACGAGCCCGCCGGCAATGGCCATGGCGGGCAGCATCAGCGGATGCAGCGCCGCCAGCCCGAAATAGAGCGCGATCACCGCGCCCAGCGACGAGGCATTGGCCGCGCCCAGGACCGAAGGCTCCGCCAGCGGATTGCGCAGATAGCCCTGCAGCGCCGCGCCCGAGAGCCCGAGGATCGCGCCGACGGCAAGGACAAGGATGGTGCGCGGCACCCGCAGGTCGAAGAGGATGGCGGTTGCGACCGGATCGCCATGGCCGGTGATCGCGGCGAGCAGCCGTCCAGGCGTGATGGCGACGGCGCCGAAACCGAGCGAGGCAAGGGCGCTGAGGGCAAGCAGCAGCACGAGGCCGGCCATGAGCATGGGGCGCTTCATCTGGCGGCCGCACAGAGATGGTTCGCGGCGATCGCCGTGCAGCCTCTCGCCTCAGGGGCGGCGGGCTTGCCTGAACGATCGCGTCCGGTAAGGACAGTGTCCAGATGCGCTACCCCCGAACCCTTGGCCGCCTTGCCCTTGGCGCTGCCCTCTTGCTGGCTGGCGGGGTGGCGATCGCGACGATGGTGCAAGGGCAGGGTGGAGACAGAAAAGCCGTGCGCCCGCAGCGGATCGTCTCGGTCAACCTGTGCGCTGACCAGTATCTGCTGGAGTTGGCCGATCCTGCGCAGATCGCCGGCGTCACGCGCAATGCGACCGACCCGGACATGTCCGCCGCGGCCGCGAAGGCGCGGGGCGTGCATGTCATGCGGCAATCGGCCGAGGAGGTGCTGGCGATCGACCCGGACCTGGTGATCGGCTTCGTCGCCCGGCGCGGGCTGGGCGGGATGATCGCCGACCGGAATTTCACCATGCTGGAACTGGACAGCGCGAACGACTACCCCACGATCCTGCGGCAGATCCGCATGGTCGCAAGAGCCGTCGGGCATCCCGAGCGCGGCGAGGCGATGATCGTGCGGATGAACCGGGAACTCGCCGCCTTGCCAAGCCTTGGTGGCGGCAAGGTCGCGGCTTATTATCAGCGGCGCGGCTATATGACCGGCACGGGCACGCTGGTCGACGACCTGATGACGCGCGTCGGCCTCGTCAACCTTGCGGGCAGGCTCGGCAAGCCGCCGCTCTCGCAGCTGTCGCTGGAAGAGATGATCGCGGCCCGCCCGGACTATCTGATCGTGGAAAGCGCCACCGACCATGTGGCCGATCAGGGGACGGAGATGCTGCATCACCCGATCCTGAAGGACATCCCGCGCCTGCGCGTGCCGGAGGCGTGGACGGTGTGCGGCGGCCCGGCCTATGTCCGCGCCGTTCGCACCCTGACCGAACAGCTGCGCGCGGCGCGCCATCCACGCCGCTGATCGCGTGAAGGCGTGCGGCGGGGGAGGGGCCTGACGTCGCATGGCATTCCTTCCCCCGCCGCCATGCATCAGAAGCTGACCTTCACGCCGCCATAGGCCGCGCGGCCTGCGGAGACATAGCTGAACACCTCTTCATAGCGCTCGCCCGTCAGGTTCTCGACCCGGCCGAAGATCGCGATGCCGGGGCGCAGCTTATATTCCGCGTTGATGTTCACCAGCGCATAATCCTTCAGCGTCAACCGGACCGGCACATAGCTGGGATCGATAAAGGCATCGTCCTGCTGCCGGCCGTTGTAGCGCAGGGTGAGCGTGCCGGAAAAGCGCTCGTCGCTACTCAGCACGGTCGCGTTGAAGCTCGCGACATGCTTGGGCCGGCGCACCTCGACAACGCCGTCCTCGCGCGCCTTCAAATAGGTGTAGGCGGCGTCGAGGCGAAGCTGTTTGATCGGTCGCGCGCTGACGAAGACTTCCAGCCCGTGCTGCTTCGATTTCGTATCGCGGTTCCCCGGCGTCGCCACATAGTCCGGCGCCGGATAGGTGGTGTAGATCTCGTCCTTCAGGCGGCTGTCGAACCAGGTCGCGCCGATGGTCGCGGCGCCGCCGGCAATGCTCTGCTCGATCCCCGCTTCCCAGCCCTCGGAGCGTTCGGGCTTCAGGTCGGGATTGCCGATATAGCGGCCGTCATCATAGCCGTAGAGTTCGAAATAGCCGGGGTTCTTGATGCCGGTGCCGTATGCGGCGCGGATGCGCGTGCCGGTTTCGAAGCGATAGCTGCCCTGCACCCGCCATGTCGTGGTGTCGGCGAAGCGGTTGTTGAAATCCCGACGGATCGAGGCTCCCAGCGACAGCGCATCATGGGCGTTCAGCTCATATTGCCCGACCAGCCCGACATTGTCGGTATGCCGCTTGCCGCCAAAGGCAAAGGGCGAATCGACGATATTCTGGAACTGCTCGCGCTCCACGTCGACCGCTGCGGTCAGCCGGTGGGAGAGGGCATCGTCGCCCAGCCTGAGCGCGCTGGTGAAGGAGCCCTTGAGCCGCTGCCCCTTGTCGCCATAGTCGAGGCCGAAGGGGGACAGCCCCTCGCGCTTGCTGTCGGCGATCTGGCCCGACAGGGTGCTTACCCAGCGACCCTCCAGCGCGGTCAGCTCGGCGGAAAGCAGCGCGTAGAGGCCGCGGTTCTTCACATGCACGCCCGGCGTGTCGATCACATAGCCGAATGTCGGGGCGGTCGTATCAAAGTCGGTATCATTGTTGTCGGCATCCACATGGCTGTAGCGAGCGACGCCGGTGAGCTTGAAGCTGTCCGTCGGCGTCCAGATGAGCTTGCCGCTGGCGCCGATGCTCTCGGAACCGGTTTCGCGGCTGCCGCCGCGCGCGGTCGCAAAGCCGTCGGTGCGATAATAGGTCGCCGACAGCGCGTAATCGAGCGTCCCCGAGACGCCTGCCGCGCGCGCACTTCCGTTGAGGGTGCCGAAGGAGCCGCCCTCCGCGCGCAGGCTGTATCCCGGCGCCTCTGCCCCGGTCAGCGTGATATAGTGGATGACGCCGCCGATCGCGTCCGATCCATAGAGTGAGGATTGCTGGCCGCGCAGCACCTCGATCCGTGCCTGCGGGTCGGCGGTCAGCATGCCGAAATCATATTCGCCCTGATAGGGATCGGCGACTTCGATGCCGTCGGTCAGCACCAGAACATGATTGCCCTCGCTGCCACGGATGCGGACCTGCGTGAGGTTGCCGATGCCGCCGACGCGGCTCACCGCAAGGCCCGGCACGTCGCGCAGGATGTCGGAGACGATGCGGGTCTGGCGCTGCTCCAGCGTCTGGCTGTCGAGCACGGTCACGGATGCGCCAAGCTGGTCGATCGGCACGCCCTCGCCAGAGCGGGACGCCGTGACGATGATCTCGGCAGCGTCGCCTGAGAGGGCGGTATCTTCGGCGGGCTGGCTTTGCGCGTGCAATGGCGCAGCCGCCATCGCGCAAACAGCGCAGGCCGACAGAAAAATGGTCTTCATCGATATTCCCCCGGCACCCGAGCCTGGTGACGGAGGCGTGCCGCCGCGCGAGCGAACGGTCGGCGCATCACAGACGGGCGGGCACCATGTCGCCGCCTGTTTTGCGCCGATGCGGCCCCCGCCGCATCATTCGTCGCTCAGACGGAGAACACCGTGCCCCGGACACCCCCTGGTCCCAGGCAAGAGCGACCATGCGCCGGCAGGTCTCCTGGCTCGCGGGTCACGGCACGATGCACACCTTCCCATGCCGGCGCGTCTTCACGCCGGCGCAGTGGCTGCCCGTCATCCCGGAAGGGATGCGGGCGCAGTGCATCGCGCTCGCCGCTTACAGTTGCAGGGACAGCCGTGGATTTGGAGGAGAGCCCCCGCACCACATTCCCTCTTAGGCTCCGTTTCCGGGGCGCCGGCGCGATCTTTCAGGGGCGGCAGAGCCATCCCTGTGGCGCGCCATAGGCGAAAGGACTGGCGCTGCCAATCCCGCAGGCGGCATCGATGTACGGGCTTCGTCCAGACACCTCGGGAAGGCCAGGGCAACCATCATGGATCAGATTGTCATCGCCTTTAAGGCATCATGACCTCAGCCAAGCCCGTTCGCCCTGTTGGAACGAGGCACGTGACTCGTTCCAATGTCGAAGGGCTGTTCTTCTCTTCCGCGTAACGCTCGAAAAGGAAGTACGGTCCTTCGATAAGCTCAGGACGAACGGAGCTTAATCCCGTCCATTCGGCCGCTAATCGATAGAACTGAATTTGCCCAGCCGCCTAGCCGAGCATGCGGCGCAGCACGCCGTCCTTCAGCACGAAATGATGGCGCAGCGCTGCGGCGATGTGCAGCACGGCCAGTACCGCAAAGGCGATGCCCAGGATTTCATGCCCTTCATGGGAGATGTCGACGATGGCGTCGCCCTTTGTCACCGCGAATTTGGGGATCGGGAACAGGCCGAACCAGTTGAGCGGCCGGTCGTTCGCAGAACTCATGATCCACCCGGTTAGTGGCACGGCCAGCAGCAGCAGGTAGAAGATCGCATGGGCGGCGTGGGCGGCGCCCTTTTCCCATGCGGGCATGTTGCGCGGCAGGGGCGGCGCGCGGTGGGTGAGGCGCCAGCCGATGCGCGCGAGCGTCAGGAACAGGATGGTGATGCCGGTCGCCTTGTGCAGCGGCATCACCGGAATGGGCATGCCTCTCAGCGCATCGTGGAACAGACCGCCAAGGATGTTGAGGATAACAAGGATGCCAATGATCCAATGGAGCCAGCGCGCGACGGTGGAATAGCGGTCTGTCATCATGTCCCTCCATGCGGAAGGCCATGAAGCTATCCATAACGGACCTGATCGCAATCGGAATATTGTCGTACTTTGTATCAATATCCCCTAGCCCGAAAGTCTGCATCAGCGGGCGAAGGAGATGCCGATCCACAAGGTGCGCGGCGTGCCCAGATCCATCGATCCGCCAGCATTGCGGGTAACGACCGTCTCGTCGAACAGATTTTCGCCCCGCGCCGTCACCGCGATGCCATGGCCGATGGGCAGGCGGGCAAAGGCGTCCACCGTCAGCGCATTGGGCAGCACGTCGGTCTGCAGGTCGTCCTCATATTGCTTCGAGACATAGCGCAGCGTTGCCGACAGTAGCGGGCGGCTCCGCTCCGGCGTCAGGCCGGGTTGCCATGCCAGCGTCGCGCTGGCCGCATGGCGGGGGCTCTGCGACGGGGTGAAGCCGTCAAAGGCCTGTCCCGGCGCCTTCACCGTGCTGTGGCTGTAGGCATAGGAACCCGACAGCGTGAAATCGCCCGCCCGCGCGCTGGCCGTCAGCTCCACGCCCTTGGCGACGATCGCATCGACATTCCGCCTCGTGCGGACGTTGACGCCGGTCGTCACATTGGCGATCGCGTCGTCCAGCCGGTTGTAGAAAAGCGTGGCGCCCAGCGTCACGCCGGGCACCGGGGTCAGGTCGATGCCGCCCTCCACGCCCTTCAGCTTTTCCGGGGTCAGTGCCGCATTGGCGTTGGTCGTGATCGGGAAGACGACGAACGGGCGGTACAGCTCGTTCAACGTCGGCAGGCGGAAGCCGGTATAGCCCGCGACGCGCAGTGCCACGGCGTCGCTCGCGCGCAGCAATGCGCCAGCCCGCCCGAAAAATTCCCAGTCGTCCCGGTCGGCATAGCGGGTGTCGCTGGTGATCGCGCCGGCGGCATTGCGCGCGGTGAAGAAGCCCTGGGTGATCGTCCAGTGATCAGCGCGCATGCCGCCGGTCAGCACCAGTGACCCCAGTGTCCAGTCATCCTCCGCGAAGAAACCCAGCGTACTCTGGTCGCCGCCGGCATGGCGCCGCGCCGTCACCGGATTGGTGGCGAGATTGGCATTGTACGCATCCTCGTACATGTCGCCCGAGGACAGGCGCAGGTCGCTGCCGATCCGCAGCACATGGGCGTCGCCCACCGGCGGGCGCAGTTCGATCTTGCCGCCGATGCCGGTGGAGGGCGTGTTGCGCTGGTCCAGCGACTTGCGGAAGGTGGACGCGCTGATGACGATGTTGCTGAAATTGCGCGCCTGCACATAGGCAAGCGCATCCAGCTTCCATGGCCCGTGCGAGATCAGGCGGACGCTGGCGTCCTGCCCCTGGCTGTTGCTGTCCGCCCCCCTGAAGCGCAGCGTGCGATCGTCGTTGAAGACGAGGCCGCGCACCTGCACTTCCATGTCGGGCGAAAGCGGCGCGACGGCGCGCAGGCCGACGGACCAGCCATCATAGGCGGCCGGCACGGTGGCGGCGACCCTCTGGGAAACCGGCGTGGTCTGGAAGCCGTCGCCGCGATCCCATCGGCCCGAGAGCGAGACATAGCCGCTGCCCAGGTTGGGCGAGACGCTGGCGGACAGCTCGGTGGCGTCGCGGCTGCCGTAGAGCGCGCTGCCCGAAAGGGTCGGCAATTGATCGCGCGTGGCGCTGGCCAGCTCGATCGTGCCGGCGACCGCGCCCGCGCCAAAGGCCCCGATGCCGCCGCCGCGCGTCACCCGGATCATCGACAGGCGATCGGGCACCAGCGCGCTGAAGGGGATATAGCCGAAGAACGGGTCGGCCATCGGCACGCCGTCGAGCAGGACGAGGGTGCGGCTGGACGCATTGCCGCCGAGCGCCCGGAGCGTCGCGCCCTGGGCGGAGGGGTTGGCCGAGCGGCTGTCGGAGCGACGGAACTGCTGGAAGCCCGCGACATCCCCCAGCACGGTTTCGATACGGCCCGAGGCACTGCTCTCCAGGCGCTGCTGATTGATGATGACGGAGCCATAGGCAGGCGTGCCGGGCGGCAATGGCAATCCTTGCCCCAGCACGATGATGTCGTCGCGGGCCATATCTGCCGCGGCCATAGGTGCCGCCGCGTTGTTGCCCTCGTCGGCCTGGGCTGTGGAAGACAACAGGCCGAGGCAGAGGATAAGGGCGGTCCATGACACGCCGTAGAGTTGATTGCGATCCATGATATTTCCCCTTCATCCCCTCACGACCGAAAAAGGATCGTGCGCCCGATCGATCGAAGCAGGGTCTCTGCCGTACATTTGGCGCTGAGGAAAGTGGCCGAATGACCTAATTCAGGTGCAGGTTTTTTTTGGGAGACGGAGGGAGCAAGAGAAAGAGGACGAAGCACACCGATGCCTCGTCCTCTCTTGCCGCACCGGGGCGGGCTTCCCTGTATCGGCCTATCGATCCGGGCTGATCGCGGAAGCGGAGGCGTTCTTAGGCGCCCCGCAGGCGTCAGGCCGTCAGGATCTTGTCCAGCGCCACGCAGAAGGTCTTCATGTCGTCGGCCGAGCCGACGGTCACGCGCGAGACGTTGGGCCAGATCGGCCAGGAGCGCCCGATCTGCACATTTTGCGCCATGAAGGCCTGTTGCATCCCCTTTGCCGGCTTGCCCCAGTCGACCATGAACATATTGGCCTCGCTGCCTGGAAAATAGGCGACCTTGCGCTTCTTGAGATGCGCATAGGTTTCCTCGCGCACGGCGATCATCTCCGCGCGGCGTGCCTTAATGAGGCCCGCCTGGCTGTAGACCGCGTTGCCGCAGGCGACCGCCGTCATCGGCAGCGTGCCGGTAACCTGGAAACCGTCATAGCGCATCATCCGCTTGTGCAGGTCCGGGTGCGCCATGGTGAGGCCGAGGCGCATGCCGGCCATGCCGAACAGCTTCGAGAAGGTCCGCATGACGATCACGTCGCTGCGGCTCACGGCAAGATAGGCGGCGGACTTCGCTTCGGAGAAGTGGAGATAGGCCTCGTCGATCAGCAGCACGGAATCGGCTGGCTTGTTCGCCAGCAGCCATTCGATGTCGGCGATCGGTGTCACCGTGCCCGTGGGATTGTTGGGCGAGCAGATATAATAGAGGCCGGCATTGGGGTTGGTCGCCAGCATCGCCTTTACGTCCGCGCCCGCTCCCGGCTTCATCGGCACCTTGGCCAGCGGTGCGCCCAGCCATTCGGCTGCACGCCATGCGGATTCGAAGGTCGGATCGGCAGTGACGAGGCCCTTTTGCGGCGAGCAGAAGGTGATCACCGTGCGCACCAGCGGATCGCCCGAGCCCGGCCAGGGAAGAATGCGGTCTTCCGGCACGTTTTCGACCGTCGAAACCGTCTTGATCAGCTTGCCACGCTCGTCGTCCGGATCGTAGCGATTGCCCATCGCCGCCATCTTGGCGGCGGCCTCGACGCCGACAGCGAAGGGGCCGGTCCAGCATTCATTGGCGCCGATCTGGGTCGCGCCGGCAACACCGCGTGCCGCCTGGCTCTGCCCAAGGGCGGTGCCCATGGTGGAATGGATGGCCGCGCCCGCGCCCAGCAGCGCGGCGACCCGGCCCAGCTGCCGGCGGGAATAGCCGCGGTCCAGCAGGTCTTCGGTGGCGTCTTTTTCCATCAACAGGCTCATCTTTTCGTTCTCCCTGCACGCAGACTTCATGCTCAGCAGGTAAGACGAACAGGCGCCGGATTCCCACCGCTCTCCTCATGTCGCGAACGTAAAAAATACCCGGACGGCGTGGCGCCGTCCGGGTATCGATCGGGTCTGGCGACCGTTTTGGAAAATGCGGTCAGGCCTTCGTCACCTTCGCGACGGCCGCGCAGAATTTCTGCATGTCGTCGGTGGAGCCTACTGTCACGCGCGAGACATTGGGCCAGATCGGCCAGTTGCGGCCGATCTGCACCTTCTCGGCGAGCAGCGCGGCCTGCATGTCCTTGGCGGGCTTGCCCCAGTCGACCATGAACATGTTGGCCTGGCTGCCCGGCAGCACCTTGAGACCCTGCTTCTTCAGAAAAGCGATGGCGCTCTCGCGGTTGGAGATCATTTCGCTCCGGCGCGCCTTGATCTCGCCGGCTTGGGCGACGGCAACCGCGCCGCAGGCGACAGAGGTCATCGGCAACATGCCGGAGACCTGGCCGCCGTCATAGCGCATCATCTTCTTCATCAGCTCCGGGCTTGCGAAGGTGAGGCCAAGGCGCATGCCGGCCATGCCGAACAGCTTGGAAAAGGTGCGCAGCACGATCACGTCGTCGCGGGTCGCGGCCAGCGACGCGGCATTCTTGCTTTCGGTCCAGTGGATATAGGCTTCGTCCACCACCAGGATCGCGTCCTTGGGCTTGTTCTCGGCCAGCCAGACGATGTCCTCGATTGGCGTCACCGTGCCGGTGGGGTTGTTGGGCGAGCAGATATAATAGAGGCCGGCATTGGGATCAGCGGCAAGCATCGCCTTCACGTCATGGCGATAGTCCGCCGTAAGCGGCACTTTCGTCACCTTTGCGCCGACCCAGGCGCCGGTGCGCCAGATGGCTTCATAGGTCGGGTCCGCCGTGACGATGCCACGCGCGGGCGAGCCGAAGCTGACGGCCGAGCGGCTGAGCGGATCGCTCGATCCGGGCCAGGCGACGATGCGGTCGGCCGGAATGCCTTCGGCCGCGGCCACGGCGTCGAACAGCTTCTGATGCTCATTGTCGGGCTCATACCAGTTGCCCTTGGCGACGATGGCGGTTGCAGCCTGCGCTGCCGCCGGGAAGGGGCCGGTCCAGCATTCATTTGCGCCGATGCGGACTGCGCCCGAAACCGCCTTCGCGGCCTGCTGCGCAGACGCCTCGGTGAAACGGGCGGCCACTGCGCCGGCGCCCAGCAATGCTGCGACGCGGCCGAGCTGGCGACGGGAATAGCCCCGATCAAGCAGGTCTTCGCGCGTGGCAGCCGTCATTTCGATCGTCATGTGCTTCCCCTTGGTGAATGGCGCCGGGTGGCATGCCCGACTCTTGTACCATATTCAGCAGCAATAACGGGCTGGGAACAATATTCCGCCATGGCGGAAAAGAAGTTCATTATTGGAATGGAGCCTTCCTTTCTGTTAGCGGTGCGGACATGATCAGTCCTCCCGTCATCGCCGCACGCAAGATCCTGATCCGGCTGCATGAGCTTATGGCCTCCCGTTCGGCTGCGCAGCAGAAGTTGAACAAGGTCGTGGAGATCATCGGCGAAGAGCTGTCGAGCGAGGTCTGCTCCATCTATCTGCTGCGCGAAGGCGTGCTCGAACTGTTCGCCACACGGGGGTTGAAGCAGGAAGCCGTGCACGTCGCGCGCCTCGCCATGGGGCAGGGGCTGGTCGGCACCATCGCCGCCAATGTCGAGACGCTGAACCTCGATGAAGCCGCGGCGCATCCCGATTTCGCCTATCTGCCGGAGACCGGCGAGGAGATGTTCCACAGCTTCGCTGGCGTCCCCATCGTGCGGCGCGAACATGCCGTCGGCGTGCTCAGCGTGCAGCATCTCGATCCGCGTCGCTATGAAGAGATCGAGATCGAGGCGCTGCAGACGGTGGCGATGGTCCTTTCCGAGCTGATCGCCAATGCGGGCCTTGTCGACGAGCATCCGGGCGAAGGCCGTGTGCAGGATACCGGATCGAACATCCTCACCGGCCTGCAGCTGGTGATGGGCATGGCGCGCGGGCACATCGTCTTCCACCAGCCGCGCATCACCGTGGAACATACGGTCGCGGAGGATGTCGAGGCCGAGCGGCAGCGCGTCATCTCCGCATTCTCCAAGATGCGCGAGCAGATCGACCGGATGGCAGGCGCAGCCGATTTCGGCGGCGATGGCGAGCATCAGGAGGTGCTCGAGACCTACAAGATGTTCGCCTATGACGAAGGCTGGACCCGGCGGATTAACGAGGCGATCGACAGCGGCCTGACCGCCGAGGCCGCGATCGAGCGGGTGCAGCAGCGCACCCGGATGCGGATGCGGCAGATTTCGGACCCGCTGCTGCAGGACCGGATGCATGACCTGGAGGATCTCTCCAACCGGCTGCTGCGGATCGTGTCGGGGCAGCTCGGCACGGCGGCGCAGCTCGGCCTGCGGCAGGACGCGATCCTGGTCGCGCGCAACCTGGGGCCGGCGGAGCTTCTGGAATATGACCGGCGGCGGCTGAAAGGCGTGATCCTGGAGGAAGGATCGCTGACCGCCCATGTCACCATCGTCGCGCGCGCCATGGGCGTGCCGGTGCTGGGCCGGGTGCGCGATATCCGGCATCGGGTGAACGAGGGCGATCTCGTGTTGCTGGACGTCAATGAAAACCATCTGTTCATCCGGCCTACGCCGGACATGGAAGAAGCCTTCGAGAACAAGCTGAGCCTGACGGTCAAGCGCCGCGCGGCCTTTGTCGCGATGCGTGACCTGCCGCCGCTGACGAAGGATGGCACGCGCATCGAGCTGATGGTGAATGCCGGCCTGCGCGAGGATGCGGCCACGCTGGACGCGACCGGCGCCGACGGCATCGGCCTGTTCCGCACGGAGTTCCAGTTCCTGGTGTCGGCGACCCTGCCGCAGCGCGAGCGTCAGCAGCGGCTCTATCAGGATGTGCTGGACGCGGCGGGCGACCGCCCGGTCATCTTCCGCACGGTCGATATCGGCGGCGACAAGGCGCTGCCCTATATGCGGACCGGCGGCGATGACGGCAGCGTGGAAGATAATCCGGCGATGGGCTGGCGCGCGCTGCGGCTTGCGCTGGAGCGCGAGGCGCTGATGAAGGCGCAAGCCCGCGCGCTGCTGGAGGCTGCGGCCGGGCGAACGCTCTATGTCATGTTCCCGCTCATCTCCGAGCCATGGGAATTCGATCAGGCCAAGACCCTGATCGAGCATCAGCGCGACTGGTTGACCAAGCAGCGCAAGAAGGTGCCCAATGCCGTGCGCTATGGCGCGATGCTGGAAGTGCCGGCCCTGGCCGAGGTACTCGACATCCTGCTGCCGAAGCTCGATTTCCTTTCGGTCGGCACCAATGACCTCACGCAGTTTCTGTTCGCGGCGGACCGCGCCCATCCCAAGCTCGCCGAGCGTTATGACTGGTTGAGCGTGGCCATCCTGCGTTTCCTCTCGCGCATTGCGCGCACCTGCCATGAATATGGCGTACCCGTGGGCGTCTGCGGCGAAATGGGCGGGCGCACGCTGGAGGCTATGGCGCTGCTGGGCCTTGGTTTCCGCCGGCTGTCGATCACGCCTGCGTCCATCGGCCCGGTCAAGGCGATGATCCGTGCGCTTGATCTGGAAGCGCTGGGGGCGGAGATGGCCGGTGTGCTCTCGGGCGAGGCTGGAAATCCGCGGGCGTTTCTCACGCGCTGGGCCGAAGAGCACGGGATAGAAATCAGCTAGGACCGGCATCGGGACGAGAGAAGCCCCACGCCCGGTCATAAATGCCGATTTCACGTTATCGCGCCGTTGACAGACTGGCGCGGTGGGTGAGAGACAGCCTTGGCAAACCGGATAGTCGGAAACGGGCGTCAACGCGCGCATAATAAAGAAGAAATGGGTCGTCATGCAGGAATCCAACGAGACCGGCGCGGAACAGGGCGTATTGAACATCGATCAGCCCGGCGACACGTTACGCCGCGCGCGTGAGGATCAGGGGCTTGCGCTGCAGGAAGTGGCGACGCGGACCCGTGTGCCCGTCCGCCAGCTGGAGATGATCGAGCGCAATGATTTCGCTGGCCTGCCGGGCCTGCCCTATGCGGTCGGCTTTGCGCGGGCCTATGCGCGTGCCATCGGCATAGACGAGGTTGCGATCGCCGCAGGCGTGCGGGAAGCGCTGGGCGGCACGGACATGCAGGCGGGGCGCTACGAGGCGTTCGAGCCGGCCGATCCCGCCCGCGTGCCGCCGCGCTACCTGGCATGGACGGCGCTCGCCATCGCGCTGATCCTGGCCGCAGGCTTTGGTGTGTGGCGGACCCAGCTCTTCACGCCGCCGACCGATGAACAGATCGCCGCCGCCCAGCAGGCGCCTGCGGTGGCGGCGCGCCCCGCGGCGGGGCAGCCCGCCCGTCCGGCACCGGCGGAAGGCCCAGTCGTGCTGACCGCGCTGGATGCCGTGTGGCTGCGTATCTATGACCAGACGGGCGAACGCCTGCTGGAAAAGGAAATGGCCAAGGGCGAAAGCTATACCGTGCCTGCCGATGCCAATAACCCGATGATCCTGACCGGTCGCCCGGATACGCTGGCGGTAACGGTCGGTGGCCGTCCGGTGCCGCCGCTGGGCCCACCGGAACGCACGATCTCCGACATGCCGATCAGCGCCGCGGCGCTCTTGGCGCGCGCTGCGCCTGTGCCGGCGCCGGGATCTGAGGCAGTCGCTCCTGCGGCCGGCGCTACGGCGCGTCCCGCTGCCGGCGCGCGGCGGCCTGCCGCATCGGCCGCGCCGGTGGCGCCAGCGAGCGCCGGAACTGCCGGGCAGGCTACGGGCCCGGCGCCCGCGACGCCTGCCAGCCCGCAGGACTAAAGCGCCAGATATGGGCGGACACGTTTAGCGCCGGCCCCCTGATCGGCGGGCCGGACAACGGCTCAACGATGCCCGAAAATGCGCCAATATCGGCCGGCCAGGCGTCACCGCGCCCGTCTGCCCGCGATCCTCGGCTTTACGCCGGGGCACAAGCGCTTATGGTGAATCCGATTTTGAGAAGAATGGGAAGAATACATGCGTAACGCGATCCTGTCCGCAACCGCCCTGACAGTGCTGATGGCGCTGGCACCTGCGGTTCATGCCCAGAACGCGCCGATCGAAACCCGCGTCGACCGTATCGAAAAGGAGCTGCGCGCCGTGCAGCGTAAGGTGTTCCCCGGCGGGACGCCGGTGGAGGCAGAGATCACCCGCGCGCCGGTGACGGCGCCGCCGCCCGGAACGCCGTCCTCCTCGCCGGTCGCCGACCTGACCGCGCGTGTGGACTCGCTGGAGCAACAGTTGGCGACGCTCACCGGCCAGACCGAGCAGAACAGCTACAAGCTGAAACAGCTTGAGGACGCCTTCGCCAAATATAAGGCAGAGATGGATGCGAAGCTGTCGCCCGAGGCCGAGCCGCCGGCCGCCGCGCCGACGCTGGGCACGCCCGCTCCGGCAGGAAAGCCCGCTGCCGGCAAGCCCGCCGCAGCAGCAACGCCCGCCGCCACCGATGCCCGCAAGACCGCCGTGGCGGCGGTGGAGCGCCCCGCGACCGGTGACGACGCGGCGGACGCCTACAGCTATGGCTACCGCCTGTGGAGCGCGAAATTCTTCCCCGAGGCGCAGGTGCAGCTGAAGGCGGCAGTCGCCAAATATGGATCGACCTCCATGGGCAGCCGGACGCAGAACCTGCTCGGCCGCGCCTATCTGGACGACGGCAAGCCCGCGCTCGCCTCGGTCGAGTTCTACGAAAATTATTCCAAGCGACCCAAGGGCGATCGCGCCGCCGACAGCCTTGCCTATCTGGGCGAAGCGTTGATCCAGCTGAAAAAGCCTGCCGATGCGTGCAAGGTCTATTCGGAACTGGAACAGGTCTATGGCAGCGGCCTTGCCGCCAATCTGCGCGGCATGATGGAAAAGGGCAGGGTTCGTGCCAAATGCGGCGCCTGACGCCGCCGACCGTTTTACAGGCGATGTTGCCCGGCTGATCGGTCACGCCCCCGCGGCGCGCCATGGCGTCGCCGTGTCGGGCGGGCCGGACAGCATGGCGCTGTTATATCTTGCCGCCCGCGCCTTTCCCGGCCGGGTGGAGGCGGCGACCATCGACCATGGCCTGCGCGCCGAGGCGGCCGAGGAGGCCGCCATGGTCGCGCGCTGGTGCGCCGATCATGCCATCCCGCACGCGACGCTGAAGCCCGCCGAGCCGATCACCGGCAACCTCCAGTCCGCGGCCCGCGCGGCCCGCTATGCCCTGCTCGCGGAATGGCGGGTGGCACGCGGGATCGACTGGCTGATGACCGCGCATCATGCCGACGACCAGCTCGAAACGCTGCTGATGCGGCTCAACCGGGGATCGGGCGTCGGCGGGCTTGCCGGCGTTCGGGCGCGCTCTGGTCATCTGCTGCGCCCGCTGCTCGACTGGCGCCGGTCGGAACTGCGCACGCTGGCGGAGGGGCAGGGCCTGCCTTTCGCGCTCGATCCCAGCAATGGCGATCCCCGCTTCGATCGCGCCGCCCTGCGCCGCCATCTTGCCGGGGTGGAGTGGCTCGATCCGCGCGCCGCCGTGCGCAGCAGCGCCGCGCTGGCGGAGGCCGAGGAGGCGCTGGCGTGGATGGCGGCCGATATTGCCGGCCGCGCCATTGCCGGCGACGGGGAGTGCTGGAGCCTGACGGTTCCCGGCATTGCCGACATGCCGCGCGAACTGCGTCGCCGGTTGCTGCTGCACCTGCTGTCGGCTGCTGATCCTACGCTGCCGCCGCCGCGCGGAAATACTCTCGACCATGCGCTGGCCCGAATCGACTCGGGCGGCAAGACCAGCCTTGGCAACTGGCTTTTGTCGGGCGGTCCGCGCTGGAGCGCGTGCCGCGCGCCGCCGCGCCGGGCATGAAATGCCGCCTATTCACCCCGCGGCAACCTGTTCCCCGCTAGAATGATGGTAACGGGCGGCTGGGCTGTTCCGGGCTGATATTGCCATTTGGCCGTTGCACCCTATCTTGGGTCGTGAAAGTGAGCAGGCATGAACGACGATAAGGAACCGCAGGGCAATCCCTGGATGAAGAGCGCGATGATCTGGGCGGGCGTGATTATCGCGCTGCTGCTGTTCGTTTCCCTCTTTGACCGGCCATCGGCGTCGAGTGCCGGGGCACCCATCGCCTATTCCGATTTCCGGCAGAAGGTGCAGGACGGGCAGGTCAAGGAAGTGACCGTCGCGCCGGACCGGATCAGCGGCACGCTCGCCAATGATTCGCGGTTCCAGACGGTGCCGGTCACCGATCCGGGCCTTACCACCCTGCTGGACGACTATAACGTCAAATATAGCGGTAAGCCGGAGGATACGCCGGCCTTCTGGCAAATCCTGCTCTATCAGTCGCTGCCCTTCCTGCTCATCCTGGGCATCGCCTTCTTCGTGCTGCGCCAGATGCAGAAGGGCGGCGGATCGGGTGCCATGGGCTTTGGCAAGTCCAAGGCGAAGCTGCTGACCGAAAAGCATGGCCGCGTCACCTTTGACGATGTCGCCGGCATCGACGAAGCGCGCGAGGAGCTTCAGGAAATCGTCGAGTTCTTGAAGGATCCCACCAAGTTCGCGCGTCTGGGCGGCAAGA
Source organism: Sphingobium arseniciresistens (assembly GCA_029167225.1). Taxonomy (GTDB): domain Bacteria; phylum Pseudomonadota; class Alphaproteobacteria; order Sphingomonadales; family Sphingomonadaceae; genus Sphingobium; species Sphingobium arseniciresistens. Next base: position 233,802 of record JARFNK010000003.1, read on the forward strand.
TCCCCAAGGGCGCGCTGCTGGTCGGCTCGCCCGGCACCGGCAAGACCCTGCTCGCCCGCGCCATTGCGGGTGAGGCGGGCGTGCCCTTCTTCACCATTTCGGGTTCGGACTTCGTCGAGATGTTCGTCGGCGTCGGCGCGTCCCGCGTGCGCGACATGTTCGAGCAGGCGAAGAAGAACGCGCCCTGCATCGTCTTCATCGACGAAATCGATGCGGTCGGTCGCCATCGCGGCGCGGGCCTGGGCAACGGCAATGACGAGCGCGAGCAGACGCTGAACCAGCTGCTGGTCGAGATGGACGGTTTCGAGGCGAATGAAGGCATCATCATCGTCGCGGCGACCAACCGCCCCGACGTGCTCGATCCCGCGCTGCTGCGTCCCGGCCGCTTCGACCGTCAGGTCGTGGTGCCTCGTCCGGACATCGAGGGCCGCGAGAAGATCCTGGCCGTGCACATGAAGAAGGTGCCGCTGGCGCCGGACGTCAACCCGCGCACCATCGCGCGCGGCACGCCGGGCTTCTCGGGCGCCGATCTCGCCAACCTCGTCAACGAGGCCGCGCTGACCGCCGCCCGCCGTGGCAAGCGTCTGGTCGCCATGGACGAGTTCGAGGCGGCGAAGGACAAGGTCATGATGGGCGCGGAACGCCGCTCCATGGTGATGACCGAGGACGAGAAGAAGATGACCGCCTATCATGAGGCCGGCCATGCCATCGTTGCGGTCCATGAGCCTGCCTCCGATCCGATCCACAAGGCGACGATCATCCCGCGCGGGCGCGCGCTGGGCATGGTGATGCGCCTGCCGGAGAGGGACAGCTACAGCTATCACCGCGACAAGATGCACGCGAACCTGGCCGTCTCCATGGGTGGCCGCGTCGCTGAGGAGATCATCTTCGGTTACGACAAGGTATCGAGCGGCGCATCCGGCGATATCCAGTACGCGACCAAGCTGGCGCGCGACATGGTCACCCAATGGGGCATGTCGGACAAGCTGGGGCCGCTGCAATATGAAGAGCAGCAGGGCGAGACGTTCCTGGGCTATTCGCAGAGCCAGCGCACCCATATGTCGGATGAGACGGCAAAGCTGATCGACAAGGAAATCCGCGGCATCGTGGACCAGGGCTATGCCCGCGCCAACGATCTGCTGCGTGGCCATGAGGACCAGCTCCACCTGCTGGCCAATGCGCTGCTGGAATATGAGACGCTGTCCGGCGAGGAGATCAAGGATCTGCTCGACAAGGGCGAGATCACGCGGGACGATGGCACCACCATCAAGCCTTCCAGCATCCCCGCCGCCGGCACCGCCATCCCCAAGACGCGCCGTCGCAACGGCCCGTTCGGCGATCCCAAGCCGCTGGGGGCCTGAGCCTGGACGGGCGGCATCAGACTCGACTGATTTGAAAATGACATGCGCGGCCCGGCTCGAAAGAGCCGGGCCGTGTTGCGTTTGGCGGTGCGAATGACATGGTTTGCCGGAGCGTTGCCCGGTCGGGCATGAAGGGAGCGATGGCAGCTTCCTGCTAGTTCAGCTGGAAGGGCGGCAAGAGGCCGTCAGTGGACGTGCTCAGGCCTACATCCTTGCCGGAACCAGTCCGCGTTCCGGCGCAACCAGCTTGATACGACGTGAAAGTTGGTGCGACGGCCTTTCAACGGTCCACCACATCAACATGGCTGCGCCGAACACCGCCGCGCAAATGGCGACAAGGGCGAAGAGATCGGCCAGCACGCCATGTCCCGCGATGCGATGCGCCACAAAGCCTACCGCGCCCGTCACCGGGTTGTGGATCAAATAAAGGCTGTAGGAAATCGTGCCCAGCAGCTGGAAAGGTCGGGCGCTCAGGCCGTTCTCCGCCCAGCCGGAGTCGACGGCAGCGTAGAGGATGAGTGCTGTCGCGGCGGCCACAGCGTTGAAAAGCCCGTGGAGGACGAGGGCGACAGACAAGCCCAGCAGCGCCGGGAGCCACAGGCGATTATCGGCTGACCATCTTGCAATCACCCCCACGAAGAAACAGCCCCAGAGATTCAGGAACAGGCCGGGCACCAGCCCGTCGAACATCCCGAACGCCGAACATAAGGCAGCGCCGCAAAGGATGGCCTTGGTCAACCGATTGGGAACGATCATTGCGGCTGCGAAAAAAGCGTAGAACTGGACTTCATAGGCAAGCGTCCAGAACACGCCGTTGATCGCAGGGTAGCCGAGAAAGCGCTGGGCGTAGATGAGATGCGCCAGCACCTGTCCCTGGGAATATGGCGGGATGGGTTCATGCTTCACCATTGCCGCGGCTATGGCGAAGGCCATGCCCAGCGCGATTGCCACCCAGTAGGAGGGGTCCAGGCGGATTGAGCGCCGCAACAGGAAGCGTGCATAGCTATTGGGCGTGATGTCGATTCCCGTCAGGCTGTGCGCAACGACAAAGCCGCTGAGCGCGAAGAACACGGGCACCCCATAATGGCCCGTGCCGAAAATTGCTGTGCTTATGAAATCAGGTAGCCATGCCTTGAGCGATGGGACGTGCCCACCCTCGCTGGCGTGGAAGAGCACGATCCACGCAGCGGCCAGGCCGCGTATCGCCTGAACAATTGTAAAATTACGGGCAATCAACGCTCCGCCTTTCACATATTGCCTCCTCCCAGCATTGCCGGTCGGTCGGGGCGCAATGTATAGAAACATTACAGAAACAATCCTGACGATTGTCGCGCCGTCGCGCCAGAACTGGCAATCATGGTGGGAAATAGGGGGACAGCGATCGTTTCGTTCGCCGGCGCGACGTGTCGGGCGATCTTTCCCGCTGTCAGCGGACGCGTAGTGGCGGATGTTCCGGGCAGCCATGCGCTCCGGTTGGTGGCACGGCGCTCCGGCGGGGGGCTGCGCAGGTGAGCGAGTTCGGCGGGTCAAATCGGTATCGGCTTTTCGCCACACGCATCATCGGAGAGGCCGTCCAGCAGGACGAACACGACTTGCACGCCATGATTGAGCGATGGAAAGCGAATGTCCGCAGTCGCGGTGCAACAGGGCAGGCCATCCCGGCGCTGCCATGGCGTGAAAATGGAAAAGGCCCGGCTGTTCCTCTTGTCGGGAACCGCCGGGCCTCCTTCCTGCCCTCTCCTCTAACTTTGCTATGCGGCTTTTTTAGCCGTCATAGTCTCCGCCGATATTCTGGTTACGCGGCGGAGCTGCGGCGGTGAGGCGCAGGGCCTCCGCCGACTGGGCGATGGAACCGATTTCGTCTGGCGTGTCGTCGTCGTCGATCTGCACCTTCTGCAGCGATCCGATGACAGAATCATGAAGATCGGCCGGAAGAACCGTCTCTTCGGCGATTTCGCGCAGGGCCACGACCGGGTTCTTGTCGCGGTCGCGATCGATGGTGAGTTCGGCGCCACCGGAAATCTCCCGCGCGCGCTGGGCGGCAAGCAGGACGAGATCAAAACGGTTAGTGACCTTGTCGACGCAATCTTCGACGGTAACGCGGGCCATCTGGGCTCCTGAAGCTGAATTTTGGCTTGGAAAGAGGTTCCGCCTAGCAGCGGCCTGCCGCGGAGTCAATGAAAACGCGGCTTTGACGCCGGTCCTGCGCGGGCGAGCGACAAGAGCGCTTCCATCCCTATGGTCAGTGCGCAGGAAACGCGGCATGGATGGGGCATGAGCGACGCAGGCGCCGGGCAGGGCGGGGATGACGACGAGCAGATCGTCTGCACGATTGAGGGCAACCGGCTGCGCGTGATCGCGCAGGGACCGGAGCTGCTGGAAGCGCTGGTGACGCTGATCGACGGGGCGCAGCGCAGCCTAAAGCTGTTCTACTATATCTTCGAGAGCGACCTCAGTGGCCGTCGCGTGCTGGCCCGGCTGATCCGCGCGCTGCGCCGTGGTGTGACGGTCACGCTGATGATCGACGCCTTTGGCAGCAGCGGCGCGGAGGAGGGCTTCTTCAACAGCTTCATCGGTGCGGGCGGCCGCTTCGGCCTGTTCGGCGCGCGCCGCTCCACCCGTTACCTGATCCGGAACCACCAGAAGATCGCGCTGGCCGATGACAGCGCGCTGATGATCGGCGGCTTCAATATCGGCGATGCCTATTTCGGCCTGCCGGGCGAGGATTGCTGGCATGATCTGGGGCTGCTGATCGAAGGGCCGCAGGTGACGCCGATGGTCCGCTGGTATGGGCAGATGTGGCACTGGGTGTCGTCCCGCAAGCAGCGCTTCGGCACGTTGCGGGCGATGGTGCGCCAGTGGCGCCGCAGGGGCGAGGGGCGCGGCGGCGGATTTCGGGGAGCCGGGGGGCGGGAAGAGGGCAAAAGCGCGTTCCGCTGGCTGATCGGCGGCCCGACGCGGCTGCTCAGTCCCTGGGCCCGGGTGGTGAAGCATGATCTGGAACATGCGCGACGCCTGCACATGATAGAGGCCTATTTCTCGCCCGGCCAAGGCATGCTGAGACGGATCGGCGCCATCGCCGCGCGGGCAGGCGGTAGCGCTGGCGAAGGCGCGCGGCTGGTGATGCCGGCGCGGTCGGACAATGGCGCGACTGTCGGAGCGGCACGGCTGCTCTACGGGCCGCTGCTCAAGCGCGGGGTCGAGATTTTTGAATATCAGCCGTGCAAGCTGCACATGAAGCTGATCGTCATCGACGACGCAGTGTATATCGGGTCGGCCAATTTCGACATGCGCAGCCTGTTCCTCAACCTGGAGGTGATGCTGCGGGTGGAGGATGTCGATTTCGCGCGGCGGATGATCGCATTCGTCGACCGGCGCGTGGCGGACAGCCGGGAGATCACGCAGGCGGTGCAGCGCCAGCGCCGCAACCCGCTGACCCTTGCCAAATGGTGGATCAGCTACCTGCTGGTGGGCGTGCTGGACTATACCGTCACGCGGCGGCTGAACTTCCGGTACAATCGCGAGGATTAGGGCGTCGAGCCTTTAATCAGAGCCGTTCGGGCTGCCCGACCAAGGAATGTGGCTCGTTTAGATGTCAAAGCCTTGTCCTTCCTCAAGAGAAGGACGGCCCTTCGACAAGCTCGGGGCGAACGGGGAAAGATGGCGGGGTGGACCCGCTCACGCCGCCTGTGCCAGCGCATCCTCACGATAGGCCCAGAACATGCGGCAGGGCGGGATGTTGAGCCATTCCGTGCCGCGCTCGATCCGCCCGAAATGCCGCTCCAGCAGGCCGCGCACGCGCTGCGAATATTGGTAGACGAGGAAGGCACCGCCCGGCTTAAGCGCCATGTGCGTTTCCGCCATGATCGCCTCGTCCACGCCCGCGGGCAGGGTGGAGAAGGGCAGGCCGGACAGGATATAGTCCGCCTGGGTAAAGCCGTGCTCCGCAATGATCCGGCGCACGTCGGCGGCGGAGCCATGGATGGCGCGGAAGCGGCGATCGGCGATGTCGGTGCTCAGATGGTGGATGAAGCCGGCATTGGTGTCGATCGCGATCAGCATCGCGTCCGGACCCATCATGTCCAGGATCGGCCGTGTGAATGTGCCAAGGCCCGGTCCATATTCGACGAACAGCTTCACTTCCCGCCACTCGACCGGCGCGAGCATCGATTCCACCAGCGCCGGGGAGGAGGGAATGATCGATCCGATCATCGCGGGGTCTCTGGCGAACTCCCGGAAGAATGTGGACCAGGTCTTCACCGGTTTGAGCAATCGCGCCAGCACCCCCGACTTGCGGTGCCTTGTCATCGAATTCGCAGCCATTCCGGTCCTGTCCGATCGTTATCATTGGGCCGTCGCAAAATTGAAGCAAAGTTGCAAGCGGCACATGGTGAACGCGCCCGACGCGCTCTGGTTCAGTCCGGCCCGGTGGATTGCGCGGGGATGAAGCAAAGCGGCGCCCGGCCGTTGTGGCGGGCGCCGCTGGTGCTCGGCATCGGGCTCTATCCGGGTGCTATGTGTTCCCGGCCTTGGGCTCTGGCGCCTTGGGTTCTGGCGCCCGTCGGTCCGGCAACATGCCAGGCGCTATGAAGCCGATCGGATCGACCTGCATCGCCTTCTGCTTCAGCGTCCCTTCCATCGCCTCATATTCATGTTCCATCTCGGGCGTTACGGAAGCGCGGGTGTCGAGCAGGGCCGCCTCGAAATGCGATACATCGACCTTTTCGACCGAGAGGGACTGGCGCAGCGCGAACAGGCCCGCCCGGCGGACAAGGTCTTCCAGGTCCGCCCCGGTGAAGCGCTCGGTCCGCGCCGCCAGGCTGTCCAGGTCCACGTCGTCGGCGATCGGCATCTTGGCGGTATGGATGCCAAGGATGCGCCGCCGCCCGGCCTCGTCGGGCACGGGGACATAGATCAGCTCGTCGAAGCGGCCCGGCCGCAGCAGCGCGGGATCGACCAGCGTCGGCCGGTTGGTCGCGCCGATCACCACTACGGACTGCAGCTCCTCCAGTCCGTCCATCTCGGCGAGGATGGTGTTCACCACCCGCTCCGTCACTTGTGGTTCGCCAAGGCCATTGCCGCGCGCGGGCACCAGGCTGTCCAGCTCGTCGATGAAGATGACGGTGGGCGCCACCTGCCGCGCGCGGCTGAACAGCTTGGCGATCTGCTGTTCGCTCTCGCCATACCATTTGGAGAGCAGGTCACTCGACTTGGTGGCGATGAAGTTCGCCTGCGCCTCGCGCGCGACCGCCTTCGCCAGCAATGTCTTGCCGGTGCCGGGAGGACCGTAGAGGAGGAAGCCCTTGGCCGGGCGAATGCCGATGCGGCGGAAGGCGTCGGGATCCTTCAGGGGGAGTTCGACACCTTCCTTCAGGCGCATCTGCGCGTCGTCCAGCCCGCCAATATCGTTCCAGCCGATATTGGGGGCCTGCACCATCACCTCGCGCATGGCCGAAGGCTGGACGCGCTTGATCGCTGCGAGGAAATCCTCCCGGGTGACGCTCAGCTCGTCCAGCACTTCGGGCGGGATCGTGCCTTCCTCGAGGTTCAGGCGGGGCATGAAGCGGCGCACCGCCTCGATCGCGGCCTCGCGCGCCAGCGCGGCAAGATCCGCGCCGACAAAGCCATAGGTCGTGCGGGCGAGTTCGGACAGGTCCACCTTGTCGCCCAGCGGCATGCCACGGGTGTGGATGCCCAGGATTTCGCGCCGGCCGCGCTCGTCCGGCACGCCGACCACGATCTCGCGGTCGAACCGACCGGGGCGACGCAGCGCCTCGTCGATCGCCTCGGGCCGGTTGGTCGCGGCGATGACGACAAGGTTGGTGCGCGGCTCCAGCCCGTCCATCAGGGTCAGCAACTGGGCGACCAGTCGCTTCTCCGTCTCGCCCGTCACCTGCCCGCGCTTCGGCGCGATCGAATCGATCTCGTCGATGAACAGGATGGAGGGCGCGGCCTTGGTCGCCGCCTCGAAAATCTCGCGAAGCTGCTTTTCGGATTCGCCATAGGCGGAGCCCATGATTTCCGGCCCGTTGATCAGGAAGAACTCGGCATCGCTTTCATTGGCGACGGCGCGGGCAAGGCGCGTCTTGCCGGTGCCCGGCGGGCCATGCAGCAGCACCCCGCGCGGCGGATCGACGCCCAGCCGCTGGAACAGTTCTGGGTAGCGCAGCGGCAACTCCACCATCTCGCGCAGCTGGTCGATCGTCTCAGACATGCCGCCGACATCGTCATAGGTGACGTCGGCGCGGCGGGAATCGCGCGGTTCCACATATTCCGGGCGCAACTCGACCTCTGTATCGGCGTCGATGGCAACGATGCCCTTTGGGGTAGTGGAAACGACGGTGAGCCTGATCTCCTGGAGCGCATAGGCGGGCGCGGCCAGCATCTGGCGCAGCTGCGGGGGCAGGTCGCCCCGGTCCACCTGTTGCTGTCCCGCCGTCGCCACCACGTCTCCGGCGGTGAGGGGACGCTGGAAAAAGCTGCGCTTCAATGCTTCCGGGTTGCCCTGCAGCCGCAGGTTCTGCTGTGCCGGCGCAAAGACGACGCGCTGCGCCGGGCGCGGATCGATCTTGCGGATCTGGACGAAATCACCCGATCCCACGCCGGCATTGGCGCGCTGCAGGCCATCGAGCCGCAGCACTTCCAGCCCCTCGTCTTCCTTATAGGGGCGCACGACGCGGGCGGGCGTGTTGCGCTTGCCGACGATCTCGATGGCGTCGCCTTCGGCAAGGCCAAGTTCCGCCATGGCGGTCAGCGACAGGCGGGCAAGGCCGCGTCCTGCGTCCTCGGGCCGGGCATTGGCCACCTGAATCTTGCGTTCGGTCATTTCCTGATCGGCCATCGCCAGTTCCGCTCCTTTGCGTGCCTTCGTGCGTCCCGAAAGGAGAGATAGGAAGCCCGGCGCGGCGGCGAAAGGGGGTGCGAGAGGGCAGCCGGAGAGTCATCGCGGACACGCATCGGCAATCAATTCATTTCGCAAGCGCAAAAAAAGAGGGCCGATCTGTTGACCGGCCCCTGAAAGTTTATAGGAGAGGATGCCTGAAAGGCCTCATCTATGTGCGCTGCAGCGCTTTTTCTCGCACGTGCGAAGCAAACTTTCATGGTTGCAAATTTTGCATCTTGCGAAACATCCGGATTTCTGGCTTCCTCTCATCAAGGATGCGCAGAAATGGACAATAAGAAGTCGCCTTTTCCCTTGGTGCGATGCGGCAGCAACTGGCCCGGATAAGAAGTAAATGAGACGGTTGCCACCACTGACGGCTCTTGAAGCCTTTGTTCAAGTCGCAAGACTCGGCTCGGTGAAAGCCGCGGCGGAAGAACTCGCGCTGTCGACGCCGGCGCTCAGCCGGCGCGTTCAGGCGCTGGAGCGATTCGTTGGCAAGTCGCTTTTCGATCGCAAGCACCAGGCGATGGAAATCAATTTCGACGGGCAAAGGCTGCTGGACGACATTGCGCCCGCGCTCGACGCCATGTCCCGCGCGCTGGAGAATATCCGGGGCGATGCGAACCATATGCGGCTGCGCCTCGCGGTGCTGCCGTTGTTCGCCAGCCAGCGGCTGTTTCCCCGTCTGGGTGAGCTGCGACAGGTTCATCCCACGCTCCATCTGGATATCGAGACCACGCCCTATGCGGTCGCCCGGCTTGGCGAAGGGCTGGACGCGGCGATCATCGTCACCAAGGATCCCGATCCCAATCTCTATTCGCACGAGCTGGACCGTGACGAGATTTATCTGATCGCGAACCAGGAACTGGCTGACAAGATCACCGATCCGGCGCAGCTCGCCAACCACACGATCCTGGTCCATCGCGACATGTCGTCGAGCTTTAACGCGTGGAAGGACGCGGTCGGGCTGCCGGATCTGGAGCCGGCCGCGACCGACAATTATGATTCCGGCCCGTTGATGCTGGAAGCCGCCGCGCAGGGGCTTGGCGTTGCCGTAATGCAGGCCAGCCACCTGACCGAAGCCCGCGATCCGCGACTGGTGCGGCTGTTCGACCAGCATGTCGAAAGCCCCTATCGCTACTATTTTGTGTGTCGTCCCAAAGCCTTGCAGACCCGGCCGGTGCGGATCTTCCATGATTGGCTGATTTCGGCCGATATCTGATCGTTACAGGCATGATGATTATTTTCATCGTAACCTAAATCAGCCGCGCGCCAGGCCGTTTTGGGGGGCATGGACGCACATAGACATCACGCGGAATCACCCCATGGGCTGACCGACCGCATCGCACGCTGGGCCGGGTTGCGTGGCAGCACCGCCCCGGTCGAGGATCCCTCTTCGGCACGGATGCAGGAGGCCCGCGGCGCGTTCAGCCGCGAGATCGACCGGCGCCGGCGGCAATATGACGAAGTCGGATCGTTCATGATGGCGCATGACCTGGACCTGACGCCGCTGAACTTCGGCTTCGCGCTCGATTATATCACCGGCAACGATCACCGCATCGAAAAGGCGGTGCAGTCAGTGTTGCTGCAGCGGGGCAGGATCACGAACGGGTGGGTCGAGCAGATCGTCGCACAGCGACGTGCCGATGAAGTGACGCCCGAATCCCTGGCGGAGATGCTGGACAAGGTGGAAGCCAATCTGGGCGAGTTCACCACCCTGATCGACGAATCCCGCACCCATGCCAAGGATTATGGCGCCGCCCTGCAGGAGCAGGTGCGCGATCTGGACCATGACGATGCTGCGCACCCCATATTGGGCAAGCTGGTCGCGCTGACGCGATCCATGGTGGAGAAGACCCGGCAGGCCGAAGCGCAGATGCGCGACAACCAGAAGCAGACGCGATTGCTGCAGCAGAGCCTGGAATCGGCCCGGCGTGCGGCCGAGCACGATCATCTGACGGGCCTGCCCAACCGCCGGGCCTTCGAAGCCAGGTTGGCGGAGGAACATGCGGCCGCCACAAAGGCCGGCGAGGATCTGAGCATCGCCTTCTGCGATATTGATCATTTCAAGCTGGTCAACGACACCCATGGCCATGACACCGGCGACCGTGTGCTCAAATTCGTGGCCAGCCTGCTTGCGAAGATTTCCGGCGACAAATGCTGCGTCGCCCGCCATGGCGGCGAGGAGTTCGTCGTGCTCTTCAGGGGCAAATCGGCGGCCGAGGCATGCAAGATCGTCGACGATGCCCGTGAAGACCTCTCGACGCGCAGCCTGGTCAACCGCACCAGCGGCGAACGGCTGGACCGCGTGACCTTTTCCGGCGGCGTCGCCAATGTCTTGGCCTATGACGATCCGCGCGCGGCGCTCAAGGCGGCCGACCGGGCGCTCTATCTTGCCAAGGAACATGGCCGAAACCGCGTTTACGTGGCTGCCGAAACCAGTTAACGGCGCCGCTCCCCGGACCAGACCGGGAGCGAGCGAGGGGCAGCAATGTTGCCCCAGCCTGCGCGGAAGGGGCTGGCCCGACGGCACCGGGTCGGTCCCTTCATGCGTTTTCTCCTATTGCGGCCGTCTTCCCTTAGGCGAGCAGCGCCGCGTTACGAGGGATCGCCCGGACCTGTCACCTGGGATATGCCGCCCAGCGTGCGGGAAAAGATGATCGCTTCAGGCCGGCAGGAAGCCCAGGCGCTGCAGCCGGTCCACCGAATCACGGGCGACCGGTACGCGCGTTCCGTTAATCAGCCGGATTTCCCTCTGGCGGCCGGTCCCGACTGCTTCCGCGACCGCTTGCCTCGCCACCCACCAACTTCGGTGCGTCTGCTCTCCCGGGCTGCCGTCCATCTCCGCGATCGCGTCCCGGAGACGGAGCAGCAGCAACTCACTCTGCTCCATGCCATGGACGCGCACATAATGATCCTCGCTTTCCAGCGCGAGTATGTCCCCCGTGAAGCGGGGGCTGAGGCGTGCGTAAAGATGGGGGCGATCCGGCCTTGCGGTCAGCTCCCCCGAGCGTGTTCCGATCGCCGTAGCATCCATCGCGCCCGCTACCGAGCCTTGCCGCATCAGCTCTGCCGAACGTTGATAGGGCGGCATTCGACGTGACAGCGTGCCGTCATAGAAGTGCAGCAAATGCGTGTCCGCGCGCTCGGCCCACCAGGCGACGACCATGATGAGCACCGAGCAGAGCGCGGTGAACGGCAGCAGTCCTGAATAACCGCCCAGCAGCCGCACTTCGTCCCGTCCGAAAAACTCCCAGAGGAATGCCATGGGGAAGCTGGAGGCCATGAGGCCAAAAAAGATGAAGGTGCCCCGCGGCAGCCCCGTCGCCTCGGCCAGCCGATTCCAGAAGACCATCGTCGGCCTCACCAGCACATAGGCGCCCATCAGCAGCACCCACCACCGTCCCGAGCGGGAGAAGAAGTCCCCCGTCAGATAGGTGCCGAACGGCCCGAGGAACCCCGCGACCACCGCCAGCGGCAGGATCGCCCATAGCTCCAATATCGTCCGCCTCAGCCGTTTCACGCAGACGTCCTCTCCCGTTCACGAAGCGCGAACCGCCACTATCGCCTTTTTCCAGGACTTTTCAACTTCGCCCGCTGCGTGACGCAATAGCGCTTGCCCGCCATTCGCCATCGGCCATTCCGCCCTCAGCCCGATGTTGCCGGCCAGATGTCCTGGATCACGCGGTGTAACGAATGGGCGGATAAGGAAAGCATCATGACCCAGTATCTCAAGCCCACCAATGTCCTGCTCGCCATGGGCTGCATCCTTGCCCAGGTCGGCATCTTCGCGCTCGTGCTGCATTGATCCGGCCCCGTCAGGCGGCGGGGCCTCGCGCGACGGCCGGTTCGCGTGGGAAAGGGTGGATCGTCAGAAATCCGGCTTTTCATAATGGGGCGGGGGCACCACGACTTCCATCCGCTCGGACAGCAGCGGACGGAAGGACGGGCGGGACTTGAAGCCGGCATACCAGCGCTTCACGGTCTCATGGCCGGTCCAGTCCACCCCGCCCAGATAGTCGGCAACGGAAAGATGCGCGGCCGCCGTGATGTCGGCGAGGCTCAACGTGCCGCCGGCCATCCAGCTGCGATGGTCGAGCAGATAGTCCATATAGTCCATATGCGTGTTGGCGCGCTTCATCGCCTCGCGTAGGATGCCGGCTTCGGGCGCCATGCGGTGGACGATCCGCTTCTTCATCCGCTCGTTGAGCAGCGGCCCGACGACATCGCCGTAGAATATCTGATCGAACCAGGCGACGAGCCGCCGCACTTCGGCGCGGCCGGCGGCCGTGCCCGCGATCAGCGGCACGCGCTCTGTCGTTTCCTCGAAATATTCGCAGATCGCCTGGCTGTCGATCAAGGTGATGCCCTTGTCTTCCTCCACCATCACCGGGGTCGTACCGGCGGGATTGAGGTCGAGAAACTCGTCGCGCATCAGCCAGGGCGATTCGCGCACCAGGTCATAGCCCACGCCCTTCTCGCCGAGCAGGAGCCTGACCTTGCGGGAAAAGGGGCACAGGGGGAATTGATAAAGTTGCCACATGCCTGCCTGTTAGGCCAGCAGAGCGTGCGGGGGAAGCATCATGCTTATCAGGTGCCATATTTCACCGCATGCACCTCTTTGCGCGGCGGAAGCATGACGTGAAACGGGCGCGCAGGTCGCGCTTCGCTGCGCACAAAAGGGGGCGCAAAAAAAAGGGGACGGCGCTGGCCATCCCCTTCTTCCCATATGCTCATGCGCTCTGCGACATTGTTCGTCGCCCAGCGCCGCGCCTTATTTCGCGATGCGATGCTCGCCCTTCACCCAGCGGACGGTGCCGGAGCTGGCGCGCATCACCACGCTCTCGGTCGTCATCTTGTCGCCCGGCAGGCGCTTGACGCCCGCGAGCAGCGATCCGTCGGTCACGCCGGTCGCGGCGAAGATGCAATCGCCGATCGCCAGTTCCTTCAGGTCATAGACCTTGTCGAGATCGGTGATGCCCCACTTCTTGGCACGGGCCTTTTCGTCATCGTTGCGGAACAGCAGCCGGCCCTTGAACTGGCCACCGACGCAGCGCAGCGCCGCGCAGGCGAGTACGCCCTCGGGCGCGCCGCCCGAGCCCATATAGATGTCGATGGTGGTCTCGGGGTCGGTCGTCGCGATCACGCCGGCGACGTCGCCGTCCGGGATCAGCATGATGCCGCAGCCGATGGCGCGCAGTTCGCCGATCAGCTTTTCATGGCGCGGACGGTCGAGCACGCAGACGATGAGCTCGCCCGGCTCCACGCCCTTCGCCTTGGCGACGGCCTCGACATTTTCCTTCACCGACTTGTTGAGGTCGATGATGTCTTCGGGATAGCCGGGGCCGACGGCCAGCTTCTCCATATAGACGTCGGGTGCGTTGAGCAGGCCGCCCTCTTCGGAGATCGCCAGCACGGCCAGCGCGTTCGGGCCGGCCTTCGCAGTGATGGTGGTGCCTTCCAGCGGATCGAGCGCGATGTCGATCTTCGGGCCGGTGCCGATGGCATTGCCGACCTTCTCGCCGATGTAGAGCATGGGCGCCTCGTCCCGCTCGCCTTCGCCAATGACGACGGTGCCGTCCATATAGAGGTCGTTGAAGGCGATCCGCATGGCTTCCACCGCTGCGGCGTCCGCGGCCTTTTCGTCTCCCCGGCCGATCAGCTTGGATGCGGCGATGGCCGCGGCTTCGGTCACGCGGACCATTTCCAGTACCAGAACACGGTCAAGGATCGAACTCGGCTGCACCATAAGGGAATCCTCACTGTCTAAAACTGAGCCTTGCGATAAGGCGTCACCCCTGGCTTGTCGAGGCAAGGGGGGCGCTGAGCAGGATTTTTTCGCTGCGACGCAACAAGTTCGCGACGACGACGTTGGCAGGGCAGGCAATCGGAGACGAGGAGGGCGAACGGATGCTGGCTGCATTCTTCATCGCGGGGCTTGCGGCCCAGAAGCTGTCCAAGCCGCTGGTCCAGGTGCCGGCAAGGCCGCTGGCCAGGTCATCGTCCATGCGCCCCGTTACGGTGCGGGCACATGCACGCCAGCCCGTGACGGAGCGGCGGAGCCTGCCGCGCGACGATGACGATGATCGTTATCGCCTGCTCGACGCGCCCGTGCTGCAGGGGGCGAGGTCTTCCTTTTCCGGCATGAAGATGGATGCCATTCGTCTCAATAGCAGGCCCTGTGGTCTCATCGGGCCGCTACGCTGCCCTTCACGCAAGGCGCGCCCATTCTTTCGACTCGGCGAGCCGATGCCACAGACCATCAAGAACAGCCTTGGCCTAAGGCGCCTTGGTCTCGATTGAGGCTGGGCGGCGCGCGGCGGTTGCACGCCCAGGCGTCGGTCGAGTGCCTCAGTCGAGGATGTGCATGACGATCGGCGGTTCCAGCAAGCTGTCCGATCCCGCCAGGCTTGCCAGCGTTTCGACGACGCAATGTTCCTCGCCGGCATGGGTGACGATGGCGACGAGGACGCCGTCCGCCTGATTGGCGCCCCGCTGGATCATGCTTTCGATCGACACGCCGGCATCGCGGGTCGCCGCGGCGATTTCCGCCAGCACCCCGGGGCGGTCCTGCACCCGGAAGCGCAGATAGACGCGGCCGGTGCGCCGGCCGGCGTCCGCGGGCTTCTGCGGCGAGAGCGCGTCCACGGCCATGGCGAAGGCATCGCCATATTCGTCGCGCGCCACGTCGATCAGGTCGGCGACCACGGCGGATGCGGTCGGGCCTTCGCCGGCGCCCCGCCCCTGGAAGAACAGCCGACCGACGAAATTGCCCTCCGCCACGACGGCGTTCAAAGACCCGTCGACATGGGCGAGCGGATGATCGAGCGGCACCAGCATCGGGTGGACACGCTGGAACAGGCCCTCCGGCCCGTTCTCCGCCATGCCGACCAACCTGATCTTGAAGCCCAGCCCAGCCGCCTCGGCGATGTCGGCGGCGATCACATGGCGAATGCCGGTCACGGCGACCGCGGGGAAATCGATCTGCGTGCCGAAAGACAGGCTGGAGAGAATGGAGAGCTTGTGCGCGGCGTCGATACCGTCGATGTCGAAGCTCGGATCGGCTTCGGCATAGCCGAGATCCTGCGCTTCCTTCAGCACCTCTTCAAAGCCGCGCTTGTCCTTCTCCATGGTGGAGAGGATGTAGTTGCAGGTGCCGTTCAGGATGCCATAGACCCGGCTGATCTCATTGGCGGCGGCGCCTTCGCGCAGCCCCTTGATGACCGGGATGCCGCCGGCGACCGCCGCTTCATATTTCAGCGCCACGCCGGCCGTCTCTGCGATCCCGGCCAACGCCATGCCATGATAGGCAAGCATCGCCTTGTTCGCGGTGACGAAAGGCTTGCCGGCCGACAGGCACTGGCGCGCGAGGGTGAGCGCGGGGCCATCCGCGCCGCCGATCAGTTCCACGATCGCGTCCACGTCGTCGCGCCCTGCAAGGCTCGCCATGTCGTCGACCCATTCATAGGGGGATAGGTCGACGCCGCGATCCTTGGTGCGGTCGCGCGCGGAAATGGCGACGACCTCGATGGGACGGCCAGCCCGCCGTGCGATCAGCGCGCCGTTGGTCTCGAGCAACCGGATCACGCCGCCGCCCACCGTTCCCAGGCCGACGATCGCAATCCTCAGCGGCCCTAAGCCATTGGCCCGCACATCCGTCATGTCAGCTCCTGCGCCCATTTTCCGTAGCAGCGGCTGATAGACTCCGACCCCGGCTTTTCCAAGGGGGCGATTGCAGGGGCGGCGCGGGGAGGGTGGCTTTGCCCCGCGTGCCCTTGGGCCCGATGCCTGGCGTGCTGCTGTTCGGTGGTGCGTCGGCTCAGGCTTGGGCCCCGCGCGTCCGGCCGCACGCGCCAAGGCCCTGGAGCACAAGCTGATAGTCGGCCCGCGCCGCCTCGGCATCCGCCACGCCCAGCGTCCGCACCGATCGGGCTGGCAGGGCCGCGGGCAGGCCGCAGGCGAGTCGATACCATAGGAGGCTGTTCTGCTTTGGCGTCGCGGCGGCTTCGTCCACGATCTCGCCAAGTGCCACGGCCCATTGCGGCGTGCTGCCCGGCCGCCTGACGATGGAAAGGGAAACCGGCTGGCCGGTGTCGGTCTTGAGGAAGATCTGTGTCTCGCCTTCGCCGGCGATTGTGCCTGCGACGTGAAAGGCGTCGCCGATATCGGTGACGCGCGGCGGCGGCGATGCGCCGAGCGCTTCGCCCGTTATCGCCTTGACCTGCGCCTCCATGCCAGGCGTCCAGCCGACCTGTGCGTCGGGTGCGGTAAGTTGCACCTCGCCAGGGCGGCTGCCACGCGTTGCGAACAGCAGCACCTGCTGCCGCTTCAGCTTGGGCGCCTTGCCGCGCGAATCCAGCGGGACGTCATAGAGATAGGAAATTTCCGGCGCGATTCCCCCCTCGCCGCGAATCAGATTCGTCACCTGGGCCGTCATATAGGCCCTCCGATGTCCCGATTTGACCCCCTGGGCCTGTTCGGGCTTGAGGAAAATGACGTCCGTCACGGTCGCTTTCACCACTAGCGGAGCGGTCGTCGCCAGATCGGCGAGATCGGCATAGGAGAGGGGCGTTGCCACCGCTCGCACATTGCTCGCGGCAGCTGCAAAACTCCCGGAAACTAAGGTGTTCGAGGCAAAAATGAGGCAGGATGAACAGAGTGTTCTGAATATTGTAGTGGAGGAAATCGGCAGCATGTTCGTTAAGTCCCTATCGATCGTGGCGATCATGCCACAGGCAAGAAAATAAGGCTCGTTTTATGCACAGCGTGTTTACCTTCGATAAAGCGTTTGCGTCCCGCGATTGCCCGCGATAGGAATTGCCGCGATAGCAAACAAGCGGACTTGGGCCAAAAGATGAACGGGGTAGCCCCCGGGCACCTGATGGCTCTGTTTGCTAGTGGTCGTACCAAATTATGAAGCCGAGTTAAGGAGTGTCGTTGCTGAATGGCCTATGCTGACCACTCACAATCATCGAGTCGCACGATCTCGATCATTATCGTCGCCCTGATTCACGCGGTTCTCGGCTACGCTTTCGTCACTGGCCTTGGCATGAAATATGTCAAAAAGGCGGCGGAACAGCTGAATGTCGTCGACGTGAAGGAAGAGCCGCCGCCACCCGATGAGGAGCCGCCGCCGCCGCCGCCCGAAAAAACAATCGAGCCGCCGCCGGTCGTGTCGCCTCCGCCGATCGTGCAGACCCCGGCACCGGCACCGCCGATCCAGGTCGTCAGAACGCCTCCCCCGGTGTTCATCCCGACCCCGGTCGCAGCGCCTCCGCCGCCTCCGCCGCCCGCTGCGCCTTCGGTCAGCAAGGCTGCAGGCGCCAAGGGTAATCCTGCAAGCTGGATCACGAATGACGACTATCCGCCATCGGCCATCCGCGCCGAGGCCCAGGGTACGTCTGCCATTACGTGGGAAATCAACGAGCAGGGCCGCGTCGAGAATTGCCGTGTGACCGCATCCAGCGGCAATGCGGATCTGGACGAAACCGCATGCCGCCTGATTTCTCGTCGCGGCCGCTATTCGCCCGCGCTCGACCAGAACGGCAACGCTATGCGATCGACCCAGTCGCGTCGCGTGGTGTGGAAGCTGCCCCAGTAATCTTAACTCAAGGGGCGGCTGGCGTGGCCGCTGCTCCTCTTCACTGCATCCATTAGAGGGAAGTCACAAAAATGTTGATTGAGATCGCAGCTGCCGCTGCCCCGAAGCCGGCAAACCCCTACGGCCTGCTCGAAGCCCTTGAGCAGGGCGGCGTCATTGCCTGGACCGTGTTCATCATCCTCTGCGCCATGTCCGTGGGCACCTTCTTCATCCTGTTCACCAAGCTGATCGAGCAGCAGAAGGTGATCAACCAGTCGAAGAAGATTCGTGCGACCTTCTGGCGCGCGCCTTCGCTGAAGGAAGGTTCCGCCAAGCTGGAGAAGAACTCCGCCTACAAGCAGCTCGTCGACGACGGCATCGCCGCTCAGGAACAGCATGGCAAGCTGACCGATCCGGTCGAAGCGCATGACTGGCTGCACGGCTCGCTCGCTCGCTCGGAAGCCGCGATCAACTCGAAGCTGGGTGGCGGTCTCGCCTTCCTCGCAACCGTTGGTGCGACCTCGCCGTTCATCGGTCTGTTCGGTACGGTTATCGGTATCTACCGCGCACTCATCAAGATCGGCGCTGCCGGTCAGGCCTCGATCGACGCCGTTGCCGGCCCGGTCGGTGAAGCTCTGATCATGACCGCGCTGGGTCTGGCCGTGGCCGTTCCCGCCGTGCTTGCCTACAACTTCCTGCAGCGTCGCAACAAGTCGATCGCTGAAGGCCTTGCTGCCTTCTCGACCGACCTGCTGGGCTACCTGGTGTCGAACGGTGCGGTGAAGCCGGTCGTTTCGACTGCCGCGCCTGCTCCGGCGGCCAAGCCCGCCACTGCGGCGGCGACCAAGGCCTGATCCATCCCGTTCATCTGGCCGGCGTCCAATGGAGCGCCGGCCGGACATTCCGGGGCCGGCCTACGGAAGCCGGTAGCGACAGACAAGTTAGGATACTGATTTATGGCAATGAGCGTTGGCTCCGACGGCGGTGACGAAAAGCCGATGTCCGACATCAACACGACGCCGCTCGTCGACGTCATGCTGGTGCTGCTCATCATCTTTCTCATCGCGGTCCCGGTGGTCGTCCAGACGATCGACCTTCAACTTCCCAAGGTGGCGTTCGAGCCGACCACGACCAAGCCCGAAAACGTCTCTCTCTCGGTGACTTCTGCTGCTGACGGTAGTTGCCAGGTTTATTGGAACCTGACCAAGGTCAATTCCGAAGACCTGCTCAACCGCGCGGTCGCCAAGCTGGAAGCCGATGTGAAGAAGGCGGGCGGCGTCGAGAACATGACGGTGGAAGATCTGCCCGAAGTGCATATCCGGGGTGACATCAACACGCCCTGGCGCTGCATCGGCGGCACCATCTATACCATGCAGCGTGCGGGTTTCCCCAAGGTCGGCTTCATTTCCGAACCTGAGCCGGGTTCGACCACCCAGCGCCTCTAAGGCGTCGCGGGATCATATTGGAGGCGGCGGGCGCGATCCTGTCGATACTGCCGCCCCAACTGCCTTGAACAATTTTGACCGGCCAGCCCGGTCCCTAGTCAGGAGTGCCAAGTCATGGCGATGAGTGCTGGCAGCGATGATGGCGAGCCGATGATGGACATGAACACGACGCCGTTGATCGACGTCATGCTCGTGCTCCTCATCATGTTCATCATCACCATTCCGATCCAGACCCATGCGGTGAAGATCGACCTTCCGCAGAACGCCCCGCCGACGCCCAACACGATCGACCCTGTGAAGAACAAGGTCACGATCGACCCTGCAGGCACGATCGCCTGGAACGGTGCGGCGATCGACCTGCTGACCCTGCGCCAGTATCTGGGGCAGTCGCTGCAGCTGGCGGTCGAACCGGAACTGCAGTTTCAGCCCGATGCGCAGGCCAAATATGTGGTCGTCGACCAGGTGTTGGCCGAGATCAAGCGTTCGGGCGTGACGAAGCTGGGCTTCGTCGGTAACGAGCAATACGGCACATTCTAGGATGTCTCTGGCCGGGCGTGTGCGTCTGGGCCTGGGAAGCTCGAAAAATGAGCGATAACGGGGTGTGATCCTGTCTCTTGGGATCATACCCCGCTTTGCGATGTTTTGAAGCTGGTCGCATGGCCGCCGCAGGTACCTTGCGGCCGGTTTTCGATTTTAACGACAATGATGGAGTGCCAGAATCATGGCGATGAGCGCCGGTAGCGATGATGGCGAACCGATGATGGACATGAACACGACGCCGTTGATCGACGTCATGCTCGTGCTCCTCATCATGTTCATCATTACCATCCCCATCCAGACCCATGCGGTGAAGATCGACCTTCCGCAAAATGCGCCCTCCACGCCTGACGTAGTGGATCCGGTCAAGAACAAGGTCACGATCGATCCGTCAGGCACGATTGCCTGGAACGGCGCGGCGATCGACCTGCTGACCCTGCGCCAGTATCTGGGGCAGTCGCTGCAGCTGGCGGTCGAACCGGAACTGCAGTTCCAGCCGGATGCGCAGGCCAAATATGTGGTCGTCGACCAGGTGCTGGCCGAGATCAAGCGTTCGGGCGTGACGAAGCTGGGCTTCGTCGGCAACGAGCAGTACGGCACCTTCTAGGCGATGCATGTGTAATGCCGGCGATCACTCCGCCGGCATTAAAGTCTCGCGGCCGGATTTCCCGCTCGGTCTGCACCATCAAATGATCGCGCCCAATGCCCGCCGAAGGGGCATGTTCACGGCAGCGTCGATCGCGCTTCCATCCGATATTGCTGGACGCTTCTTTCGGTCGGATGTCGAATGCGGCTTGGACTTCCAATCATTCCATCCGCTGCCCGGTGAAGATCTGCGCGGACGAATCGATGCTTCACGCATGGCAAACATGCTGGCGTAACGGCTTCGGTCAGGACGCCGTGCGTCATCAAAGGACAATGGCCTCAAGGCCTCCGCGGAGCATTGTCGTCCTCCATGCCCCCTTCGGCGCTGGCGCAGCACATTGTTTTGGCATCGATTTTCCTTGCCGTGCCATCCGCTCTTTAATGGCCTTCGTGCCGCAGCTCCGGAATGGTCCCATTAAGCAGTTCGTCACCATTTGCCTTTAGGTTTGGAAGATAATCTAGCTTCGGTGCGGCAAAAAGATGGGCGCGGAACGACTGGCCAGCAAAGGCGAAGATGGGCGGCAGGCAGACCGTCATGACGTGCTGATCGGCGTGAAGCTGCGCCGGGCCGGGGAAACCTGGTTCGCCAGCCGGATCGTGGATCTCACCCAGGAAGGCTTCCGCCTGCAGAGCTTCGTGAAGCTGGAAGCGGGCATGGAACTATGGATCATGCTGCCGGGGTTCGAGGGGCGTCGCGCGACCATCGTCTGGGCGCAGAATCATGAGGCTGGATGCAGTTTCGAACGGCCCCTCCATCCCGCCATCCTGGACCATATCCTCAAGACCGCCAATGCCGCGAGCCTCGATCACGATTGAAGCATTATGCGGGCAATACGGACCTCCGCCGAGCGCCGATGGACATTCAGCCCTGACGGCCGGCAAATGGTGATTCCCCGTGCTTCCGGTGCTCTCCTGCTTTGAGTGCGCTGCGTTAAAATGAGGCGCGTGTCTCATTTTTAAGGGCCACGAACAACCACCATTTTCGGCACGTCATCTTCTGAATGTCGATGCCGCCTCGCGCCAGGCTGGCGCTGGAGCGCGCCTTTTCACGGCATGGCTCAGCCGCTCGGCGGCCGGGTCGATCGATGCATCCCATCCCATCGCTCTGCGTTTCGCACGCCCGGATCCTTTGGCCCATTCAAGGCAAGCGTGAAGCTAAACCCCCCGGCATCAAGAGCGTGACCAAGACTGAAGCGGGGTGTGCGATGGCCGCCGGCGCAGATCTGGCGTGCGAGTCAGGCGTTGGCCACCGCCGTCATTGGATGATCCTGGAACTGCAATTGGGAGAGGCGCGCATACAGGCCGCCGGCGACGCTCAGCGAGGCGTGGTCGCCCTGTTCGACGATGCGGCCTTCATCCATCACCACGATGCGATCGGCCTTGCGGACGGTCGCGAGCCGATGGGCAATGACGATGGTCGTGCGCCCTGCCATGAGATGGTCGAGCGCATCCTGCACCAGTCGTTCCGATTCGGCGTCCAGCGCGGAGGTGGCCTCGTCCAGCAGCAGGATCGGCGCGTCACGCAGCAATGCGCGGGCAATGGCGAGCCGCTGGCGCTGTCCGCCGGAAAGCCGGGCACCGCCCTCTCCCAGGAAGGTGTCGAGGCCATCGGGCAGCGCGCGCAGGAAGGTCTCGGCATTGGCGGCACGCGCCGCGGCCCAGAGCGCCTCGTCGGAGGCATCCCATTTCCCGTAGCGCAGATTGTCCCGCGCTGAGGCCGCAAAGATCACGCTGTCCTGCGGCACCATGGCCATCATCGCGCGGATATCGGCCGGGTCCGCATCGGTGAGGGCCACGCCGTTCAGGCGGATCGTGCCCCCCTGCGGATCGTAGAAGCGCTCGGCCAGCTGGATCAGCGTCGATTTGCCGGCGCCCGAAGGCCCGACAATGGCGACAGTCTCGCCCGGCGCGATCGTCAGCGAGAAATCCTCCAGCGCATGCACGTCAAGCCGGGTGGGGTAGCTGAAGCGGACATGCTCGAAGCGCAGTTCGGCGGTGCCGTCATGCGGGATCGGCATGGGCCGAGCGGGCGGCGCGATGTCACCCTTCGCCGCCATCAGCTCGCCCAGGCGGGCCGCAGCTCCCGATCCGCGCAGCAGGTCGCCCCATGTCTCGGACAGGGCGCCGAAGGCACCGGCGACGAGCCCGCCCGTCAGCGTGAAGGCCGCGATAGTGCCGCCTGTCAATCGCCCGGACGCGACATCCAGCGCGCCCTGCCACATGACCAGCGTGATCGACCCGAAGATGAGCGTGATGACCACCGCGGTCATGATGGCGCGGGTGGTGATGCGCCGGTGCGCGGCGGCAAAGCCATTTTCCACCGCGCCACGAAAGCGCTCCGCCTCGCGCGCTTCCTGGCCGAAGCCCTGCACGATCTTCATGGCACCCAGCACTTCGGCGGCCATGCTCCCGATGTCGGCCAGCCTGTCCTGGCTGGCGCGCGAGAGGGTCCGCACGCGCCGGCCGATGATGACCATGGGTAGCAGGACGAGCGGAATGCCCAGCAGCATGAGGGCGGCAAGGCCGGGGGCCAGAGCGAAGAGATAGACGATCCCGCCGATCACCGTCGCCATGTTGCGCAGCGCGACCGAAACGCTGGTGCCCACCACCTGTTCGACGATGGCGGTGTCGGCGGTGAGCCGAGATGCGATCTCCGACGGGCGGTTTTCCTCGAAGAAGCGGGGCGGCATGCGCAACAGGTTGCGATGGACGGCGGCGCGGATGTCGGCAACCACGCGCTCGCCCAGCCAAGACACGAAATAATATCGCAGCGACGAGGCAATCGCGAGGATCACCACGATCAGCATGAGATATTCGAACCAGCGGCTGATGTCCGCGCTGTTGCCGCTGGCAAAGCCGCGATCGATCACCAGCTTGAAGCCGCTGGGAATGGCGAGGGTCGCGGCAGAGGCCACGATCAGCGCCAGCAATGCGCCTGCCACCCGTCCGCGATAGCGCAGCGCATGGCGCCAGAGCAGCTTCAGGCTGCCCATTTGCGGCCGTGGCTTGCGCCCCTCGGTCTTTTCGCCCTTGCGCTCGTTCGGCGCGGTTTCGTTCGGCCCTTCGGCGCGGTTCTCTGCCATCTGCGGCGCTTAGCAGCGCCACCGCGCAAGCTCAATCGTGTTCATGTAAAGCAATTGTTGGAAATCGATTCGCCCTTACACTATATCGGCGGGCAACATTTGCGCCGTTCACGGGTTGGACACTATCTACAGCCTAGGGTGAGGGCCGGTCGCACAGGATACGAACGGGACATTTTCAATGCTTTACCACGCCTATGAATTCCAGCGGAGCCTGCTCGCAGGGGTAAGTGCGGTCGCCGATATAGGCGCGGAGCTGCTCAGCAATCCGGCCAATCCCTTTGCCTATTTCGGCGGCGGGCCCATTTTGGCTTCGGCGCTCGACGTTTTCGCCCACGCCTCCGCGCCGCGCGGCAAGCCTGCGTTCAACCTGCCGACGACCGCCATCGATGGCAAGGAGGTGGCGGTAACGGAAGTCATCGAGGCGCGCCGTCCCTTTGGGCAGCTTGTCCATTTCACGCGTGAAGGCCGCCAGACGGGCGACAGTCCGAAGCTGCTGATCTGTGCGCCGATGTCCGGCCATTTCGCCACGCTGCTGCGCGGCACCGTCGAACGGATGCTGCCGGGCCATGACGTGTGGATCACGGACTGGCGCGATGCACGCAACGTGCCGCTGGAAGAGGGCAACTTCGATCTCGACGATTATATCGACTATGTGGTGGGCTGGCTGGAGCATATCGGCCCCGGCGCGCACATGCTGGCGGTGTGCCAGCCGTCCGTCCCGGCCTATGCCGCTGCGGCGTTGATGGCAGCCGATAACAACCCCGCCCGCCCGCGCACGCTCACGATGATGGGTGGCCCGGTCGATACGCGACAGGGGCCGACGGTCGTGAACGATCTCGCCACCGAGCGGCCGCTCAGTTGGTTCGAGCAGAATGTCGTCGCCTCCGTACCTTTCCCCTATGCGGGCGCCGGACGGAAGGTCTATCCCGGCTTCATGCAGCTTGCCGGCTTCATGACCATGAACCTTGGCAATCACATGATGAGCCATTGGGAAATGTTCAAGCATCTCGTCCAGGGCGACGAGGAAGGCGCCGATGCGACCAAGGATTTCTACGAGGAGTATCGCTCGGTCTGCGACATGACCGCGGAATTCTACCTCCAGACGGTGTCGGAAGTGTTCCAGAAGCACAGCCTGCCCAAGGGCGAGTTCAGCCATCGTGGGAGGCTGGTCGATCCGTCCGCCATTACCGACATCGGCCTGCTGGCGGTCGAAGGCGAACGGGACGATATCTCAGGCATCGGTCAGACCAAGGCGGCGCTGACGATCGCCGAAAACCTGCCTGCCAAGTTCAAGAAATATCATCTGGCCAAGGGTGCCGGACATTATGGTATCTTCAATGGCAGCAAGTGGCGCACCCAGGTCGCACCCGTGCTGGAAGAGTGGATCGCCACGCACAACGATTGACGCGCAGGAGATGGCGGCCGTGATCCGATCCAGAGGGTCGGATGACAGGCTCCAGCCTCAGCTTTGCGTGCGGCCAGCGATCTGGGCCGCCAGCGCTAGTGCGCGCGCAGGGGGCACCGCGCCGGTAAGCGCCAGCGCCAGCTCGCCTTCTTCCCAATAGGCCACATTGTCCTTGCTGCGCCGTTCGACCAGCGGCTGGCCTTCCGCCGGCGTTTCCGCCTTGCCGACCAGCAGCGATACGGGCTCTGCCTGCGGCGTGGTGAGCGACAGGGCGATCGCTGGATTGCCTTCGGTCGGATAGAGCTGCACATCGCGCACGCGCCAGCCCGCCGGGAGCGTGGGCACGCTGATGCCGGTGGAGCGCCGGATCTCCGCGCTGTCCAGCCGGGGGCTTTCGACCTGCGATGCCATGGCTTCGCGCAGCAGCCCGGTGCGGTGCGACGCAACCGCTTCATCGACGAAGCTGGATGCATTGGCCGGCGCGGGGAACTCTCCCAATGCGCCGCGCGCGATCCAGCCCGTGGCCAGCAGCGCCAGCATGCCGACGGCCCTCAGCGCGAACTTTGTCGTCCGGCCATTGTCGTTGGCGGCATTGCCGACAGCAACGGCATGGGCGGGGCGGGCGCCGCTTGCCAGCCGCTTGACGCCGACCAGCGTGCCCTTGGTGCCGTCGTGCATCAGGGTGAAGTCGATGTCCGGCCAGCGCTTGCGCCATGCGCGGGCGACGAGTCGCTCGCCGGGGCGCGCGGCATCGTCCAGCAGGATGACGCCGCCGGGCGACAGGCGCGAGAACAGGCTGTCGGCGGCGCCGCGCACCAGCGGATGCACCGACCATGGCGGACCGTCGATCACGATCAGGTCGATCCGCTCGGGCAGCGCGCCGATATCGTACCAGCGGCCGGGCCAGCCATGAATCTTGGCCTCCAGCGGAGCATGACGGATGTCGACCGACAGGCCATTATCGGCCAGCCAGCCCCGCGTCGCCTCGACAAAGCCGCCATGCTGGTCGAAGCTCGTCAGCCGCCCGCCGCCATGCAGCGCCAGCGCACGCGCGGCGATGAGGGTAGAGGCGCCGGCGCCCAGTTCGACCACGTTCGCTGGGCGCATCTGCTCGATCCGGTCGATGATGTGCTTCAGAAATCCGGTGTCCGCTTTCCAGCTGCCCAGATGCGGCAGCGCGTCCGGCGCGAGCCCAAGCCTATCGAGCAGGGCGCGCTTCTGTGCCTTCGTGCCGCCCGACAGGCTGCGCAGCAGCCACGGCCAGCCGATCGCGCCGAAGGCCAGCCGCCAGGCGGTGTCGCTGATCCGCTGGTTCAGCGGATCTTCGCTCCGCGCTTCGGAAAGGGAAAGCAGGCCGGTCAGTTCGCGCGACGTCACTTGTATGGCTCCTTCACATGCCGGCCTTGGGCGACGGTCTAGGGTTTCCAAGCGGCGGAGGAAAGGGGGGGCATGACGCTCATTCCTCCCCCCGTTTCGTTTCGCCGCGTTTTGCCCCGGCTGCGGCCTGGGCCGGCGGGGGATAGGGCATGATCATCGTGCCATCGGGCGCGGCGGTGAACGTCGTCTGCGTGGGATAGGCAAATTCGATGCCGGCTTCGTTGAAGGCCTTGAGGACAGCCAGCGCCATCCTGTGCCGGGTCATGAAATAATCCTGCCGGTCGGGGTCGGGCACGTCGAAGGCCAGTTCAAAATCGAGCGAGCTTTGGCCGAAGGCGGTCATGCCGCAATGGACGAAGGTCAGGCCTTCCTTCTCCACGACCCCCCGCAGCAGGTCGGGGATGCCCGTCGCGACCTCGATCGGCGTCTGGTAGATCACGGCCAGCGCGAAGGTGACGCGCCGCTGCACCAGCGTCTGCAGGCTGGTGATTTCCTTTTGCAGCAGATTGGCGTTGGAGATGATCTTGCGCTCGCCCGTCATCGCGCGCAGGCGCGTGCTTTTGAGGCCGATCTTCTCGACCCGCGCGGTGGTGGTGTCGTAGCTGATGATCTCGCCCCGGCGGAACGGCTTGTCGAAGATGATGGAGAGCGCGGCGAACAGGTCTGAGAAGATGCCCTGGGCCGCAAGGCCGATGGCGATGCCGCCGATGCCGAGGCCCGCGACCAGGCCGGTCACGTTCACGCCCAGATTGTCCAGCACGACGATGACGGCGATCGCGAAGACGGCGAACGTCACCAGCACGCGGATGATGCCCATGGCGTTCGCCAGCGTCTCGCCTTGGCCATCCTCGCCGGCGCGCCGCTCGATCAGCCCCAGGACGATTTCCCGTGCCCAGATCGCCGCCTGAAAGGCCGCTGCAATGACGAAGAGGAAGCTGATCGTGGAGAGCAGCAGCGCGGGTGGGCTGGCATAGTTCGCCACCAGCCGGGCGGCGGCCATCGCCATGAAGAAATGCGTCGTCTTGGCGACCGCGCCGCTGATGACAGCGCCCAGGCCCATCGTCTCGCCCGGCCTGTGCTTGAGCCGCTTCCCCAGTTTTCGTGCAGCGGCAAGCACGAGGTAGATGATGATGCCCGCCGCGATCGCCACCAATATCTGCGCGCTGTGGACGGTCAGCCAATCCGTTGTCGTTTCTGCCATTTGCCGCAGCGATACCGGTTTCATCTTGACGTCCAATCCGCCGAGCACGTCTTTCTTGTCAGCAGCCATTGTGATCCTTTTTCCAATGTCAGGCGGCCATGCGCGGGGTGTCGTCTTGCGACACTTGGTCGAGAAAGGCGATCAGCCCGCGCTCATATCGTGACAGGTAGCGGGTTGCGCGCGGCAAGCGAAGCCCCTCGCGCCATAATGCCTGCCCGCCCTTCGCCAGAGCGACAAGGGCAGGGTGGACATAGCTCTTGCGGCTCATCGCCGGAGTATTGCCCAGCGCCTCGGCGACCGGGGCGATCATCTGCTTGAGCGACACGTCCGCGCCTGTGAGCGCCTCGAACGCCATGACGGAGGCGCCCCAGGTACGGAAATGCTTGGCGGTGAAGGGACCGCCCATGGCATCGGCGATGTAGGCGTTCACGTCCGACGAGCTGACCGGATGGGCCTCGCCCGCTTCGTCGAGATACTGGAACAGATGCTGGCCCGGCAGATCCTGCACCGCGCGCACGAAGCGCAACAGCAACTGGTCGGTGATGGCAAGCGTCCGCATCTTCCCGGATTTCGCGCGGTAGCTCAGCTTGAGCGTGCGGCCCTTCAAGTCGGCATGGCGGCGGCGCAGGGTGGTGGCGCCGTAGCTGCGGTTGGTTTTCGCATAGCATTCATTGCCGACACGGACCTTGCCCAGGTCGAGCAGGCGGACGACCGCGGCGATGGTGCGATCGCGGCCGAGCCCGCGCCTTGCCAGATCCCGCTCGATGCGCGCGCGCAATGCGGGCAGGGCGCGGCCGAAATCGGCGCAGGCATCGAATTTCTCCGCCTCGCGCGCGGCGCGGAAATCGGGGTGGTAGCGATATTGCTTGCGGCCCCGGTCATCCATGCCGGTCGCCTGGATATGGCCATGGGGCTTGGGGCAGAACCAGCAGTCGCGATAGGCGGGTGGCATGCCGACGCGGTTCAGCCGGTCGATCTCGTCCCGGTCGGTGATGCGCTTGCCGTCCGCATCGAAATAATGCCACCCCAGACGAGCCTTGCGACGGATGATGCCGGGCAGGCTGTCGTCGACGAAGACGAGCTTGAGGGATGGCATGGCGGGAGCGGTCCTTGTTGCGTTACGCTCCCAAAAACCCGCCTGCGCGCCCGGCGTTCCCGCAGAGGGCGATCAGGCCGTGGCGACCTTCGGGCGCCCGGCGATGAAGGGCATGATCCCCTCCGCCCGCCGCCTGCGGGTCAGATAGGTGTCGAGGCCGATCTGCAGCGCCATCAGCATGAAGACGAAAGGCTGATAGGCGATGCCCACGAACAGCGCGCCGACCAGATAGACGATGTGCCCCTGTTGCAGGGCGGTGGCGAGTGGCGAGATCCACGCCCGTTCCAGCTGTTCGCCCTCGCCGGTGGCGTCCTTCATATAATGGCGCCTGATCCATTCGGTGCGCGCCAGCGTGATGCCGTGGATCAGTGCCCACAGCATGAACCCCAGATAGCCCTGCTCGCCCAGCATCTCGAAATAGGCGCTGTGATAGGCGCGGCCCCTGTCGACGATGGTTTCGGTTTCCATGCGCGTGCCAGCGCCATCGGTGATCGACTTCACCGCCTGATAGCGGAAGCTGTTGCCGAGATAGGCGTCGAACCCGCCGCCGCCCGGATGATCCTTCACATAGTCGATCGTCCACTTCCACACGGCGATGCGGGTGGAGGCACTTTCGTCCGACTGGTGGTTCTGGATGGTTTCCATGCGCTGGGTGAAGCTGGACGGCAGGAAGGGAATGGTAGCGAGCCCCGCCATCACGATCAGCGATCCGTAGAGGATGCGCCGCTTCATGCGCAGGATGGAGAGCGCGGCGAGCACGAGGATGCAGATGAGGCCGGTGCGCGCCTGCGTGCCGACCGGGATCAGCAGGCAGGCGAAGCACAGCCCCCAAGCGAACAGGGTGACGCGCCGCTCGGGCGGGAAGACGGTGCCATGTTTCGACAGCCACAGGATCAGCGGGATGATCGCGACCGCGACCATGGAGATCGTCGATCCCTCATACAGCCCGGTATTGTCGTCGATCATCAGGTTGAGCACGCCATAGCCGCCGCCCGACAGCAGCGTCTTGATGCCGCCGGTGATGATGATCGAACTGGCGCACAGCACCAGGGTCAGCGCCAGCGCCTCGATCCGCAGCTTGGTGCGCAGGGTGAGCGGCAGGAAGATCGCGAAGGTCATCGCCCGCCACACCCAGTTCCACTTCGCCGCTGCGTTCACGGGGAAATCGGCATGGGCCGTCGTCCAGGCACACAGCGCCATCAGCATCAGCATCAGCAGCTGGCGCATCGAGAAGCGGCTGTCGCTCTTGTTGTCGAGCAGCAGCCAGCCGCCAAAGGCGCCAAGGAATGCGATGGCGGAAACGGGCACACTGTTCAGCAGCACATAAGACAGGCGCTGGGGCGAGACGATGTCGATATAGGCGTAGACCAGCACGAACAGGAATGTCCGGCGCAGCGCCATCGCGAAGAAGGCGCCAAGAAAGATCAGGAAGAAGACGTCACGCATCTGTCGTTCCCGGTCCACTATCGTCTTCCTGGTCGAGGTCGGGGCGCGACAGCACGCGCCAGAAGACGAGCAGGACGAGCACATGGCTCAGCAGCAGGGAAAAGCCGTCGATCATCCGTCTGCCTGCCGCCCTGCGCTCCCTGTCCGGTCGCTCGATAGGAGCCCGCCCATGGATGTGGCTTAACCGGTTGAGGTTGACGCGGCGTTAATCCTTTTGCGGCAAGACATGCGCATCATGACGCGGGTTCTGCACATCCTCGATCACAGCCTGCCGCTGCACAGCGGCTATACCTTTCGCACGCGCGCCATCCTTCGGGCGCAGATCGCGCAGGGCTGGGAGGTGCGCGGGCTCACCGGACGGCGCCATCTGGCCAAGGGGCCGGATGTCGAGACGGTCGACGGCCTGACCTTCCACCGCACCCCCGGCGCGCTGGGCGAAGGCAGCGGCGTGCTGCGCGAATGGAAGGAGATCGGCGCGATGGCCGACGCCATGGAGGCGCTGGTGCGCGCCTGGCGGCCGGACATCATCCACGCCCATTCCCCGGTGTTGAACGCCGTCGCCGCGCAGCGAGTCGCGCGCCGCCACGGCATTCCGCTGATCTACGAGATTCGCGCCTTCTGGGAGGATGCCGCCGTCGGCAATGGCACCGGCACCGAAGGCAGCGCGCGCTACTGGCTGACCCGCCAGCTGGAAACCCATGCCTGCCGCGGCGCCGACGCGGTCGCCGTGATCTGCGAAGGGCTGAAGGGCGACCTGATCGCGCGGGGCATCGACGCGGGCAAGATCGTGGTGTCGCCCAATGGCGTCGACATGGAGATGTTCGGCGACCCGGTGCCGCGCGACGAAGCGCTGGCCCGTTTCCTTGGCCTTGGCGATTCGGAGATCATCGGCTTCATAGGCAGCTTCTATGATTATGAGGGGCTGGACGACCTGATCGCGGCCATGCCCGCGCTGGTCGCGCAGCGGCCGTCGGCAAAGCTGCTGATGGTCGGTGGCGGCCCCTGCGATACGGCGCTTCGCGCGCAGGCCGTAGCTTCCCCGGCTGGCGATCACATCCTCTTCGCCGGGCGGGTACCGCATGATCAGGTGGAGAAATATTACAGCCTGATCGACATACTCGCCTATCCACGCAAGGCGATGCGCCTGACCGATCTGGTGACGCCGCTCAAGCCGCTGGAGGCGATGGCGCAGGGCCGTCTGGTCGCAGCCTCGTCTGTCGGCGGCCATCGCGAACTGATCGAGGACGGTGTCACCGGCACGCTGTTCGCGCCCGATGATCCGCAGGCGATCGCCGCCGCTCTGTCGGGCCTGCTCGCCGACCGCAGCGGCTGGGATGCGCGCCGCGCCACTGCCCGCGCTTTCGTGGAGGCGGAGCGCAACTGGTCGTCCAACATCCGCCGCTATGCGCCCGTCTATGAACGGCTGTTGCAGCAGGACGGGCGGCGGGCACGCGCGGCATGAGGGTTCATCATCAGCACAGGCGGCTCGACGCACGCCATCTGGTCGCCGGGCTGGCCGGGGCTGGGGGCGTTCTGGTCGCGCTGAACGTGCCGGTCGGCCTGCTTGAACTCGCCATGTCGTCGACCGGCATCTCGGAAATCCTGCCGGCCGCCGCGCCGCCCTATGGGCTGACGGCCAGGCTGGCGGTGTCCGCCTTTGCTGGCAGCATGGCAGTGGGCGTGGCGCTGGCAAAGGCGCCGGTCGGCCAGGGGCAACAGCAATCGAACAGGGGGAACGGAACCATGGGTTTTGCATTTTCGAAGCTGGCCAGCCTTGGCCGCAAACGGCCGGCACGCGAACTTGGCGTGCCCACGCTGCGCCGACAGGATGCTCACCCCGACGCGCCGGCACGCCAGCCGATTTTCGCGGTGCGCGATCTGGGATCGGTCGATCTGGTCGCCACGCCGTCGCGCGATGCGACAGACGCTGCGCCTACGCTGTTCGTCGTGAACAATGCGCCGGTCGCGGATCGCCCGGTCTCGACGATGGCCGAGCTGGAAGGCGCGCTATTGCCCAAGTCGGCGGAGGCCGACTATCGCATGCCCCAGTCCCCCGAGCCGATGGATGAAGCAGAACTGATCCGGGAAGCGTCGATCGCCGCCATCGCTTCGACCGCGATGCGCAATCGCCCCCGGCCGGCAATGGTTGTGCAGTCTCCGGACGACTCCTCCCCCGATCTGCCCTCGCCTGATCGCCTGTCGCTGGACCGTCTGCCGCCTGCGCGCCCGGCACTGTCGCCATTATCGCTCGCCGAACTGGCCGCGCGTCTTGAGCGCAGCCTCAACCAGCGCGCGACGAACACTCCCGAAAATCAGGCCGAGTATCGGAACGCCCCCGCAACGGGCCCTGCCATGGTGCCCCAGCCTGCCTTCACACCCGAAGCGGTGCTGGCCATCACCCCGCGTCCTCAGCCCGTGCTGGTAGTCTCCGCGGCCTCGCCGGTCCTCGCCCAGATCCCGCCCGCCTCGCCTGTGCCGGTCAAGGCCAGCGTCGACGCCGACGTGGACGAGGCGTTGCGGGCGGCCCTTGGCACCTTGCAGAAGATTGCCGCCCGCGCGCGCTGATCCGCCCGGCTTCACCAATCCTCGATCGTCAGGATCGACAGCTCCAGCGTCGCGCTGGGCGTGCCGTCCGGTTCATGGTCGAGCAACCGTTCGTCCACCGCGACATCGGCGACGATGTGCCCCGGAATGGCGAAGTCCTGCTTCGGCAGCCTGTCCGCCATGGCGTTCGCCGCCCGGTGGGACTCCGGCCCGAAGAAGCGCAGCGAGATCAGGTGCCGCGCACCCTGGAAGGTGATGCTCGCCCATGGCTCGGTACTGGCCCTGGCGATCGCGGCATCCGGTCCGGCAGCGATGAGCAGGATGCGCAGCAGCCGGCTGTGCGGGTTGCGCCTGATGGTCATCATCATCGGCCCGCGCCCTCCCGCTGGCTGGCGATGTAGTTCTGGACCCGGCGCTTCATCCGTTCGCCCGGCTCCCGGCCGTTGCGCATGTCGAGCACCAGTCGGGGGTCGCGCACGGCATTGCGCCCGAATCGGGTCGGCGGCATGCCGCTTTCCTTCAAGAAGCCCTCGATCGTCCGAAGCAGGTGCATGATGCTTTTCTCCTTCCGTGCATGCGGGCACCATCGGCTATGGCGAGTCGCATGTTCGCTTTTTGTTCCAAGGCGTTCTCAGGTGATAGGAAATTTCCTACTTGTCTAGGAAAATTCCTACGCGTATGATGCAGCCATGGATGAAGGCGATCTTTCGGTGCGGGAGACGCTGGCGGCGCTGATCGCGGCGCGGGGCGACCATTATGGCGCGCTCTCCCGGCTGCTCGGGCGCAACCCGGCCTATATCCAGCAGTTTATCAAGCGCGGCACGCCCAGGAAGCTGGACGAGGCCGATCGCCGGACGCTGGCGGTCTATTTCGGCGTCGATGAATCGGTGCTCGGCGGTCGGGTGGGGGATGTGCCTCCCCTGCCGGCAAAGGGCAGGGGCGCGTCTGCCGTCGTCGCCATTCCCCGCATGGACCTGGGCGCCTCGGCGGGGGCGGGGTCGCTCGACGATCGCGAGCAGGTGGCGGGGCTGGTCGGCTTCGACGAAGCCTGGCTGCGGGCGATGGGCGTGCGGCGTGATTCGCTCTCGATCATCCATGTGGACGGCGAATCGATGGCGCCGACGCTGTGCGATGGCGACGAGATCATGGTGGACGGCGCGGATGCTGCGAATCGGCTGCGCGCCGGCATCTATGTGCTGCGCTTTCAGGACGTGCTGATGGTGAAGCGGGTCGTGCCCGGCCCCAGGCCGGGGCTGGTCTCGATCCTCAGCGACAATCCCCATTTCCAGAGCTGGCCCGATGTCGATCCGGCGCAGGTCGCTCTGCTCGGCCGGGTGATCTGGACCGGGCGTCGCCTGCGCTGAGGCCGCTCCGGGGGTTGCGCGCGGCCCCGTGCTTCGCCACATCCGAGGGATGACCGATTCCGCTGCCTCTCAAGCGTCCGTGCCGCCGCTGCGCGCCACACTCGTCCCCGTCACGCCGCTGCAGCAGAACTGCACGCTGTTCTGGTGCACGCAAACCAACAAGGGAGCCTTTGTCGATCCGGGCGGCGACCTGCACCTGCTCAAGGCCGCTGCGGCCCAGCATGGGGTAGAGATCGAGAAGATCCTGATCACCCACGGCCATGTCGATCATTGCGGCGAGGCGGGCACTTTCGCCAAAGAGCTTGGCGTACAGATCGAGGGGCCGCATGAGGCGGACCGCTTCTGGATCGCCCGGCTGGACGATGACGGCCGCAAATATGGCGTCGCCGCGACGATGTTCGAGCCTGACCGCTGGCTGGTGGATGGCGATACGGTGACGGTGGGCAATCTGACCCTGGACGTCATCCACTGCCCCGGCCACACGCCGGGCCATGTCGTCTTCCATCATGCGCCCTCAAAGCTGGCAATCGTGGGCGACGTGCTGTTTCAGGGGTCGATCGGCCGCACGGATTTTCCGCTCGGCAATCATCAGGACCTGATCGACGCGATCACAGGCAAGCTCTGGCCACTGGGCGGGGAGACGGCCTTTGTCCCCGGTCACGGCCCGATGAGCAATTTCGCGCATGAGCGCCGCACCAATCCCTATGTGTCGGACCGTGCGCTGGGCGTCGCCGGCTGATCCTGCATCGCTGCTGGCGCGCCGCCCGTCGCGCTCAGGCCCGCGCCGCCAGTGACGGCGGGGCGGGGATGGTACGGGTGGCGCTGTAGCTGGCATAGAGCGCGGCGACGGCCAGCGTGATCATGACGATCATCGTCACCATGATGCCGCCAGCGCGCGCCCAATGGGGCTTTTCCGAATCCATCCCGAAGGCATGCGCCACCCGCGCAATGATGTAGACGAGCGCGATGATCCACAGCCATGTTCCGCTGCCCAGCGCCATTTCCACCAGCGCGCACAGGATGAGGACGAAGGGCGTATATTCGATGAAGTTCGCATGCGCCCGCATCCGCCGCATCAGCGGATCGCAGCCGCCGTCGCCATGCAGCACCTTCTCCGTCATACGCAGCCGGCTCACCCGCAGGGCGAGCCAGAAATTGAGCAGCGCGGCGGCAGCGGCGAAGGTCAGTGTGATCGGCAGCAGCATTGTCTCTCCCCTGTGCATGCCTGTAGCTGGCATGGCGTCGCGACAATGCCGCCGGGCACCGGCAGCGGCAAGGAATAGCTTGCGCATGGATGAAAAAACGCTATAGGCGCTTGGCTTCGCGATTGTCCGGCCGCACGGATTTGCGGCCACTCTGGCCGTCATCTCCATTGGCGTTTCGGCCTGTCGCACTGACATTTTACAATACGGAAACAGGTGCCGACATGGCTGTCCCAAAAAGGAAAACTTCCCCCTCCAAGCGTGGCATGCGCCGCTCGCATGATTCGCTGACGGTGGCCGCATTCCAGGAATGCTCCAACTGTGGCGAACTCAAGCGCCCGCACAATCTCTGCCCCTCCTGCGGCCATTATAATGGCCGCGAGATCGTTGCCGTCGGGGCCTGAGCACGTCTAATCGTCTCCGAAAGGGGGGTCGGGTGAGCAGGGAGCCGCGGATCGCAATCGACGCGATGGGCGGCGATGAAGGCGTGCGCGTCATGTTGGCTGGTGTTGCCTTGGCACGCCGGCGGCATGAGGGCCTGCGTTTCACGCTGTTCGGTGATTCGGCGCAGATCAATGCTGCGCTGGACAACCATCCCAATCTGCGTGCTGCATCCGAAGTGGTGCATACGGACACGGTCGTTGCCTCGACCGACAAGCCCAGCGCCGCCATGCGCAAGAAGACCAGTTCGATGGGCCGCGCCATTCAGGCGGTCAAGGCTGGGGAAGCCGGTGCCGCCGTATCCGCCGGCAATACCGGCGCGCTGATGGCGATGGCAAAGCTCGCGCTGCGCACCATGCCCGGCATCGAACGCCCTGCGCTCGCGGCGCTGCTGCCCACGCTCGGCGCCAATGACGTCGTCATGCTGGATCTTGGCGCCAATACCGAGTGCGATTCGCGCAATCTCGTCCAGTTCGCGGTGATGGGGGCTGCCTATGCCCGCATCGCGCTCGACCTTGAGCGCCCGCGCGTGCGCCTGCTCAACATCGGCACTGAAGAGATGAAGGGCACGGACGAGATCCGTGACGCCGCGGCGATCCTGCGCGGCGCGCCCGAACTGCCGATGCAGTTCGACGGCTTCACCGAAGGCGACAAGATCAACACCGGCGAAGCCGATGTCGTCGTGACCGAAGGGTTCGCCGGCAATATCGCGCTGAAGACCGCCGAGGGCACCGCACGCTTCGTCACCGACCTGCTGCGCAATGCCTTCACCAGCTCGATCCGCTCGAAGATCGGCTTCCTGATCTCGAAGCCGGCGATGTTCCTGCTGAAGCATCATCTCGACCCCAATAACCATAATGGCGCGGTCTTCCTGGGCCTCAATGGCGTGGTGGTGAAAAGCCATGGCAGCGCCAATGCGAAGGGAGTCGCCAACGCCGTGCATGTGGCCGCTCGGCTGCTGGAAGAAGATATTACCCGGCGTATCGCCGCCGACATGGCCAACATTCCTGCGTTGGCCAAGCCCGCGCGATCCACCGTCGCGGAGCAGCCTGCAAAATGATTCGTCGTTCCGTTCTGCTCGGCACGGGCTCTGCCCTGCCGGTTCGCGCCGTCTCCAACGCCGAACTGGCCGAGCGGGTCGACACCAGTGACGAATGGATCGTCGAGCGCACCGGCATCCGCAATCGCCATATCGCCGGAGAGGGCGAAACCACCGTATCGCTCGCGACCGACGCTTCACGCGCCGCACTGGCCGCCGCCGGTGTCGAGGCATCGGACGTCGACCTGATTGTGCTGGCGACCGCCACCCCGGACCAGACCTTCCCGGCCAGCGCGACGCTGGTACAGGCGGCATTGGGCATCAAGGACGGCATCGCCTTTGACGTCGCGGCCGTCTGCTCGGGCTTTCTCTATGCTCTGACCGTCGCGGACAACATGATCCGTGGTGGCGCCGCCAGCAAGGCGCTGGTCATCGGCGCGGAAACCTTCAGCCGCATCCTCGACTGGGAAGACCGCACGACCTGCGTGCTCTTCGGCGACGGTGCGGGCGCCGTGCTGCTGGGTGCGGAAGAGAGCGAAGACAGCGATCCGCATAGCGCGCGCGGCATCCTCGCCAGCCGGCTGCACGCCGATGGCCGCCACAATCAACTGCTCTATGTCGATGGCGGCCCCTCTACCACCGGCACCGTCGGCAAGCTGCGGATGAAGGGCAAGGAAGTCTTCCGCCACGCCGTCGTCAACCTGGCGTCGGTGATGAACGAGGCGCTGGCCGCTGCGGGCCTGGAAGCCAAGGATGTCGACTGGGTCGTCCCGCACCAGGCCAATGCGCGCATTCTGGATGCAACCGCCCGCAAGCTGCACCTGCCGCCCGAAAAAGTGATCGTGACGGTGGATCGTCACGCCAATACTTCCGCCGCATCTGTGCCCCTTGCATTGGATGTCGCGACTCGGGACGGCCGTATCAAGCCGGGCGATCTGCTGGTGCTGGAAGCGATGGGTGGCGGGTTTACCTGGGGCGCGAGCATTATACGCGTCTAATTTTGAGACGCTGTATCCCGTAAACATCCGATTCGGCGTGAATTGCTTGCGAATCGACTTCGAATGGCACAAACGTTTGCTGCACCGGTTAATTTGGCGGTGCATGGAGCAGGATGCTGTATCTGGGGGGTTTAATGTCGGGCAACGGAACCTTGACTCGGGCGGATATCGCAGACTCCCTCAATCGCCATGTGGGGTTGTCTCGAGCTGAATCCGCTGCGATCGTCGAATCGATCCTTGAAAAGATCAGTCTCGCTCTGGAGCGGGGAGAGAATGTCAAAATCTCCAGCTTCGGAACCTTCGTGCTGCGCGATAAGGCGGAGCGTGTCGGCCGCAATCCTAAGACGGGCATAGAGGTGCCCATCGAGCCGCGCCGTGTCCTGACCTTCCGCGCCAGTCAGTCGATGCGTGAGCGCGTGGCCTGCGCCTGACGCGGGAGCGACACACGGTCGGAAATGAGACTCGGCTCGCCGTGTCCAGGGCGTACCGCGGTTGACCTCAGCGGCCGGATGGGTGCAACATCACTGTCATGAAGAAGGCGGAGGGGGCATTCCTGACGATCGGTGAACTTGCCGATGAACTGGGTCTGCCCCAACATATATTGCGTTATTGGGAAACGCGCTTTCCCGAGCTCCGGCCACTGCAACGTTCAGGGAATCGTCGCTACTACCGGCCGGCGGATGTCGACCTCGCGCGGCGCATCAATCACCTGTTGAATGTCGAGGGATTCACCGTTCGCGGCGCCCGCAAGGCGCTGATGGACGAGGGTGGCAGTGTGGGCAGCGCGAAAAAAATAGAGCCTGCGATGAGCCCAGAACCCGATCCAGCCAGCAGCCCGCCAGCGATCGGCTTCGGCACCGACATGCGCGATGACCTCGTCAGCCGACTGGAAGCGATCCGCGCCGATCTGGTTGCAGCATTGGGCGAGTAGCGCTGGTGGATGGCGCTGCGCCGTCGTCCTATAGTCGACGCGCGTAGATCAGGTCGTCGAACGGCACGTCGCCGACCATGAAGGTCATCTTCCCGATCTCTTCGAAGCCATGGCGATCGTAGAAGCGCCGCGCGCGATCGTTCTGCGGATAGACCGCCAGCAGCAGGCGCCGCGTACCCTTTTCGCGGGCCGCCTCTATCGCCTGTTCCATCAGCGCGTCGCCATTGCCGCCGCCCTGCCAGGGACCAAGCAGGTAGATACGCTTCAATTCATAGTCATCGGTTTCTGGCGGCACCGGCAGCGCGCATGGCGTGAGCAGGGCATAGCCGACGGGTGCATCCAGCGGGGTCTCGCCGATGATGGCGACCTGCTCCGGGTCGGCGAGCGCCGCCCCATACCAGGCCTCGCCATGGGCATTGCGGGCATGGTCTATCAACGCCTGCCCCGGATGATCATGCGCGAAGCTGGCGAGGAAGGTGGCGCCGCCCAGCAGCGAAAGCGCGGGCGCGTCGGCGGGCACGGCCCTGCGCCATCGGATGGGCGTCATCGCGCCAGCCCCTGCGCGGCGGTGCCACTCGGTCCGGTCCAGCTCAGTGTTCCGGCCCCAATGTCGGGTCGAGGTCGCGCGGGCGGGTGAAACTCACCAAGGTTATGGGCGCGCGTTCAATATCGTCCCAATGATCGGTCGCCGCTTCCAGCACGGCGATGCTGGCGGTGGGGAACTTCACTTCCACCGATTCGCGCAGCGGGCTCGTGCCGTCCTCGGGCACCAGGGTCAGGATCAGATCCTCGAACCCCGGATTATGGCCGACCATCAGCGCGCTGTCGGCGCTGTCGGGAATGTCGCGGATCACATCGGTCAGCGTACCGGCCGAGGCGAGATAGATGCGCCGGTCCCATTGTGGTTCCAGCGACTGGCCATAGCCTTCCAGAAAGCCGTCGATCGTATCGATGACGCGCACCGCGGGGGAGGCGACGAGATGATCGAACACCATCTTCTGCGACTTGGCGAACTGGCCCATGAGGATGGCCGCGCGCTGGCCACGGCGATTGAGCGGCCGGTCGAAATCGCGCGCCACCGGATCGTCCCAGCCAGATTTTGCATGCCTGAGCAGGGTCAGCCGCTTCATTGTTCCTCCGCCATCGGTCCGGTCGCCGCCCCCGCCTGATGCACGAAAGCGCCGCCCTCGCCAAGGGGCTCGCGCATGGCTTCTGCACTTACGGAAATGATGGCTTCGTCCAATGTGACGCGGCGGATCGGCACGCCCTGCGGAAAGGCGCTGAGCAGCCGGCTGGGCATGGCGGCGGAGAGGATGACGAAGCTGCCCTGGTCGTCGGCGCGGCGGATCAGGCGGCCAAAGGCCTGCGCCATGCGGGCGCGGATCAGCCGGTCGTCATAGGCGCTGCCCCCGCCCGCAAGGCGCCGCGCGGCATGCAGCACGGTGGGCTTGGGCCAGGGCACGCCCTCCATCACAACCAGCCGCAGCGAATCGCCGGGCACGTCCACGCCGTCGCGCAGCGCGTCGGTGCCGAGCAGGGACGCGCGCGGATCATCGCGGAAGATGTCGACCAGCGTGCCGGTGTCCATCGGGTCCACATGCTGCGCAAACAGCGGCAGGCCGGCGCGCGCCAGCCGGTCGGCGATCCGGGCATGGACGGCGCGCAGCCGGCGGATGGCGGTGAACAGGCCGAGCGCGCCGCCGCCCGCCGCCTCGATCAGCCGGGCATAGGCGCCAGACAGCGCCGCGATATCCCCGCGCTTGATGTCGGTGACGACCAGCACCTGCGCCTGCCCGGCATAGTTGAACGGGCTGTGCGCCTCGAACCGCGCCGCCGGCCGGGTCAGGTGGCGCGCGCCAGTGCGGGCTTCGGCCGTGTCCCAGTCGCCGCCGCCGCGCAGCGTGGCGGACGTCACGATCACGCCATGGGCCGGCTTCATCACCGCCTCGGCGAGCGGGCGGGTCGGGTCCAGCCAGTGGCGGTGCAGGCCGATATCATATTCGCGGCCCTCCACCCGGTCGACCGCCATCCAGTCGACGAAGTCCGGGTCGGCCGGGC
The DNA here is from genome assembly GCA_029167225.1 of Sphingobium arseniciresistens. Taxonomy (GTDB): domain Bacteria; phylum Pseudomonadota; class Alphaproteobacteria; order Sphingomonadales; family Sphingomonadaceae; genus Sphingobium; species Sphingobium arseniciresistens. The sequence goes on from JARFNK010000003.1 coordinate 274,438, forward strand.
CGCCGATGCGAGAGAGGAGCGCCAGCCACGCGCTGACCAGATCGCGCCGCCAGCCGAGCGAGGCAACCGCGCCCTCGATCCGCGCCCGCGCCGCGCCGTCCATCCAGTCCGGCGAATCCTCGATCACCGCTTCCAGCCGGCGGGAGAGGTGGGTGAGCGGGCGCAGCAATCCGTCCAGTGCCTCGGCGGCGGCCTGCGCCGCATCGACCAGCGGGCCATCGGGTTCGGCCAGCTCGGTTTCCAGGCCATAGCCCGCTTCCGGCCCGTCCTTGCCGGCTTCGGCGGCGCGCGCGAACACCGTGCCGCGCACGGCGGCGAGCAGCGCCTCGATCGGGCCGAAGGGCTCGCCCGCCTGCACCCGCTTCATCCAGTCGTCCCCCGGCAGCGCCTCCGCCGCGCGGCGCGCCGCCTCGATCGCACTGCCGCCCTCCGCATCATAGCTCGCGACGTCGGAGAGGCGGGCGGAGAGGCCCCGGCGGCGCCCGCGTGAGGCGCCTTCGGGGCCGATCACCCAGCGGCGCAGCTCGATCGCTTCCTGCCCCGTGAGCGCCGCGGAGAAGGTCGAATCGGCGGCGTCGAACAGATGATGCCCCTCGTCGAAGATGATGCGCGTGGTCGGCGCGCCTGAATCGCGCCCGCGCGCGGCGTTCACCATCACCAGCGCATGGTTGGCGATGACGAGATCCGCGTCCGCCGAGGCCCGCGTCGCGCGCTCGATGAAGCATTTGCGGTAATGCGGGCAGCCGGCATAGATGCACTCGCCGCGCCGGTCGGTCAGCGCCGTCGATCCGTTGCGGCGGAACAGCGTGGGCAGCCAGCCGGGCAGGTCGCCGCCCACCATGTCGCCATCGCGTGTATAGGCGGCCCAGCGCGCCGCCAGCTGCGCCAGCACCGCCGCCCGCCCCGAGAAGCCGCCCTGCAGCGCATCCTCAAGGTTGAGCAGGCAGAGATAATTCTCCCGCCCCTTGCGTACCACCACGCGGCGCGCGCGCGTCGCCGCATCGGGGAAGATGCGCGCTGTCTCGCGGTCGAGCTGGCGCTGCAATGCCTTGGTATAGGTGGAGATCCACACCGCCCCGCCGGCCTCAGCTGCCCAGAGCGAAGCGGGGGCGAGATAGCCCAGCGTCTTGCCGATGCCGGTGCCGGCTTCGGCGAGCAGCATATTGGGTTCGTCACGGGCGCGGCGCGGTACGAAATTCTCGGCGGCGGCACTGGCATAGGCATGCTGTCCGGGCCGTGCTTCGGCGCCTTGCCCGGTCAGTGCGTTCAGCTGCTGCGCGACCTGCTGCTCGTTCAAGATCACGGTGCGCGGGGCGGGGCGGGGCGCCCCTTCCTCCCATTCCGGGAGGCGGCTGAACAGCCAGCGCTCCGCCTCGCGCGGTTGCGCGATGCGCGGCATGACCAGCGGCGTCCAGGTCCAGCGCAGGCGATGGAGGCTTTGCAGCGCCGTCCATGCCCCCTCGCGCTCGCGCCAGGTCGCGCTCCCCAGCCGGTCGAGCAGAACGGTCGCCGCCTGCTGGTACAGCGCCGGAATATCCCCTTCGCGCTCCGGCGCGGGCAGGCCCAGCGCCTGCGCCAGCCCCTTGGCCGTGGGCACGAGAAATTGCGCTGGGTGGACGAACGCCCACAGCTCCAGCAGGTCGAGGCCGTTAAGGTCGGAATAGCCCATGCGTTGCCCGGCAAGTGGCGCGTTGAGCATGATGATCGGTGTTTCGGCGGCCCAGGCGACGGCCTGCCCCTTCGCGACGGCACGGGTCTCGGACTGGCCGTCGCGCAGCCAGATGCCACCATGGCTGGCGTGGAGCGCGGGCAGGTCTGCAGGGGTCATCACCCCACCGTCTTAGGGGCGCGGGAACAAAGGGGAAACCCTTTTGCGAGGAAATTGCCGTGAGAAGAAGATGCCGTTCAGCCGGACCGGCGACCAAAGCCGCGCGGCGTGGCGCTTGCGGAAAGAGCTGGTCGCGAAATACCGGGATTGCCCATGCCTACGCCGCCCCTGCTTTCACCGATGCCGGTGCCGATGGCCATCCCGGCGCGTGTGGGGGCTGGCCTGCGGACCACGCGCGCCATTTCCAGTGCGTTCGCCAAAGGGCTGCCTTCGATGCCGAAGGGAAAATAGACGCCCATGCGGTCCACCTCCGCCCAGCGGACGATGCCGAACACGTCATGCCCGTCGACGTCGATCTGGAAGCGCGTACCCTCGGGCAGTGCTGCACCCTCGATCTTGGCGCCGAATTCATTGAGGTCGGTGATCGTCGCCGGCAGCGAATCGAGCACGGTCGTCACCGTGACGGCAATGTCGACATTGGTGCGCTCGCGCCTGCGCTGGGTCTGCATCGGTCCTGTTCCCCCGTCCTTCGTCGTTTCGATACTGACATGACAGGGTTAACAGAGCGGTAACTGCGTTGCTTTGTGTATCTGATTTTTGTCCGATACCGACAAAAGGCTTAAACAGCAGGCGATGTGCCGCTAAGGGCGACCATCTTTCCGACAAGCGACAAGCGATACAGCCATGACCGATACGCCCACCCTGCGCGATGCAGCGCTCGCCTCCAAGGCCTGGCCCTATGAGGAGGCGCGCAAGCTTCTGAAGCGCTATCCGCAGGCCGCAAATGGCGTGGCGCCGGACAAGGGCCATGTGCTTTTCGAGACCGGCTATGGCCCATCGGGCCTGCCGCATATCGGCACGTTCAACGAAGTGCTGCGCACCACCATGGTCCGCAACGCCTTCCATGCGCTGTCCGATGTGCCCACCCGCCTGATCGCCTTCAGCGACGACATGGACGGCCTGCGCAAGGTGCCCGACAATGTGCCCAATGGCGCGATGCTGGCGGAGCATCTGGGCAAGCCGCTGACGCAGGTGCCCGATCCCTTCGGGAAATATGAGAGCTTCGCGCATCACAATAATGCGATGCTGCAGGATTTCCTCGACCGCTTCGGCTTCGACTATGAATTCGTGTCCGCGACCGAGCGCTACAAGGCCGGCGCCTTCGACGACGCGCTGCGCGGCGTGCTGCGCCATTATCAGGACATCATGGACATCATGCTGCCGACGCTCCGCAAGGAGCGGCAGGCGACCTATTCGCCCGTCCTGCCGATCAGCCCCAAGAGCGGCATCGTGCTGCAGGTGCCGGTCGAGGTAATTGACGCAGAGGCCGGCCTCGTCCGCTTCGTCGACGAGGGCGAGACCATCGAGCAGTCGATCCTGTCGGGCGGTGCAAAGCTGCAGTGGAAGGTCGACTGGGCGATGCGCTGGGTCGCGCTGGGCGTGGACTATGAGATGGCGGGCAAGGATCTGATCGATTCGGTCACGCAAAGCTCGCGTATCTGCCGCGCGCTCGGCGGACGACCGCCCGAGGGCTTCAATTACGAGATGTTCCTCGACGAAAAGGGCGAGAAGATCTCCAAGTCCAAGGGCAATGGCCTGACGCTGGAGCAGTGGCTGACCTATGGTCCTCAGGAGAGCCTTGCCTTCTACGCCTATCGCGAGCCCAAGAAGGCCAAGCAGCTGCACATGGGCGTCATCCCCCGCGCGGTGGACGAATATTGGCAGTTCCGGGGCAATTACGCCGGCCAGGCCGTCGAGCAGAAGCTGGGCAACCCGGTCCACCACATTCATGACGGTGCTCTGCCGGACGGCAAGCTGCCCGTGACCTTTGGGCTGCTGCTGAACCTTGTCGGCGTGATGGGCGACGCGACCCGCGATCAGGTGTGGGGCTATCTGCGCAACTATGTCGCCGATGCGTCGGCACAGACGCATCCAGATCTCGACGCGCTGATCGGCCATGCGCTCGCCTATCACCGCGATTTCGTCGCGCCCACGCTCAAGCGCCGCGCGCCGACGGAAAGCGAAGCGGCGGCGCTGCGCCGGCTGGACGCGGAACTGGCGGCGCTGCCGGCGGACGCCAGCGCGGAGGATATCCAGAATATCGTCTACGCCATCGGCAAGGACGAGACCTTCGGTTTTGCCGAGCTGCGCGAGTGGTTCAAGGCGCTCTACCAGACGCTGCTCGGTGCCGATCAGGGGCCGCGCATGGGCAGCTTTATCGCGCTTTACGGGGTGGAGAACAGCCGACGGCTGATCGCAGAAGCATTGGCTGCGGTTGACTGACCGCCACGTTCATCGGCGGGGACGGTGATTGCGCCAATCCGCGCGAAAATTTCGTCCGAAACCCCGGATATATGGGAACTTGGAGGGCATCGTTGCGTTAGCTTTGATGGTCCATCCCCTTTCGGACTGGTGATTTGCTTTAATAGCAATCATCGGCCGCGCCGTGTTGGCAACGGCCGGCGCGGCCACGGGAATAGAAACTTGGGCGGCCCCGGAGTGTTCCCTGCTCCGGGGCCGCTTATGGTTCACGCGATGTTGTTGAGGTCGCTTACCAGAAGAAGCTGCGATAGACCCGAACCACATTGCCGTTGCGCACATTCACCAGCAGCACATCGTCATAGTGACGGATGTAGCGCAGGTTACGGCCAGGCGCCGGCAGGCGATAACGACCATAGTCGTTCACATAATAGCGCGAGCCATAATATGCCGGGCGAAGCCGGGCGCCTTCATTCCATGCCTGATAGCGGAAGGGCGCACGCCAGTTGCCACGAGCATAGGTGGTACGGTGGCTCTGGCGATAGTCTCGCCAGTCCTCGCGGCGTTCCTGCCTGGCCTCGCGCACGTCGCGGCGTTCCTCCCGCACGTCGCGCCTGTTTCCATAGCGCTGCGCATCGCGCAGTTCGCGCTGTTCCTGACGTACCTCGCGATTGTCGCGCCGCAGTTCCGCCGCCGACTGGGCCATGGCCGCAGCCGGAAAGGCAGTGGCGGCGAGCAGAGCCAGGGTGATGATCTTCCGCATATTCTGTCTCCAAATACCAATTGGGGGCCTTGTTGTTCTTGTCGAACGGAACGTCCGTCAGGCTTCCCGTCTCAACAACGCCCTTATGCGGCATTGGTTCTGAACCATTGAGGAATGATGCAGTCAGCTTGGCGACAGGGTTGTCTTAAAGTGTAACAACCACCGTGAGTTACGGAACTGCGAAGCACGTCCAGACGGCGGAAGGTCAGGGCGTCCAAGGCCGCTCGCGAAACCATTTGGTGACGACATATTTTTGGCCGGCGATTACCGGTCTTGCGGCATGAAGGCTGAACGGGTTGGGCGCGCCATCCCGGTCGAGATTGTTCCAGGCCAGGATCATGCCTTCGCTGGGTGGCACCATGAAGCCGCTCTGCAGGAAGTGGGTTTCACCGCCTTCCGCCACGCTGTTGAGGTAGATCATGGCCGTCCAGCAGCGCTGGCCGCCGCTCTTGCGCATCGCCGGCCAGTAGCTGGCAGCGACCGGGAAATAGTCGCAGTGCGGGCGATATTCCTGGCCGGTTTCGTAGCGCTGGCCCTGCAATGTTTCGCCACTTGCCGGATCGACGCCGAGCATCGCGACGATCCGCGCGGTGATGCCTTCCACCACCGGATCCCATGGGCTGAGGTTGCAACTGCTGCTGGTGCGATATTCCGCATTGGCGCTGCCCGAAAACAGCGTGGAGGGCGCGGCCCCGTCGTCGATCTGTGCGCGCAGTACGGCGCATTCCTGCGGCGTGAGGAAGGCGTGGCGTCCATAGATTTCCAGGTTTGGCGCGTCGATGCGGCTGACCATCGGGTTGCTTGCCAGCCTTTTGCGTACCTGCTCGCCAATGGCCGCGCGATGGAGCGACGCCACGCCGCCATCGTCCTTGTCCTGTATTTCCGTCATCGCGCCTTTCCTGCCAAAGCCGGGATGGTCGGGCAATGGAAAAGCGCCGGTCCGAAGGCGTCGGCCAGCGGAATCGCGCGCTCAAAGTCCGGCTGAGGAGAATCAAAGGAACCCGGAACGTTGCCGCTCCGGGTCCAGTGGTTCCTGAAGGCCAGTCCAGGAAGCCGGTATCAAGGGGTGGTTCGGCCCGACATCCCAGCGGACCCGAAAGCTCACCAGAAGAAGTCGCGGATCACATCGACGACATAGCCGTCGCGAATGTCGACCAACAAAGCGTCGTCATAATAGCGGACCCAGCGCAGCGAACCGTAGGCCGGCGGCAGGCGATACTGCCATGGGTCATCCAGCCAGTAACTGTTCGAATAGAGCAGGCTGTTCAGGTACACGCCGATCGAGAAGGAACGGTAGCCATAGCTCCATCCGCGCGGGGCATAATAGCGGCCAGGCCGATAGACATTGCCATAGCGCGAGCGATAGCTGCGCCAGTCATAGCGGCGATCGCTGCGCCAGCCATTGTCCCAGCGTCGCTGATCGGACCAGCGCTGCGCCGAATCGAGGCGGCGGCCATCGCCACGCCAGTCCTGCCGGCTGTCGCGGCGGTCATCCCGGCGATTGTCCTGCCAGTTCCGGCGATCGTCGTTGCGGCTGTTCTGCCAGTTGCCCCGGTCATCGCGGCGATCATCCCCGCGATTGTCCCGCCAGCCCTGGCGGCCATCCTGCCGCGCTTCGTCGCGTCGATCCTGCTGTCGCACATCGGGTCGACCTTCCTGGCGGCCGGACTGCCAGCTGGTACGGCTCTCGTCGCGGTCGCCGCGTGCCTCGATCGGCCGCTGCGCCTGAGCTTGCTGGTTCCAGCGCGTCTCGCTGCGGCCCTGCCATTGGGCATCGCCGCGCTGCCTGTCCGGGCTGCGCGGCCTATCCGGGCGAGCAATTGCGTCCGGTCGGGCCTGCATCTGTGGCTGGGGCTGGATTTGCGCCTGGGATTGCCCGCGGTTGTCGCCGCGCTCCGCCCGCTGCGCATTCCATTGCTCGCGCATGCTCTGGCGCTGCTGGCCGCCATCGGGCCGCTGCCCGCGTGTCTCTCCGCCACGGTCCTGCCGGCCATTGCCGCCGCCATCATTGCCGCGTTCCCAGCGCTGGGCCTGCGCGGCGGGTGCCACGGCACCGATTGCCGTTGCCGCCAGCAGACCCGCGATCACGATTTTCCTCATCATCGTCTGCGTCCTTGAGGGGCCGGTCTGGCCCTTTGTGTCACCGTATTGCAGCCACGGCCATGAGCCGATCCTGAACTCGGCTGACAGCATTCCGAAAGAAAGGGCAGGACGGCGCATGATGATCGCCGACGTCCTAAAAAGATGTGCCCGTCTTTTCAGATAATTGGGGTTTCACTCCTTCCAACGACGCTGCGCCACCGTCTGTCGCGCAATTGTCATATTTCTCATGGGTGGCAGCTTGCGCATGGGCACCGCAGACGTAACGACAGGGGAATGGGTTTCATTTCCAGTACCTTTCGTTCCTCCCTCTGTCGGCCCGCCCTCATGCTTTCGTTGATGTCCAGCGGTTTCGCAGGCGCACCGCTGGCGGCGGAGACGGTCATCGGCGCCGCGGATGTCGTGGATGTGGAGGATCGATCCGAAGGCGCACTCGATGCCGTCCCCATGTCCTCGCGGGATATCCGGGCGATCGACGCGACATTCGGCACGGCGCCCCGGCTGAATTTCGCGCGGACACAGGTGCAGGACGCCGGACCTGGCGAATCGCTCTATGGTCCCCCGGCCTCGCAGGCTGCCGGCTTGGCACCCGCGCCACGGGAGGCATCCTTCGGGGCGCAGTTCAATACGGTGAAGTGGGAGGTCGGCGGCGTCTTTGCCTATATGACCATATCGCAGCTGATCGTGACGAAGGCGACGACTTCCTTCCATGTCCAGGATGAGGGCTGGTTCGGCAAGAACACCACAAACCTTGGCGTCGACAAGCTGACCCATGCGTTCAATGCCTATGTCATCACCGAACTGCTCCAGTCCGAAATCCAGCGGCGGACCGGCGGCCGGGAAGGGGCGGGGGCGTTCACGGCAGCGGCGCTGTCGTCGGGCCTGATGCTCTACAGTGAGCTCTATGACGCGCATAAGGTGTCGAGTGGCTTCTCGCCTCAGGACGTGATTTTCAATACGGCGGGCGCGGCGCTCTCCGCACTGCGGCAGACGGTGCCCGGGCTGGAGGAAAAGCTGGATTTCCGCCTGCTGCTGATCCCCAATTCGGATATCTACACCTTCAAGGGCAAGCGGCACTATGCGCAGCAGCGCTATATGTTCGCACTGCGCCCCTCGGGGTTCGAGGGCCTGCGCAACAGTCCGCTGCGTTTCGTCGAGTTTCACGCCGGCTATTATGGCAAGAACTTCACCAACCCGGATCGTGCCGCCGGGCTGGAGCCCAAGCGACGCCTGTTCTTCGGCGTGGGGATCGACTTCAAGGAATTGTTCTTCAAGCGCTCGCGATCGACGGCGGGGCGGCTCGCGCGCACGGGGCTCACCTATTTCCAGATCCCCTATACGGCGGCGCACTTCCATTGATGGATGACGGCAGAACCGGCGAGGGTCCTGCCGGATAAACGCTTCAGGGCTGGGGCTTGGCCGAAGGTACGGGCGAGAGCGCCGGGATGTCGCGGGCGGCGTCGGCGGGCGCGATTCCCGGCGGCGGGGCGGCGGCGACCTGTTCTTCCCCGCGCAGGATGCGGGCGGCGCGTTTCACCGCTGCGCGGATGCGGGGATAGGTGCCGCATCGGCAGATGTTGGTGATTGCCTTGTCGATCTCAGCGTCGGCCGGATCGCGGTTCTTCCGCAGCAGCACGGACGCGGCCATGATCATGCCGGGCTGGCAGAAGCCGCATTGCGGCAGGTTCTCCGCCACCCATGCCTGTTGCACGGGATGGCTGCGATCGGGCGAGAGCGCCTCGATGGTGGTGACGAAGCGGCCCTCCGCCTGCGCGATGCTGATCATGCAGCTGCGCACCGCCTCGCCATCGATGTCGACGGTACAGGCGCCGCAATCGCCGGTGCCGCAGCCATATTTGGTGCCGGTCAGGTTGGATGCGTCGCGCAGCGCCCATAGCAGCGGCGTGTCAGGGTCCATGCGGTAATGGACGGGGCGGTCGTTGACGGTGAATTTCGTCATGCCCCGGCTCTAGAGCCTTTCCGCGCCAAGGGGAATCTCCCGCCGTCGAAGAAAGCGCAAAATGCTCTTGCTGGACCCGCGGGAACTCTGTGTTTCCAACGGCGTCATTGAGCCGGCTGCGCGGCCGCGCCATTTTTATCGGCATGAGCAAACTCCCCAGCCTTTTCGTGCCGCATGGCGGCGGCCCCTGCTTCTTTATGAACCCGGACGCGCCCGACACGCCATCCAGTGACCCCATGTGGCAACCGATGCAGGATTATCTGGCCGGCATCATCGCGACCCTGCCGGAGCGTCCCCGCGCGATCCTGCTGATCTCGGGTCATTGGGAAGCGCCGCGCTTCACCCTGCATGACGGCGCCCAGCCCGGCCTGTTGTTCGACTATTATGGCTTCCCGCCGCATACCTACCAGCTGCGCTGGGACGCGCCCGGCGCGCCCGATCTGGCCGGGCGCGTCGAAGGGCTGCTGGAGGCGGAAGGCTTTGCCACGGCACGGGAGGCTGATCGCGGCTGGGACCATGGCGTCTTCATTCCCATGAAGGTGATGGTGCCACAGGCGGACATCCCACTGATGCAATTGTCGCTGCGGCACGATCTCGATCCCGCCGATCATATTCGCGTGGGCAGGGCGCTGGCGCCACTGCGCGACGAGGGCGTGCTGATCGTCGGGTCGGGCATGAGCTTTCATAATCTGCGCGAGCGCGGGGCTCATGTGACCGCGCCCTCGACCCTGTGGGACGACGCGCTGACGGACGCCGTGACCGATGCCGATCCGGCGCGCCGTGCCGCGCTGCTGGCCCGCTGGCAGGATCTGCCCAATGCGCGCTACGCTCATCCGCGCGAGGAGCACCTCCTGCCGCTGATGGTCGCATTGGGTGCTGGCGGCGATGATCCGGCGGTGCGCGATCACCGCAGCGTGGTGCTGGGCTGGGCCGTTTCGGGCTACCGATTCGGCTGAGCCTTCATGCCCGCCAGCTTTGGTCGTCCCGCTCCAGCAGCCGGACGAGCGCTGCGAAATCGGGTGCGCCGGGGCCGCCGGGCAGCTGGATCCCGGAAAGATCGCGCTGGTGGACGGCGATGACCTCGGGCGGAATCTCGATCGGCGTTCCCGCGGCCCCGGTCGCGACCTGGATCTCGCAGGCGCGCTGGAGCATCCAGTGCATCAGGAACGCCTTGGGCAGGGTCTCGCCCATCACCAGCAGGCCATGGTTGCGCAGGATCATCACTCGGTTGCGGCCCAGATGCGCGACCAGCCGGGCGCCTTCCTCCGGCCTGATCGTGATCCCCTCGAAATCATGATAGGCGATTCGCCCGGCAAAGGTGGCGGCGTAGAAATTGGTGGGCGTCAGCCCTTCCCGCGTGGCCGATACCGCCATGCCCGCCGTCGTGTGGGTGTGGATGATACAATGGGCGTCCGGCACATGCCGGTGGAAGACGCTGTGCTGGGTGAAGCCTGCCGGATTGATGGGGTAGGGCGATCCGTCGAGCGTGCGTCCGTCTATGTCCACCTTCACCAGGTTCGACGCGCATATTTCCCGGTAATGCAGGCCGAAGGGATTGATGAGAAAGGCATTCTCCTCCCCCGGCACCCGCAGCGTGATGTGGTTGTAGATGAGTTCGGACCAGCCCATCCGGTCGAAGATTCGGTAGCAGGCGGCAAGGTGCTGCCGTGCCTCCCATTCGGGCTCGCTCATCGCCTGCGCATGCGTGGCCGTTGCCATGGCGCCTCTCCTGTTATGGCTATGGCGCCCTTATCCGCCCGCATGGGCAGGCTGTCGAGCCGGGACGAGTGGCTTTGCTCTTGAAATTCGCCGACTCTGCTGGTAGTGGCCCCGGCACGCGGCGCAGGCTTTGTCTGCGGCGACCCCTATTTATTGGTTTTCGGCCGGTGTGTCGGGTGGTGTTTTGCCCGGCCAGATCGACCGTTGATACGGAATTGGAGCAAGACCGGCTTATGCAAATCATCGTTCGCGACAATAATGTCGACCAGGCCCTGCGCGCGCTGAAGAAGAAGCTGCAGCGTGAGGGCGTGTATCGCGAGATGAAGCTGCGCCGTCATTACGAGAAGCCTTCGGAAAAGCGTGCCCGTGAAAAGGCTGCCGCGGTTCGCCGCGCGCGCAAGCTCGAGCGCAAGCGCGCCGAGCGTGACGGTGTTCGGTAAGTAACCGGTACCCGACCGGGGCGGCAGCGCTCGCCCCGGGCACTTTTTCTTCCGTCTCCATATAAGGCGCAACGCCCATGTCGACCACGGCTGTCCCCCTTCGTCCTATCGCCAAGGGTTCGTTGACCCGTCTGTGGGTTGGCATTGCGGCTGTGGCGTTGGCGGCGGGCGGCCTGGCCTGGGCCGGCGTCAACCAGATCGACGCGCTGGGTTTTCAGGTCGTGACCGAAGGCGCTGGCCCCAGCCCGACGAAGGACGATGTCGTCCTTGTCTCCTATGTGGGCAAGCTGGAAGACGGCAAGGTGTTCGACCAGAGCGAGCAGGCGCCGCTGCCCGTCGACGGGCTGGTGCCCGGTTTCACCGAAGCGCTGCTCAAGATGAAGAAGGGTGGCAGCTATCATGTCACCATCCCGCCGCGTCTTGGCTATGGCGACAAGGCCACCGGCCCGATCCCGGCCAATTCGACGCTGGAATTCGACATCAAGCTGCTCGACTTCAAGTCGAAGGCGGAGATCGAAGCGATGCAGCGCCAGATGCAGATGATGGGCGGCCCCGGCATGGGCGCACCCGGCGGCGCCCCCGCGCCGGGCCAGGCCCCGGCAGTGCCGCACTGATCGCGCAAGGCATCTGAACAATCAAAAAAGGCCGGGTTCACCCCGGCCTTTTTTTGTCTTGGGTCCGTTGCTATCCGGCCCTTCTCAGCGTGGCCCCGCGATAATCACAAGCGCGCCCGCCAGGCACAGTGCGCCGCCGATCATGTCCCACCTGTCCGGCCGGACATGTTCCGCCGCCCACATCCAGCCGATCGCGGTCAGGATATAGATGCCACCATAGGCCGCATAGGCGCGCCCGGCGGCGCTGCTCTCGATGCGCGTCAGCAGCCAGGCGAAGAGGATGAGGCTAACAATGCCGGGTGCCAGCCATAGCAGCGAGCGGCCCAGCCGTGCCCAGGCCCAGAAGGCGAAGCAGCCAGCGATCTCGCACAGCGCGGCGGCAAGATAAATCGCAAGTGAAATGCCAGCGCCGCTGCCGCCCAAGCCTTCAGCGCTCCAGCTGGATCGTGGAGGGGGCCTTCGTCTTCGAACGCTCCTCCAGATAGACCTTGATCATCGCGACGATCGGGTCCGCCAGGAACAGGCCCATCAGGCCGAAGAGCGCGCCGAACAGAATCTGCGCGCCCAGTACCAGCGCGGGCGCCAGGTCGGTCGCGCGCTTGGCGACCATGGGCACGATCAGATAGCCGTCCACGATCTGCACGGCCAGATACACGCCGACCGCATAGAGGCCCACGTCCATGCCGCCCGAAAAGCCGACCAGGATGATGAGGATGCCCGATATTATCGATCCGATATTGGGCAGGAAGGCGAAGATGCCCGTCAGCACGCCGAGCAGCGCCGCCATGGGCACATTGCCGGCCCACAGCAGCAGCCATGTGCCGATGCCCTCCACCGCCATGCCGATCAGCCGCCCGGCCATCAGCCGCCGCAGCGTCCAGCCCATCTTGTCAGCGATGCTGTAGAAATTGTCGCGCTTCTCCATCGGCAGCATCCATGCGACGCCGCGCTCGTACAACTTGGGTTCGATGGCGATGAAGATGGCGAGCACCAGCATCATGACGCCGCTCGTCACCGCACCGACCGCGGTGCTGACAGCCGCCGTCACCCGGCCCAGCGAACTCAGGGCCTGGCTCCCCAGCGTCTTGAAATCCTCAGGCGTGGTCGTGAAGCCCATTTGCTGCGCCCAGCTGCCGATGCGGCTTACCTGTGTTTCGACGATGGTACGCATCGCCTGCGCCTGCTCGGCCAGGTTCGACCCGGTCAGATAGACCGTCCAGATGAGGAACATCAACGCCGCGACCAGCACGATCGTCAGACGCCATCCGCGGCTGATCGGTAGCGCGCGGCGCAGCAGGCGCGCGCCGCCGTCCATCATCGTGGTCAGCACCAATGCACCGAGGATCAGCAGGATCGGCTGCGCGAGCAGGACGACGAGCGCGATCAGGATGGCGAGGCCGAACCACACGCCTGCCCGCTGAAGCTCCTGCCTTACCAGCGGGCTGCGGACTTCGGAGGGGCCGGGGGCTTCGACATGCTGCCCGGAATCGCTCATTTGGCGGGATTGTCCGTGGCCGGACGCAGGCTGTTGCCGGCGCGGCCGCCGCGCAGCGCCTCGAACCAGCTGATCGGGTTCAGGGATGCCGTGCCGTCCAGCGAGAAGGTGATGAATTCCGCCCGGCCGCCGATCGCTTCCCACGGTACGGGCCCGCCAAGGCCGTTGGCGGCCAGCGAGGCGCGGCTGTCGGCGCTGTTGTCGCGGTTGTCGCCCATCAGGAAGACATGGTTGGCCGGCACGCGGATCGGTCCGTACCAGTCTAGTTCGCTGGGGCCGATGTCGATGATCGTATAGCTCTTGCCGTTGGGCAGGGTCTCGCGCTTCACAGGCAATTCGCACCAGGCGGTGCCGTCGCGGTCACGCACCAGCCCGCCGGGGAACTGTTCGGGCGGGCAGGGGGCGTTGGCGTCGACCGGAATGCGCAGCGGCGCCATCGTGCGCTGCGGCACGGGCACGCCGTTCAACACCACCTGGCCGGCGCGCACCTCGATCACGTCGCCGGGCAGGCCGATCACCCGCTTGATATAATCTTCCCGCTTGTTGGCGGGGGAGGCGATCACGACATCCCCGCGTGCCGGCAGGCTGCCCATCAGCCGCCCCTGGATGAAGGGCAGGATGTGGAAGCTGGGCGAGACATAGGACCAGCCGTAGGGATATTTGCTGACCACCAGCCGGTCGCCCTTCAACAGCACCGGCATCATCGATTCCGATGGAATGTAGAATGGCTTGGCGATGAAGCTGTGGAAGCCCAGTACGGCCAGCACAAGGACGACGATGCTGCGGATTTCGCCCCACCAGTCGACCCTGGACGTCTCAGGGGACGTATCAGCCTTGGGATCCTGCGCTGCCGGGCTTTCGTTGCTGTCCATCTGCGCCGTCGTCATATGTCCTCGAAGCCCGTGCCAGTGTCGTCCGGCCCGCCCTTATTGGGGCAAGGCCTCGATAATTACAAATGCCTGTGCCCATGGATGATCATCCGTGAGCGTCAGGTGAATGACGGGCCTGTGACCCGCCGGGATCAGCGCGTTCAGCCGTTCCAGTGCGCCGCCTTCCAGATGCAGGGTCGGCGCGCCGGACGGGCTGTTGACCACGCCGATGTCCTTCATGAACACCCCGGCGCGAAATCCGGTCCCTACCGCCTTAGAAAAGGCTTCCTTGGCCGCGAAGCGCTTGGCAAGCGTGCCGGCCTTGGTGAAGGGGCGCCGCGCGGCCTTGGCGCGTTCGGTGTCGGTAAAGCAGCGCTGCTCAAAACGGTCGCCGAAGCGGTCGAGCGAATTCTGGATGCGCTCGATGTTGCAAAGGTCGGAGCCGAGCCCGACGATCATCGGACTGCCAGCCGGGCGGCGGGAAGACCGCGTCGAATCACCGCGCCGAATCCATCAAGCTGCGCATCCGCTGCACCACCGGCCCCAGCCCGTCGAAAATCGCCTCGGCGATCAGGAAGTGACCGATGTTGAGTTCGGCGATCTGCGGGATGGCGGCAATGGGCACGACATTGTCGAAGGTTAGGCCATGGCCGGCATGCGCCTCGATCCCGTTCTTCGCGGCGAGCGCCGCGGCATCGGCGATGCGGCGAAGTTCCGCCGTGCGGGCCTCGCCTTCGCTATGGGCATATTTGCCGGTGTGCAGTTCCACCACCGGCGCGCCGAGAGAAATCGCCGCCTCGATCTGTCGTGGATCGGGCTCGATGAACAGGCTGACGCGGATGCCGGCGTCGGACAGGCGGGTAATCAGTGGCTTGAGGTGATTATGCTGGCCCGCCGCATTCAGCCCGCCCTCGGTCGTCACTTCCTCGCGCCGTTCGGGCACGATGCAGGCAGCGTGCGGGCGATGGCGCAGCGCAATCGCGACCATTTCCTCGGTCGCGGCCATCTCCATGTTGAGCGGCAGCGCGATCGCGCCGATCAGGTGGCCGATGTCATCGTCCATGATATGCCGGCGGTCCTCGCGCAGATGCGCAGTGATGCCGTCGGCGCCAGCCTCCTGCGCCACCAGCGCGGCCCGGATCGGATCGGGGTAAAGGCCGCCCCGCGCATTGCGGATCGTAGCCACATGGTCAATGTTGACGCCCAGGCGCAGGGGGCTCGTCATGGCGCTCAGTTCTTCCGGCTGCCGGGCTTGCTGGTCGGGATCGCCGCAAGTTCGGGAGGCAGGGCGTCTTCTTCATAGACCGGGAAGTTGATGCTGACGAGCGGGTAGAAGGGCACGCCAAGCTCGGCGGTGCCGGCCGAACGATCGACCAGCGCGGCCTCCGCCACCACGATGCCGCCGGCCTCGCGCACCGAATCCATCGCCTGGCGGGAGGATAGCCCGGTGGTGACGACATCCTCGACCATCAGAACCTTCTGCCCCGGCTTCAACGCGAAGCCACGGCGAAACTCGAACGTGCCCTCGGGCCGTTCCAGGAAAAGTGCGTCGACCCCCAGCGCGCGGCCCATTTCATGGCCGATGATGATGCCGCCCATCGCCGGCGAAACGACGACCTCGATCTCCTGTCGCAGTTCGCGTGGCAGTGTCTGGGTGAGTGCGCGTGCGAGCGTTCCGGCGCGCTCCGCATTCATCAGGACGCGGGCGCACTGCAGATAGTTGGCGCTGTGCCGGCCCGAAGAGAGGACGAAATGCCCTTCAAGCAGCGCTCCTGCCGCACGAAACTCGGCCAGAACTTCCTCGTCGGTCATTACCCGCTTACCCCTGTAAATTGCCTGTTGCGCGCGCAGCCAGATAGGCGGCGCAGGACCACGTTGCAACAGCGAAGAAAATTGCCCTATAGAAGGTTGAGGCTTGGGATAACCATGCCTATAAGCCGCCGCAGCCCGAGGGGGCGAAGCCAGCACACGGCATTTGACATGTGTGCAGCTTGAGCGCGTCGGCGCTGAGGGGTTACGGGGTATCGAGACGCTTATGAAAATGGTGAAGTCGCTTGTTCTCGCCGGGTTGATGGCCATTGCGCCCGCCCTTGCCCCCACTCCGGTTGCGATGGCGCAGGACAATGTCGCTGCCGCCGCGCCCGCCGCTGCAGAGAATGCCGCGGTGCCGGCCGAATCGGCCAATGCAGCACAGGCCGCGCCCGCAGCGAAGGTGGCCGCGCCGCCCCGCATGAAGCCGACCGAAGGCATCGGCATGCCGATGCCGGGCGAATTTACCCTACAGAAGCAGTTTACCGACACCGGCCGCCAGGCGCGCTGGATCCACGACATCGTGCTGCTGCCGATCATCACCATCATTTCGGTGTTCGTGCTGCTGCTGATGCTCTGGGTGATGTTCCGCTATCGCCGCGCCGCCAATCCTGTGCCGTCGAAGACGTCGCACAACACCGCGATCGAGATCGTATGGACGGTGGCGCCGGTGCTTATCCTGCTCGCCATCGCCATTCCCTCGCTCGGCCTGCTCGCCGACCAGTACAAGCCCGCGCCCAAGGACGCGATCACCGTCAAGGTGACGGGCTACCAGTGGTACTGGGGCTATGAATATCCCGACCAGGGCATTCCCGAATTCGTGTCGAATATGCTGACGCCGGAAAAGGCCGCCGCCAATGGCGAGCCCTATCTGCTGGCGCCCGACAATCGCCTCGTCCTGCCCGCAGGCAAGCCGATCCGGCTCATCATCACCGGCGCGGACGTGATCCACAGCTTCGCGGTGCCTTCGCTCTGGGTGAAGATGGACGCCGTGCCCGGCCGCCTGAACGAGAAGAGTTTCACCATCGACAAGCCCGGCGTCTATTACGGCCAGTGCTCGGAACTGTGCGGCGCGCGCCACGGCTTCATGCCGATCGCGATCGAGGCGCTGCCGCCGGCCGAGTTCGAGCAGTGGGTCCGTTCGCAAGGCGGCGATCCCAAGGGTAAGGCGGCAGAGACCGCAGCAGCGCCGGCGCCCGCCGCGCCTGCAAAGATTTGATGTAGGGGGCAGGACAGCCATGACCACGACCACCGCGACGCATGACGACTTCCATGGCGGCCATGCGCACGATCATCATGATGCCGATCACAAGCCGGGCTTCTTCGCCCGCTGGTTCATGTCCACCAACCATAAGGACATCGGCACCCTCTATCTGATCTTCGCGATCACGGCCGGCATCATCGGCGGCGCGATTTCGGGCCTGATGCGCGCCGAACTGGCGCAGCCGGGTATTCAGTATCTGCATACCTGGGCGATGTGGTCCGACGGTCCGTCGGCGACACTCGACCAGGCCTATCATCTGTGGAACGTGCTCATCACCGCCCACGGCCTGATTATGGTGTTCTTCATGGTCATGCCCGCGATGATCGGCGGCTTCGGCAACTGGTTCGTGCCGATCATGATCGGCGCGCCGGACATGGCCTTCCCGCGCATGAACAACATCAGCTTCTGGCTGACGGTGCCGGCCTTCCTGCTGCTGCTGCTCTCGACCTTCGTGCCGGGCGGCACGGGCAATGGCGCGGGCACGGGCTGGACGGTCTATGCGCCGCTCTCCACCACGGGTTCGGCCGGTCCTGCCGTCGACTTGGCGATCCTGTCGCTGCACCTTGCCGGTGCCGCGTCGATCTTGGGCGCCGTCAACTTCATCACCACCATCCTCAACATGCGTGCGCCGGGCATGACCCTGCACAAGATGCCGCTGTTCGTGTGGTCGGTGCTGGTCACGGCCTTCCTGCTGCTGCTCGCGCTGCCGGTGCTTGCCGCGGCGATCACCATGCTGCTGACCGATCGCAATTTCGGTACCACCTTCTATGATGCCGCAGGCGGCGGTGATCCCGAACTCTACCAGCATCTTTTCTGGTTCTTCGGCCATCCCGAAGTCTACATCATGATCCTGCCGGGCTTCGGCATCGTCAGCCAGATCATCGCGACCTTCAGCCGCAAGCCCGTCTTCGGCTATCTCGGCATGGCCTATGCCATGGTCGCGATCGGTGTCGTCGGCTTCGTCGTGTGGGCGCACCACATGTTCACCACCGGCATGAGCGTGAACGTGAAGATGTACTTCACCGCCGCGACGATGGTGATCGCGGTGCCGACCGGCATCAAGATCTTCTCCTGGATCGCCACGATCTGGGGTGGCTCGATCAGCTTCAAGACCCCGATGGTCTGGGCGCTGGGCTTCATCTTCCTCTTCACCGTGGGCGGCGTGACCGGCGTCGTACTCGCCAATGGCGGCGTGGACGACGTGCTGCACGACACCTATTATGTCGTCGCGCACTTCCACTATGTGCTCTCGCTCGGCGCCGTGTTCGGCCTGTTCGCCGGCTTCTACTACTGGTTCCCCAAGATCAGTGGCAGGATGTACAGCGAATTCCTGGGCCACCTGCACTTCTGGGTGTTCTTCGTGGGCGTGAACGTGCTGTTCTTCCCCATGCACTTCCTGGGCCTGTCGGGCATGCCCCGCCGCTACCCGGACTATCCCGAAGCCTTCGCGAAGTGGAACGCGGTCGCCAGCCATGGCTATGAGATCATGGCCGTCGGCGTGCTGATCTTCTTCGTGAACATCATCTGGTCGCTGGTTGCGGGCAAGAAGGCTGAAGGCAATCCGTGGGGCGAAGGCGCAACGACGCTGGAGTGGACGCTGTCGAGCCCGCCGCCCTTCCACCAGTTCGAGACGCTGCCGGTGATCGACGCCAACGCGCATCACTGAGTTGAGAAACGAAGATCGGGGGCGGCCACAAAAAGGCTCGCCCCCGATCCTTTCGCCCCCTGCTGTTACGGGGCAGGAAAAGACATGACGACCGCACTGTACCAAGCCCGCCCGATGCCCGCCGAATGGCGGGATTTCCTTGCGCTCACGAAGCCGCGGGTGATGACGCTGGTCGTGTTTACGGGCCTGTGCGGGCTGCTCGCCGCGCCGGGCCATATCCATCCCATCCTCGGCTTCACCGCCATCCTCTGCATCGCGCTGGGTGCGGGCGCTGCCGGCGCGCTCAACCAGTGGTATGAGGCGGATATCGACGCGCTGATGAACCGCACGGCCAAGCGCCCCTTGCCGGCCGGGCGCATGGACCGCCAGTCGGCGCTGCATTTCGGCGTCGGCCTGTCCTTCTTCTCGGTGATCCTGCTGGGCCTCGCCACCAATTGGCTTGCGGGCGGCATTCTCGCGATCTCCATCCTCTTCTACGTCATCGTCTATACGATGTGGCTCAAGCCCCGCACGGCGCAGAACATCGTTATCGGCGGCGCCGCCGGGGCCTTCCCGCCGGTGATCGGCTGGGCGGCGGTGACGGGCGATGTCACCGCGCTGCCGATCGCGCTGTTCGCGCTGATCTTCTTCTGGACGCCGCCGCATTTCTGGGCGCTCGCGCTGTTCGTGAAGACCGATTATGCCCGCGCCGGCATTCCGATGCTGCCGGTGGTCTCCGGCGAGGTCGCGACCCGACGCCAGATCTGGCTCTACACCGCGATCATGGCAGCTGCCGCCATGGCGCCGGTGCTGCTGCAGCTGACCGGGCCGCTCTATGGCACCATCGCCTTCGCCTGCACCGCCCTGTTCGCGGTGCTGGCCTTCCATGTGTCGCAGCGGCGGGAGACCGATCCGGCGAACATGGCGCCCGAACGGCGGCTGTTCAAATATTCGATCCTCTATCTCTTCATTCTTTTCGGTGCCGTCGTCGCCGACCATTGGCTGTTTGCATGACCCCGGAAGAACAGAAGCAGGTCCAGGCGCGCCAGCGCTCGCGCTCCATCGTGACCGGGCTGCTGCTCGGCGCGCTCGTCATCCTTTTCTATGCGATCGCGATCGCGAAGATCAGCGGGGGCGGCTGATGGCGACCCTGCCCGTCGACACTGTCGCGGCGCGCAACCGCCGCAGCCTCATCGCCGCGCTGTCACTGGCCGCCGGCATGCTGGCCCTCGGCTTTGCGTCCGTCCCGCTCTATCGGATCTTCTGCCAGGTCACGGGCTTCGGCGGCACGACCCAGCGCGCGGACGCCGCCGCGCAGGTGAAGGTCGCCACCGGCCACACCCTGTCGATCCGCTTCGATTCGAACATCGCCCCGGGGATGCCGTGGCAGTTCCGCCCGGAACAGCACACGCAGACGGTGACGATCGGCGCCCGCAACATGGCGATCTTCATCGCGAAGAACCTGTCTGACAAGCCGGTGACGGGCACCGCCGCATTCAACGTGACACCGCTGCAGGCCGGCGCCTATTTCACCAAGATCCAGTGTTTCTGCTTCACCGAGCAGACCCTCCAGCCAGGGCAGGAGGTGCGGATGCCGGTGATCTATTATGTGGACCCCAAGATTCTGAACGATGCCGACAACAAGGACGTTCAGCAGATTACCCTGAGCTACACCTTCTATCCGGTTGAGAAGGGCAAGAAGGCGGGCTAAGGACCGGAAAACGACATAAAGCGATACGCGAAGAGGGAAGACGAGACATGGCAGGCGCCAAGAACCACGACTATCATATTCTTCCGCCCAGCTTCTGGCCCCTCATGGGTTCGATCTCGGCTTTTGTGATGGCCATCGGCGCGGTCACATGGATGCACCCGGACGCCATGGGCGCCTGGGGCGGCACCATCTTCCTGCTCGGCCTTGCCGGCGTGCTTTCCACCATGTTCTTCTGGTGGACGGACGTGATCCGCGAAGCCCATGCCGGCGATCATACCCCGGTGGTGCAGCTTCACCTGCGCTACGGCATGATCCTGTTCATCGCTTCGGAAGTGATGTTCTTCGTGGGCTGGTTCTGGGCCTTCTTCGATTTCTCGCTCTTCCCCTCGGCGCTCGCGCCGATCGAGGGCGCGTTCCCGTCAAAGGGTATCGAGGTGATGAACGCGTTCGAGCTGCCGCTGCTCAACACGCTGATCCTGCTCTGCTCTGGCACCACAGTCACCTGGGCGCACCATGCGCTGATTCATGGCGATCGCGAGGGCCTCAAGAAGGGCCTGTGGTGCACCATCATCCTGGGCCTAGTCTTCTCGTCGATCCAGGCCTATGAATATATGCACGCGCCGTTCCCCTTCGGTGGCAGCCCCTATAGCTCGGGCTTCTACATGGCGACCGGCTTCCACGGCTTCCACGTCATCATCGGCACGATCTTCCTGATCGTGAACCTGGTGCGCGCCTATAAGGGCGACTTCACCCCCCGCCAGCATTTCGGCTTCGAGGCCGCTGCCTGGTACTGGCACTTCGTCGACGTGGTGTGGCTGTTCCTGTTCGCTACCATCTATGTCTGGGGTGGCTGGGGCGCGCCGATCCACGGCGGCTGAGGCAGAACGCAACATCATGACCGGGCCGGGCGATCCGCGCGCAAGCGACTGGCACCTGGCCCAGATCAACATCGGCAGACTGGTGGCGCCGCGCGGAGATATCCGCGTGGCGCCATTTTTCGATGCGCTCGACCGGATCAATGCGCTGGCGGAAAGCGCGCCGGGCTTCGTCTGGCGCCTGAAGGACGAAGGCGGCAACGCCACCGGCGTCCGCATGTCGCCAGACCCGCTGCTCATTCCCAACATGTCGGTGTGGATCGACGCGGAATCGCTGTTCGATTTCGTCTATCGCAGTGCCCACACGCCCGTCATGGCGCGGCGGCGCGACTATTTCGAGCGCTATGAGGGCGCCTATCAGGCGCTGTGGTGGATCCCCGCCGGCACCATTCCAAGCGTGAATGACGGCCTGTCGCGGCTCTGGCTGCTCGATCGTTACGGGCCGGGCGAGGACGCCTTCACCTTCAAGCGCCGCTTCCCAAGGCCGGGTCTCTCCGGTCCGCCCGCAGACCTGCGCCCCGATCCATGGTGCGTCGGCAATGCCTGACATGCCCCCGGCCGATGGCGCTCAAGCCGGCGTCCCCCCCGCGCCGCTCGCCATCGCCGCGCTGCGCGGGGCCTGCCCGCGCTGCAACGCGCCGACGCTCTTCGCCTCGAGCGTGCGCTTCGCCGAACGGTGCCGCGCCTGCGGGCTCGACTATGGGCAGTTCAATGTCGGCGATGGGCCGGCGGCCTTCCTGACGCTGATCGTCGGCGCGCTGGTCGTCACGCTGGCGCTGGTGCTGGAACTGAAAGTGCATCCGCCCTTCTGGGTCCACATCCTACTCTGGGTGCCGTTTACCGTCGCCGCGGTCGTCGGCCTGCTGCGGCTGGCGAAGGGCGCGCTGCTGATCCTGGAATATCGCAACAAGGCGCGGGAGGGTTCGCTCGTCGCGCCTGCTACGCCCGCCGCCGATCCTGCCGCTCTCGCCAATCCAAGAGTGCCCTGATGATGACCCGCCGCCTGCCCCTGATCGCCACCATCGTCGTGCTGGCCGCCGTCGCCACGATGATCGGCCTTGGCGTCTGGCAGCTGCAGCGCCATGCCGAAAAGACCGCCGTGCTGGCCGAACTGCGCGCTAATCCCGGCCGGCCGTCCACCAGCTTCCCCCACTTCGGCCCCGTCGATCCCGCGCTGCTGTTCCGCCGGTCCTCGCTCCACTGCCTGCGCGTGGTCGGCTGGCGCGAGGAAGCGGGCAGGGCGGCGGATGGCTCCACCGGCTACCGCGCCATCGCCGATTGCGCGACCGGGGCGGAGGGGCCGGGCGCGCTGGTGACGGTCGGCGTGGCGCCGCGTCCCGGTGTGAAGCCGGCATGGACGGGCGGGCAGGTGGAAGGCTGGATTTCCGAAGAGCCCGACCATCGCTCGCTCCTCTCGCGCATGGGCGGCAAGGCGATGCCGCTGCGCCCCATGCTCATCGCCCGCACGCCGGCCGCCGGCCTGAAGGCCGCCGCGCCGCCCAGCCCGGACGACGTGCCCAACAACCACCTCGCCTATGCCGTGCAATGGTTCTTCTTCGCCGCCGTCGCCCTGGTGATCTACGCCCTCGCCCTGCGCAAGCGCTGGCTGGAGGGGGATGTGGGGAAGAGGTGAGGTTTCCGCCTTCGCTGGATGACGGATTTGGGCGGATAGCGGACATTCGGCTATTGCAGCCATTTAGGCCAAAGTGGTCTATCCAGTCGGTCAGCTGCTAAAAGATCATGTCACCGAAGGCTTCCTCGAATTCTTTCAAGGAGCAATAGCGTATGTTCCACAGTGCTTCATCGCCAAATAAGCGAGCCATGTATGTCGAAGCCACCAAGCCCCGATACATATAATTCCAGAGATCGTGTTGATGATCTGAATGCAAGGGACTTTCGAGCATCCCCGCTAACAAATATCGTGGCGGATCTGTCATGCACATATCTAGAATGGACTCACCGTTACCATGAACGAAGCCGGAATATCCTTTATAAATTATTCGGCCTGCAGCAATCATGGATGACGGATCGTCACCGGAATGCTTCGCAACATAAGCCCTGATGTGTTTCCGGGGAACTTGTCCGCGATTCGCGCTCGTTTCTTCCCTCTCGTCTATCCAATGATATTCGAGATATTTTTTGTGATGGTCCGTCATATCGCCATTGGCGACCGCCAATGTGATAAACAGTATCTCTTCTTCGAAATCGTCAAGTGTGCGTTGAATGACACCCATTTCTTGCAAAAAGCCGCTGACAAGAAGCAATCGAAGGCTGTGGAGTCCGCTTATCAGTCGAGCGAACTTTTGTAGCATGGCCTGCTGTGGCGTTTGCTCGACATACCGTAAAATGAACCCGTCTTTGTAGCCCTCCTTGACTGGCGGTGGGACTTGCTCCTCCAGACGTCGAAAAGCTTCTTCTAGCTCTGCCACGACGCGATCAAAGACATCATCCATGATTTACCCCACTCCCGCGACGCCTAGTTCCCCTTCGGACCGTATATCCGCCACAGGATTTTGGGGGAGCCGCATGGCCAGTCTAATTCTGCCGCAGCGATGTCCGCAATCGGCAACGGCGTGAAGAGACTGGAAAGACCGAAAATGGTCGCTTCCTGCGATCCTCTCTTGCAAGGCAAGGAGAGAGCCGAAGGCCTGCGCCTTCGATAGGGTGATCCCCTCCACCGCGTTTGGCGGTCCCCATTCCCTTGCAGGGGAGAATATTCGCTTCGGTGGTTGCCCTATCGTCGCCCCGGCAAAAATCCCTTTTCGCGCCTTATCCATTGCCGTTTGCGCCTGTCGCCGCTAGGGCCGCTCGATCATGCAATATGTGAGCACCAGGGGGAGCGCACCGGCGCTCGGGTTCGAGGATGTGACGCTGGCTGGGCTGGCGTCCGATGGCGGGCTGTATCTGCCCGCCGTGTGGCCCGCCATGAGCTATGCGGAAATCGGCACGCTCGCCGGTCTTTCCTATGTCGAAACCGCCGTTCGGGTGATGGCGCCCTTCGTCGCGGGCAGCCTGTCCGAGGAGGAACTGCGCGAGCTGTGCACCGCCGCCTACGGCCGGTTTAGCCATGATGCGGTGACGCCGCTGGTACAGCTCGACCATCGCAACTGGCTGCTGGAGCTGTTCCACGGCCCGACCCTGGCGTTCAAGGATGTGGCGCTGCAGCTGCTCGGCCAGCTGTTCGAGCGCTTCCTCTCGCGCCGTGACGATCACCTGACCATCGTCGGCGCGACCTCCGGCGACACCGGATCGGCCGCGATCGACGCGGTGGCGGGGCGCGAGAAGATCGACATCTTCATGCTGCATCCCGATGGCCGAGTCTCCGACGTGCAGCGCCGCCAGATGACAACGGTGCGCTCGCCCAATGTCTACAACATCGCCATCGAGGGCAGCTTTGACGACGCGCAGGCGCTGGTGAAGGCGATGTTCAACGATCCCGCCTTCTCGACGAGGTTCAACCTGTCGGCGGTGAACTCGATCAACTGGGCGCGGCTGATGGCGCAGGTGGTCTATTATTTCTACGCCGCCGTGCGCCTTGGCGCGCCGGACCGGCCGATCGCCTTCTCCGTGCCCACCGGCAATTTCGGCGACGTGTTCGCCGGCTATGTCGCCGCGCGCATGGGGCTGCCGGTCGCCAAGCTGATCGTCGCCACCAACGTCAACGACATCCTGCACCGCGCGCTGTCGCAGGGCGACTATAGCCAGGGTACGGTCGTGCCGACCGCGACGCCCAGCATGGACATCCAGGTCAGCTCCAATTTCGAGCGGCTGCTGTTCGACGCCGGTGGCCGTGATGGCCTTGCACTCGCCGAGCAGATGCGCGGTTTCGAGGCAAGCAAGGCCATGCGCCTGACCAATGCGCAGCGCGAAGGCGCCGCCGACCTGTTCACCTCGACCCGCATCGATGGCGAGGGCATGGGGAAGGCGATGCGCTGGGCGCTCGATGCCGCAGGCCAGGTGATCGATCCGCATACCGCCATCGGCCTTGCCGCCGCGCGGGAGGCGGAGATCGGCGTCGGGATTCCGGTGGTCACGCTGGCGACAGCGCACCCTGCCAAGTTCCGCGACGCGGTGGAACGCGCCACCGGCACGCGCCCGGCGCTGCCTTCCCGCATGGGCGACCTGTTCGCCCGCGAGGAAGCCTATGCCAAGCTGCCCGCGACCTTCGAGGCGATCACCGCCTATGTCGCGGAGCGGGCCACGCCAAGGGCATAGGCCGTCTGCCGCCGGTCCCCTATGATGGGCGGGCCGATCGGCGGATCATGGCGAACGGAGGTTGCTTTGAAGCTCGATACTCTCATCGGCGAGCCCTGGCCCGACTATGGGCTGGTGGACAGCGGCAATGGGCGCAAGCTGGAGCGCTATGGCAGCTATCGCTTCATCCGCCCGGAGCCGCAGGCGATGTGGGCGCCGGCGACCGAAGACTGGAGCGCTGACGGCGAGTTCATCCCCGGTTCCGACGAGGATGGCGGCGGCCGCTGGTATTATGATCGCCCGGTGCCGCGCGACGGCTGGCCGCTGGCGTGGAACGATGTGCGCTTCCAGGCGAGCTGCACGCCGTTCCGCCATCTGGGCTTCTTCCCCGACATGGCGCCCGTCTGGAGCTGGATGCGGGAGAAGGTGGCTGACAAGCCCGACGCGCAGGTGATGAACCTGTTCGGCTATACCGGCGTCGGCACGCTCGCAATGGCGTCTGCGGGCACGCAGATGGTGCATGTCGATGCGTCGAAGAAGTCGGTGGCTGCCGGGCGTGTCAATGCCGAGCTTTCGGGGCTTGCCGACAAGCCGATCCGCTGGATCGTCGACGATGCGGCGAAGTTCACCGCGCGCGAGGTAAGGCGCGGTCGCCGCTATGACGGCATCCTGCTCGATCCCCCAAAATATGGCCGTGGCCCCGATGGCGAGGTCTGGCGGCTGGAGGAAGACCTTCCCCGGTTGATCGCCGATTGCCGTGCGTTGCTGGACGCTGACAGCCGCTTCCTGTTTCTTACCGTCTATGCGGTGCGAATGTCGGCGCTTGCGATCGGCGAGCTGTTGGCGCAGGCCTTTGCCGATCTTCCCGGCACGGTCGAGGCAGGCGAACTGGCCGTGCGGGAGGAAGCGCGCGGGCTGCTGCTCCCCACCGCGATCTGGGCGCGATGGTCGCGCTGATCATGTGCGGTGGAGGCGCTCAGTCCCGATGCGAGAGCGAATCCGTGATGCTGACCCCGGCGAGTACGGCGGCAAAGGCAGACATGCCGACAATGACCAGAAGCGGATAATAGTGGCCGAAGAAACCCAGCATGGCAGGAGTCCTGTCCCTGTCGGCCGTCGAGACTGGCGACCGTTCCGACAGCGCTGATGCCCCTTCGTGGCACCCCGGCGTAATACGCAGAGTTCCCTATTCGCGGCCCGCGCGGATGGCGGCGCCCGCCGCAAAGGGTGCGATGGCGACCAGCAGCAGCGACGAGGCCGCAAGGAATTTGAGCGCGGCGCCGCTGCCCGGCCCGAGCGATCCGGCGCCGAAAATGAGCAACGGCACGGCGAGCGGCAAAGCGAGCAGCCCGGCGAGCGCGCCGCTGGAGCGTAGCCCCGCCGTCAGCGCGCTTACCATCAGGCCGAGCGCGGCAAGGGCCGGGGTGCCGATGGCAAGGCTGGTTTCGACAAGCAGGATGGTGTCGCTGTCCAGCTTCAGCAGCGCCGCGGCGGGCAGCGCGGCGATCATGAGCGCCGGGCCGAAGCCCAGCCAGTGCGCGATCAGGATGGCGAGTGCGATGAACTCCTCGCCGATGCCGCGCAGCGCCAGTTGATCGAGGATGCCGGCCATGCGGTCCGGCGCGACGAGCCGGTCCACGGGCAGCAACGCGGCCAGCAGCGCGGCGATCCACAGCATGCCGCCGCCGGCCCGCGCGAGCAGCGTCGCGTCCGGCCCGACCGCGAAGGGAAAGAGCGCCGCGACCAGCAGCAGGAAGGCGACCGGCAGCCACAGCCCGCCCGATCGCCAGGACTGGCTGAGGTTGCGCGCGACCAGCCGGGTGAGGATGCTCATGCCTCCTCCCCCATGTCTTCTGTGGGACGAAGCGTGGCCAGGTCGATATCGACCGCCGGCACGAAGGGCAGCGGCTGGTGCGAGGCGGCCAGGATGATGCCGCCGCCGGCCAGGTGCCGGGTCATCAACTCGCCCAGCATACCGATACCCTGTGTGTCGAGCCCGTTGGCCGGCTCGTCCAGCAGCCAGATCGGCGCGTCGCTGGCCAGCACGCGCGCGAGCACCGCCCGCTTGCGCTGGCCGGTGGAGAGCATCCGCACCGGAATATCGGCAAGGGCGGAGAGGCCCGTCGCCTGGAGCGCGGCGCGGGCACCCGCCTCGCCCGAACCGTCCAGCCCGGCCCAGAAGGTGAGCGCCCGCACCAGCGGCAGGTCGAGATCCAGCGCCAGCGCTTCGTCCGCCAGCGCCATCGCGCCGCTGCGGTCGACGGTGCCGGCAAAGACCGGCAGCAGGCCTGCGATGGCGCGGATCAGGCTGGACTTGCCGGTGCCGTTGGGGCCACGCAGCAACCCTGCCTCGCCGGCCTTCAGGCGCAGGTCGACACCGGAGAACAGCATTCGCCCGCCACGGATGACGCTGAGCCGCGATAATGACAGCATGGCACCGCTCATGCCGCGACCATATCCTCCAGCGCGTGCATGTCGTCGTCGGACAGGCCGAAATGATGGCCGACCTCATGGATCACCACATGCGCGATCAGCGCCTCCAGCGACACGCCGGTCTCAACCCATTCATCCAGCAGCGGGCGGCGATAGAGGTGGATCGTCGGCGGCAGGTCTCCGGTCTGTGCCTCCTGCGCGATGGAACGGCCGGAATAGAGGCCGGTCAGCGCGAAGGGATCGTCCAGTCCCATCTCTGCCAACACGTCATCCGTCGCGAAATCCTCGACGAACAGGATGACATTGCCCAGATGAACGCCGAAGGGTTCCGGCAGGCGGGACAATGTCTCAAGCGCAAGCGCTTCAAGCCGGGCTGCGTCGGGCGCGAATTGCTGCGATTGACCATGCTCTGCCATCGCTGCGACATAGGGCAAGCATGGCGGAGAGGCCAGTGCCTTGCAGGCGCCCTGCTCGGATATGATGGCCTGCGGATATCTGGCCACGCATTTTTGGAAGGACTGTGAATGATCGAGAAACTGGATGATGCTGAACGCGCGATTGCCCTGGCCAACCTGCCGCTCTGGTCGAGCGTGTCGGAGCCGGACGGCATCGTGCGCAGCTTCACCTTCGGTAGTTTCGTCGAGGCATTCGGTTTCATGAGCCGGGTCGCGCTGCTGGCCGAAAAGGCGGATCATCATCCCGAATGGTCGAATGTCTACAACCGGGTGGAGATCGTCCTGACCACCCATGATGCTGGCGGTCTTTCGACACGCGACACGGCGCTCGCGGCGCAGATCGACGCGCTGGTGGCGTGAGGTGGGAGGGCGTGATCGACGGGGCGTGACTGATCGCGGCACATATGGTTTGCCGCCCCTTGAGCAATGCGAGGTGCCTCGTTAAGGTCCGCCGATCAATTTCGTGGGGCTTTTCCGGCCCTGCATTTTCCGACTATTCTCGCAGGAGTTCTGGATGCTCTCATCCGCCACGCCCTTTCTTGCCATCCTGAAGGCGACATCGCGTCTGGTTGCCCCGGTCGCGGCGGTTGCCCTGCTGGCGGGCTGCGGGGGCGGCGGGAGCACGCCGGGCAACAGCGTCGCGCTCAAGGATCTGGAAAAGGCCGATGGCACGACGACCGACGCGATGACCGACCTCGATGGGGTGCGGGCCGAGGGTACGGCGCTTGCCGAGACGGGCAATGCGACGACACCCAAGCCCGCAACCGGCGGCAACGAAGCGGCGCCCGCGCCGGCCACGGACAATGGTGCGGAAGTGCTGACGGAGCAATAATGGTTCATCCCCGGTGCGGTGAAGGGCGTCACAATATCGATGCCGCATCATCATCATCATCGGGGAACGGGCTGGGCACTCAGGCGTCCAGCCATCAGGGAGTGACCGGCAACTGCCGGCAGCAAAGCATAAGAGAAGGTGCCACACGTGATCCGCAAGACCCTATTGACGCTCGCCGCGGCGGTTTCCGCACTGGCGCTTGGCGGCGCGCCCGCGTCGGCGCAGTTTTTCTGGAGCCCGCCGGACCTCTCGACACCGCCGGTGACAGGCGCCGAGCCCGCGCTGGCGCTGAACATGCCGGGTGCCACGCCGGACGAACTGAAGGCCGGGTTGGTGTGGAACATGCGCGCCGCGCTGAATGTCGCGGCGCTGCAATGCCAGTTCGAGCCGACGCTGCTGACGCTCAGCAACTACAACGCCATGCTCGCTCATCACAAGGCGGAGCTGGCGAAGTCGTTCGACACCGTGGGCGCCTATTTCCAGCGCACCGTGGGTAAGGGCAAGGCCGGCCAGGCCGCTTTCGACCAATATGGCACGAAGATCTATTCTGCCTTCTCCACCGTCCAGGCGCAGCGCAATTTCTGCGAGATCTCCGGCTCGGTCGGTCGCGACGCGATCTTTGCCGATCGCGGCAAGCTGTATGAAGTGGCGCAGAAGCGGATGGGCGAACTGCGCCGTTCGCTGACGCTGGCGGGTGAGCAGTATTTCGGCAACCCGGGCTATAATTTCACCGCGAACCTGCCTTCGCTGGACGACACCTGCTGGAAGAAGGGCAAGATGTCGAGCGCGTGCAAGGCACAGTGGGATGCCATGCCGCCGATCAGGAAGAGCGGGAGCTGACCGGAGCCGGCTGACCGGGCAACGGGCGTTTCAGTCGGGCTTGCGGCCGAAACGCAGTTCGCTCACGATCACGCCGATGACGATCAGCACGCCGCCGGCCAGGGCAGCGGGGCCAAGCCGGTCGCCGGCCATGCGCCCGATGATGCCGCCCCATACCGGCTCGGCCGCGTAGATCAGTGTCGCACGGGTGGCTGACACGGTGCGCTGCGCCCAGTTCATCACCAGCTGGATGAGCGCGCTGACCGCGCCCAGGCCGCAAGCGGTGGCGATCAGCAGCCATGAAAAGGCGGGTACTGCCTCACCCGTCACCGGCATCGTCGCGAAGGCGAGCAGCGAGGTGACGGCAAGCTGGATGACGGTCGCGCGCAGCACGTCCACCTTGCCCGCCCACAGGCTGATGAGGATGATCTCCAGCGCGATCGCGACGGTGCTGATGAGGGTCAGGATTTCGCCCTTGCCAAAGCCCAGCCCCTGCTGCGGGCCGGCGACGAGCATCAGGCCGGCAAAGGCACAGGCCACGCCGATCCAGCTCATGACATGCGGCCGGCGGCGCAGGATCGCCCATTGCAGCAGCGGCACCAGCGGCACGTAGCAGGCGGTAATGAAGGCGCTGGTGCTGCTGGGGATGGTCTGGAGCCCCCAGGTCTGCAGGCTGTAGCCGACATAGATGCCGATGCCGATGCTGACCCCCGCAAACACTTCCCGCCAGGACGTGCCGCGCATGTGCGGAATGGCGAGCAGTCCCGCAATCCCCGCCGCGGTCGCGAACCGTAGCCCGACGAAGAAGAAGGGACCGGAGACCGACATCGCCGTCTTCACGATCAGGAACGTCCCGCCCCACAGCAGGGTGATGCCGATCAATGCGAGTTCGGCGCGCCCGATGAGCAGGCGCGGCGCGGGGATGGGCTTGTCGAGCGGAGGATTGTGCAACATAATGCGCAACCTGTTATGAGCACTATATTGCACAGTCAACCCCCGGAACATGCGGCCCGCCCCGATGTGCTGGCGCATGTCGCCGGCAATGTCCGCCGTCTTCGCCAGTCGCGCGACATGAGCCAGAGCGCCCTTGCCGAACGCTCCGGCATCAGCCGGCGCATGATCGTGGCGGTGGAAAGCGGCGAGGCCAATGTCAGCCTCTCGTCGCTCGATCGATTGGCGGAGGCGCTCGACGTCAGCTTCTCGGAGATCGTGCGATCGCCCGAGGCGACCGACAACCGTCGTATCGACAGCCTGGCATGGCGGGGCGATGATCCGGAAAGCCGCGCGGTCCTGCTCGGCACGGCGCCCGCCACGCGCGAGGCGGAACTATGGACATGGACGCTGGGCGAGGGCGAGCGTTATCCGGCGGAAGCGGATTCGGCGGCATGGCATGAAATGCTGTTCGTGATCGAAGGCGAACTGCATGTGGAGACCGCCGACGGCTGCGAGGCGGTAAAGGCCGGAGATTTCCTGATCTTCACCAGCGACCGGCCCTATGTCTTTGCCAATGGCGGGCCGGGCATCGTGCGCTTCGTGCGAAATGTGGTGTTGTAGAGCCTAGGCGCATCGCGGCGTAGCGGGCGGATGGTGGCGGGGATGCGGCAATATCCGCACCCCCGCCCGTCCTGATCAGTCCTTGATGTCCTTGCCGGCCTGTTCCAGCGCTTCGCCGGTGTCCCGCTTGGCCTGCGCGGCGTCGCGCTTGGCGTCGGCGGTCGCGTCGGAGGCTGCGGCGCCGATCTTGTCGCCTGCCCGGTCGATCGCTGCGCCAGCCTTGTCCAGCCCATGCGCTACCTTGTCATCGGCATTGTTGATGCCGCGCTCGATGTCGTTGCCGATCGAATCGCCGGCGGCATCCACTTTGTCCGCCGATTTTTCCGAGCAGGCGGCAAGGCCGGTGGCCGCCGTCAGCACGAGGGCGGTTGCAAGAATGGCGCGCATATCATCTCCCATAGTCATCACTGGTGGGGGAGATAATCTTTCGCGGCCGATATGGTTGCATCGTGCGCTGGCCGGGCAGGGAAGCGCAAAGGGATCAGCTGCTGCGCAGCGCCGCCACCATCGACCGGTCCTCGAGCGGGATCAATCCTTCCAGCACGCGCCAGAATCCGGTGACGGAGCCCTGGCCGGCCTGCGCATAGGCGCTGGCCATCTTCTCGCGCAATATGCGGAACAGGTCGGCCTCGAGTGCGGTGCCCGACGGCGTGAGGCGCAGCAGCTTCTGCCGGCGGTCGCGCGGCCCCGGACGGGTGTCGATATAGCCCCTCTCGACCAGCTCCGTCAGTACGCGGCCCAGCGACTGCTTGGTGATCGCCAGCAGCTTCAGCAGCTCGCTGACCGTCAGGTCGGGCTGGCGGGAGATGAAATACAGCGCCCTATGGTGGGCGCGGCCCAATCCGAGTTCCGCCAATCCCTCGTCGATTGTGCGCGTAAGATTGCTATAGCCGAAGTACAGCAGTTCAACGCCTCGGCGAATCTCGTCCTCACGCAGGAACAGCGGGGACGCGGGAGAAATTTGGACAGTCATCTTGACCTATATTGCCCGATCTTTTAGGGCGGGGCAAGTTTAATGCGCTCACCCAGTGTTGCGGCGCAACATTGATACAAATGCTGCGTGATGCAGCCCAATGAGGACAGTATGACCGCTCTGCAGTTCACGATCGAGAAAAATGCAACGCCGGTTCCCGCGCAGGAGCGGGATGCGCTGCTCGTGGACCCGGGCTTCGGCAAGCTGTTCACCGACCATATGGTCGTCATCCGCTACAGCATCGACAAGGGCTGGCATGATGCGAAGGTGACGTCGCGTGCGCCCATCCCCATGGATCCGGCCGCTTCCGTCCTGCATTATGCGCAGGAAATCTTCGAAGGCATGAAGGCCTATCGCATGGCAGACGGGTCCACCGCGCTGTTCCGCCCGGAAGCCAATGCCCGCCGCTTCGCCGAATCGGCGACCCGCATGGCGATGCCGGTGCTGCCCGAGGACGTGTTCATCGAATCGGTCCGCCAGCTGGTTGAGATCGACAGCGCGTGGATCCCCTCCGGCGAGGGGGCCGCGCTGTACCTGCGCCCCTTCATGTTCGCGAGCGAAGTGTTCCTGGGCGTCCGTCCGGCGCATGAATATCTCTACATGGTCATCGCCTCTTCGGTCGGCGCCTATTTCAAGGGCGGGGCCAAGGCGATCACCATCTGGGTGTCGCAGGATTATACCCGCGCCGCGCCCGGCGGCACCGGCGCCGCCAAATGCGGCGGCAACTATGCCGCCAGCCTCGTCGCGCAGGCGCAGGCGATCGAGAAGGGCTGCGACCAGGTCGCCTTCCTCGATGCGGCCGAGCGCCGCTGGGTCGAGGAACTGGGCGGCATGAACCTGTTCTTCGTGTTCGATGACGGCACCATGGTCACGCCGCCGCTGTCGGGCACGATCCTGCCCGGCATCACCCGCGACTCGATCCTGACGCTGGCGCGCGATCAGGGCATCACGGTGCGGGAGGAACCCTATTCCTTCGAACAGTGGCGCGCCGATGCGCAGAGCGGCCGCCTGGTCGAAACCTTCGCCTGCGGCACGGCCGCGGTCGTCACGCCCGTCGGCACCGTGCGCTCGGCCGAGGGCGATTTCACCATCGGCAGCGGCGGTCCAGGCCAGCTGACGGAGAAGATGCGAACAGTGCTCACGTCCATCCAGCGCGGCACGACCGACGACCCCCATGGCTGGGTGAAGCATCTGTAAGGCGGCGCCTGCCTCCGGGGCGGGCGATGCTACATTCATGCTACAAACCGGGTAGCCGCCGAAATCCGGCGGTTACACGCTGCCTCTAAAGCGATCCGCACAGGCCAACAGGCTACCAACGGATCGAGGGGCAACGAACATGAACGAACAGTCGCAGGGGCATGAGCACGCGCATGACATGGGGCTTCCCCATGACCTGCAGATGCTGGCCCAGCAGAAGATGACGCAGGAGATCGGGCGGCGGCGCACCTTGCGCCTGCTGTTTTCGGCCGGCACGGCGGCGATCGTCAGTGCCTGTGGCGGCGGATCGAGCGGCACGAGCAGTGCCAGCTCCACGACCAGCTCGACATCCACCTCCACCAGTACGTCATCGAGCAGCACGAGCGAGAGCACGTCGTCGAGCACTAGCAGCTCGTCGGCGACCTGCATCGCCGACCCCAGCGAGACCAACGGACCCTATCCGGCCGACGGGTCTAACAGCCGCAACGGCACGGTCGTCAACGTCCTGGACGACAGCGGCATCGTGCGTACCGACATCCGTTCCAGCTTCGGCACGTCGACGGCAACCGCGGATGGCATCTACACGACGTTGACGATCACCCTGGTCAATGTGAATGGCAGCTGCGCACCGCTCGCCGGCTATGCCATCTACGTCTGGCACTGCACTCGCTCCGGCCAATATTCGCTCTACGACCTGCCGGCGGAAAATTATCTGCGCGGCGTCGGGGTGACGGATGCGAACGGGCAGGTGACGTTCACCACGATCTTCCCCGGCTGCTATTCGGGCCGCTACCCGCATATCCATTTCGAGGTCTATCCCACGCTTGCGCAGGCGACGGTCTATACCAGCCGCATCCTGACGTCGCAGTTCGCCATGCCATCCGCGGCATGCAGCACGGTCTATGCGACCACCGCCTATGCCTCCAGCCGCACCAACTTCGCCAGCACGACCACGGCCAACGACAACGTCTTTGGCGACAATACGGCGGCACAGGTCACGGCGATGACGCCGGTGATGACCGGCGACATCACCAATGGCTTCACCGGCACGGTGACGGTCGGCGTCGCGATCTGAACGCGTGCCGGGCGTGCACGCTGCGGCCCGGGGGGGCGCGCACGTCTTGGTAAGCGGGAGCCGGCCAGGAGCGCCGGCAAGGGGACAAGGGGGCTTTGCACCGGATGATGGAAGACGATATGAACATGATTGCGCCCGGCCCTGTCGGTCTGGCGGGAGCGCCGATGGACCTTGCGACCCGCATATTGGTGGTGGATGACGATGAAGGCATCCGCCAGCTGCTGACCGAATTTCTGGAACGGCACGGCTATGCAGTCGAAACCGCGGCGGATGGCGCGGCCATGGACGCTCTGCTGCAGACCAGCGCCTTCGATCTCGCCGTGCTCGACGTGATGCTGCCCGGCGAAGACGGCCTGTCGATCCTGCGGCGGCTGCAGGCGGAGGGCGGCGCCATGCCGGTCATCATGCTGTCGGCCGTCGGCACGGATATCGACCGGATCGTCGGGCTGGAAATGGGCGCGGAGGATTATCTGCCCAAGCCCTGCAACCCGCGCGAGCTGCTGGCCCGCATCCGCACCGTGCTGCGGCGCGCCCGCGCCGGCGGCAAGGCTGCCGCGCCGACGGTGCAGGATGTGCCGGTGCCCACCCGCTTTGCCGGCTGGTCGCTCGATATGGCCACCCGGTTGCTGCTCGACCCGCATAATGTGGTCGTGCCGCTGACGGACGGCGAATTCCGCCTTCTGCGCGCCTTTGTCGAGCATCCGCGCCGGGTGCTCAGCCGCGACCAGCTACTCGAATATTCCGCCGGCATGGACACTGAAAGTTATGATCGCGCGATCGACGTGCAGGTCAGCCGCCTGCGTCGCAAGCTGGAAAGCGCGCGCGCCGAAGCTGGCGATCTGATCCGTACCGTCCGCAATGAGGGCTATATGTTTACCGCATCGGTGCAGGCGCCCAAGGAATGACGTTCGGCGTGCAGCCGCGGGGGCGGCGGCGCTTCAATCCGCCCATTCTCGCCCGGATCGTTGCCCTTGTGGCCGTGACATTGCTTGCGGCGCTGGGGGCGATGCTGGTCGTCACCTTCCTTGGCCCGCCTCCCCGGCCGCGCCCACCCTTCATGTCGGACGTGCTGCTGATCGGTCGTGGCGGCCACCTGACCGGATATGAGTGGCGCGTGCGCGAACAGCACTTCGCCACCGTGCCCGATCGCGTGCCGAACATGCGCCGGGATGATCGCGCCTCGGTGGATGTCGCGCGCCAGCTTCGCCGCGCGCCGGCCGATGTCAGGATGTTCATGGCCATTCCGCCCTTTCGCCTGCCGGCAGGCATGCGCCCGCCCGGACCGGGTGCGGGCGGACCGGGCAGCGGTGGACCGGGTGCGGGCAGGGGGCCGGGCATCATGTTCGGCGGCTTCGCGATCGCCGTGCGCGATCCCGCAGGCTGGCGACTGGTGCAGGTGCGGCCGGGCATATCCTGGCGCTGGTATGCCGTCACCCTGGCCGCGATGATGGGCATCTTCATCCTGCTGCTGTTGCCCGCATGGCTGGTGGCGCGCCGGATCACGCGACCTTTGCGCCGTTTGGCGCGCGGCGCGGCACAGGCCCGGCCGGAACTGTCGGCGCCGCTCGCGGTCAGCGGCCCGCCGGAGGTGCGCCAGCTCGCCCACGCCTTCAACCAGATGCGCGCGCGCCTGACCGAGCATGTGACGGAGCGGACCGCGATGCTGGTCGCGATCGCCCATGACCTGCGCACGCCGATGACCCGCCTGTCGTTCCGGCTGGAATATCTGCCCGATGCCGTGCGCGGCCGTGCGCAGGCCGATCTGGAAGAAATGCGTGCGATGGTCACGGAACTGCTCGATTTCGTGCGCGGCGAAGGCGCGGAGGTGGCGATGGTCCGGCTCGACCTGTCGGCGCTGGTGCAGACGCTGACGGACGATCTGGCGGATACGAAGCGCAATGTGCATTTCCAGACGAGCGCCCGCGCCGTCATCATCGGCGATGCGGCATCATTGCGGCGGTGCATCGGCAATATCGCCGAAAACGCCGTCCGCTATGGCGGCATCGCGCGCCTGTTGCTGCGCACGGAACAGGAAATGGCGGTGGTCGATGTCGATGACGATGGCCCCGGCGTGCCCGCCGATGTGCTGGATCGCCTGTGCGAGCCCTTCTTCCGCGGCGAAAGCTCCCGCAATCGGGAAACCGGCGGCGTGGGCCTGGGACTGGCGATCGCGCGGACCGTGGCATTGCGCCACGGGGGGACCATCGGATTTGCCAATCGGCCGGAAGGCGGGCTGCGCGTCACCCTGCGCTTCCCCTTGGCGCGCTGATAATTGCTTCCGAGGACGCGCAGATGCATATTCCCTTTCGCTTCGCAGCCGCTATATGCGCTGTTGTTCGCGCGGCGCCGGATCGTCGCTGTGAACCATGCTGGGGCGTCGCCAAGCGGTAAGGCAGCGGCTTTTGATGCCGCCATGCGCAGGTTCGAATCCTGCCGCCCCAGCCAGTTCATTCTCGCACTTCACATCTGCTCTTGTGCCGATCGCCAACATGCTAAGCGAAAGCCATGGCCAGGAAGAAACGATATCTCACGGCGACATTGCCCGATGGCTATGTGAAGACGATCGGCCCGACGGCGGATCCGTTCACCCACTATTGGCGAATCGTGGCGGTCCTTGAGAACGGCAAGACCGAAGTGTTCTGGGGCCATGCGAAATCGCAGGTCGAGGCGCGGAAGAAGGAGGGCGCTGCGAAGGACGCCGCAAAGATGCGGGGATGGCGCAGCTATGCGTTCGAGATCGTCGAACTGGTCGAGACAAGCATCTGATGGGAGCCAGCCCTCCACAAAATTTGGGGCTGAGTGATGTCCGCCCGCTGCCTGCTGCGCGATGAGGGGCATGCCGCATCGATGGGCCGCGCTCAGCTTTCTGAACGGGATGGCCTTCTTCGGTGAGGCAAGCGCCGCCCTTGTCCTATAAACCTTTAAGGAGGGCATGCGATTTTGATCCGGTTTGGGATTGGGGTCATATAAGAGCATGCATCTTCGCCATATCTTCGTGCCCAATGTATCGAAGCCAATGCGATGCCTTGTGCGTTATCTCTTCGTCGCCATCCCGGCGCATCTGGAGTTGCCGTGATGCTTGATCCTTTCACCTTCTATTCCCGCATGGTTGCCGCCGCGTTCGAAATGGTCGGCACTGCCCAGCGGGCTTCCGAAACCTTGAGCGCGTCGCAAGAGGTGATCGCCAAGCGGTCCGCGATGATGGGCGTCGCCGCGCGCACGCCGCTGGAGGGCGATTATGCCGAACTCAGCCGCATGGTCCCGGAAAAGATCGAGGCCTTCGCCAAGGCAGGCACGGTCATGGCGAATGACTGGTGGGCGATCCAGTCGGCATTCATCACCGAAGCCCAGCGCATGGGGGGCATGGCGATGAAGGGGCGGGCGCCGACCCTGACCGAATTGCAGAAGCTCTCATCGCGCCAGAGCCGTTTCGCGCTGCGGATGCTTGAACGCACAAGCGCCATGGGGGACAGGGGCCTCCGCCCGATCCACGCCAGTGCCACCGCAAATGCCCGGCGGCTCAAGCATAAGGCCGTGTGAAGCCGTTGATCGTCATGAAGGGCTGGGGACCATGATGTGTTGGCTGGCGACGTTGCCCCGCAACGAGACCCACCCGTCGCCCGCTGCACCAAGGGCCGATCGACATTCAGCCCCGACGGCCTGCAAATGGCGATGTCCCGCGCCTCCGGTGCTCACCTACTTTGAGTACGCTGCGTTGAAATGAGGCGCGTGCCTCATTTCAAGGGTCACGAAAAACCACCATTTTCGGCACGCTATTTTCTGAATGTCGATCGGCCCTAACGCTTCCCTTAGGGGGCTAAACAGTTCGGCTTTGTTCTTTGCCCGTCTTCCCGTCATGCTCACTGCGAGAAAAACATCCCGGAAGAGAGAGCATGCCCGCCAGTCCCGACATCCTGTTTCAGCCCTTTTCGCTGAAATCCCTGCATATCCCCAACCGGATCGTCATGGCGCCGATGACGCGCGCCTTCGCCGTCGACGGGAAGGTCGATGCGGCACACATCGCCTATTATGCGGCGCGGGCCAAAGGCGGGGTCGGGCTGATCCTTTCCGAGGGCGTCGTTATCGATAGGCCGGCATCGCGCAACGATCCGGGCGTGCCGCTTTTCCATGGGGATTCCCTGGAAGGCTGGAAGCAGGTGGTGGATGCCGTTCATGATGCCGGTGCGGCTATGGCGCCGCAGATCTGGCATACCGGCGCTGTCAGGAGCCTCACCACCAGCTGGGAGCCGGATGCACCCGTGGAGAGCCCGTCAGGCCTTATCGGCCCTGACCAGCCGCGCGGCCTGCCGATGAGCGAGGAGGCCATCGCGGATAGCATCGCGGCCTTTGCCAGGGCGGCCGGGGATGCGCAGCGGCTGGGTTTCGATACGGTCGAGATCCACGGCGCTCATGGCTATCTGATCGATCAGTTTTTCTGGGCCGGCACCAACCGCCGGCAAGACCGATATGGCGGCGCATCTCTCAAGGAAAGGTCGCGCTACGCCGCCGAGGTCGTCGCCGCGATCCGCACGGCTGTCGGTCCCGATTTCCCCATCATCCTGCGCGTCAGCCAGTGGAAGCAGCAGGATCTGGCCGCCCGCCTGGCGCCGACGCCTGCGGAAATGGCCGACTGGCTGGTGCCGCTCGTCGAAGCCGGCGTGGATATGCTGCATTGTTCGCAACGCCGGTTCTGGACGCCGGAATTCCCCGAGATCGACGGTGAGGAAGGCCTCAACTTTGCCGGCTGGGCGAAGAAGCTGACCGGGGCGGCGACGATCAGCGTGGGCTCGGTCGGCCTGTCGGGGGATTTCATCAACACGTTCCGCGACGATCATTCGACGCCGACGAGCATCGACGG
The DNA here is from genome assembly GCA_029167225.1 of Sphingobium arseniciresistens. GTDB lineage: Bacteria > Pseudomonadota > Alphaproteobacteria > Sphingomonadales > Sphingomonadaceae > Sphingobium > Sphingobium arseniciresistens. Next base: position 314,179 of record JARFNK010000003.1, read on the forward strand.
CCTGATCCGGCGCATGGAGCGGCAGGAGTTCGATCTGATCGCCGTGGGTCGCGCCCTGATTACCGACTCGTCCTGGGCCGCCAAAGTTCGATCCGGCCGGTTCGACGAGATGAAGGCGTTCCAGACCAGCGCCTTGGCGGAGCTCATCTGACGCCGGATAGGCCAGAACAGGCGGAGGCCCCCGAACGGAACCGGTGCCGCCACCGCGCATTGAGTCTGCTGGCAAGACAGGGAGCGGACGGACATGGTTGCACGGACTGAGTGGACCGGGAACGTCGAGCGATGCCCCGCAGGCATATGACGCGACCGCTGCATTCCCGCATCCAGATGTCAGGTCTGGAGCATGATCCGATCGGATCACATCATGCTCTATTTGTCTTTTGTTTCACGCATTTTCGAAAGCGTCAGATGATCCCATCTGACGCCTCGGAAAATGCGCTAGGGACAAGATGATGGACCATCCTGTCGACCGCCTGGTCATCACCCCCGACGATATCGATTTGTCGCGATCCCCCCTCGCGGGGCTTGGCGCAGAAACCTATGTGCTTGGCGCCTTCAATCCGGGCATGACCCGGCTGCCCGGCGGCAATATCCTGCTGATGGTCCGTATCGCCGAGGCGTTGCGCAATCCGATCATCGACGGCCATGTCCATGCGATCCGCTGGGACGAGGACAGCGCCGCGTTCACCCTGGATGCTTGGCCGCTCGACCGGGTCGATACCAGCGATCCACGGGTCTTTCAGCTCAAGGGCATGGAGTGGCGCACTATCGCGCTCACATCCCTTTCCTGGTTGCTGCCGGTCGAGATGTCGCCGGACGGGCTGGAGCCGGTGGCCTTCCACTATGATCGCGCCATTGCCCCGCAATTCGGTTTTCAATGCTACGGCATAGAGGATCCCCGCATCAGCCGGATCGGCGATCGCTGGCTGATGACCACCTGTTCGATCAGCCCGGAACGGCAATCGACGACGCTTTACAGTTCGGCCAACGGTCTCGACTGGCGGTTCGAGGACATCGTGCTCGATCACCAGAACAAGGATATGCTGATCTTCGAGGGGCTGATCGAGGGCCGCTACTGGGCGCAGACGCGGCCGCTGGGCGACCTCTATTTCGCCTATCCGCCGGGCAGCGCGTGGCGTGCCGGCCCATCGATCAACCTGGCGACATCGCCCGACGCGCACCACTGGAAGCCGTGTCGCGATCCCGGCATTCGCCCCCATGCCGCGACGCGGGACACGGCGCGCATCGGCGGTGGCGCGCCACCGATCCTGACCGGGCGGGGCTGGCTCAGCCTGTGGCATGGGGTGGCGCCCAATGGCGGTGTCGGCACGTATCGCACTTATTGGTCGTTGATGGACGCCGCTGATCCGTCGCATGTCACAGATACTAGCCACCAACCCCTTATCGTGCCTGCCCCCTACCTGACCGCACCGATCGCCCACCAGATGTATCTGCACGACATCGTCTTCACGACGGGCATCATCGACGCAGGCGACCGCTATATCGTCGCGTCGGGGGAAGCGGACCTTGCTTGCCGGATAACGCATATCGACAGGAAATCGCTGGAATAATCCTGATTTGCATCAGCTTTCGCGAAATTTGCGATGAAATCATGTGTTCGGTTCGGAACCATTGAAACTTTTGTCCGCATTGCGTGGTTGTCTGAATATCCGTTCATTCTGTCTTCTTCAGGGTTGGGCGGCTCCCCCAAGTGGAAAGTCGGCGCATGAAAGCAATGCATTCAGACCTTGAGCCTGCGATTTTCGGCCTCAAACATATTGCTCTCATCGGCAACAGCGTGCCCCGCCGCTGTGGCATCGCGACCTTCACCACCCATTGCCGGGCGGCACTGGCGGAGGCATTTCCCGACCTGAAAGTCGATCACTATGCGATGGAGGATGGGGCCACCCCCTTGTCCTATCCCGCCAACGTCATTCCCATCGAACAGAAGAACCCCATCGCCTATTCCGAAGCGGCCCGTCAGATCGACGAAAGCGGTGCGGAGGCGATCTGGTTGCAGCATGAGTTCGGCATTTTCGGCGGACCGGCAGGCGACATGATCCTTGGGCTTCTCGCCCGTACGCGCCTGCCGCTGGTGAGCACCTTTCACACCGTGCTGGAGGCGCCGGGCGCGGACGAGCGTCGCGTCGCCGACGCCCTGATCGCGCGATCCAGCCGGATCATGGTGATGGCTGAGCGCGGGCGGGAAATCCTGACGCGCGTCTATGGCGTGCCTGATGCCAAGATCAGCGTGATTCCGCATGGCGTGCCGGATCGCCCGTTCATCGATGCCGATATGATGAAGCCGCAATTCGGCTGGGAAGGGCGCAAGGTGATCCTGACCTTCGGCCTGCTTGCGCCGGACAAGGGCATAGACCGGATGATCCGCGCCATGCCGACCGTGGCGGCACACCATCCCGATGCGCTTTATGTCGTGCTGGGGGCGACGCATCCGAACATCCTGCGCGAACAGGATGGCGAGGTGCTGCGCGAGAGCCTGACGGCGCTGGCGGCCTCGCTTGGCGTCGAGCGAAACGTGGCCTTCATCGACAGCTATGTGGAGCAGGAAAGCCTGATCGATCATCTGCAGGCCGCCGACATTTACGTGACGCCCTATCTGAACCCGGCGCAGATCACCTCGGGCACGCTGAGCTATGCCATCAGCATGGGCAAGCCGGTCGTCTCGACACCCTATGTCCATGCGACAGAAATATTGGCGAACGACGTCGGCCTGTTGGTGCCCTTCGACGATACGCGGCAACTGGGCGCCGCGATCTGCCGCCTGCTGGACGATCCAGCGGTGCGCGCCGACTATGCTGCGCGGGCCTATGCACTGGGACGCGGGATGATCTGGAGCGAACTGGCGCGTAACGTCCACCGTCTGCTGCGCCGCGCCCGTGTCGTCCAGCCAGCGCGGCTGATACCGCGCCGAAGCTATGAGATGCTGAAACCGGATGTGTCGGCGATCCTGCGGATGAGCGATTCCACTGGCATTCTCCAGCACAGCATCCTGTCGATCCCGGATCGCGACCACGGCTATTGCATCGACGACAATGCTCGCGCCCTAATCCTGATGACGCAGATGGGGGATCTGGACCCCGAGCTGAACGATCAATGGACCACCACCTATGCCAGTTTCGTCCAGCACGCCTGGAATGGAGACCGCGGCAAGTTCCGCAATTTCATGGCCTTCGACCGCAGCTGGTGCGAGGATGAAGGATCAGAGGATAGCGGTGGCCGCGCGATCTGGGCGCTGGGCGTCACTGCTCGCGATGCACCCATGGAAAAGCATCGAGCCTGGGCCATGGCCATGTTCGCGCGGGCGGCGCAGCACTGGCGCACGGTACATTCGCCGCGCGCGCAGGCCTTCCTGATCCTTGGCGCGTCCGCCGTGCTGGACGCCGAGCCAGGGCATATGCTGGCCCGCGACATCATCGAGGGCAACGGCCCGCAACTGCTGGCGCTGGTCGATTATGCGCGCCGCCCGGACTGGGCGTGGTTCGAGGCGGTGCTCGCCTATGACAATGCGCGCCTGCCGCAGGCGCTGCTGCTCGCCGGACACCATCTGGGCAACGCCGACATGCTCGATTGCGGCTTTGCCACGCTGGAATGGATCGTCGAGCAACAGCGCGCGCCGGAGGGGCATTTCCGCGCGATCGGCACCGAAAGTTTCGGGCGTCGCTACAGCCAGCCGCTCCCGTTCGACCAGCAACCGCTTGAAGCGCAGGCCAGCATCGATGCCGCGGCCACGGCCTTCATGATCAGCCAGGATCCCCGCTGGCTGGACGTGGCCGAAAATGCCTATCGCTGGTTCCTGGGGCAGAACGACCTGTCGCTGCTCCTCGCCACGCCCGCCGATGGGGGCTGCTATGACGGGCTGACGCCCACCGGGGTCAATCGCAACCAGGGCGCGGAATCGCTGCTTGCGCTGCAACTGGCATCCTGCGCGATGAACAGGCTTTTCGGCGAGGGGGAAAACGTGCGAAGGGAGGGCTTGGCCGACAACGAACAGGTGTCGGCCTGATTTATCCACCGCACGGGAAATCGTCCTTGCCGGAACTGGAATCACTGCCGCTCTATCTGACGGCCAATCCTGCCCGCGTTGTGGTGCGCCCCTTCCATCTGGGATGGCAGGCCAATGGCTCTTCGCCGAGCCGCACGCAGCGGATCGCGGAAGCGGTGCTCGCGATGGACGAAGCGCAGGTCGACGTGCAGCTCCACCATGTCCTGAAGGATTTCGAGAAGCGGCACTGGCAGACGCGGCGGATTTTCCTGACCCGATTCGAAGAGATCGCCGAGCTTCTGAAACTCGACCGTTCCACGCTCAGCATGGCGAGAAAGCAACTGGTCGGCGCCTATTTCTGCCATGAATATAGCTATGCCGCCGCCGCTTTGATGAACCCCAGCGTCGTGCCGCATCCCGACCAGTCGGGCATGAGCCGGAACTCCTGCCGGATCATCCTGTCGTTGCGGGCGGTGGGCGAGGGGCACATCAGCTCCATTGCCTTTCGCGAAGGCATCATTTCTGATGGCGTGCTCGAACTCGCGCCGGAGCCGCCCTTTGCGACGGCTGCCGATGCCCATGGCGCGGAAGACACGGCGCAAAATGGCCCGGTCTCCATCTTCCGCCATGAAGACAGCACGCTGTCCGGCACCGTCATCTTCCCGATCACCGCGGCGCAGGCCAACGGCCTTGAAGACCTGCGCCTCGTCAAGTTCGCACATGAGGATGGCCGGGAGGAATGGCTGGGCACCTATACCGCCTATAATGGCCGCCAGATCCAGTCGGAGATGATGCGGACCACCGACTTCCGCAAGTTCGATCTCGTGCCCATGACCGGCAGTGCCGCGCGCAATAAGGGCATGGCGCTGTTCCCCCGCAAGGTGAACGGGCAATATATGATGATCGGCCGGCAGGACGGCGAGAACCTGTATCTCATCACGTCGGACAGGCTGACCCATTGGGATGAAGGGCAGCGCTTCCTTACGCCGCGCTACCCATGGGAGCTGGTGCAGATCGGCAATTGCGGCGCGCCCATCGAAATCGACGAGGGCTGGCTGCTACTGACCCATGGCGTGGGCGCCATGCGCGAATATTCGATCGGCGCGGTGCTGCTGGACAAGGATGACCCTTCGAAGGTGCTGGCCCGCTGCCGCGAGCCTGTGCTCGCCGCGTCCGAGGGCAATCGCGAAGGCTATGTGCCCAATGTCGTCTACACCTGCGGCGCACTGCGCCACGGCGACCAGATCTTCATGCCCTATGGCGTGGCGGACAGTTCCGTCGCCTTCGCCTTCGTGCCGATTTCCGACATGCTCGCCAAGATGAATTGACGAATGCAGCGCCGTTGCGTGCTGGGGCCATCAACTGGTCGCTTTGGGACCGTTTCGGAGCGTAATCCTGTGGGCATCATGGTTAACCATGCCTAAGCTCCACCCAGGCACGAAGATGAAGACGGATTGCGGAGAGATGTCGTCGAGGCGCGCGGACAGAGGGCGTGCGTGTGTGGCAGGAGCAGTATGACCCCGCTCGCCGGGCGCTGAATGCGAACTCGCAGGCCGTTGCCCCGCCTGCCGGGGGCACATATCTGGTCACGGCCGATCGGCCGGCGCAGCGCCGGGACGCAGCAACTGGGGCACGCAGCCGCGACCAGTCCATCGAAACGCTCAGGATCATCGCGACCTTCGGCACGGTCGCCTATCATGCCGGCGCGCCGTTTCATGAATTCGCCTATTCCAGCCTGATCATCTTCCTGGCGCTGTCGCCGATGGTGGACACACGCTTCAACTGGGGCCGCAGCAGGTCGGTGGAGGCGCTGGCGCTCGCCCTGCTGCTCCCCTGGGCATTCTGGACACTGCTGTACGGGGCGGTGAATCTGCTCCTTCATCGGCCACTCTTTCCCGAAGGCTCCGGGGCAACCGCGATCCTTTACGGCACCAGCCAGCACCTTTGGTTTCTGCCGTTCATGTTCGCGGTTTTGCTGATCCTCAATGTCCTCAAACGACACATCCGGCCGCCCGTTCTGTTCTGGTTCTGCACCATCGCCACCACGGCCCTGCTCGCCACGGTGTCCTGGTGGCGACCTGTCTCATTCACCTTCCCACTGCCATTTCCGCAGTGGATTCATGCCGCCCCGGCGGTGTTCGCTGGCGGGGCGCTGGGCCTTGCCGGAAAGATGAGCCGTGGAAGCAGGCTGGTCGCCATGATGCTCGTCATGCTGGGGCTGACCGTGGCCATGGCGGCATGGCTGCCCGACATCGGCATTCCCTATGCCTGCGGGATCGTCATGATCGCCCTCGTCACCCGCTTCGGTGCGCGCGGGCTACCTCCGGCATGGCATGTCCAGCCGCTCGCGAGCTGCATGATGGGGGTTTATCTCAGTCACATGATCCTGCTCAGAGTCTTCGGTGCGATCACGGGACATGGCAATTATGTCACCGTCACGCTCGCCTTCGTTACGGGATCGCTGGGGGTCTGGATGGCGCGGCGCTTCCTTCCCGCGAGCAAACTCATCCTGGGATGAAGGGCTCGCTTTCGCGTAGCCGACAACCGATCAGCCCGGCGCCTTTCCCATGCGGCCAAGAAGCGCCCGTGTTTCGGCCCACAGCGCTTGTGTCAGCGCGGATGCGGACAGGGGGCGATGTGCAACCGGAAAAGCCTGCCCGGCCCAGAGCGGCGTGAAATCATCCGAGCCCACGGGTTCGGACGCTGCTCGCAACGGCGCCAGCGCGCCGCCAGCCAGGGGAAAGGCCGGGGCGGCATGCGATAACGGCCCCTGTTCGCGCATCAGGCGGTTGAGGATGCCCCGCGCCGGACGCCCGGTGAACAGGTTGGTGATGGCGGTCTCGTCCGCCTGCGCGCTGATCAGGCGCTGGCGATGTATCGCCGTCAATTTCGCTTCCGGGCAATGGAGATAGGCTGTGCCGATCTGCACTGCCGATGCGCCCAGCGCCAGCGCGGCCACGATGCCGCGCGCGTCGGCGATCCCGCCCGCAGCGATCACTGGCACCTGCACGGCGTCCACCACCTGCGGCAGCAGCGCCATCGTGCCGATCTGGCTGGAGACGTCGGTGGTCAGGAACATGCCGCGATGGCCACCCGCTTCCGCGCCCTGGGCGATGATGGCGTCGCATCCCTGCGCTTCCAGCCACAGGGCCTCCTGTACGGTCGTTGCCGAGGAAATGATTTTCGCGCCGGTCGCCCGCACCCGCGCAAGGAGCGCCGGGGCGGGCAGGCCGAAGTGGAAACTCACCACTTCCGGCCGCCATTTTTCGACCCGCGCGCAGGACGCCTCGTCAAAGGCGGCGCGATGAGAGGGTTTTACCGGCATGTCCGGGTCGAGCCCCAGTGCAATATAATAGGGGCGAAGCCGCTCGCGCCAGGCCGCCTCGCCCGCCGGGTCGAAGGGGGCGGGCGCATGGCAGAAGAAGTTGAGGTTGACCGGGCACGCCGTTGCCGCGCGGATCTTCGTCAGTTCCGCGTCCACCTGCTCGCCGTCGAGCAGCGCGCAGGGGAGCGAACCGAGGCCACCCTGCTGCGCGACCGCGATCACCATGCCCGCCAGAACCGGCCCCGCCATGGGCGCGAGGATGATGGGCAGATCGATGCCGAACAATGTCGTGATCCGGTCGTCAGGCCAATATGTCATGTCCCGTCCTCCTTGTTCAGGCACGCCCTTTTCGCGAGGGCGACGCCTGCCCTGGTCGCCATATCGGCCTTCGGCGTGAAAATACCAGTTCGGCGGTCATGAACAGGCCGCCCGGTATCTTCGCAGAGAAACATTGGATGACATGATGAACTTCTCAAAAAAATTTGCTATTGATATAATTTGTCCGATATTATTTCCAGTATACAAATATTAATAGGGTGATTGATAATACAATCATATATTTATACACATGATCTTGCTGTAATATTTTTGACTATGGTGTAATATTGGGTTTATGAAATGAAAATGAAATGATCTATACTTTTATGTGACAATCCTTGTAACAATTTCGTCGCCTACCTCCTGTAGCCGCCCCGGCAGAGCAACGACTCAATCGTTCACCAAGGGGTTAATACCGATGCGACATTCTTCCCTCCGCCTGCAGCTGCTGATCGGCAGCGCATTCCTTGCGGGCCTGTCCACGCCGGCCTTCGCCGATGATACGCCGCAGGCGCCCGCGGCGACCGCGCCCGCAGCGGAAGTGGCCGGGGACGATTCCGGGCTTGGCGACATCGTCGTCACCGCCACCAAGCGCGAGACCAACCTTCAGAAGACCCCGATCTCCATGAACGTGGTGAGCACCCAGGCGCTGGCCGACCGCCATGTGCAGAGCGTGATCGACCTTGCCGATGGCGCCGTGCCATCGCTGCGCGTCGCGACGTTCGAAGCGCGCCAGTCCGCGCTCACCATCGGCATTCGCGGCATCGTGCCGCTCGACGCCAACCAGCCGGCCCGCGAGCAGGGCGTGGGCGTTTATATCGACGGCGTCTATCTCGGCCGCCAGCATGGCCTCAACGCGGCGCTGTTCGACATCGACCGTGTCGAAGTGCTCAAGGGTCCGCAGGGCACGCTGTTCGGCCGCAATACCGAAGGCGGCGCGCTCAGCCTCGTCACGAAGGCGCCCACTGGCGTGTTCGGTGGCCGTATCTCCGGCGGCGTCGGCAACTATGGCAGCTACACCGGCCAGGTGCATCTGGACCTGCCGGAATATCAGAACATCGCGGTCAAGATCGATGGCGTCGTCCAGCATCAGGGGCCGACCACCAAGAACCCGCTCGCGGGCCAGGCCGGCTTCAACCAGTATCACCGCTATGGCGGCCGCGTCGCCGCGCGCTGGACACCGGCACCGAATTTCACGGCGGACTTCGCATTCGACAAGAGCCGCGACGAGAACACGCCCTTCTACAGCCAGCTGATTAACTACAACCCCAACGGCCTGCCGGTCGCCACGCTGGCGCAGATCGCCGCTGCCGGCAACAAGGTGCCCACGGGCATGATCGCGCCGCTGCCGTCGGTCGTTCAGGTCCAGCCCGACCGCGCCTCCAGCGCCGATGTCGGTGTGCCGCAGCAGGTGAGCGTGGACAAGACCAAGGGCTTCGCCTCGACCCTGAAGTGGGGCTTCGCACCCGACGCCGAGCTGCGCTCGATCACCGCATGGCGCACCGTGAGCGACGATCAGTGGGACAATTCGGGCGGCGCGCATCGTACGCCGGCCTTCCTGCCCAACACCGCCTTCAGCCGCTACAGCCTGTCGACGCTGGACCAGCGCCAGTTCAGCCAGGAACTGCAGCTCGTCGGCAGCCTGCCGCAGGTCGACTATGTCTTCGGCCTCTATTATTTCAACGAGCGCGCCAATGATGCCGCCCGCACGCCCAACAGCAACAAGTGGAATGCCGACGGCACCGGCTACACCATCGCCGACATCGCGACCTTCGCCACGGCGACGGTGGCACGCGCCAGCATCGCCTATTCCAAGAGCTATGCCGCCTATGGCCAGGCGACCTACACGCCCGCCGGTCTGGACAGCGTCCACCTGACCGCCGGTGGCCGCTATACCCATGACGAGAAGGACGGCACGCTCTTCACCGTCAACGGCGCGGCGACCAACTTCACCTTCGACCAGAAGAACAACCGCTTCGACCCGATGGTGACGCTGGCCTGGGACGCAGGCGACAACGCCCATCTCTACGCCAAATATGCGACCGGCTACCGCGCCGGCGGCGCCAGCTCGCGCTCGCTGACCTATCGCTCGTTCGCGCCGGAAACGGTCAAGTCCTATGAAATCGGCGCCAAGACCGAGTTCCTGGACAAGAAGGTGCGCCTGAACGTGGCCGCCTACATCATGGACCGCAGCAACAGCCAGGTCGACTTCAACTTCTTCGTGCCGCAGTCCAACGGCACCATCCGCAACACGCTGGAGACGGTGAACGCGGCGGGCACCACCAAGATCCGCGGCGTCGAGGCGGACCTGACGGTCAGCCCGGTGGAAGGCCTGACGCTGGGCGCTTCCTATGCCTATACCTACACCAAGATCCCGCCGGCCGAAAACACCGTGCAGGAACAGCTGAACCAGCAGATCAACCCGGCAAACACCGCTGCGGTGTTCCAGGACGTGTTCATCGTCTTCACGCCGCGTCATGCCGCATCGGGTACGATCGACTATGCGCTGCCGGTCGGCGGCGGCGACAGCACTGTCCGCCTCCACCTGGACGGCAACTACTCCTCGTCGGCCTATACCTTCGACAATGAAAGCGTGAAGGCTGACCCCAGCTTCATCGTCAATGGTCGCCTCTCGCTGGCGGACATCACGATGAGCGACGCCGGGCAGAAGTTCACTGTCGCGCTGTGGGCGCGCAACCTGTTCAACGAATCGCACATCTATCGCCGGTCGAATGCCAACCGCGCGGTGCTGGGCGATTATGCGAACTTCAATGCGCCGCGCACCTATGGCGTGGAACTGAGCACGAAGTTCTGATCGCTTCGTCCTGAAGAACTGGAAGGGCCGGGCCATCACGCGATGGGCCGGCCCTTTCCGTTTTGCAGCAAGGTCAGCGGAGCGGGAAGGCGATGGCGACGCGAAGCCCCGGCATCGCGTCCTCCAGCGCCATCGTCCCGCGATGCAGCCGCACGATCGCGTCGGCCAGCGGCAGGCCCAGGCCATGGCCGGGGCTCGATCGCGCCGCCTCGCCGACACGGCCGAAGCGGGTGAGGGCTCTGGCCCGCGCCTCTTGCGCGATGCCGGGGCCATTGTCGCTAACGGTCAGCAAGGCGTGGTCCGCCGTATTGCGCAGGCGCAGGATGATGTGCGAGCCGGGCGGGGTGTGGTTCAGGCCGTTCTCGATCAGGTTGACCAGCAACTGGCTGAGCAGTTGCGGATCGCCCCGAATCTGCGTGGTCTGCGAGGCTTCTACGGAGATCTCCTGGTCCCTCTCCGTCGCGACGGGCTCCAGCATCGTGGCAATGTCGCGGCACAGGCCAGCGAGATCGACCTGCGTGAAGCCCGCGCGCCGCGCGCCGCCCTCGATCTCGGCGATCCGCAGCAAGGCCCCGAACATGGCGAGCAGCTGATTGGCCTCCGACAGCGCGCCGTCCAGATCGTCACGCAGTGCGTCTGCCTCGGGCCGGGCGGCGAGCAGGCCCAGCCGCTGGTGCAGCCGTGTCAGCGGTGTGCGCAGTTCATGGGCGATGTCGTTGGACACATTGCTGATCTGGCCCATCAGCGCATTGATGCGATCGATCATGCGGTTGAAGGCGCGGGCCTGCTGGTCGAAGGCGCTGCCCGATCCGTCCAGCGGCACGCGGCTGCGCATATCGCCATCGATGATCGCCTCCACCGTCTGCCGCATGGCGACGATCCGCCGCCGGATCGTCTGCGCGAACACCAATGTCGCGATCAGGACGACCGCGATGATCGACCCGAAACCGACCAGGTAGATGCGAATCCGGGCGGGGTTATAATGATCGAACGGCTCCGTCTCCGCGACGATGGTCAACCGCAGGCCACCGCCGATGTCGCGCACCAGCACCCGGCCGGTACTCAGCCCCTCGATGCCATCCTTGCGATAGAGCGGCGAGAAGCCGACCGGCAGGGGGCGCCCGATGACGATATTGCCGGCGATCTTCCGGCCGTTCCTGTCGGTCAGCACGACACCGAGGTCGCCGGTGTCGCGCGTGCGCGAGAATCGGTCGATGCGGTCGACCAGCTGCGTCATGTCGAACCGGGCGCCGCTGGCGACAAGATCGTAGCTTTCCTCCGCGATCCGCTGGTCGACGAGGCGGTCGATGGTCCTGTGCGTGGCGATGTAGATCCCGACGCCGGTAATCGTCGTGACCGCCAGGAAGGCCAGCAGGAACGCGGCGGTCAACGCGCGCAGGGATCGCAATCTCATGGGCGTGCCGAGCCGGCCTCAGTCACGCAGCCGGTATCCAATGCCGCGAATGGTGATGATCGGATCGTCGCCATGCTCGGTCAACTTCATGCGTAGGCGCCGGATATAGGCCTCGACGATGTTGGTGGTCGGCTCGAAATCATATTGCCACACCCGCTCCAGCAGCATCGGCCGGGTCAGCACTGTGCCGGCATTGCGCACGAATTCCGTCAGCAGGCGGAACTCGATATTGGGCAGTTCCATCGGCTGGCCGGCCCGCCAGGCGCGGAATTTCGCCGGGCTCACCAGAATGTCGCCGGCGCGCAGCGTGTCACCGGCGTCACTGTCCCAGTTGCGGGCACGATGCAGGGCGTGCAGCCGGGCGTTGAGTTCATTGGGGTCGACCGGCTTGACCAGATAGTCGTCCGCGCCCGCATTCAGCCCGTCCACCTTGTTGCTCGACTGGCCGAGCGCGGTCAGCATCAGGATGGGCACCGTCACCCCCGCCTGCCGCATGCGCTGCAGCAGCGCGATGCCGTCCATGACCGGCAGGATGCGGTCGAGAATGACAAGGTCGAACGCCTGGTTGACGACCTGCTCCAATGCCGCCCGTCCGTCACCCACGATCGTCGCCCTGTGCCCGAACAGCGCGAGTTGCCGGGCGAGAAGATCGGCCAGCGCCTGGTCGTCCTCGACGATCAGCAGGTTGAAGCTAGGCGCTCTGGGCGTTTCGGGGGAAGAGGAGTCATCGACATCGGTCGGTCGGGATGGCGCGGCAAGCATGGGTCAAGCCTTCGAAAGGAGGCGCATGGCCGGGTCGGCCGGACGCGCAACATAGCCCACAAGCGGCACTGCGTCACGCGTCGACGCGCATGATAGGACGCGGCAGGAGGCGAATTGGAACAATGGCGGATGCATCTGTGCTGTCTCGTATTGCAATCGCTATCCTTGCCTTGCCTTCCTACATTAAGGGCATGGATATGCACGTTGGACAGTTCGCACACAGGCCCACTCTTCCCGATCCGGTCAAGGCCGTGATCTTCGACATGGATGGCACGCTGCTCGATACCGAGACGGTGCATCGCCGGGCGATGGGCGATGCGTCGCGGGCACTCGGCTGGGAACTGGACCATGAGGTGGTCCTGAAGATGGTCGGCATCAACCGCGAGGCGAACCAACTGATGCTGGCCGAGCATCTCGGCCCGGATTTCCCGATGGCGCAGTTCTTCATGGACAGCGACGTGCTGTTCGAGGCGGCGCTGGAGGCAGGCATCCCGATGCGGCCGGGCGCCGACGTCATCGTCGAGCATCTGGCGCGCGCGGGCATTCCCATGGCGATCGCCACTTCGACGCGGGCGCCCTTCGCTCAGCGGCGGCTGGAGCAGGCCGGCCTGCTGCATTATTTCGAAGCGGTCGTCACCCGCAACGACGTGACGCAACCAAAGCCGCATCCCGAGCCCTATCTGCTTGCGTCACGCCTGCTAGGCGTCGATCCCGCGAGCGCCGTGGCGGTGGAGGACAGCTATGCCGGCATCCGTGCCGCGACGGCGGCGGGAATCGCTACAGTCATGGTGCCCGATCTGCTGCCCCCGACCGACGAGCTTGTCGTGAAGACCGCGGCCGTGCTGCCGAGCCTGATCCACCTGCGCGACCTGTTGATGTCCACGCCGCCGAGGCAGGATGGCGATCTGGTCATCGCGGACTGAAGATTGCGGATGGGTTTGCTGCGCGCTGTCCGTCCTCAGTCCACTGGCTGTGGCTCGATCGCGATCTCGCGGCGTTCCTTCGCGCTGCGGATCCCGGCGTCCAGAACCGTCATGACGCTTAGCGCCTGTTCGGGCGTTACCGGATTTGCCCCCCGCGCCCAGATCGCATCGCGCACGGCTTCGTAAAAGGCGGGGTAATTACCCCGTTCGCTCTCGACCGGCGTGACCTGCGCCTGCCCAGACCCGTCGATGGCGGTCAGCGTACCGGGAGAGCTGTCCAGCCCCCAGTCGGCATCGTCGGGGGTAAGGCCGCTGCCCGCCTGCGCTTCCTGCGGGTCCAGACCATATTTGTTGAAGCTGCCCTTTGTCCCGTGAACGGCAAAGCGCAGGCTGCCCTCATGCGTGCTCTGGCTGGCATGGAGGATGACGCGGAGCGTGGGATAGCGGAGCAGCACATGCGCATAATCGGGGGCGACACCACCCTGTCGTTGCGCCGCCAGATCGGCGAACACGGCGTGGGGCATGCCGAACAGGTCGAGCGCCTGGTCGATCAGATGAGGCCCCAGATCCTGCCAGAGGCCGCCGTCGCGCTCGCCCTTCCAGCCGCGCCGGATTTCGGGACGGTAGCGGTCGAAATGGCTTTCCAACTGCACGATATCGCCCAGGGTGCCCTCGCGGATGAGGCGCTTCAGGGTCAGGAAGTCGGCGTCCCAGCGGCGGTTCTGGAAAATGGCGAGGGTTCGGTCGCTCGCAGCAGCGCGCGCGGCAACCCGCCGGGCATCCTCCAGATGCGGGGCGAAGGGCTTGTCGATGACGACATGCTTGCCGGCGTCGAGTGCCGCAATCGCGTGATCGGCGTGGAGATGATCGGGCGTGGCGATGACGACAAGGTCGACAGTCTCGTCCGCCAGTGCATCGGCGAGATCGCTGACGACCGCGACGTCTGGCAGGTCGGCATGGACCTTGGCCGCATCGCTCGAAACCACGGCGGCCAGCGCAAGGCCATCGGTCGCGCGGATCAGCGGCGCATGAAATGTCCTTCCCGCCAGCCCATAGCCGATCAGCGCGACACGAAGCGAAGAGGGCATGACGGTTTCCTTCTGAATGGGCGATGCGTGTGGAGATGGATTGGACGATGGACCCTAATCGGCCGAACGCGCGCCGTCCATGAGCGGCGGGCCGTCGTCATCGGCGCCGGATTATGCCCCGATCGATCCGCCCGGCATGGCATTGGCGGCAAAACTGGCATAAGCGCATCCCATGCTGCGCATTTCCGAAATAAAGCTCCCCCTCGATCATCCGGCAGAGGCGCTGAAGGCCGCCATCCTATCGCGGCTCGATATCGCCGCCGACGACCTGCTGTCCTTCGCCATCGCCCGCCGCGCCAATGATGCGCGCCGCAAGTCGGCGATCCTGATGGTCTATTCGATCGACGTCGAGCTGCGCGACGAGGCCGAAGTGCTCGCGCGCTTCACCGGCGACGTGCATGTGCGCCAGACGCCCGACACCGGTTATCGCTTCGTGGCGCGTGCCCCGGCCAGCCTGCCCGGCCAGCGCCCGGTGGTGATCGGCGCCGGCCCCTGCGGCCTGTTCGCAGGGCTCATCCTCGCGCAGATGGGGTTTCGCCCGATCATCCTGGAGCGCGGCAAGGTGGTGCGGGAGCGGACCAAGGACACCTGGGGGCTGTGGCGCCGGGGGGTGCTCGACCCGGAATCCAACGTGCAGTTCGGCGAGGGCGGGGCGGGGACATTCTCCGACGGCAAGCTCTACAGCCAGGTCAAGGATCCACGCTTCCTGGGCCGCAAGGTGCTGACCGAGTTCGTGCAGGCCGGGGCGCCCGAGGAGATCCTCACCGAAGCGCATCCGCATATCGGCACCTTCCGCCTGGTGACCATGGTGGAGCATATGCGCCGCACGATCGAGGAACTGGGCGGCGAATATCGCTTCGAACAGCGCGTCGAGGATTTCGAGATCGAGACGGCGGCGGATGGTAACCGGCGGCTCAAGGGGCTGCATCTGCACACCGGCGAATATCTGGAGACCAGCCATGTCGTGCTGGCCGTCGGCCACAGCGCGCGCGGTACCTTCCAGACGCTTTACGACCGGGGCGTGCATGTCGAGGCGAAGCCCTTTTCCGTCGGCGTGCGGATCGAGCATCCGCAAAGCTGGATTGATCGCGCGCGCTTCGGCCAGTGCGCCGGCCACCCGGATCTGGGCGCGGCGGCCTATAGCCTGTCGCATCATTGCGCCAATGGCCGCACCGTCTACAGCTTCTGCATGTGCCCCGGCGGCCGCGTGGTCGCGGCGACATCCGAGCCGGGCAGGGTCGTCACCAACGGCATGAGCCAATATTCGCGGCAGGAGTTCAACGCCAATTCCGGCCTCGTCGTCGGCATCGATCCCGAGCGCGACTATCCCGGCCATCCGCTCGCCGGCATCGACCTGCAGCGGCGGCTGGAGGATGCGGCGTTTATCGCCGGCGGCTCCAACTATCATGCGCCAGGCCAACGGGTGGGGGATTTCCTCGCTGGACGGCCTTCCACAGCGATCGGCGAGGTGCAACCCTCCTACAAGCCGGGCGTGAAGCCGACCGATCTTGCCGAGGTGCTCCCCAATTTCGTCGTCGCGGCGATGCGCGAGGCCCTGCCGGCGTTCGGGCGCCAGATCGCCAATTACGACCATCCCGACGCGATGATGACGGGCGTGGAAACGCGCACCTCATCCCCGATCAGGATCACGCGCGGCAAGGATTTCCAGAGCCTCAACACGCAGGGGCTGTTCCCGGCGGGCGAGGGCGCGGGCTATGCCGGCGGCATCCTGTCCGCCGGCATCGACGGGATCAAGGTGGCGGAGGCGGTCGCCATGAGCATCATGGCGCCGCGCACCTGACATCGCACTGTTGAAGAGGCGTCAAGACCAGCCGCCACCCAAAGCGAGGAAGATCGCGATCTGGTCCTGCAACAGCTGCGTCCGGGCCGCCGCGCTCTGCACCTCGGCGGCGGCAAGGTTGCGCTGGGCGTCGAGCAGGGAGAGAAAGTCGCCCCGGCCGAAGCGGAAGAGCTTGCCTGCCTGCCCCGCCGAAAGCGCCGCGCTGTCGCGGGCACGATCGAGCGCGTCGGCCTGTTCGAGGTCGCGGCGATAGGTTTCCAGCGCAGTCTCCGTCTGGCGCAGCGCCTCCAGCACGGTGCCGTCGAAGCCGGCAAGGTCTGCCTCCACCTGCGCGTCAGCCTGCGCGATCTGCGCGCGCACCACCGGCCGGTTGGGGAAGGACCAGCTGACGAGCGGCCCAAGGCTGAAGCCGAAGGACGATGTCGACCCGATGCTTTTGAGCGGCCCCGACAGCCCGACCGACCCGCCAAGGCTGACCTGCGGATAAAGGTCCGCCATGGCGACGCCCAGCCGGGCGGTGTCGGCGGCGATGCTGCGCTCGGCCTGGCGAATGTCCGGGCGCCGGCGGATGAGCGCGGCGCCGTCGCCCACGGGCAGGGGCTGGCCAAGGCTGGGGAGCGCCGCGCAGTTCGCGACATCGGCGGGATAGTCGGCCGGCGGCTGGCCGAGCAGGGTCGCCAGCAGATAGAGCGCGGCCTGCCGCTGCGCCTCGAAGCCGGGCAGGGCGGCGGCGCTCGCATCGACGGCGGCCTGCGCGCGGCTGACGTCGAAGGCGGTATTGCGGCCGCCCTTGTACAGCCTGCGCGTGGCGTTCAGCGTATCCTGCTGGAGGGCGACCACGCGCCGGTTGACCGACAGGCTGTAATTGGCGGCGCAGACTTGCGCATAGGCCTTGGCGGTGGCGGCGGCGACGCTCGTCGCGGTGAAGTCGCGCGCGGCGGCAACCGCCTCGCGATCCGCCTCGCTTGCCTCGATCGCGCGCTGGATGCGGCCATTGAGGTCGAGCGGATAGGCCGCGGACAGGCCCAGATCATAGCTGGCGATGCCGGGCAGGCTGTAGCCGGTGCCCGATGGTCGCGCGAGCGTGCTGCCGCCGCTGGCACTGGTGCTGATCGTGCGGCCGGCCATGCTTTCGCGCAGCACGGCGTCGGCGCGCTTCAGGTTGGCGGCGGCCACGCGCAGGTCCGTATTGGCGGCGAGCGCCTGCTCGACCAGCGCATCCAGCCGGGGATCATTGTAGAGCCGCCACCAATGGTCGGGAAGTGCTGCCTGAGAGAAGGCGCCGCCCTGTGCCGACTGGAACGCGCCCTGCGCCCCCGGCCGGGTTGCGGCTGAATGTTCGGGCGGGTGGTAATCCGGCCCTGCGGTCGCGCAGGCGGCGAGCGTGAGGGCGAGGAGGGGAGCGAGGAACTGCTTAGCCATGGTCGCGGCTCCCGGCCTGCGCCCTTGGCTGCGCGGGCTTTGCCGTCGCGGGTTGTACGCTGACGGTGGCCGTGCGGCCCGCTATCAGGCGGATGTCGCCCGGCACCTTCAGCAGCTTCACGCGCACCGGGATGCGCTGCGCCAGCCGCACCCAGGAAAAGGTCGGCTCGACCGTTGGCAGCAGGTTGCCGGAATCGCTGCGGCTCGAATCATTGATGCCATAGGCGATGCTTTCGACCCGGCCGTGCAGATCCTGGCTCTCGCCCATCAGGCGGACGGTAACGGGGGCGCCGATGCGGATCAGCGGCAGCTTGGTTTCCTCGAAATAGCCTTCCACGCGCAGGCTGTCGCTGTCGATCAGCGCCATCGCCTGCGTGCCAGCACCGACATAGTCGCCGGGGTGCAGGTCGAGATTGGTGACGACGCCGTTGACCGATGCCATCACGCGCGTCCGCCGCAGGTTGAGCGCGGCGCTGTCCCGCGCGGTCATCGCTTCGGCAAGGGCTGCCTCCGCGGTCGCTACGCGCGCGACATTCTGCTCATGGGTTTCCGCCGCGACCAGGTCGCCCAGCGCCCGGTCGCGCTGCGCCTCGCGCCGCGCCTGCCCCAGCGTGGCCCTGGCGCTCGCGATACTGGCTTCGGACTGCCGCAGCGCCAGTTCGTAGCGGGGCTGGTCTATGACGAACAGCAGGTCGCCGGCATGGACCTGCTGGTTGTCATGTACCTGGACCGAGGTGACGAGCCCGCCGATGTCCGGCGTCACCCGCACCACGTCGGCACGCACCCGGCCGTCGCGCGTCCAGGGGCTGCGCTCATAATGGTTCCACATCCACACGGCCGCGAAGACGGCGGCGGCGAAGATGATGATGGTGGCGGCGCTGCGGGTCAGCGTTTGGACAAGTCTGTTCATAGGGAGATATCAGCCAGAGGGACGAGGAGGGAGAGGGAGCCCAGGACCAGCACGAACAGGCTGATGTCCACGAGCGCACGATAGGCGAGGAAGCGGTACAGCCCGAAAAAAGCGAGCAAGCGGACAAGCAGGGCGGTGACGATCACCGCCACCACGGCAAGCAGCAGCAGCGTCGGCACGAAGACGCCGCCGAGCGCGATTTCGCCGGTCATCGGGCAGGACTCCTGTAGGCGGAAACATCGGGGAAGAGGTTGCGGCGCAGGCTGACCAGCGCGAGCACGGCGGCGCGGCGCACGGAGGCTTGCGGATGCGCGGCAAAGCGGGTGATCGCCCGGTCGATCCGGCGCAGCAGGTTCGCGCTGGCGGGGGCTGGATCATCGGGATCGAGCCCGCGATAATAGTTGCCGACATCGGCCAGCACCGGCCCCAGCGGCGCGGCTTCCTCCTGCGGCAGGTCGAGGCGGAGCTGCCGCAGCTCGCCGATGGCGACGCCGGTGCGCAGGTCGCGCATCGCGTCGTACAGCGGCTTGCCGCCATCCGCGCCGATCGCGGCAATGCGCGGCGCGAGCAGGGCGATGCGATCGAGCATGCGGTTGATCCATGCGCGCAGGTCGGGCTGGCTCATCGATGTGCTGCGCGCGGCGATATCGGCCCAGCCCGCGCGCACCGTCCGGCGGACCGCGCCATGAACGCCGGCCGACTGCAGCAGCCTTGCCATGATGATCGCGAACCAGATGCCGACCAGCTGCGCGATGGCGCCGTTGATGAAGGCCGGAAATTCATTGATATAGGCGGAGGAGATCAGCGCCGGGCTGCCGAGCCCCAGCATCGTCGGCAGGGCGACGCCGGCATAGCGGGGCGAGGAAAGAAATGCGCCGAGCACCAGCAGCATCGGTGCCATTGCCGCCGCCAGCATGAAGAAGCCGTCGATGCGGGGCAGGATCGCAAACCCGTAGACTGCCCCGATCACCGTCGCCATCGCCGTGCCCAGCATGAAGCTCTTGAGCGGCGCCACCGGATTGTCCATGCCGGAAAACAGCGCAAGGAAGACGCCTGCGAGCATGACGCCGGTGCCGCCATCCTGCCAGCCGCTGCCGATCCACAGCATGCATCCTGCAAAGACGGTGATGAATGCGCCCGCGGCGCCGCGCAGCGCGCCGGCATAATCGCGGTGCAGTTCACGGTCGCGGCGGCCCTCCAGCAATTCGGCGACGCGGGGCGTGACCGGCTGGCGGCTGTACGTGACCATCTGGTCGCGCAGGTTGCGGCAATCGCGATGCGCCTCGATCAGGGCGGAAAGGCGCGCCAGCAGGCTCAGCAAGAGCATGTCCCGCCATGCCATGTTCGGACCGGTCGCAGGTTCCATCGCCGCGCAGCGGTTGCGCAGGGCTTCGGCGGCGGCGTCGCGCGCGATCCTGTCGTCGCCCGGCTCGGCCAGCCATGCCCGCGTATCGCCGATCAGCGCGTCGATCTTCGCCGGGATGGCGCCATGCTCTGCACGGAACGTCGCCAGCCGATCGTCCACCGCCGCGCCAAGCGGCAGCAGCAGGGAGAGCTGGTCCTGCAACGCGCGGACGGTGCGCACGCGCGGGGAAAGGCGGGAAATGTCGAAGGGCAGGTGGATCGAGAGCTGGTGGAGTTCCGTGACATCCTGCGCCAGTCGCCGCCGTTCCGCCTCCAGCCCCGGCACGGGCTCGATTGCGATCGCGTCGCGCGACCAGCGCTCGGCGTCGCGCAAGATGTCGTTCACCCGGCGCAGCAGCAGGCTCGTGACAGATCCGGGAAAGACCACGGCATGGATCAGGCTGCCGCACAGGATGCCGACGGTGATCTCTTGCACGCGCAGGGTCGCGACGGTGAAGATCTGCTGCGGGATCCCGACGCTGGGAAAGGCGATCAGGCAGGCGCTGTAGCCGGCCAGCACGAACATATAGGCGCGCGGCGTGCGGTCGAGCAGCGAGATAAACACGCACAGCGCCAGCCAGCTCGCCAGTGCCAGCGACAGCAGCTCTGGCGCGTTCACCAGCGGCGGCACCATGATGACGGTCGCCATGGCGCCGACGATCGTGCCGATCACGCGGAAGACCGCCTTGGAAATCACAGCGCCTGCCAGCGGTTGTGCGACGATATAGGATGTCAGGAATGACCAGTAGGGCCGCTCCAGTCCGATGCTGAAGGAGATATACAGCGCCAGCATGCCAGCGATGAAGCATTTGATGGAGAAGAGCGCCGCCGGCCATCCGATCCGTTCGCTGATCGCGGTCATAGCTGTGCCCGCCACTGCGCGATGCGGTCGCCAAGGATGCCGCAGACCCGCAGCACCGCCTCGATATCGGTATCGGGCACGCTTTCCAGCAACACGTCGCGCACCTCGGCAAGGCGGGTCTCGATCCGGGCGGCCAGCGCCCCGCCCGCCGCCGTGAGGCTCAGCTTGTTGGTGCGGCGATCCTCCGGGTCGACGTGTCGTTCCACCAGCCCGCTCGCCTGCAACTGGTCGAGCGTGCGGACGAGCGAGGGCTGGCTGATGCCGATCTCGCGGGCAAGGTCGATCTGCCGCACGTCATCGCCCAGCCTATCGAGGAAGATCAGGCACCAGCCGGTCGAATTGGAAACGCCTAGTTCGGCCAGCACCTTGTCCGCAAGCTGCCTCCATCCCTGGGTCACGACGGGCAGGCGAATCGCGAGGGCGCGCTGAAGATCATTGCGTGGCATAATTGTTAGATAGCTAACTAATAATGCCGATCAAGCAGAATGGCGCGCCGCAACATGAAATTTTGGTAATGTTGGAAGCTGGCCCTATTTCAGGCGCAGGGGCAGTCCGGCGACGATCAGAACGGCTTCCTCCGCTGCCTCGGCGACCCTCTGGTTCACCGTCCCCGCGGCGTCGCGAAAGCGCCGGGCGAGCACATTGTCCGGTACGATGCCGAGGCCCACTTCATTGGCGACGAAGATCAGCGGTCCAACTGCGCCCCGGATGGCACGGGCCAGTTCCTGCGCAGCCTGCGCAATATCCCGCTCGGCGAACATCAGGTTCGATGTCCACAGCGTCAGGCAATCGACCAGCAGCACGCGGCCGGGGGCTGCTTCCCGGTCGATCAGCGCAGCGATGTCCAGGGGCTCCTCGATCGTGCGCCAACGCGGGCCGCGATCGGACTGGTGGATGGCGATACGCTCGGCCATTTCCCCGTCGCCGGCCTGCGCGGTGGCGATGAAGACCAGTTCGCTGCCCATGGCTTCCGCTCGTGCCTGCGCATGGCGGCTCTTGCCGGAACGGGCGCCGCCAAGGACGATCAGAGAGGTCATGGGGTTGGTCCTCCAAGGAGCACAATGCCGGGCAGCAGCGCCGCCAGCAGGAACAGCGCGCAGCAGGCACGCACATAGAGCCGCAACGCCCGGCGGATGTCATGCGCGGTGGCGTCGCGGCGGCCATCGCCGATCCACGGCTTGTCATGCGCCTCGCCATCATAGGTGATGGGGCCGGCGAGGCTGAGGTCCAGTGCGCCCGCCATCGCTGCTTCGGGCCAGCCGGCATTGGGCGAGGCATGGCGGGCATGGTCGCGCCACAGGATGCGCCAGCCTCCGCCGCCGACGATGCAGAGCAGCAGCGCGCAGAGCCGGGCCGGGATGAGGTTCATGATGTCGTCCAGCCGCGCCGCCGCCCAGCCGAAGGCGCGCCAGCGCGGCTCGCGATGGCCGATCATGCTGTCCGCCGTGTTGATGGCCTTGTATGCCCATAATCCCGGCAGGCCGCCGACGAACAGCCAGAAAAACGGCGCTGCCACCCCGTCGCAGAAGCTCTCCGCCAGACTTTCGATCGCCGCGCGGGCGATGCCATGTTCGTCCAGTTGCGCCGTGTCGCGACCCACAATGCGGCCCACGGCGACGCGGGCGCCTTCAATGTCCGCCGCCTCCAGCGCTGCTGCAACATCGCGCACATGCTGGTAGAGGCTGCGTTGGGCAAGGCCGGGCGCGGCGAACAGGCCGATCCCGATCCAGCCCCATGGCGCCGGGAGGGCGCCGATGACCCGGGCGGCGATCCATGCGCCGCCGATCGCCACCGCGAGCAACAGCGCGAGCGTCGCGATGCCGGCGATCCGGCGCCGGGCAAAGCCGAAGCGGGGCTGGTTCCAAGCCGCTTCGCAGCGGGTGATGATCGCCGCGAAGCCGCCGACGGGATGGCCGATCCGACTGTACAGCGCAGGCGGCCAGCCGACCGCCGCGTCGACCGCCAGCGCGACCAGCGCGACCGGATCAGCCATGGCGCAGACTTTCTCGCAGCGCCTCGTCCAGCCGCGCGAGCGCTTCCGGGCTGCCGGGCAGGCCCAGCCGGAGCCAGCGGGGGTGGCTGTCGAACGGACGGGTCAGGATCGCCCTGCGCGCGAGCCGGTCGAACAGCGCCATTGCATCGGGTGTCTCGATCAGGCGGAAGAGCGGGCAGGCGCCGATGGGGCTCAGCCCGTGGCGCAGCAGCACGGCGTCCAGCGCAGCGGCATCGGCGTGGAGCCGCTCGCGCATCGCGGCGATCCATGAGCGGTCGCCATAGGCGGCGTGCCCGATCGCGATGGCCGCGGCGGAGATCGGCCATGCGCCCAGCGTTGCGCGGAGCTGGGCGATCAGCGATTCCGGTCCAAGGATGAAGCCGAGCCTAACCCCCGCGAGCCCGAAGAACTTGCCGAAGGACCGGCAGATGACCAGACGGCGATCATTATCGACGGCGCTGGCGAGGCTGATGTCAGGCGAGGTATCGGTAAAGGCTTCATCGACGATCAGCCAGTGCCCGGCCGTCTGCGGCGCGTCGATCCGGGCGATCAGCCGATCCGGCGCGATTTCCCTGCCATCGGGATTGTTGGGATTGGCGAGGATGAGCGTGCCGAGGTGATCGCCGATCCCGCTCGCGTCCGTCACCATGCTTTGCGCGAACATCTCGCCATGGGTGCGATAGCAGGGCGCGACATGCGCGGCCGGCCCAGGCAGCAGCTGCCCCAGCAGGCGCAGGCCGATTTCCGTGCCGGGCACGGCGCAGAGATGGCGGGGGGAGAGGCCGAAATAATCGGCCGCCGCTTCCTCCATCGCCTTTAGCGCGTTTTCGTCGGGCAGCGCGCGCCAGTCGACCGGCAGCAGGCTTTCGGTCGGCCAGGCATGGGGGTTGATGCCGGTCGAAAGATCCAGCCAGCGCGCGCCGCCATAGCGCACGCGCGCATCTTCCACGCGGCCGCCATGGAAGGTCCAGGGGCTGTGGGCGAGGCCGGTCATGCGAGGCGGCCCTCGATCAGCAATGCGACGAGCAGCAGCGTTTCGCTGGTCTCGATGCCGGCGCCATGGCCGTCGCCGGAAATACCACCGATCGTGCGGCGCAGATGCCATCCCCATGCGGCAAGGATGATCGGCGTCGCCAGCAAAGCGGGATGAAGGATGCCCATCGCGCCCAGCGGAACGAGCCACAGGATGATATGGACCGGGCGAATGGCGCCGGCAAAGCGCGCGCCGAGCCCATCATGCAGCGGCGGCAGCCAGCGCGCCCAGAGCAGCGGGCCGATCCGCGCGGCGGCGGGCACGAGGATCAGCGTCCCCACCATGTGCGTATCGATCATCCCGTGCAGCAGCACCAGCTTGGCGGCGATCTGCATGGCGATCGCCACTACGCCGAAGCTGCCGACATGGGGATCGGCGAGTACCGCCAGCAACCGATCGCGGCCCTTGTGCAGCGCGCCCTTGGCGTCGGCGAGATCGGCAAGCCCATCGAGATGCAGCGCGCCGGTGATGCCGACCCAGGCGAAGAGCGCGGCCAGCGAGCCTGTCCATGGATGGATCCACGCGCCGGCCCATCCTGCGGCGGCAACAGCAGCGCCGATCACCAGCCCGGCGGCGGGGAAGTAACGCATGGACGCAGTGAAATCGGCATCGTCCGCCGTCACCCGTGGCGTCGGCAGGCGAGTGAGGAATTGCAGGGCGATGATGAAGCGCTTCATGTCGCCAGCCCGGTGATCTGTGCCATCATGCGCTCGCCCGGCCATATCCGTAGCGAGAGGCGTGCAGCATGGGGCAGGTCGATCGCCCAGCACTGGTGCAGGTCAAACCCGCAGAGCAGCGAAAGCGCCGCGCGCATCGCGCCGCCATGGGTGACGATCAGGGTCGGCGCCGATTCCAGTGCCCGCAGCGCCTCGTCTACCCGCGCGCGCAGGGCCGTCCAGCTCTCGCCACCGGGCGGCGGGCAGGCATCGGGATCGTCGCGGAAGCGGGCGAGGGGCTCGGCGGGGATGTCGGCGGGGGCGATGCCGTCCCATGCGCCGAAATGCATCTCGCGCCAGCGCGGGTCGATCGACAGCGGTTGCCCGCGCCGGGCCGAAAGGCGTTCCCCCACCGCCCGCGCGCGATCGAGATCGGAGGAGATAAGCCTCTCCGTCGCGATGCCCTCCCCGCGCGCCATGCACAGGGCAATGCCTTCCGCCGATGGCGCGGCATCCGTCCAGCCGACCAGCGCGCCTGCCCGGAGCGTGCTTTCCTGCGGGGCACCATGACGCAACAGATGCAGCGCAAAGCTGGTCATCGCGCGTCCGCGCCGGAGACCCCCGCCTGCGCGAAGGTCGCCATCTCCGCATGGGTCGCGAGCGCGGCGCGGATCACATTCACCGCCACCGTGGCGCCGCTGCCTTCACCCAGCCGCATGTCGAGCGCGAGCAGGGGTGTCAGACCCAGCCGGGCGAGCAGCCGCTTGTGCCCAGGTTCGGCCGAGACATGGCCGGCGATGCAATGATCGGTGATAGCGGGAACGGCGCAGGCCAGCGGCGCGAGCGCAGCGCAGCAGATGAAGCCATCCAGCACTACCGGCACGCCCGTCTGCCGCGCGGCCAGCACGGCGCCGGCGATTGCGGCAATCTCGCGCCCGCCCAGCCGCCGCAGCGTCTCGAAGGCGGTCGGTGGCGTATGCTGATGGAAGGCCAGCGCCTGATCGACCACCGCGATCTTGCGCGTGAGGCCGTCGCTGTCGACACCGGTGCCGGGGCCGACCCAGTCCCGCGCGGTGCCGCCGAAGCTGCGCGCGCACAGGGCGGCGGCGGCCGTGCTGTTGGCGATGCCCATCTCGCCCAGTACCAGCAGGTCGAGATCGGGTGTCACTACGGCGGCGCCGGCGGAGAGGGCGGCGAGGCATTCCTCCTCCGACATGGCGGGCGCCACGCTGAAGTCCGCCGTGGGGGTGTCGAGGTCCAGCGCGACGACCTGAAGCTCCAGCCCCGCCGCGCGCGACAGGGCATTGATCGCCGCGCCGCCGTTCTGGAAATTGGCGACCATCTGCGCGGTCACGTCGGCGGGATAGGCGCTGACCCCGCGTGCCGCCACGCCGTGATTGCCGGCAAAAATGGCGATGCGTCCGCGATCGATGCGGGGAATGATCCGCCCCTGCCATCCCGCGAGGAAGATCGCGATCTCCTCCAGCCGGCCCAGCGACCCGGCCGGCTTGGTCAGGCTGTCCTGCCGCGCGCGCGCTGCCGCTACGATCTCCGCCTGCGCTTCGGGAAGGGCGCGCAAGGCCGCATCGAAGGCCGCGATGCTGGGAAAGCCGCTCATTCCGCGAGGAATCCGGCCGGCGGCGTGCGCACGATGAAATGCCCCTTCACCCCGGCAGGCCAGTTGGCGAAGCGCACCTGTCCCTCTGCGCTTTCGGCATAGTGGACGGCATAGTCCAGGATCGCCCGTGCCGCCTCTTCATCCGGCGTGAAGCGGCCGAGGACATAGCCGACCTTGCCCGGCGCGCGCAGATGCACGGTGCAGAATTGCGCGCAGGCGAACAGGCAGGGCATGTCCTGCACCAATATGTCGTCATAGCGGGGGTCGGCCGCCTTGGCCGCGCGCAATGCGGCGGCCATCTGCGCGCCGCCGCGCACGCCATGTTCATCCTCGCGGGCGTCCTGCGAATGGCGGCAGGTGCTGCATACGACGACGGCGGGGCCATCTTCAGCGGGGCGTAGCATCGGTCTTCCTTCAGTCGTGACAGACGACCGCATGGAGGGCGCGCGGGCAGGGACGGAGGGGAAACGAAACGCGGTTCCGCACACAACCATCCACCCGCACGCATCCCGTGCGGCAGTGATGTCGTTGCGCGAGGAAAGCCCCCGTTCGGCCGGCACACCCTGTCCGGACGAAGAACGACCGCGACGGGCAGGTCTCCTGGCTTGCGGGTCTCTGCCGGTCGGGCCGCCTTCTCGGGATCGCTCCCAATGGCATCTGGTCCGATGGCTCGCCGCTCACAGTTGCAGGGGCAGCCGGGGTCTTGAACCCCGTTCCCTTTCAATCCCCTCACGGGGAACCTGTCGCGGCTCGGGTGCTAGGGCTTTTGGGTCAGGCGATCAAGTGGAAGAAGCTGCCCGTCACATGCCCCGCCCTGTGCCCTGCGGGGCCAAGATCCTTGCCGGCGGCGTCGCGCAGGTCGGCAAAGGGTTCGCCCTCGCCTTCGCCCGCGACGATGGTGGCATGATGATATTCATGGCCGAACAGCGCCTCGCCAGCGCGGGCAAAGGCCGCATCCTGCCGCAGGATCGCCCGCCTGTAGCCCAGCGCCAGCCTGCGCTTGGCGAAGCTGGTCTCCACCGGCAGCAGGTCCGCCATCGGATGGGCGATACCCTGCGCGTCGGTGATCGCGCGGCCCAGCACCATATAGCCGCCGCATTCGCCATGCACCGGCCTCTCCGCCGCAAAAGCGCGCAGCCCCGCCATCAAGCGGCCGTTGGCGGCGAGCCGGTCGGCATGAAGCTCGGGATAACCGCCCGGCAGCCAGCAGGCGTCGCAGTCTATCGGCGGTGGCTCGTCGGCCAGCGGCGAGAAAAAGTGGAGCTGCGCCCCGGCACCCTGCCACCACTGGATCAGGTGGGGATAGAAGAAGCTGAAGGCGGCGTCGCGGGCGATGGCGATGCGCTGCCCCGGCGGGCGCAGGCTGGGCGGCGGCACGGACGCCTCCGCTGTCGTTCCGGCCGCGACGACGATCGCATCGAGATCGCACCCCGCCGCGATCCGATCGCCTATGGCATCGATGCGCGCATCGACCTGTGCCATCTCGCTCGCCTGCACCAGCCCCAGATGACGGGAGGGCATCGCCATCGCCTCGTCCCGGCCGATCACGCCCAGCAGCGGCAGGCCGATGCGGGCAAAGCCGTCGCGCACCATCGCTTCGTGGCGCGGGCTTGCCACGCGGTTGGCGATCACCCCCGCGACCGGCGGCGCGCCGGGATAGGTGGCGCAGCCATGGGCGACCGCCGCCACCGATTGCGCGGCGGCAGTGGCATCGACCACCAGCAGCACCGGCCAGCCGATGGCATTGGCGAGATCCGCCGGCGCGCTGCTGCGCCCCTCCGCCCGCGCGCCGTCGTACAGGCCCATCGCGGCCTCGGCGATCACCAGGTCCACGCTGCGCGCGCTTTGCGCCGCCAGCCCGCGCAGCAGCGCCGGCGCCATCGCAAAGCCATCCAGGTTGATCGACGCGCGGCCAGTCGCCGCCTCGTGAAAGGCGGGGTCGATATAGTCAGGCCCGCATTTGGCGCCGGCGATCTTCAGCCCCCGGCGCGACAAGGCGCGCTGCAGGCCGATCGTCACCATCGTCTTGCCGACGCCGGATGCGGGCGCGGCGACCACCAGCCCCGGCGCGAGCCGCGCGGTATCGGGCGAGGCGAGGCCGCGCTCATCCGCCGCCATCAATATTCGATGCCCTTCTGCGCCTTCACGCCAGACCGGAAGGGATGCTTCACCTGCATCATCTCCGTCACCAGATCGGCCGCGTCGATCAGCGCGTCCGGGGCGTTGCGGCCGGTGACGATCACATGCTTCATCGGGTCGCGATCGGCGAGCCCCGCCAGCACCTCGTCCAGCGGCAGATAATCGTAGCGCAGGATGATGTTGAGCTCGTCCGCCACCACCATCGCGATGTCGGGATCGGCGATCATGCGGCGCAGCTCGTCCCACCCGGCCCGCGCGCAGGCGATGTCGCGGGCGCGATCCTGCGTGTTCCAGGTAAAGCCCTCGCCCATCACCTTATAATCGACCAGCTCCGGGAAGCGGTCGTACACGGCCTTTTCCCCCGTCGTCCAGCCGCCCTTCACGAACTGCACCACGCCCACCTTCATGCCATGGCCGATGGCGCGGCACACCATGCCGAAGGCGGCGGTGGACTTGCCCTTGCCCTTGCCGGTGTGGACGATCAGCAGGCCCTTTTCCTGGGTCTTGTCCGCCATCAGCTTTTCGCGCGCGGCCTGATGCTTACGCGCCTTCTCATTGTGGCGGGCGTTGATGTCGTCTTCGGTCTTCTCGGGCATCTGCGTCGTCTCTGTCATCGGCCGTTCCTTCCTTGCGCAAAGCAGCGGCGCCCCCGGCATCGCTGCCGGTGGCATCGCGGTTTTTCCTCGTCGCTCGAACGGAAGACCGTGCCATGGCCACTCCCTGGACCGGGGCAAGAGCGACCCGCGCCGGCAGGTCTCCTGGCTCGCGGGTCGTCGCCGGCCGGGCCGCCTTCTCGGGATCGCTCCCAATGGCATCTGGCCCAATGGCTCGCCGCTTACAGTTGCAGGGACAGCTGCGGATGAGCGCCCCGACGGGCACCTGCCGCATTCCCTCTTTCGGTCCACAAGGGACACCGGCACGGTCGAAAGGCCACAGGCCCTTCGGGGATGCTTGTAGAGGAGGGATGCGCGGAAGGCCAGCGGGGGAGTGGGGAGGGAGGGAGTTAACGATCAGGCAGCGTTGGCGGTTTCTCGGCAGTTTCAGTCGTTCAATCCCAATGTCGATGATCCCGTAAGCTGCCTTGCACTACACAACAAGGCGGGCTTCCGGAAAGTACATCGAAACAGGGGTATCTACCTCGACACCCGCCTCCAAGGCACGCCGCGCCTGACTCGCGATCTCAGATTTATAAAGATCAACATTTGGTAGCAGCGTGTAAATATTTCGGTTGTCGATAGTGATCGTGCGCATCTGATTGATGTCGAAGGGTATCGGGTCACCATGGCGGACAATCTGAACAATTGGAAGTCGAACAGCGTGTCTCAAGGCGAGTTCGTAAAACACATTTGCGTTTGAGAACGACAGATCAGCGACTACTAACCTTGATCGAAAAAGGTATTCCATGATCTGTCGTGTTATTAGTCCGGGTCTATCTATCTGATCAGCGCGTACTACCTTTAGACCTACTGTTTGAATAGCTGGCTCTACAATATTTTCGAGAAACAGGTCGGAGTGCTTCCGTGCATCCGACTCCTGCTCCCCAATGGCTGTGATGTAAAAGCAGGTAGTCTCAAAATCCGCTTGCTCCTGGGTTATGAGCGTTGTGCCACCTATCACGACGGGGGGGACAGTAGCAGCAGCCGAAAGCGGAGCGGTGCCTGGTAAGGTATCCAATAAATGCTCGATCGTCACAACGCGATCAGCGCCTGACAGATTCTGAAGCAGCCCCACAGCCTTAAGATTTACGATGA
Source organism: Sphingobium arseniciresistens (assembly GCA_029167225.1). Classification (GTDB taxonomy): domain Bacteria; phylum Pseudomonadota; class Alphaproteobacteria; order Sphingomonadales; family Sphingomonadaceae; genus Sphingobium; species Sphingobium arseniciresistens. The sequence continues at coordinate 344,416 of JARFNK010000003.1, forward strand.
AGGTATCGACGCCCTCCTCAAGATGATCCTTCTCGGTGCCCGCCTCTTTCATTGAGTCGATCAAGGTAGCTCGAGGCGGTAGCTTCGCGTTTGTGAATTTCTCATACAAAGAGTTGAAAGGGCCGATATCGGTTATGGCTAGCTTTGCTTTGAGTCTCGCAGCTTCGCGAGGGCTGACGTTATCGTCGCAGACTTTTTTTCCATCTGGCGTCAATTCCAGTTGTTCGCTGGTATAACTTCCTTTGATCAGCCCATACTTATTCGCGTTCGTAATCAGCATCCGGCTTGTGCTGCTATCCGGCGTTCTCTGTAGATGGTCGAATAGCGTTAGCCGTCGCACAGGAGTCCCGCTGCCGAGATTGTAAATGTCCTTCGCGAAGGTGAGAGCTTCCTCGAATGGCCCCGCGGGAAACGGCCTATTAGTCCTCGTTCGTCGAGCCTTGGGTTCTGTCGCCGCCGCGACGGAAGGCGTAGGTTCAGCAGCTATGGCTTTGGATTTGGCGCGCGCTTTCCGCACTGGCTTCGCTTCATTTTCTTCTGCCATGCTATCCCCTGATCCCAATGACGCGAGCTAATCGCAATCGCGGCTCCTTCACAAAGGACCAAATAGTTAAGTCAGGAAAAGTTGCTGTCCGCTTTCCGCAGACTGCCGCCCGAAAACTGCCTGTCCGGAATCGGCCCACCAACCGCCCCACACTACCCCTGAGCCAGCGCTTCCGTCACCTCGTCGAGGCTGCCCTTCACGACAACGTAATTGCCCTTCTCGAAATTGATGGCGCAGGCGGTGCTGCCGCCCCTAAACCGCCGGACGGTGTTCACACGGTCCGCGTTGATGGCGACGGGTTCGCCTTCGGGAGTTTCGAATTGCACATATCCGTTCATGCATGCCCTCGCTGTGAAAAGGCCATGCTAGCCCGGTACGGACGATTTTCCAGCGCTTTACCGCATCCATTGTCGGGAAAACGCACATTGCTTCACGGATGGCCTGCCTCTCGCCATGCCCTGCGCGGCCGATGGCGATAAGCAGGGAGCAACGACGCGCGTTTTCATATGACCGGAGGCTGGCGCCGGTCGCAACGACATCCCGGCATGGACGCGTGTTTCATCCCCGCGCCTTTCCATCCCATGCACCGCAGGACCGCCGGTTCACTGGAATATGTGCCTTGCCTATGCCGCGTTCTGGGTCAGTTCGCCGGCGGCCATGGCGGGGGGGAGCCAGGGGTTGGTCGTGTGCCAGCTGTGCACCCACTGGTCGGGCCAGTGGCCCCACATGTTGAGCTGCCCCAGCGCATCGTAGAGGCCCAGATACTGGTAATAGCTGGCGCCCGGCGCATCCTGTGCGATCGGGCAGCCCAGCGTCACGACATGCAGCCCGTCCGTCCGGCCATCGGGCAGCGAATAGAGCGCGTTGCCGATCTGCAGCGCACCCTTGCTGTGGCCGACCAGGATCTTGAACTGACCGGGCAGCTCCTGCATCAGCGCGTGCAGCACATCCGACGATCCCGATCCCCGGCGATAGACGGGCGCGCCGTGCAGCGTCTTGGCATCGGGTACGGATGCGGAGAGCTTCCGCCCGATCTTCGCCGTGTCGGGGGCGACATTGGCCAGCGTGTTCTGGGTGATGCTCTTGGCCTGCAGATAGTCGAACAGGCCGAAGCCGAACCAGCCGCCCAGCCCCTGCAGCACCATGTCCGCCACGCCATAGCCCGGCACGATCGCCAACACCGGCTGCTTGAGCGCGGTCGAGACATTCCATGCCAGCGCCGCGCTGCCCAGCGCGGAACTGCCCACGCCGGTGATGGTCGCGACGGTGACGGCGCGGGTCTCGGGATAGGGGGAATCGAGATAGGCCTGCACGTCCTTGTAGCGATGGACATAGGGCGCGGTGGTCGCATCGATCAGCAGCAGCGATCCTTCCGGGTCGCTGATCGCGTTGAAATCGATGATGCGCGAGGGCAGCTTTGCCCCGCCCTTCGCCTTCAGTTCCTCATCCAGCGCGCCCAGCTCCGCGCGCAGTCCCGGCACGTCGTAGAAGATCGCGTCGACTGCTGTGTTGAACAGGCGACAGGCCTTCACCGCAGGCTCCACCAGTTCTTTCGGCAGGTTGAAGATGGTGAGCGAGGGGGACGGGTCGTCGTCCTTTGGAGGGTTGTTGTCGCCCAGAGCCATTGTGCATCTCCCCAAACCGTTGCCGGGAAATACCATGATTCTCGCTGCGCTGCAGCAACGGTTTACGCCGATTCCGTGTGATCGGCTGCTGGAGGATGTGCAGGCGGGAGGATGTGTGGCGGCGGTGTCAGTGGCCGCCGGATGCCTGTTCCGGTTCGGTGCGGCCGAAGACATCCCATGTCGCGAGGAAGAGCGCCGCGATCACCGGGCCGATGACGAGCCCGTTGAAACCCATGACCTCCAACCCGCCCAGGGTCGAGACCAGCACGACATAGTCAGGGATGCGGGCGTCGCGCCCGACCAATATGGGGCGCAGCAGATTGTCGACCATGCCGATGACGAACAGCCCGCACAGGACCAGCACGACGCCTTGCCAGATCGCGCCGGTCGCCAGCAGATAGATGGCGACCGGCACCCACACGATGCCCGTGCCGACCGCCGGCAACAGCGAGAACAGCGCCATCGCCACGCCCCACAGCAGCGCGCCGCGAATGTCCAGCGCCCAGAATATGGTGCCGCCGATCGCGCCCTGCACGATGGCGACCACCAGGCTGCCCTTGATCGTCGCGCGGATGACGGTGGTGAAGCGGAAGAGCAGCGCGGATCGCAGGTCCGGCCGCAGCGGGATGGCGCGCTCCACCCGGCTGGCCAGCGCCCTGCCGTCGCGCAGCAGGAAGAAGGTGACGTAGAGCATCACGCCCAGCGCGACGAGGAAGCCGAAGGCGCTCTGCCCCACGCTCAGCGCCTGCGCCGTCAGGGTGCGGAAGCTCGACGCGATGCCCGCGCCCAGCCGCACCCGGACCGCCTCCAGATCGGTCAGGCCCGATCGCTCCAGCAGGCTGCCCAGCCATGAGGGCAGATGGCGCTGGACGGCCACGAACATGGCGTTGAGGTCGATCGTCCCGTCCTGAAGATGGGTGTAGAGCGCGGCGGCTTCCTGCAGCAGGAAGGCCATGAGCAGCAGCGCCGGCACCACGGCGAGCGCGACGATGACGAGCAGGGTCAGCGACGCGGCCAGGTTGCGCCGTCCTGGCATCTTTTTCAGCAGGCGGTCGTAGAGCGGCATGAACAGGATCGCGGCGATCACCGCCCAGAGCGTGGCGCCGAACAGCGGCTGGACGATCCAGGCGAAGGCGAGCGAGACGATGACGATCAGCGCCAGAAAGCCGGCATCTTCACTGCGATGCACTGTACTCATCCTCCCACCGTCGGCCCGCCATGTCCCGGAGCTTGTCGACGGACGGAATTGCCTGCGCAGGGCGCGCGAACATCATGTCTGTCGGTTTGACCGGAACGGGATATGGTCGCTCCTTAGAGCGATCCAGGGGCGAGTGAAACCTGCGACGACATGCCTATCGCCCCAAGGTGCATCATCCGCCGGCGGATCAGGTCGCCTTCTGTGTCGCGATCAGGGCGGCGACCTCGTCCAGTGCCTGCAGGCGCTGCTTCTTCAGCTCTTCCAGCCGCTCGTCCGATGTCGGGGCGAGTCCACTTTCGATCCGGGCAATGTCCTGCGTCAGCGCATGATAGTGATCGGCAAGCGCGCGATAGGCCTCGCTTTCCAGCTTGAGGCTGTGGAGGATGTCGCGATCCGCCGGAAATTCGGCGTGCAGGTCGTGGCCGGTCTCACTCATCTTCATCTCCTGTAGTTTAAAACCAAGAGTGCAGCGCGGCAGGGAGAAATGTCTCTAGGGGATTGTCCGCGCATGGCGGTCAGATGGGGCGATGCGGCGCACTGGAAAAGGGCAAGCTGCGGAAAAACACGCACGTCGGGGTCAGGGTTGCAGGTCTGCGCGGAAGTTGATGTTCGCCAGCCCCTCGGGATCGGCGACCTTGCGTGCCTGCGCCGCCGCGATCCATGACCAGATCGACAGGTTGCCGTCCGCGATCCAGCGGTCCAGTCGCGGCGCGAGTGCCGCGGGCCAATAACCGATCAGATGCTGCTCGGCGAAGACGGCGGGGCCGTCCCCTGCAAGGCGCGTCAGCAGGTCTCCGGGCAGGGGCAGCACGTCGACGGGCACGGTGATGACCCCGTCGAAACCCTGCGCGGCGCCATGGTGTAGGGCCGCGTTCAGGCCGCCGATCGGACCGAGGCCTACGCCCGGCCGGTCCTCGATCCGTTCCAGCCCCGGCCAATCGCGCCCGCAGATGACGATATGGTCGACCTGCGGCTGCAGCGCGGCGACGACATGGTCGAGCATCGGCTTGCCGCCGATCATCGCCAGCGCCTTGTCGCTGCCGAAGCGGCGCGACTGCCCGCCCGCGATGATGGCGCCCAGATATCGTGCCATCGAATCAGATCCCCCGTATCACATGATGTCTGCCGCATGATCCCTGCCTCATGCTGCTTGCCCCATGATGCACCGGCCATCCCCTGTCGGCATGGGCGCCGGCCTAGGCGTAGCACTCTGCCCGGCGCGCGCAAATATCCGCTTTCCTCCCATCGTCTTCGTCCCGTTCTCTTTCATGATCGTTTCTCAATGTTGCCGGTAGCGCATTGGCTTTCCCCCGTCCGCATCCTACATGCGAAGGCCATGCCACCGGACAATCCTGCCGCCGCCGATCGCGTAACGCCGCCCATGTGGGCGACGATGCGTCGCTTCATGCCCTATCTGTGGCCGGCAGACGCGCCCGCGCTGCGGCGACGGGTGGTGCTGGCCATGCTGCTGGTGGTGGCAGGCAAGGCGGCCAGTTTCGCGATGCCCTTTGCCTACAAGGCGGCGATCGACCGGATGGTGCCCGGCATGCAGCCGGCCGTCGGGCTCGCCATGGCTCTGGTCGCGACCTATGCCTTCGCGCGCTTCAGCAGCGTGGTCTTCGACAATCTGCGCAACATCGTATTCGAGCGGGTGGGGCAGGAGGCGACCCGGAGCCTTGCCGAACATATGTTCGCGCATCTCCACAGGCTGTCGCTGCGCTTCCACCTCAATCGCCGCACTGGCGCCGTCACCAAGATCGTCGAACGCGGGACCAAGAGCATCGATACGATGCTCTATTTCCTGCTGTTCAACATCGCGCCGACCATTTTGGAACTGGTGGCGGTCTGTATCTATTTCCAGATCGCCTTCGGGCCGGGACTGGTGGCCGCGACGCTGGTGATGGTGGTGCTGTACATCGCCTATACCCGGCAAGTGACGGAATGGCGCAACCAGCTGCGCCGCGACATGGTGGACCTCGACACCGGCGCGGTCGCCCATGCCGTCGACAGCCTGCTGAACTTCGAGACGGTGAAATATTTCGGCGCCGAGCGGCGCGAGGCAGACCGCTATGGATCGGCGATGCGGCGCTATGCCCTTGCGGCGGTGAAGTCCGAAAACAGCCTTGCCGCGCTCAACATCGGGCAATCGCTCATCACCAACCTGATGATGGGCGGGGCAATGGCCTATACCGTCTGGGGATGGTCTCGCGGGCAGTTCACCACCGGCGACGTGGTGCTGGTGAACACGCTGCTTTCCCAGCTGTTCCGGCCGCTGGACCTGCTCGGCATGGTCTATCGCACCATCCGGCAGGGGCTGATCGACATGGAGGCGATGTTCGAGCTGATCGACGCCCCTGCCGAGATCGTCGACGTCCCCGGCGCGCCCGCGCTGCATGTAGAGGCGGGCGAAGTGCGCTTCGAGCATGTCGACTTCAACTATGATCCCGAACGCTCGATCCTGCACGACGTCAGCTTCACCATTCCGTCCGGCCGCACGCTGGCGATCGTGGGGCCTTCGGGTGCCGGCAAGTCCACGATCGCCCGGCTGCTCTTCCGCTTCTATGATGCCAGCGGCGGTCGCATCACCATCGACCGGCAGGACGTGCGGGGCGTGACACAGCAGAGCCTGCGCGCGGCCATCGGCATCGTGCCGCAGGACATGGTGCTGTTCAACGACACCATCGGCTACAATATTGCCTATGGTCGCGAAGGCGCGAGCCAACAGGAGATCGAGGCGGCGGCGCGGGGCGCGGCGATCCATGACTTCATCAGCTCGCTGCCGCAGGGCTATGACACGCGGGTCGGCGAGCGCGGCCTGAAGCTGTCGGGCGGCGAGAAGCAGCGGGTGGCCATCGCGCGCACCCTGCTCAAGGATCCGCCGATCCTGATCCTGGACGAGGCGACGAGCGCGCTGGACAGCCGCACGGAAGAAGCGATCCAGCAGGTGCTCGGCGAAATCTCCCGCCGCCGGACCACGGTGATCGTCGCGCATCGCCTCTCGACCGTGGTCGATGCCGACGAGATCGTCGTGCTGGAGGCGGGCCGCATCGTGGAGCGCGGCCCCCATGCGAAGCTGGTGACGGCCGGGGGGCTCTACGCCACCATGTGGGCGCGGCAGGCTGCCGAGCGCGTGGCGGAGACCGCGAGCGATGTCGACGAGGACGAGGAAGCCGTGGCGTAATTCCGGCGAAGCGAGCGGGATAGCCTGCTATCGCGCCGTCATCGGGTCCATGCCTTGCGACCCAGCATCAGGATATCGACCACCCGATCCGTGAACCTCGCGATCGCCTGTTCGATCTGGAAACTCGACGCGCCAGCGGGCGGCGAAAAGGCGCGGAGCATGCCGAGAAAGATTTCGGCCAGTTGTCTTGGATCATCGGGCACTCCGCCCTCGCGTGCGCACAGCGTGACGATGTCGCTTTCGAGAAGGTCGAGCATGCGTGAAAGCCTGATCCCGTGCATTTCCTCGGCAACCGCCGGTGCGCTGCCCCAGGCCTCCTGGATCAGTCGGCCAAAGGCCAGCACATCGGCATCCAGGCTCCAGTGGAGCATCGAGCGGGCATAGTGCCGCAACCGCTGGTCGATCGTTTCCCCGCGTATCAGGCCGCGCTGCGAAGACAGGTTCGACCATGTCTCGATCCGGTCATGCATCACCGCCCGCAGCAGCGCGCCCTTGTCGGCATAGCGCTGGTAGAGCGTGGCCTTGGTCACGCCCGCCCGCTCGGCGATCCCGTCCATGGTGGTGGCGACGATGCCGTGCTCCAGGAAACAGGCACCGGCGACTGCGAGCACCCTCTTGTCGATCGCCTCGACTTCCTGCCTGGACGGGCGACCGCGCCGCGGCCGCAGGGCCAAGTCGCCGCCGATGCCCAGCGCGTCGTCAATCTTTGGGCCGGTCGTCCCCGCCATGTCGCTCTTCGTAACCATGATTTCATGCCATCGCCCGGCAGCGTCCAGCAGGCAAGCCTGTCGCGTCATTAAAATATACCGATGGTTGATTTAATTTCCAGCATGTGTAGGATGGCCGCGAACATTCGGGGTGCAGGCTCCGTGGCGGATGGGAGTGGTGATGGTCAGGAACTGGATGAATGGCGAGGATATGCTGAGCCTGTGGCTCATGCTGTTCCTGGCGGCGGGGCTGGTCTTCGGCATCGTCAAGGGCTTTTTCAAGGCGCGCAAGATCCAGCCGAGGGGCTTCAAATGGTCGATCTTCCGCAACGAGATCCTGTTTGCGGCCGTCAACCTCGTCATTACGGGACTGATTCTTGGCACGCTGAATGGCAAGCTTCGGGAATGGGGTGTCATCAGCTTCAACCATGGCCCGGCTGCCTGGTGGATGATCGGGCTGGAATATGCGCTCTATTTCTTCCTGTTCGACACCTATTTCTACTGGCTCCACCGCTGGATGCACAGGGAACCCTTCTACACCTGGGTCCACAAGCTCCACCACCGCTCGACAGCGCCCAACCTGCTGACGACGCTGTCCGTCAGCCCATTGGAATCGGTCATCAATGGTGGCTTCGTGCCGCTGTTCCTGACGGTCTTCACCGTGCATGACGCCACGCTGGCGCTGATCCTGCCCACGAACATCATCATGGGGCTCTATGTCCATTCGGGCTATGAGTTCCTGCCGCGCTGGTGGAACCGGTCTTGGGCGACGAAATGGTTCATTTCGGCCACCTTTCACGACCAGCATCATCGTTATTTCATCGGCAATTTCGGCGGCTATACGACGATCTGGGACCGGCTGTGCGGCACGATGCGCACGAAGTTCGAGGCGGATTTCGACAAGGCGAAGGAACGGCAGCGCCAGCATCGGGCAGGAGGCGGCACGGCGACCGCGCCGGACGCGGCCTGAACGCCTATGGATGGGGCGCTGAAGCGGGCCGCAGATAGAGCGCCGTGCCGGTCGCCGGGAGAATGACGCGGCGATAGCCTTGGCGCCGTGCCCAGAGGACCAGCGGGGCGTCGAGGCCATCGGGCGCGAGGCGGCTGGTGGCGCTTTCCATGCCGGTGAGGATCGCGGTGGGCGGTGCCATGTCCAGTCCGCGTGCAAGCGCATCCATCGGCAGCGCGTGAAAGGCTTGGCTCTGCTGCGGCGTCATGACCGAGCGGGTGCGAAACAGGAACAGTCCGGTGGCGAAGCGCGGGTCGAGCGGGATGCCGCTGTCGATCACCCGCTCAGGGGACAGGGCGACGATGGCGCCCTCCCCATGGCGCGCACGGACGAGTTGCCCGGCCGTCCGGGCATCGCGGGCGGCGACCAGCACGGGGCTGCGGCGCAGCGCGAGGTTGCCCGCGATGTCGAGCGTGGTCTGGGCGATACCGGCGAGTATCGCCAGCGCCACCAGCGCGCGGAGCCATCGCCGCGTCAGGAACGGCTCGGCGACCAGGCCGAAATACAGGAACAGCGCGGGCAGGAGCGGGCCAAGATATTGCACATAGATCGGCCGGGGCAGCCAGGCCGCGACCAGCCCGGCAAGGATCAGCAGCGCTAGCAGGCGTGAGAGCATCTGGGGTCGGGGAGCGCCCGTCACCCTGTGCCGCACGGCGAGCGGCGCCTTGCGTGCCTTCCATGTCGCCGCGCCGATCGTGACCAGCGCGACGAGTCCGCATCCCTGCGCCAGAAAGCGCAGCATCCGCAGCAGGCTGAGCGGCGCTTCAAGCATCGCGGCCTGGCCGTTCAGCGTCCGCCATTCGAACGGCGCCTTCAGGCTGTAGTCGATGATGCCGAAGCGCGCGGCCTCCGGTGCCAGCGCCCAGAGCCAGAAAGTCGGCAGCCCGCCCAGCAGGCCGCCCAGCGCCAGCGCGAGCACCGGGCCGCGTCCCAGTATCCGTACATGCAGCAGCGCGAAGACGCCCACGGCCGCCGCGGGCAGGCCGTAGCTAATCTTCGCCGATGCCGCGCCCGCCAGTGCCAGCCCGGCAAGCCATGCGGTCAGGGGGCGACGGGGCGCGTCGGCCCGCAATACCGGGAGAAACAACCATAGCCCGGCGCAGTGCAGGAACAGCGGCAGCGCGTCGTTGCGCGCCACGCTCGCCGCGAACAGCAGCATGTGGCTGGAGGCAAGGGCCAGCGCCGCGAGTGCCGCGCCTCGCTCCGACGCTCCGGCCCGCCGTGCAGCCAGCCACAGCATCGCCACCGCACCTGCGCCCAGAAGCGCGTTTACGGCGCGCAGGGCGGGGAACAGCCAGCCCTCGCACCACCAGGCGAGCGGAGCGAGCAGCAGCGGCTGGAGCGGCGTCTGCAGATAGGCGAAGTTGCGATAGGGCAGCCCATGCCGCATCAGTGCGACGGCGGCGACATATTGCCCCTCGTCATGGTCGATGCCGGTGAAGCCGCAGGCGAGAAGGAGCAGGCTGGCAAGCGCGATCCACCATCCGGCTGCGCTCCGCCATTGCGGGCGCAACGCCGCGGCGGGCAGGGGGCGGGGCATGTACAAGCGGTGCTGCGCCTTTCCCTTACCAGTCGAGCGAGGCGCTGAGCATCAAGGCGCGTGCCTGCTCCACGCTGCGCATCACGCGCGGGCTTTCATCCAGCATCAAGGCGGTGCTGGCGAGCAGGTCGGGATCGGCCAGGCGCATGGCGAGGCGCAACGGCCGTCCACCCAGCGTCGAGACGGCATAGTCAATGCCCCCCTCGATCAGCAGCGGCGCGCGACGCGCCTGCGTCAGCGCGGTATTGCTGCTTCTGGCCCCGCTGACCCGGCCGCTCCATGGACCCGTCGCCCAGTTTCCCTCCACAGCGACGCTGCGCTCGCCTGCGGCGGTGCCGTCATCGCGGCGCAGGCGGGCATTGCTGTATCGCAGCGACAGGGACAGCCAGGGCGACAGCTGCCGCGTAGCGGAGATGCTCGCCCCGTGCAGCGCCGCAGAGCCGCTGTTGACCGGTGCATAGCCCCCATCGACGAAGGACAGACGATCGTCGATCCGGCCGCGATAGCCGGTAAGCGACAGCCCGAAATCGGCTGCCGGTGCCCAATGGGCGCCAAGATGCAAACGCCGGTGCATTTCCGGGCGCAGATTCTGCCTGAGCGTGCGAAAGGCCTCGCGCGTCAAGCCCAGCGGGCCGACAAGGCCGGCATCACCATAGGCCCGCAGCGTTTCGCGATAGCCGATCGTCACGTCGATCGTTTCTGCCGGGCGGACCTGCAGCGCCATGTGCGGCAGGAACCAGTCGCGCATCCGCATGGGATCATTGCCCGCGCCCACCGTCACATTGGCATTGCGGTTGCTGAGCTTGATACCCTGCCAGCCGATGCGGGCCGACATGTGTTCGCCCAGAGCGACATGATCCTCGATGGCATAGCGCGTGAGCCGGCTCTGTGCCGATAGAGATGATGGCGCAGGAAAAGGCGCCGATCCTTGCCGTTCCCCGCCCGCCTGATGACTGGGCAGGAAGCGCCGCGTCTGCCGCTGGACGACCAGTTGGAGATCATGTGCCCGGTCGTCCGCCGGAATGCGCGCCAGGGGATCAATGCGCAGGTTAGCCCTGTCTCCCGATGCAAGCGCGGGGGTCAGTGACGGCCGGGAACGGGGTTTCAGGATGAAGCGGACGCCCTGTTCCAGCGGCAGCATCTGTGCCTGCGCGGCGGCGGTGCCGCCGCCACTCATCGCCAGTCCTGCAAGAAGACAGCCCGCGCGCCGCATCATGCGCCGTTTCCGGTCATCACCGCCGGCCGCCGGGCGCTCGCCAGCCGCATCGTCGGCGCGCCGCCGGGCGCATAGCGGATCGCATAGCCGAAATGGTCGGACAGTGGCTCGCCCTGTGGTTCCCTGCCGAAGGGGACATCGGCCTGTACGACGCGCATCGGCACATTGCCCACGTCGCGCGCAAACAGCCAGTCCTTGCGCCGGTCGCAGGAGGCGGCGAGATCGCGCAGGGCCTCGGTATCGCCCGCCGCCGTCTGGGCGAGGGCGATGCGTGCCCCGCCGCCCGCGGGCGTGACGAAGCCCATGCCCGTTTGGGCGAAGCGGGTGAAGAAGGCGGCGTAGCGATCGCGATCGCCGCCGATATTCATGTCTCCGCCAAGGATCATCGCACGGTCCGCCGGCACGTGGCGGCGGATGAAGCGGGCCATCAGCTCTACCTGCCGGCTGAAGGCCTGGAGCGACCGACCGATCGGCACGCCGGCCGCCTTGCGCGCATTGAGGTGGGTGTTGACGATGCTGACCGGCGCGTCGATCCCCGGCACCTTCAGATGGGCGATCAGCACGCCCTTGTTGGCGAGGCAGTCGAACCCGGCGCAGGCGAAATCCGGGAACGCCATCCGGTCGATCCCGATGATGGGATAGTCCGACAGGATCATCAGGCCGCTGCCCAGCTGCTTGTCCACGCCTTCGCCCCGATACCAAAGCGCCTGTTCGCCATAGGCGGTGTCGCCTTCCGTGGCGGGTATCGGCGTGCGCAGCCCTGCATCCGGGCCGGCGGCGACATGGGCGTAGCCCGCCTGCGCCGCGATCTGCGCGGCCTCTGGCGTGAAGGCTTCCTGCAGCAGGATGACATGGGGCTGTCGCCCCGCCCGGCGGAGCGCGGCAAGACGGTCGGCGATCCGTTCCATCGCCTCCTCGCGGCCCAGGGCGATCGGCCAGGGCAGTCCCTTGATGTTGTAGGTCATCACCGAAAGCGGCTGCGGATCGTCGGATTGAGCCTTGCCCGGAGCCGGAAGGACCAGCCGCGCCTTGCTGGTGCTCGATCCACTCGCGGCCAACGCCGCAAGCCCTGCAAACAGCAACATATGAAATGGTCTGAACATGATGACGGCCCCCCGTTTGGATGGGCCATTAGCAAAGCAATGGGTCGTGCCAGTGTCTGTTGCGCGGCATTGCGGTTAAAGTTGAAAGGCAGTCAATTCACGAAAATGACGCCGGATTGTCATGCCGCGATCGGCGCCCGTCGGCTATGTTCTTTATATAATGCGAAGAGATCGGCGAAATGCGCGTCCATCGTGCGGGTTGCAGACGCCGCGTCGCGTGCAGTGGCCAGATGGCGGGCAGGGCCATCCTTCACAAACCGGCCGATTATCGCGGCAAGGTCTGGCCCATCGGCGGCGGCATAATGATAGCCTGCGCCGGGCACCAGATGATCTGCCGCTGCGCCCCCATCGGGCAGGAACATCGGCACGCCGCTTGCCCGCGCCTCCGCCGCGATCATGCAGAAGGTTTCCGATTCGCTGCCGTGGACGAGGGCGTCGGCGCTCGCCAGCAGCGTGGCGAAGGCGGCGCGATCGGTGACGGGTGCCATCAGGCGGACGTGCGGATTGCCCGCCGCCGCCCGCTGGACGCTGGCGCGCGCGCGTCCGTCGCCGGCGATGACCAGCCCGACCGGCCTGTCGAAGCCGCAGGCGGTCACCGCCTCGATGATCATCGGCCAGCGCTTTTCGGGGGCATGGCGTCCTGCGCCGAGCAGCAGCAGGCCGTCCTCGGGCAGGTCGCACCATTGCAGCAACCGCGAGCGCAGCGCCGGGTCGCGGTGGCGGGGTGAGAAGATGCCCGGCTGCACGCCCATGCGGTTGGTGACGACATGGCGCAGGCCGCCGGCCTCGAGCCGCGCGGCGAGATCGACGCTGGCGCAGACGATATGATCGAACCGCTCGTCCATCCGCCGCAGATGCCGCCAGAACCAGTCGAAGCCGCGATCGATCACGTCGCGCGGGGCGACCCTGCGGAACCAGCGATAGGCATAGTTGCCCAGCGGATCGGCATGCATGATGAGGCTGCGCGGCGCCGCTCCGCGCCAGCTGGCGACCATGGACGCGCTGGCCCAGGGCGTCGATGCCTCCACCAGGTCGGGCTGCAGCGCATGGAGCCGGGCGTGCAGCGCGGCTTCGTCATGGAAATAATGATAGCGCCCGTCGAGCGGGAAGCGCCGCCCCGGCACGAACTCGATGCGGGCATGGTCGCTGATCTGCTCGCGGCCTGCCTGCTGCGCGGGGGCGAGGATGATGACTTCATGGCCATGCGCTGGCCCGGCCAGCATCTTGTGGCGCACATAGGTCTTCACTCCGCCGCCGCGGTCGGAGTAGAAGGCGCAGACATCGACGATCCGCATCGGCGTCAGCGCCGCGCGATGGGGCCGAAGGACAGCAGCCCCCGGCGATAGTTCATGACAATGCGCTCGCGGGTGATGCTGGCGCCCGCGACGATCGCTGCCGCCGATGCCTTCGGTTTGCCCATGCCCAGTCTAGGATTGCTGCCGAAGCCGACGCCGTCGACGGAGAGGCTGAACTTCCGGTTGCCGTCGCGGTCGTGCAGCAGCATCACCGCGTAGCGACCGGGGGCGGGCAGGCGCACGCACAGCTGTACGGGGCCGCTGCCGGGCACGGGCAGCTCGACCCGGCGGAAGGTCTTGCCCTGCGAAATCAGGATATTGTCGTCCTGCAGGAAATCCGCGTCGTTCGCCGGATAGACCTCGAGCTTCAGTCGCCCCTGCCGGTCCTTCAGGCCGATAACATCGACCATGAAGGCCGGGCCGGTCTCGTCATTGCGGCATCGCGCCTCGGCCTTGCCGAGGTCCGGCGTCGAGGGGATGATCGCGCCGACCAGCATGGCCAGCGAAGACAGAATGGGCAGCAAGGGCATTACCGGCCTTTCCTTTTCCTGAAGATGCCGCTGGCGCCGATGGCGATGCCGACCAGCATGTGCGCGGCCAGCAGCAGGCTGGCGAGCAGCGCCAGCACCTCGGCGATCTCGCCCTCGCGGCCGACCAGGAAGGTGGCGACGCCGGCGAAGAGCACATCCTTGTTGGGCACGAGCGGCAGGCGGGAGAGAACCAGCCGCACGGTGGAGAGCATCACCCACCAGCCGATCGCGACACCCGGCAGCATCAGATGCCACAGCCACGCATAGAGCAGCAGGTTGGCGACGATCCGCGCGAGATGCACGCCGGCCACCATGCGGCGCTCGGGTGGCGGCAGGCTGAAGATCCGGCGGCCGAGCAGCATCGGCACCAGCGAGGTCAGCACGAGGATGGTGAGCGAAATGCCCAGCGTGCGGCTGTCGATCGCAAGCCGCAGCGACGAGAGCGAGGGAAAGGTCAGCGCCAGCATCGCGAGCGTGACGAGGTTGCCCATCACGCCGGAGAGGATCGCCGAATCCTTGATCGCACCGAAGGGCGATCCTGCCATGCGCACATGGCCGCGCGCCCAGGCGTAGAAATAGACGTCGCCGACATAGCCGAGCAGCAGCTCGTTGCTCAGCCGCTTGCGGAACAGCGCGGCGAGGCCGCCCGACGGGATCGACCAGAGGCGATGGAAGATCAGCCAGTCGAACAGCGGCGTCAGGCTGTAGGTGACGATGAAGATCACCCAGAACAGCGGCGTGCGCGGCACCAGGGCGATCAGCGCGGCGAAATCGAACCGTCCGATCTGGACGAAGATGGCGGCGAGCAGCGCGAGCGAAATCACCGGGCCGAACCAAGCCGTCCAGTTCCTGCCCGATCGCACCAGTGGCGCCGGGTCCAGAAGCTCGCGTACCGATGGCGTGTCGATCAGGCCCAGCGCGGCGTCGGCCGGATGGGCGGGAGACAGTTCGGCAGTGGTCATGGCTGTCTGGCCTCCATGCTGCGCAGCGCGACCCCTGGTCGGCCGCCAATGGCGTTCATCTGCGTTCTTGCCAGGGCGGTCGCGAAAAGCCGGGCATAGGCCGGCACCGCTGCCTCGATGGTAAAGCTGTAGGCCTTGGCGCGGGAGCGATCCCTGTCCTGACTGCCCGGGCGTGCCTGTGCGATGGCCCGCACCAGGCCGTCGACATCCTGGCGGTCGATGATGGAACCGAGTGCGCCCTCGTCCAGCAGTTCGGACATGCCGGCGCAGCATTGTGTGGCGATGATCGGGAGGCCGGCGGCCAGCGCCTCGATCACCGCGCCGGGCTGGCCTTCGAAGGCGGAGGTCAGCAGCAGGATGTCATGCTGCCGCAGTTCGCCGGGAATATCGCTGGAGAAGCCCGCGAGATGGACCCGGTCTGCAATCCCCAGCGTCTCGGCGAGCTGTACGATCCGGTCGCGTTCCCGCCCCTCGCCATAGATGGTCAGCCGGTCGCCGGGCGCGCTGCCGCGGGCGAAGGCGCTCAGCATCAGGGGGTAATCTTTCTGCGGCTCCAGCCGTCCGACGGCGACGAAGCTCCGGCCCTCGCCGGCGCGTGGCGGGCGGCGCTCGAGGTCGCGGCTGTCGCCAAGCTCGGCGTCGGACAGGACCGGATTGGGCACGACATGCACGCGGTCGCACGGCACCCACATCAGCGCCATCACCTCGCGCGCCATCGGCAGCGACAGGACGGCGAAATGGTCGATCGCCCGGCCCTGTATCCGCAGCCACAGGCGATAGAAGGGACGCAGCGCCGGGTGCATGTCCTCCCGCTGCAGGTCGTTGCTGACCTTGGCGACGATCGGCGGGCAGTGCCGGCCGAGGACGAATTTCAGTGCGACCGCGACGACCGTATAGGCGTTGCCGGGGCAAAAGAGGATCATCGGCGTGGGGCGCGCCTGATGTCCTCGCACTGCGCGAAGGCTCGCCACCGTCAGGCGCAGCATGGGCCAGCGATCCGCGATCCACGGCCATGGGGTGAGAGGATGGATGGTCGCTGCCGAGGCTTCCCCGCGCATCGGGCCGTCCGGCCGCGCCATCAGCACATCGGTCCTGATCCCGGCGCGCTGCCAGCCGTCCGCCAGCCGCAGCGCGATCCGCTCGACCCCGCCGGGACCAAAGCCCTTGAGCGGCAGCACAACGTGCAAACCCGCGCCATCGTGTGCATGACCGGTGGCGGATGCGCCAGGCGATGGAGCATGGGCCGGGGGCAGGGGAGCGTGATGCAGCATCGCCATGCCCCATGGCGGGGATATGTAACATGCCCATGCCAGTTCGATGACGGGGCGATGACGGGTGCGATTCAATTGTTACGCGCAGGCGGCGTGTCCGTGACGGCGGCCATGACGTCCGGCCCGGACAAGGGGTCTGTCCGGGCCGGATGATTGGTTAGGGTGCCGAGGATTTACTTGCGGTCGAGGAACGCCCGGATGACCTTCACCGTGGCTTCGGGTTGTTCCTCCATCAGCCAGTGGCCCGCTCCGGGGATCACCGCGCCGGACACATCGGAAGCGGCATATTCGGTCACGCTCGCCATCGTCGTGCCGAAGGACTTTTCGCCGCCGACCGCGAGCACCGGCATGGCGAGCTTGCCCTTCGTCAGGAACGCCTGATTGTCGATCGCATCCTGATCGAAGGCGGCGAACTGGGCGAAGCCGGCATGCATGGCGCCGGGCAGAGCATAGAGCGCGGCATAATGCTGGCGCGATGCTTCGTCGAAATTCTTCGGGTCGGCCGAAAATTCATTCCAGAAGCGGTCGAGATAGATGCGCTCGCGGCCGGCGACCAGACGCTCCATGTCGGGGCCGCCGAAGCGGAAATGCCAGAGCAGCGGGTTCTTGAGGATCTGTTCCCACGGACCGACGCCGGGCAGCGGCGCATCCATCAGCACCAGCTTGGTGACGCGGTCGGGATAGGCGGCGGTAAAGGCATAGGCGACCATGTTGCCGATGTCGTGGCCGACCACCTCGACCTTGCCGACCTTCAGCGCATCGAGCAACCGGGCGATATCCTCGCCCTGGGTCTTCTTGTCATAGCCGCCCTGTGGGCGCTGGGAGAGGCCCATGCCGCGCAGGTCGGGCACGATGACCTTGTGATCGCGGGCCAGCTCGGCGGCGAGCGGTGCCCACATGTCGCCGGTCTCGCCATAGCCGTGGATCAGGATGACAGCCGGGCCGGAGCCGCCGACACGGACATGCAACGTCGTGCCGTTGGCGGCGACATCCTGGACCTTGAAGCTGGCGGGGTAGGCGGGAACCTGCGCGAGGGCAGGCACGGCAGCGGCCGCGGAAAGGGAAAGGGCAGCGGCGGTCAGAAGCGAACGGAACATCGGACTTACTCCTTCAAAGGAGGGCGCCGGGTGGCGCCTTCTCTGGACACAGAGATGCGCTTCCTGCATTGTCCTGAATAGCCGTCTGAACGTGAAACTGAAATCCGGAAAATGCGAACGATGATGAAACTGGATGCGATCGCGACCTTCATCGCCATCGTGGACGCCGGTTCGATCAGCGGCGCCGCCCGGTCGCTTGGCAGGCCCAAGTCCGTCACCAGCGAACGGCTGGCGGAACTGGAGCGCGAACTGGGCACGCGGCTGATCCAGCGCACGACCCGCAACCTGTCGCTGACCGAGGATGGCGAGACCTTCCTGCCCCGCGCCCGGCGGATCCTGCGGGAAACCGTGGAGGCTGCGGCCGAACTGTCGGAGCGGCGCGGCACGCTGGCCGGCCCGTTGCGGATATCGGCGCCCGTCGGCTTCGGCGTGCTGCATCTGGGGAAGGCGCTCAATCGCTTTCTCGCCGCCCATCCCGACATCGACCTGACGCTCGACCTGGACGACAGTTTCGTTGATGCGGCGGCCGATGGCTATGACGCGGTGCTGCGGATCGGGACGATCGCCGACAACCGGCTGGTGGCCAAGCGCCTGGCCTCGACGTGCCGGGTACTGGTGAGCGCGCCTGCCTATCTCGCGGCCCATGGTGTGCCCCGCAGCGTCGCCGATCTGGAAGGGCACAGGGGTGTTCTCTACGCCAACCGGGAATCGGACTGGCGCTTTGCCGCTGGCACCGGCTGGGTGGTGGCGCGGCCGCGAGCGGTGCTGCGGGTCAATAACGGGCTGGTCATGCGCGATGCGACGATCGCCGGCCTCGGCATCGCCCTGTTGCCCAGCTTCTATGTGAACGAGGCGCTGGAACAGGGCGCGCTCGTGACGCTGGATGTCGGCTGCGAGCCAGAAAGCGCGGAGCTTTTCGTCGTCTATCCGCGCGACCGCAATGCCTCGGCCAAGGTGCTCGCGCTGGTCGAGAGCCTGCGCGGCAGCTTCGGCGATCCACCCTATTGGGATTGTGCCGGCAAGGGCGCGGGCAGCGCCGCGCCCTTGCCGGGTTGAGGCTACAGCTTGGCGCGCAATGTCACCAGCACGTTGCGCGGATCGCCATAGGCATCGGTCGAACCCCAACGAATGTCATAGCCGACCGCCTTGTAATAGGTCTTGTCCAGCACATTGCCGACATTCACCTGCACGTCGAACTGCTCGCTGAACTTATAGCTCGCCATCAGGTCGACGACGGCATAGGCGCCCTGCGCGACCGTGAAGGGGATGTTGCGGAAGTTCGTGCCGCGCAGGGTCTGGTTGAAGATCCGGCTCTGCCAGGAGGCCGACGCGCCGACGCGCACCCGGTTGAACCTGCCCGGCAGCGTGTAGAAGGATGCCAGCTTGACGAGATGTTCGGGATAGTCGGTGTCGAAGGCCTTGGTCTCGTTGGTCGGGTTCAGCCCCTCGACATAGCGCGCACGGACATAGCTGTAGCCGAGCGACACCTGCAGGCCGGGCAGCAGTTCGCCCTGCAGTTCCGCGTCGACGCCCTTGCTGCGGACGAGGCCTGACGCCACCGAGCAGGAGGCAGCGGGGAAGGTGGGGCAGCCGCTCTGGTCGACCGGCACGATCGCCCGCTTGGTCTGGTCCACCTGGAACAGGCTGATCGTCGCGTTCAACTTGCCGCCCAGATATTCGCCCTTCAGCCCGATCTCGTAATTCTTGCCGAGGATAGGCGCGAGGATCGTCTGCGAGCCTGTATCCGGTGCGAAGCCCCTGGCACTCTGTGGCTGGAAGATGTCGGTATAGCTCACATAGGCGGTATGATGCCTGTCGAGGTCGAGCAGTACGCCGGCATAGACGGTCTTGTGCGCCTTCACCCGATAGTCGCCGCTGGCCGTGCCGACATTGTCATAATCATACCAGTCGAGCCGGCCACCGACGATGATCTTGAGCGGATCGGCCGGATTGATGCGGGCAGAGGCATAGACGCCGTCCTGCGAGATGATGTTGGTGCTGGCGGTCGTCGGCTGGAAATTCGGCTTGGGTTGGGCCGAGGGATCGAAATTGAAGATGTCGATCGTGCCGGGCAGCACGCCGGCGCCGCTGTAATTCTGTGTCCGTGTCTTCGTCTCGCGCCGGCTCGCCCCTAGAGTCAGGTCATGCTTGCGCCCGAACAATGTGAGCGGCCCGCTGAGAAAGGCGTCGGCGCCGAGCTGGTCCTCGTCATAGGATGCCTGGTAGATGCTTTGTGTCAGCCCCAGGTCTGTATCGCGGCGATAGAGATAGCTGCCCGAGAAGATCGCGTCCTGCCAAGTCTTCATGCCGGCCAGCCGCAGCTGCCATTCGCCGCCCAGCGCCTGTCGGATCTCGCCGAACAGCGTGTCGGCCTTCTGGCTCTTGCCTTCCCAGTCGCTGGACGGGCGGAAGGAGCGGGGCAGGTCCAGATGCGCGCCGGTCGCGCTGAGCGGCAGGCCGCCCCAGAAGCTGTTGTAGAAATCATCCTGATGGGTCGCGCCCGCCATGATCGTCGTGCTAGCGGTGGCGTCATATTCCGCGATGGCATGGAAGAGGCCGCGATGGATCTTCTCGCCCTTGCGGAAGGTGCTGCTGTCCTGATAGCTGCCGATGGTGCGGACGCGCAGCGTGCCTTCCGCATTGACCGGCCCGCCCATGTCGATCTCGCCGCGATAATTGTCCCAGCTGCCGGCCGCCGCCGTCAGGTTCATGTGGAATGCGTCCTGCGGGCGCTTGCGCACCATGTTGATCGCGGCGGACGGATTGCCGCTGCCGGTGATGAGGCCGGTGGCGCCGCGCACCACCTCGACCCGGTCGAAGATGGCGAGGTTGGTCTGCAGCCCGACGACATGGCCCTGATAGCGACTGGGCAGGCCGTCATACATGATATTGTCGATGTCGAAGCCCCGCGCGTTGAAGGCCGGGCGGCCGGGGTCGTTGCTGCTGTTGAGGAACAGGCCGGGCGTGAACTTCACGACGTCGGTGACATTGGTCATCAGCTGGTCGTCCAGCCGCTGGCGGGTGATGACGGTGACGGACTGCGGGGTTTCGCGAATGGAGAGCGGCAGCTTCGTCGCGGTCTTCATCGACTTGGTCGTGTAGGCGCCTGTGCCCTCTGTCGCGTCGTCATGCTTGCCGGTGACAATGATCTCGTCGCGGCCGGGATTTTCGGCCTTGATGTCATCCGCAGCCGGAACATTCGCCGCAGCGGCCAGAAGCAATATCGATAATGGCATATTTGGACCCCCTGTTTCGCGGGCGGTCATAGAAAGCAAAGTTCAATAATGCAAATGATTCGCAATATAAATAAATCATCATCTTACGGGATGTGCCTGGACCGCCTACAGCAGCACGAAGGGCACTGCGCAGGCCAGCGTAGCGAGGCCGAGACTGAGCGCGAGGCGGGGTCGCCACGACATCAGCAGGACCAGCATAGCGCCCGCAATGCACAGTTCCCCGACCCAGGCGACAAACCCTTGTGCCCCGCCGAACCGCAGGACCGCGACGATCAAAGAGATCGCGAGCAACACGGCTCCGACCAAGCGCGCCCTGGGCGGCGCGAGCATGGCCGGCACCGGTTTCTTGGGGCGATGCTTCTTGATCGCTACGGCAAGGTTGGCGAAGGCCGCATAGGCGATCAGCCCGGATTCAAGTGGCATGGGTGGCCTCATTCGTGATCGGCTGAGAGCCGGCGCGGCGGCGTTTGACGGGGGCCTGCTTCTGCTTGCTTGCGCGCCATGCGCCAAAGCCGAGCAGCGCCGCGATGGCCAGAAAGGCAAGGTCGAACGCGATGAACAACGTGTCGCCGGTGCGGATGCTGTGCAGCAGGCCGCGATCGGTGGTCGCCATGTTGACGATGGGCAGCGCGGCAAAGGCGGCGGCGGCGATGCTCAGCATCTCCGGCCATGCGCGCGCGACCGGGCGCAGCAGCGACAGGAGCGCGAGGCCGAACCACAGCTGGAACATCACCGAAACCTCCAGGTCCGCTCGCCCCGGCACGTCGGCTGGGATCAGCCGGTTGGCGAGCAGATAGCCTGCCATGCCGTTGGGCAAGCAGGCGATGGCGGCGATGTTCAGGCGCTCGACCAGTTTGAAGCCGAAGAAAGGCTTGGCGCCCGGCTTGCGACGCTTGGCCGTCCACAACAGCAGCCCGGTGCCGACCATCGCGGTGCCCGTCATCCCCAGCAGGAAATAGGTCCAGCGCAGCACCGGCCCGGCAAAGCTGCCCAGGTGCAGGCCCAGCATCACGCTGGCGGTCCTGATCGCCGGGCCGGGCTCGGCCGAAGCGGAGAGCCGCCTGCCGGTCGCGCCCGCATAGACGATGGATCCGCCGCGCGCATTGAGCTGGTCGGTGCCGCTGCGGACGATGGTGACGGTCGACATGGCATCGTCGGGATTGCGGATGACGATCCGGTCCGGCGCGCTGCCGCCCCATTCGCGGACGGCCTCTGCGACCATCGGGCCTATCGGTGCCAGCTGCGCGGCGCGGCCGGAGGCCTCGTCATCGGGTTCCGACCCATAGGCCTCGGTCGCGAAGACGGCCGGCTTCGGGTAATTGGCCATGATCGGCCAGGGCATATACATCACGACCAGCGTGATGAGCCCGGTATAGGTAATCATCGCATGGAAGGGCAGAGCGAGCACCGCCGACACATTATGCGCGTCCAGCCAGCTCCGTTGCCCCTTGCTCCAGCGCAAGGTGAAGAAATCGACGAAGATGCGCTTGTGGGTGATCACGCCGGACATGATCGCGGCCAGCATGAAGATGGCGCACAGCCCCGCCAGCCAGCGGCCCCACGGATAGGGCAATTGCAGCTGGAAGTGGAAGCGGTAGAAATGCTCGCCTCCACGAGTATCACGAGCCGCGAGCGGCGCGCCGGTCTGCGGATTGAGGTTGATCTCCGGCCTTGAGGGCGGGCGCGGCGCCTTTGGATCGGGATTGGGGCGGGCGATGGCGAAGATACGGGTCTCGCGCGTGCGCTCGTCGGGCAGGTAGATATACCATTGCTTGTCGTGCGGCGTGGTCGCCTGCATGTGCGCGACCGCCGTCTCGGCTGCCTGCACCGGCGACGTGACGGGCAATTGCAGTTCCGGCTGCATCCAGCGGGTGATCTCAGGCCGGAAATAGCTGGCGGTGCCGGTCAGGAACATCGCGAACAGGATCCAGCCGGCCAGCAGTCCCAGCCATGTGTGGATCCACGCCATCGACTGGCGCAGGCCCTTTCCGGTCGCTCCGTCATCGCCGCCTTTGCCAGCCTTGCCGCTCTTGGCCGTCATGGCCGTGCCCCCAGCAGTACCGCAGCGCCGATGGAGAGGGCTGCGCTGCCCCAGATGACCGCCGCCACGCGCGACAGGCGCGGCTCGTGAAAGGCCCACAGGCCAAGCGACGCGAAGACCAGGAATGACAGGATCATGCCCCAGGCGGTCGCCTCCACCCGCGCGATCGGCATCAGGCGCGCGAACAGCGAAGCGATGCCCGATGCGGCGGCATAGCTGCCCAGCAGCGCCGTCAGGCAACGCGCGCCCATGCGCCACGCCCCTTGGATGCCCTGACGACGAAGGGCTGCTCGGTGGGTCGTCACGCCTGTTTCTCCCATATTGACGGCTTGCCTCTAGCCACAACCGCTCATAGTAGCAATTGCGAATCGTTAGCAATATTGAAAGGGGTCGTAATGAGCAGCTGTTTCCGGTCAAAGGTAAGGCAGCCAGAGCGCCGGGTCGTTCTGGCGCTGGTCGCGTCAGTTGCGGCACAGGCGTTGGTTCCGGCGCTGGCCCATGCCGAAGAGAATATCGCCGAGCGCGAGGCTTCCTCGGAGTCGATCGTCGTCACCGGCATGCGCGGCAAGCAGGCCGGGTCGGGCACGAAGACCGAAACGCCACTGATGCTCACGCCGCAGAGCATCACCGTCATCGACAATGATGAGCTAAGCCGGCGCAACGCGCTGTCGATCAACCAGGCGCTGGGCTATGTCGCGGGTGTCGCCACCAACCAGCGCGGCGCGATGGTGACGCGCTATGACCAGCTCATCCTGCGCGGCTTTACGCCCGGCGTGTTCCTTGATGGCATGCGCCTGCTCGCCGGCCCCTATTCGATGCCGCAGATCGATTTCAACCGGGTCGACCATGTCGACGTGGTGAAGGGGCCGGCCTCGGTCCTCTATGGCAACTCGACGCCCGGCGGCCTTGTCAACCTGACCAGCAAGATGCCGGAAGAGACCGCCTTCGGCCGGATCGAGGGGCAGGTCGGCAATTATGCGTCGGTGCGCGGCGCGGTCGACATCAACCAGCCGCTGGACAGCGAGGGCCGCTTGCTGGCCCGCGTCGTGGGCGGCTGGCAGAAGGGCGACGGCCTGACCAGCGGCACGTTCAGCGAGCGCTATCATGTGAGCCCCATGCTCACCTTCGCGCCCGCGCCGGACACCAGCCTGACGCTGATCGCGGCCTATCAGCATGCGCCCAGCGGCGGCGGCTATTCGGGCGTTCCCGCCTATGGCACGGTGCTGGCCAACCCGCTGGGGACATTGCCGCGGAACATCAACACCGGCGATCCGGGCTATGAACGCTACAACCACAAGGCGAAGTCGATCGCGGCCTTCTTCCGCCATGACTTCAACGAGAACCTCACCTTCCGGTCGAATTTCCGGTTCCAGAACAATCGCCTGTCCTACCGCCAGCTCTATGTGGCGGGCTTCGCGACCACCGGAACGGGTGCAGCGCGCAACACCGACTTCTCCACGATCACGCGCGGCGGCGGCGGCGCGGACGAGGATTTCGACACGCTGACGATGGACAACCATCTGAACGCCAAGTTCGAGACCGCCGGCATCCAGCATAATGTCCTTGCCGGCCTCGACTATCAGCGGATCACCGGCGAGAACGTCCAGCAGTTCAACACCGGGCAGAGCAGCAATCCGCTCACCAGCATCCCCAATCTCAGCCTGTTCGCGCCGACCTATGGCGGCACACTGCCGAGCTTCGACCTGACCGTGCTGTCGAGCGCCTATGTGAACACCTATGGCACGCGCGACCAGACCGGCGTCTATTTCCAGGACCAGATGAGCATCGGCCGGCTGCAGCTGATTGCGAGCGGCCGCTATGACTGGTACGATCAGAATTCGATCAACAAGCGGAACAGCGCGGTGACGAAGCTGTCGCAGAACGCGTTCACCATGCGGCTGGGCGCGCTGTACGAGCTGCCCTTCGGCGTCTCGCCCTATTTCAGCTATTCGGAGAGCTTCGAGCCGCAGGCGGGCACAACCTATCTGGGCGTGCCCTTCAATCCCGTGACCGGGCGCCAATATGAAGGCGGCGTCAAGTTCCAGCCGCGCGGCACCAACGCTATCTTTACCCTGTCTGCCTATGACCTGCGCCGCCAGAAGGTGCCGGTGGGCGATCCGGCGGCGGGCACGGGCGGCATCCCTGCGAATGCGCAGATCCAGATCGGTGAAGTGCGCGTGCGCGGCGTCGAGCTGGAAGGGCGGGGCGAGGTCTTCGCCGGCTTCGATGTCGTCGCCGCGGCCAGCTATACCGACGCGATCATCACCCAGGGCACGCCGGCGGTCGCGCCCACGGCAACGAACAGCGGCACGCCCACGACCACCGGCACGCGTCAGCTCGGCACGCCGGAATGGGCGGCATCCACCTTCCTCTCCTATGATCTGGGCAAGGCGGGCAAGAGCGCGGGCATTCTGTCGGGCCTCAGCCTCGGCGCGGGGCTGCGCTATGTCGGCGGGTCGGATGGCACGACCAGCTATCTGGTGGTGAACAATGTGACGACCTTCCAGCGCTTCCACACCGCCGGCTTCATCCTGGTCGATGCGCTGATCGGCTATGACCTCGGCAAGGCGAATGTGTCGCTCGAGGGCTGGAGCCTGGCGGTCAACGCCGCCAACCTGTTCGACAAGACGCATATCAGCGCCTGCCCCTTCAACAACAGCTGCTATTATGGCGCGCCGCGCACGGTGATCGGATCGGTGCGCTACAGCTGGTAGGATGCGGCGACCCGCAAGTGGAAGGCAAAAAAGGGGCGCCCGATCACCGGGCGCCCCTTTTTCGTCCTGTGCCTTGTCGTGAAGATCAGGCCGGCAGCGTCAGCACGCCGTCGATCCGTTGCGGCGCACCCCAGGGATTGCCGTCCTCAAGGCCGCCGGGGATCAGCGAGGCCGGCAGGTTCTGGTAGCAGACCGGGCGGAGGTAGCGGTCGATAGCGAGCGTGCCGACGGAGGTCGTGCGGCCGTCCGATGTCGACGGATAGGGGCCGCCATGGACCATGGCATGGCAGACTTCCACGCCTGTCGGCCAGCCGTTCACCAGGATGCGGCCGACCTTGCGCTCCAGCAGCGGCATCAGCGGCCGGGCCAGC
The DNA here is from genome assembly GCA_029167225.1 of Sphingobium arseniciresistens. Lineage (GTDB taxonomy): Bacteria > Pseudomonadota > Alphaproteobacteria > Sphingomonadales > Sphingomonadaceae > Sphingobium > Sphingobium arseniciresistens. The sequence continues at coordinate 370,056 of JARFNK010000003.1, forward strand.
GGCTCGTCCGCGGGGTCGAGGATGAGCGTCGCGGTCAGCTGGCCTTCCAGCGCGGCGATGACCGTGGCGGCTTCCGCTATGTCGGCGACGGTGACGACGATCGAGGAGGAGCCGAAGACTTCGTGCGAGAGCGCCGCATCCGCCAGGAATTGCGCGGCGGTGGTGCGGAACAGGGCGCCGCGCGCCTGATTGACGCCTTCGCCCACGCAGCCCCGCGCTACGGCGGTCACGGCCGTATGCGATGCCAGCGCATCGACGCCGCTTTCGAAGCTGGCATGGATGCCGGGGGTCAGCATCGGTTGCGGCGCGCTACCCGTCAGTGCCTCGCCTGCAGCGGCGAGGAAGATGTCCAGATCAGGCCCGTCGATGGCGATGACCATGCCGGGATTGGTGCAGAACTGGCCCGCGCCCATGGTGAGCGACTGGATGAAGGCCGGGGCGAGGTCTGCGCCGCGCACCTTGAGGGCGGCGGGGAAGAGGATCACCGGGTTGATGCTCGACATTTCAGCATAGACCGGGATCGGCTCCGGGCGGCTGGCGGCGATCTTCACCAGTGCGAGGCCGCCGGCACGCGATCCGGTGAAGCCCACCGCCTTGATCCGCGGATCGGCAACCAGCGCGCCGCCCAGCTCATTGCTGATGCCGGGCAGGAAGGAGAAGACGCCTTCGGGCAGGCCGCAGGCCGCGACTGCCTTCTGGATGGCGCGGGCCACCAGTTCGCCGGTGCCGGGATGGGCCGGGTGGCCCTTCACCACCACCGGGCAGCCCGCCGCGAGCGCGGAGGCGGTGTCGCCGCCTGCCACCGAGAAGGCGAGCGGGAAGTTGCTGGCGCCGAACACCGCGACGGGGCCGACAGCGATATGGCGGCGGCGCAGGTCGGGGCGAGGTAGCGGCTGCCGTTCGGGCAGGGCCGGGTCTATGGTGAGCTGCGCGAAGCTGCCCTCGCGCAGGATGCTGGCGAACAGCTTCAGCTGGCCGGCGGTGCGGCCGCGCTCGCCCTCGAGTCGTGTGCGCGGCAGGCCGGTTTCCGCCATGGCGCGGGTGATGAGCAGGTCGCCGATCGCCACGATCTCGTCGGCGATCGTCTCCAGGAAGGTCGCTCTCGCGGCGGGCGCCAGGTCGGCAAAGGCGATGGCCGCGGCATCGGCGAGGGCGCAGGCGCGCGCGACTTCTTCGGGGCCGGCGTTGCTAAACGGGGGTTCGAGCGTCTGGCCCGTTGCCGGGTTGACCCCTGCAAAGCTGGTCTGGCCCTGTTCTTCCGCTGCGCCGATGAGCATCGCTCCGTTGATCATGTCTTCACCTTGTAATGGATGGAAATGGAAATTGGGGATCATCGCGCCGCGCGGCAACGCCGCATGGCGAAACGGTCATGCGTGATGGCGCGGGGGGTAATGCCATCCGGCATGACTGGCTTGCAATGCGTGGGAGCAGAGGAGCGAGGCAAATGCTGGCATGATCTCTTCTCGCCATGATGGCATGGAGGCTGCGGATATCGATGAACAGCACTCCGCCGTCGCAAAACCGACGATCATGTCGCTATCCGCCATGACGGCTGTCCTCCCCGATCCTGACGCGCTGGCGTTTTTTTCGGCCCCTTGACATATTGGGCAGATATATGTTGGTAGCGCTATCAAATATGAGTGTCGAGTAGGAGTTGATGATGTCGGGGGATTTTTCCTTGCGTGACCATTTGCCGTCGGATTGGCGGTCTGGGACATTCGTGGGTCGGGTCCTGACGCAGGACGGACCGAGCCCGGTGCTGGTCAGCGATGGCATGGTCTATGACGTGGCCGGCGTCGCGCCCACGGTTGCGCAACTGATCGACCGGCTGCCTGCCGATGTGGCGCAGATCGCGGCGGCGGGCCGTGCGCTTGGCGTGCTCGATGCCCTCGATCTGCCGCTGCTCAGCCCCGTGGACCTGCAATGCGTGAAGGCCTGCGGCGTCACCTTCGCGCTCTCGGCGATCGAGCGCGTGATCGAAGAGCGGGCGCGGGGCGATTCTACCGCGGCGGCCGGCATCCGCGGGCGGCTGGAAGAACGAGTCGGCGGCTCCATCCGCTCGGTCGTGCCCGGCTCGCTGGAAGCGGCGGCGCTCAAGGAAGCGCTGATCGACGATGGCCTGTGGTCGCAATATCTGGAGGTCGCGATCGGCCCCGATGCAGAGGTGTTCACCAAGGCGCCGGTGCTCTCGACCGTGGGCGCGGGCGCAGACATCGGCGTGCGATCGGACTCCACCTGGAACAACCCGGAGCCGGAAATCGTGCTGATCGTCGATTCGCGTGGCAATGCGGTCGGCGCGACACTCGGCAACGACGTCAACCTGCGCGATTTTGAAGGGCGCTCGGCGCTGCTGCTGGGCAAGGCGAAGGACAATAATGCCTCCTGTGCGCTGGGTCCGCTGATCCGCCTGTTCGACGATGGCTTTACCATGGACGATGTCCGCGCCGCCGATGTCGAACTGACCATCGAAGGCCCGGAAGGCTATCGGCTGGAAGGCGTTAGCAACATGGCGCAGATCAGCCGCGATCCGCTCGATCTGGTCCGCCAGACGCTGAGCGAGCATCAATATCCCGATGGCTTCACCCTCTTCCTGGGCACGCTCTTCGCGCCCGTGCAGGATCGTGATGATCCCGGCCGCGGCTTCACCCACAAGGTCGGCGATGTCGTGGCGATCTCCACGCCCAAGCTCGGTCGCCTGGTCAACCGGGTGGTGACGTCGAAGGATGCGTCGCCCTGGACCTTTGGTGTCGTCGCGCTGATGGCGAACCTTGCGGAACGCGGCCTGTTGACTGCCCCGGCGGAAAAGGTTCCGGCATGAGCATGCGCGCAATCTATCCCAGCCTTGTCGGCAAGCGGGTGTTCATCTCCGGCGGCGGCAGCGGCATTGGCGAGGGCCTGGTCGAGGGGTTCGCGGCGCAGGGCGCTAAGGTGGCCTTCTGCGATATATTGGAAGACGACAGCCGGGCGCTTGTCGCGCGCCTGGGCGATGCCCCGGTGGCCCCCGTCTTCCATGCCTGCGACCTGCGCGACATTGCCACGCTGCAGGCCGTGCTGGCAAAGGTCGAGGCGGATTTCGGCGGTATCGACATCCTCATCAACAATGCCGCGAGCGATGACCGTCACTCGGTGGAACAGGTGACGCCGGACTATTGGGACGAGCGCATGGCGGTGAACCTGCGCCATCAATTCTTCGCCGCGCAGGCCGTGGCCCCCGCCATGCGGCGCGCGGGCGGCGGCGCGATCATCAACTTCGGGTCGATCAGCTGGCATCTGGCCCTGCCCGACCTCATCCTCTACCAGACGGCGAAGGCGGCGATTGAAGGCATGACACGCGGCCTCGCCCGCGATCTGGGGCGTGACAATATCCGCGTGAACACCATCGTTCCGGGTAATGTGAAGACCCCGCGCCAGCTGAAATGGTACACGCCGGAGGGCGAGGCGGAGATTGTAGCGGCGCAGTGCCTGGACGGCCGGATCGCTCCGGTGGACGTTGCCGCGCTCGCGATGTTCCTGGCGTCGGACGATGCGCGTATGTGTACCGCCCACGATTATTTCATCGACGCCGGCTGGCGCTAGACGCATGGACATCCAGCCCGAAAGCGTCCTTTCCGTGGGCGCCACGCTGGGCGAGGGGCCGCTCTGGGTCGTACGGGACGCCGCGCTGTGGTTCGTCGATATCAAGCAGCATCGGGTCCACCGCTTCGACCCCGCGCTGGGCATATTGCGCAGCTGGACCGCGCCGTCGCAGGTCGGCTGGATCGTGCCCACCGATGACGGGCTGTTCGCGGTCGGGCTGCAGACCGGGATCCACCGTTTCGACCCGGCGCACGCGGCCTTCACGCCGCTGCATGCGCCCGAGGCGCACCTGCCGGGCAACCGCCTGAACGATGCCAGCGTCGATGCGCGTGGACGGCTGTGGTTCGGATCAATGGACGATGCGGAGGAGCAGGACAGCGGCCGCATCTACCGCCTGTTCCAGGGGCAGTGCGTCGACAGCGGCCTTCCGCCGGTCTCCATCACCAACGGCCCCGCCTTCTCGCCGGATGGCGGCATCCTCTATCATCATGACACGCTCGGGCGGCGTATCTGGAAGAGCCGGCTGACCGATGAGGGGCACGTCATTGACACGTCGCTGATCGCGCAGATCGAGGATGGCGCGGGCTATCCCGACGGGCCGACAGTGGATGCGGAGGGATGCCTGTGGGTCGGCCTGTTCGCGGGCTGGGGTGTGCGTCGCTATGATCCCGACGGCAAATTGATGGGCAAGATCGCTTTTCCCGTAGCCAATGTTACCAAGATCGCCTTTGGTGACGACAGGCTGTCGACCGCCTATGCGACGACCGCCCGGAAGGGATTGAGCGCAGCGGAACTGAAGGCGCAGCCGCTGGCGGGGGATTTGTTCGCGTTCGACCCCGGTGTGTGCGGTGTGCCGGGAGTGGTAGCGAACATCGGTGCGGCAACAGAATAAGTTCGGAGAGAGGAAAGACGAATGACAGTGGGGAGCGCTGAGAAGGTGAACATGGGGTTCATCGCGGCGATCGTGGCGGTGGCGACGATCGGCGGCTTCATGTTCGGATATGATTCCGGCGTCATCAACGGCACGCAAAAGGGGCTGGAGGCTGCCTTCGACCTTGGCAAGCTGGGCATCGGCGTCAATGTCGGCGCCATCCTGGTGGGCTCGTCCATCGGCGCCTTCCTGGCCGGGCGACTGGCCGATCTGATCGGCCGTCGCGGCGTGATGATGCTCGCGGCGGTGCTGTTCCTGGGCAGCGCGCTGCTTGCCGGGGCGGCCGGTTCCTCGGCAATCTTCATTTTCGCGCGCATCATCGGTGGGCTGGGCGTCGGCGCGGCCAGTGTCATCTCACCGGTCTATATCTCGGAAGTAACCCCGGCGGCGGTCCGCGGCCGGCTGTCGAGCGTGCAGCAGGTGATGATCATCAGCGGCCTGACGGGTGCCTTCGTCGCCAATTTCGCGCTGGCGCGCTATGCTGGCGGCTCCACCGCGGAGTTCTGGCTGGGCTTTCCCGCCTGGCGCTGGATGTTCTGGCTGCAGGCGATCCCGGCCGCCATCTATTTCCTCGCGCTGCTCGTGATCCCGGAGAGCCCGCGCTATCTGGTCGCGCGCGGCCGCGATGCCGATGCGCAGGCCGTCCTCACCCGCCTGTTCGGCCCGCTGGAGGCCAGCCGCAAGGTCGCCGAAATCCGCGCGAGCCTTGCCGCCGACCATCATCGCCCCAAGCTGTCCGATCTGGTGGACAAGGCCAGCGGCCGCATCCGGCCGATCGTCTGGACCGGCATCGGCCTTGCCGTGTTCCAGCAGCTTGTCGGCATCAATGTCGTCTTCTATTATGGCGCGACGCTGTGGGAAGCCGTGGGCTTTTCAGAAGACAATGCGCTGCAGATCAACATCCTCTCCGGCGCGCTCTCGATCGGTGCCTGCCTTGCGACCATCCTGCTGGTCGACCGCATCGGCCGCAAGCCGCTGCTGCTGATCGGGTCGGCGGGCATGGCGGTCACCCTCGCCACCGTCACCTATGCCTTCTCCACCGCCGTCACCGGCGCGGACGGCGCCGTCAGCCTGCCGGGCAGCAACGGCCTGATCGCGCTGGTCGCGGCCAATCTCTATGTGGTCTTCTTCAACATGTCGTGGGGGCCGATCATGTGGGTGATGCTGGGCGAGATGTTCCCCAACCAGATCCGCGGATCCGGGCTGGCGGTATCGGGCTTTGCCCAGTGGATCGCCAATGCGGCGATCTCCGTCAGCTTCCCGGCGCTCGCGGTGTCGCCGGGCCTTGCCGTCACCTATGCCGGCTATGCGCTGTTCGCGGCCATCAGCTTCTTCTTCGTCCGCGCCATGGTGCATGAAACCAAGGGTCGCGAGCTGGAGGACATGCAGGGCTGACGGACCTGCATCCCGTTACGAAAAGGGCGCCCGCGACGATCACCGCCGGGCGCCCTTTTTGCTGTTTGACTGAGGTGGTCGGGCAAGAGTCACAAGGACCGCTCGTACCGCGATCAGTCTCCCTGAAAGATCAGGATGCGCGTGCCTTGCGCGCCGCGTAGCGGGCGTCGCGTGCCGCCTTCTGCTCTGCGGCGGTCAGTTCGGGCTTGGCTGCGGCCAGTGCCGCCTTTTCCGCCTTCAGGCGCTTTTCCGCCTTGGCCTGTTCCAGTGCTTCCGCCCGGATCCGGCGCGCTTCGGCTGCTGCGGCTTCCCGCGCTGCTGCACGCGCCTGCCGCTCGGCGAGAACTGCCGGGTCGATCGGCTCCTTGGCGCGCATCTGATCGAGCATCTTCTGCTTCGCGCTCTTGGCGAGGGCGGTGCGCTCGGCAAAGCCGGGCTGCTTATATGCTACCATTGTAACTCGGATATCCTGTTGTGATGTGCGGATGGGGCGCAGGCGCTGCCATGAAGGCCCGCCTGCGCCCCGGAATTCGGGTCAGGCCGGCTGGAGGTTGACGGCCGACATCTTGCCGCGCTTGTCCTGCTCCAGCTCGTAGGAAACGCGCTGGTCCTTGTCGAGCGTGTGCATGCCTGCACGCTCCACGGCCGAAATGTGGACGAATGCGTCGTCGCCGCCGCTCTCGGGCGCAATGAAGCCATAGCCCTTGTCGGCGTTGAAGAATTTGACTGTTCCGGTGATCATGTTGGGAATCCTTTGCCCAATGTGTTTGCAAGCACCGCAAGGCGCGGCGTTACAGCTTCAGTAAGTTTAGAATGGACAAAAGGCGCCATGTGATGACCCCATATCCGTCGAAAACGACGTGAGCGCAGCCCCCATAGGCCATTTGGCGGATTAATGCAAAAATCCGCCCCGATCGGCGTGCCGAAGTGTTTCTCGAGATTGGCTGTCGCTGCCATCCAGGTGGGTGAAGCGGCCGGAAAGCTCGCCCCATCTGCGCTGGATAGCAATGTTTTGGCGGTTCCCTTGGGGGAGTGCGTTGAAATTTGAAAGCAACGGAAACGGCGGATCAGGCTGGCTACCCCTCTTGTCTCTGGTCGTCTCTGGCGCTCCGCATCCTGCGAGTCGTCGATTGATCTGGCAGGCTGCAGAAAACTCTAGGACCGCTGCTCGCCCGCCGGATGGCGACGGCGGGGGCGGCGACGGGGGGCCGCATCGGATTGCCGCCGGATCAGCATATAGTCGAGCAGCAGATGGCCGCCGCTGTCATGCTTGTGGCCCTTGCGCGCCCTGATCTCCTTGACGAGCAGGTCCACCGCCGCCCGCGACATGTCGCTGATCGGCTGGCGAATGGTCGTGAGTTCCGGCCAGATCGTGGTGGCGAGCGGGGTGTCGTCGAAGCCGCAGACGGTCAGGTCGCCCGGCACGTCAAGGCCGCGGCGATGCGCGATGGCGACGGCGGCGGCGGCCATATCGTCATTGCTCGCGAAGATCGCCGTGGGCGGGGCCGGCAGGTCCAGAATATGCTCCGCGGCGTCCATGCCGGATCGATAGGTGAAGAAGCCCTGCTCCACCAGATCCTCGTCCAGTGCGATCCCGGCTTCGGAGAGCGCCTGCAGATAGCCTTCATATCTCTGGCCGCTGGCGTTCAGATTGGGGTTGCCCCTGATGAAGCCGATGCGGCTGTGGCCAAGCGCGATCAGATGCCGGGTCATCTCATAGGCGGCATGCTGGTCATCGATGCTGATGGCCGCGATGCCCGCGTGCGTGCGGCTGGTGGCGACGGCGACCGCCGGTATCTTCGCGGCGATCAGGGCCGCGATCATCTCGGCGGAATCGCATAGCGGGGGCGGCAGGATGATACCGTCGATCCGCCCGCGCTGAAGCAGGTCGACGATGGACTTCACCGCGATGTCCTCGTCGTATTTCTCGACCACCAGATGCACGTTGCTGCGGCTCGCCTGGTCGAGGCTGCCGACCAGGAACTCGCTGAGATAGGAGGACGAGGGGTTGCTATAGAGCAGGCCGATCCGCGTTTCCTCGCCGCCGGCCAGGCTGCGCGCGGCGGCGCTGGGCGCATAGTTGAGCGCCGCGATCGAGCGTTCCACCTTTTCCCGCGTCGTCGCCCGCACGACCTGCTCGCCATTGATGACGCGCGAAACGGTCATCGGCGAAACGCCGGCATGCCTGGCGACATCGTTGATGGTCGGCACGTTGCGCTGCCGGCGAGAGCTTTTTGCCTCCATCAGCGCGCCACGCCCGAAAAGGGGCCGGTTGGATCATGGGTCATCATGAACGTGGTAGCGGGAACATCGATGAACACTAGAGGAAAAAAGCGCTCGCGCCGGGATGGAGCCGATTTTCTGCTATTCGATCAGGCGCTTCCATCCGATCAGCGGGCGGGCAGCATGGGGCAATCGCTTCGGTCTCCGGCATGGAGGCGGCCCTGGCCCGTGATCGGAGGCGCATATTGCGCAACGACGGGGCCTCGCGCCACAGCGCTGCCTCCTCATGAGCGGCGATGCTTAATCGTTATTCCTGCAGTCGCGATCCATAGGCGGGACGGTGGACATCGCCAGGCGGCGAGGCATGCTATTGGTTAGGCCAGTCAATGATGGCGAGGGCTCGATACCATCTCGAACGACGAAGGGGCAGATCAAGTTTGATCGGTTGACTTGCCGGATCAGGATCGGCAGATATTGGTCATACCAGTTTGGGGGAGCATTATGCCGAAGATTACGGGCGCCAAGGTGATCGTCACCTGCCCTGGCCGCAATTTCGTGACGCTGAAGATCGAGACCGACGAGGGTGTGTACGGCCTTGGCGACGCGACGCTCAACGGACGCGAGCTGTCCGTTGCCAGCTATCTTCAGGATCACGTCGTGCCCTGCCTGATCGGGCGGGACGCGCACAGGATCGAGGATGTCTGGCAATATCTCTACAAGGGCGCCTATTGGCGGCGGGGGCCGGTGACGATGACGGCGATCGCGGCGGTCGACATGGCGCTGTGGGACATCAAGGGCAAGATCGCCGGCCTGCCGGTCTATCAGCTGCTGGGCGGCGCCAGCCGCGAGGGCGTGATGGTCTATGGCCATGCCAATGGCACCACGATTGAGGACACGATCGCGACCGCGAAAATCTATCAGGCGGAGGGCTATAAGGCGATCCGCCTGCAGTGCGGCGTGCCCGGCATGGCATCCACCTATGGCGTGTCGAAGGACCGCTATTTCTACGAGCCCGCCGACGCCGACCTGCCGACCGAGAATGTGTGGAACACCAGCAAATATATGCGGGTCGTGCCGGAGCTGTTCAAGGCGGCGCGCGAGGCGCTGGGGTGGGACGTCCATCTGCTGCACGACATCCATCACCGCCTGACGCCGATCGAGGCCGGGCGGCTGGGCAAGGATCTGGAGCCCTATCGCCCCTTCTGGCTGGAGGATGCGACGCCGGCCGAGAACCAGGAGGCGTTCCGCCTGATCCGCCAGCACACCACGGCGCCGCTGGCCGTGGGCGAGATCTTCAATTCCATCTGGGACGCGAAGGACCTGATCCAGAACCAGCTGATCGACTATATCCGCGCGACCGTGGTCCATGCCGGCGGCATCACCCATTTGCGGCGGATCGCGGCGCTGGCGGACATGTACCAGATCCGCACCGGCTGCCATGGCGCGACCGACCTGTCGCCGGTCTGCATGGCCGCGGCGCTGCATTTCGACCTCAGCGTGCCCAATTTCGGCATTCAGGAATATATGCGGCACACGGACGAGACCGATGCGGTCTTCCCCCATGCCTACAGCTTTGCCGACGGCATGATGCATCCGGGCGACGCGCCGGGTCTGGGCGTCGACATCGACGAGGCGCTGGCCGCCGAATATGAGTATAAACGCGCCTTCCTGCCGGTGAACCGGCTGGAAGACGGCACCATGTATAACTGGTGAGCATCATGCAGGCCGCAGCCTCCCCGACGCCTTCGGGCCTCGTCAAGCCTGCGGGCAGGGTCCGGTGGATCGTCTGCGGCCTGCTGTTCGCGGCGGTGGTGCTCAGCTATGTCGACCGGCTGGTGCTGCCGACGCTCAAGCCCGATCTGCAGGCGCGCTATGGCTGGAGCGAGAGCGGCTATGCCAATCTCGCCATCTGGTTCCAGGCGGGATACGGCATCGCCTATGTCGTGTTCGGCAGGATCATCGACCGCTTCGGCGCGCGCGCGGGTTATGCGCTTGCCGTCACCCTTTGGACGATCGGGCATGTTGCCCATGTCTTCTTCACCTCGACGGCCGGCATGCTGCTGGCGCGCATCCCGCTCGCCATTGGCGAGGCCGGCACCTTTCCGGCCGCGATCGCCGCGACCAACGAATGGTTTCCCAAGCGGGAGCGGGCGCTCGCCATCGGCATCTTCAATGCCGGATCGAATGTCGGCGCCATCGTCACGCCGCTGGTCGTGCCGATCATCGCGATTACCCTGGGGTGGCGCTGGGCGTTCATCCTGACCGGCCTGCTGACCGTCATCTGGCTGGCAGCATGGCTCGGCTTCTACCGCAGTCCGCGCCAGAAGCGCACGGTCACGGCGGAAGAACTGGCGTGGATCGAGGCCGATCCGGCCGAACCGCAGCGCCCGGTCAAATGGGCGACGCTGTTTCGCTATCGGCAGACATGGGCCTATATGCTGGGGCGCTTCCTGATCGATCCGGTCTGGTGGACCTTCCTCTTCTGGCTCCCCGATTTCTTCAACAAGCAATATGGCGTGAAGATGCTGGACTTCGGCCCGCCGCTGGTCGCCGTCTATCTGCTCGCCGACGTGGGCTCGGTGGCAGGGGGGTGGACCTCGTCCCGGCTGATGGGGCGCGGCTGGAGCGTCAACCGCGCGCGCAAGACGGCGATGCTGCTCTCCGCGCTGTGCGCCGTGCCGATCGCCTTTGCCATCCACGCGCCGGGCATGTGGGTGGCGGTGGGTCTCATCGGCCTTGCCTGCGCCGGGCATCAGGGCTTTTCGGCCAATCTCTACGCGCTGCCGGGCGATGTCTTCCCGCGCTGGATGGCCGGCTCCGTCGTCGGGATCGGCGGCCTGGCGGGTGCGATCGGCGGCATGCTGATGGCGAAATTCGCCGGCGTGATCCTGGAAACGGTCGGCAGCTTCGGCCCGATCTTCACCGTGGCGGCCTGTGCCTATCTGGTGGCGCTCACTGTCATCCACCTTATCCTGCCGCGTTACCAGCCTGCCGAGGTCGCCGCCATCGGAGGGGCATGACGAAGCCCAGGGCGGCTGGCATGGCGACGACCGGCGGCTGCCGCCAGCCCGCCTATCCCTCGCTGGTCCACAGAGGGGTGAAGCGCTCGCCTTCCATCAGCAATACCGATGCCGGATGGCCGGCCTCTACCGCATGTTTTGCCGTGTCGGTCGCCATCGCCACCGCGGCTTCCTGCGTGGTGAAGGGCCCGAAATAGCGGTTGTCGAGATTGATCTTCCATTCGCCGCCATGATGCATGACGATGTAGCGGGCAGGGGCTTTTGTAGTCATCAGGCGTGGTCCTCGGTCGCGCGCTTCAAAGCGGCATTTTCGTGTTGTAATGGTGCCAGGCCATGATCGCCGCCGCACCACGATGCGGGCGCCAGGGCTCGGCCAGGTCACGCACCGCCTTCTCGCTGGGGCGTTCCGCCAGCCCCATGATGCGGCCCACCTCGATCTGCACGGCAAGGTCGCCGGCAGGCCAGATGTCCGGCCGCCCTTCGGCGAAGAGCAGGTAGATCTCCGCCGACCAGCGGCCGATGCCCTTCACCTTCACCAGATGGGCAATGGCGTCCTCATCATCGACGGGCAGGGCGTGGAGATCGAGGTCGCCCGAGATCACCAGTTCGGCCAGGCTGCGGGCATAGCCCTGCTTCTGGCGCGAGAGGCCGCAGGCACGCAGCGTATCGAAATCCTGGGCGAGCAGCGCATCGGGCGCGCAGCCAGCCCCGAGCGCCGCCTCCAGCTTGGCCCATACGGATGCCGCCGCGGCGATGCTGACCTGTTGCCCCACGATCGTTCGCAGCAATGTTTCATAGCCGGGCTCGCGGATGCGGGGGCCGGGATAGCCCACGCGGCCGATCGCCTCGGCAAAGCGTGGTTCCAGCGCCGCCAGCGCGTCCAGGCTGTCGCGCAGGCCCTCTGCTGTCGCTACCACCGCATTGCCTCATGTCCTTGCATTTTCGCGACGTGCGGCTATGTCCGGCCGCAATAGAGGGAGAACTGCTACATGCCGAAGCTCATCGTGGTCAACCGTGCGGGTGATGAAACGACGATCGACGCCGAGAACGGGCTGTCGGTCATGGAAGCCATCCGCGACAACGGCTTCGACGAGCTGCTCGCGCTGTGTGGCGGCTGCTGCTCCTGCGCGACCTGTCATGTCTATGTCGATGCTGATTCGGCCGATGGCCTGCCGGCGATCAGCGAAGATGAAAACGATCTGCTCGACAGCTCCGATCATCGGAACGAGCGCAGCCGCCTGTCCTGCCAGATCGTGATGAGCGATGCGCTGGACGGCTTGAGGGTCGAAATCGCTCCCGAGGATTGATGCAATTTCGGGCAGGGCGGACATTCTGCCCTTCGCCCGAAATGCGATCATCAAGTGCAGGGCGTTTCCGCGCCCTGCCTGAGCATGACCGTGCCTGCCATGCCTTGCATGGCGTGCGCCGGATGTGCCGATAGCGGCACGGTCGGGCACTGATCGCGCTCAACCGAATGGCGATGAACATCCTCATCGCCATTCGGCATCATCTATTGGCCGAATCGTATCACCGCCATCGGTGCCTCTGTGGTCAGGCTGTTCACCGTCCAGCGCAGCTGCTGCCGGCCATCGGGCAGCGTCGTTGGCCCGTCTTCCTGGTTCTGGCTGATGATCGGCGCGGCGCTGGTCAGCGTGAACGTGCCGTCGAGCTGGGCCGAGGCGTCGGACTTCCTGCTGCCCATGCCCGCCATCGCGCCCTGGCTCTTGCTCGATTCGTTCGCATAGCCGGGCGCCTTCATCCTGATCCTGTCATCGCCGCGCAGCTCGATCGCGATGAAGGGGAAGACGAGCTGCGCGTCGATGTTGAACGGGAAGACGAAGCTGTGGTCGAGCGTGCCGGTGATGGCGTAGTCGATCTCGAACTTATGGTCGCCAAGATAGCGGGCGACCCGGAACCCCTTTTCCTTGGAGAGTGCCGCGGCGATCGCCTCCATCTTGGCGGGATCGTCCTGCATGTCGCTGAAATCGGCTTCCGCTGCGTCTTCGGTGCCGCCCTTCGGCGCGTTTCCGCCGGTCTTGCCCTTCGCGCCCGATCCGCCCCGAGCGCCCGATCCATCCTGAGAGCCGGCAAAGGCCACCGGCTGCATCAGGCCGCTCGGCGTTTCCGTGGCATCATCATCCTCGCCCAGGTCCGGCGCGCTCTCGCCCTGCATCGCCTTGTCCATGTCGAGGGCGATGACCTCGCCCTTGTAGGTGAAGGTAAAGCTGCGGTCCGCGCGGATATCGAGCGTGGAGGTGAACTTGCCCGGCGTGACGAGGCAGCCCGCGAGCAGCAGGAGTGCGCCCAGGGCGAGCGCGATGCGCCCAGTGCTCAGCCGGGTCGTACCGCGTCCGTTCGTACCACGCTTGCTCATTCTGCCCCCTTGCGCCGCACCCCTGCGGCTTCGGTCGTGGTGCCGGCCATCATGATGCCGGCGATCATAGTCCCGTCCCGTCGCCTTCGGGTGCCTCCGCCCCTGATGTGGAAGGGCTCAGCTCCTCAAGAGCGTATTGCGAAGCCGAAGGGCGGCGGCACAGTCACTCAACCGATATCGGCCCCTGTCCTTCCCAAAATGCCCTGGGGCGCGCCGCGCTCGACCATGTCGGCGCTGCGCGCCCTGCTTTCCTGCCTGCGCCGCGCGTCAGCGGCACGCCGCCGCGTACAGCGCGATGGCTGCCGCGTTGGAGACATTGAGCGATTCCATGCGCGGGCTGATCGGCAGCTTGGCCAGGATGTCGCAATGCGCCATGCTGTTATGCCGCAGCCCTTCGCCCTCCGCGCCCAGCACCAGCGCAACGCGCCCGGTGCCGATCGCGTCGCCCAGCGTCTGCTCCGCTTCGCCGTCCAGCCCGATGCGCCAATATCCCGCCTCGGCAATTTCATCGAGCGCGCGGGCAAGGTTCACCACGCGGACCCAGGGCACGATTTCCAGCGCGCCCGATGCCGAACGCGCGAGCACGCCCGATTCGGGCGGGGCGTGCCGGTCCTGCGTCACGATGGCGAGCGCGTCAAATGCCGCCGCCGATCGCAGGATGGCGCCGACATTGTGCGGATCCGTAACCTGATCGAGCACGAGAATCGGCCGCTGGTCGTCCCGGCCCTCGTCCAGCACGTCGCCCAGCCAGACATCGTCCAGTGGTTCGACCTCGGCGACGATGCCCTGATGCGGCGCGTCGCCCGGCACCATGCGGGCCATGTCCGCGCCATCGGCGTAGACAATGGGCAGTACGGGTGGCAATTCCAGCGCGCCCAGCGCCTCTCTCGTGCCCCAAATCTTGCGCACCACCCGGTTGGGATTGGCGAGCGCGGCGGTGACGGCATGCCGCCCATAGAAGCGGGGAAACCCGCCCTTGGGCTTGCCGGTGCGATGACCTCTTTTCATGTGCATGCTCTTTTCACGGGAAGCATTGACAGGCAAGCCTCCTTTCGCCATTGAGCGCGCCTCCGGTGATGACCTTGTTCTTCTGAACGGCATCGGCGGACGTGGACAGGTGGCCGAGTGGTTAAAGGCAGCAGACTGTAAATCTGCCCGGGTTTCCCGTACGCTGGTTCGAATCCAGCCCTGTCCACCACTTCTCTTCCGTAGAAGATGGTGACGTCCCAGGCCCCGCTCTGGCGCCAGCGCCCCTGACCGATAACGCGCCGCTCAGCGCATGGCGACTGCCGCCCGTTTCTCCAATTGCCGAGAGACACAGTGCGATGCAATTGGCGTTCCTTGCACGTGTCGCCGGAGGCAAGTCGCGTCGTACGCGCCAGCCGCGCCTTTCCGCGCGACGCTTCAACTCGATCGCGTCGGATCGGTCATGGGTTCGGCCATTTCGCGGGGGCCGGGGGCGCGGCTGAAGGGCAGGGACCCTGTCTGCCGCTCGATCATGCGATGGACGACGGGTTCCGTGCCGGGCACCCGCAACGTGTTGATGGTGTCGCTGTTCGCCATGTCCGCCTTGGTACGCCGCTGGTTGTGCCGCACATAGTCGAGCCAGGTGGCGACATGATAGCGCTCCAGCCAGAGCTGCGGATCTGAAAGGTCGCGCATGAGGCTCCAGCCATGTGCGCCGTCGCGCAGCCGGATGCGCCGCCGTTCGCTCATCGCCGCCAGGAACGGCACGATATTGGCGGTGGGAATGCGGTGTTCGATGGTGATGATGATCGGGCCGCTGCGCGCTTCGACCGGCACCATGGTGTCGGGTTCCTGCCACATGCCGAGCGGATCGAGATCCGCATCGCTGATTCGCTGCAGCGGCAGGATCAGGCCGGCGAGCACGCTGAGCAACTGCACCACCGCCGCTATTTGCAGCGCGGCGACTGTGCCGTGGGTTTCCGCGATCATGCCGAAGATCCAGCTGCCCGCCGCCATGCCGCCAAAGGCGAACATCTGGTAGAGTGCCAGCGCGCGTGCCACGACCCAGCGCGGGGAGGCCATCTGGACGCTGACGTTGAACGTCGAGAGCGCCAAAACCCAGCCGGACCCTGCCAGCGCCAGCGCAAACAGGGCAATGAGGAGGTGGCCGGTGAAAGCCGTGAGCAGTCCGCCTGCGGCAAGGCTGGTGGCGGCGATCCTGACGATTGCCTCGGTTGAGCAGGCCTTGCGCAGATGGCCGCTGAAAAGCGCGCCGCCGACCGCGCCGATGCCGAAGCTGCCGAGCAGCATGCCATAGGTGAGCGGCCCGCCGGCCACGAGATCGCGCGCGATGAGCGGCATCAATGCGGGAATGGCGCTCGCCGCGAAGCCGAAGAGCGCCGCGCGGATGAGTACGATGCGGATATGCGGCGACCGCGCGACATAGCCGATGCCGGCCGCCATCGCGACGCCCAGCCGCTCGCGCGGCAGCGGGCTGGGCGGCAGGTTGGGGCGCCAGCGGAACAGGACCGTGATCAGCCCGACATAGCTGACGGCATTCACCAGGAACGCCGCCGCCGCGCCAGCCGCCGCAACAATGACGCCGCCGATCGCCGGGCCCAGGCTGCGCGCGATGTTGAAGCCCATGCTGTTCAGCGCGATCGCGCCGGGCAGGGCGGGGCGGGGCACCATGTCGCCGACCGACGCCTGCCAGGCCGGGCCGTTGATCGCCGTGCCGCAGCCGATGAGAAAGGTGAAGATCAACAGCGACCATGGCGTCAACATGCCCAGCCATGCGCCGGCCGAGAGGATGACGGAGACCAGCAGCATGAAGGCCTGCGCCGCCAGCATCACCTTGCGCCGGTCCAGATTGTCGGCAACCGCGCCGGCCCACAGCGAGAGTAGCATCAGCGGGAGGCTGGTCGATGCCTGCACCAGCGCGATCATCTGCGGCGAGGAGGCGAGCGACGTCATCATCCAGGATGCGCCGACCGACTGGATCAGCCCGCCGAAGTTCGATGCCATGCTGGAAAACCACACCGCGCGGAAAATCGGTACGGCAAATGGGGAGGGTGAAGGTGAAGCGGCGCGAATGTCCGGTTTGGAGGGGCTGTCCATGCGCTCCTAATGCAGGAAGCGTGGCCCGGTGCCAAACCGCCAACGAAAAAAATGGTGCCGATGTGTTGCCGCCGCCGCCTGTCAATGATCGCGAGTCGCTCATCGCGCGGCAACCACTTCACGAGATGCTGCGTTGATGGCCCGAACGGAGACATGCCATGCCACAGGGCGACAAGAGCAGCTATACCGACAAGCAGAAGCACAAGGCCGGCCATATCGAGAAGGGCTATGAGCAGCGCGGCGTGCCGAGAAAAGAGGCCGAGGCGCGGGCCTGGGCGACGGTGAACAAGGATTCGGGCGGCGGCAACAAATCGGGTTCCGGCCGTGGCCGCGCCGACACGCATGAGGCCGCCTCACGCGGTGGCCGCGCGCATGCGTCCGGTTCGCCGGAGCAGCGCTCCGCCGCCGCGCGCAAGGGCTGGGTCACGCGGCGCAAGACGATGGGCGCGTGAGTATCCCCACCCCGGCCATCGGCCTCACCGAACATCATGACCTGCGCACAGGCAACCCGCCCTGGGACGAGAAGGCGTGGCAGCCGCCAGCGGCCGGCGCGCTGCCAGAAGGCCGGGTGGATGTCGCCATCATCGGCAGTGGCATCATGGGATCGATCCTGGCCGAGCGCCTGAGCGCGGAGGGGCACAGCCTCGCCATTCTCGATCGCCGCCCGCCCGGTTGCGGCAGCACGGCCGCCTCTACGGCGGAGATCATGTGGGCCATGGACGTGCCGCTGAGCACGCTCGCGGAACGCATCGGAGAGGCTGAAGCGGCGCGACGCTGGACGCGCGTCTATGCGGCGGTGCGCGCCCTTGGCGCGCGGATCGATGCGCTCGGGATCGATGCGGCGCGGGTCGACCGGCCGACCGTCTATCTGGCCGGCGGGCTGCTTGACGAAGCCGGCCTGCAACGCGAGCAGGCGATGCTGGCAAGCCACGGCCTGCCCAGCGCCTATCTGGATGCGGGCGAGATCGCCGGCCGGTTCGGCATCGCGCCGCGCGCCGGGCTCGTCGCCGATGGCGGGTTCGAGGTCGATCCGGTGCGGCTCAGCCACGCCATGCTGTCATGCGCGATCGGTCGCGGCGCGCATCTGCGCTACCCGTGCGATGTCGTTGCGATCGGCGAGTCGGCGGACGGGGTACGGCTGGACCTGGCCGATGGCGGGGCACTCTCTGCGGGCGCGGTCATCCTGGCCGGCGGCTATGAGCGTGCAAGCCTGTTTCTGCCGCCGGCATTTTCTCTGCTGTCGAGCTATGTCATGGCAAGCGCGCCCGGCATCGCTCCGCTCTGGCGCGAGAATGCGATGATCTGGGAAGCATCCGATCCCTATCTTTATGTCCGCACCACGGCCGATGGCCGGATCGTGGCCGGCGGCGAGGACGAGGAACTGGTCGCGGAGGATGCGCGCGACGCGATGCTGACAGGGAAGGCTGGCGCCATCGCCGCCAAGCTGGAAGCGATGCTTGGCAGCGGGCCGATCGCCGTCGACCGGCGATGGTGCGCGACCTTCGGCAATTCCCCGGACGGCCTGCCCGCCATCGGCCGGGCCGCCAATATGCGCAATGTCTGGCTGAGTGCGGGGTTCGGCGGCAACGGCATCGCCTTTGCCGGCCTCGCCGCCGACATCCTCTCCGCCGCGCTTGCGGGCAGGGAGGATGTCGATGCGGCGTGCTTCGATCCCTATCGTTTCAGCTGAAGGCGTATTGGTTGGGCGTTACAGCGAGAAGCGGGCCGTGACGCGCAGGTCGCGCCCGGCCAGCGGCGCATAGTCCTTCAGGAAGCTCACATGACGGCGTGCCGCCACGTCGAAGATGTTGTTGGCCGACAGGGTGAGGCTCATGCGAGGATTGTCCTTGAACGGCTTCACCACAAGCGATGCGTTGACCAACGTGAAGGCGTCGGTATCCGTCTCGGTCGCCGCGATCCTGTCCGGTGCGAAGCTGTGTTCCGTCTCGAAGCGCGCCGTCAGGCGGCTGCCCTGCAGTTCCACGCCGCCCAGCAGGCGCATCGGCGGGATGCGCGGCGCGGGACCGGAACCGATGATGGTGGCATGGACATAGTCGGCCACGCCATCGACGTTCAGCGCATAGTCCCCAAACTGGGCGAGCTTCAGCGTGCCTTCCGCCTCGAACCCGTAATAGCGGGCGCTGGCCTGGGAATAGGCATAGCAGGGAAATTCCAGGTCCGCGCCGCCGTTCACCGCCTGACAGGCGCTGTCGGGGGCCAGCGCGTCATAGATGTAGCCGCTGAACCAGTTGTGATAGGCAGAGAGGGACACGGTATAGCCAGTCCCCTGGCCGCGCAGCGTGCCCTCGATACCCCAGCTCTTTTCCTTGCCGAAGGTCGGATCGCCGACCTCGAAGGCCTGCGTGCCGGCATGGTTGCCGCGCGCATAAAGTTCCTCTGCCGAGGGTGCGCGTTCGGTGCGCGATGCGTTGATGCCCACGCGCCAGCCCGGCGCGATCTGGTGACTGGCGCCGATCGAGCCGGAAAGCGCATTGAAGCTGCGATCATAGGCCGGGTTGAACAGCGTGTCGTCAGCCTCGGCGGTGACGTCCGTATGCTCGAAGCGGGCCCCTGCCTCCAGCCGCGTGTCGCCAAGGTCCAGCGACTGCAGGGTGAAGACGCCGAACTGCTGCGTGCGGTTCTTGGGCAGGAATTTCTCCTCGCCCACGACATGGAAATCGCGCACGAACATCTGTGCGCCGATCGCGCCGTCCCAGCCGCCATGGCGCTTCTGGACCAGCTCCAGCCGGCTTTCGATCGACTGGTTGAAGAAGCGCGTGCCGACGTCGCCGGTATCTTCGATTTCCGCATGCTGATAGTCGGCCCAGCCGGCCCGCAACCGCACGGAATCGAAGATGTCGCCGCCGGTCGGCACTTCGGCGCGCATGTCGGCGCGGGTCTGCTTCATGTGCAGGCGCACGTCTTCGGCCTCTTCGCCCGGCTCCACTGAATAGCGGACGGGGACGCCGTAGAAATTGTCGGTGTGGCTGACGGAAAAGCCCATATTGCCGCCGCCCACGATGATCGCGGCGCCGCCTGCGACCTCCCAGTTCTTGGCCGCGCTGTTAGGCAGCTTGCCCTTCAGGTTGGCCAGATCCTCGATCTCCGGGTCGCCGCTGGCGGCCGCCTGCGCGCGCAGCGCCGGGGTCAGGATATAGGTGCCGGTGTCGAGATCGTCGGTCTTCATCCAGCTGCCGTCGAGGTGCAGCACGATCTTGTCGCCGACCGGCGCCTCGATCTTGCCCGATGCGGTGCGTTCCTGCGCCGCGCTGCCATAGCCCATGATCCCCTCGACATGGATGGGTTCATCGGGGACGCGGCGTGGGATGCGGCTGTCGATGACGTTGACGACGCCGCCGATCGCGGAGGAGCCGTAAAGCAGCGCCGCCGGGCCGCGCATCACCTCGATCCGCTGCGCCGTCAGCGGGTTGATGGCGACGGCATGGTCGACCGAGGTGTTCGACACGTCGAAGCTGCCGATGCCGTCGGTCAGGATGCGTACGCGCTCGCCCTGGAAGCCGCGCAGCACCGGGCGGGAAGCATTGGGACCGAAGGAGGTCGTGGACACGCCCGGCTGGTGCGCCAGCGTATCGCCGATGGTCGGACGCAGGTCGCGGGTCAGCTCGTCGCCGGCGAGGATGGACGTGCCGGAAAGGATGTCGCCCTGTCGCCGGGGAATGAGGGCGGTGACGACGATGTCGGTCTGCTGCGGCTCGTGATAGCTCTGGTCATCGCCGGCGGCATCAGCGCCATCGGCAGCAAAGGCGGGGGCGACGGACAGGAAGGCAAGACAGGCGGAGCCGGCGAGCAGCGCGGGTCGGATCATGAATCAGGGCCTCTTGGAATGGGGAATGTGCGGGCATCCCTAATGGGGATGATACAGTATATCAACTCATTCCAACATTAAATTATTGCAATGCAGCGCGGATGTGTCACCCAATGAACGAAGCGGCGGCCTGTTCCCGCCACTCCCGGCGAACGTTCAGCGAAACAGATATTCCGCAAGCGCGCTGACCAGCGGATCGTCCCGCATCTCCCGTCGCACCGCCTGCCGGATCTCGACGGGGGGCAGGGGCCTGGCGACGGGCAGGCGGCGGATGCCGAACATCCGGCCGAAATCGCGCGCCAGCGAGCCGAAGGTGGCGAAATAGCCCGCGCCCTCGCGCACCGCCATCATCACGTCGTACAGATTGTCGCTTTCCAGCACTGGATCGGCAATCGTCACCCCGGCCATGGTCAGCGCGCGGTCGGTGATCTGGCGCAGCGCATTGTCGGGGTGCAGCAGGATGGGCGCGACGGCGGACAAGTCATCCGCCTGAACCCTGTCCATGTCCGCCAGCAGATGATCGACGCCGACATAGAGGGAGATCTGCTCGCTCCAGCCATAGCGCGACTGCAAGGCGTCGGGCTCGCCCAGCGCGTAGAAATAGGCGATGTCGACGCGGCCATCGGCGAGCATCGGTGCCACCTGCCGGGCGGTGAACGCGCCCAGTTCCAGCGCGATGGCAATGTCGCTGTTCGTCTGTTCGAATGCGTCCAGCGCTTCCTGGAAATGGCTGAAGATGGCCGGGTGCGCCGCGATCGTGACCTGCTGGGGGCGTGTCGAGGGGGCCTCTGATGCCGTGTCCGGGGTGAAGGTTTCGGGCGGCTCGACAGCCTCCTCCTGCACGCCGCTGATGGCGGACCAGCGCAGCGGGCGCGCCGATGGGCTATCCTCGATCACCGCCGCCGGACGTGTCGGTTCTGCGCTTTCCTCGCCTGGTGCTGCGAGTGTTTCGGGTGTGGTCTCGGCCGGGGCATGTACCTCGTCCCAGGTGTCTATGTCGGTCGCGGTCAGCAGCTGCATCGCCTCCACCATCCGGTGCCCCACGGGCGTCAGCCGCGTGTCTTCGCCGAGCGTGTCGAACAGGCGGTGGCCCAGTCTTTGCTCAAGCCGCTGCATGTCTTGCCGGATGGCATCCCGGCTGACGCCAAGGTCGCTGGCGCAGCGGGAGATGCTGCCGCTCGCGACCATCTGCGCGAAAATGTCCAGTTGGCGCAGCGTCGGCGTGGTCATGCGATGAAGGATAGGGGAAAAGCGACGGATCGTTAAGCGCTTTGTCCGCCGCATTTCGTTCATGCGCGTTGATCGTGATCCGCGTGCCGGCGACAAGGCCCGATGGCCTGCGCTATCCCCTTCAGCGAAATGTGACAGCGGCAAATTCAATCTTTCACAAAGCCTTAACCCGCACGCCTTGGGCCATTCACATAAAGTCGCCAGCAGCATGTCCACCAAAACGGGGACATAAAATGACACGTCGCATGAGCCTTATCGCCATCCTGCTTGCCGGTGCTTCCGCTGCGCCCGCCATCGCCCGGCCGCTCGCCGAGCCCGCGGCCGCCGAGCCCTTGGACAATAGCAATGGCGAGGATATCCTCGTCACCGCGCAGAAGATCGAGCAGCGCGCGATGGACGTGCCCATCACCATTTCGACCGCCACCGCCAAGCGGATGCGCGATCTGGGCGTGTCCGACCTTGACGAGCTGTCCAACTATATCCCCGGCCTCAACATCCAGGAGCAGAGCGCCAACAATCCCGGCATCGTCATCCGCGGCATCACGTCTGACAGCGGATCGGCGCAGCAGGCCGCCCGCGTCACCCTCTATTACAATGGTGTCGATGTGTCGCGCTCGCGCGGCTCCTATCAGGACATCTACGACATGGAGCGGATCGAGGTGATCAAGGGGCCGCAGGCGACCCTGTTCGGCACCGCATCGGCCGTCGGCGCGATCAGCATGATCTCGGCCCGGCCCCAGCCCGGTTTCTCTGGCGAACTCACCGCCGGCTATGGCAATTATGACGCAAAGGAGCTGTCCGGCCATCTCAATGCCGGGTCGGACAAGATCGCCGGTCGCATCGCCTTCGCCTGGAAGAAGCGCGACGGCTATGTGAACAACCTGTCGACCACGCAGGGCGACCTCTATGCGCGCGACCAGCTGGGCATCCGCGGCTCGCTGCGGCTGACCCCGACCGAGAATTTCACCGCCGACCTGATCGTCACCTATGACCGCCAGCGCAATTCGGGCACGCCCTTCATCTCAAAGGCGCTGCCGACTTCGCAAGGGCCGGGAAATCCCTTCGGTTCGGCGAACCTCAGCGGATCGCCGCTTTCTGGTGCCGTTCTGGGCGCTGACAAGTTGGGACTGCACCGCGACGTCTATGACGCCAACCTGACGGTCAGCTGGGAGCTTGGCGACGATTGGACGCTGACGATGGTCAACGGCTATCGCGATTTCGACAGCAACGAAGTGTTCGATGCCGACGGATCGGCCGCATGGTATCTGGAGTTTGCTGAGAAGGCGGTCGGCTGGCAGGCGAGCCACGAAACCCGCTTCGCCTATAATAGCGACCATTTCCGCGGTTCCTTCGGCTGGAACGCCTTCCGGGAGAAGAACTATCAGCGCGTGCCCTTCTCGACCGAGGAAGGCACCTATCTGCAGTGCGCGGCGCGCGTTGTTCCAGGGCTCGCCTGCATTGCGGCCAACGGCACCGTCACGGCATCGCAGGCCACTGCGCTCCTGACCAACGGCGCGGCCACGGTCATTCCCTATCAGTCGGTTTATGAAAACCGGGGCAAGAATGACAGCTATTCGATGTTCGCCGATGGCACATGGATCGCCACGCCCTCGCTGGAACTGACGGCGGGCGTCCGGGCGCTCATCGAAAAGCGCCGTTCGGGCTATACCGCCACCGTGCCCAATTCGCGGCTGACCAGCGCGCCGCTCGTCTCCGGACAGCTCGACACCGGTGGCAGCGTATTCAGCACCGAGGATAGCTTCCAGGCGATCCTGCCGCGCTTCAACATCCTCTATCGCTTTTCGCCAAAGGTGAACGGCTTCGTCACCGTCTCGAAGGGCCGCCGCTCGCCGACGGTCAATCTCGGCGCAGCGCGGATCAATGGCGTCGTCGCCCCCGCCATCACCCCGATCGCGGCGGAGAATGTGTGGAATTATGAGGGTGGGTTGAAGGGCAGCACCGGCATCCTGTCGGGATCGCTCGGCGTCTATTACCAGAAATATGATAATTTCCAGGTCAGCGTCGTCCAGTCCAACGGCGTCGCCCAGACGATGAGCGCCGGGACGGCCAGCAATCTGGGCGTCGAGGCCGAAGTCGCGCTGCAGCCGACATCATGGCTCAATATCTTCGCCAATGGCGGCTATATCGACGGCGGTATTGACGACAAGGCCTCCAATGGCCGCTTCGCCGGCAACAAGTTCCGCCTGCAGCCCGAGTTCCAGGCCGCGGCCGGCTTCACCATCGACGCGCCGCTGGCTAATGGCGTGCGCCTGTTCGCCACGCCCAGCGTCACCTATCGCAGCAAGATCTATTTCGAGGTGCCGAACACTGAGGCGATCTCGCAAAAGGCGGTCACGCTGGTCAACCTGCGCGCCGGCGTCAGCTTCGCCGATGATCGCTACGAGATCGCCGGCTTCGTCCGCAACCTCACCAACAAGGATTATCTGCTCGACGCCGGCAATACCGGCGGCGCCTTCGGCATCCCGACCTTCATTCCGGCGGAGCCGCGCTTCTACGGCGTCCAGCTGACCGGCCGCTTCTGATCCTTCCCTCTTCCGAACGGAGACGTTCCATGACCTTTTCGATCGATCGCCGGCTGCTCATCAAGGCCGGTGTGCTTGGGCTCGGCGCCCTGTCCATTCAGGGCGCCGCCCAGATACTGGCCGCGCGCGGCTTCACCCATGGCGTCGCCAGTGGCGAGCCTTCGGCGGATTCGGTGCTGCTGTGGACCCGCTATGTCAGCGCCAGCGATGCCAGGCTGCGCTGTGAGGTCGCGCGCGACAGCGGCTTCCGGCAGGTCGCGGGCGGCGGCGACGTGGTGGCGCGGGGCGAGGCCGATCATACCGGCAAGATCACCGTTACCGGGCTTCAGCCGGGCCAGCGCTATTATTACCGCTTCGTCGCGCCGGATGGCACGATCAGCCCGGTGGGCCGTACGCGCACCCTGCCGCAGGGCGATGTCGATCGCTTCGGCATCGGGCTCTTCTCCTGCTCCAACCTGCCCTATGGCTGGTTCAACGCCTATGCCCATGCGGCGGCGCGCGACGATCTCGACCTGATCGTCCATTGCGGCGACTATCTCTACGAATATCCCGTCGGCACCTATCCCGCGAAGAAGGACATTGTGCCGGGCCGCATCGTGCAGCCCGACCATGAGATGGTGACCCTGGCCGACTATCGCCTGCGCTACGCCGCCTATCGCATGGACCCGGACCTGCAGGCGCTGCACGCCGCCTTCCCGATGATCGCGCAGTGGGACGATCATGAACTGGCGAACGACGCCTATAAGGACGGGGCGGAGAACCATCAGCCGGCGACCGAGGGCGACTGGTCGGTGCGCAAGGCGGTGGCCGAGCGGGTCTATCGCGAATGGATGCCGGTGTCGGACGAAACCTACAGCAGCTATCAGATCGGCACGCTGGCCACGCTGTTCCGCCCGGAAACCCGCGTGACCGGTCGCATGAAGCAGCTCGACGTGGCCGAGGCGCTGGCCGGGCGCGGCGACCTGCCCAAGGCCATGGCTGAGTTTCGCGACACTGTCTGGGCCGCCAAGGACCGCACCCTGATGGGCATGGCGCAGGAGAAATGGCTGTATGATGGCCTTGCCGCATCCACCCGCGCGGGCACCGGCTGGCAGATCCTCGCCCAGCAGATCGTGATGGGCAATGGCCGCTTCCCGACCCGCGCCGCGGAGTGGGTGCCGGAGCAGGCCCCGGCGGCAGTGAAGAAGGGCATGATGGGCGCGGTCGCCGCGGCGCAGGCGGGGCTGCCGTTCAACATGGATGCGTGGGACGGCTATCCTGCCGCCCGCGCCCGGCTCTACGATGCCTCCCTCGCCGCCGACGCCAACCTCGTCGTGCTCTCGGGCGACAGCCACAATGCCTGGGGCTATGACCTTGGCGAGCGCGGCATGGGGCAGGCAGGCGTTGCCGACCGCGTGGGCGTGGAATTTGGCGGGCACAGCGTCACCTCGCCGGGCTTCGAGACCTATGCGCCCAACATCGCCCCGGCCGACGTGGCCAAGGCGCTGCGCGAGACCAACCCCGGCCTCGCCTTCTCCGACACCAGTCAGCGCGGTTATGTCTCGCTACAGGTGACGCCGGCGCAGGTCACGGGCGCGTGGCACTTCATGAAGGACATCCGCACCCGCACCAGCGCGCTGGCGAGCACGCACAGCATGCGCGTGCGCAAGGGCCAGCGCCGGCTCGAACAGGTGTGAGCATGAGATAGAGCAGTTTCCGATCCGATTGCATCGGTTCGGCTGCTCTAAGCTCTTGGTTTACCGCATTTTCCGAGCCAGCAGCCGATTCCGTCTGCTTGGAAAATGCTTGTCTTATGACTTTGCCGTCGGTTTGGGTCATGATGAGATGCCCGGTCCGGGGTGGCCACCCCGGACCGGGCGGAAGGGGACGGATCGCGAAACTGCCGATCGTTGAGGGATCGGGTTAGAGTGGGATCGCCCCT